>NZ_JAGINO010000003.1 GCF_017876115.1 Azospirillum picis
TCGCTGGTCCTGATCGTCCTGGCCGACCAGCTCGGCCGCTCGGTCGGCGACATGTATGCCGGCGCCCTGATCCCCGGCCTCGTGCTGACCGCGCTCTATGCCGGCTACATCCTGGTGACCAGCATCGTCCGCCCCTCGGCGGTTCCGGCCCTGCCGCCGGAGGCCCGCACGCTGCGCGGCTTCAAGCTGCTGCTGCGGGTCTTCACCTCGCTGGTGCCGCCGCTGGTGCTGATCTTCCTGGTGCTGGGCACCATCTTCATCGGCATCGCCACCCCGACCGAGGGCGGCGCCATGGGGGCGGCCGGGGCGCTGCTGCTGGCGCTGGCCAAGCGCCAGCTCAGTTGGTCGCTGATGCGGCAGGCGATGGACTCGACCGCAAAGCTCTCGTCCTTCGTGGTGTTCATCCTGATCGGCTCGACAGTGTTCGGCCTGGTGTTCCGCGCGGTGAACGGCGACCTGTGGGTCGAGCATCTGCTGATCGGCCTGCCGGGCGGCGAGCTGGGCTTCCTGATCGTCTGCAACATCCTGGTCTTCGTGCTGGCCTTCTTCCTCGACTTCTTCGAGCTGGCCTTCATCATCGTGCCGCTGCTGGGACCGGTCGCCGACAAGCTGGGCATCGACCTGATCTGGTTCGGCGTGCTGCTGGGCGTCAACATGCAGACGAGCTTCATGCACCCGCCTTTCGGCTTCGCGCTGTTCTTCCTGCGGTCGGTGGCGCCGAAGACCGACTACATCGACAAGATCACCGGCAAGACGATCGGCAAGATCACCACCGGCCAGATCTACTGGGGTGCCGTGCCGTTCGTCTGCATCCAGATCATCATGGTCGCCCTTGTCATCGCCTTCCCGCAGCTTGTCGATGCCGGCCGCGACAAGGGGCCGTCGATCAACCTGAACGATGTCAAGATCGAGATCCCGGCCTTCGACAACCAGGAGGCGCCGCCGCCCTTCGGCACCCCCAGCCAGCCGGAGGAGAACCCGGCCGACGACATCATGAAGCAGCTCCAGGGCAAGTAACCCCGGGCAGTCGCTTCCTGCCCGGGATTTCCGGGCAGGGGCGGGTGCGGTGGGCGGCACGAAGTGCCGGAGCAAAAGGAAAGGGGCCGGTTGAACCGGCCCCTTTCCGCATTTCAGAGTCTGCCGTGTGAGTCACGTTTCAAGCGATACCGGTTGAAAGGACCAGACGCTAACGATGGTATCCCCGGATATCCGCCGTCAGCGCCGCTGGGTTGCGCCATACCAGTTCGTCGGAGCGGTGCCGACGGATGCCGGGGCACCGCCGCCCATCGACATCATGCGGTCGTTGCCTTCGACGGCGGGCAAGGCGGCAAACTGTTCCGGCGTCATGCCGACCAGGATCACGGCCTGGCGATTGCGGGCATAGCGCAGGTCTGCGGTGTTGATCGTCACCTTATGCTCGGTCGGGAAACGCGGGGCGCCGACGGTGACGATCGCCTGCTCCACCCGGTTGGTCGGACCGATCACGAGATCGCTGACGTTGCCGAGAATGCGCGAGCCGTCGGGCGGCTGTACGGTCAGCCCGACCAGTTCGATCGGCGGCTTGTCCGCCACCTCCGCCGATGGGACGCCGCCCATCTCGGTGTGCGCGCAGCCGCCGAGCGCCAGGAGCGCGCCTGCCGAAAGAACGGTGAGGAATGGCGGGAGGAGGGAGCGGCGATTGTGCATAGGGTGTTTGCCTTCTCTCTGACGACGCACGGGTGACTGCGGCGTCAACAGCGCAACCACGGCTCCGGGTCCGTCGCGCCGATGGGGTGATCCCATCGTCCGCCGCTTCCTCCCCCTCCGGATGGGTCAGGTGAACAGGTAGTCGTGCCCCGCCGTCAGACCGATCTGGTCCACCGTCAGCGACGAGCCGTCATTGAACGAGAAGATGGTCGACGCGCCGTTGGTGGTCATGGCCATCTGCGAGGCCGTGTATCCGTGGAACTCGATCTGGTCGATTCCCTTCTCGAAGTAGTTGATCTGGTCCTGCCCGAAACCGCCGGTCGCCTGTTCCATCAGGAACCTGTCCACCTGACCGTCGTAGTAGCTGACCATGGTGTCGTTGCCGGTCCCCGGCTGGAAGAGGTCAGCGCCGTCGTCGCGGTAGGTGTCGTACAGGATGTCGTTGCCGGCGCCGCCGATCATCGTATCGTTGCCGCGCATGCCCTTCAGGATATCGTCGCCGGTGCCGCCGTCGAGCCAGTCGTTGCCGGCCCCGCCGAAGAGCTGGTCGTTGCCGGCGTCGCCCCACATCTTGTCATCGCCGGCGTCGTTGCCGTACGGGTCGCCGAGCCAATCGTTGCCATCGCCGCCGTGTAGCTGGTCATTGCCGAGGCCGCCGATCAGACTGTCGTTCCCGCGCTCTCCATAAAGCACGTCATTACCGCCGGCGCCGTCGATGCGGTCATCGCCATCGAGACCGTCCAGGCGGTCCTCATAGGCGGTGCCGCTGATGATGTCGTTCTTGGCAGTCCCCCAAAACTGGCGCATGGCGTCTCTCCGTCAGTACGTTAACCGCTCGTTAACGATTAACCAGATGTTAACCATGGGTGGCGGCCCTCCGAAAAGAGATAAAGGAGCAATACAAACGAGATTTGAGGAAATGACACAGATATTCATATATTGATCAAATAGTCGTCCCGATCTGTTTCCGTTTTCGAAGCATTTGTGACTGAAGTGGGAAAGATTTTGTGACAATCTTGGTGTTTTCTCCCCTGACCGTGCAGGTTGAACTGTACGAAGGGGAAAGAGAGGGTCGGTCGAAGGCCGTGTGGCCGGAATGCCACGGTAGACCGCGGGGAGGGCGCTCAGGCCGTAGCGGATCGGTCGAAAGAAGCCGGGTGTCCACCGGGCGCCTTGGCCGCATCACGCCGAATGCGCACAAAAAATTACCGGGCGTTCGAGGAACGCCCGGCACAGTCGTATACAGGGAGGGTTAGAGACAAGCGACTGTCTATTCCCTTCGATGGAGGGGCGCGTTGATGTGGATCAACAATCGGCCGAGGCTGCGCTCATCCTCATCTTCCGCTCCGTTCTTCGGGGAGCCTGTCAATCGTGGCTGTGGCCGGCGTGCCCGCCATAGAGGATTGCCGGGTCGGTTTCGATCTCCTGGATGACCTCCAGGCGACCGTCGCGCCAAGCACGATAGAAGCAGCTTCTGCGACCGGTGTGGCAGGCGACGCCATCCTGCTCGACCACCAGCAGCAGGGTATCGCCGTCGCAGTCGATGCGGAAATCCTTCAGCCGCTGCACCTGGCCGGAGGTCTCGCCCTTGCGCCACAATCCGCCGCGGGAACGCGACCAGTAGCAGACGCGGCCGGTGGCCAGCGTTTCGAGAGCGGCCTCACGGTTCATCCAGGCCATCATCAGGATCTCGCCGGTGCCGTCGGCCTGCGCGATCGCCGGAACCAATCCGTCGGCGTTGAAGCGGATCGCCGCCAGCGCTTCGGCGTAGGGTGACGCGTCGACAGCCGGGGCAGGGGTCCCCGGTCCACCTCCGGTGGGCTTCGGGTCTTTGGAATCGATCTTTGGTGATTGGGGCATGGAATGTCTCTCGAAGCCGTGGGGCCTCGTCAAAGGGCGGCAGCCATCCGGCGGAAGCCGGCATCGAGATCGCGGATGAGATCATCCGGGCTTTCCAGCCCGGCATGCAGGCGCAGCACCTGCCCGGGTTCCGTCCAGCGGGTGGCGGACCGCACGGCGGCCGGCCGCGTCGGCAGGATCAGGCTTTCGAAACCGCCCCAGGAATAGCCCATGCCGAACAGCTCCATTCCGTCCAGCATCGCCGCCAACGCCTGCCGCGGCACCTGGTCGATGATGATGGAGAACAGGCCGCTCGACCCGGTGAAGTCGCGCTTCCACAGCGCGTGTCCGGGGAAATCGGGGCGGGCGGGATGCAGCACGCGACGGACCTCCGGCCGCGCGCCCAGCCAGTCAGCCAGGGCCAGCGCGCTCTCCTGATGCTGCCGCAGCCGGACCGACAGCGTCCGCAGGCCACGCAGGCCGAGATACAGGTCGTCCGGCCCGGCACAGGCGCCGAAACGGGTCGCGGTCTTCTTCACCGCCGTCCACGTCTCCTCGTTGCGGCAGGTGACGACGCCCAGCATCGCATCGGCATGACCCACCATGTATTTGGTGGCGGCATGGATGGAGACGTCGACACCGTGATCGAAGGGGCGGAAGAACAGCGGCGTCGCCCAGGTGTTGTCCATCAGCACGACGGCGCCCGCCTTCCTCGCGGCGGCGGAGATGGCGGCGGTATCCTGGACCTCGAAGGTCAGGGAGCCGGGAGACTCGAGGAACACCACGCTGGTGTTCGGGCGGAGCAGCGACGCGATGCCGGCGCCGACGCAGGGATCGTAGAACTCCACCTCCACCCCATAGGGCGCGAGGGTTTCCCTGGCGAAGCGGCGGGTCGGGCCATAGGCGCTGTCGGTGATCAGCACATGGTCGCCAGCCTTGGTGAAGGCGGACAGGGCGATGGCGATGGCCGCCAAGCCCGAACCGGTGTTCACCGCCCGGTAGCCGCCTTCCAGCGCTGCGGCCGCCTCCTCGAAGGCGAAGGTGGTGGGAGTGCCCATGCGGCCGTAATGCACGCCCTCCAGCGTGTTGCGGTCGCTTTCCTCCAACGCGTCCAGCGTCGGGAACAGCACGGTCGAGCAGTGATAGACCGGCGGATTGACGATGCCGTGGTTGTTCCGCGGATCGCGGCCGGCATGCACGAGAACCGTATCCTGTGTGACGTCCTTCATCGACTGTCCGTTTCGCTGGAGCGGCAACTGCGGCCGCGCCGGCCCTGTCGAGGACCCCCGCGGCGGAGCCGGCTATTGTGGCATCCCGCAAGCCCGGCTGCCATCGCCGTTTGCACGACCGCCCCGGACGGTGCTCGCGGTAATTTGCCAACGCCATCAACGCACAGAGGATTCGACAAGCCGGATCAAGTTGATGCACTCTTGTTACACGCGCATGGCTGCGTCGCGATCCCCACAGGGTTGGTCGGCCGGCGCGAGCGGCGCGTCGTCAGACCGCTCCAATGCGAAGAACGCAAGAACAGGGTGGAGTATAAAAATGAAAACGGGATTCCTGGCCACCGCCGCGGCGGCCGTGGTCGTTACTGCCAGCGTCGCCGCCGGGGCCGCCACGCTTGATACGGTCAAGCAGCGCGGCTTCGTGCAGTGCGGTGTCAATGCCGGCCTGCCGGGCTTTGGCAACCCGGACAGCGCCGGCAACTGGACCGGCCTGGATGTCGATTACTGCCGTGCCGTCGCCGTCGCGATCTTCAACGATCCGAACAAGGTCAAGTTCACGCCGCTGTCGGCGCAGCAGCGCTTCCCCGCCATCCAGTCGGGCGAGGTCGACCTGCTGTCGCGCAACACCACCGCCACGCTGACCCGCGACACCTCGGTCGGCCTCAACTTCGCCCCCGTCACCTATTATGACGGTCAGGGCTTCATGGTGACGAAGAAGCTGGGCGTGAAGAGCGCCAAGGAGCTGAACGGCGCCACCGTCTGCGTGCAGTCCGGCACCACGACCGAACTGAACCTCGCCGACTATTTCCGCTCCAACAACATGAGCTACAACCCGGTCGTCATCGAGTCGAACGACGAGGTGAACGCCGCCTACTTCGCCGGCCGCTGCGACGTGCTGACCACGGACATGTCGGGTCTCGCCGGCACCCGCGCGGGCGTCGCGCCGGTTCCGGACGACCACGTCATCCTGCCGGAGGTCATTTCCAAGGAGCCGCTGGCCCCGGCGGTGCGCCATGGCGACGACCAGTGGTTCGACATCGTCAAGTGGACGGTCTACGCGACCATCCAGGCCGAGGAGTTCGGCATCAACTCCAAGAACATCGACGAGTTCGGCAACTCGCAGAACCCGGACATCCAGCGCTTCCTCGGCACCTCGCCGGGCATGGGAAAGGCGCTCGGGCTGGATGAGAAGTGGGCCTACAACGTCGTGAAGAAGATCGGCAACTACGGCGAGATCTTCGACCGCAACGTCGGTCCGGGCACCCCGCTGAAGCTGGAGCGCGGACTGAACGCCTTGTGGACGAAGGGCGGCCTGATGTACGCCGAGCCGTTCCGGTAAGCAGCCGTGCAAGGGCCGGCCGGCGCCCCTTCGGTGCCGCCCGGCCCTTCGACGACGAGAGTGGCCGTGCAGGACGCCGTCGAAGCGTCCGCGTGACATGCCGCATTCGACACATGTCGCATCCCGACGGTGTGGGAAATTGCCCGGAAGAACGTCCGGGGCGCGTGGGCACCGTTCAGGAGCGCGACGGTTGGGGGAGAGTAGTCCGTGGCGACCCAGACCCGGACCACCCAAGGCGCTCCGCCGCCGGGTGGCGTATCGTTTTCCCTCAGCGACCCGACGTTCCGCAGCATCGTCTACCAGATCCTGGTGGTCGGCGCGGTCATCGCGGTCGGCTGGTTCCTGATCCACAACACGCTCGACAACCTCGCACGGCGGTCGATCGCGACCGGTTATGATTTCCTCGGGCGTGAGGCCTCCTTCGGGATCGGCGAATCGCTGATCGACTATTCGCCGAGGGACACCTATGGCCGGGCCTTCCTGGTCGGCGTGCTGAACACGCTGAAGGTGTCGGTCATCGGCATCATTCTGGCCACCATCATCGGCACGGTCGTCGGCGTCGCGCGCCTGTCCAGCAACTGGCTGATCGCCAAGCTGGCCTCGACCTACGTCGAGATCATCCGCAACATCCCGCCGCTGCTGCAGCTCTTCTTCTGGTACGCGCTGGTGTCGGACAGCATGCCGCCGGTGCGCCAGGCGCTGAACCCGCTGCCGGGCGTGTTCCTGTCGCAGCGCGGCCTTCGCGTGCCGGTGCCTGCCCCCGATCCGGTCTGGACCACCATGGGCATCGCGCTGGTGGTCGGCATCGCCGCCGCCTGGGGCGTGTCGCGCTGGGCGCGGGCGCGGCAGGCGCGCACCGGGCAACCTTTCCCGGCGGGCTGGGCGGGCCTCGGCCTGATCATCGGCCTGCCGATCCTGACCTGGCTCGCCGGCGGCGCCCCGCTGGCGATGGACGTGCCGAAGCTGGCCGGATTCAACTTCACCGGCGGTGCGGCCATCTCGCCGGAATTCTTCGCCATCCTGACCGGACTGACGGTCTATACCGCCGCCTTCATCGCCGAGGTGGTGCGCAGCGGCATCAAGGCGGTCAACTGGGGACAGACCGAGGCGGCCCGCGCGCTCGGGCTGCCGGGCGGCCCGACCCTGCGGCTGGTGATCCTGCCGCAGGCGCTGCGGGTCATCGTGCCGCCGCTGACCAGCCAATACCTGAACCTGATGAAGAACAGCTCGCTGGCGCTGGCCATCGGCTACCCCGACCTGGTGTCGATCGCCAACACCACCCTGAACCAGACCGGCCAGGCGATCGAGGGCGTGACGATGATCATGGGCACCTACCTGGTCATCAGCCTCAGCATCTCGATCTTCATGAACTGGTACAACAAGCGCATCGCGCTGGTGGAGCGGTAACGGCCATGACCGACAACGTGCGAAGCGTCGGACTGCCGGACGAACGTCCGCCGTCCAACACCGTCGGCCCGCTGGCGTGGCTGCGGAACAACCTGTTCAACACCTGGTACAACGCCGTCCTGACCGTTCTGGTGCTGGCGCTCCTGGCGACGGCGATCCCGCCCCTGTTCAACTGGCTGGTCGTCAAGGCGCACGGGTTCGGCGCCGACTCCACCGCCTGCCGCCAGGGTGCCGGCGGCGCCTGCTGGGGCTTCATCGGCGAGAAGCTGCGCTTCATCCTGTTCGGCACCTTCCCCTGGGAGGAGCAGTGGCGTCCGCTCGCCACCATCGCGGTCTTCATCGCGCTCCTGGTGGCGAGCTGCGATCGCCGGCTTTGGAAGCCCTGGTTCGGGCTGGTCTGGGCGGCCGGTCTGGCGGTGGTGGCGATCCTGATGTGGGGCGGCGTCTTCGGCCTGACCTACGTCGAGAACACGCTGTGGGGCGGCCTGCCGCTGACCATCATCCTGTCGGTGATCGGGCTGGCGGTCGCCTTCCCGGCGGCGATCCTGCTGGCGCTCGGGCGGCGGTCGAACATGCCGGCGGTGAAGGTGCTGTGCGTCACCTACATCGAACTGATCCGCGGCGTGCCGCTGATCAGCCTGCTGTTCATGGCCTCGGTCATGCTGCCGCTGTTCCTGCCCAACGGCGTGTCGATCGACAAGCTGCTGCGCGCGCAGATCGCCTTCATCATGTTCGCCGCCGCCTACATGGCCGAAGCCATCCGCGGCGGCCTGCAGGCGATCCCGAAGGGCCAGTACGAGGCGGCCGACGGGCTGGGCCTGACCTACTGGCAGAAGATGCGCAAGATCATCCTGCCGCAGGCGCTGGCCATCTCGATCCCGCCGCTGGTGAATACCTTCATCAGCTTCTTCAAGGATACCTCGCTGGTCATCATCATCGGCCTCTACGACCTGCTCGGCACCGCCAAGGCTGCGCTGTCCGATCCGTCCTGGCGCGGTTTCTATCGAGAGGCCTATCTGTTCATCGGCGTGATCTACTGGATCTTCTGCTTCAGCATGTCGAAGTACAGCCAGAAGCTTGAACGCGATCTGAACCGCGGCCACCGCCGCTAGCCACGCCGTCCGAGGGAGTACCATCCATGTCCCAGGCCGTTTCCCAGGCCCCCAACCAGACCCGGCACTTTCCCGGCGGCGAGGAGATCATCCGCTGCACGGGCGTGAACAAGTGGTATGGCGAATTCCACGTCCTGAAGAACGTGAACCTCACCGTCCAGAAGGGCGAGCGCATCGTCGTCTGCGGCCCGTCGGGGTCCGGCAAGTCGACGATGATCCGCTGCCTCAACCGGCTGGAGGAGCATCAGAAGGGCACGATCGTCATCGACGGGATCGAGCTGACCAACAACCTGAAGAACATCGAGCTTGTCCGGCGCGAGGTCGGCATGGTGTTCCAGCACTTCAACCTGTTCCCGCACCTGACGGTGCTTGAGAACTGCACGCTCGCCCCGATCTGGGTCCGGAAGAAGCCGAAGGCCGAGGCGGAAGAGATGGCGATGAACTACCTGAAGCGGGTGCGCATCGCCGAGCAGGCACACAAGTATCCCGGACAGCTTTCGGGCGGCCAGCAGCAGCGCGTCGCCATCGCCCGCTCGCTGTGCATGAACCCGAAGATCATGCTGTTCGACGAGCCGACCTCGGCGCTCGATCCGGAGATGGTCAAGGAAGTGCTGGACGTCATGATCGGCCTCGCCGAGGACGGCATGACCATGCTGTGCGTCACCCACGAGATGGGCTTCGCCAAGTCGGTGGCCGACCGGGTCATCTTCATGGACCGCGGGGAGATCGTCGAGCAGGACACGCCCGAAGAATTCTTCTCCAATCCGAAGTCGGAGCGTACGCGCCTCTTCCTCAGCCAAATCCTGAACCACTGACCGGCGGCCCGGGACCAGCGGTTCGATCCGGTCTGTCATTCGGAAACAAAACGCCTCCATCTCCGGTGCGCGGCGCAATGTCCTGTGGCGTTGCGCACCGGTTTGAGGTTCAATCGGTCCCGTGACGTGCTGTTCGACCGTTTAGAACCACGGAGACCGAGGTCATGGACGTGCTGAGCCCCCGCCCCAGCGTTGGCCAGATCAAACCTTACCGTCCCCAACGTCCGCCGCGTGACGGCCGCCGATGGATCGACCTGTCGCTCACCCACAACCCGCTCGGCCCCAGCCCGCTGGCGCTCGACGCCTACTGCGAGGCGGCCGGACGGATCCACTGCTATCCCGACTGGGGTCAGGATCCGTTGCGCCATGCCATCGCCCGGCGCCATTCCGTCGATGCCGACCACGTCGTCTGCACGGCGGGGTCGGAGGAACTGATCCATCTGGTCGCCCAGGCGTTTTCCGGTCCCGGTGACGAGGTGCTGTGCCACGAGCGCGGCTATCGCGGCTTCCTCAAGGCGATCCGCGCCAGCGGCGCCACCGCCGTGGTCGCCGCGGAGCGCGACATGGTCGTCGACGTCGAGGCGATGATCGATCGCGCAAGCGAGCGCACGAAGATCTGCTTCCTCGCCAACCCGAACAATCCGACCGGCACCTACATCCCGACCGAGGCGGTGCTGCGCCTGCGGGCCGGTCTGCCGGCGCACACGCTCCTGGTCCTCGACTCGGCCTACGCCGACTATTGCCGGCTGCCCGATTACAGCGATGGTACGGAGATCGTCGAGAACTCCGACAACGTGCTGATGCTTCGCACCTTTTCCAAGATGCACGGCCTCGCCGGGCTGCGGGTGGGATGGGGCTACGGTCCAACGGCGGTGATCGAGGCGGTGAACGCCATCCGCGGCGCCTTCAACGTCTCGCTGCCGGCCCAGTTGACAGCGGCGGCGGCGCTGGCCGACGCCGGGCACGAGGAGGCGACCTACGCCCACAATGCCCAGTGGCTGCCCTGGCTGTCGCGCGAGCTGGAGCGGGTGGGACTGCGCGTCTATCCCAGCGTCTGCAACTTCGTGCTGGCCCGCGTGCCGACCGATCCGTCGCTCGGCATCCAGGCGGTGATCGACCATCTCGCCCACCGCGGCATCCTGGTCAAGCCGGTGGCCGATTACGGGCTGCCGGATTGCCTGCGGATCACCATCGGCCGGGAAGAGGAGAACAAGGCGCTGGTCGCCGCGATGGCCGAGATCCTGGGGTGAGTGCTGAAAGGAAAAGGACGAAGGAGAAGGAAAGAACTCGCGTGCCTTTGATATGGATCAACGAAGGGACAACGAGCGAGGTATAGGGTTCCTCTCGTCTCTAACCCTCCCTGTATCACTGAACCGGGGCATCCACACGGATGGCTCCGGTTTTTTCTTTCAGCCTGGTCGGCAGGGGAGATTCAGGACCGCGGACCGCTTCGCCTCCAGTTCAGGATCAGGGCGATGACGGACAGCGGAACCACCACCACGGCGCCGATCAGGATGTAGGGCAGGGCCCAACTGCCGGCATCGACCAGCAGCGACACGATGTTCTGCACCGTCTGCCAGCTATCGGTCAGGATGCTTGCCGGGTCGATGTGCAGGAACGACAGCGCCAAGCCGACGACGAAGCACAGAAACAGCGTTCGGATGATCCAGCCAACCAAGGCCCCACCTCGCGGTCGCCACGGCGCCGCTTGCGCCGTCGTTGAGAAAACGCGACCGGACCACGACGGGTTCCGGCGCCTGCCGGGGAGATGGGGAGGGGGTAGGGCGGCGGTCAAGGGGCGGGAGCGTCCGTCCGCCGCCGATCGTCACCCGACGATCGGGATGTGCGTACCCGCGCTCCGCGGCAGCACGCCGTCGATACGCGGATCGCGCACCTCGCGGACGACGTGGCGCACCGGGGTGAAGCCCATGCTCTGGTACAGCGGCAGCGCCTTGGGATGGTCGAAGGTGCAGGTGTTGACGGTCAGCCTCTTCGCTCCACCCTCCCATGCCTTGCGGATGGCGCTATCGAGCAGCCAGGGGCCGAGCTTGTGGCCGATGAAGTCCGGGATCAGGCCGAAATAGGACAGATCGGTGTCCGCCATGCGGCGGTCGAGTTCGGCGAAGCCCGCCGGCGTGCCGTCGACGTGCAGCACCCAGACCTCGACCAACGGGTCGAGGATCGAGCGCTCCAGTTCCTTGCGTGGCATCCGCCGCCGCTCGTGCCACAGCCAGGGCTCGCCCACCGTGTCGTAGAGATAGCGGTAGAAGGACCAGGTCGGCGGGTTCGCCCGGACGAGCTCAAGGTTGCCGGGCGGACGGCGCAGCGGTTCGTGGGCCGGCGGTGCCGCCATCTCCAGATAGGTGACGATCACCGACAGGTGGCCGCGCCGCGTCGAGGCGGGCAGGGCGGGACGGGTCAGGGAGAAGGATTGGTCAGCCATTTCTGCATCAGCATCGTGGGGGGCTTGGCATAGCCCAGCCGTTCGTAGAAGGCCAGCACCCGCTCGTTGGTGTTCCGCACCAGGAGTTGCACCTTGGGCATGCCGGCGGCGGCGAGCCAGGATTCCGCCTCCGCCACCATGCGGCGGCCGAAGCCGCGGCCTTGGTGGGTGGGATCGACGGCAAGGTAATAGATCCAGCCGCGGTGGCCATCCTGCCCGACCATGACGCTGGCGACGACGCGTCCGTCAAGGACGCCGGCCAGCACGGCCGAATTGTCCTTCGACAGGGCAAGGACGAAGTCAGCCGCAGGATCGTTCCAGGGCACCACCAGCCCGCAGGCGGACCACAGCGCCACCACGGCGTCGCGGTCCGCATCCACGCAGGGGCGAATGTCGAGGGTGGCGGTCATGCGCTTGCCGCCTTGGAGGTGTGCCGGCCCGTTTCGCGCGGCCCGGTTTCGATGGGCAGGTCGGGGCGGAGTCCCCATTCGGCCCAGGAGCCGTCGTAGATCGCCACATCGGTCTTGCCGGCGCTGGCGAGGCCGAGCGCGATGACGCATGCCGTGATGCCGCTGCCGCAGGAGGCGACGACCGGCCGATCCATGTCGAGCCCGGCCGCGCGCGCCCTGGCGGCGATGGCGTCGGGCGGCAGCAGCGTCCTGGTGTCGGCGTCGATCAGGTCGGTGTGCGGGATGTTGAAACTGCCCGGGATGCGGCCGCTTCGCCGTCCCGGCCAGGGCTCCGCCACCGCGCCCTCGAACCGGGCGGCGGCGCGGGCGTCGGTCACCTGGTCCCTGCCACCATCGATGTTGGCGAGCACCTGGTCGACGCTGCGGATCAGCTCCGGCCGCCTGCGGGCGGTGAACGCGGCCGGCCGTGCGGGCGCTGCCTCCCCCGCCTCGGTCGGCCGACCCTCGGCCGTCCATTTCGGCAAGCCGCCATCCAGAACCGCCACCCGGTCGAAGCCGAACAGGCGGAACAGCCACCAGACCCGCGCGGCCGCGGTCGCCAGCCCGGCGCTGTCATAGGCCACCACCGTGTCGCCGTCGCCGATGCCGAGCGCACCGATCTTCGCGGCGAAGGTCGCTTCGTCCGGCGCCATGTGGGGCAGCGGATGGGTGTCCGGCGCCGCCACCTCGTCGACGTCGCAGAGGCGGGCACCGGGGATGTGCCGTTCGACGAAATCGGCGCGGATGTCGCGCTTCAGGCTGGGCATATGCCAGGAACAGTCGAGGATCCGCAGCCCCGGCCGCCCGAGGTTGCGCGCCAGCCAGTCGGTGGAGACGACAGGTCCGGGCAATGGATCGGGCATGGGGTCGGCAGTGGCGTCCGTCATGATGCGCGTCCTTCCGAAGGAGTCAGTGCCGGGCGGTTCAGTCCTTCAGCGCGATCACCACGCGCCGGTTCTGCTTGCCCTTGTTCTCGATCTTGGTCACTTCGATGCCGCCGATCTCGCCGGTGCGGGCGACATGGGTCCCGCCACAGGGCTGCAGGTCGACGTTCTCGACGCTCAGCAGGCGGACGCGGCCGCTGCCGGTCGGCGGCTTGACCGACATGGTCCGCACCAGTTCCGGCTTGGCCGCCATCTCCTCGTCGGTGATCCACTGCGTGCCGACCGGGGAGTCGGCGGCGATCAGCCGGTTGACCGCCTCGGCGATGGCATCCTTGTCGAGGCTCTCGGCCGGGACATTGAAATCGAGGCGGCTCTTGTCGGCGCCGATCTGGCCGCCGGTCACCGAGCCCGGAACCACCGCGCACAGCAGATGCAGGGCGGTGTGCATGCGCATGTGGCGGTAGCGGCGCTCCCAATCGATCACCGCCTCCACCGCGGTGCCGGGGGCGGGAAGGGGCTGCCCCTCCTCCGGCACGTGGATGATGTCGTCGGCGCCGTCGCCCTTCACGGTGTCCCTGATGCGGACTTCGAGCCCGTCGAACCGCAACGCCCCGCTGTCGCCGGGCTGGCCGCCGCCGGTCGGATAGAAGACGGTGCGGTCGAGCCGGATGCCGCGCTCGTCCACCGCCGTGACGGTGGCGATGCAGTCGCGGGCGTAAGCGTCCTCACGGAATAGCGTGTCCATGTCCCCCCTCGGACGGAATCAGGCCAGCCAGTCTGGCACAGGAAGATTCTTCTCACGGAGGAAGTCCGGATTGAAGAGCTTCGATTGGTAACGCTGCCCCCCGTCGCACAGGATGGTCACAACGGTATGCCCGGGACCGAGGTCGCGGGCCACCCGCATCGCCGCCGCGACGTTGATGCCGCTGGAGCCGCCGAGCACCAGGCCCTGGGTCTTGATCAGGTCGAAGATGACCGGCAGCGCCTCCTCGTCGGGGATCTGGATGGCGTCGTCGATGGGGGCCTTTTCCAGGTTCGCGGTGATGCGGCCCTGGCCGATGCCTTCGGTGATCGAACTGCCTTCCGACTTCAGTTCGCCCTTCGTGTAGTAGCTGAACAGGGCCGCGCCCATCGGATCGGCCAGCGTGATGCGGACATCCGGCTTGCGTTCCTTCAGCGCCATCGCGATGCCGGCGAGGGTGCCGCCGCTGCCGACCGCGCAGGTGAAGGCGTCGATTCTGCCGCCGGTCTGGTCCCAGATCTCCGGGCCGGTGGTGAGGCGATGCCCCTCGCGATTGGCGACATTGTCGAACTGGTTGGCCCAGACCACGCCGTTCGGCTCGGTCTTCGCCAGCTCCTCGGCCAGGCGGCCGGAGTAGCGGACATAGTTATCGGGGTTGGAATAGGGCACGGCCGGCACCAGCCGAAGGTCGGCGCCGATCAGGCGCAGCATGTCCTTCTTTTCCTGGCTCTGCGTTTCGGGCATGACGATGACCGTGCGGTAGCCCAGCGCGTTGCCGACCAGCGCCAGCCCGATGCCGGTGTTGCCGGCCGTTCCCTCCACGATGGTTCCCCCGGGACGCAGCAGGCCGCGCGACTCGGCGTCGCGGACGATCGCGAGCGCCGCGCGGTCCTTGACCGATCCGCCGGGGTTCAGGAACTCCGCCTTGCCCAGGATCTCGCACCCCGTCGCCTTCGAGGGTCCTTCCAGGCGGATCAGCGGCGTATTGCCGATGGCGCCGATGAAGCCGTTGCGGATGTCCAAGGCAGGTACTCCTGACGTCGAATGTGGAATGTCGACGTTACTATCTGGATTGGGTGAAGCGCTTTCAAGGCGACGCTGTGAAATGCTGCATTGAACGGCCGATGATTGTGAAAAACGGCGCCCGCCGCCTCACCGCTTCGCGTGCCAGCGCTCGCGCAGCGAGGCGCGATGGCGGGCGAGCCAGCCGACGGCGATGATGGACACCGAATTGCGCAGGCGGTTCTCGTCCATCATGCGGATCGCCTCGTCGGTGGGCATGACGAGGATGCGGATGTCCTCATGCTCCTCGGCCAGCCCGCCGGTCGCGGCGAGGCCGCGGCTGTCGACCCTGCCGCAGAAGACGTGGACCACCTCGGTGAAGGCGCCCGGGCTGACATAGTAGTCGCAGACCTCGGCGATCTCGCCGATGGCGCAGCCCGCCTCCTCCATGGCCTCGCGGCGCGCCACCTCTTCCGGCGATTCGCCCTCGCCGACCATGCCCGCGACGATCTCCGTCATCCAGGCCGGCCCGCCGGCGGCGGCGGAGCCGACCCGGAACTGCTCGATCATCACCACCGCCTCGCGGTCGGGATCGTACAGCAGCACGCCCACCGCCGGGCCGCGGTCGCAGACCTCGCGCGGCGGCAGCACATCGGTCCAGGTGCCGTCGAACTTCCTGTGGCGCAGGCGGTAGACGTCGACGGTGAGGAAACCTTTGTAGGCGGTCTTCTTGTCGAGGATCTCGATGTCCTGATGGTTCATGGTCGGAGTGGTCCTGCTGGTCGCCGTGTGGCCCGTCCGGCACGGGCCGTGGGCGACAGGGTGCAACGCCGCGGGGCACGCCACAAGCCCGGTGGAGAAAGGGGGGCGGACGCGAGGCGGCTTCACAGGGTCGGGGTGAGCCGGAGGAAGCGCACGCGATCGCCGGAGGTGACCGGCACGGGCGTCAACGCCTCGCCCCGCATGACGTCCAGCGGAACGACCGTCCCAGCCGGACCGAGGCTCCAAAGCTTGCGGTAGAAATCCGCCAGGCCGCCGACACCCTGCCCGCCGACACCGACAATCCAGTCGCCCGGACGCACGCCCGCCGTCTCGGCCGGTCCGCGCGGCGAAACCTTCTCAACCAGGATGCGGCCCGTCTCCTCGCGCAGGGTCACGCCCAGCCACGGCCGCGGCGGTTCCTGACGGCGACCATAGGCCAGGAGGTCGGCCAGGATGGGCTCCAGCGCCGAGACGGGCACGAACATGTTGCCAGGCACGCCGCGTCCCTGCACCGCCTCGCCGACCAGGAGAGAGCCGACACCGACAAGGCGCCCGTCGCCGTTGACGAGGGCAGCCCCATTGAAGGCGCGGATCGGCGGGAAGGTGAACAGCGCCTCGTCCAGCAGGTATTCCCAGTACCCGGCGAACTCGCGCTTGCCCACCACATGGACGGCGGCGGCGCCACGGGCCTCGCCGCCGGTGACCACCAGCAGGGTGTCGCCCTCCTTCACCTGATGCGAATCGGCGAGTCGCAGCCAGGGAGCCTGGAAGCCCAGTCCCGCCCGCAGCAGGCCGAACCCGCTGACCGGGTCGTAGGCGGAGAGCGTTGCCGGGAAGTCCCGCCCGTCCGCCGCGGTGACGGTGATCTGTGAGGCTTCCATCACGGTGTAGCCGATGGTCAGGATCAGACCCGACCCGTCTATGACGACGCCGCTGCCGGTTCGTTCGGTTCCCAGTGTCTGCGAGCTTTGGCTGTCCGGCGGAACCACGGCACGGATGCCGACCACCGAGCGCACGACCCGCTCGGGGTCGATGCGCTCGGCCTCCGCGGCCCTGGCCTGATCGCCGACCGTGACCAGGAGCAGAGCCAGCATGAGGAAGCCGACGGTCCGCCATGATCCGACCGGTGTTGCGACAACGCGCATGACGCCGCCCTCCCGCGCAAGGCATGGGCCGAGGGAACCCCGCGGCCGCACCGCCCTGTCCGGCGCGACTCGGGTGACATGAGGATGAGATTGCGTTCGGGCCGCTTCCCATCAAGTCGTCCGTTCAGGCTGTCCGCGATCGGTGTGCGGCCCCGCAAGCACCCGACGGTTTATCCGGGGGAAACGTGGGGAAACATAGCGGCACCGGCCGGTGTTGTTCGTTCGACAAGTCAGATGCGACCCGTCATACCCGGAAGGAGACGCCGACCCATGCCCATCAACAGTGAAAACGAACTGGAGCGCGCCGTTCAGGAGTTCCAGCGCCTGAGCGACGCACCGGACGATTCGGAGGAGGCGCGGCGCCGCAGCGTTCTGGACGCGGACATCAAGGCGTATTACGCCAGGTGCGCCGACACGCTTCGACCCGCCAAACCGCCCGCGAGCTGATCCTGCGGTACGGGGGCGCCGACCTTCGAAGGTCGGCGCCGGGCGGTCGGGAACGCAAGGGAGACCGGCCGCGATGAAACGACTCGACACCTGCTACACCTGCCGATTCTGGGAGGGGCAGGGACTCCGCCAGCGTGGGCCGAAGGGCACCTGCCGGCGCTATCCGCCGGTGGTGACCGCGCGCAGCCCCGAAGGCGACTTTCCCATCACGCTCTCCACCGACTGGTGCGGTGAATGGAAGCGGGTCGCGGTCGCCTCTGGCGTCGGCGATCCGGCGGATCCCGATGCCACCATCTATGACGATCTTGTGGAATAGACTTAAGCCCGGCCCCGGCCCCGGCCGCTGCCGGTCCGCCAGGCAAGTCCATCGAACCTGCCCTTAGGCGGCAGTCGGGCGGCATTCGCCGGATCCCGCGGCGGAGTGGCGCCGTCAGCGTGGATTCGGCAGGATGACCATGACCGGCGTGTTCTCGTACGCCCGGAGCCTTGATTCCGGTGATGTTTCATTCCAGTTGGCGCTCAACGCCAGCAGGGCCAGCAGAACGGCGGTCACGAACACCAGGATCGCGGTTACGCAGTCCACGGTCCTGACATGATCATCATCGTGCCGTGATGGCGCGTGTCGCTCGACCGACGGGGCTGTGCGCAAGCGTTCGGAGTTGATCGGCAGAAGCACGGCGGTCCTCCATCGGCTGGAGACGCCCGACCGACAGTACGGTCCGGAATTGTCATCAAGTCTACGCCCGTGATGCGCTGCGGGGCATTTCGCTTCCGGCAGGTCTGGATCGTCTTTTGGGTCTAGCCCATCTTTGAAGAACGGACGATTGCTTGCCAAGCCGTCTTAGTCCAGGCGCCGTAAACCGAATTCGGATGCCGATGCGCCACAGTCAAGCTTCAAGATGTCGGAAAGAAGAAAGGCCGGATGCGTGTTGCATCCGGCCTTTCTGATCTGGCTCCCGGTGCTGGACTCGAACCAGCGACAAGCGGATTAACAGTCCGCTGCTCTACCAACTGAGCTAACCGGGATCGGAGGCCAAGCCTAGGGCGGCCGCCGTTGTCGGCGTGGGCGGCTATATAGCGGAACGGTTCGGGACTGCCAAGCACTTTCCGACAAGGAAACCGATTTCCGTTCCCCCTGCGGACCGCCCGGTCTTCGCTCCGGGTTGCGGAGCCGGCGTCCAAATGCAAAAAGCCCCGCGGGAGCGGGGCCGGCAATCGACAGTGCGTCACGCCATATGCATTGTCAGGATGGAGGCACGGGCGGGAATCGAACCCACGTACACGGATTTGCAGTCCGCTGCATCACCACTCTGCCACCGCGCCATCCTGACCGGCTTCGGCGCGCCGTATCCGGTGCGCCGCGGTGTGGAGCGCTGGTATAACGACATGGAACGTGGCGGTCAAGGCGGTTGGTGACGATTTTCGAACATCCTTCGCCAAGCGGCCCGGAGGCGGAGGAAGGGCGGCCGGGCGCGGACGCAGGTGGCGCCGGCGGGCACCCCTTGCGGCACCCCTTGCTGTTGGTCGCGGCAGGCGGTCGTGGCAGGCGCTGGTGAAGGCACAGGGCGCGCCGGTTCCCCCGGTCCCTGTGACGTTGTGTTCACCGGAGCTTTGCGGCTATATACCGCCATGGCAGGAAGCCGTCCGTTGTTCGGCTTGGTGCCGGTGTCGTCACAACACATCAATAAGCGACCGCCATGACCGATTTCGCCGCCGCACGCTATTTCATGGTCGAGGGACAGATCCGCCCCAACAAGGTGACGGACCACCGTCTCGTCGATGTCCTGTCCGAGCTTCCGCGCGAAGCCTTCGTTCCTGAGTCGGCGCGTGGCGTCGCGTATGTCGACGACGATCTTCCCATCGGCAAGGGGCGTTTCCTGCTGGAACCGATGGTCTTCGCCCGCATGCTGCAGGCCGTCGCCGTGCAGGAGACCGACCGCGTCCTCGACGTCGGCGCCGCCGGCGGCTATTCGACGGCCGTGCTGGCCCGGCTGGCGGGTTCGGTGGTGGGGCTGGATTGCGACGAGGACCTCACCGCCGCCGCCGCCGCGGCGCTGGCCGGTCAGGGCATCACCAACGCCAAGCTGGTCACCGGCCCGCTGGCGGAGGGTTACGCCCAAGGCGCCCCTTACGACGTCATCGTCATCGAAGGTACGGTGCCCGAGGTGCCGGCGGCGATTGCCGAACAACTGGCGGAGGAGGGGCGCCTCGTCGCCGTGGTCCAGGGTGGCCGTGGCGTCGGCGAGGTCCGCCTGTTCCAGCGCACGGGTGGCGTCGTGTCGAGCCGGATCCTGTTCGAGGCGCAGCCTCACGGGCTGCCGGGCTTCGAGAAGAAGGCCTCGTTCGTGTTCTGATGGCGGCGGCGCCGTCCCGAACGGCGTGGCCGATGCACGCGGCTGCACCCGGGTGGCGTGCACCGCGAGCGCCGGAAGTGCGTGCGTTCTGGCCGGTCTGCTGACCGGACATGCCTTGAACTGAACCGTGCAGTTCACATCTGGGCGGTTCTGAGTTACCGTCGCCGCCACCCTTGCACGACCTGGCACGAAAGTGAGTTCCCATGGCCGCACCGTTTGAGATCGAGGTGGAGGAGTTGGACCGCCGCCGCAAGGCTGGCGACGATCCGGCCGTTCTCGACGTGCGTGAGCCTTGGGAATTCGCCCTGTGCGCCATCGACGGCAGCATGCACATCCCGATGAACGGTCTTCCCGGCCGGGTGGACGAGCTGCCGACGGACCGCGACCTCGTCGTCGTGTGCCATCACGGCGGCCGCAGCGCGCAGGTCACCATGTGGTTGCGTTCCAAGGGCTTCGACCGCGCCATCAATCTGGACGGCGGTGTGGATGCCTGGGCGCGCCGAATCGACCCGAACATGAAGGTCTACTGAACATGACCGTGCGAAGCCGTTATGCGCACCGTTGGCTGCTGGCGACGGCCCTGACCCTGACCCTGACGGCCGGCGTTGCCGGCGGTTCCGGCGCGGCCCGGGCGCAGTCGCTCGAACAGGCCCTGGCCCAGGCCTACGCCAACAACCCGACCATCGGCGCCCAGCGCGCCCGACTGCGCGCCGTCGATGAAAGCGTGCCGCAGGCGCTGTCCGGCTACCGTCCGACCGCCCGGGTCACCGCCGGGGTGACGCGCTCGATGGGCGAGAGCAAGTTCGACGGCGGCTCGGCGGGGTCGGAAGCAAACGCCAAGAGCGTCGGGATCACCGCCACCCAGCCGATCTACGACGCGACCGTCGCCCCGGCCGTCCGCCGTGCCGAACGCCTGGTGGAGGCGCAGCGCGCCACCCTGATCGCGTCGGAGCAGTCGGTGTTGCTGGGCGCCGCCCAGGCCTATCTGGACATCGTCCAGAACCAGGCGATCCTGCAGCTCCAGACCAACAACGAGCAGGTGCTGCGCCGCCAGCTCGAAGCGGCCCGCGACCGCTTCCGCGTCGGCGAGTACACCCGCACGGACGTCAGTCAGTCCGAGTCCCGCCTGTCGGCCGCCCTTGCCTCGCGCATTTCCGCCGAAGGCACGCTGCGCGCCTCGCGCGCGACCTACGAACGTCTGGTCGGCGCCGCTCCCGGCGAGCTGAAGGCGCCGAAGCCGGCCTTCCGCCTGCCCAAGAACCTGGACGAACTGGTCGAGCTGGCCCGCTCCAACAACCCCAACGTCCTGTCGGCCAGCTATACCGAGGCCGCCCAGCGCGAAGCCGTCGACCAGCAATATGGCCGCCTGCTGCCGTCTGTCGGCGTGTCGGCCAGCGGCACCCGCACCTTCGATCCCGGCCGTTCGTCTGGCGTGGAGCTGAACCGGAGCGACAGTGCGCAGATCACCGCGCAGGTGACCATCCCGCTCTATCAGGCAGGCCTGCCCGAAGCCCAGGTCCGCGAAGCCAAGCAGACCGCCAACCAGGCCCGCCTGCAGATCGAGGAAACCCGCCGTCAGGCGACCGAGGCGGCGGTCAGCGCCTGGCAGTCGCTTCAGACCGCCCGCGCCAGCATCGAGTCCTACAAGGCGCAGATCCAGGCGGCCCAGATCGCCCTGGAAGGCGTGCGCCAGGAGGCTCAGGTCGGATCGCGCACCGTTCTGGACGTGCTGAACCAGGAACAGGAACTGCTGAACGCCCGCGTGTTCCTCGTGCGGGCCCAGCACGACGAAATGGTCGCAGCCTTCAATGTTCTGTCGGCGAGCGGACAATTGACCGCGGACCGGCTCAATCTTCCGGTCCAGAAATACGACCCGCAAGCGAATTACGAAAAGACGCGGGGCAAGTGGTTCGGCACTTCGGTGACCGAATGAACGAAGCGGCCCGCGAAAGCGGGCCGTTTTTGTATTATGGCTTTTTTGCCAGTCCTGCCCTAGGTTTGGGTCAGGTTGACGTCTCGGGTTGCCAAGATGAGCGATAAGGGCCAGCAAGAACCTTCGATGGAGGAAATCCTCGCCTCCATCCGGCGGATCATTTCCGAGGACGGCGATACGCCGAAGGCGGAGGCCCAGGCGCCGTCTCCACCTCCTCCCCCGGCGGCCCCGGTACCGCCCCCGCCGCCTCCGCCGATGGAGGAGGAGGACGACGTACTGGAACTGACGCAGATGGTGGAGGACGAGCCGGCCGACGAGCGTCCCGGCTTCGCCATGCCCGATCCCGAACCCTGGCCCGACGAGCCCGCCTTTCCGGAGCCGTCACCTCCGCCTCCGCCTCCGCCCCGCTGGGAGGAGCCCGAGCCGGAGCCGCCCCCGCCGCCGCGTCCTGCGCGCCGTCCGGCACCGGCTTTCGATTTCGAGGACGAGGAACCGCCGCCGCGCCCCCGGCGCCGCGCCGTCAGCGACGATGACGGGCTGATCTCACGCCGTACGGCGGAGGATGCCTCGCATCACCTGACGCACCTCGCCCGTGAATTGGGCGATGATTTGTCCATCGGCCCGATGCCGATCGGCATCCGCACGGTGGAGGAAGTCGTGCGGGAACTGCTGAAGCCGCTGTTGAAGGAGTGGCTGGACGAGAACCTGCCGACGGTGGTCGAGCGGCTGGTCCAGCAGGAGATCGACCGCATGATCCGGCGGTCGCAGAAGTTCTGATCGCGCGTTCCGTACCCCCGGTTGAGACGTTTTGAGCGAAAGTCCCTGGTGATGTTGGAAAAGACGTACCGGCCCGCCGAGGTCGAGGAGAAGCACTACCGCCTGTGGGAAGAGTCGGGCGCCTTCGCGGCCGATCCGCAGTCGGACGGCAAGCCCTACACCATCATGATGCCGCCGCCGAACGTCACCGGCAGCCTGCACATGGGCCATGCGCTGACCTTCACCATCCAGGACGTGCTGACCCGCTACAACCGGATGCGGGGCCGCGACGCCCTGTGGCAGCCGGGCACCGACCATGCCGGCATCGCCACCCAGATGGTGGTGGAGCGCAATCTGGCGAAGGAGGGCAAGACCCGCCACGATTTCGGCCGCGATGCCTTCATCGACAAGGTCTGGGAATGGAAGGCCGAGTCGGGCGGCACGATCACCCGCCAGCTTCGCCGCCTCGGCGCCTCGCCCGACTGGCCGCGCGAGCGCTTCACCATGGACGAGGGGCTGAGCCGCGCCGTCCGCAAGGTGTTCGTCGAACTGCACCGCCAGGGGCTGATCTACAAGGACAAGCGGCTGGTCAACTGGGACCCGAAGCTGCACACCGCGATCTCCGACCTCGAAGTCGAGCAGAAGGAGATCAAGGGCAATCTCTGGCACTTCCGCTATCCCATCGACGGGGAGGAGGGGCGCTTCATCACCGTCGCCACCACCCGTCCGGAAACCATGCTGGGCGACACCGGTGTCGCGGTGCACCCGGAGGATGACCGCTACAAGGACCTGATCGGCAAGATGGTCCGCCTGCCGCTGGTCGGCCGGCTGATCCCGATCGTCGGCGACGAATATGCCGATCCCGAGACCGGCTCGGGTGCCGTGAAGATCACGCCGGCCCACGACTTCAACGACTTCGAGGTCGGGAAGCGCTGCGGGCTCGAGCAGATCAACATCATGGACCGCGACGCCCGGCTGAACGACAACGTTCCCGAGGCCTATCGCGGGCTCGACCGCTACGAGGCGCGCAAGAAGGTCGTCGCCGAGCTGGAGGCGCTGGAGCTTCTGGAGAAGATCGAGCCGCACACCCACATGGTCCCGCACGGCGACCGCTCCGGCGTCGCCATCGAGCCGTGGCTGACCGACCAGTGGTATGTCGACGCCGCCACGCTGGCCAAGCCGGCGATCGAGGCGGTGGAGGCCGGCAAGACGGTGTTCGTGCCCAAGCAGTGGGAGAACACCTATTTCGAATGGATGCGCAACATCCAGCCCTGGTGCATCAGCCGCCAGATCTGGTGGGGCCATCAGATCCCGGCCTGGTACGGTCCTGACGGCACCTTCTTCGTCGAGGAGAGCGAGGAGGAGGCCCGCGCCGCGGCGACGGCCCATTACGGCAAGGACGTCGAGCTGACGCGCGACCAGGACGTGCTCGACACCTGGTTCTCGTCGGCGCTGTGGCCGTTCTCCACGCTCGGCTGGCCCGACCAGACGCCGGAGCTGGACCGCTATTACCCGACCGACGTGCTGGTGACCGGCTTCGACATCATCTTCTTCTGGGTCGCCCGGATGATGATGATGGGCCTGCACTTCATGAAGGACGTCCCCTTCCGCACCGTCTACATCCACGCCCTCGTCCGTGACGAGAAGGGCCAGAAGATGTCGAAGTCGAAGGGCAACGTCATCGACCCGCTGGAGATCATCGACCAGTACGGCACCGACGCGCTTCGCTTCACGCTGTCGGCGATGGCTGCCCAGGGCCGCGACATCAAGCTGGCGGTGAACCGGGTCGAGGGCTACCGCAACTTCGCCACCAAGCTGTGGAACGCCGCCCGCTACTGCCAGATGAACGGCTGCGAGCCGGTCGCCGGCTACAAGCCGGTCGGCCTGACGCAGACGGTCAACCGCTGGATCGTCGGTGCCCTGGCTGACGCGGCGAAGAAGGTTGCCGAGTCGATCGACGCCTACAAGTTCAACGAGGCCGCCGGCGCCGCCTACCAGTTCACCTGGGGCACCTTCTGCGACTGGTACATGGAGTTCACCAAGCCGATCCTCGCCGGCACGGACGAGGCGGCGAAGGCGGAGACGCGTGCCACCACCGCCTGGGTACTCGACCAGATCCTGCACATCCTGCACCCGCTGATGCCGTTCATCACGGAAGAGCTTTGGGAGCAGCTTTCGCCGGCCCGCGGCAACCGCCTGATCTCGGCGGAATGGCCGGATTTCGCCGACGACATCGTCGACCCGGCGGCCCGCGACGAGATGGACTGGGTGGTGCGGCTGATCTCCTCCGTCCGCTCGATGCGGTCGGAGATGAATGTTCCGCCGGCAGCGCAGATCGAGCTGAAGCTGAAGGATGCCGGCGATGCCAGCCTGCAGCGGCTCGATACCCACCGCGACCTGATCCTGCGCATGGCCCGTCTGGCGAGCGCCGAGCCCTTGCAGGGAGCGGTGCCGAAGAGCAGCGTCCAGGCCGTGCTGGACGAGACCACCCTGGTGCTGCCGCTCGAAGGCATCGTCGACCTCGACAAGGAGAAGGCGCGCCTGTCCAAGGAGATCGACAAGCTCGCGGGCGAGATCAGGAAGATCGACGCCAAGCTGTCGAACGAGCAGTTCGTCGCCAAGGCTCCGGAAGAGGTGATCGAGGAACAGCGCGACCGCCGCGAGGCGGCGGACCTGGCGCGCGACAAGCTGCAGAAGGCGCTTGAGATGCTGGCCGGCTGATAGCCGCCGGGAGGCCTTTGCCTTTGGGGTGGGGACGTCGCGTCTCTCCCCCTCCCAAACCCTCTCCCGCTAAGGCGGGGGAGGGCGGGGGGCAACGCCGCAAGGCGCCGAAGATGCCCTCTACAGCGTGAAGATCGCCAGCAGCACCAGCACGGCGATCACCCCGGCGATGCTGAGTTTCATGAACTTGGTGAAGGCGATCCAGCCCGCCATATGGGCGCGGACGGTTTCTTCACTGACCGGGTTGGGAGTCACGGCCGCCATATCGATGAGCCCTCCAATGGTTTCTTTTGCCCGCAATTTTGACGCAGGCGCACAGAAACGCAACAGATTCCGGGCGGAATAGTCCGTTCAGAATGGCGGGTTCAGCATGGCCGCCAGTTCCGGCGCCGGTCCCTCGATCCGGACCAGATCGCCGTCGATGCGGGCGCGACCTTCGGCGATCAGCCGGACGGCGTGCGGGTAGAGCTTGTGCTCGGCGTCGAGCACGCGCTGGCCAAGGCGAGCGGCGTCGTCGCCGGGCAGCACCGGCACCGCGGCCTGGGCGATGATGGGACCCTCATCCATTTCCGGACGTACGAAATGGACGGTGCAGCCGTGGAAGCGGACGCCCGTCGTCAGCGCCCGCTGGTGGGTGTCCAGCCCCTTGAAGGAGGGCAGGAGCGACGGGTGGATGTTGATGAGCCGGTCCTGCCAGCGCCCGACGAACCAGGGCGACAGCAGGCGCATGAAGCCGGCGAGGCAGATCAGCTCGACACCGGCATCGCGCAGCGTGGCGTCCATAGCCGCCTCGAAGGCGGCCTTGTCGCCGGCATGGTCGCGGTGGCTGACCACCGCGGTGGCGATGCCGGCGCCGGACGCGCGCTCCAGGCCGAGGGCGTCGGCCTTGTTCGAGAGGACCAGCGCGATCTCGGCCGGGAAGTCCGGCGCGGCACAGGCGTCGATCAACGCCTGCAGGTTGCTACCCCGCCCCGAGATCAGGACGCCGAGCTTCAGCTTGCCCATCGCCCCGTCCTCAGGCCGTCCAGGCCGCATCCATGCCGGTGACGGTCACGCGGGCGTCGCCGTCCTTCAGCGCGGTGACGCTGCCGATCACCGACACCGTCTCGCCGGCCGCGCGCAGGATGGCAGCCGCCTCCTCGGCCTTGTCGGCCGGCACGACGACGGCCATGCCGATGCCGACGTTGAAGGTCCGGGCCATCTCGTAGGGCGCGATGCCGCCCGTCTTCATCAGCCAGGAGAACACCGGCGGCAGCGTCCAGGCCGAGGCATCGAGGCTGACGCCCAGCCCGTCGGGCAGGACACGCGGAATGTTCTCGATCAGGCCGCCGCCGGTGATGTGGGCCATCGCCCGCACCATGCCGGCGCGTACCGCCTGAAGCGTGCTCTTCACATAGATGCGGGTCGGGGTCAGCAGCGCCTCGCCCAGCGTCTTCGAGGCGTCCCAGGGGCAGGCGGCGTCGTATCCGAGGCCGGATTTCTCCACCAGCTTGCGCACCAGCGAGTAGCCGTTGGAATGGACACCGGTCGAGGCGAGGCCGAGCACGACGTCGCCGGCCTGCACCGCCGAACCGGTCAGGGCGTGCTGGCGTTCCACGGCGCCGACCGCGAAGCCGGCGAGGTCATAGTCGCCTTCGGCATACATGCCCGGCATCTCGGCGGTCTCGCCGCCGACCAGCGCGCAACCGGCTTGGCGGCAGCCCTCGGCGATGCCGGACACGATGGCGCGGCCGGCGGCCACGTCGAGCTTGCCGGTGGCGTAATAGTCGAGGAACAGCAGGGGTTCGGCGCCTTGGACCACCAGGTCGTTGACGCACATCGCCACCAGGTCGATGCCGACGGTGTCGTGGCGGTCGGCGAGGATCGCCACCTTCAGCTTGGTGCCGACGCCGTCGGTCGTCGCGACCAGAAGCGGGTCCTGGTAGCCGGCGGCGCGCAGGTCGAACAGCGCGCCGAAGCCGCCCAGACCCGCGTCGGAGCCTGAACGCGCGGTGGAGCGGGCAAGGGGCTTGATCGCTTCGACAAGCGCGTTGCCCGCGTCGATGTCCACACCGGCCTGCTTGTAGGCGTCGGACATGTTATAGGACTGGGTGCTGATGGTATCCTCGCTTGGGCTGAGCTATATACCGGGCCTTGGGCTCGGGCCGAACATACTCGAATCGGAAGGCTTTGCAATGCTCCACCGCCGCCGCGCGCCGTACCTCGCCGGTCTTGCTGCCATGTCCGTCGCTCTGGCCATTTCCATGGCCGGTCCGGCGGCCGGGCAGACCGGCTCACCGCCGCCGGCCGCCGCTTCCGCCCCGCCGTCCTCGGCCGATCCCTTCGCGGTGTCGGGCGTCAAGGTCGACATCAGCGGCAGCAACCCGACGACCATCCGGGACCAGGCGATCCGCGAGGCGCAGGCCAAGGCCTGGGCGGAACTTTACCGTCGCCTGGTCCCCGGCGGGGGCAACCCGCCGCGCCTGTCGGACAACGACGTCGCGCGGCTGGTCCAGGGATTCGAGATCGACGAGGAGAAGGTTTCGGCCAGCCGCTACCTCGGCTCCATCACCGTGCGCTTCCGCCCGAACGCCGTGCGTGACGCGCTCGGCCAGGGCGGGGGCACCGCGCAATACGTGGAGCCGCCGTCGCGGCCCTTCGTCCTGCTGCCGGTGACGATGACCGATGGTCGCACCATCCTGTGGGAGGATCGTACCCCCTGGCGTGCGGCATGGGAGGCGCGGCAGCCCGCCGCATCCCTGGTGCCGCTGGTGGTTCCGGACGGCGAACTGGCGGATGCGCAGGCAATGGGGGCGGACGACGCGGTCAGCGGCAACGCCGACGCGGTCACGCGCATGGCCCAGCGCTACAAGGCCGGCGGCGTGGTGGTCGCCCGCACGGAGCTTCCGGCCAATGGTCCCGACCCGGCACGCGGGCTGACGGTGGACGTCACCCGCTACGGGCTGGACGGTGCACACGAAAGCCAGACCGTCCAGGTGAAGGGCGGCGGCACCGCCGACGATCTGCTCGCCCGGGCCGTGGCCTCGGTTTCCGGCCAGCTCGACGAGTCCTGGCGGGCCGCGCATACAACCCCGACGGGGCCGGAGCAGACCACGCTCGTCCGCGTGCCCCTGACCGCGGTCAATGACTGGGTGGAGACGCGCAAGCGGCTGAGCGCTGCCACCGCGGTATCGCGCACGACACTGGTGTCGATGAGCCGGACGGAGGCTCTGGTCAACCTGACCTATCGCGGCGGTCCCGACCAGCTCGCCCAGACGCTGGCGCGCAACGATCTCAGCCTGACGCGTGCCGCGGCTGCCGTCCCGATGCAGGGGGCCTACCCCGGTGCCCCCGTGCCGGCGGCCACCGACTGGCAGCTCACCCTGCTGCCCAGGGGAATGGGCGCTTCGATGCCGGCAACGCCGGCCGCCTTGCCCGCCACGGGCAACCCGTCCGTGCTGGCGCCTTCCGCACCGCTGGGGACTGCGCCCGCCTACGGCGCACCGCCGGCGGGCGGCGCGATGACGGGCGCCCCGCCGCGCAATCTTGGCACGCTGCCGGCGAAGGGTGTGCCGTGAGCATTCCCAACATCATCACCTTTCTGCGCATCGTTGCGGTCCCCGCGGCGATGTACATGATCCTCACCGCCAACATGGAATGGGCCTTCGCCCTCTTCGTGGCCGCCGGTGTCTCCGACGCGCTGGATGGCGCCATCGCCCGCATGTTCCGGGCGCGCACCGTGCTGGGCGGCTACCTGGACCCGCTGGCCGACAAGGCGCTGATCGTCGGCGTCTATGTCGCCCTGGCTTGGACCGGGGCGATCCCGCTGTGGCTGGCCATGATGGTCGTCTTCCGCGACGTCATGATCATCGGCGGTGTCATCCTGCTGTTCACCCTGAAGGAGACGCTGGCGATGCAGCCGCTCTACATCAGCAAGGTGAACACCGTCGTCCAGATCGCGCTCGCCGCCGCCGTGCTGGCGCCGCCGGCGCTCGGGCTGCCGGAGATCCATCTGGGCGGATGGGAGCTGGTCGAGCTGCTGGTCTATGCCTGCGCGGTGACGACCGTCCTGTCCGGCGTCCTGTACGCCCGCCGCGGCGCGCTGCTGTTCAACCGGCTCGGCGGCGTGCCGTGACGCCTTCCAAGCAGCTACGGTTCTGGCTGATCGGGTTGGGCCTGTTCGTCCTGGCGCTATGGCTGCTGTCGGAGATGCTGCTGCCGTTCGTGGTCGGGCTGGCGGTGGCCTATCTGCTCGATCCGCTCGTCGATCGCCTGGAGGGGGCGGGGCTGCCGCGCTGGCTCGGCACCTCGCTGGTCCTGCTGTTCTTCGCGGTCGTGCTGGTGCTGCTGGCCCTGCTGCTGCTGCCGCTGGTGCAGGGGCAGGTTTCCCATCTCCTGGAAGTGCTGCCGACCTATGCCACCGTGGTGCGGGAGCGGTTGATCCCCGCTCTCAACCAATTGATCCACCGGCTCCCCGCCGACGACGTCGAACGCTTGCGTGCCGCCGCGGGCAACTATGCCGGCGAAGTCGCCGGTCTGGTCGGCCAGGTGGTGACCCGGATCCTCTCCGGCGGGCTCGCGCTGTTCGACATCGTGACGCTGATGTTCATCACCCCCATTGTCGCCTTCTACATGATGCGCGACTGGGACCTGATGGTGAGCAAGGTCGATTCGTGGCTGCCGCGCCAGCATGCCGAGACGATCCGCGAGCAGGCCCGCGAGGTGAACGTCACCTTGTCCGGCTTCGTGCGCGGCCAGGCGACGGTGTGCGTGGTGCTCGGCGTGTTCTATGCCCTGGCATTGTCCGCCGCCGGCCTGGATTTCGGGCTGGTGATCGGGCTGGTGGCCGGGCTTCTGTCCTTCATCCCCTATGTCGGCAGCCTGTTCGGCTTCGTCGCCAGCACAGGCCTCGCCCTGCTGCAGTTCGACGAGTTCTGGCGCGTCGGGGTGGTGATCGGCATCTTCCTGTTCGGTCAGGCTGTGGAGGGGAATGTCCTGACCCCCAAGCTGGTCGGCGACAAGGTCGGGCTGCACGCAGTCTGGGTGATGTTCGCGCTGTTGGCCGGCGGCAGCCTGTTCGGGTTCGTCGGCGTTCTGCTGGCGGTTCCGGTCGCCGCGGTGATCGGCGTGTTGACCCGCTTCGCATTGCGCCAGTATCTCTCGAGTCCCTACTACCGCGGCTCCGACGCGGAACGCTGATGGGTAAGTCCGCATGAGCTTGCCGGCGCAGATACCGCTCGACCTCGGGCACCGGACGGCGATGGGAGGCGAGGATTTCCTCGTTGCGCCCAGCAACGCCGACGCGGTGGCCTGGCTCGACCGCTGGCCGTCCTGGCCGGCGCCGGCCTTGACCGTCTACGGCCCGGCGGGTTGCGGCAAGACCCATCTGGCCCAGGTTTGGCGCGCCCGCAGCCGCGCGGTGCTGGCCAACGGCGCCGCCCTCGATTCGGCCGACCTCCCGGCCCTGCTCGCGCCGGCCAACGCCGTGGTGGTGGACATGGCCGACGCGGTGGCCGGCCGCCCCGCTCGCGAGGAGGCTCTGTTCCACCTCTACAACCTCGCACGCGAACAGCAGGGGCACCTCCTGCTGCTGTCGCGACGGGCGCCGGCGCGCTGGCGCGTCCGGCTCGCCGATCTGCGGTCGCGCATCAAGGGCGCCCCGGCGGTGGAGGTGCAGCCACCCGACGACGCGCTTCTCGCGGCCGTGCTGGTGAAGCTGTTCGCCGACCGCCAACTGCGTCCGGGAATGGAGGTCATCACCTATCTGCTGGCCCGGATGGAACGGTCGCTGGACTTCGCCCGCCGGCTGGTGGCGGCGCTCGATCACGCGTCGCTCGCCGCCCATCGCGGCGTGACCGTTCCGTTGGCACGCGAGGTGCTGGTGGAACTGCAGCAGGCCGGCGCGGGAAAGCCCGGCTGAGCGAAAAACCGACACCAAGAGGGAAGGAGACGGTCATGGATCTGGGGATCGCCGGGCGGCAGGCCATTGTCTGCGCCGCCAGCAAGGGCCTGGGGCGCGCTTGCGCCTTTGCGCTGGCGCGGGAGGGCGTGCACGTCACCCTGACCGCCCGCAACGCGGAAATGCTGGAGGCGACGGCCGAGGAGATTCGCAAGGCCAGCGGCGTCACGGTGACCACCGCGGCGGGCGACATCGCGACGGAAGAGGGCAGGGCCGCGGCGCTCGCCGCCTGCCCGGAGCCGGACATCCTCGTCAACAATGCCGGCGGGCCGCCGCCCGGCGATTTCCGCGATTGGGAGCGGGACGACTGGATCCGTGCCCTCGACGCGAACATGCTCGCGCCGATCCTCCTCATCAAGGCCACAGTCGACGGGATGATCGGCCGCCGCTTCGGCCGGATCGTGAACATCACGTCGGCCGCCGTGAAGGCACCGATTCCGATCCTCGGCCTGTCCAACGGCGCGCGGACCGGGCTGACCGGATTCGTCGCGGGCCTGTCGCGCCAGACCGTGAAACACAACGTCACCATCAACAACCTGCTGCCCGGCCCCTTCGAAACCGACCGTCTGCGCAAGACGATGGAGGGCGGCGCAAAGGCGAATGGCCGCAGCGTCGAGGAAGAGATGGCGCAACGACGCAAGGACAATCCGGCCGGCCGGTTCGGCGATCCGGAGGAGTTCGGTGCCGCCTGCGCCTTCCTCTGCTCCGCCCACGCGGGCTTCATGACCGGGCAGAACGTCCTGCTGGACGGTGGGGCCTTCTCAGGAACGCTCTGAGGCCGTCGAAGGCCGCCTGGCGGACGGGGCCGGCGGGCGTCCCAAGTTTGTCCCTCCAATTCGCTTCAAAATCCGCCCATCGTCGCAGGCCATAGGACCGACCGGGGACCGGCAGCCGCCCAGCGCTGCCGCGGTCCCCGGTCCTTGGCGACAGGAACGATGAGCATGCAGCAGAGTGCGGCCACCCCGGCGGTGTACACTGACCTTGGTCGCGTCATGGAGAGCATCACGCGGCGCTTCCTCGACGTGCTCCGCATGGAGCTTGGCCGAATCGGCGTAACCGACCTCAGCCCGACGCAGGCGCTTATGCTGCTGCACATCGGCAACGAGGAGCTTTCCGTCCGCGATCTTCTGGAGCGCGGCTATTACCTCGGCTCGAACGCATCCTACAATCTGAAGCACTTGGTCGAGAGCGGCTACGTCGATCGCAGCGCATCGCAGCGCGATCGCCGGGCAGCACGGCTCCGCCTGTCGGATCTGGGATTGTCGACCTGCGAAGCGTTGCGACGCCTTGAGGCCATGCGTGCCGACGGCCTGTTGCGGTCCGAAAGCGACGGCGCCGATTTCGAGACGACCTACAGGACTTTGCGGCGTCTGGAACGTGCTTGGATGGATTTGATCCGTTACGACGACGTGGATGCTCCCTGACCCTCGTCTCGCGCCTCTCATTCGAAATAATATGACCAGTCGTCGTGCGCTTGGCGCTGTGACGGGAACATTTCACGCCCCTAATAAGAACGTATAAGGAACGTATCGATTGATGTTCCGTGTGCGTTCTGGTATCCATGGAGGAACAATACGCGAACGATGGAGGTTGGCATGTCGGTTCTGGCTTTCCTACGCGAATGCGTCACCCTGGCTGTGTTCCTCGCCGTGCTCTATGGCTGGGCAACGGTCGGCCCGATCCTGATGGGGTGAGCCCTGCGGCGGGCGGTATGCTCATCCGGAAGAGATACCCTTCGGAGGGATGTCGCGTCGGGGTGATACCCGAAATCCCAGGCTGTCCTTTCCGGCACAGCGCTTACATCGGGAACACGCGGAATCAGTTCCTGGCCAGTCGAGAAGCCGCGAACGGGAACGGTTCCGCGAACGCCGACAACGCGTGGGGATTGGGACGGATGCGGAATTTCTTTCGGAAGCGTCGTTCGGCTGCCGTGGCGGACGAACGGATGCCGGTGGCTGGCGGTGCCGGTCTCGGCAACGGAATAACTGGCGGACTTGGAACCGGTTCCCTGCAAGGCGCCGCCGGCACCGGGCAGTTGATGGGCGGTCCCACCATGGTCAATCCCGGCATGCAGGGTCCTGGTGCGGGTGGTGGCTTCACCAACGCGCCTGCTTTCGGCCGGCCGGGTAGTTCCCATCTTCGTCCGGTGGATGGAAGCCGCGGCGGGTTGGAGGCGATGCGCGGCCCTGTGGCGCCGCGTCCGCCCGACGTCATCGACAACAATGCGACCGGCGACCGCCGCGGCACGATGTTCCCGCCGCCGGCGGGAGGCGGAACCGAGAGCGAGCATGATTTGCCACGCTTCACCATGTCGGTGAATGGCGGCTACCGCGGGGGCATGGGCGCCAACGCACCGGCGATGCTGAAAGGCTTGACGCCGGAGCTGAACGGCCTGCTGCGCGAGGCCTTCACGCCGACCCGGCCGAAGCAGCAGTTGAACGGCCTGTTCATCGGCCGCAACGACACCCTGCGCCGGATCATCTCGGCGATCGAGGAGGAGCGCGCGCACGTCATCCTCTACGGCGATCGTGGGCGCGGCAAGACCTCGGTCGCCAACGCGATCGAGAAGATCGCCGGCCAGGCGGGATACCTGTCGCTGAAGCTGACCTGCAGTGGCGAACTCAGCTTCGAGGACATCTTCCGGCACTTCCTGAAGAAGATCCCGTCGACCTACTACAGGTCGTCGCAGGACAATCCCTTTGCCGCGCGGCGCAATTTCGCCAGCTTCAACGAACTCCTGCCGGAGGGCACCTTCAGCGTCACGGAACTGAACGAGGTTCTGTCCGGCATCCATGCCACCCATGTGCTGCTGATCCTCGACGAGTACGACCGCGTTACCGACGAGGATTTCCGCAACAAGCTGGCGGAGCTGTTCAAGAACCTGACCGACAGCTCGATCCCGGTGACCCTCCTGGTGGTGGGCGTGGCCGAGAATCTCGACCAGTTGCTCGGCAAGCACCCGTCGATCCAGCGCTCGCTGGTGCCGGTCCATCTGCCGCTGATGACCGATCAGGAGATCGGCCGCCTGATCCAGGCCGGCGCCCAGAATGCCGGCATCGAGTTCGCGCCCGACGTGGTGCGGCGGATCGCCGAGTTCGTCCGCGGGCTGCCCTACTACGCCCAGCTTCTGGGCCTGCATGCGGCACGCAGCGCGGTCAGCCGGGGAAGCAAGACGGTCGAACGGCCGGATCTCGCCTACGCCGTAGCCCGATGCCTGCAGGAGGCCGAGCGCGGCATCGTCGAGAGCTATGCCCGCGCGCTGGCCGCCGACCGCCGGATGGAACTGGAGGATGCGCTGCTCGCCGCCGCCCTGTGCCCGGCCGATGCCTACGGCGTCTTCGATCCGAAGGATCTGGCCGGGGAGGATGGTGAACCGCCGAGCGCGGCCACGCTCGATCTGCTGAAGCGCCTGACCCGCGAGGATCATGGCGGCGTCCTTGCCCCGGTGGTCGAGCCGGGCCGCGAACGCTACCGCTTCCGCAATCAGATGATGCGCCAGTATGTCCTGATGCGTCAGGCCAGTGAGCGCGGCCAGATCTGATCCATCCCCGATCAGGCCGTACTTCGGCCCTTCCCCGGCAACGGGGGAGGGCCATCTTTGATTCTCACCATTCAGGGACGGGCGATCCGCGCCAGTCCATCCCGGACGTGGCGCAGCCGGAAATGGCCGAGTACGGGACGCCGGTTCGGCAGCCTGCTGGAAACGATCGCAACGGCCATCCCAGACCGTCTGTCACCGCCGCCACCCAGTGTCTACCCCATCCTGGCGCCTGCAGACGGACACCTAGAGGTAGGCGGCCCTGCGGCGGCCGGTGGCCTTCTCCCAGGACCACTCGACGACGGCGCTCATCAGCCGTTCGAGCGACGGACGCACCTCGGCGGCAAGGTCGGGCCGGAACCGGTAGGGAGCTGCTTCGTCCATATAGACCGACTGCGTCAGCTCAAGCTGGATGGCGTGGATGTTGTCGTCGGGATCGCCATAGCTGCGGATGATGTATCCACCGCGCAGCCTGCCGTTCAACGCCGCCGAATAGCGTTCCGATGCCGAAAGGACGTTCATCAGGCGGACGACCAGAGGCTGGGCGGCGCTGCAGCCGTCGCCGGTGCCAAGATTGAAGTCCGGCAGCGGGCCATCGAAGAACCGTGGAACCTCGCTGCGCACGGAATGTGCGTCGAACAGGACAGCCACACCGAACCGGTCACGCAGAGCCCGGAGCTCGTCGCGAAGCCGCTCGTGGTATGGCCGCCAGTAAGCGCCCACTCGTCTCCCGATCTCCGCACCGTCCGGTTCGAGTCCCCGCTTGTAGACCGGTGACCGGTCGAAGGTGGTCAGCGGACACAACTCGGTCGGATCGGCGGCGGGATGTTGCTGGTTGCCTTCCGGATCCCGATTGAGGTCGATGACGTACCGCGAACAAAGCGACGTCAAAAATCCAATTCCGAGTGCCGGTGCGAAGTGGTACAACCGATCGAGGTGGCGATCAACGTCCGGCTGCGCCAGCGCCGTGTCCGTCATCGTTCCCGCGATGTCCGCCGGAATCATGGTTCCCATATGCGGGATGCTCAACAGGACCGGGGTTTCGCCCGGCTGGAAGCGAAAGGTTTCCATGGCTCGTCTCGTCACCGGAACGATTGGCGCTGGCCTGTGTGCGATGCCGCGGACGCAGCAACCGGACTATGGAATGTCTTGCCGCACCGCGTCAAACATATTGCTGTTTTACGAAATTTTCCTTCAGACGCCTGTCAGGGCGGGTGCACCTTCGCACCAGGGGCGTCATTCCGTCGCAGAAAATTGCCGGTTGATCTTGACCGTGACTTGCCGGACACTCCCGTGCAGCCGGCGAGCCCCCGCCAGAAGGTGCCGCCGCTTATCGGAGCACGCAGATCGCCGGCGACCGCGTTCGAGTCCGTCTCTGATGGCGGCGCCCCGCCTTCGCAGTTCCGATGACGAAGCAACGCATCAGGGGAGAAGCGTCCATGTCGACCGCCACCCGTCTTGGTGCCGCCCTGCCGGGCCGGCGCCAGATGCTCCTGCCGCTTGCACTCGCTCCGGTCGCGGGCTGGGCGATCTGGGCCGCGGGAGCGGCGGATGCTCCGGCGCATCCGGCCGGCCCGTTTCATCTTCCTGCCGACGAGACCACCGCCCTCTGGCGCGACCTCGCTGCGGTCCGGTTCGGCGGGCTGGCGGGCGATCCCCAATTCCCGATGAAAATCTCCGCCCTGGACGGGCGACCGGTGACCGTGCGCGGGTTCATGATCCCGCTGTCGGCCGGGGCGCTGCACAACCAGTTCATCCTGTCCGCCAACCCGATGGGATGTCCGGCCTGCCAGAGCCCGGCACCGTCGAGCATGATGCGCGTGCACAGCCAGATCGCGCTTCCGGCGACGCAGGATGCCGTGACGTTGACCGGTACGCTGCGACTGCGGCCCCAGGAGGGGCTGTACTACCGGTTGGACCGCGCCGAGCAGCGCTGGGCCTGAGGCGTCGGCCGCAGCTCTCCCGCTGGCCATGACGGAGAGGGCCGCTCCCCGTCGGCCGCGGTGGTGGTTCCCCGCCACCGCGATCATGGTGGCGCTGCTTCTCTATGGCGCGTTGAGCGTTCCGGCACCACAGGTGTTGCGCACGGCGGAAGCGGCGATCGGCTCGCTGATCGCCTTCGCGGTCGGCTGGCGCTGGCCGGCCATGATGATTTGCGGGCAGGCATTGCCGGCGTCGGGTGGATCGGCGATCCATGCGATGCCCATCCGGGCGTTCGCCCTGCTGCTGTGGTTGCCAATGTTGCGAGGGGCGGCGCTGGGTTGGCCGGCAACCGACATCCTGCGCGACATCGTTCCCTTGCTGTACCTGTTCCTGCCTCTCCTGCTTGCACCGGCACTGCGGGCTGGCGGTTCCCATACCCTTCGCATGCTTGGCGGCGCGCTTGCGCTGGCAGGCCTCCTGCTGGCTGTGCGCTGGTGGCGGCAGATGCAATGGGATCTTGCCGCCGTAGGGGTGCGGGCGATGGCCGACGGCAGCGTCTATCTTCTGAATGCACCGGCGGTGTTGTTCGCAGGCGTCGCCCTGCCGGCGCTGGGCCTCTCCCTGCTTGGAAGCGCGGCCTGGAAGCGCTCCGGATGCGGAACCACCGTAGGGTGGCAGATGCTGCTTCGATCGGCGCTGCTGGCCGGTGCGCTTGCCTGTGTGCTTGGCGGCCTCCTCTGTCTCGGCGCGCTGGCAGGGGCGGTCCATCGTACCGCCCTTGGTCTCGCGGTGGTCGCGTTGGCGGCGATCGGAGCATGGTGGGTTTGGCGGTCTCCGCGGCTCGCCTTGCCCATCCTGCTGGTGATCGCGGTCATGACGGGCGCCTCCGGTGACCCGTTGTCGGGCGCCTGGGATCAGGCCGCCGAGAAGACGCGTCTGACAGGCATGAACGCCCGCTTCGAGGAGGCGGCCGCGGTCATAGACGAGCTTACGGCTTCGCCCTGGACACTGGTGTTCGGAGAGGGCTGGGGTGCGCGCATCGCAAACCCCGCGGTGGGCGGATGGAGGGTGGGATACACACACACGCTGGCGAGCTATGCCCTGCTCAAGACCGGCATTCTCGGCACGTTCGCCCTGATCGCCTATCTGGGCTTCATGATGCAGGCGTGGTTCCGGTTGCTGGCCGCTGATCCGCCGCTTGCGCTGACGGTGATGCCTCCGCTCCTGATGGCCCTCGGCCTTCACACGAGCTTCAAGTACCTGGACACCGGCTTGATCCTGACATTGACCCTGCTCGGTGCCGATCACAGGAAAGGGTTGCCGATCAATCAGGGGTAACTCATACTAACGCGTGTATTGTTTCGGGCATGCGGGCCTGCAATGAGAGAGTCATCGATCCTTTTCGTCAACCGCGTGTTTCCGCCGGATCGCGGTGCGACCGGACGCTGCCTGTCCGACATCGCCGCACGAATGGCGGCGGCGGGTTGGCGGGTCTCCATTGTCGCCGACGGGCCGACGCGGCAGCCTGATCTTGCACCGGCCGGTGTGGTGGTGCATCGGACGGGTTCGGCGATGCCCGATGGCGGCGGGCCAAGCAGCCGGGCCTACCTGCGGTCTCTGCGCCGCCTTGCCGGCCAAGCCTTGCGGTTGCCGCGCCACGACGTCGTCGTGACCATGACGGATCCGCCGATGCTGGCCCTGGCCGGTCCCCTGCTGGCGGCCCGTCACCGGGCGGTCACTCTGCACTGGTGCCAGGACCTGTACCCCGATCTGCTGCCGGTGCTGGGGATCCGAATTCCGGCCGGGCTGCATCGGCTGGCGCGGGTCGGGATGGCGCAAGCCTTGCGGCGCCATGACGGTGTCATCGCCATCGGCGGCTGCATGCGCGACCGCCTGGCCGGGCTCGGAGTGCCTGACCGGTGCCTGACCGTTCTGCCGAACTGGCCCGATCCCGTCATCCGACCGTTGCCGCGTGCCGGCAATCGCTATCGCCGCTCGCTCGGGATGGATGATGGCGACGGTCGCTTCCTCGTCGTCTATTCCGGAGTCCTCGGGCTCGCCCACCCGATGGACGGGCTGCTGGATGCCGCAAGACGCCTTCAGGACAGCGATCCGGCGGTGATGGTCCTGCTGGCCGGCGATGGGCGAGGCATGGCCGCCGTCGAGCGCACGGCCTCGGCGCTGGGGCTGCGAAACCTGCGGCGCCTGCCATGGCAACCGGCGGCGCAACTGGGCGAACTCCTGGCCGCGGCGGACCTCCATCTGGTGTCGATGGCGTCGGATGCGCAGGGATTGCTGGTGCCGAGCAAGCTTGCAGGCATTCAGGCGGCTGGCCGGCCTTGCCTTTTCCTCGGGCCTTCCGGAAGCGAGTGTGCCCGGCGGATCGGGGGATGCGGCCTCACGGTCGATCCGTTCGACGGCGAGGCGATTGCCGCCGCGGTACGGGCTTATGCCGCCGATCCCGGCCGTGTGGCTGCCGAGGGGCAGCGCGCCGCTCGCCAAGCAGAAGCCTGGACCCTGGAGCAGGCCGCGGCGGCTTTCACCGCTCTTGCAGGTGCACGGCTTGCCGCTCCGCCGACCGCCGGCATCGCTGCGGGCTGGCGGGTGCCGCATGCCTGACGGCGTGGTGAAACCCGGTTCGGCGATGACGCTCCGCCTGTCCGGCGGGGAAGGCGATCCCGCACCGAAGGATATCGCCGCCATCATCGATGTCTTGCGCGGCGGCTGGGCGTGGCTGGCTGCCGGCGGGCTGATCGGACTGTTCCTTGCCGTGGCGGTGCTGTGGTCCGTTCCCCCCGTCTACAAGGCGGTGATGATCGTCGGGCCGACCGCCAGGACTGGGTCGGCGGCCATGGGCGCGCGGGTTCCCATGTTGAGCGGTCGCGAGTCGGCGCTGACTGCCGCCGAGCCTGGTGCCGGCGACGAGTCGCTGTCGGACTTCGCCCGCTACTTGGAGCTGTTCGGCGCCGGCCCAGTGGCGGAGCAGTTGGCGCGTGATCCGGTCCTGATGCGGAGGTTGTTTCCCGAACGCTGGGACGCCGCCGCCGACCGCTGGCGCCCGCCGACGGGGGTTTCGGCAATGGCCAGGCGATCGCTGCTGGCCCTGGTCGGTCGGGGCGACTGGGTGGAGCCCGACGGGGAGCGGGTCGCACACGACCTGCACAGGCGTTTGGCCGTCGATATCCTGAGGTCCGGGCCGATGCGCCGCATCACGCTTTCCGACGCGGATCGCTCGATGGCGTTGGCCTTGCTCGGGCGTATCGCCTCCGCGACGGACGATCATCTGCGGGCGGAAGCGGCACGGCGCAGCGCCGCGCAGATCGCGCACATCAAGGCGCGGCTTTCCGCCGTTACGCTGGCCGAGCACCGGCAGGCGCTCAACGACCTTTTGCTGGATCAGGAGCGCGTGGCGATGATGATCGGCGTCGATCTGCCCTTCGCTGCCGACGTCATCCAGCAGCCGTCCGCCTCCGTGCTTCCTGATTGGCCCGATCCGGCGTTGATGTTGCCACTGGGGCTTGTGGCGGGAGTGATAACGACTTTCTTCGGCCTTTTGGCCCGCCGCCCGGTGGCATGAGCGGGCCGGGAAAAAAGGAATGGACGCGATGATTCCGGTTTCGGTCGTGGTGATGACCAAGAACGAAGCAGCCAACCTGCGGTCCTGCCTGGAGTCGCTTGTTCGCTTCGCCGAGTGCTTCGTCGTCGACAGTGGCAGCGACGACGGCACGCCGGATATCGCGCGGATGCTCGGCGCCCGGCTGGTGCGCTTTCGATGGGACGGCCGCTATCCCAGGAAGAAGCAGTGGTGCCTCGACAATCTTCCCTTCACCCATCACTGGGTTCTGTTCGTCGATGCCGACGAACGTCCGACGGCGGCGCTGGTGGAGGAGATCGCACGGCTGGTCGACGGCGTGCCGGCCCACGCCGCCTATTGGGTCGACGGACGTCCGGTGTTGCACGGGCAGGCGTTGCGGTTCGGGTGCTGGAACCGCAAGCTTGCCCTGCTCGATCGCCGGCATGCCCGGTTCCCCGTCCAATCTGATCTGGACGTGGCGTCGATGTGGGAGGTGGAGGGGCATTATCAGCCCAGCGTCGACGGCACAACCGGCCGGCTGAGGCACCCCATGCTTCATCACGACGTGAAGCCGCCGGCAGCTTGGTTCGACCGTCACAACCGCTACTCCGACTGGGAAGCGGCGTTGAGATCCGACGGCCGTATGGATCGGTTGATCGACGGCGAACCGCGCGCCGGGCGGCTGGTGGACCGGAGGATGCTGAAGCGGCTGTTCCAGCATCTGCCCGCCCGCCCGCTCTGGGCCTTCCTGCATGCCTACATCCTGCGCTTTGGCCTTCTCGACGGCAGGGCGGGGCTGGATCACGCGTTGTCGCGCGCCTTCTATTACTGGCAGGTCGGTTACAAGATGCGGGCGTCGGCGCCAGGGCCGGGGTTGAGCGCCCCCCGGCCCGCGTCCTACTCGTCGAGTTGCGCGATGCGGTCGCCACCCAGCGCCTTCAACAGGTCGAAGGCGCGCTTGCGTACCCCCGGATCCTCGATGCGGTAATAGGCGCGCACCAGCTCCAGCGTCTCGCGGCGGGCCATCGACTCGAACTCGTCGCTTTCGCCTGGGCCTTCCTCCACCGCCTCGGCGGTGATCTGGTCGGGAGCCGGCATGTCGTCGAAGAAGTAGCTGACCGGCACGCCCAGCACCTGGGAGAGATTGTAGAGGCGGCTGGCGCTGATGCGGTTGGAGCCGCGCTCGTACTTCTGGAGTTGCTGGAAGGTGATGCCCACCGCCTCGCCCAGCTTTTCCTGGCTCAAGCCCAACAGGGTGCGGCGAAGCCGCAGGCGCGAGCCGACATGGATGTCGATGGGGTTTGGTCCTTCGCCGCGGCGCGACAGGGTATGGGCAGGGGCAAGTTTCGTCTTAGTCGCGCTCATAAGGTTTACCTCAAAACGGTAGTCGGGTGGGTGGGCGCCGCGAGAATGCTTAGTTCAGGAAGTAAATTCTATGCAACCTTTTGTGCGCATCAACGGTCCGTTTGGATGAAAGTGGGTAGACGAGTGCAAAAGACGTTAAATTTCCGGGCGTTCGAAACGTAATTTCGTGTAGGTTGCAGGAAACAGACGCCTGAAGGTCAGAGCCGTTCGCTGCGCGGACGCAATTGCCAACAGACGCAGACGTCCATACCCCATCATGTCCCGCCGGATGCGCGTCTGCTCGCGCCGGCCCTCATCCGCCTCTCGCTGTGAAAGCCCGCCATGCCGGAATTGGCAGACCGCCACCGGCAGCCGGACGGCATTGCCGCGGGCCAGCACGGCAAGGGTGAAGGCGTAGTCCGCGGCGATCCTGAAGCCGGTGTCGAACCGAATTCCTTGAAGGCATTCGATTCGGTAGATCATGGCCTGATGGTGGGTGAACATGCCGAAAGAGGCCAATCGATGGCTGCGCGCGCGCTTCAGCAGGATACGTCCGTCCTCCAGCCGTTCCAGCGCATCGCCGTACAGCAGGGCGCTTCCAGCGTGCCGCCCGATGGCGTCCAGCAGCCGCCCTATGGTGTCGCCGTCCGCCAGCCGATCGCCGGCATTGAGGAACAGGGCATGGCTGCACCCTGACCGGCGGGCCGCGTCCAGCGCATGATTCATCGCATCGTAAATGCCCGAATCGGGCGCCGACCGCCGCCAGTCGATAAGGGCGGCGTGGCGCTCCAGCCATTCCGACGTCCCGTCGCTTGAGGCACCGTCGGCAACGAACCAGGCAACCTGCGGTCCGAGTTGTCCGCGCAGGCTGTCACAGGTGTCGGCCAAGCCGGCACGGTCGTCGCGGACCACGGTGAGGATGGCGAGCCGGTGATGGCGCACTGTCGGGCTCATCGCGCGATCACCGAGACGGAAGCGGCGGTGATGGCAAGCTGGCTCAGGATGTTGCCGACGGCCTTGGTGATCTCCAGCGCATCGAAGGGCCGCGGATCGCGCGGCACCACCAGCACCGACCCCGGCGGGATGCCGTCCATGCGGTGGTTCCAGGAGGAGAGCGACAGCGGTCTTGCCCGGCCATCTGGCAGGATCAGAAAGCTGCGGCCGGTATCGGCGTCGCGGGTCGGGCCACCGGCTTCGGCCAGATAGTCCTCCGCCGACTTGCCGCTGATGAACTGGGCGCTGGTCGGGTGCAGCACCTCGCCCGCCACTGCGACGGTCAACGGCCGTTTTGGGATGACGATGCGGTCGCCGGGCTCCAGCAGCGGGTCCAGTTCGGGATGGGTGCGCAGCACGGCCGGGTCGGCCTCCACCACGACGCGGCCGAGCGGTCTGGCGCTGCGCAGTTGGGCGGTCAGCTCGCGCACCAGCGTGGCATTCTCGGCCTTCTCTCCCGCCAGTGCCTGGCCGCGTTCGAGATCGTCGGCCTGCCGGTTGAACTGCTCCTTCTCGCGGCGGCGCTCGCTCTCGCGCGTCAGCACGGCGCCGGCCGGGTAAGCGTCGGCGATAAGCCCCCCGGCGCGGGCGATCAGCGACGACAGGGTCTCACCTCGCCCGATGTCGTACCGCCCCGGCCGTTGCACCGCACCCTCCATCACCACCGCGCGGGCTTCCAATACCTTCGGGCGCGGATTGGCCCGCACGGCGTCCCCGGGTCCGACGGTCCGGCCGGCCGTGTGGGCGAGATCGACGATGCTGCGGGTGCCGCCGGCGTCGGTAACCTCGACCGACCTGGGATCGGCATCGGCCGAGAGGCCGCCCGCCGTGGTCAGGAGGGCGGACAAAGGCGTACGGTCCGCCACCGGATAGCCACCCGGCTCGCGCACCGCGCCGCGCACTTCGACCGTCCGTTCGCGGATCACCGACAGGATGCCGGGGTCGAGCAGGGCGGCCAGCATCGGCAATCCGTCCTGGCCGTCATCCGTCTCCGCATTCTCCTCGGCGGTGTCCGCGGTGGCCGACCCTCTGGTCGGCCTGGCGGTTTCCGCCGCCGGCTTTTCGTCTCCGGACCGGGGCTCGGCATCGGCCGGCTGAACGAGCGCATGGATGTCCTGAAGGGCGAACAGATGGATGCGGTCGCCATCGGCCAGACTGCGGTCGGCACGGCCTCCGGCCACCTCCTGAGGCGAAAAGGGAAGGTAGGCCCGGGAAAGCGATCGCCGATCGAACCGCTCGATGATGCCCAGCAGCGGATAGAGGTCACGCTGAACCTCCTTGCCGGCCAGCGCGCCACGCAGCGTGGTGCCGGAGGTCAGGGTCCGGGTGCCGGGATGCCGGACATGGCCGACCAGTTCGTAGCGTGCCGTACTGGATTCGATGATCGCCTCGCCGCCACCCCGCCCCGGCGCCCCGGCCATCGCCTTGCCGCCGGTGACCTGAGCGCCGGCTACGGGATAGAAACCGGGACGCGGACTTCCGGACAGCTTCAGAACGGAGTGGCGGATCGCCAGAGGCAGCAGGTCGGGGAGTTCCGTGAAAAGGGGCGGGCAGGGGCTGCGGGCTCCCGCCAGGCGGGCCGCCGCAGCCGCTTGCGGGCCAGCGGCCAGGGGGCCGTCCGGCTCGGCCGCCAATGCGCGTGCCAGCGCCACCAGCCCGTCGCAGGCATCCGCCGACGCCTGACGCTCGCCACCGAGCAGGGCCAGCACGGATTCGGAGGTCAGGAAATCGACGTCTTCCGTTCCCAGCACATACAGGGTGTCGCCATCGGCCAGCCGCCGACGGTCGCGCCCTCGCAGCACGGCCGCCAGATCGACCGGCAGCAGCAGCCGGGCGCCGGTCGTGGCATCCGTGGTTTCCAGCACGGCGAAGGGCAGATAGGGCGCAGGGCGCAGGTCGGCGCGGTCGACCAGATCGGCCAGCGTCCCGGTACGGGACAGCGCGCGCGGGCCGGGGCGCAGGACATGCCCTTCCAGCCTGACCTCGCCGCGGCGGTCTTCCCGCCGTGGCGTCAGCACCAGAAGGTCGCCGTCGCCGAACCGCCGAGCGTCGGGATCCGCAATCTCGTCGGTCGCTTCCTCCCCCGACGGACCGATGCCGAAGCGCAGCAGCCGCGACCCACCCGGGCGCAGCGGCCCACCGGCCAAGTCGCGCAGCTCGGCAGCGGAATGGGGAGCCGCTCCCGGCGGCAACTCGTAGATGCCCGGGTGCTTGACGGATCCGGCGACGGCCACCGTCGGCCCGAGCGGAGGCACGAACAGCCGGTCGCCGTCGCGCAGGCGCAGGTCGGCATTGCCGGCATCACGGCTCCCGGCGACCTGCAGGGCATAAAGATCGACGATGATCTTCTGTCCGCCGCGCACCAGCATGACGGTGCGTAGGGAGCCGTTGCGTTCGACCCCGCCGGCGGCCGAAAGGGCGTCCAGCACCGTTGCGAAGGCGCTGACCTCCTGCCGGCCCGGCCGGCGCACCGCCCCGGTGACCAGGGTAGCGATCCGCCGCATCTCCGCCAGCGAGACGAACGCCTCGGTGTTGGGCCAGGTCGCGGACACCGCCACCGTCAACTCTCTGCGGAGGTCGTCCAGCGTCAGGCCGGCGGCGGCGACCGGCCTCAACTCGTCGATCACCAGCCGGCCATCCCGGTCGATCGTGAATGGCTTGCTGAAGGATTTCTGGCCGCGCAGCGTCACCTGGAGGACGTCGCCGCTGTTGAGCGCGTAGTCCCCCTGAACGGCACCGGGAACGGCAGCATCGCCAAAGCCGCTTTCCCCACCGGGCAGGAACAGGTCGTAGCCGAATTGGCGCAGCGGCTCCGCAGCACGGGCGGAGAAGGCGGACTCGAGCGGCGAGGGCGGTGGCAGCTTCAGCGCCGACGCGGAGGGTAGAAGTGATCGGGACGCGGCGCCTGCCGGCTTCTGGTAGGGTGACGCCGTGCGCTGCGGCGACAAGGCCCGCCCGGCGGGCGGTGCCTCGGCCGGCAGCGCTTCGCACGCCCATGACAGCGGAGTCACCGCCGCCATCAAGGCGAGTATCCTGCAAGCAGCAGCAAGCATCGGATGTCGGGTTTCCCTGTTTTCTATTACCTGTTCGGAATCTGCGAATTCAAAACACTATTGCGTGCATGTCTCCGGAAGGCAATGCCCACCGTCCGGGGCGCCATGCAAAAGAGCCGGGGTTCACGGACGCCACGGCGGCGATAGGATGTCGCCACCGCCGTCCGCCCGCACCCCCGCGGCACCACAGGCGGACATCAAGCCAAGGGAACAGCGGCGTGATCGTCATCTACAGCGAAGAGCACCGGTTACAGGCCGGCAGGTCGGAACTCAACGACGGCCAACTCGTCCCCTGCTATGAGAAGCCCTCGCGCGCCGACATCGTGCATGCCAGGATCGACGTCGTCGGGCTGGGGCCGGTGGTCGAGCCGTCCCGCCACGGCCTCGCTCCGCTGGAACGGGTTCACGATGCGGGATATCTCGGCTTCCTCCAGTCGGCCTGGGACGAATGGGTGGTGGAGCATGGCGCCGAGATCGACGCCTTGCCGCTGAACTGGGTCGCGCCCGGCATGACGCGGCGGTCGGTGCCCCGGTCCATCGATGGACGACTCGGTTTCTACTCCTTCGATGCCGGCACACCGATCACCGCCGGCACGTGGCGCGCGGCGACGGCCGCCGCCGACTGCGCGCTGACCGGCGCCGGTCGGTTGCGCGAGGGCGACCGCAGCGCCTTTGCGCTCTGCCGTCCGCCGGGACATCATGCCGGCCGTGCCTTCTACGGCGGCTACTGCTTCCTGAACAACGCCGCGGTCGCCGCCCAGTCGCTGCGCGACGGCGGTGCCGCACGGGTGGCGGTGCTGGACGTCGACTATCACCATGGCAACGGCACGCAGGAGATCTTCTGGGATCGCGGCGACGTCCTGTTCGTGTCTCTCCACGCCGATCCCGCCGATGAGTTTCCCTACTTCTGCGGCCATGCCGATGAACGCGGCGGCGGGGCCGGCGAGGGGGCGAACCTGAACCTGCCGTTGCCCTGGGGTACCGACTGGAACGGTTATGCGCAGGCACTGGCAACCGCAGCCGGACGCATCGGGGCCTTCGCTCCCGATGCGCTTGTCGTGTCGCTTGGGGCCGACACCTACGGCGGCGACCCGATTTCCCGTTTCCGGCTGCTGTCGGAAGACTTCCTGCGCATGGGCGCGGCGATTGCCGGCATGGGCCTGCCGACCTTGTTCGTGATGGAGGGTGGCTATGCGGTCGACGATCTCGGCGTCAACGTCGCCAACGTGCTGACCGGCTTCCTGGAGGCATGACCGGTGTCAGCGGACCGTGCCGCGGCGGCGTCGTTGCCGCAGCGGCCGATTCGCTCTAGCTTTGCAACAAGTCCTGCTTGCTGGCGAGGGGACGGCCGTTGGTCGCGGACATCTCCGTTTCTGCATGGGCGCGTACATCCGTTCCCGACCCGCGTGGCCAGGCCCGGCCCGTCGACGGGCCGCCGGCGGTTGCCCGGAGCCGCGACGGCAAAGCCGGACACGGGCCGGCCGCCGGTTCCGGCAGGATGCCGTCCGGCGACACGGTCACCTTGTCCGAGGCGGCGCAGCAGCAACTCCGAGCGCTGAAGCAGGCGGATAGGACAGTCCGCCAGCACGAGGCCGCGCACCAGGCAGCCGGCGGCAGCCACGCCGGCGGCGCATCCTTCACCTACACCCGCGGCCCGGACGGCAAGAGCTACGCCACCGCGGGCGAGGTGCCGATCGACGCCAGCCGTGAAGCTGATCCGGCGGCGACGATCGACAAGATGGAGCAGGTGAAGGCTGCCGCCCTCGCTCCCGCGGATCCCTCGCCTCAGGACCTGCGGGTTGCGACCCAGGCCGACGCTGCGCGGCAGCAGGCGCAGTCGGAACAGCGGCGAGCCACCGGCACGGCCGGTGCCGATGGCGGTGCCATGCGGGCGTTGGCGGCCTATGGGGCCGCCCAGGCACTGCCGGGCGCCGGTGCCGGGTTTGCGCAGCGGCCGGGCCAAGGAACCATGCTGACCGTTTGATGCGTCAGGCGCGGGAGCCCGGCCAGCCCGACGGCGCGGCTGCGGGCTCCCGCACTTGGCCGGATGCTCTGCGGCGAGGGTCAGCGGCGAGGGGTCGTCTCGCCGTCCAGGGTCAGGAGGGCGCCATACAGATCCGGCCTGCGGTCGCGGAACAGTCCCCAGGACGCGCGCTGGGCGGCGATGCGGTCGAGGTCGAAACTGGCGGTCAGGACCGTCCGGCTTTCCCGGTCGGCCTGGGCCACGATCTCCCCCTGCGGGCCGGCGATGAAGGACGAGCCGTAGAAGGTCAGCGAGCAGCTATCCCCCTGCTCCACCCCGACGCGGTTGGAAGCGACGAGAGGCATCAGGTTGGCGCCGGCATGGCCCTGCATGACCCGCGTCCAATGGCCCTGGCTGTCGATCGACCCATCCTGCGGCTCCGAGCCGATGGCGGTGGGATAGAGCAGGATCTCGGCCCCCTTCAGCGCCATGACGCGCGCAGTTTCCGGGAACCACTGGTCCCAGCAGATCGCGCATCCGACCGTGGCATAGCGTGTCTTGAACACGGGAATGCCGGTATCGCCGGGGCTGAAATAGAATTTCTCCTGATAGCCGGGGCCGTCGGGAATGTGGGACTTGCGGTAGACGCCGAGCAGGCTGCCGTCTGCGTCGACCATGGCCAGCGAGTTGTAATAGGCGTTGCGGGCCTTTTCGAAGAAGCTGACCGGAATGACGACGGACAGTTCCCGCGCCAGCGCCTGCATCCGCCCGATCACCGGATGATCGTCGGCCGGCGCGGCGAGTTCGAACAGCGACTGCTTCTGGTCCTTGCAGAAATAGGGCGTTTCGAACAGCTCCTGCGGCAGGATGATCTGGGCTCCCCGACCGGCGGCTTCGCGAATCAGCGATTCGACACCGTCGACGTTGCCGGCGCGATCCCAACTGCAAGCCATCTGGGTTGCGGCCACGGTTACGATGCGGGACGAGGTTACGGTCATCGGCGGTGCTGGCTCCTGTGTTGAACTGTGTCGGCGCGAGGGTGAACCCGGCGAGATTGTGTGGCTAAAGGTCGCACCCGGAACGAAGGGACTCAAGGAATTGCTAAAATATTTGCAAAATGTTCACAATTGATCGCTTTCCCGAAGCGGGACGTCAAATATTCAAGCACAAAAATGAAATGGTCATTCCGTCACCCATATGCGGATATGGAACCTGTTACCCGGAGGAAAAGGATCGATACGGCATAACGTGGTAATTCCAAGAGTCGGGAGGCGTGTTTCGTTTGAAAATCCCGGCGCTTTCGCTGCTGCAGTGCGACATATCATTGCATGTCGTTGAGCTTGGGTTACGCAATTGATTTGCGCTTTCAGGGCAGAGCGTTATGATTGGATGGTGCAGCCGCTTACATACGATCAGAATGTGGCGTGGGTCCGAAGGAAGGCTCGGCAAACGCGACTTTCGGCGGAATGACCGATGTGTGTGGAGCTTGTCGGTTGGAATGGCTGCAGTCATAGGAACGACGATAGAGAGATTGTCGGTATGCGGGCGTCTGTCAAGGGGTGGGAGCCGGAGGCTCCGGGGGAGCCGGATGGCGTGGCGGGAGCGGCCGACGGTGCGTTGTCTTTCGTCGTCCGGACCGTGAACCGTGCCTTCGCCCGCGCCCTGCAACTGCGAATCGCGCAGTCCGGCGTCAGCATGGGCCAATGGTTCTTCCTGCGCGCGCTGTGGGATGAGGACGGCCTGACCCAGCGGGAACTGAGTCACCGGGTCGGCATGATGGAGCCAACCACCGTTACCGCCGTCAACGTGATGGAAAGCCAGGGGCTGGTGCAGCGCGTGCGCAACAGCGACGACCGGCGGAAGATGAACATCTTCTTGACGGAAAGGGGGCGCGCGCTGCGCGATGCGATGATGCCGACCGCCGACGAGATCAACGAGATCGCCATCCAGGGCATTGATCCGGATGACTTGGCGCGCACTCTCGACGTCCTGCGCCGCGTCGGTGCCAACCTCAATGCCGCCTCGTCCTCCAGCTTCGGCTCCGCCGCCATCGCCGGTGACGGGGACTTCAAGGATTGATCGGAGCCTGCGGCCCGGAAGCGGGCCGCGGACGCTTGTTCGTTCCCTCCCCGGTCCGTCCAAACGCCCGCCTTTCCGGTCAATCGTCCGGATCGGGGGGAGGGGGCAGGCTGGCGCCGGTCAGGTTGGCGCCCGAAAAGCGGGCGTCGCGGACATTGGCGTCGCTCAGGATGGCGCCCGTCAGGTCGGCGCCGCTGAAGTCGCAATCCGCCAGATTGGCGCCGCGCAGGTTGGTGCGGACGCAAGACGTGCCGGTCAGCTTGGCGCCGGTCAGGTTCGCCGCCCATAGCCGCCCGGTCGGCTGCCCATCCGGCCCCTTGATGTCGACCCAGCCGATACCGGCACCGTCCAGCCGCGCGTTTTCGAGGGTGGCGGCGCGCAGGTTGGCGCCGTCGAGGATGGCGCCGGTCAGGTCGGCGCCTGCCAGCACCGCCTCCGAGATGTCGCACATGATCAGCAACGCTTCGCGCAGCTTGGCGCCGGTGAGGTTGGCTCGTCTCAGGTTAGCACCGGAGAGGTTTACGCCGGAAAGATCGATGTGGCTGAGTTCGGCGCCGGTCAGGTCGGCGCGGGCGCCCATGGTGCCGTTGGTGTTGATCCAGGTGTAGTGGCTGTGCAGGGCCTGCTGGATCTGGACCGAGAAATTTTCCGCCGACCTTGCCAGATTGGCGCCCGTGGTGTCGGCGCCGCTCAGGTCGGCCCCTTCCAGCTTGGCACCATGCAGGTCGGCATTGCGCAGGTTGGCGCCGACCAGGACGGCACCGGTCAGGTTGGCGTCGCGCAGCACCGCTCCTTGCAGGTTCACGCCCGACAGATTGCTGCCGCGCAGATCGGCACGGGCGAGATTGCAGCTTTTCATGCTGGCGCGCATCAGCGTGGCGCCCGTCAGCAGTGCGCCCTCGCAGTCCGCGCCGTTCATGGACACGTCGGTGAGATCGGCGCCCGAGAGGTTGGCGTTGGTCAGCGAGGCGTCGTCGAAGTCGCTGCCAGCGAGGTCGGAGCGGACGAAGTCCAGCCCGTTACCGCCATTCTTTCCGCCGTGCGGGCCGCCGTAGAGCAGGGCGCCGCCGCGCAGGTCGGCCTCCTTGAGGATGGCGCGCTTCATCTTCGCGCCCCGCATGTGCGCGCCGCGCAGGTCCGCCCGGTACAGGTTGCAGCCCGACAGGTCGGCCTTGGTGAGGTGTGCGGCGAACAGGTCGGCGGTGCTCAGGTTGGCGTTGGACAGGTCGCAGTGGGCGAGCTTGGCGCCCGACAGCTTGCCCTGGGCCAAGTTGACTCCCGACAGGTTCGACCCCTCCATGTTGGCCATGGTCAGGTTGGCGCGTGCGCCGCCCGGCTTGTTCTTCAGCCAACGCTCGTGCTTTTCCAGCACGGCGACCAACTCGTGCGGCGTCATCGGCTTCGTCCGGTCTGTCTTGCCAGGATCGGCATGGATGGACCAATATCCGGAAATAATCTATGCCAAAGGTTAAGGCGCCGTCAGTTTTCGTGACCGGGCTGGCGTTCGGCCGGAATGCGGCTTGGCGAGGCGCGCAGGCCGCCCCATCTGCGGGGCGGCTGAACCGGCCGGCAGGATAGACGGCAGGATAGACGAAGGATGGGAAGCATGTCCGCTGGACATACGCTCTCGGCGTTCGACGCCGAACTGACTGCACTTCGGTCGACGATCGACCGGATGGGCGAGTTGGTGCAACGGCAGTTCGCGCTGGCGTTGGATGCGATCGCCGGACCCAATTCCGACATCGCGGCGGAGGTGGTCAAGGGCGACGCCGAGGTCGACCGGCTGGAAATGGAGGTGGAGGCGATGACCCTCCGTCTCCTTGCCCTGCGCCAACCGATGGCGAAGGATCTGCGCGAAGTCGTAGCGGCCCTGAAGATCGTCTCCAATCTGGAGCGGATGGGTGATTTCGCCGGTTCCGTCGCCAAGCGCGCCGTCACACTGTCGGCGCTTCCGGTGGCGCCGCCGGCCGCCTCGCTCCTGCGGATGGGGCGCCTGGTGCAGGAGATGATCGCGGACATGCGCCGCGCCTATGCCGAACAGGACGCCGATCTCGCAGCCTCCATCCGCGACCGCGACGGCGAGGTCGATGCGGCCTATACCAGCCTGTTCCGTGAGTTCCTGACCTACATGATGGAGACGCCGCTCCAGATCACCGGCTGCACCCACCTGCTGTTCGCCGCCAAGTCCATCGAGCGCATCGGCGATCACGCCACCAACGTCGCCGAGAATGTCAGTTTCATGGTCAAGGGGCGCCTGCCGGCGGAGGAACGCCGCAAGGAGGATCTCAGCAGCTACGCCGTCGCACCGCCGCCGGGCTTCTCTGAAGGCGGGGCTTGACAGGTCGGGAGCCTTGTGGTGCGCTGACCGCCATGAACATGACCTGCTCCCTGCCGTCGCACCGCTGGTGGTGGCCCGTCTCAAACGGGCCGGCCTGGCGACGCGCATGAGCGTGGATTGAACGAAAAGGCCGCCCGGTGCATCCGGAGCGGCCTTTTTCCTGACCCATGCGGTCGGAGCGAAATCGGACCAGACAGGCGGAAGCACCGGACGGCGTCCCTCCACAGGATGACCCCGATACCGGAGCCCGAACGATCATGCTTCCGTCCGACCTTTTCCTGGCCGACCCGACCCTTCTCGCGCCCTTCGCCCGCCGCACCGGAGGCGGCATCGGTCTTTCCCGCAGCGCCGAACCGGTCGCCGCCGCCGAAGCGCTCGACGACCTGACCGGGGCGCTCGACCAGTGCCGCGGCCTGCTGCTGTCCGGCGGGGTGGAAGCCCCCGGCCGGTATCGCCGTCAGGCGCTCGGGTTCGTCGACCCGCCGCTGGCGGTGACCGCCCGTGGCCGCACCGTCCGCATCGATGCCCTGAACCGGCGTGGCGCGCTGCTTTTGCCGGCGGTGGCGGAAGCCCTGCGGTCGCACGAGGCGCTGGCCGGTCTGGAAGCAGCGCCCTCTCGCGTCACCATGCTGGTCCGCCGCGCCGTCGGCGTGTTCGCCGAGGAGGAGCGCAGCCGCCAGCCCTCGGTCTTCAGCGTGCTGCGGGCCCTGATGGCGCTGTTCGAGGTCGAGGACGAGCCGTTCCTCGGCCTGTACGGCGCCTTCGGCTATGATCTCGCCTTCCAGTTCGAACCGGTCCGCAAACGGCTGGACCGGCCCGACGACCAGCGGGACCTGGTGCTGTATCTGCCGGACCGCCTGCTGGTGGTGGACCATGCCGCGGGGGTGGCGCGGCGCTTCAGCTACGAATTCACGGTCGATGGCGTCTCGACCCTCGGCGTCGCTGGCGGCGGGCGCAGTCACGGCTATCGGCGCGTGGTTGGTGCCGTGGGCGGCTGCGACCACGCCCCCGGCGAGTACCAGCGGGTGGTCGAGGCGGCGAAGGAGGCGTTCGGTCGTGGAGACCTGTTCGAGGTGGTCCCCGGCCAGACCTTCGCGGAACCCTGTTCGGACAGTCCGTCCACCGTCTTCCGCCGGCTGCGCGCTGCCAACCCGGCCCCCTACGAGGCGTTGATCAACCTCGGCGACGGCGAGTTCCTCGTCGCCGCCAGTCCGGAGATGTATGTGCGTGTCAGCCGTGGCCGGGTGGAGACCTGCCCGATTTCCGGCACGGTGGCGCGCGGCGCCGATGCGCTGGGCGACTCGGCCCAGATCCTGACGCTGCTGAATTCCGCCAAGGATGCCGCCGAACTGACCATGTGCACCGACGTCGACCGCAACGACAAGGCGCGGGTGTGCGAGCCCGGTTCGGTGCGTGTCGTCGGCCGGCGGATGATAGAACTCTATTCCCGGCTTATCCATACCGTCGACCATGTGGAGGGGCGCCTGCGCGAGGGCTTCGACTCCCTCGACGCCTTCCTTACCCATTGCTGGGCGGTGACGGTGACGGGGGCGCCGAAGCGTTGGGCGATGCAGTTCCTGGAGGACACCGAGCGTTCGCCGCGGCGCTGGTATGGCGGTGCATTCGGTCGCATCGGCTTCGACGGCGGCATGGACACCGGCATGACCCTGCGCACCATCCGCATGAAGGACGGCGTCGCCTATGTCAGGGCCGGTGCCACCCTGTTGTCGGACAGCGATCCCGATGCCGAGGACGCCGAATGCCGCCTGAAGGCTTCCGCCTTCCGCGATGCGGTGCATGGCAGGACGAACCCGGTCGGGCCGTCTGCGACCATCGTATCATCGCCCGGCATGGCGGCGTCCGCGGGGATGTTGCCCGGACAGGGACGGCGGGTGCTGCTGGTCGACCATGACGACAGCTTCGTCCACACCCTTGCCGACTATTTCCGCCAGACGGGGGCGAGGGTGATGACCTTGCGTCATACCCACGCGCGATCGGCCCTGCGTGACGAGCCGCCGGATCTGCTGGTTCTGTCGCCGGGACCCGGACGGCCGGAGGATTTCGACGTCTGCGGCACCATCGGAGCGGCGCTCGACCTCGGCGTGCCGGTCTTCGGCGTCTGCCTGGGGCTGCAGGGGGTGGCGGAGTATTTCGGTGCGTCGCTGGACCGCCTGCCGGAGCCGATGCACGGCAAGTCGTCCGAACTGAGCCACCAGGAGGGCAGCCTGTTCACCGGGCTGCCGGCCGGCATGCGGGTCGGACGCTACCACTCGCTGGTCGCGCGACGCGGCAGCCTGCCGCCGGTGCTGCGCGTGACCGCGGACGCCGGGGACAGCGTCGTCATGGCGATCGAACACCGGACGCTGCCGATCGCCGCCGTCCAATTCCATCCGGAATCGATCCTGACCCAGGATGGCGGGCATGGGCTGGCGCTGGTCGGCAACGCCATGGCGGCGCTCGCCGGGCGTCGGTGGACACCGGAGCTTGAACGCGAAGCGGCGGCCTGAGGCCGCCGCTTCGAGAGGAAGAAGCTGGAATGACGGGGGAACCCGTTATTCCAGCATGCCGAGCGCTTCCTTGTAGAGCTCCAGGATGGCTTCCTGTTCCTGGCGGTCGGCCTTGTCCATTTTCCGCAGACGGATGATCTGGCGGATGATCTTGGTGTCGAAGCCGGTGCCCTTGGCCTCGGCGTAGACTTCCTTGATGTCTTCCTGCAGGCCGCGCTTTTCCTCTTCGAGACGCTCGATGCGCTCGACGAAGGATTTCAGGCGATCCGCCGCGATGCCGCCGACGTCGGACATGGCATAACCTCAAACGATGGGGGTGTTCGGAAACGGGGCGGGACGATATCGGCGGGCGGAAGGAATGGCAAGCGGACGATGCGCACCGCAGCCGCGCTCACCGGTGACATCGCGTCCGGCCTGCGGCGCAGCGTCGCGGCTGCCGGCGCACGAGGGTCGATAATCAAGACGTATGTGAACAGCTCATGTCCGTTTTGTCTCGACGTCGGAAACAATCATACGATTGAACAAGGGCGTTATTCCCTTTGTTGCGATGCGGTGGATAGGCTGGTATTACCATCGGTGTGTTCGGCTTCACAAAGTCACACGAATCCGGCATGTATGCGCGTCGTCTTAGCCGATGGCCCAACGGGGGTGCCGGGGTCGGCGTATTCGAGGCAGGGGAGTTGCATTAATGAAAGTCGCCATTCCAAAGGAGCGACGTGCTGGCGAGCTTCGCGTGGCCGCCTCACCGGAAACGGTGAAGAAACTGAAGGGGCTGGGACTGGACGTCGTGGTGGAGAGCGGGGCCGGCCTCGGCTCCAGCATCACCGACGCCGCCTACGAGGCGGCCGGGGCGTCCATCGCCGCCGATGCCGCCTCGGCCCTGGCCGGCGCCGACATCGTGCTGAAGGTGCAGCGCCCGCTGATCGCCGGCGAAGGGGAACTGGACGAACTGGCGCTGATCGCCAGGGGCGCGCTGCTGTTCGCCATCCTCAATCCCCACAACAGCCGCGACCACGTGAAGGCCTACGCCGATGCCGGCGTCAACGCCTTCGCCATGGAGTTCATGCCGCGCATCACCCGCGCCCAGGTCATGGACGTGCTGTCCTCCCAGGCCAACCTCGCCGGCTACAAGGCGGTGGTCGATGCCGCCTCCGAATATGGCCGGGCCTTTCCGATGATGATGACCGCCGCCGGCACGGTGCCGCCGGCGCGCGCCTTCATCATGGGCGTCGGCGTCGCCGGCCTCCAGGCGATCGCCACCGCCAAGCGGCTGGGCGCCATCGTCTCGGCGACCGACGTGCGCCCGGCGGTGAAGGAGCAGGTGCAGTCGCTGGGCGGCAGCTTCGTCGCGGTGGAGAACGACGAGTTCCGCCAAGCGGAGACCGCCGGCGGCTATGCCAAGGAGATGTCGGACGACTACAAGCGCCAGCAGGCGGCGCTGGTCGCCGAGCACATCAGGAAGCAGGACATCGTCGTCACCACGGCGCTGATCCCCGGCCGCAAGGCGCCGATCCTGGTGACGGCGGAGCATGTGGCGTCGATGAAGCCGGGCTCGGTGATCATCGACCTGGCGGTGGAGCAGGGCGGCAACGTCGAGGGCTCCAAGCTGGGCGAGGTGGTGACCACGGCCAACGGCGTGAAGATCGTCGGCCATGCCAACTACGCCAGCCGCATCGCCGAGAGCGCCTCGCTGCTCTATGCCAAGAACCTGCTGGCGCTGCTGACGGCGCTGCACGGGAAAGAAACCGGCGTGGCCGTCAACTGGGACGACGAGATCGTCAAGGCCATCGCGCTGACCCGCGACGGCGCCGTCGTCCATCCCGCCTTCGCCGGCTGACCGGGCGCCCGAGGAGACTATCGCAATGGATCAGACCCAACTGTCCGCCCGTATTGCCGAGCTCAAGGCGAACCTCGCCGCGCTCAGCCAGCAGGCCGACCAGCTCGCCGCCCAAGTCGCCCACTCGGCCCAGCCCGTCGCCGAGGCCGCCGGCGGCCATGGCAGCTTCTTCGTCACCGGCCTGACGGTGCTCGTGCTCGCCTGCTTCGTCGGCTACTACGTCGTCTGGCGCGTCACCCCGGCGCTGCACTCGCCGCTGATGGCCGTCACCAATGCAGTGTCGTCGGTCATCATCGTCGGCGCCCTGATCGCCGCCGGCCCCGCAGGCCCAATCTTTGGCGATGGGGGCTTCTCCAAGGTCCTCGGCTTCCTCGCCGTCATCCTGGCAAGCGTCAACATCTTCGGCGGCTTCCTGGTGACCCAGCGCATGCTCTCCATGTTCAAGAAGAAGGGCAAGTAAGACCATGGAAACCTTGTCGGCCCTTCTCTATCTCGTCGCGTCGATCTGCTTCATCATGGCGCTGCGCGGGCTTTCCAGCCCGGAGACCTCGCGCCAGGGCAACATCTACGGCATGGTCGGCATGACCATCGCCATCCTGACCACGCTGGCCTCGCCCATCGTCCAGTCCTACTGGATGATCGTGCTCGGCATCGCCATCGGCGGCGCCATCGGCTATGTCGTGGCCAAGAAGATCGAGATGACGGCGCTGCCGCAGCTCGTCGCAGCCTTCCACTCGCTGGTCGGCCTCGCGGCGGTGTTCGTGGCGCTTGCCGCCTTCTACTCGCCGGAGGCCTACGGCATCGGCGTGCGCGGCGCCATCGCCAAGGGCTCGCTGGTCGAGATGGCGCTCGGCACCGCCATCGGCGCCATCACCTTCACCGGCTCCATCGTCGCCTTCGCCAAGCTCCAGGGTCTGGTCACCGGCAAGCCGCTGGTCTTCCCGATGCAGCACCCGCTGAACGCGGCGCTCGGCGTGCTGACGCTCATCCTGATCATCTGGCTGGTGCAGTCGAACTCGTCCGCCGCCATGTGGCTGATCGTCCTGGTGGCCCTGGCGCTCGGCTTCCTGCTGATCCTACCGATCGGTGGCGCCGACATGCCGGTGGTGATCTCGATGCTGAACAGCTATTCCGGCTGGGCGGCCTGCGGCATCGGCTTCACGCTGCAGAACAACCTGCTGATCATCACCGGCGCGCTGGTGGGCTCCTCGGGTGCGATCCTGTCCTACATCATGTGCAAGGGCATGAACCGCTCGATCTTCAACGTCATCCTCGGCGGCTTCGGCGGCGAGAGTGCGGCTGCCGGCGGTGCGGCCAAGGGGCCGCAGGGCTCGGTGAAGGCCGGCTCGGCCGAGGACGCCGCCTACATCATGAAGAACGCCCAGTCCGTCATCATCGTTCCCGGCTACGGCATGGCGGTTGCCCAGGCCCAGCATGCGCTGCGCGAGATGGCCGACGTGCTGAAGCACGAGGGTGTCGACGTGAAGTACGCCATCCACCCGGTGGCGGGGCGCATGCCGGGCCACATGAACGTGCTGCTGGCCGAGGCCAACGTGCCCTACGACGAGGTGTTCGAGCTGGAGGACATCAACCGCGACTTCGGCACGGCCGACGTGGCTTTCGTCATCGGCGCCAACGACGTGACCAACCCGGCGGCCAAGACCGACCCGGCCAGCCCGATCTACGGCATGCCGATCCTCGACGTCGAGAAGGCCAAGACGGTGTTCTTCATCAAGCGCGGCATGGCGGCCGGCTATGCCGGCGTCGAGAACGAGCTGTTCTTCCGCCCCAACACCATGATGCTGTTTGGCGACGCCAAGAAGGTCACCGAAGAGGTCGTCAAGGCGATGGAGGCCTGACCAGCCGTCAAAGTCCGGTCGGCAAGACGGTTTGACAGGACAGGGCGCGGGGAGCGAGGCTCCACGCGCCTTTTTTTTCGCTCACCGCACCGATAAGGATCCGGAGCCATGACTGCCTACATCATCGCGGATGTCCGTGTGACCGATCCTGTCGCCTATGAGGTCTACAAGTCCCTCTCTCCCGATGCGGTCGCCAAGGCCGGTGGCCGCTTTCTCAGCCGTGGCGGCGAGACGGCGGTGCTGGAAGGCGATTGGCTGCCCAATCGCGTGGTGATCCTCGAATTCCCCGACATGGCCGCCGCACTCGCCTTCTACGACAGTCCGGCCTATGTGCGCGCCCGCGAGGCCCGACGCGACGCCGCCGACTTCAGGATGATCGTGGTCGCCGGACTGTAGCGGCGAAGACGGCGGGCACCGTCGGTTACACGTTACCGTCGATTACACAAGGACCGAAGTCGGACACACGCCGGCAACACGGCCCTGCTAACGCTAGGCACCGGAAGCCGGCCGGACACGACGGACGGCTCGCCTGAGGGAGCCGGCGCCATGGACAAGTTCGACGATAGCGAACCCGCCGATTCGCAGATCGCCTTGTGGACCCGCATCGCCTTGGCGATCCTGCTGGTCGGCCTCCTGCTGTGCGGCGTGTCCCTCTATCTGCTGGCCGAAGCCTGACAGCCGCGGCGGGTTGGCTCGATCCAAAAACATGCCGGGGTGGGCGCCATAAATCACAATTGGGAAGCGCTATATACCCAATTCTCTTCGGCAATTATGTGAAAACAACTCTTCCCCCGCACCCTGTTCGTGCTAAATAGCGTCGGAAACCCAGCCGAGGATGATCCGATGCTCCGCTTGACCCGCCGCTCCACCCTTGCCGCCCTGATCGCCCTGGCGTCGGCTGCCGCCGCGGTGCCCGGCATCGCCCGTGCCGCTGATCCGGTGAAGCTGGAGATCGGTTACATCCCGATCCTGGCGGCATCCCCGCTGTTCATCGTCGACGGCAAGGGATGGGCGAAAGAGGCCGGGATCGAGCTGAAGCTGACCCGGTTCGAGTCGGGTCCGCATGCCATCCAGGCCATGGCGGCCGGTCAGATCGACCTGCTCTATGCCGGCGTGGCGCCGGTTCTGGTTGCCCGCACCAAGGGTGTGGACATCTCCGTCATCGCGAATTCGGCGGTGGAGGAAATGGTGGTTGCCGGCCGTGGTGCCTTCGCCAAGGCGGTTGGGGACAAGCCGACCGCAGACAGTTTCAAGAAGTTCGCCGCCGATACCGGCCGCAAGGTCAAGATTGGGACGCAGCCGCCGGGCTCGGTTCCGGATACCGTGCTGAAATACTGGTTGTTCAAGGTCGTGAAGGTCGACCCCGCGGATGTCGAACTCGTACCGATGGGCATTGAGAAGACCCAGCAGGCGCTGCTGGCCGGCGCACTCGATGCCGCCACCATCCGCGAGCCGACGGTGACCGTGACCCAGCAGATGGACCCCGGCGTCGTCCTGCTCGCCACCGGCGCCCAGATGTTCCCGGACCAACCCGGCACGGTGGTCTCGGCCCGCGGCGAGGTGCTGAAGAAGAACCCGGAGGCCATCAAGGCGCTCATCAAGGCGCATGTCCGCGCCGTCGATCTGATCAAGGCGGACCCGGCCGGGTCCGCCAAGCTGGTGAACAACTATCTGGGCAAGGGCCTGCTGGAGCCGGCGACGCTCGAAGCCGCCTTCAAGGGGCCGGGGTCCAACTTCGTCGCCGACCCGCACAAGGTCGTGCCGGCGGTCGAGCAGATGATGGCCTACACCAAGGAAATCGGGTCGGCCAGCGAGACGGTGCCGGTGGCCGAGGCCTTCGACTTCAGCTTCTATGACGCCGCGGCGGCCAAGTGAGTCGCGGAAGCCCGGATCATGCCATGAAGACCCGCAACAAGATCGCCCTGTCGGCGCTGGGCGTCATCGTCTTCCTGCTGATGTGGGAAGCGCTGGCCCGCAGCGGCGTGGTGCCGGCCCGGCTGCTGCCGTCGCCGAGCGCGGTGCCCGCAGCCTTCCTGACCGAGTTCAGAAGCGGAACCTGGCAGCAGATGGTCCTGGCCAGCCTGTCCCACTATCTGGTCGGCCTGGGGCTCGGCACCCTGCTCGGCGTGTCGTTCGGCACGGCGGCGGCACTGTGGGGACGTTGGGACGCCTTCCAGGCCTGGGTCGTGCGCATGCTGCGCCCGATCCCGGCGATCGCCTGGATCCCCTTCGCGATCATCTGGTTCGGCGTCAGCGAGGGAGCGGCATCCTTCCTGATCTCGCTTACGGTCTTCTGGATCAACTATTATGCCAGCTATGCGGCGGTGCGCGCGGTCGACAAGGACCTGATCGAACTCGGTTACGCCTTCGGGCAGGGCGGGCTTATCCCGCGCCTGTTCAAGATCGTGCTGCCGGGGGCTCTGCCGGGCATCCTGTCCGGCGTGCGTGCCGGGCTGGGGCAGGGATGGATGACCGTGGTCGCGGCCGAGCTGTTCGGCATCTCCGGGCTCGGCATGCGGATGATGGAGGCGTCTGGGCTGCTGGCAACCAACATCGTCGTGCTCTACATGGTCACCATCGCGCTGCTCTACGGCGTGTCGGATTTCCTGTTCATGCAAATTCAGTCGCGGGTTCTGTCATGGCAGCGGTGACCCTTTCCACAAAGCCCGCGGCTTCGGTCATCGACCTGGAAGGCGTGTCCATCGGCTACGGCAAGGACGCGCCGCCGGTCCTGGTCGACGTCGACCTGTCGGTGGAGCGCGGCAGCTTCGTCGCCATCGTCGGCCCCTCCGGCGTCGGCAAGTCCACCCTGCTGCGCGTCGTCGCCGGCCTGCACACCGCACGCGGCGGCAAGGTCACCATCCACCAGGATCAGCGGCCGGGTCACCGGCCCGTGGGGCTGGTCTTCCAGGATTCGCGGCTTCTGCCCTGGCGCCGGGTGATCCGCAACGTCGAGTTCGGGCTGGAAGGACTGCCGGTCAGCCGTGACGAGCGCCGGCGCCGCGCGGAGGCAGCGCTCAAGCTGGTCCGCCTGGAAGGCTATGCGGGCCGATGGCCCTACGAGCTGTCCGGCGGCCAGCGCCAGCGAATCGGCATCGCCCGCGCCATGGCCGTCGATCCGGACATCCTGCTGATGGACGAGCCCTTCGGAGCGCTCGATGCCATCACCCGTCACAACCTGCAGGACGAACTGCGCCGCATCCACCAGGAAACCGGCAAGACCGTCCTGTTCGTCACCCATGACCTGGAAGAGGCGGTTCACCTGGCCGACCGCATCATCGTGCTCGGGGGTACGCCCGCCCGGGTGGTGCGCGACGTCCGCAACTCGGCCGGACGCGACGGGTCGGTCTTCCGCGACCAGGTCGAGCAACTGCGGTCGGAGATCGCCGACAACTACAGCATCTGAGGGACACCCTCCCGGAGTGCCGGCACACTGTCCGATTTGCGCAGGGCAGGGGGCCGTCACGGCTTTGATTCGTCGGTCCCCTCGGCTTGTCCCAAAGTCTGGTGACAGGGCATCGGCCAAGCCGCGGGCACGCCTTGGTCTCGACCTCCGACCATCTTTCCGCCCGCCACGCTTATGCTGTTTGGCCGGATTGGCAGCGTGCGGCGTCTCAACCCATTGTGAAGATCCTAATCCATTTGAGTTGCCCGCCGTGCGCCCGTGAGGCGGCATCGCGCAGCGCGGGTGGCCACCAAGAGGGGATCGCTGTGAAAACAGCCCTGTGTGCCATCGGTCTGGCAATCTCTGCCGCATTAATCCCGATCGCCGCGCAAGCGGCCTCCGACCAAAACGAAAACGTTCCGCTCCTGACCCTGGGCTTGGGCGGCTTCGACCAGAATGCGTTCTGGGCCTCGTCCAAGGGCCGGCACAAGTCGGTCGAGGGGCGGATCGAATACCGTTTCGGTACCTCGCTCATCCCGTTCCTGGAACCCGTCACCACGATGCGGCCATGGCTGGGTGCGGACGTGAACACCGATGCCGGTTTGTGGACGGGCGGCGGCTTCCTGCTGGATTTCACCTTCGGGAACTTCGTGGTGACGCCGAGCGTCGGCGTCGGGCTGTGGAGCCGTGGAAACAGCAAGGATCTCGGCTACCCGGTCGAATTCCGGACCACGCTGGAGGGCGGCTACCGGTTCGATGACCAGTCCAGGCTGACCGTTTTCTACTCCCACAAGTCAAATGCCGGGTTCAGCGACGACAACCATGGCGTCGACAGCTTCGGGCTTTCCTACCACATCCCGGTGTCCAAGCTGTTCTGAGCAGCGATACCGAAGCCTGGAGTCTGTCCGGTGCTAATTGAAGCACCGGACAGACTCCAGGCTTTTGGTTTTCCGTGTGATCGTTTCAAGCGATACCGCTTGAAACGGTCACATTCTAGGGGGCGCCTGCCACCGGAGGCGGCGCCTCACCCGACCTCGACCATCAGGTTGGTGGGATAGCCGGCCTCGCGCATGCGCCGGATCAGCGCCTCGACATGCGTCTGGTTCCGCGTTTCCAGCACCACGTCCACCTCCGCCATCTTGACCGGAACATTGTGGAAAAGGCGCTGGTGGTGGACCTCGACGATGTTGGCGCCGGCTTCGCCCAGCAGGCGGGTAACGCGGGCCAGGGTGCCGGGTGCGTCGGTGATGCTGATGCGCAGCCTGACGATCCGCCCCTCGTAGACGAGGCCGCGCATCAGCACCTGGGCAAGGATGCGCGAGTCGATGTTGCCGCCGGACAGCACGATCCCGACCTTGCGGCCCCTGAACCGCTCGGGATCGTTCAGCACGGCGGCCAGGGCGGCGGCACCGGCGCCTTCGGCCACCTGCTTCTGCACGGTCGCGAGCAGGTAGACCGCCTCCTCCAGCCGCGCCTCTTCAACCTCCACGACATCCTCGACGAGGTCGCGGATGATCGGCAGGGTCAGGGCTCCCGGCGCCTTCACCGCGATGCCCTCCGCCACCGTGGCGCCGCCGCAGGTGATCGGCTGGCCGGCAAGCGCCTGGCGCACCGCCGGATAGAGGCTGCACTGCACGCCGAGGATGCGCAGGTCCGGGCGCAGCGCCTTGGCGGCCGTCGCCATGCCGGCAATCAGCCCGCCGCCGCCGATCGGCACCACGAGCATGTCGAGGTCCGGCACCTCGTCCAGCAGCTCCAAGGCCGCGGTGCCCTGTCCGGCGGCGACCAGGGGATCGTCATAGGGATGGACGAAGACCAGGCCGTCGCGACGGGCGAGGTCATGGGCGAAAGCCGCCGCCTCGCTCAGCGTCTCGCCGTGCAGTTCGACGGTCGCGCCGAGATTTTCCGTGCGCTCGACCTTGGTGAAGGGCGTGAAGGCCGGCATGACGATGGTCGAACGGATGCCGAGGCGGGTCGCATGGCAGGCCACCGCCTGTGCGTGGTTGCCCGCCGACATGGCGATGACCCCGGCCGCGCGCGCCGCATCATCCAGCGACAGCAGCTTGTTCAGTGCACCACGTTCCTTGAAGGAACTGGTGGCGTGCTGGTTTTCCAGCTTCAGGTGCAGCCGGCACCCCACCATGTCCCCCAGGCGGGGCGCGGGCACGGCGGGGGTCGGGGACAGGTGTCCCGCGATGCGCGCGGCGGCGGCGCGCACATCATCCAGGGTAAGGGTCATTTTTCGGCTGTCCCAGTGTTGCGTGGGGTGAGCGTCAGCACCTCCGCCCCGGCCTCCACCAGCGTGCCACGGTCGCCGGCCAGACGCAACGAACCGCCATCGCGCCACAGCTCCACCAGATCGCCCCAGTGGCGCGACCAGATGTTGCCTGACTGGCCGGTGGCGATGATGAACCGCGAGTTGCTGAGGTCGGACAGGTCGTAGACCGCGCGAAGGCCGGCGCCATGGACGTGCGCGAAAGGGTTCGCCGCATCGCGGATCGCCGTGGTTCCCCGGTTGACGGTGAAGAAGTCGCCGTCGGTTCCGACCGACAGGTCGGCCGTGCCGCCGACCAGCGGCAGGCGGCCCAGCATCTTGTGGGTCAGCGCCGCCTTATGGTCGTCGCCCCAGCGCCAGTCCCTCGGATCGGAGCCCTGGCGATCGGAGAGCAGGGCCACCGCGGCTTCCAGGGACCGGCCGATGATCTCGCCGCAATTCTCCTTCTGTGGCGTCTTCGTGTCGTCGCACCATTCCGGCCGCTCGGCGATGACATGGCGCAACGCCTCGGCCCGCAGATCCCAGTAGGCGGCGAAGTCGGCGCCGAGCTCGTCGGCGAAGACCGCCCGTACCAGCTCTCGCATCCAGGCGGTGAAGATCAGCGGCTCCGGACGGTTGCGGTCCATCCGGCCGTCCCACCCGCGCAGGAGCGCCGCGGCATCCCCGGCACGGCCGGGCGGCATCGGGTATTTCAGCAGCTCCGGCAGGAGGTCGCGGGCCGGCAGGGAAACGATGTCCATCTGCTGGCGGGCCACGTCCTCCACCGAATGCCGGCCGGTCCCCAGCATCTCGACGATGCGCTTGGCACGGGAGGGATCCGGCCATTCGGTGGCGAGGCGGTAGGGATAGTCGCGCCCGATAACCGCATTGTTGGCGTTGACGAACTGGCCCGACGGAGGGTTCACGGACTGCGGCAGCGCGTAATAGGGCAGGAAGCCGGTCCAGTCATACTCGCCGGTCCATCCCGGCACCGGCACGCGGCCGTCGCCCTTGGGGCGGATCGGCACGCGGCCGGGCGTGATGAATCCGACTTCGCCGCCGACATCGGCATAGACGACGTTCTGCTGCGGGGCGACGTGCAGGCGCAGGGCGTTGCGCACGGCCTCGGCGTTCTCCGCATGGTTCAGGCGGTAGAGCGCTTCGGCCGAGCTGTCGTCTTCCGCAAGCCCCGGGAAGGACAGCGCCAGCGCAGTCCCGGACGCCGTTCCTCCGCCGGCATCGAGATCGGAGATCACCGGGCCGTGGCGGGTGCTGCGCACCGTCAGGGTTTGCGACGCCTCGCCGGCGACGGCGATGGTCTCGCCCCGCGCCTCGAAGGGCTGGCTGCCCTCCGGCGTCAGGTAGCGGGACGGGTCCTGCGGGTCCGGTTTCTCGACGAACAGGTCCTGGGTGTCGCTGTGGGTGGTGGTGAAGCCCCAGGCGACCTTGGCGTTGTGGCCGAGGATGGTCAGCGGCACGCCCGGAACCGTGGCGCCGGAGATGGTGAAGTCGGGCGTCACGATGCGGGCCAGATACCACAGGATCGGGGCGTCCAGCCCGAGGTGCGGATCGTTGGCGATGATCGGCTTGCCGGTGGTGGTGCGGGCACCGGTCAGGACCCATTCGTTCGATGCGGTGTCGACACCGGCCGTGGGAAGGGCGGCCAGGGTGCGCCTGACCGTATCCTGAAGGTCCATGCCGTGCAGTTCGCTTGCCAGGGTCGTCGGCGCACCCGGCGCGTCCGGCGGGAAAAGGTCGTCCACCTGCTGCGGCGACAGCCGCTCGAGCACGCGGGACCGGAACAGTTCGTCACGGTAATTGGCGGAGAGCTGAAGCCCCATCAGCTTGGCCCATACGAGGCTGTCTGCGATCGTCCAGGGCTCCGGCGTGTGGCGGAGGAGTTGGAATTCGACCGGCAGGGCTTCCGGCCGGGTCTCAAGATAGGCATTCACCCCCTCGGCATAGGCATCGAAGGCGGTGCGCGCCTCGGACGACAGGGTGGCAGCCATTGCCTGGGCGGCGCGATAGACGCCGAGCGTGCGCATCAGCCGATCGCTGCGCAGCGGGAAGTCGCCGTATTTGGTGCCGATCAGCTCGGCCAGCCGCCCGGCGCCGGCTCGGCGCATCGTCTCCATCTGCCACAGCCGGTCCTGCGCATGGGCATAGCCCAACGCCCGATAGGCGTCCCGTTCGTTCGCAGCGAAGATGGTCACCACGCCATGGGCGTCGCGCACGATGTCCGCCGGCGCGCCGCGTCCGGGAATGCTCACTTGGCCATGGGTCTGCGGCTGCTGCGCGCGCATCCACAGGAAGGCGGCGAGCCCGACCGCGGGCGGCAGCAGGACCAGGAGGCCGACCCCGAACGCGACCCGCCGCCAGGGGCCGCGGGGCATCGGGAGGCCGCGCATGGGGAACCCCCGTTTCGGCTGCCGGGGGGGCGGGTAGGCGGCTGCCGGTTGCTGCGCCGGAGGCGACTGATGCGGCGGCAGCGGCGCCGTCATCTGGTGCGGCGGGTAATAGGCGCCGGGAGGGGAGCCTCCGGCGGGTGGCGGATGCTGGCCGGTCTGCCATGACGGCGCCGGAGCGGCGCCCGGAGGCCAGGGCGCGGGCGGCGCGATGTTGGGGTCGGCCGCCGTCGGGTAGGCCCCGTATACCGGCTGGCCATGGAGTGGCTGGCCGTGAGGCAGTTGACCGTAGGGCGGCGCGCCGTAAACCGGCTGCGATCCGGGACCCGGCTGGACGCCGGGATACGGCATCGTCGTTTGCGGAGGAGGCGCAGCACCCGGATAGGTACCGGGGTGGCCGGCCATCGGCGGAACGGATCCGGAAGTCCGGCGGGAGACGGAACGCGCGAGGGCGGTGCGGAGAAGGACGGCGCAGGTTTGGCCGGCGCAGGACAGGAAACGGCGCAGCATCACGGTCCGTGGAAGGTGAGGGGGCGGCGACGGGTGTGGGGCGCCGCGGGCACGGGTCGGGTCGCGGATGCTAGTCCCCCGGCCGCCGCCGCGTCCAGCGGTGCGTCCGGGGGATGTGCCCTGGCCTTCGCATAGCCGCTCAGCGGTCGGACGGCCGGGTCGTCCTGTGCCGGCGCGCCGCCGGCCGGCCGGCGGCGGCCGCTGCTTGCCGGACGATGGCTTTCAGGCCGCCGCCGTCAGGATGTCGCGCAGAATCGGTGCGGAAACCGGCTTGTGGAGCAGGTGGTGGCCGCTGCGCTGAACTTCCGCGATGCGGGCCGGGTCGGTATCGCCGGTCAGGACCACAGCCGGAACGCGGACGCCGCAGACACCGTAGATGTCCCGGATCGCCTCGACCCCGGTCCGCCCCTCGCGCAGGCGGTAATCGGCGACGATCATCGCAGGCTGCCGCCCCAGGTTCAGCAGCGACTCGATTGCCTCGTCCGCCGAGACGGCGGCGACCACGTCGTAGCCCCATTCCTCAAGCATCGCCCGCATGCTGAGCAGGATGATGGTGTCATCGTCGACCACCACGATCAGGCCCTTGCCCCGCGGCAGGTCGATCGGCGCACGCGCCGGCTTGGGGATCGGGCGCGGCACCGCCGGCGACAGGTCGAGGAAGAATCCGCTGCCGCGGCCGGGGACCGACCGCACGGCGACGCCGTGCCCGAGCAGGCCGGCCAGCCGCCGCACGATGGCGAGCCCCAGCCCCAGCCCCTTGCGGCGGTCGCGCTCCGGGTTGGCGAGCTGGGTGAACTCCTGGAAGATGTCCTGCGTCTTCTCCGGCGGAATGCCGATGCCCTGGTCGATCACCGCCAGCCGCAGCGCGTCGCCGCGGTGGAGGCAGCCGATCAGGATGCTGCCCTGCTCCGTATAGCGGATGGCGTTCTCGATCAGGTTGCGCAGGATGCGTTCCAGCAGGGCCGGATCGCTCCGGACCCAGGCGGAGCTGCTGACATGACGCAGGCCGAGGCCGACCTCGCCGGCGCGAAGCCGGTACTCCTCGGCGAGCCGGTCGAGCAGCGGGCCGAGCGCGAAATCGGTGACGCTGGGCTTCACCACGCCGGCATCGAGGCGCGAGACGTCGAGCAGGCTGTCCAGCATCACGCGCAGCCCGCTTAGCGACTCGGTCATGCTGGCGAGGAGCGGTGCCGTCGGGTGGTCTTCGAGCTTGTCGGAAAGTGCATGGGCGAAGAAGAACAGCGACTGCAGCGGCTGGCGCAGGTCGTGGCTGGCGGCGGCCAGGAACTTCGTCTTGGCACGGTCGGCGCGTTCGGCGGCATCACGGGCGGCAACCGCCTCGATCCTTGCCGCCTCAGCCTCGTCGCGGGCGCGCAGTATGGCGTCCTCCGCAGCGCGGCGGGCCGTGATGTCGCGCATGATCCCGGTGTACATCCGTCGCCTGCCGACCTGCCACTCGCCGACCGACAGGTCGAGCGGAAAGACCGACCCGTCCTTGCGCCGGCCCTCGACCTCGCGACCGATGCCAACGATGCGCCGTTCGCCGGTCCGATGGTACCGGCTGAGATAGCCATCATGGGCGCTGTGGAAGGGTTCCGGCATCAGCATCGACACGTTGCGGCCGATGACCTCGGTGGATTGGTAGCCGAAGGTCTGCTCGGCGGCACGGTTGAAGGATTCTACGAGCCCCTCCTCGTTGATGACGACGATCGGATCGACCGCCGTATCGACGATGGCGCGATAACGCGCGTCCTGCCCGGCCGTCTGTTCCGCCTGATTGCGGCGACCGAGCAGGGAGGATATGAAGGCCAGTGCGAGCAGCAGCAGCGTCGCGCCGCCGGTGAGCACCGCCAGCAGGTTGGCGGACAGCCCGGGTGCGGGTGCCGCAGCGGCGATCGTGTGGGGCATTGCAGTGGTGCCAGCGAGTTCCGTTGCGGGTTCCATTCCTGCGGCCGCCATGCCGGTGTAGTGCATCGCCACCACGCCGATGCCGAGCAGTGCGGCGCCGGCCACCCTCTCCAGCGGACGGCTGGTCCGAAAGGCAAGCCACAGCGCCGCCGTGGAGGCGGCGATCGCGATCACGATGGAGGCGACGATCAAAAGCGTGTCGTAGGACAAGCGAGCCTCCATGCGCATGCCGGCCATCCCCACGTAATGCATGCTGACGATGCCGAACCCCGTCAGGGTTCCGGCGACCGGCAGGGTGAAGCGGCGCGGCCGGTTGCGGGCTACGGAGAACAGGCCGGCTCCCGACACCGCCACCGCCAGCAGGAAGGACAATGCCGTCATGCCGGGGTCGTAATTAATGGGCATGGCGGTGCGGAAAGCGAGCATCCCGACGAAATGCATCGACCAGATACCGGCACCGAGCGCCAGGGCCGCACCCGCCAGTCTCCGGCTGTCGACCTTGCTCTTCTTGCCGTCGCGCGCGCCGTGGGCATGATGGGCGAGGTCGAGCGCCACGTAGCCGCCGAACACGGCGATCACGTAGGATAAGGCGACGAGAAGAGGATCGTAATAGCCGGGCACGGTCGGAGGACCCGTCGTCAGGATAAGGTTGCGGAAGGAGGGGCGGGGTTCGCCTCTTTCAGAGAACAATTTGGGAGAGGGTGCCAGTCCCTCCCATCGAACGAAAGGCGCCCCTTGGTGGTAGAAATGGGCCTAGAACCTCCGTCCGGGTATCCCGAATGAATAGGCTCCCTCCTGCGGCACCTCGTGAGGGTAATCGGCCGGCGCGGACCGCCCGACGGAATTCCGGCCGCCTTGCGTCCCTGCTGCGCCCGATCGCCACCGTGTTCGCGCTCGCCTACTTCCTGCTCGATGCGCTGGCCTACTGGGTGGTGCGGCCGGTCCTGCGCAGGATCGGGCGGATGCGGGTGTTCGCCCGCATCGGCGAGTGGATCGGCCGGCTGGGTCCTTATCCGTCGCTGCTGCTCGTCCTGGTGCCCCTCGGCCTGCTGGAGCCGGCCAAGCTGCTCGGCCTGTGGCTTCTCGCCGCCGGGCGCCCGGCGCTGGGCGTCGGCGTGACCGTCGGGGCGGAGCTGACGAAGGTCATCCTGGTGGAGCGGCTTTTCCACCTCACCAAGCCGAAGCTGTTGACCATCGGCTGGTTCGCCCGCTGCTATGGGGCGGTGACCGGATGGATCGCGTGGCTGAAGGCCACGGCGCCCGCCCGTGCGGCCTACCGGCTGCTCTTGCGCCTCCGCCAAACGGGGCGCCGGCTGGTCCTGCTGGCGCGGCGGGCGATGCGGGCATGACCGGAAGGGCGGGGTGAGCCGGTCCACCGGCCGTCATCACCCGCCGTCGTCACCCTCTGTGGTCATCCTGCGGCCGCGAGCACCAGCGAGGAAGCGATCAGCAGCAGGCAAGCGCGGCGGTAGAGCCGCAGCGCCTGTCCGATATCGGCCGGCGTCGCCGCCGTCCGGCCGGCACCCAGCCACACGTCCTCGATCCGGATCGAGCCATAGACCCGCGGGCCGCCGAGCCGAAGGTCGAGCGCGCCTGCCATCGCCGCTTCCGGCCAGCCGGCATTGGGCGAGCGGTGGCGGTGGGCATCCAGCCGCACCGAAGCCCAGGCCTGCCGCGCGGCGGCGGCGCCCGTGGTCCAGGCCGCCGCCACCAGAAGCAGGGCGGTCAGGCGGGAGCCCGGTAGATTCACCAGATCGTCGAGGCGTGCGGCCGCCCAGCCGAAGGCCTCGTGCCGCGGGGTGCGGTGACCGATCATGCTGTCGGCGGTGTTCACAGCCTTGTAGAGCGCCAAGCCGGGCAATCCGCCGACGAGCAGCCAGAACGCCGGGGCCACCACCCCGTCGGAGAAATTCTCCGCCAAGCTCTCGATGGCGGCGCGGGCGACCGCGGGCTCGTCGAGGGTCGACGGGTTGCGGCCAACGATCATCGACACCGCCTTGCGCGCTTCCTCCAGCCCGCCCGTGCGGAAGCCCTTGGCGACCGCAGCGACATGGTCGTGCAGGCTGCGCTGGGCCAGCAGCGTCGAGGCCAGTGCCGCTTCCAGGAGCCAACCGAATGGCAGCAGCCGGCAGACCCACGCCACCGCCACGGCGATGCCGCCCACGGTCACCAGCACCACCACCAGGGCCAGCACGCCGGCTGCCTTGCGCTTGGCGAATCCGTCATGCTCATGGTTGAGCGCGCGGTCTAGCTGCGCGATAAGCGCACCGATCCACACCACGGGATGCCGGAAGCGGGCGTAGAGTGGGTCGGGATAGCCGGCTGCCGCCTCGATGATCAATGCGGTGGCGAGCAGGAAGGGATGCAGCAGCACGGTCGGGTCGTTCCAGGGGATGGGGCGGCCGGCCGGCCGCTCGGGTGACGGAAGGGGCGGGGCGCGATCATGGCGGAAGACGGCGCGGGGACCAAGCAGGGGATGGCTCGTGGTACGGATGCGGCGCCGGATGCGGCCCGGCAGACGCCCCTGCATGGCGGTGATCTGGGCGCGGCGCGGGCGGCCTTTCCCCATGCGCCCGAACCCTGGCTCGACCTGTCGACGGGCATCAATCCCTGGTCCTATCCCTTGCCACCGCTGTCTGCCGACGCCTGGACCCGGCTGCCCGGCCAGGACGCCGAGGCCGCGCTGCTCGCATCGGCCGGGGATTGCTACCGGGCGCCGTCGCCGGGCGTGATGGCCGCTGCACCGGGATCGCAGGCGCTGATCCAGATCCTGCCGCGCCTGCGTCCGCCCGGACGGGTGGCGGTGCTCGGCCCCACCTATGCGGAGCATGCAAGGTGCTGGACGCTCGCCGGCCATGAGGTCGTCATGGTCGACGGCATCGGCACGGATGACGGTCCTGGCGATGCCGACGTGGTCGTCGTCGTCAACCCGAACAATCCCGATGGCCGAACCCTGGCACCCTCCCGCCTGCTGGCGCTTGCCGACAGCTTGGCGGCGCGAGGCGGCTGGCTGGTGGTGGATGAGGCGTTCGCCGACATGCGGCCGGAGGACAGCCTGGCCTCGGTCGCCGGGCGGCCCGGTCTCGTGGTCTTGCGGTCATTCGGCAAATTCTTCGGTCTGGCCGGGCTCCGCCTCGGCATCGCGCTCGCGCCGCGCGCGGTCGCGGCGGCCTTGCGCGAGGCGGTCGGACCCTGGGCGGTTTCCGGTCCCGGCCTTACCATTGCCGCCGCCGCGCTCGCCGACCGGTCCTGGATCCTGGCGATGCGCAGCCGGCTTTCGCAGGCGGCGGCAGACCTGGACCGGCTGCTGGAAGCGGCCGGCCTGCGCGTGGTCGGCGGTACGGACCTGTTCCGTCTGGTCGAGGATCCGCGTGCGCCGATGATCTTCCGGCAACTCGGTGCCGCCGGCATCCTGGTGCGCCGATTCGAGCACCGTCCCGACTGGCTGCGTTTCGGGCTACCGGGCGAGGACGGGGAGTGGCAGCGACTTCGTGTCGCACTCCGGTGGGAGCGTGGGGGACCGCACCAAGCGCCCGCTCTGCCAGACTCTTGAGCGGGCGACAAAAATTCCTTAAACTCAACTTTTTCTAGAATGACGCCGATCCTGCTCTCCGACTCCGGGATCATCCGCCATTGGAAGGAAATATAGTTTTATGAAACACTGGCAGCCATGCTGGATTCGGATAGCGTGGCAATGATGTCTGGGCGTGGCGCGCAGGACATGCGGTATTCCGCATGGTCGGCTTTCGACTTTCTACCAATCGGTGTCTGCCTTGCCACGGGGGCAGGGACCATCCGCTATGGCAACCCGGCGCTCGAAGACCTTCTCGGCAACCACGCCGCCGGGCTCGCCGGACGCACCCTTCGGGATCTCGGGCTGGAGGGGAATGTCGACGCGAGGACGGAAGACAGGAGGGCGGCCAGCTTGCGGGCGGCCCGCACGGCCGATGGCGCCCGGCGCTGGGTGGCCGTTGCGGAAAGCGCCTGGACCGGCGGCCTTGCGGATGACGAGGTGTTGCGCCTTCTGACCGTGACCGATGCAGGCGGAGTCCGTGCGGAGGCCCCGCCCTTCGTCAACGGGCCGGCTTGGCGCTCCGGGGAGGCGTCGGTCGTTGCCGCCATGATGGCTGCGACGCCGGTGCCCCTGTTCGTCAAGGATGCCGTCGGGCGGTACATCGCCGTCAACGATGCCTTCGAGCGCTTCACCGGCATTGACCGCGACGAGATGATGACGCGGGACAGCTTTGCCGTGGCCGGTCCTGGCGATGCCGAGCAGCATTGCGGACAGGACCAGATGGTGATGGATCGGGCGGTGACGGGCTGGCAGGCAGGGGGCGGCACCGAAGGCGTGCACTACGAGGCGGCTGTGCGAACCGCCGAGGGAGCGCCGCGGATGGTCTGCCTGACGAAGGCCGCGTTCCTCGATGCAGCCGGCAACCCGGCCGGCATCGTCGGCGCCATCCATGAACTTGCCGATATCCGCCCTCAGGAAGAGAGGCTGGAAGCGATTCTGGAACAGAGCCCGATCGGCGTGTCGGTGTCGCGTCGTGAGGATGGGAGGATCATCTTCGTCAACAGCCGCTTTTCGGACCTGATCGGCTTGCCGCGCGAGCGGCTGGTCGGCAGTTGCGCCCGCGACTACTATCTGGACAGTCACCAGCGCCAGCGGGTGGTGGAGCGGCTTCGTGACGGCGGCGGCGTCACCAACATGGAGGTCCAGTTCAAGCGGGCCGACGGGTCGCCCTTCTGGGCACTGTTCACCGTCAACCAGGCGGTGATCCAGGGCGTGCCGGTGAACCTCGCCTGGATCTACGACTATACCGAGCGGCGCGGGATGGAGGAGGCGTTGCGCGACATGGCGTCGCGAGACCCCCTGACCGGAATCTTCAATCGCCGCTCCTTCATGGACATGGCGCGCGCCCAGCTCGCCCGGGCCCATCGCTTCCATGAGCCGCTCTCGGTTTTCGTGCTGGACGTCGACCACTTCAAGCGCATCAACGACACGTTCGGCCATGCGTCGGGCGACGACGCCCTGCGCATGGTGGCGGCGGGTTGCCAGGCGATCCTGCGCGAATACGACATTCTGGGGCGGTTGGGCGGGGAGGAGTTCGTCGTCGTTCTGCCGGGTGCCACCGCCGACGAAAGCCGGGTTGTCGCCGAACGGGTGCGCAGGCATCTTGCGCGGATGCAGATCGAAACGGCTGACGGGAGTTTCCGCCTCACCGCCAGCATCGGCATTGCCGGTCTGGAGGGAGCGACCGATACCCTGGAGCGGGCGATCCACCGTGCCGACCTGGCCTTGTACCGGGCGAAGCACATGGGCCGGAACCGGGTCGCGGTCTACGAACCCGGATTATGAGCGGGTGCGCTCTCGAGAATGGCGCGTGCCGGCGCGGTTGGAGTCCTCGGCGTGCTTCACGTTTCAAGCGATACCGCTGAAACGATCACACTCTAATCGGCCATGGCGGCCGTACGCTCGACCTCCACGATCCCAACCACGCGGTTTCCAGGGCCGAGATAGCTGAGGCGGTCGAAGCTCACGCTGCGGGCAAGTGCGATGCCGCGACCGTGCGTGGCGGTCGACTGGAAGGCGTCGACGGTCATGTAGCGGTCGAAGTCGAAGCCCTGTCCCATGTCGGTGACGGTGAAGGCGATCCGGCCGTCGCAGCGCTCCACATGCAAGGTGGCGTATTTGTCGCGGTGATGGATGGAGTCCAGCCGCATTTCGATCTCGCGCCCCAGCATTCCATTCGCTTTCAGGCGTTCCTTGGCCTCGAAGCCGATCCCGAGATTGCCATGCTCCACAGCGTTCACCAGGAGTTCGGACAGCCCGAAGATCAGGTTGGGCGCAGCCTCCACCATCGACGACAGCGCGATGGCCAGATCCCGTGCCTCCTGCGGCGTACGGAAGCGGAAGCGTGCCTCCTGCAGAAGGGTGATCGCGTCGTTGCGCGAACGGAGGTCACCCCTCAGGCTCTTCAGCCGTTCCGCAGCCTCGGCGGCTGCCCTGACGACAGACCGGAGCAGGGCGCCGCCGTAGGGCTTGACCATGTAATAGAAGACGCCAGCCCGGATCGCCGCCGCGATGTCGGCGCTGCTGTCGGAGATCGTCTGTACGATGACCGGGATATCGGCCAGCTCCGGAACCGCCTTCATGCGCTCGTGCAGTTCGAGCCCATCGCCGTCAGTCAACCTGCGATCAAGCAGCACCACGGTGATGGAGTCGCCCTGGGCGGCCAGGATGTCCCAGGCCCGCGCCTTGCTGTCCGCCTCCAATGTCCTGTAGCCGATGCGGGCGAGGTATCCGGCGGCAATGGCGCGGCTCATCTCTTCGTCGTCGACCACCAGAGCGGTGCAGGCTTCGGCCATGGCAGGCGTTTACTCCAGCGGGCAGGCTGCACAGGGAGCAGCCGCGAAACTACCCACATTTTATCAAAAATTTACCTAAGCACAATTCCGAGCGGCATTACGCCGCGGCCGATGGCCATAGACAATGGTACAGGGTCAGCGGTGCGGTACCGGCAGTGTGGCAAAGGCGTTTCTGGCGGCAGACAGCTCTTCGGCGAGGCGGATGCCCGCCTCTTCCGTCATCGCTGCGTCGTAGTGGTAACGCGCGGCGGCGACCAGCCGGTTCGCAGCGGCCGATAGGCGGTCGAAGCCGAGGTTGGCGGACGAGCCCTTAAGGATATGGGCTTCCCGTTCGATCGCTCCACGGTCCCGCCGCCTGATCGCGGCGTGCAGCAGGTCCAGATGGGTCGAGCCGTCGGAGAAGAACGTGTCGATCAACAGGGCAAGACCATCGTCGCCGAGCGTGTCGCGCAGGTCCTCGACCTTTGCGGTGTTGAGGATCGGCGGTTCCGGTGCTTCCCGCACCGTTTCCGGGACCGACACCGGTTCACGGCGGCGCGTGAAGCCTGCCACCACGTCCAGGAGTTTGCCGGGGCTGACCGGTTTGGCCAGATAGCCGTCCATCCCGGCATTCAGGCAGATGGTGTCGTCGCCCTGCATGGCATTGGCGGTGAGAGCGACGATGGGAATGGAACCGGCCTGTCCCGGCAGGCGCCGGATGCGCCGGGTGGCCTCCAAGCCGTCCATCACCGGCATCTGCACATCCATCAGCACGAGGTCGTAGGACTGGGAGGACACCGTTTCGACGGCTTCCGCCCCGTTCGAAACCACCGCTGCGTGATGGCCGGCACGGCGCAGGACGGCGAGGGTGATCTGCTGATTGACGGGGTTGTCCTCGGCCAGGAGCACACGGATTCGTGGTTCTCCGGCGGCAGGTGCCGCCAAATCCGCAGGCCCGGTGTCCACGGGCCGGTTAGGCCGGACAGGCCGTGCGGGCAGGGCCCGGACATCGGGCGCGTCCAGAAGGCGGACAAGGCATTGCCGTAGGTCGGCGAACCGGACTGGAATTGCCAGATGGGCATCGACCCCGGCCGACGCCTCCTCGCGGCCTTCAGAAGGGGACGAGGCGATCGCCAAGCGCACTCCGGCAAGCGCCGGTGTCGAGCGGATGCGGATCGCCGCCTGCAGGCCGGACGGCTCCTCTTTGCCTTGCCAGAGGATGACCGCGTCGAAGGGGCGTTCGGCCCCTACCTCCGCCCGTATCGCGGCATGCAGGCGCCGCAAGGCTTCGTCACCGGTGTCGGCGGTCGTGACCTGGATGCCGAAATCCTTCAGGTGGCGGATCAGCAGGTCATGGCCCGTGTGGTGTCGATCGGCCGCCGTACCGGCCACCAGCAGGATGCGACGATCCACCCAGCCGCCGTTCGCCGCGATGTCCGCCACGGGGGCGCCACGTTGCAGTGGAACCTGCAGGAGGATGGCGCTGCCGGTATCGGGCCGGCCGCCGATGCTGATGTGCGCACCCATCATTGCCAGCAGCCGTCCGGCAGTCGCCGCCCCTGATCCTGCACCGCCGGATTGCGGTATCGGCGGGACACCGGGCTGTGCAGCCTCGGCGAAGAGGCGGAGGCGATCGGCCGCAACACGTCCGATTCCGGTTGCGCGCACCTCGATACGGACAGGAACCCTGTCGGCCGGCTGGTCCGGGAGCGATTGCTCCTCCTCCGCGAGGATGAGGACGCCGCCAGTATCGGCAAACTCCACCATGTTGCCGGCGAGGGTGAGAAGGAGTTGACGCAGGCGCGCCTGATCACCCGCCAGCGGAACCCGCAGGGACCGCGGGACGAAGCCGGCGATGTCCAGACCCTTCGCAGACGCGCGTGCGGACAGAAACTCCACAACGCCTTCTACCAGCGACAGGAGATCCACCACGCCGACCTGCAAGCCCGACCGTTGGGCATGAAGCAGGGATGGGTCGGCAGATGTGGCGGGATTGTCGTCGAAGAACGCCGGGAGCGCACCCGTGGGCTCGCGTTGGGCTGCGGCGTGGGCTTGCCTGCCGTCAGCCGGCGGGGGCGCCGACTGTTCGGTCTCCGTTACGCCGCTCAGGTCGCGCAAGACGGCGGTCAGGACCGGGCCAGATGCCGTCTGCCCCGCCTTCATCGAACAGGCGAGCGGGAAGAACTCTTCGCCGCCGTTCGGTGACCGTCTGCATCCGATGATCTCCCAGACCTCACCCTCGACCCCGGTATGGCGGCCTCGGGCGATGTCCGAAAGCCTTTGGGCCATGGCACGGCGGGTGGCGGGTGCCAGCAGTTCCAGCACGGAGCGGCCGGTAAGGCCGTCCGGCGGGCACCGGTACATGTCGTGGACGGCGGGAGTCGCGGTTTCGATGAGGCCATCGGGACGAATGGTCAAGGTCGCCTCGCCAACACGGTCGAGGCCGGCAGAAAGCCGCGCATGCGCCTCGGCCAGCGCGTCGTACCGCCGACGCTGAATTTTCATGGCGCGCACGAACACGGCGGCGCCGAGCCCGATCAGCAGGATCAGCGATCCACACGACAGGAACACCGTCTCCAGGCCGTAACGCCAGTCGGCGAGAACAAGATCCTGCTCCACGCTGACCGACAGCACCAACGGCCAGGCCGGCATGGCTTGGTAGGCGGCGATGCGTGTTCCTCCGTCGGCGTCCTCCCGCCGCAGAGCACCCTCTTTCCCTGCGGCAAGCAGGGACTGGAAGAAATCGGTGTTCCTGGCACTGCGGCCGATCTCATCGGCCGTCACCGGCTGCGCGGTCAACAGGGTTCCATCACCCAGGTAAAGGCCGACACGCAACCCCAAGGAACCCAACGCGTCGCCGCTCTGGACGGTTCGGAAGAGGTTCTGGAAATAGCTGGTGTCGACGGAGGCGACGATCACCGCCAGCAGCGTGCCGTCTGCGTCCCTGACGGCCCTGCTCATCGGCACCAGCCATCCTCCCCCCTGTGCGCCGTCGATCTCTTGATCGAGCAACCCCCGGCCGGGGCGGGGCATGCCGATGGCCAGACCGGTTCCCTGGCCGGACACATGGAAGCGGTAGACGTCCAGTTCGCTCAGGAAGGTGATGGCCGGCGGCATGCCATCGGTGGCAGCGATGACGCGTCCGGTCCGGTCGAGCAGGGTCAGGGCGCGCAGTTGGGGCGACCGGCGCAGGCGGTCCAGCAGCGCATCGGGATCCAGGACCGGCCGGCTGCCGGCCTGCCGGCCTGCCGGCACGGCGTCGTCGCCGCTCCATCCATGGCGTGACAGGGAGTCAGCGATGGCCGCCAACGTGCCGTCCACCACCTGAACGGTCCGGGAGGCCGAAAGCTCAAGCGCCCCGGCAAGGGCACGGAGAGTCGCTTCCGACGCCGTCAGCGCAGCCTGCCGGCTGGAGGCCACCTGGTTGGCCTGGATGAGGAGGAATACGGAGAGGATCAGCACCGCGAAGGCGATCACTCCGCCTTCGAGCCGGGAGAAACCCTTCGGATCCTTGGGAGAGGGCGGCGACAGGGCGGCGTTCCGGCTGATCACATGTGAAAGAACGGAAACATGTCGGGCGCCGGGTGCATGGGCAATGCGCCAGCCGCATCGATGTCCACAGTCCCCACGATAGCAGGGTTTCATATGTTTTCCAAGCATATGCTGCGGCAGATGCTTGGTGGGCTTTAGTATGATGCCAGGATTCACATTCGTTACATCTCGTTCACCAAGACGAAATAATAAAATCTGGGCACGATAAGCGGCAAGATGTCACGGTCATTTTCGAACAAGGCGTTGATAATTCCATTTCTCTCGATGCCTTGCTGCGCGATTTCGAGGGCGGATGTTCGACAGAGTCTTCCAGTCATCGAGAAACCGTAAGAGGCCACGGTCGCGTCGACCGGTTTTCCATCACGGTGCGGACCCCGCCCATGCCATTTTTATACAAGTTCGGGATAAATCCGATATAGGATGTATCTGGGGCAAATCGCCCTGGCATGGGAGGATGGAATGATCTTGATCGGGCAGTATGATTCGCCATTCGTGCGACGCGTCGCCATTGCGCTCCGCCTCTACGGCATGCCGTACGAGCATCGCCCCTGGTCGGTCTTCTCCGACGCGGCCGATGTGGCGCGCTACAACCCGCTCAAGCGCGTGCCGACGTTGCTGCTCGACGACGGTGAGGTGCTGATCGAGAGCGGTGCCATCCTCGACTGGCTGGACGAGGCGGCAGGGCCGGAACGGGCACTGATCGCCTCAGGCGGGCCGGAAAGGCGCAAGGCACTGAAGCTGTGCGCGCTGGCGACCGGCATGGCCGACAAGGCCGTCAGCCTCGTCTATGAAAGGGTGCTGCACAAGGAGAGTTCGGCGGCATGGGTGGAGCGCTGCAGCGGCCAGATTGCCGCGGTGCTGGATATGCTGGAAGCCGACCGTGCGGTCCGGCCGGGACCCTGGTGGTTCGGCGACCGGATCGGCCATCCCGATATCGCAGTGGCCTGCGCCCTGCGCTTCATCGGCGAAGCGCATCCCGGCGTCTTCGATCCGGCTCGCTGGCCGGCGCTTGCCGCCCACGCGTCCGGCTGCGAGGACATGGACGAATTCAGCGGGGCGGTGCAGCCCTTCAAACTGGCGGACTGAAGCAATGGCGTGAGCGGGCATCGCCCGCCATTTCCCCGTCGGGTCCGGCCGGACGTGTGGGAAATGGCGGGCGAGGGGGCAAAGCTCAGCGTGCGGTGTGCCCGCTGATCTCCGCATGCAGCGGCTTGGTGTCCTCGAACGTCTGCTGCTGCTCAGGCGTGGCTTCCTTCTGGTGCTTCTGCTTCCATTCGGAATAGGGCATGCCGTAGACGGCGATTCGGGCCTCCTCGTCGGACAGCGGTACGCCGCGCTCCTTGGCGGCGGCGGCATACCATTTGGACAGGCAGTTCCGGCAGAAGCCGGCAAGGTTCATCAGGTCGATGTTCTGAACATCGGTGCGTTTGCGCAGATGATCGACCAATCCGCGGAAGGCGGCGGCTTCCAGCTCGATGCGGGTCTGATGGTCCAGCTCGGCCATGGGGATCAACTCCTCCGGTATTCTTCTTCGGATATCGTCTTAAGAATGGGGTGGGCGGTGCAGAGTGACCATCCGGCCATAGGGAAGAAAGTCGCGTGACCCGCCTCCGTCGGCGATCGTCCGGATGACCGCCTCCCGGTCGGTCGCCACGAAGCCGGCGAGCGACTCGACGCCGTAATCGAACAGGCGGGGCGTCAGCGGTGTCCCCGGGCCGATCATGGCCACCCTGGCCCCCGCCGAAAGGCGCAGCAGGCGCGGCAGGGTGCGGTTGGCGAAGGAGGATGCCGTCATCGCCACGGCCTCCGCACCGGGAAGCAGCCATTCGCAGGCCGCCTCCGGATGCTCGCCGTCCTGCGGATGCATGTCGATGACCTGCGCGCGCGGCAGCCGGCGGGAGATCTGCGGGAAGCTGCCGATCACCACGACCCGCCCCTCTACCGCGGTGAACAGATCCAGCCCGTTGCCGGCGGCGCCCTCCAGCTCCGGCCGGTTGTAATGGGCGTTGAGTGCGGCCGCCCCGACGGCGATCTCCACCGGATCCCAGGATCCGGAAACCCCGGCTGCAAGGTCGCGCAGGCTGCGTCCCGCCCAGCGTTGCGGACCTTCGCCCGCCGACGGCGGCGCCTGCCGGGCCGCGACGCCCAGTCCGCCGGCGGTTTCCACCAGCACCCATTGCGCGCCGGTGACCACGCGGAGCACCTCGGCATCGGCAACCCCGTGGACCAGATCCTCGTACAGCCTGTGCGGCCCCCACCAGCGCCACAGGGCGTCGGCGGTCGGCGACAGCAGGTCGCAGAAGCCGCCGGTGGCTGTCTGCCATTCGTTGAGGTAGCGGCTGCCGACGCTGGTCAGGACCGGTATGCCATCGGCAATGGCGGCCAGCATCTCATCCGACAGACCGTCGCCGGCCGACTCAAGTCCCGCGAACTTGTTGACCACCAACAGGTCCACGCGTTCCGCGACCGCATTGCGGATGGCCTGGCTCGCTTCCGCGACACCGGTGGGGTCGACCCGGCAGGATTGCGATTCCCGTCCCAGCTTCTGCGTGATGTCGTAGGCGCGGCCGGTGGCGACGTCGACCAGTTCCATGCGCTCGGCACAATCGTCGCCCGGTCCGTGGTTGCGCTGCACCAGGCCGCCGACGCGGAAGCCGCGCCGCTTCAGCTCGGCGGCGAAGCCGTCCAGCAGCACGTCCACGCCGAGCGAACCGGGTCCGTGGATGACGGCACCAGGGCGCAGCGGCGGCGGGGAGGCGGGCGGCAGCGGCATGGGCATGGTCCTTCGTCGTTGGACTGGGGCGGTCGTCGGGGGACGGTGCGGCGCGTCATCCGCCCCGGCGGATGCGGTAGACGAAAACCGTCTGGTGGATTTCGTCCGGCAGCATCTCGTGCGACAGCAGCTCGTTCTCGGTCGTGTTGCAGAAATGCCGGAAGTCGATGACCGAAGCCGGATCGGTCGCATAGACCACCAGTTCCTCGCCCAGGCTCATGCCGTTCAGCAGCGCCCTGGTGCGCAGGATCGGCAACGGGCAATGCAGCCCTTTCACGTCAAGCTCTTTGGCCGGCACCGTGCCCGCTCCATGCTGATTAAGAGGCAAAACCCTACTTCCGGCATGACTGTAGCGGGTTCGGCCTGCCATCTCCACAGCGCCGGGCGGGTCGGTGGGCCGCGACTTTTGCAGGAGAAGCCTGTTGTACGCCGCAACGGAGTAAAACCTGACGAAAGGACGGCTGTCATGGCGAAGCGGCTTGACGACAAGGTGGTGGTCATCACGGGCGCGTCCAGCGGCATCGGCCGGGCGACTGCCCTGGAGTTCGCCCGCCAGGGAGCGGCGGTGGTCCTGGCCGCACGCCGCATGGCCCCGCTTCACGAAGTGGCGGAGGAGTGCGTCGAGGCCGGCGGCCGGGCCATGGTGGTGCCGACCGACGTCAACGACCAGCATGCCATGAAGCAGCTTGCCGACCGGGCGATCGACGCCTTCGGAGGCATCGACATCTGGGTGAACAACGCCGGCGTCATCGCGTTCGGCCGGTTCGAGGACATCCCGGACGAGGTGTTCGAGCAGGTGGTGCGCACCGACCTGTTCGGCACGGTCCATGGCTGCCGCGCCGTGCTGCCGCATTTCCTCGACCGCGGCGAGGGCATCATCATCAACACCGCGTCGATGGTGTCCAACATCGGCCAGCGCTATGCCACCCCATACACCGCGGCCAAGTTCGCCGTTCGCGGCTTCACCGAGTCGCTGCGGCAGGAACTGGTCGACGAGCCGGGCATCCATGTCTGCATGGTGATGCCGGCCTCGATCGACACGCCGCTGTGGCAGCACGCCGCCAACTACACCGGCCGCGCCGTCAAGCCGCTGAACCCGATCCATCCGCCGGAGCAGGTCGCCTCTGCCATCCTGTCCCTCGCCCGCACTCCGCAGCGGGAGATGTTCGTCGGAACCGAGGGCCGACTGGCCGCCGTCGGCAACGCCATGGCCCCCCAGTTGACCGAACGCGCGCTCGCCCACACCATCGAGCGCGACATGTTCACCAACCGGTCGGCCGCACCGACGTCGGGCGGGGTGATGCAGCCGATGCCCGAATACCAGGGGGCCAGTGGCGGGTGGATCGAGCCGAAGCCGAAGCGGCCCTTCTCCTGGACCAATTTGACCCTGTTCCTGCTGCCGGTGCTGCTGGCCAGCCGCCCGTTGGCCAGCCGTTCGGCGGGGAGGCGGCACGCGTGGTGAGCCTGCGCACCGCCCCCTGAGGTCAGGCCGCCTTCTTCTTGCCCGCGCCGATCTTCGGCTCCTCACCCTTCAGCAGGCGGCGGATGTTGGCCTCGTGGCGGATGAAGACCAGGACGGCGATGAACAGGCAGAGGCCGCCGACCAACGGGCCGCCGAAATACCAGCCCGTCAGCGGGCTGAGCGCGACCGCGACCAGCGCCGACAGCGACGAGATGCGGAACAGCGCCGCGGTCAGCAGCCAGGTCAGGCAGGCCAGCAGGCCGGCCGGCCAGCACACCGCCAGCAGCACGCCGATGGCGGTGGCGACGCCCTTGCCGCCGTTGAAGCGCAGCCAGACCGGGAAGGTGTGCCCCAGCATGGCGCCGCCGGCGGCGAAGACTGCGGCCTCCGGCCCGGCCCACCACAAGGCCAGCAGGGCGGCGATGGCGCCCTTGCCGCTGTCGAGCAGCAGGGTCGCCAGCGCCAGCGGCTTGTTGCCGGTGCGCAGCACGTTGGTGGCGCCGATGTTGCCCGAGCCGATCTGGCGGATGTCGCCGAGCCCCGCGAGGCGCGTCAGCACCAGCCCGAAGGGAACGGAGCCGAGCAGGTAGCCCAGCAGGGCTGACAGAAGGAAGGTCGCCAACGGGTCAGCCCTCCGCCTGCCACACGGTGCGGCCGTCGACGATGGTGCGCAGCGGCCGTCCCTGGACCGGGCGGTTCTCGAAAGGCGAGTTCTTCGACTTCGACTGGAAGCGCGTGACGTCGATCTGCCAGGGCGTATCGACGTCGAACGCCACGAGATCCGCCGGGCCTCCCTTGGCGATGCGGCCGACCGGCAGGTCGAGGATGCCCGCCGGCTTGGAGGTGACGCAGGCCAGAGCCTTCAGCAGGGGCATCTTGCCCTTGTGGACCAGTTCCAGCACCAGCGGGAACAGGGTTTCCAGGCCGATCACGCCACAGGCGGCCTGCGCGAAGGGCAGTCGCTTCTGGTCCTGGTCCTGCGGCACATGGTCCGACGCGATGGCGTCGATGGTGCCGTCGGCCAGACCCTCGACGATCGCCCGGCGGTCCATCTCGCCGCGCAGCGGCGGCGCCACCTTGGCGTAGGTGCGGTAGTCGCCGACGTCGGTTTCGGTCAGGGCGAAATAATGCGGGGCGGTGTCGCAGGTGACGCGCAGTCCACGCGCCTTGGCGCGGCGGATGAGCTCCACCGATTCGCCGGTGGTGACGTGGGCGAAGTGCAGACGCCCGCCGGTCAGCTCGACCAGGCGCAGGTCGCGCTCGATCATGATGATCTCGGCTTCGCGCGGGATGCCGACGAGACCGAGCCGGGTGGCGATCTCGCCGGAGTTCATCATGCCGCCGGAGGCCAGCGACGGCTCCTCGGGGTGCTGGACGATCAGCTTGTCGAAGGTCTTGGCGTAGCCGAGCGCCCGGCGCATGGTCTTGGCGCTGGCGATCGCCTTGGTGCCGTCGGTGAAGGCGACCGCACCGGCGCGGGCGAGCAGGCCCATCTCGGTGATCTCGTTGCCGTTCGTGCCGCGGGTGGCGGCGGCGTAGGCGAACACCTTGACCAGCTTCACCTCGCGGGCGCGGCGGGCGACGAACTCAAGGCCGGCCACCTCGTCCAGGACCGGGGACGTGTTGGGCAGCAGCGCCATGGCGGTGATGCCGCCGGCCGCCGCCGCCCGCGACGCGCTCTTGATCGTGTCCTTTTCCTCTTCGCCGGGCTCGCCGATCAGCACGCGTATGTCGACGAGGCCGGGCGCCAGGCAGAGGCCGGCCAGGTCGACCACCTCCGCGCCCTCGGGCAGCGATCCGGAGAACAGCCCCGGGCCGAAGTCGGCGATGGTTTCGCCGTCGGTCAGCAGGTCGGCCTGCTGGTCCAGGCCGGTCGCCGGGTCGAGCAGGCGGGCGTTGCGGTAGACGACACGGGCGTTCATCGGGCGGCTCCCGCATTGTCGGACTGGCGGCGTTCACGGGTCAGGAGGTCGAGCACGGCCATGCGGACCGCGACGCCGAGTTCCACCTGGTCGAGGATCATCGAGCGCTTGAGGTCGTCGGCGACCTCGGAGTCGATCTCCACACCGCGGTTCATCGGGCCGGGATGCATGATGACGGCATCCGGCTTGGCAAGCTCCAGCTTCTCGTAATCGAGGCCGTAGAAATAGAAGTACTCGCGCGTGGACGGCACATACTGGCCGCTCATCCGCTCGGTCTGCAGGCGCAGCATCATCACCACGTCGGCGTCGCGCAGGCCGGTCTTCATCGAGTGGTGGACCTCGACGCCGAGCCGTTCGATCTGCGATGGCAGCAGCGTCGGCGGCGCCACGCAGCGCACCCGGGCGCCCATGGCGTTCAGCAGGTGGATGTTGGAGCGCGCCACCCGGCTGTGCAGGATGTCGCCGCAGATCGCCACGATCAGCCCATCGAGCCGGCCGAGTCGTCGGCGGATCGCCAGGGCGTCGAGCAGCGCCTGGGTCGGGTGTTCGTGATGGCCGTCCCCGGCATTGATGACCGAGCAGTTGACCTTGTCGGCCAGCAGCTTGACCGCTCCCGAATCGGCGTGCCGCACCACCAGCGCATCGAGGTGCATGGCGTTCAGCGTCATCGCCGTGTCGATCAGGGTCTCGCCCTTCTTCACCGAACTGCTGTCGGTCGACATGTTGATGACGTCGGCCCCCAGCCGCTTGCCGGCCAGCTCGAAGCTGGTGCGGGTGCGGGTGGAGTTCTCGAAGAACAGGTTCACCTGCGTGCGGCCGTCCAACAGGCTGGACTTCTTCACGGGGCGCCGGTTCTGCTCGACATAGCCGTCGGCGAGGTCGAGGATCTGGGTGATCTCGCCGGCCCGCAGCCCCTCGATTCCGAGGAGATGACGGTGCGGGAAGACCGTGTCGGGGGACGGGTTCGCGCTCATGGCCGCGGACTATAGGAGCGGTCCCTGGCGCCCGCAAGCCGTTCACGTCGCGCGCCGCCGGCACGTGGCGCAGCCCGCTTCAGGTGCTTTCCGCCTCCTCGAACAGCCAGTCGCGGAAGGCCTTCACCTTGGGCCGGGAAAAGTAATGAGGGGGCGCCACGACGTAGTAGGCGAGGCTGCCGGGAAGCCGCACGTCGAACAGGCGCACCAGGCGTCCGGCGGCGATGTCGTCGGCCACCAGGACGCCGCGTGCCAGCGCGATCCCATGGCCGTTGATCGCGGCCTGCAGGGTGAAGGACGAGTCGTCGAAACGCAGCCCGCGGTCTGTGTCGACCCCTTCGGTTCCCGCCGCCCGGCACCAGACTGCCCAGGAAATGTTGTAGTCGTCGTGCAGCAGCGTGTGATTGCAGAGATCCTCCGGACAGACGAGCGGGTGGTCGCCGGTCAGCAGCGACGGGTGGCCGACCGGGTAGATGTCCTCCGTCAGCAGCCGCTCGACCCGCAGGTCGGGCCACAGCCCGTTTCCGAAGCGGATCGCCAGGTCGACGTCGTGGCGGGCGAAGTCCACGACCTGCGCCGTGCTGTGGACACGCACATCCATCTCGGGATGGCGCTTCTGGAACCGCATCAGCCGCGGCACCAGCCACTTGGAGGCGAAGCTGGGCATGGTCGAGATGGTCAGCGTGCCGCTGCTGTCGGCGCGGATCAGCCGGTCGGTCGCCTGGGACAGCGTGTCCATGGCTTCGCGCACCGGCGGCAGATAGTTCTGCCCGGCCTCGGTCAGGGCCAGCGCCCGGTTCATTCGGCGAAACAGGGGTAATCCGAGCCACTCTTCCAGCGCCTTGATCTGGTGGCTCACGGCAGCCTGGGTGACATGCAGCTCGTCGGCCGCCTTGGTGAAGGACAAGTGGCGTGCGGCGGCTTCGAAAGCGCGGAGCGCATTCAGGGGAGGCAGGCGGCGGGACATCGCGGCGGCATCGTCGGGGCTGTTTTCGGATTAGGAATGCTAATCGATCCTATGAGAAAGCGTCGTTTGTCGGCAAGCACCGTCTGACCCATTCTCTGTTGCGGAAACGATCACTGCACCATTGCAACGGGAGCGGCGAGGCACATGCCCCATTCCCCTCATCCAGATGGAGGCCGAATCATGGCACATGGGACGAACCAGACGATGACCCGGTCGAACGCGGCGCGGCGCGACAGCATCCCGGGGATCGGCGAGCGGCTGGTCATGCTGTTCGACCGGCTGGCGACCTGGAGCGAGCGCAGGCGCCAGCGCCGGGCGCTGGAGGCTCTGCCCGACCACCTGCTGGCCGATATCGGCATCTCGCGCGCCGATGCGGCGACCGAAGCGGAAAAGCCCTTCTGGCGGGGGTGAGGCATGACCGGGCAGGAAGCAGGGCAGGATGGCGGCACCGCGACGGTTCGGACCGGCGGCTGCCTCTGCGGCGGCGTCCGCTATGCACTCGACGCGGAGCCGGAGCCGATCTCCATCTGCCATTGCGGGCAATGCAGGCGCCAGCACAGCCACGTCGGCGCCTACACCGGCCTGCCTCGCGCGGCCCTGCGCATTCTCAGCCAGGACACGCTGACCTGGTACGTTTCGTCCAGCCACGCACGCCGCGGATTCTGTGGGCGTTGCGGCGCCGGCTTGTTCTGGGAGGCGCTGGACCAGGCGGCTGGCGGTGAACCGCGGATCACTGTCACCGCCGGCAGCCTGGACGATCCCGACGGCCTGCGGGTGGATCGCCACATCTTCGTGGACAGGAAGGCTTCCTATTACGACATCGGAGGGGATGGCGTCGAACGCCGGACCAGCACGGGGGAGATTTCCGGATGAGCGAAGGCGCGAAGGCGAACGGATTGGCCGGCGGCTGCCTGTGCGGCGGCGTGCGCTTCCTGGCGGCGGAACGGCCCGATGGGGTCATCACCTGCCATTGCGGGCAGTGCCGCCGCTTCCATGGGCATTTCGGGGCCTACGTCACCGTTCCGCGCGACACCGTCTTCTTCGATGCCGACGGGACGCTGGCCTGGTACCGCTCCTCCGATTTCGCCGAGCGGGGATTCTGCAGCCGGTGCGGTTCGTCGCTGTTCTGGAAGGGCGATGCCAGCGACCAGATCGAGATCGCCGCCGGCAGCCTCGACCAGCCCACCGGCCTGGTCACGCTGAAGCACGGCTATGTCGCCGACAAGGCCGATTACTACGAGATCCGCGACGGGCTGGAGCAGGCGCCCGGCTCGACCGAAGCCGTGTAGGCCCTGAGGCTGGCCACCTCGGTGCATCTTACCCCATCAGCAGACTGTCGTCGCTGATCTCCAGGCCGCCGCGCTGCCGGGCGAACAGCGCCAGCAGATGCGGCACGTCCAGTCCGGCGCGCTCGTCGCCGGCGACGTCCAGCACGACGCGCCCTTCGTGCAGCATCAGCGTGCGGTCACCGTAATCCAGCGCCTGCCGCATCGAATGGGTGACCATCAGCGTGGTCAGCCGGTTGTCGCGAACGATGCGCCGCGTCAGGTCCAGCACGAAGTCGGCGGTCGCGGGATCGAGCGCGGCCGTATGCTCGTCTAGCAGCAGGATCCTGGAGCCCGCCAGCGTCGCCATCAGCAGGCTGACCGCCTGCCGCTGACCACCCGACAGCAGCCCCATCCGGTCATGCAGCCTGTTCTCCAGCCCCAGCCCGAGCGCGGCGATGCGGTCGCGGAACCCGTTGCGGCGGTCGCCTCCGAGTGCCAGGGCCAAACCGCGGCGGCGGCCGCGCGCGGCGGCCAAGGCCATGTTCTCCTCGATGGTGAGGGCGGCACAGCTTCCGGCCATCGGGTCCTGGAAGACGCGGGCGACCAGCCCGGCCCGTCGCGGCGTGTCCCACCGCGTAACATCGGTTCCATCGATGGAGATGCGGCCCGTCTCGGCCAGGACGTCGCCGGCGAGCGAGCCGAGGAAGGTCGACTTGCCGGCGCCGTTGGAGCCGATGACGGTGACGAACTGTCCTTCCGGGATCGTCAGGCCGATGCCGCGGAGCGCGTGCTTTTCCAGCGGCGTGCCGCGGCCGAAGGTGACGTGGATATCGTCGACGACGATCATTTGGCGGTTCCCGTGCTGCGGGCGGTGCCGCGGGCGGCCTTCGCCTTGAGGCGCGGCAGGATCAGTGCGACGGCGACCAGCACCGCGGTGACCAGGTTGAGGTCGGATGCCTGGAGGCCGATGGCGTCCGCCGACAGCGCCACCTGCACGGCGAGGCGGTAGAGGATCGATCCGGCGACGCAGCCGACCAGCGCCAGCACCAGGGCGCGCGACGGCAGCACCGTCTCGCCGACGATGACCGCCGCCAGCCCGACGACGATGGTGCCGATGCCGGTGGTGACATCGGCAAAGCCGTTGGTCTGGGCAAACAGGGCGCCGGCAAGGCCGGCCAGCCCGTTCGACAGCGCGATGCCGGCATAGATGTGGGCGTCGGTGTTCACCCCCTGGGCCCTCGCCATGCGCGCGTTCACCCCGGTCGCCCGCATCGCCAGGCCGAACTCGCTGGCGAGGAAGCGCGCCAGCACCAGGACCACCACCGCGACGACCAGCCCGACGACCAGCGGCCGGACGATGTGGTCCGGCACGCCGAGCCCGTAGAAGGGCGTCAGCACCGTATCCTGCATCAGCAGCGCGACGTTGGGCCGTCCCATCACCCGCAGGTTCACCGAGAAGAGAGCGATCATCGTCAGGATGCTCGCCAGCAGGTGCAGGATCTTGAATCGGACGTTCAGGGTCGCCGTCACCAATCCGGCCGCCGCCCCGGCCAGCCCGGCCGCCAGGGTCGCCAGCCACGGGTTCAGGCCGGCGATCAGCAGCACGGCACAGACGGCGGCGCCCAGCGGAAAGCTGCCGTCGACCGTCAGGTCCGGGAAGTCGAGGATGCGGAAGGACAGATAGACGCCGACGGCGACCAGCGCATAGACGAGGCCGATCTCGACGGCGCCGAAGAAGGCGATTTCGGTCATGGAGGGTGCTTTTGCAGGGCTGCGTATCGGGATGATCGGCCGTCCCCATGCCCCGTCCGGCCCGATGGCTGGCAAGGCATGGGGAGTGCGCCTTAGCCTTACTGTCCGACCACCTTGGTGGCGCGCGTCATCACGGACTCCGGCAGGGTGACCCCCATTGCGGACGCCGACGTCGGGTTGACGAACAGGTCGGCGCCCTTGGCATGCTCGACCGTGATGTCTCCCGGCTTCTCGCCCTTCAGCACGCGGGCGACGATGGCGCCGGCCTGCTTGCCGACCTGGAAATAGTCGAAGCCGATCGAGGCGACGGTACCGCGGGCGACGCTGTCGGTATCGGCGGAAAAGACCGGCAGCTTGGCCTGCCGGCCGACCGCGATCACGCTTTCCAGCGCCGAGATGACGGTGTTGTCCAGCGGGATGTAGACGGCGTCGGCCTTGCCGACCAGGCCGCGGATCGCCTGCTGGGCGTCGGACGATTTCTGGACCGCTGCCTCGACGACCGTCAGGCCGGCCTTCCCCGCCTCGTCCTTCAGTGCCTTGACCAGCACGATGGAGTTCGGTTCCCCGGGATTGTAGAGCACGCCGATGCGCTTGGCCTGGGGCAGGATCTCGCGGATCAGCGCCACATGCTCGCCGACCGGCGCCATGTCCGAGAGGCCGGTGATGTTGGCGCCCGGCTTGTCCATCGACTTGACGAGCTGCGCCGAAACCGGATCGGTCACCGCGGTGAAGACCACGGGAATGTCGCGGGTCGCCGCCGCGACCGCCTGGGCGGACGGCGTCGAGATCGGGACGATCACGTCGGGGCGGGAACCGGCGAACTGGCGGGCGATCTGGGCGGCGGTCGCCGGGTTGCCCTGGGCGCTCTGGTACTCGACCGTCAGGGACTTGCCCTGGATCCAGCCGGCCTCCTTCAGGGCTTCCACCACGCCATCACGGGTGGCGTCGAGCGACGGATGCTGGACGATGGCGGTGATGGCGACGGTCTTGTTCTGCGCCATTGCCGGCACGGACACCGCGAGCGGGGCCGCGACGACGGCGAGGGCGCCCGCGGCGCGCAACAGACGGGTGACGGACATGGCTGGAAATCTCCCGGACGCAAAGGTCTTCCCCTAGACCGCAAGCGGTGCCGGCGTCAACTCGGCTGCGATGTCGCATCCGGCGCGTCCGGCGGACCCGTTGCGATCGGGGGGTGCGGTTTCGTGGCTGTGAGCCTATATTGTGGGCACCACGGAAGGAATGGCCATGACCGTCGAAACAGCCGCCGCTCCCTCGAAATTCCTCGCCTCGTTCCGCGGCCTGCTCGGCTGCTGCCCCAACTGCGGGCGCGGGCGGCTGCTGCGCAACTTCCTGAAGCCGGTCGAGCGCTGCTCGGCCTGCGGCGAGGCGTTCGGCCATCTGCGCGCCGACGACGCGCCGCCCTGGATGACGATCCTGATCGTTGGCCACATCGTGATCCCGGCCCTTCTGTCGGTGGAGCAGAGCTATGAACCGCCGACCTGGGTCCATCTCACGGTCTGGCCCCTGCTGACCCTGGTGCTTACCCTCCTCCTGCTGCCCCGCTGCAAGGGCCTCGTGCTGGGCCTGCTCTGGAGCACCGGCGCTCCGGGGTCGGAGCAGGAGGGATAGGACGGCCTGCCGTCCGGCGACTGGCGAAACGATGAAAGGCGCCGCGGAGCAGTCCGCGGCGCCTTTTCCATTCCGGCGGGATGGCCAAGCCCTGAGGCGGGCTTCCGTGCCTGCTTCAGCGTGCGCTCGGCGTCAGGGCGGGCCCAGGATGAGCGGCACGACCGCCGAACAGGCTGTTGCGCAGCTTCCCGAACAGTTCGCGCAGGTATTCGGCGCGCATGCGGCGGGCAGCCATCATGATTTCGTCATGGGTACGAACGTCGCGGTCTTCGGTAAGCAGCATCTTCGACATGACCATGGAATCTCCACTTGGGGTGAGAGACGTCCACTCCCTTTTGGATTTCTGTGTTTGGTAAAATCCAAAATAGGGCAGAGCTTCTGTCCTAGGAAGTGCTGTCCACGCAAGGCCGCCTGACGTTTTCCGTATCAGCTTCTCCAATTAATAGATGTACGAACGATTGTGCCGCCACATTTGTGGCGGCACCGGCCGGCGCCGATTGTGCGCCTTGGTCCGTCGCGCCGGCTGTTCAGCTTCGCGACTACCGGCCGTCCCGGGCACCGTCGACGGCGACATTGCGGTCGGAGACGATGCGATCGTCGGGCAGTCCGTCCGGCCGTCCGGCCGGGCGTTGCGGATGGTCCGGCTGGCGCGGCGGCAACGGGCCGGTGCCGAGACCACCCTCTTCCTCGCTGCCGGGAATGCCGAAGTCGTCCTCGGCCGGCCGGTCGGCGGCGGTGCCGGCACCAGGGCCGATGATCCGCTGGAACCCTTCGACCTGCTCGTCGACGTCGGGATGGTCGCGGGTCTCGCGGATGTCGAGCGGAATCCTGCGCTCGTCGACACCGTCACTGTCGTTGGGGCCGCCGCGAACGGGGCGGTCGTCGCGTCGATCGTTGGTTGCCATCGGTGGTCTCCCGTCTGTTGCGCGCGCTGCCGCGCCACATCTTGAGTAACGACGTATCGAGCAACCTCAACAGGGCGGGACGGAACTCGTCACCGTCTGGACATCGAACCAGCCGGCGACGCCGTGGCGCAGGTCGCGCCGGCGATCCTGTTCGGGGGCGGGGGCGATCTCCCAGAGCCAGGACATGTCGGGGGCGGGCAGGGAAAGGCCCCAGCTTGAGTCCTCCACCTCAAGGATCTCTCCGCCCCGCAGCCAGCAACTGTCGATGTCGGTGAACAGCGCGGCCCTATCCGCGACCCGCAGCAGCCAGTCGAGATGGCCGTGCACCATCCGACCGGCGAAGGCCAGGCGTTCGCCATCGGGAGTGTCGGGGAGATGGCGCTCCACCGCGTCCAACGGCAGCAGCGGCAATTGGGACAGCAGGTTGCAGGAGACCGCGAAGCGGAAAGGGGCGCCGTCGGGAAGTGGTGCCGTGAACCGTTCCGGCAGCGGCCCGCCGCGGTCGAGAGCCGCCGCCAATGGCGCCAGGGCTCCGGTGATGTCCATCTCCAGCAGTTCGACGTTGGGAAAGCGGGCCACGCGGCGCCGGACGGCACGGGGGTGCAGGAGGTCGAGAAGGACCACCCGGTCGAAACGGGCCGCCAGCGGTTCGAGCGGGATTTCGATCAGCCGGCCGGAGCCGGCGACCAGGGCCTGGCCGCCCGGCTCGACGCGCTCCATCGCCTTGTCGATGAAGCGCCTGCAGGCGGCGACATGCGGTGCCCAGGCACGCCGCTGCCGCCGGTAACGGGCACCCAGCGCCACCATCTCCGCCAGGTAGCCGAAGCGTCGGGCCAGCGGATCGCAGGGCGTGGTCAGGTATTCGAAGGCTTCTCGCAACATCGCCGGTTCCGGCCTCCTCTCTCCCCCTTGACCCGCGGCGGTGGCAAGGTACCTATGGCGGCATGGTGGAGATCAAGAGGAAAACGGCCCTGGTCACCGGGGCCGGCAAGCGCATCGGGCGGGCAATCGCGCTCGATCTGGCCGGGCGGGGCTGGGAGGTCGCCGTCCATTACCGTCAATCCCGCGACGAGGCGGATGCCGTGGTCGCCGAGATCGGCCAGGCGGGCGGCAGGGCCATGGCGTTTGCGGCGGACCTGGACCGCGAGGAGGACATGCAGGCGCTGGTGCCGGCTGTGGCCGCCGCCCTGGGGCCGCCGACCCTGCTGGTCAACAATGCCTCGCGGTTCGAACGCGACGAGGTTTCCGATGCCAGCAGGGCCTCCTGGGATGCCCACATGGAGGCCAACCTCCGCGCTCCCTTCGTGCTGTCGCAGTGCTTCGCCGCCAGCCTGCCGGACGGCGAGCAGGGGCTGATCGTCAACATGCTCGACCAGCGCGTCTGGAACCCGACGCCGCACTTCGTGTCCTACACCCTGTCGAAGATGGGGCTGTGGGCGCTGACCCGCACGCTAGCGCTGGCGCTGGCGCCACGCATCCGGGTGAACGGCATCGGCCCGGGGCCGACCCTTCGCAACGACCGCCAGAGCGAAGAGGAGTTCGCCGCACAGTGGGAGTCGACCCCGCTGAAGCGCGGGACCACGCCGGAGGAGGTCTGCGCGGCGTTGCGGTTCCTGATCGACGCGCCGGCGATGACGGGCCAGATGCTGGCGCTGGACGGTGGCGAGCATCTGGGATGGGCGCAGCCGGCGCATGGCTTCGTCGCCGTCGAATAGCCGCCGGCTTCCGGCGCGTGACGTGTCCCGGAACGGGGCGGCAACCGCCGGGCTGGACGGAAACTTGTGCGCCGCGGTGAAAAGGACCGCGCGTTTTACACAGGTGGCCCTACCGGCGCAAGCGTCGCCTTTCCGTGGCGGAGAAATTTGTGGTGGCGCGACAAATGCCTCCATTGACTCGGAGCTGACTTAAGGAAATCAACGCTTTAGCAAAAATGCACAAAAAACAGGCAGAAGTCAGCGAGCCCTTGCGGCGCCTTGCTGCGAACAGTCTACTCCCTTTGTTATCGACAAACTTATCCACAGGAATAGTGGATAGTCTGATCGGACGGTGAGTCGCTCCTTCTGCGCCGCGCCCCCACCCGACGGTTGACCCGCGCAGCCCGGTCTACGACATTCTGGTCATGTCCGACACGCAACTCTCCGCCACCGGAACGCCCGTCTCCGAAGGCCAGTCTTCCGGCGCCGACACGGCGCCGAACGCCTCGCCCGCGCGTCCGAAGCGGCGCCCCGCCGACATCGACCGCGGGGTGGAGACCATCCGCGAGCATCTGAAGACACTGCCGCAGACGCCGGGCGTCTATCGCATGCTCGCCGGTGACGGTGCCGTCCTCTATGTCGGCAAGGCCCGCAACCTGAAACGGCGGGTGACCAACTACACCCAGGTCGGCAAGCTGCCGGTCAGGCTCCAGCGCATGGTCGCGGAGACCGAGACGATGGAGTTCGTCAACACCCACACCGAGGTGGAGGCGCTGCTTCTCGAATCGAACCTGATCAAGAAGCTGATGCCGCGCTACAACGTCCTGTTGCGTGACGACAAGACGTTCCCGCACATCATGATCACCAAGGACCACGACTACCCGCAGCTCACCAAGCATCGCGGCGCCCGCGGGCGCGACGCCGACTATTTCGGCCCCTTCGCCTCGGCCGGTGCGGTCAACCGGACGATCACGGCGCTGCAGCGCGCCTTCCTGCTGCGCAACTGCGCCGACACCGTGTTCGCCGCCCGCACCCGGCCGTGCCTGCAGTACCAGATCAAGCGCTGCACGGCCCCCTGCGTCGGCCGGGTCACCCCGGCGGAATACCAGGCGCAGGTGAACCAGGCCCGCGCCTTCCTGTCGGGCAAGAGCCGGGATATCCAGACCGAGTTCGCCGACAGGATGATGGCGGCCTCGGAGGCGATGGATTTCGAGACGGCGGCGCGATACCGCGACCGTATCCGTGCGCTGACCGCCATCCAGGCGCATCAGGACATCAATGTCGAGGGGGTGGTGGAGGACGCCGACGTCGTCGCTGCCTATGGCGAGGGCGGGGTCACCTGCATCCAGGTCTTCTTCTTCCGCGGTGGCCGGAACTACGGTAACCGGGCCTACTTCCCCAGCCACGACAAGGCGGCGGAAACCGAGGAGGTCGTGGCGGCCTTCATCGCCCAGTTCTACGAGAACAAGGCGGCGCCGCCGCTGGTCCTGGTCAGCCACGCCCTGCCGGAACTCGACCTGCTGACCGAGGCGCTGGCGGTGCGTGCCGGCCACAAGGTCGAACTGGTCGAGCCGAAGCGGGGCGAGAAGCGCCGGATCGTCGAGCACGCGCTGACCAACGCGCGCGAGGCGCATGGACGCCGGCTGGCCGAAAGCTCGTCGCAGGCCCGCCTGCTGGAGGGGGTCGCCGCCGTGTTCGGCATGGATGCGCCGCCGGAACGCGTGGAGGTCTACGACAACTCCCACATCCAGGGGGCGCACGCCATCGGGGCGATGATCGTCGCCGGCCCGGACGGCTTCATCAAGAACGCTTACCGGAAGTTCAACATCCGGGCGCCGGAAGCAGCCGGGGATGACTTCGCCATGATGCGCGAGGTGCTGACCCGCCGATTCGGCCGCGCGGTCAAGGAGGACCCGGAACGGACGCTGGGAAGCTGGCCCGACCTCGTGCTGATCGACGGCGGGCTCGGGCAGCTCAATGTGGCGCTGGAGGTGTTCGCCGAACTCGGCATCGACGACGTCGCGCTGGTCGGCATCGCGAAGGGACCGGACCGCGATGCGGGGCGCGAGCATTTCTTCATGGAGAACCGTCCGCCCTTCCAGATGGAGCCTCGCGATCCGGTCCTGTATTTCCTGCAGCGCCTGCGCGACGAGGCGCACCGGTTCGCCATCGGCACCCACCGGGCGAAGCGGACCAAGGCCATCGGCAAGTCGCCGATCGACGAGATCGCCGGAATCGGGCCGGCCCGCAAGAAGGCGCTGCTGCACCATTTCGGCAGCGGGGCGGCGGTGGCACGGGCCGGGCTGGCCGATCTGGAGGCCGTCGAGGGGATCAATCGCGCCGTTGCGAAAAAGATATACGATCACTTCCATCCCGATGGTTAGAATGCAGGCACCGGCAAACGGCCGGCGGACCGGCCGGCGCTCTCAGGGGATGCCGCAACCGGCGCGCCGATCAGCGACAATCACCAGCGGTTCGAGTTCCCCGTCATGCTGACCAGCCTGCCAAACCTGCTGACCCTGTCGCGCATCGCGGTGATCCCGCTGGTCGTCGGGCTGTTCTATGTGCCGGAGGCGTGGGCGGCCTACACCGCCTGCGCGCTCTATGCCGCCGCCTGCATCACCGATTGGTTCGACGGCTATCTGGCGCGTGCCTGGGCCCAGGAGAGCGTGATCGGCAAGTTCCTCGACCCGATCGCCGACAAGCTGCTGGTCGCGGCCACCCTGATCATGCTCGCCGGCTTCCACCGGCTGACGGGGCTTTCGATCCTGCCGGCGGTGGTGATCCTGCTGCGCGAGGTGCTGGTCTCCGGCCTGCGCGAGTATCTGGCCGGGCTGCATGTCGGCGTGCCGGTGACCTGGCTGGCGAAGTGGAAGACCACCATCCAGATGATCGCGCTGGGATTCCTGATCGTCGGCGACTATGGCCCGGTGGAGGTGCCGGTCACCTTCATCGGCACCGTCGGATTGTGGATTGCCGCCGCCCTGACCTTCTACACCGGGTGGGACTACATGCGCGCGGGCATGACCCACATGATGGCGGCCCCGCCGCCGAAATCGCCGGCGGCCCGGTCCGCCCGCAGCGCCGGCTGACCCCGCCAAGACAGAGAGAATTTCCGCCGATGAAGATATTCGGGCTGACCGGCTGGAGCGGCAGCGGCAAGACCTCGCTGATGGTGCGCCTGATCCCGGCGCTGACGGCGCGCGGACTCCGGGTGTCGACGGTCAAGCATGCACACAAGGGCTTCGACATCGACCATCCCGGCAAGGACAGCCACAATCACCGGCTGGCCGGCGCCACCGAGGTGCTGGTCAGCTCGCCACTCCGTTGGGCACTGATGCACGAACTGCGCGACGGCGATCCAGAGCTGACGCTGTCGCACCTGCTGACCAAGGTTGCTCCCGTCGACCTGCTGCTGATCGAGGGATTCAAGCGCGAACCCCATGAGAAGATCGAGGTCTGGCGCGCCGAGGTCGACAAGCCGCTGATCGCCCCCGACGACGACAGCATCGTGGCGGTGGCCAGCGACGGCCCGGTGCCCGGCTGCCCGGTGCCGGTGCTCGATCTCAACGATGCCGAGGCGATCGCGGCGTTCGTGGTGGGACGCTGCAACCTCGCGTGACCAAATCCTGCCGGAGATCCGGTGTCAGCGTCGGCGCAGGCGCCCGTCCGGCCCGCGCGCGAAGCTGCCATAAGCCGCCGCAGCGGCGACAGCGACCCCGGCCATCAGCACGGGCGATATCCAGGCGGGCATCGGGGTGCGGAAGCCGCCGGTGATCCCACGCCCTTCCACCACCGGGCGGAACAGGTTGCCGTCGGTGGTGGAGGCGGGCGGCTGCTTCTCGAAATGCCGCCGCGCGCCGTGGCCCGCCACCCGTTCGACGACCCGCGGCACGGTGGCGTGCCCGAGGCGGGTCAGCGGGGTGAGCGCTCCGACCATCGCGCGTGCGCGCGGCCGGCGGGCGACGGCCACCATGGTCTTCGCAACGTCTTCGGGATCGTCGTAGAAAGGGCTTTCCGGCGCCAGCTCGTGCCCGGTGTAGTTGGCGGCATGGCTCATGCCGGGCGTGTCGGTGAAGGACGGATAGACGCCGCAGACATGCAGGTCCGGGCTGTCCACCAGTTCCGCCCGCAGGCTTTCCAGCAGCCCGTCCAGCCCGAACTTGCTCGCCGCGTAGGCCGCCGCGTATGGCGCCGGTGCCCAGGCCCCGACCGAGACCGTGGCGATGAAGGTCCCGCGCCCCTGGCGGCGGAAGACGGGAAGCACCGAATGGGCGCCATGGAGCGGCCCCAGCAGATTGGTCTCGATCACCCGGCGGTGCGCCTCGACCGGGGTGTCGTCGAACCGTCCGAGCGCGCCGACCCCGGCATTGGCGATCCAGACGTCGATCGCGCCGAACTCTTCCACTGCGCGGTCGGCAAGGCGCCTCACCGCCTCGGGATCGGTGACGTCGGTGGGCAGGGCGACGGTGTCCGCACCGAGGCCGCGGCAGTCCTCCGCCACCTCGTCGAGCAACTCTTCCCGGCGGGAGGCCAGCACCAGCCGTGCGCCCTCGCGGGCAAAGGCCAGTGCGGTCGCCCGTCCGATTCCGCTCGATGCTCCTGCCACCACGACCACAGCTCCATGCAGGTTCCGCATCCCTCGTCCCTCTCGCGCCGACATCGTTCCGGTAGCTTCAACAGGAAGCCGCGCCGGTCGTCGCGACGGTGGCGGTGGTCGGCGGCAGTGACGGTGCTCCTTCGATCCGGCCGGCGCGGGAGCCTGGAGGTGGTACCGCCGGCATCCCGGGTGCACGGCATGCCGGCAAGGCTTACGACGTCGAGGAGGATCGACCCGCCTGGGGAGCCGGGTGCCGGGGGACACCGTTCGATTTATCGTGTTCCCGGAACACAGGGGCTGTATCCAGGGGCACCATGAGCACCTCCGCCATCATTGCCCCGGCGAATCCCGGACCGTCCCGCCACCGGCTCGCCATCTTCGATTTCGACGGGACCCTGGCCGACTCGTTTCCCTGGTTCATCAGCGTCCTCAACGGGGTGGCCGACCGCTATGGCTTCAACCCGGTCTTGCCGGATGAGATGGAGATGCTGCGGGGCTATGATGCCCGGCAGATCATGCGCCATCTGCGGGTTCCCGGATGGAAGCTTCCGCTCATCGCCAACCACATGCGGCGGCTGATGGCGCGCGATATCCATGCGATCAGGCTGTTCGACGGCGTTCCGGCATTGCTGCGCACACTCGACGAGCGCGGCGTGGCGGTCGCCGTCGTCAGCTCCAATTCGGAAACGAACATTCGCCGGGTGCTGGGGAGGGAGAATGCCGCCCTAGTGGCGCATTTCGCCTGCGGCTCGTCGCTGTTCGGTAAGGCGGCCAAGTTCCGGGCCTTGCTGCGCCGTACCCGCCTGCCTGCGGGCTCCGTGATCGCCATCGGCGACGAGATCCGCGACATCGAGGCGGCTCGCCGCGTCGGTATGGCATGCGCCGCGGTGACCTGGGGCTATTCGCGGGGCGACGCACTGGCCGCGCACCGCCCCGACCACCTCGTGGACCGTATAGCGGAGATCGCCGCGCTTTTCTGATCGGCGGCGTCTTCTCAACCGTCGGGCGGTCCCATAGGGTGGAAGACCGAAGCCAACCCATTTCCATTGCCGTTGATGACGACACCGCTCCTTCCCCAGCAGATCGCTCCCGTCGACGACCGTCAGTCGGAGTTGACCCGACGTTATCTGACCGGCGATCACAAAGCCTTGTTCGGCTACTTCATGGCCCTGCGGGCGGAAACCGACCGCCACCTCGCGTCGGCCCTGCCTGCCGTGGGAGGGAAGCCGTACCCTTATGGCCGCTGCGAAGAGATCACCCGTGACCTGTTCGCCCGGCTGGCGCAGCGTCTGCAACGGCCGGATTGCGCCGTCGAGCAAGGGCTGCGCGCATTCGCCGATGCGGGCGGCATCCTGCGCAGCGTCTGGGGCGTGCTGCGCGATCAGTATTTCCAGAACGCGCTCCAGCTTGGCGGCCTTTATGTGGATGTCTCCAACGACACCGTGGTCGTCACCAAGCCGAAGATCGAGATCCTGCCGATCGACGCCTGCGGCCTCGTCCCGGTGCGCGACCTCGACCACTTCCGGCGGACGGCGCAGGCCTATTGGGGGGCCGAGCTCTACGCCAACCATCTGGTGCCGACGCTCGCGCCGTTGCTGCCGATCCTGTCGGTCAGCCCGGGGAAGCTGGCGCCGGGACTGCAATCCGCCTGCGATTACATGATCGCCCTGATGCGGCTCGACCGCTTCCGGCAGGCGGAAGCATGGCTGGCCGAGGGTCCGCCACCGCCTGAGGCCCTCACCGCCAGCTTCCTTGCAGGCGTCCCCGCCGATCTGCACCCGCTCACCGGCCAGCGGAGGGAGGAGGCGCTGCTGGTCTGCCGGCGTGCACAGGCGGCCGGCTGCTGGGGCGACGACGGCTGGCGCAACGCGCGGGTGCTCGATTACCTGCGCCTGCTGCGGGAGGCAGGGCACCGGTGACGGCCGGCGGGTGCGGCATTTCCCTCTTCGCACCGGACGCCGCGGCGGACTAGAGTGCCGGTATGGTGCAACTCGACAACGACTGCTTCGCCTTCGGCGGGCCGATGATGGCGGTGGGGCCGGCACTGGCGCTCCTCGCCGGCCGTGTCGGCCCGGTGACGGCGACCGAAACGGTGGCCCTGGGCGCCGCGCTCGGGCGGGTGCTTGCGACCGATCTGGTGGCTCCTTTCAACGTCCCGCCGCACGACAATGCCGCGGTCGACGGCTACGCGGTTTTCCATGAGGATCTGGCTGCCGACGGGCCGACCGTGCTTCCCGTCACGGCGCGCGTCGCGGCCGGGCAGGCCCTCGGCAGGCCGGCGGCGCGCGGGGAGGCGGTCCGCATCTTCACCGGGGCGCCGATGCCGCCGGGCATGGACACCGTCTTCATGCAGGAGGACTGCCGCAGCGACGGCACCAGCGTCACCCTGCCGCCCGGCATCCGCCGCGGCGTCAACCGCCGGCTGTCCGGCGAGGACGTCACCAAGGACAGCGTCGTGCTGCGCACCGGGCGCCGGCTGCGGCCGGAGGACGTCGCGCTCGCCGCCTCGCTCGGTTTTCCCGCATTGGACGTTCACCGGCCCCTGCGCGTCGCCGTCTTTTCCACCGGCGACGAGTTGCGGCAGCCGGGGCAGGCCCTGGCGCCCGGTGCCGTCTATGACGCCAACCGCTTCTCGCTGGTCGCGCTGCTGACCCGGCTCGGCTGCGCCGTCACCGATCTCGGCATCCTGCCGGACCGTTTCGAGGCAATCCGCGACGCCCTGGCCGGGGCGGCCGCGAGCCATGACGCGCTCATCACCTCAGGCGGCATGTCGACCGGAGAGGAGGACCACGTCAAGGCGGCGGTGGAGGCCAGCGGCCGGCTGGATTTCTGGCGGTTGGCCATCAAGCCCGGCCGCCCGGTCGCCCTGGGACGGGTGGGGGAGGCGGTGTTCATCGGACTGCCCGGCAATCCGGTCGCGGTGGTCGTCACCTTCCTGCGCATCGCGCGGCCGATCCTGCTGCGGCTGATGGGGGCGGCGGACGACCCGCCGACGATGATCCCGGTGCGTGCCGCCTTCGCCCACAAGAAGAAGCAGGGCCGCCGCGAATTCCTCCGCGGGTCGCTGCAGCGGGGAGAGGACGGCGTGCTTTCCGTCACCAAATACCCGCGGGACGGGGCGGGCGTCCTGTCGTCGCTGGTGGATTCGGACGGCCTGATCGAGTTGCCGGAAGACCTCGAACGGGTCGAGCCGGGCATGACCGTGGACTTCGTGTCCTTCAAGGACTTCCAATAGGAACGGATCGATGAAGATTCTCTATTTCGCCTGGTTGCGCAGCCGGATCGGCGTCCCGAGCGAGACGGTCGAGCCGCCGGCCGACGTCACCACCGCCGGGGCGCTGGTCGAGTGGCTGAAAACCCGCAGCCCGCAACATGCCGAGGCGCTGGCGAACAGCAAGGTGGTCAAGGTGGCCGTCAACCAGGAGCATGTGCCCTACGACCACCCGGTGTCGCCGACCGACGAAGTGGCGCTGTTCCCGCCGGTGACTGGGGGCTGACGCCATGGCCATCCGTGTCCAGGCCGACGATTTCGATGTCGGTGCCGAATATGCCGCCTTCACCGCCGGACGCACCAGCATCGGCGGCGTGGCGATGTTCGTCGGGCTCGTGCGCGACGTCGCCGGCGGCGAGGCGGTCAGTGCCATGACGCTGGAACACTATCCCGGCATGACCGAACGGCAGTTGGAAACCATCGAGTCCGAAGCGCGCCGCCGCTGGCCGCTGGACGACGTCCTGGTCATCCACCGGCATGGCCGGCTTGAGCCGGGCGATCGCATCGTGATGGTGGCGACGGCATCGGCGCACCGCGACGCCGCCTTCGAATCCTGCCGCTTCCTGATGGACTGGCTGAAGACGAAGGCGCCGTTCTGGAAGCTGGAGGCCACGCCAGGCGGCGAGCGATGGGTCGACGCGAAGGACAGCGACGATGCCGCCGCTGCCCGCTGGGCGGAATGACTGGAGAAGAATGACCGGACCGCGGTGAGCCCGTCAGGCGTGACCGGCTTCGCCAGACAGCATCGAGACGCTGACGCCCAGCTTGCCGATGGCACGCTCCCACTTCGCTTCCAGGTCGGTGTCGAACAGGAGCTGTTCGTCGCACGGGACGTTCAGCCAGCCGTTGGCCTGGAATTCCGCGTCGAGCTGTCCGGGACCCCAGCCGGCGTAGCCGAGCAGCAGCAGGTTGCGGCGCGGCCCGCGGTCTTCGGAGATGGCGCGGAGGATGTCGATGGTGGCGGTCAGCGCCACCTCGTCGTCGACCACCAGTGTGCCGTCGCGGACATAGTCGGTGGAGTGGAGAACGAAGCCGCGGCCGGATTCCACCGGCCCGCCGTAATGCACCGGCAGATTCTGGGTCGGCTGTGGGATGTCCATTTCGAGCTGTTCAAGCAGATCCTCGAAGGTGATCGAGCCGAACAGGCGGTTCACCACCAACCCCATGGCCCCGTCCTCGTTGTGGGCACAGACATAGATGACCGTGCGCTGGAAACGCGGATCTTCCATTCCGGGCATGGCGATCAGCAACTGGCCGGTCAGCGATTCCGTGGTCTTGGAGTCCGGAGACTTGGTCAGGCGCGGCATGGGCGGTTATCCTTGGTCGTCCGGCCGGGGCGGTTGGTCTGCCCTGTCCGAACCGTCGGTTGTGGTTGGCGCTCTGGCGACGCTTTCACCGGAGTGTGACAGCACCGGTCGAGCTTTGTCACCTGTATATGAGCTATCATATAGGGCATTGGCGGCGCGGATGCGCCCCCTCGCCCGGATAGAGAACAGTGCGCGCGATGAAAAAACATGCCTCGGCAATCCTGCTGCTGCTGACCCTCCTGGCCGGTTCGGAGTCCGCGCTGGCACAGGACGGGGCCGGCTCCTGGGTCAAGGCCGGGCCGGTGGAGGCGCGGCTCGTGTCGGCCGTCCGCGGGACCGGCGACCTGAACGCCCTGCCGCTCGGGTTGGAACTGCGGCTGGAGCCTGGCTGGAAGACCTACTGGCGCTCTCCGGGTGATGCCGGTTTCGCACCGCGCCTGGACTGGGGCCGGTCGGTGAACCTGAAGGAGGCGACGCTCGCCTATCCGGCGCCGCACCGCTTCTCCGTCCTCGGCTTCGAGACCGCGGGATACGACACCGCGGTGGTGCTTCCCATCCAGGGGGTGCCGGAGACCGCCGGCAAGGCCGTGGATCTGGCGCTCACCGCCGAACTGCTGGTCTGTTCGGAGATCTGCGTGCCCCAGACGCTGGACCTGGGCCTCGCCCTGCCGGCCGCCCCGGCCGATCCGTCGGATTCGGCCAATGACATCGCCCGCGCCCAGTCGCTGGTGCCGAAGGGTCCCAATGGCCTACTGCAGGTCGACGCCGTGCGCGGTCAGGGGAGCACGCTGGAGGTGGAGGCGACCGCCGCCGACGGGTTCGTCACTCCCGACCTGTTCGTCGAGAGCGATCCGCCCCTGGCCTTCTCGGCGCCGAAGACGGTTTTTTCCGACGGTGACCGCCATGTCCGCATGAGCATGGCGGTGACCGATCCGCAACCGGGACTTGACCTCGCCGGGCGCGCCCTCACGTTGACGCTGGTCGACGGTGACAAGGCGGTGGAGGTCCCGGCGACCGTCGCCGCCACTTGGAGCGCTGCGGCGCCCGGCGGGAACCTGTTGGCGATGCTGGGCGTGGCGCTGCTGGGGGGCCTGATCCTCAACCTGATGCCCTGCGTGCTTCCGGTGCTGTCGCTGAAGCTGATGTCGGTGGTCAAGCATGGCGGGCAGGCGCCGGCGGCGGTCCGGACCGGCTTCCTGGCCAGTGCCGCGGGGATCCTGACCTCCTTCCTGCTGATGGCCTCGGCGCTGGTCGCGGTCAAGGCGGCCGGCGGCGCCGTGGGGTGGGGCATCCAGTTCCAGCAACCGCTGTTCCTGGTCTTCATGATCGTCCTCGTCACCCTGTTTTCCGCCAACCTGTGGGGCCTGTTCGAGGTGCCGCTGCCGCGGCTGCTGGCCGATCGGCTTGGCGGGGACGGGCTGGCGGGGCCTTTCGCGACCGGTGCCTTCGCGACGCTGCTCGCCACCCCCTGCTCGGCCCCCTTCCTGGGCACGGCGGTGGGATTCGCGCTGGCAAAGGGGCCGGCGGAGATCTTCGCCATCTTCGCGGCGCTGGGGATCGGGCTGGCTCTGCCCTATCTCGCAGTGGCCGCCTGGCCGCGCCTGGCCGGCTGGCTGCCGCGGCCCGGTCGCTGGATGGCGAAGCTGAAGCTCGTGCTCGGCTTCGCACTGCTGTTGACGGCGCTGTGGCTGCTGTCGGTCCTGGCGATCCAGATCGGCGAGGTGGCGGCTGGCACCGTGGGGGCGTTGATGGCGGCACTGGTCCTGGCCTTGTGGACCGGCCGCAGCCTGCGCGGCGCCGGGCGGCGCGTCGGCCCGGCGCTGGCCGGCATCACAGCCGGTGTCCTTGCCGCCGCCGCCTTCGCCATGCCGGCGGCGGTCGGTCCGTCGGCCGGCGCCCTCCCGGTTGCCGGCGAGACCAAAGCCCGTTGGGAGCCTTTCGCCGAATCGGCCATCCGCGACCATGTGGCCGCAGGACGCACCGTCTTCGTGGACGTCACCGCGGAGTGGTGCATCACCTGCCAGGCGAACAAGAAGCTGGTGCTGAACCGGGGCGACGTCGCCAAGCGTCTGGAGGACGCCTCGGTGGTGGCGATGCGCGCCGACTGGACCCGCCCCGACGCGGCGATCGCCAAATATCTGGCCGACCACGGCCGCTACGGAATTCCCTTCAACATCGTCTATGGGCCGGGCGCGCCGGGGGGAATTGCCCTGCCGGAGCTGCTCAGCGAGGGCGCGGTGCTGGAGGCGCTTGCCAAGGCGGCTGGACGCTCATCCTGACGGACCGTCGGTGATGCCGACGGTGCCTTGCAGCCGACCGCTGCGGGGACTAGAAGGGTTGGCAAGGCGGGTCCCGCAACGAGGGCCCGGCCGCACCCAAAAAAGGGAAGGGTTAGAGACGATGACCATCCAGGTTGGCGACACCATTCCGTCGGTCACGCTGAAGTGGCTCACCGACAACGGCATGCAGGAAGTGACCACCGACGAGCTGTTCAAGGGCAGGAAGGTCGTGCTGTTCTCGGTCCCAGGCGCCTTCACCCCGACCTGCTCGGCCAAGCATCTGCCCGGCTTCGTCCAGAAGGCGGATGCCATCAAGGCGAAAGGCGTCGACGAGGTCGTCTGCCTGGCGGTCAACGATCCCTTCGTGATGCGGGCCTGGGGCGAGAAGAACAACGCATCCGGCAAGGTTGCGATGCTGCCGGACGGGAACGCGACCTTCACCTCGGCACTGGGCCTGACCATGGATGGTTCCGCCCATGGCCTGGGCACCCGGGGCCAGCGCTTCGCCTTGGTGGCGGAGGACGGCAAGGTGACCCAGCTCGCGGTCGAAGCCCCCGGCAAGTTCGAGGTGTCGTCGGCCGAGGCGATCCTGGAAAAGCTGTAAATGCCAGGGATCCCTCTCCGCGGGGAGGGGGATCCAGGCACGGCTGCGGGACGGCTACGGCCGTGCCCGCATGTCGGCGACGCCGCGCCGGGCCAGTTCGTCGGCGCGTTCGTTCTCGGGATGGCCGGCGTGGCCACGGACCCAATGGAACTGGATGTCGTGCTGTCTCTTCGCCTCGTCCAGGCGCTGCCACAGGTCGACGTTCTTCACCGGCTTGTTGTCTGCGGTCTTCCAGCCCTTGGCCTTCCAGCCATGGATCCACTTGGTGATGCCGTTCTTCACATACTCGCTGTCGGTGAACAGCCGTACGGTCACCGGGCGCTTCAGTGCCTCCAGGGCCATGATGGCGGCCATCAGCTCCATGCGGTTGTTGGTGGTGGTGGGCTCGCCGCCATAAAGCTCCTTCTCAACCTCGCCGAAGCGCAGGATGGCACCCCAGCCGCCCGGGCCGGGATTGCCGCTGCAGGCGCCGTCGGTGAAGATGTCCACCGATTTGGCGGCGCGAAGCTCCGTCGATGACTCGTCCGACATCGGTTCAGGCCTCCCCGGTGGCGGAATCATCGAGGAAGTAATCGCCGAGGCCGCGGACCGACTGGTGGAAGCGCAGCTTGCGGAGATATTCCAGCGGGTCCTTCGGGCGCACGAAGGCGCCGGGCGGGTGGTTCAGCCAGTCGTAGAGGCGGGTCAGCAGGAAACGCACCGCGCTGCCGCGGCAAAGCCAGGGCAGCGCGTCCAACTCCGCCCGCGACAGCGGCCGGACCTTGCGGTAGTTCGCCAGCAGCAGCCGCGCCTTGGTGGCGTTGAAGGAGCCGTCGATCTCGAAGCACCAGGCGTTGATGCAGATGGCGATGTCGTAGGCGAGGAAGTCGTTGCAGGCGAAGTAGAAGTCGATCAGGCCGGACAGGCTGTCGCCGCGAAAGAAGACGTTGTCGGGAAACAGGTCGGCATGGATGACGCCGGCCGGCAAGTCCGCCGGCCAATTGGCCTCCAGCGCCGCCAGTTCGTCGGCCAGCGTCGTCCGCAGCCCGACCGCCACCTCGTCCGCGCGCTCCGCCGATTTGGCGAAGAGGTCCTTCCAGCCGTTCAGCGCCAGGGCGTTCGGCCGCTCCATGCGGAAGTCGCCGACCGCAAGGTGCAGGCGGGCCAGCGCCTCTCCGAGCTGCGCGCAATGCTGCGGCGAGATCCGGCGCGGCCACATGCCGGCCAGGAAGGTCACGATCACCGCCGGACGGCCGGACAGCTCGCGCAGCGCCACGCCGTCGCGCCCGGCGACCGGCAGCGGGCAGGCGATTCCCTTCTCCGCCAGATGCTCCATCAGGCCGAGGAAGAAGGGCAGGTCCTCCTTCCGCGTGCGCTTCTCGTAGAGCGTCAGGATGTAGGGGCCACGCTCGGTCACCACCAGGAAGTTGGAATTCTCCACCCCCTCCGCGATGCCCTTGCAAGACAGCACCGCGCCCAGATCGTACTGGGCGATGAAGGCGCTGAGTTCCTCGTCGGTGACTTCGGTATAAACGGCCATGATGCCCTGCGCCTTACCGGGATTCGGGGCGGCGGTCAATTTCCGGCGTGATCGGCTCGTAATATTCCGGACCGAACCCGGCGAGGCTGCGGCTGGCGACGTTGAAGGGGCGCTTCAGGCCGCCGCGGAAATGCCGGCCGACGAGCTCCTGCCACAGCGTCACCGGCTCCGCACCGCGTTCGCGGCAGAGGTGGACGAACCAGCGCCGGCCGGCGGCGACATGGGTGATTTCCTCGTCGTGGATGGTCTGGAGCAGGTCTGCGCTTTCCCCATCGCCAAAATCGCGCAGGCGCCGCACCGTCTCCGGCGTGACGTCCAGGCCGCGGGCTTCCAGCACCATCGGCACCACCGCAAGGCGGGCAGCCAGATCGTGCGCGGTTTCCGCCGCCGCCTGCCACAGGCCGTCATGGGCCGGCAGGTCGCCATAGGACGAGCCGAGCGCGTTCAGCCGCGCCTCCAGCATCCGGAAGTGCCGGGCCTCGTCGTCGGCCACCTGGACCCAGTCGTCGGTGAAGCCTTTCGGCAGGCCAGCCCCGGCGAAACGGGCGACGAGATCCCAGGCGAGGTCGATGGCGTTCAGTTCGATATGCGCAAGGGCATGCAGAAGAGCGATCCGGTTCTGGGCGCTGCCGCCGCGCCCGCGTTTGGGCATGTCGCGCGGCAGCTTCAATTCCGGGCGCGCCGGGCGGGCCGGACGACCGGGCGGCGGGACCGGGACTTCGGGAGACAGCCGCCCGGCGCGCCAGTCCTCCGCATAGGCGTGGGTCAGGCGCACTTTCTCCAGCGGCGCGGCGGCGGTCAGGACCGCCGCCGCCGCCTCGCCCAGGCACGAGACAGCCGACGTCATTTCCAGCCGTAGGCGACGAAGTTCGGGTTGAGGATGTCGTCCTTGCCGTAGACCAGCGGCTTGCCGTCGGGCTGCTCGACGCGGCCGCCCGCACCGACCAGCACGGCGTGGCCGGCGGCGGTGTCCCATTCGCTGGTCGGTCCGAATCGCGGATAGAGATCCGCCTTGCCGCTGGCGACCGTGCAGAACTTCAGCGAACTGCCGCAGGACACGCGATCCTTCACGCTGAAGCCGGCGAGGAAGTCCTCCAGCACCGATCCGCTGCCGTGCGACCGGCTGGCGACGACGGTCAGGCCGTCGGCCGGCGGGGTGCGGACGGTGATCGGATGGTCGTGCCGCCCCTCGGCGCAGTGAACGGCGGTACCGGGACCGGCGGCGGCATACATGTCTCCGGTCGCCGGGGCATAGACGACGCCCAGCACCGGGACTCCGTCGTCGATCAGGGCGATGTTGACGGTGAACTCGCCGTTGCGGGAGATGAATTCCTTGGTGCCGTCGAGCGGGTCGACCAGCCAGAACCGCCCGCCGGAGATGTCGGGCTTGTGGCCGGCGGACATCGCTTCCTCCGCCACCACCGGCACGCCCGGCGTCAGGTGGTGCAGGGCGGGCAGGATCACCGCCTCCGCCGCTTGGTCGGCCTGGGTCACCGGGCTTCCGTCGACCTTGGTGGCGACATCGATGCCGTCATTGTAGAAGCGCAGGATGACCTGACCGGCCTCGTGGGCGATCGTGCGGACCGTCGGCAGCAGGGTCGCCACAGCGGCATCGGGCATTGGGTTGTCTCCCTATGGTATGAAGGGTGAGCATAACGTGCCCGATGACGGGCCGAAAGCTCTTGAACGGGTGTTGAGTGGAGAAGGCGGATGACGGCCGATGACCGTGTGACCGAAGACTGGACGGACTGCACTCAGCGGCAGGGCATATGGCGGCCGATGCGGGAATCCGACCTGGATGCGGTGCTGGCCGTCGCCGATGTCGTTCACAGGGACTATCCGGAAGACCGCAGCATCTTCGTCGAGCGTCTGGCGCTCTACAGTCCCGGATGCCGCGTCGCCCAGGTGGATGGCCTGATGGATGGCTTGGCGGATGGCGGGATCATCGGCTACGGCATCATGCATCCGGGGCGGCTGGGGGCGCCGCCGCCGCTCGATACGCCGTTGGGCAGGCTGCCGGCCGATGCCGATTGCCTCTACATCCACGACATCGCGCTGCTGCCCGCCGCCCGCGGATCCGGCCTCGGAGCGGCAGTGCTCGATTACGCCCACGCCCTGGCGACGCGGGAGGGATGGGACCGTCTGGCGCTGACGTCGACGCCGGGCGCGCGGAGCTATTGGGACCGTGCCGGCTTCCTCGTGCACGAGTCCGGCGGGCAGGCGCTGGCGGCGAAGCTCGCGAGCTACGGCGAGGGGATGGCGTACATGACGGCGCCCGTCCGCCGTCAGGCGGCGAATGCCGACAGCTCCGGATCCGTCACCACCGCCTGGAAGGCCGGCTTGGCGAACAGGTAGCCCTGCATCAGCGTGACGCCGAGGTCGCGCAGCGCTTTCGCCTCGCCGGCGGTCTCCACGCCTTCGGCGACCGGGATGATGGCGAGGTCGTCGCACACCGCCAGGATGCCCTTGACGATGCTGCGCCGCGCGCGTTCGCTGTCGATGTTGCGGGTCAGCTCCATGTCCAGCTTGATGATGTCGGGCTGGAATTCCGCCAGCAGGTTGAGACCGGAATAGCCGGACCCGAAATCGTCGATCGCCGTCAGGAAGCCCTGCCGCTTGTACTCGTTGAAGATGCCCTTCAGGTGGTCATGGTCGACCACCCGTTCGTTTTCCGTCACCTCGAAGATGATGCGGTTGGTGGGAAAGCCGGTGCGGCGGGCGGCGGCGAGCGTCGCCCGGATGCAGGCTTCCGCCTTGTAGACCGCGTTGGGGAGGAAATTGATCGACAGCCGCGCGCCGTTCATCGGCAAGCCGGCGGCGAGTTCGATGGCCTTCACGCGGCAGGACTGGTCGAAGGCGTAGCGGGTGGAATCGGTGACCTGGCCGAGCACCCAGCCGGCGCCCTGTCCGGCGACGCCGCGGACCAGCGCCTCATGCGCCCAGACGCCGCCGGCGGCGACGTCGACGATCGGCTGGAAGGCCATCGTGAAATCCAACTCGAACCGCTCGGCGCATTGGCCTCCGCATCCGCCGTCACCGAACGCCATCACGTTACCCCTTCCGCATCGATCCCCATCATTAGGTAAGCTACAATGCCACGCTTTTTATCGGACGGAGGTGTGGCAACTGCCGCACCTTCCGCCTAGGACCATCCCTAACCCTCCGGCGAATGCCGTTTCACTCGGCGGCAACCGGCAGTTCCGCCCGCCGGATCGCCGCCCAAACCGCTTCCGGGGTGGCGGGCATGTCGATGTGGGTGATGCCGAGGTCGGACAGGGCATCCACCACCGCGTTGATGATGGCCGGCGGCGCGCCGATGGCCCCGGCCTCGCCCGCACCCTTCATGCCGAGCATGTTGGTGGTGCTGGGGACGGAGTTCAGCCTCACCTCGATCGGCGGCATATCGACCGCACGCGGCATCTGGTAGTCCATGAATGACCCGGTCAGGAGCTGCCCGCTGTCGGGATCGAACACCACACGCTCCTGCAGGGCCTGCCCCAATCCCTGGGCGACGCCGCCGTGGATCTGTCCGATCACCAGCATCGGGTTGATGACCGTGCCGAAATCGTCGACGACGCTGTAGCGCACCACCTCGACGATGCCCGTCGCAGGATCGATCTCGACCTCGGCGACATGGCAGCCGTTGGGGAAGGTGCTGGCCGGCGGCGTCCAGCGCGCCATTTCGGAAAAGGCGATCCCGCCGCCGCCCGCCGCCGCCTTCGCCGCGACGTCCTTCAGGGAGACCGCACGGTCGGTGCCGACGACGGTGAAGCGGCCGTCGGCGAACTCGACGTCGACTTCGGCGGTTTCCAGCAGGTCGGCCGCGACCGCCGTCGCCGCCACCACCACCTTGGCCGCCCCCTCCGCCAGCGCCGAGCCGCCGACCGGGACCGACCGGGAGCCGCCGGTGCCCGAACCCCAGGAAACGCGGTCGGTGTCGCCCTGGACCACCTCGACATCCTCGGGCGGCACGCCCAGCCGGTCGGCCAGGATCTGCTTGTAGGCGGTCTCGTGTCCCTGGCCATTGGTCTGGGTGCCGATCAGCAGAACCACCCTGCCGTCGCCGTTGACCTGCACCGTCGCCTGTTCCGGTCCGCCGCCGGAGCAGGCTTCGATGTAGGTGGAGAGGCCGGCGCCGCGCAGCCTGCCGCGGGCCTTGGCTTCCGCCTTGCGGGCGGGGAGCCCGGCCATGTCTGCGAGCGCCAGCCCGTCCTCCAGGTTCTTGGCGAAGTCGCCGGTGTCATAGACCTGGCCCATCGGCGTGGCGTAGGGCATGGCCGAGGGCGGGATGAAGTTGCGCCGCCGGATCTCCGCCGGGCCGAGGCCGCTGACGCGCCCGGCATGGTCGATCAGCCGTTCCAGCAGATAGGCGGCCTCGGGGCGGCCCGCTCCACGGTAGGCATCCACCGGCTGGGTGTTGGTGAAGACGCCCTTCACCCGCACGTAGACCACCGGCGTGCGGTATGACCCCACCAGCATCGCCGACCCCGCATCGGTCGGGATGAAGGGGCCGTAGTTCGACAGATAGGCGCCGAGATTCGCCACGGTGTCGACCCGCAGCCCGAGAAAGCGGCCGTCGGCGTCGAGCGCGAGCCGCGCCCGGCTGACATGGTCGCGGCCGTGGTCGTCGCTGATGAACCCCTCGATACGGTCTGCGGTCCATTTCACCGCACGGTTCAGCCGGCGGGCGGCGAACAGGCAGGCGACATATTCCGGGTAATTGAACAGCTTCATGCCGAACCCGCCGCCGACATCGGTGGTCAGCACGCGGATTCGCTCTTCCGGCTCGTTCAGGATCTTGGCGAACTGCTTCTGCAGCCCGTGGACGCCCTGGCTGGTCACATAGATCAGCAGCCGTCCCGGCGTGCCGTCGGCGGCCGGCTCGACGCCGGCAAGGCAGGCCCGCCCTTCCATCGGATTGGCGACGACGCGGTTGTTGACCAGCTCAAGCTCGACGACCTGATGCGCCCGGGCGAGCGCATCCTCCGCAGCGGCCTCGTCGCCCATGTCCCAATCGAAGCAGAGGTTGCCCGGCGCCTCGTCCCACACCAGCGGCTTGCCGGGCTTCAGTGCCTCCAGCGTACCGGTCACCGGCTCGCGGTCATCATAGTCCACCATCACCAGTTCGGCCGCTTCGCGAGCCGCTTCGAGGGTTTCGGCCACGACCATGGCGACCGGGTCGCCGACATGGCGGGCGAAGCCTCTCGCCAGGGCCGGGCGCGGCGTGCGGACATAGCGCGAGCCGTCGCGCTGCTTCAGGGCAGCCTGACAGGGGATGACCCCGACATTCTCCGCATCGAGGTCCGCAACACTGTAGACCGCCAGCACGCCGGGAAGGGCGAGCGCGCCCGTCGCATCGATCGCTCCGATGGCGGCGAAGGCGTGTGGCGATCGGACGAAGGCGGCATAGGCCTGCCCGGGCAAGGTCACGTCGTCGGTATAACGGCCGCCGCCGGTGAGCAGCCGGGCGTCCTCGGTGCGCGGAACCGCTTGTCCGATGCCGAACTTCATGGGTGAACTCCCGCCTTCCGGTTCGAGCTGTTGTCGTTGCGCCGCAAGAATAGGCTGGCGCAGACGCAAGGGAAACCCCGCCGGTCGGCATGGGTGACTGTTGTTCGATGCAATGACTGTCCATCAGTCCAACCAGAAAGGCGTGGCGGGTCGAAGCGGCTGGCGCGGCGGACGGGCAGGGGGCATAGTCCGGGCCATGGACGGTTCCAGACCAGCAAACGCCGCAGCCCGCGTGTTCCGTCTCGCCTTGCGCCCGGCCGACAGGCCGGACCCGGTCGGGAGCCGCACGGTCGCGCCCGGTCGAGACTTCCGCGCCGCCCGACGCCGTGAAAGCGGCCCGGAGAAGGGTCGCGCCCTTTTCAACCGGTGCTGGCTGGCGTCGCTGCTGGTGATCGCGGTCATGGCTCCCGCGCTGGCGCAGACGGGGCAGGCGGCCAAAGGACGTGGCCCTATCGCCAACACGCCGGATCAGATCATCAAGGGGGCGGCGGCGGCGGTGGAAGGCGACCTTTTGAGCATCAACGGCACAGCCGTGCGCCTGATGGGCATCGATGCGCCCGACCCTGGCCAGAAATGCCGGAACCGATACGGCCATGACCTGGACTGCTTCAAGATCGCGACTGCCGTTCTCGCCAACATGGTCAAGGGCGAGGAGGTCACCTGCACGGTCACCGAACAGGACCGCACGGGCGAGAAGAAGGGGGAGTGCCGTGTGCGTGGCGTTGACCTGGGGGCGGCCATGGTGGCGCGTGGATGGGCCTTCCAGTACGCCAGCCTGTCGCCCGCCTACCAGAAGGGCGAGGCCTACGCCCAGAGCAAGCGCATCGGGCTCTGGGCCGGGCAGGTCGAAAAGCCGTGGCAATGGCGATCGCGGCAACTGCGCGAACGGTCACCCTGAAGCCGAGCGCCGAAAGCCGGCCGGCAGGCGGAAACCCGCCGATGCGGCTTACCTGCGATGCTCGCGGCAGGGGAGCGCGACGAAAGCCAACGGAAGCGGGACGCCATTCCGCTGCCGATACCACGCCGGCATTATACCGCCGTGCAGGATTGAAATCCGGCGGATTGCACCAGTGGTTTGCGGCGGTCGGTTTGGTGGCTGCGCCGCGCCATTTTTCGTTCGTTGTGTCTTTGAGGCATGATACGCTTGGTCTTCGGTTGACGAAGACGGACGCGCGGGATCGGCGTCGCCGGCAAATTGCCCAACTGCAGTGAACCGGACATGCCGTACCCGCAGGACAACTCTCCTGGCGGAGCGGAGTCGCGGGCATGCTCGTTTACGAATGCGAGGTCTTTGAGCTGGTGCCGGTCCTGCGCCGCTACGCACGTGCGTTGACCGGGGCCACGGACCGCGGCGACACCCTGGTCACGCGCTGCGTCGAGGCCGCGATGATGGCGCCCTCGCGGTTTGGACTGGACCGCGGTGAAGAGGCGCGCCTCCCACTCTATGCCCTGCTGAACCTGCTGTTCGACCGCCTGCCCGGCGAACCGGGCGCTCCAGGCCGTCCGCTGCCTTCGCCGCACCCGATCGAGCGCGCATTGGCCGCGCTGCCTGAAACCGAGCGGCGGCTCTATCTGCTGAACACCCTGGAAGGACTGAGCCCGCGTCAGGCGGCGAAGGTGCTGCAGCTCGATCCGGCCAGCGCGTTGCCGCGTCTGAAGGCGGCGCGTGCACGTGTTCGCGAGGCGATGGTGCAGCGGGTTATGGTCGTCGAGGACAACGCGGTTCTGGCAATGGAACTCGGCGAGCTGGTGATCGACATGGGGCACGAGCTGTGCGGCACCGTCGCCAGCGAGCCCGAAGCGCTTGCCCTCCTGAAGGCGGAGCGGCCGACGCTGGCGCTGCTCGACGTCCGGCTGGCCGACGGCGGCAGTGGCATCGAGGTCGCACGCCGGCTGAAGCGCGTCCGAGATCTGCGCACCATCTTCGTCACCGCCTTCGATGACGAGATCGAGGCATTGGACGCCCGCCACCTCGGGCAGATCGTTCGCAAGCCCTTCACGACCGCCGGGCTGCAGGCCGCGATCTCGCGCGCCATCTTCATGCCGCAGCCGGTCGCCCTGGTTTGACGGGCCGGCTCCTGCTCCTGACCCGGGCTCCCGAATGGAACGGGCGCCCGGTTGCGCAGCAAGCAAGGCCATGAAAGCCGCTGAATGACCCCGGCGGGAACGCCGGGCATGAAAAAGGGACCGCGCCGGATGGCTGCGGTCCCTTTGCTCTCTGTTGCCGTTCCGGCTCAGACCGTGTGGCGGCGGCCGACGATCATGCGATAGATGGCGAGGATGATGATTGCGCCGACGATGGCGCCGATGAAGCCGGCTCCTTCTCCCGGACGGTACCAACCGACGGCCGCGCCCAGATAGGTGGCGACGAAAGCGCCCGCGATGCCCAGCAGGGTGGTGATGATGAAGCCGCCCGGATCACGGCCCGGCATCAGGAACTTGGCGACGACGCCGGCGAGGAAGCCAATGATGATCGTCCAGAGAATGCCCATGGTTGTTTTCCTTCCGTTACGGGACCGTCTTCCCACCGGCAATAACGGGCAAAAGCGCGAATGGTTCTGCGGCGCTGCGGATCTTTCGGGCGAGAGGAACTTAACGGGGGTGCTCCATGTTCTCGGTGGCACGCGACCGCGGTCGGCGCCCGTCAGCTTTCCGGCTGCTGCCGACGCGGACAACCGGACCGCTCCATCGGAGCCGCTCCGCCAAGAATGTTTGGAGATTTTGCATGACCAGGACGTTCGTTGTGACCGCTGTTGGAGCGGTCTTGCTGTCCACCACCGCCATGGCCCAGGTGGCGGGGTCTGCGACAAGCCCGCAGGCCGGGACGAGCTACATGCTTGGTACGTCGTCCGGCGGCGTCGTTCCGCCGGTGACCGCGCCCGCGCGCGGCCTGCCGGTGACCGACACCGCCCAGGGCGGCAAGGTCTTCGTATTGGGCGAGCAGATCGGCAACCGCGAACTCGCCAACCAGCCGACGGTCTATGGCAACGCCGTCTCGGGAAGCTCGAGCGCCGCGGTGCCGGGCACCTACGGCAGCACCTATGGCCAGCCCGCCGGAACGCCGATGGTGATGCCGGCCGCCAGCGCTGCGGACTTCGTGACCCGCGCAGGCCAGAGCGGCGCCTTCGAGATCGAATCGAGCCGTGTGGCGCTCGACCGCGCCTCCGCCGCCCCGGTGCGGCAGTTTGCGAACCAGATGATCGATGACCATACCCGCGTGAGCCGGAACCTGATGGCCGTGGCCGAGGCCCAGAGACTCAAGGCGCCGGCGATGCCCGACATGGCGCACCAGCAGCAGGTTTCGCAACTCCAGACCCTGACGGGCAGCGCCTTCGACCGCACCTACATCCAGCAGCAGGTGATGGCGCACCGTGACGCCGTCGCGCTGTTCGAATCGGTCGCCAACAGCAGCCAGGCCGACCTCCGGCCCTTCCAGAGCCTTGCCATGCAGACGCTGCCGACCTTGCAGCACCACCTGCGCGAGGCCGAAGCCATGGCGGCCGGCGCGCCGCTCGCCAGCGCCCGCTGATGTGAGGTGACCCGGGAACGGCCCCATGGCGCGCCCTGCCGGATGCGCCATGGGGCCGTTCTCATGTCCGCCGCCCGTATCCTGCAATCACCCGTGGGAACTCAGCGCAAGGCACGGATGTTCGCGGCATACCGCTCGGGCCCGCCGGCAAAGGTCGCCGTGCCGGCGACCAGGACATCGGCGCCGGCCTCGACCGCGAGCCTTGCGGTTTCCGGGTTGATGCCGCCGTCGATCTCAAGGTCGATGGGCTTGCCGAGCGCGTCGATGCGGGCACGCAGGTCCCGGATCTTCGGAAGCTGGCTCATGATGAAGCTCTGGCCGCCGAAACCGGGGTTGACCGTCATCACCAGCACGAGGTCGATGTCCTGCAGCACATGCTGGATGGCGTCCACCGGCGTCGCCGGGTTCAGCGAAACGCCGGCCTTCTTGCCGAGCGACTTGATCAACTGGATGGTGCGGTGCAGGTGCGGCCCCGCCTCCGGATGGACCGTGATGATGTCGGCGCCCGCCTTGGCGAAGTCGGACACGAAGGCGTCGACCGGCGAAATCATCAGGTGAACGTCGAAGACCTTGGCCGAATGCGGCCGCAACGCCTTCACCACCCCCGGCCCAATGGTGATGTTCGGCACGAAATGGCCGTCCATCACGTCGATATGGATGTAGTCGGCGCCGGCCGCGTCGACGGCACGGACCTCCTCGCCCAGCTTGGCGAAATCGGCGGAGAGGATGGAGGGCGAAATCTTGACGGCGCGCATGGCGATTGTCCTGGAGCAGGGGCTATGGCGATGGTGAGGATTGACACCTTCCTATCACGCGGTCGCGCAGCAAGTCATGGAGATGATGCATAGGAACGCCGCTGGCGATCACCTGGGGCCAGCGCAGACGGAGCCGTTTGAGCTTTACCGCGACCGCCGTGCGTTGTATCCATCCGGATATAGATCGGCAACGAGCGGATTGGAGATGACGATGATCGGTCCTGGCTTTGCACCGATGCGCGTTGGCGTGACACGGGCAGCCCTCGCGATGATCGTGGCGGCCGGCGTGAGCCTGGCGGCCCCTGTGGCAATGGCCCAGGACGTCCTGGTCCTGGCAGCGGCATCCACCAAGAATGCGGTCGAGAAGCTGGCCACCCAGTTCAAGGCCAAGACCGGTGCCTCGATCACCTCGTCCTTTGCCGCATCGTCAGCGATGGCCAAGCAGATCGAGAATGGCGCGCCGGCCGATATCTTCATCTCGGCCGATCTGGACTGGATGGATTACCTGCAGAAGCGCAACCTGATCAAGACCGACAGCCGCGTGAACCTACTCGGCAACGAGCTGGTCGTCGTGGTGCCGAAGGGCGCGACCGTGAAGCCGGACCTGTCCAAGGGGGGCAGGCTGGCGGAACAACTGGGGGACGGACGGCTGGCGACGGGCGATCCGTCGAACGTTCCGGTCGGGAAGTACGCCAGGGCCGCACTGGAGACGCTGGGCCAGTGGACGGCGATCGAACCGAAGCTGGCCCGCGCGGACAGCGTCCGCGCCGCCCTGGTGCTGGTCAGCAGGGGGGAGGTGCCGATGGGAATCGTCTATCGCACCGATGCCGCCATCGATCCAGGAGTCGAGGTCGCCGCGGCCTTTCCGCCGGACAGCTATCCGGCCATCGTCTATCCGGCCGCACTGACCGCCACCTCGCAGAGCGGCCAGGCCGGCGCGTTCCTCGACTACCTCAAATCGCCCGAGGGAATGGCGGTGTGGAAGGAATTCGGCTTCGTTCCCGCACCGAAAGCACCGTAAGCTCCGCCGCATGGATTTTCTGACGCCGATGGAGATCACCGCGTTGCTGCTGAGCCTGCGGGTTGCGGGTGTCGCCATCGCGTTGGGGTTGCCGGTTGCCGTGCTCGCCGCCTGGGTGCTCGGACGCTATTCCTTTCCCGGCAAGACGCTGTTCGACGGGCTGGTCCATCTGCCGCTGGTCCTGCCCCCGGTGGTCACCGGCTATATCCTGCTGGTCACCATGGGCACCAAGGGGGTGATCGGCGGCTGGCTGTACCAGACCTTCGGGGTCAAGCTGATCTTCACCGCGGAAGGGGCATCGTTGGCCGTCGCGGTGACCTCCTTCCCGCTGATGGTACGGGCGATCCGGTTGTCGGTGGAGGCCATCGACGGGGGGCTGGAGGCGGCGGCGCGCACGCTGGGCGCCGGACCCGTGGACCGCTTCTTCACCATCCTGCTGCCGCTGATGGCGCCCGGACTGCTGTCCGGCTCCATCGTGGCCTTTGCCGCCGCGATGGGGGAGTTCGGAGCGGTCATCACCTTCGTCTCCAACATCCCCGGCCAGACGCAGACCCTGCCGCTGGCGATCTACGCCGCCACCCAGGAACCGGGCGGCGACGCCGTCGCGGCGCGGCTCGCCGCGATCTCCTTTTCGGTCGCCCTGGTCGCGCTGATGCTGTCCGAACTCCTCGCCAGCCGTGTCCGCCGGCTGATCGGGCAAGCCTGATGAGCATGCTGGACCTGTCGATCCGCCAGAGGCTCGGCGCCTTCACGCTGGATGTTTCCTTCGCGGCGGACGGGGCAGGGGTGACGGCCCTGTTCGGACGGTCGGGATCGGGCAAGACCTCGATCATCAACGCCATCGCCGGGCTTACCAGACCTGACGGCGGCCATATCCGCGTCGGCGGCACCACCTTCTTCGACAGCGCGCGCCGGATCGACGTTGCGGTGGAAAAGCGGCGCATCGGCTACGTCTTCCAGGACTCCCGGCTTTTTCCGCACATGACCGTGCGCGGCAACCTGGAATTCGGCCTGCGCCGAGTGCCGGCTGCCGACCGCCGCATCGCCTTCGGTCCGGTCGTCGACCTGCTGGGGCTGGGCCATCTGCTGGACAGGCGGCCACGGGGGTTGTCCGGCGGCGAGAAGCAGCGCGTGGCGTTCGGGCGCGCGATACTGGCGCAGCCGCGTCTGCTGCTGATGGACGAGCCGATGGCGTCGCTCGACGCCGCCCGCAAGGCGGAAATCCTGCCCTACATCGAGCGGCTGCGCGACGAGATGAACATTCCCATCGTCATGGTCAGCCACGCGCTCGATGAGGTGGTGCGGCTGGCCAACACCCTGGTTCTGATCGCGGACGGCAGGGTTGCCGCGTCCGGCTCGGTCGGGGCCGTGATGGGCAGGCTTGATCTGCAGGCGGTGACCGGAACGCATGACGCCGGGGCGGTGCTCGACCTGACGGTGGAACGCCATGTCGACGAGGACGGTTTGACGGTCCTGGCATTCGACGGCGGTCGGTTGACGGTGCCACGCGTGGCGCGCGCGCCGGGGGCGACGGTTCGTCTGCATATCCATTCCCGCGACGTCGTCCTCGCACTCCGGCAGCCGGCCGGCGTCAGCCTGCGCAACGCCCTGGCAGCGAAGGTCGTCGAGGTTGCCGAGTCGGGGCCGACGGCGGCCGACGTGCGGCTGGCGGTGGGGGGAGCCTTCCTGATCGCACGCGTCACCCGTGCGGCGGTCCGCGAACTCGGACTTGAACCCGGCCTTCCGGTCGTCGCGCTCGTCAAGGGGATCGCCTTCGAGCCGACGTCCGGCGCGACCGCCCGGGACCGCGTCGTCGACGTCTGACGCGGCCCCGGTGCTTTGCCCCGGCTTACTGTCCGCCGGACGAGGAGGTGGAGCCGGTGCTGGCGCCACCGCCCGCCGAACCGCCGGCGGTAGAGCCGCCGGGCATCGTCGTGCCCGAGGTGGTGCCGCTCACCGGGCCGTTGCCGATCGGGCCGGCCGAGCCGGCGCCAGTTCCGCTGCCGGTGCCGGTGCCTCCGGCGGTGCCGCCGTCAACCGTCGAGGAGCCGGGCTGGCTGCCGCTGCTGCCGCTGCTGGTTGTCGGGCTCGACTCCCTAGAAGCGTTGGAGTTCTGCGTATTCTGCTCGTCGCAGGCTGCCAGTCCCAAAAGAAGGGCGGGAAGTGCTGCGATCAAAAGCTTGCTGCGCATGGGAAACTCTCCTTGGCCATGTTCTCGCGGTAGGGCGCCGCTCCTCGGGCGGAGGGACGCGGGGGCCGGATAGCCTGCGGACTTCTCGCGGCTTCACATGGTCGCGCCGGCACCGTGATTGTCAGAACACCCGCCGGACGTGTTTCATTCCCTCCGTCGAACGGATTATGCCGCCGGGTGGTGCCGCGGGTGAAGCCGTCGGACTTTCGCGGAACGTTCCGTCAACTTGTACGCCGGCAGGTGCCGTTACCCATTACTGGGTTGCGCAAAGAACACGATGTTTCAGCGACTTGTCCGTTCCATATTTTTCGTTTGACCGGCGGAAAGTGGCTGTGATTCCATCTCGCACCATGACGATGATCGCCGATCTCACCGATACGCTCGCCCGCGCCGCGAAAAGCGCGATTCGCCAAGCCATCATGCCGGCGCTGTGCGCCTGCGTGGTTGCTTACTTCGCGTACTACGCCATCCACGGCGATCGCGGCTTGGTGGCGAAGAAGCACATGCAGGACGAGATCGGCCAGGCGCAGGAGGTCCTGTCGCAGTTGCGGACGCAGCGCGAGGACATGGAGCGACGCGCCCAGTTGCTGCGCGGCGACGGCCTCGATCGCGACATGCTGGAGGAGAGGGCGCGCCAGATGCTCAACTTCTCCAATCCCCGCGACGTCATCGTGAAGCTGCCGAAGCTTGCCGATCCGCAAGCTGAAAGCACGGAGAAGCAAGGGAAACCAGCGAATTAACCGAATTTCGGTTAATCGCGATTCACCGTTGAAAAACAGGTATTTGCGCGGGCCGTCAAGCTCGTGTACTGTGCGCGCCATATCCGCTTCCGGTGCGGGCCTACGCATGCCCGCAACGTGTGGCGTCAACGGTTGTTGCTTTGACCGTTGCCGCATGACCCCTGGGGAGGAACCATGGCCGCGTCCCGACGCCGTCCGACCAAGGCGCAGACCGACACCGCGCCCGCGCAAGCCGTTTCCAACGAACAGCTTCTTCATTACTACCGCGAGATGCTGCTGATCCGCCGCTTCGAGGAGAAGGCGGGCCAGCTTTACGGCATGGGCCTGATCGGCGGCTTCTGCCACCTTTACATCGGCCAGGAAGCCGTCGTCGTCGGCGTGCAGGCTGCGCTGAACGAGGGTGACACCGTCATCACCAGCTATCGCGACCACGGCCATATGCTGGCCTGCGGCATGGATGCCAAGGGCGTGATGGCCGAACTGACCGGGCGCCGCGGAGGCTACTCCAAGGGCAAGGGCGGCTCGATGCACATGTTCAGCCGCGAGAAGAACTTCTACGGCGGCCACGGCATCGTCGGCGGCCAGGTCCCGCTTGGAGCCGGCCTGGCCTTCGCTCACAAGTACCTGAAGGACAATGGCGTTTCCGCGGTCTATTGCGGCGACGGCGCCATCAACCAGGGCCAGGTCTACGAGAGCTTCAACATGGCGGCCCTGTGGAAGCTGCCGGTGCTCTTCGTCATCGAGAACAACAAGTACGCCATGGGCACCTCCCAGGAGCGTTCGTCCGCCGGCGAGCTGTACCAGCGCGGCGCGGCCTACGGCATCCCGGGCTACCAGGTCAACGGCATGGACGTCCTCGAGGTGAAGGCCGCCGCCGACCAGTGGGTGAAGTACATCCGCGAAGGCAACGGCCCGGTCATCCTCGAGATGAAGACCTACCGCTACCGCGGCCACTCCATGTCCGATCCGGCCAAGTACCGGACGAAGGAGGAGGTCGAGAAGATGCGGTCGGAGTCCGATCCGATCGATCAGCTCAAGTCCAAGTTGCTGGCCGGCGGCCAGATCGACGAGGACAAGCTGAAGGAGATCGATCGCGAGGTGAAGGCGATTGTCACGGAGTCGGCCGAGTTCGCGCAGCAGAGCCCCGAGCCGGATCCGTCCGAACTCTACACCGACGTGCTCGTCGGAGCCTGATCTCTGCCCGGACTTCTCCGAGCCTGGACGTAACGAAAAGCTGGAGCGGCGCCGATCGGGACGGTGCCTTTTCCCTATGGGGAAGGGCGACCGGACTCCCCGCGCCGCCGGAGGTTGAGGAATGCCGATCGAAGTGCTGATGCCGGCCCTGTCGCCCACCATGACCGAGGGCAAGCTGGCGAAATGGGTCAAGAAGGAAGGCGACACGGTCAAGTCCGGCGACGTGCTCGCCGAGATCGAGACCGACAAGGCGACCATGGAGGTCGAGGCCGTCGATGAGGGCCGCGTCGGCAGGATCCTGGTGCCCGAGGGCACCGACAACGTCGCGGTGAACACCCCGATCGCCGTCCTGCTCGAAGAGGGCGAGGACGAGAGCGCGCTGCGCGAGGGCGGCAACAAGCCGACCGTCGCCGGCCCGACCAACGCCGCCCCGGCATCGGAAGAGACCAAGGCCGCCCCTTCGGCGGTGCAGGCTCCCGCCCCGGCCCCCACTTCCGCCCCGACGGTGCCGGCCGCTCCGGCCGCAGCACCGGAGTCGGACGAGGACAAGTTCTTCGCCAAGACCGTCAAGAAGACGGTGCGCGAGGCCCTGCGCGACGCCATGGCCGAGGAAATGCGCCGTGACGAAAAGGTCTTCGTCATGGGCGAGGAGGTCGCGCAGTACCAGGGTGCCTACAAGGTGACCCAGGGCCTGCTGCAGGAGTTCGGCGACGCCCGCGTGATCGACACGCCGATCACCGAATATGGCTTCGCCGGTCTGGGCGTCGGCGCGGCCTTCAAGGGCCTGAAGCCGATCGTCGAGTTCATGACCTTCAACTTCGCCATGCAGGCGATCGACCACATCATCAACTCGGCCGCCAAGACGCTCTACATGTCCGGCGGCCAGATGGGATGCCCGATCGTCTTCCGCGGCCCGAACGGCGCGGCCGCCCGCGTCGCCGCCCAGCATTCGCAGTGCTACGCCTCCTGGTATGCGCACTGCCCGGGGCTGAAGGTGGTCTCCCCCTGGTCGGCGGCCGATGCCAAGGGCCTGCTGAAGGCGGCGATCCGCGATCCGAACCCGGTCGTCTTCCTCGAGAACGAGATCCTCTACGGCCAGAGCTTCGAGGTTCCGGACGACGAGGAGTTCGTCCTGCCGATCGGCAAGGCCAAGATCGAGCGCCAGGGCAAGGACGTGACGATCACCGCCTTCTCGATCATGGTCGGCCATGCTCTGGCCGCCGCCGAGGAGCTGGCGAAGGAAGGCATCGAGGCGGAGGTCATCAACCTGCGCTCGATCCGTCCGCTCGACACCGCCACCATCGTCAACAGCGTCAAGAAGACCAACCGCCTCGTCTCCGTCGAGGAAGGCTGGCCCTTCGCCGGCATCGGCTCGGAGATGGCGGCGCTGATGATGGAGCAGGCCTTCGACTATCTCGACGCGCCGGTGATCCGCGTGGCGGGCGTCGACGTGCCGATGCCCTACGCCGCCAACCTGGAAAAGCTGGCGCTGCCGCAGGTCGCCGACATCGTCAAGGCCGCCAAGCAAGCCTGCTACCGTTGAGAGGAGGGCTGATAGGATGACCGTTCAGATTCTGATGCCCGCCCTCTCGCCCACGATGACCGAGGGCAACCTCGCCAAGTGGCTGAAGAAGGAAGGCGATACGGTGAAGTCCGGCGACGTGCTCGCCGAGATCGAGACCGACAAGGCGACCATGGAGGTCGAAGCGGTCGACGAGGGACGCATCGGCAAGATCCTGGTCGCCGCCGGCAGCCAGGGCGTTGCGGTGAACACGCCGATCGCCATCCTGCTGGAAGAGGGCGAGGACGAAAGCGCGCTGGCATCCGCCGGCGCCGCCACTCCGGCTCCTGCGGCGAGCCCCGCTCCCGCCGCCCCGTCGGCCCAGGCGGCAGCTCCCGCCGCCGCTCCGGCGCCCGCCGCTGCTCCGGCGGCGGCTCCGGCTCCCGCAGCCTCTGGCGACCGCGTGTTCGCCAGCCCGCTGGCGCGCCGCATCGCCGAGCAGGCCGGCGTGGACCTGAAGTCGGTGAAGGGCACCGGGCCGAACGGCCGCATCGTCAAGGCGGACGTCGAGGCGGCGAAGGCCGCCGGTCCGGCCAAGGCGGCAGCCGCTCCGGCAACCGCCACCGCCGCCCCGGCTCCGGCCGCAGCTCCGGCGGCACCGGCCCCGGCGACCAAGCCGGAAGGGATCGACGCCAAGGCGCTCGCCGACAAGCTCGGCATCGCCTACACGGCGGTGCCCAACAGCGGCATGCGCAAGACCATCGCCAAGCGTCTGGGCGAGGTGAAGCGGACCGTTCCCGACTACTACCTGACCGTCGATATCGAGATCGACGCGCTGATGAAGGTCCGGGCCGAGCTGAACGGCCGGTCCGACGCCTACAAGCTGTCGGTCAACGATTTCATCATCCGCGCGGTGGCCCTGGCGCTGAAGAAGGTCCCGGCGATCAACGCCGCCTGGACCGACGAGGCGACGCTCCAGTACCAGCATGCCGACGTTTCGGTTGCGGTCGCCACCCCGACCGGCCTGATCACCCCGATCGTCAAGAAGGCCGAAGCCAAGGGTCTGGCCGAGATCTCCAACGAGATGAAGGCCCTGGCCAAGAAGGCGCGCGACAACGCGCTGAAGCCCGAGGAGTATCAAGGCGGCACCATCTCCATCTCCAACCTGGGGATGATGGGCGTCAAGCAGTTCGCCGCGATCATCAATCCGCCGCAGGCCTGCATCCTGGCGGTTGGCGCCAGCGAGCAGCGTCCGGTGGTCAAGGACGGGGCCATCGCCGTCGCCACGGTGATGAGCCTGACCGGCACCTTCGACCACCGCATCGCCGACGGCGCCGTCGGTGCGGAATTCCTTGCGGCGGTGAAGAAGCTGCTTGAGGATCCGCTGTCGATGCTGCTCTGACGGTTCGAGGATCCGGATCGATGTCGCAACGCCTTGCCCCGCTCCGCGCCGAGATCGACGCCATCGACGACGAGATCGTCGCACTGCTGGGCAGGCGCCTGTCCGTCGTCCACCGCGTCGCGGCGGTCAAGATGGAGGAGGGCCTGCCGGCCCTCCTGCCCGACCGCGTGGAAGCGGTCAAGCGGCGGGCTGCCGAGGCGGGCAAAGCCTGCGGCCTCGACCCGGACTTCATGGCCACCCTGTACCAGACGATCATCGACGAGGCGTGCCGGGTCGAGGACGGCATCTTCGCCGCCGGCAAGGACGGCACGCCTCGCTCCTGAATGGGGAGAACACCCTTGGCCGACATGAATTACGACGTCATCGTCATCGGCGGCGGGCCGGGCGGTTACGTCGCGGCGATCCGCGCCGCGCAGCTCGGGCTGCACACCGCCGTTATCGAACGCGAGAACCTGGGCGGCATCTGCCTGAACTGGGGCTGCATCCCGACCAAGGCGCTGCTGCGCTCGGCCGAGGTGCTGCACCTCGCCAAGCACGCCGCCGACTACGGGCTGGTCATCCAGAACCCGTCCTTCGACCTCGACAAGGTCGTCCAGCGCTCGCGCAAGGTCGCCGGCCAGCTCAACGGCGGCGTCAAGCACCTGCTGAAGAAGAACAAGGTCGCGGTGATCGAGGGCTCCGCCAAGCTGGCCGGCAAGGGCCAGGTGGCGGTGACCAAGGGCGACGCTCCGGTCGGCACCTTCGGCGCCAAGCACATCATCATCGCCACCGGTGCCCGCGCCCGCACGCTGCCGGGGCTGGAGGATGACGGCAAGCTGGTCTGGACCTACCGCAAGGCGATGACGCCGGACCGCATGCCGAAGTCGCTCCTGGTCATCGGCTCGGGCGCCATCGGCATCGAGTTCGCCAGCTTCTACAACGCGCTGGGCGCCAAGGTCACCGTGGTCGAGGTGATGGACCGCATCCTTCCGGTGGAGGATGAGGAAATCTCCGGCATGGCCCGCAAGGCTTTCGAGAAGCAGGGCATGCGCATCATCACCGGCGGCAAGGCCGGCAACCTGCGCAAGGCCGCCGACAGCGTGACCGTGGCCGTCGAAGCCGGCGGCAAGACCGAGGACATCACGGTCGACCGCGTCATCGTCGCCGTCGGCATCAGCCCCAACACCGAGAACCTCGGCCTGGAGAACACCAAGGTCAAGCTGGACCGCGGCCACATCCAGACCAACGGCATGTGCCAGACCGACGAGCCGGGCGTCTACGCCATCGGCGACGTGACCGGCGCGCCCTGGCTCGCTCACAAGGCCAGCCACGAGGGCGTGATCGTCGCCGAGCACATCGCCGGCAAGCACCCGCACGCGCTGGACGTCCGCAACATCCCCGGATGCACCTATTCCCACCCGCAGATCGCCTCGGTCGGCCTGACGGAGAAGAAGGCCAGGGAAGCCGGCTACGAGGTCAAGGTCGGCCGCTTCCCCTTCGTCGGCAACGGCAAGGCGATCGCGCTGGGCGAGCCGGAGGGGCTGATCAAGACCATCTTCGACGCCAAGACCGGCGAGATGCTGGGTGCCCACATGATCGGCGCGGAAGTGACCGAGCTGATCCAGGGCTACGGCATCGCCAAGTCGTCGGAGCTGACCGAGGCCGAACTGATGCATGCGGTGTTCCCGCATCCGACCCTGTCGGAAATGATGCATGAGTCGGTCCTTGATGCCTATGGCCGGGCGATCCACTTTTAACTAGGATTTTCCGAGGTGGCGTTTTCCCCTTCCGGACGGAGCCATGGACCGCAGCAGCGCCGCGTATGACGAGGATTTCTATGCCTGGACGCAAGCCCAGGCACAGGAGCTTCGCCGTGCCGGCGCCGAGCGGAACAACGCCCCGGTCGACTGGGAGAACGTCGCCGAGGAGATCGAGAGCGTGGGCCGCAGCCAGAAATCCGAGATCGACAATCGCCTGGGCGTGTTGCTGGTCCATCTGCTGAAATGGCTGCTGTGCCCCGATCTGCGCGAGCGGTGTGAACGTGGGTGGCGGCTGACCGTCCGGGAGCAGCGTAAGAAGCTGATCCGGGAGATCAAGGACAGCCCGAGCCTCCGGCCCTACATCACGGAGATCTTCTCGGACGCCTACGCGGATGCCCGCCTGCGCGCGGCCGTCGAAGCCGATACCCCCGACGGCCATTTCCCGGTCGAGCCGCCTTTCACGCTTGACCAAGCGCTCGATCCGGCCTATCCGGCCGAACTGTTTCCGCCGGAATGGCGGGTTTGACCATCCTCATCGCACCTATTTGTCGGGGCCGGGGCATCGCGTCGGCCATCGGGAGCTTTAGACCATGACCCTCGTCGACCAGACCGAGAAGCTGCGCCACCCCGAGAAGGCCCATAAGCCCGACAACCCCATCCAGCGCAAACCGGCCTGGATCCGGGTCAAGGCGCCGATGAGCCAGGAATACAACGAGACCCGCCAACTGATGCGTGGGCTGAAGCTGAACACCGTGTGCGAAGAGGCCGCCTGCCCGAACATCGGGGAGTGCTGGAAGCACAAGCACGCCACCTTCATGATCCTGGGCTCCATCTGCACGCGCGGCTGCGCCTTCTGCAACGTCGAGACCGGGCGCCCGGATCTGCTGGACCCGCATGAGCCCGACAATGTCGCCGAAGCGGTCGGCAAGCTGAAGCTCAGCCACGTCGTCATCACCTCGGTCGACCGCGACGACCTCGCCGACGGCGGTGCGGAGCATTTCGCCCGCACCATCCGCGCAGTCCGCGCCGCGTCGCCCAGCACGACCATCGAGATCCTGACCCCCGACTTCCAGAAGAAGAAGGGCGCTGTCGAGGTGGTGGTGGAGGCCAAGCCCGACGTCTTCAACCACAATCTGGAAACGGTGCCGCGCCTCTATCCGAACATCCGGCCGGGTGCGCGCTACTTCGCCTCGCTGCAGCTTCTGGCGCGGGTGAAGGAACTGGATCCGACGATCTTCACCAAGTCCGGCCTGATGGTCGGCCTGGGCGAGACGAAGGAGGAGATCGGTCAGGTGATGGACGACCTGCGCTCCGCCGATGTGGACTTTCTGACGATTGGGCAGTATCTCCAGCCCACGCCCAAGCATGCGGCGGTGGATCGTTTCGTGACTCCCGAGGAGTTCGACGGTTATTCCACCGTCGGCCGCGGCAAGGGCTTCCTGCTGGTGGCTTCGTCGCCGCTGACGCGCTCGTCCTATCATGCGGGTGCGGATTTCGAGAAGCTGCGCGAAGCCCGGCTGCGCAAGCTGGGTGTCGCGGCCGCCTGACACCAACTGGTGCAGGCGAAATAAGAAAGGATACGGTACGGGTATGCCGACGCACGCGGAAAAGAAGGTTCTTCCCTACACGCCCCGGCAGATGTACGACCTGGTCGCCGACGTGGAGAAGTATCCGGAGTTTCTGCCCTGGTGCTTGGCGGCCCGTATCCGCAAGCGCGAAGGCGACGTGATGTTCGCGGACCTGATCATCGGTTTCAAGATGGTCCGCGAACGTTTCACCTCACGGGTGGAGCTGAACGAGCCCGGCTGCCGCATCGACGTGCAGTACACCGACGGCCCGTTCCAGTACCTGAACAATCATTGGATCTTCAGCGACCATCCCAACGGCTGCTGCGTCGATTTCTTCGTCGATTTCGAATTCCGGTCGAAGATGCTGCAGAAGATCATGGGCCTGCTGTTCAACGAGGCTGTGCGCCGGATGGTACAGGCATTCGAGACGCGGGCAGCCCAGCTCTACGGCCCGGCCGGCGCGCGGCAGTCGGCTTGAGGCGTGCCGCGCCAGCCGTAGTAGCTGGCGCGCGCCATTCTCAGCCCTTGTCGGACCACAGCTCTCCGCCGGTGGCCCAGTCGCTCTTCTTCACGTCGTGGAAGATGATGTCGACGGAGGCCGGCGAGCAGCCGAGCGCCTTGACGGTGGCTTCGGTCAAGGCTTTGGCATAGTCCCGCTTCTGCTCGGTCGTCCGTCCTTCGAAGAACTGGACGTTGATGGTCGGCATCGCTTTTCCCTTTCCTGTGATGGGCTTGCCGGCGCTCGTTCAGCGCAGGCTTTCGCTTGGACGGGCCAGCCGCAACCGCTCCAGCGCCGCCTGGACGGTCGCCAGCCGAACGGCGTCGCGATCGCCGGGGAAGGTGTATTCCTTCGCCTTGGCCGCGCCGCCCCGCACTGCGGTCGCGATGTAGACGCGGCCGACCGGCTTCGTCTCGGTGGCGCCGCCGGGGCCGGCGATGCCGGTGACCGCCACCGTCACGTCGGCGCGCGACTTCGCGAGCGCGCCGACGGCCATGGCGACGGCGACCTCCGGGCTGACGGCTCCGTGGGCATGCAGAAGACTGGCCGGGACGCCCAGCATCTCGGTCTTGGCGATGTTGGTGTAGGTGACGAAACCGCGGTCGACGACTTTCGACGAGCCCGCGATGTCGGTCAGAGCCCCGGCGATCAGCCCGCCGGTGCAGGATTCCGCCGTCGCCAGCATGTAGCCGGCCAAGCCGTACTCGGCGAGCGTCTGTGCCGCGAGGTCTCTGATCGGCTGGGGAAACATGAGGGTCCTCTTCCGGTTCGGCGGCCTTGGGGGCTTTGGTTCAGAGATTATCCGGGAAGGCGGACCGTCGCCACTGCCTGGGCGGCGATGCCCTCGCGCCGGCCGGTGAAGCCGAGTTGCTCCGTCGTCGTGGCCTTGACGCTGACCCGGCCGGGTCCGATGCCTAGAATTTGGGCGATGCGCTCGGTCATGGCGGCGCGGTGGGGGCCGACTTTCGGGCGCTCGCAGATGATGGTCACATCGGCATGGGCGATGACGCCGCCGCGCGCGGCGACCAGGTCGGCGGCATGGCGGAGGAATTTGGCGCTGTCGGCGCCGCGCCACTTCGGGTCGCTCGGCGGGAAGTGGCTGCCGATATCGCCGTCCGCCAGCGCGCCGAGGATGGCATCGGTCAGCGCATGCAAGCCGACGTCGGCGTCGGAGTGGCCCTCCAGTCCCTGGTCGTGCGGAACCTGCAGGCCGCAGAGCGTCACGAAGCTGCCGTCCGTGAAACGGTGGACGTCGAAGCCGCTGCCGGTGCGCACATCCCACAGGGCGGACATCAGGCTGCGCTCCGCCCGCGCGAGATCGTCGGGGGTGGTCACCTTGAAATTCTCCTCCTTTGCCGGCACCAGCGCCACGGCGAGGCCGGCACGCTCGGCAACGGCGGCGTCGTCGGTCAGCGACAGCCCGGCGGCGGCACGGTGGGCCGCCAGGATGTCGGGGAAACGGAAGCCCTGCGGCGTCTGGGCCCGCCACAGCCCCTCGCGGTCGACCGTATCGGCGACGACCGCGGGTCCGGCACCGGCGCCGGCACGCTTCAGCGTGTCGGCGACAGGCACTGCGGCGATGGCCCCGGCCATGGTATCGAGCGCCCCGATGACCCGATCGATGGTGCCGGCGTCGACCAGCGGACGGGCGGCGTCATGGATCAGCACGAGGTCGGCCGGACCGTCGGCGGCGATGGCCTCCAGGCCGTTGCGCACTGAATCCTGGCGGCTGGCGCCGCCGGCCACCGGCCCCGGCAGGCCAAGTCCGGCGACCGCCGTCTCGTAAGCCTCGCGCCAGGACGGGTCGATGACCACCCGCACCGCCGTGACCTGCGGGTGGTGCAGGAACGCTTCGACCGTGCGGCGAAGCACCGGCTTGCCGGCAAGGGCGAGATACTGCTTCGGCCGTTCGGCCCCGAAGCGCTGGCCGGAGCCGCCGGCGACGATCAGAGCGATGCAGGTGGGCATGGGGCAAACCGTAGGATATGATAACCACTTGACGGACACGTCGCGGAACCTAGCCTGTTGCCGTGGTTCCGCCAAGTGCCGAGCCTTGACGCGCGCCCGGGATGTGTTCCGGCGGTGCGCCGGGCGGCATGACGCGGCGGAAAGACGGGAGCGCATTCGGGTCCATGTCGCAGAACATCCTTTTGAGCCTGACGGCGCTGGTGGCCCTGGTGCCGGCGGCCTTCTATCCCTATCGCCGCATCGCGGGGCAGGGACTGGAGGGGCGGGGCTGGTCCTTCTGGGGGGCTCTGCTGCTCGCGGCGGCGGGGCCGGGCATGTGGGCCATCTTGCAGGTGGCCGGCCAGTGGCAGACCGGCTTCTCCACCGCCCTGTGGGTGACGACCGCCGCCTGCATGGCGCTGTTTCTCGGCCTCAGCCTGTTCCATGGCACCGCCTGGCGCCTGGCGCCGATCCTGCTGCCCTACCTGCTGGTCGTGTGCTTGTTCGCGACGCTGACCGAGGATGCGCCGGCGCCGGTGTTGCGCGGCAACGCGCCCGGCGTCTGGATCGATCTGCACATCGCGGTGTCGGTCTTCACCTATGCCCTGCTGACGCTCAGCGCCGTGGCGTCGTTCGCGGCGGTTGTCCAGACCCGCGCCCTGAAGACCAAGCGGCCGACGCCGCTCAGCCGCTTCCTGCCGCCGGTTGCCGAGAGCGAACGGCTCCAGCTCGCCCTCCTGATCGCATCCGAAGTGGTGCTTGGCGCCGGGCTCGCCACGGGGATGGCCGTCCTGTATTTCGAGCAGGGCAGGCTGTTCCGCCCTGACCACAAGACGCTGCTGTCCCTGGCGACCTTCGTGGTGATCGGCGTGCTGTTGCTTGCCGAGTACCGCACCGGGGTGCGGGGACGGACGGCGGCACGGACCATGTTGATCGTCTATCTTCTGGCGACTCTCGCCTATCCGGGGGTCAAGTTCGTCACCAACGTGCTCATCGGGTCGGGGACCTGGTACTGACCGGCGGGCAGGGATGGGCGGCCTGGGGGCTATGCCCTTGCGTCGCGCTGCACCTGCGTGATAATCTGCACAAATTGTTGGCACTTTGTTGTTTTGCCCATCGATCGGGCAGGTGAGAATGACCATACAAATCGGCCCTATCACGCTCGCCGGACCGGTGATCCTGGCGCCCATGTCGGGCGTGTCCGACCTGCCGTTCCGCCGCCTCGTCAAACGGGCGGGCTGCGGCCTCGTTGTGTCGGAGATGATCGCCAGCCAAGCGATGATCCGCGAGAACCGCCAGACGCTGCGGATGGTGGAGACCGAACCCGAGGAATTCCCGATGGCGGTGCAGCTTGCCGGCTGCGAGCCGGAGGTGATGGCCGAGGCGGCGAAGCTGAACGAGGACCGCGGCGCCGCGGTCGTGGACATCAATTTCGGCTGCCCGGTCAAGAAGGTCGTCAACGGCCATGCCGGGTCGTCGCTGATGCGGGACGAGGCTTTGGCGGGCCGCATCCTCGAGGCGGTGGTGAAGGCGGTGAGCATCCCGGTGACGCTGAAGATGCGGCTGGGCTGGGACGACGGCAACCGCAACGCCCCGCGGCTCGCCCGCATCGCCGAGGAATGCGGCATCCGCATGGTGACGGTCCACGGCCGCACCCGCATGCAGTTCTACACCGGCACCGCCGACTGGTCCTTCGTGCGCAACGTGAAGGAAGCGGTATCGATCCCGCTGGTGGTCAACGGCGATATCACCGGGTTCGAGGCGGTGGACCGGGCGCTGGCGGAATCCGGGGCCGACGGCGTCATGATCGGGCGCGGCAGCTATGGGCGTCCCTGGTTCCCGTCTCAGGTCATGCATTACCTGCGCACGGGCGAGAAGCTGTCCGATCCGCCGCTGCACGAGCAGATGGAGACGCTCCTGGAGCATTTCGACAGCATGCTCAGCCATTACGGCAGCGACGGCGGCATCAAGGTCGCCCGCAAGCACGTCTCCTGGTACTCCACCGGCCTGCGCGGTTCCAACGAGTTCCGGCAGGAGGTCAACCGCCTGGGCGATCCCGACGCGGTGCGCGAGCGCATCCGCTCCTTCTATGAACCGGCAATCGAAAGGATGGCCGCCTGATGGAACCCGCCTCGATCACCGCCCCTGTTTCCCGTGGCCGGTCACGGGCGGCCGGCGCACGGTCTCCGCGGCTCGATACGCTGGTCGTGCTCAACAGCCTGCCCGATCCGGTGCTGGTGGTGGATGGCACCGGCGAGATCCGGTTCGTGAACCTGGAGGGGCAGGAGTTCTTCGACCTGTCCGCCAACGCCATGGAAGGCATGCCGCTGCCCGACCTGCTGCCGGCCGACAGTCCGGTGATGGGGCTGATCGAGCAGGTGCGCCGTGGCAGCCGCCGGGTTTCCCAGGATGGGGTGATCATCGACACCCCGCGCATCGGACCCCATCACGTCACCGTGCAGGTTGCGACGATGGGCGATCCCGCCGACCATGTCGTGCTGACCATCCATGAGCGGTCGCTCGCCCGCAAGATCGACCATTCGCTGACCCATCGCCATGCCGCACGGTCGGTCACCGCCATGGCGGCGATGCTGGCGCATGAGGTGAAGAATCCGCTCTCCGGCATCCGTGGCGCCGCGCAGTTGCTGGAGGAGAACGCCAGCGATCAGGACCGCATGCTGACCCGGCTGATCTGCGACGAGGCCGACCGCATCGTGGCGCTGGTCAACCGGATGGAGGTGTTTTCCGACGAGCGGCCGCTGGAGCGCGCCGCCGTCAACATCCACACGGTGCTGGAGCATGTCCGCAAGGCCGCCCAGAGCGGCTTTGCCCGAAAAATACGCTTTATCGAGCGGTATGACCCGTCACTGCCTTCTGTTTACGGCAATCGCGACCAACTTGTGCAGGTTTTCCTGAATCTGGTGAAAAATGCGGCAGAGGCTGCCCCAGAAACAGGCGGCGAGATCACGCTGACCACTTCCTACCAGCATGGTGTGCGCATGGCGCTGCCGGGCCGGGACGTGCGCCGGCACCTGCCGTTGCTGGTGACGGTACAGGATAACGGCGACGGGATTCCGGAGGATCTGCAGTCCAACCTGTTCGATCCGTTCGTAACGAGCAAGGTGAATGGAACTGGCCTTGGTCTTGCATTGGTGGCCAAGCTTATCGGCGATCATGGTGGAACCATCGAGTTCGACAGCCAGCCTCGCCGAACCGTCTTCAAGGTGTCGCTGCCGATGTACGATGATTCGAAACAGGATGACTCAAGGGTCCACGAGGACTCGAAGATGTCCGGAACTGGCCTGCAAACCAGAGGCGGCCGGGGGAGTCGTTGATGAGCGCGGCGACCATTCTCGTCGCGGATGACGATCGCGCCATCCGCACCGTTCTGACGCAAGCGCTCGCCCGCCTCGGGCATGAGGTCCGCACCACCGGAAACGCCGCGACGCTGTGGCGTTGGGTGGCGGACGGGCAGGGGGACCTCGTCATCACCGACGTGGTGATGCCGGACGAGAACGGTCTCGACCTGATCCCGCGCATCAAGAAGCTCCGGCCGGAGCTGCGCGTCATCGTCATGAGTGCGCAGAACACGTTGATCACCGCCGTCAAGGCGGCGGAGCGAGGCGCCTTCGAGTACCTGCCCAAGCCCTTCGACCTGAAGGAACTGGTATCGGTGGTGGAGCGGGCGCTGAACGCCAACACCCCGCCGGTCGCCATGCCGGGCGAGATGGCCGAAGGGGAGGAGCAGCTTCCGCTGATCGGCCGCTCGCCGGCCATGCAGGAAATCTACCGGGTGCTGGCGCGCCTGATGGGCACCGACCTGACGGTGATGATCACCGGCGAGTCCGGTACCGGCAAGGAGCTGGTGGCCCGTGCCCTGCACGACTACGGCAAGCGGCGCAACGGAGCGTTCGTCGCCATCAACATGGCGGCGATCCCGCGCGAGCTGATCGAATCCGAGTTGTTCGGCCACGAGAAGGGGGCCTTCACCGGCGCCACAAACCGGTCCACCGGCCGCTTCGAGCAGGCGCAGGGCGGCACCCTGTTCCTGGACGAGATCGGCGACATGCCGCTCGACGCCCAGACGCGGCTGCTGCGGGTGCTGCAGGAGGGCGAATACACCACGGTCGGCGGGCGCACCTCGATCAAGACCGATGTGCGCATCATCGCCGCTACCCACCGCGACCTGCGGACGCTGATCCGCCAGGGGCTGTTCCGCGAGGATCTGTTCTACCGGCTTTGCGTGGTTCCCATCCGCCTGCCGCCACTGCGCGAGCGGACGGAGGACATTCCGCTGCTGGTCAGGCATTTCCTGAACCTCGGCATCAGTCAGGGGCTGCCCGCCAAGAGCATCGACCAGGCGGCGATGGATCGCCTGAAGCGCTACCGCTGGCCGGGCAATGTCCGCGAGCTGGAGAACCTCGTCCGGCGTCTGGCCGCCCTCTATTCGCAGGAGGTCATCGGGCTCGACGTCATCGAAGCCGAACTGGCGGATGCCACGCCGGCGGCCCAGCCGGTGGAAGAGCCGCAGGGTGAAGGGCTGTCCTCCGCCGTGGAGCGGCATCTGAAGGATTATTTCGCCGCCCACAAGGACGGCATGCCCTCCAACGGCCTCTACGACCGCGTTCTGCGGGAGATCGAGCGGCCGCTGATCTCGCTCAGCCTGTCGGCCACCCGCGGCAACCAGATCAAGGCCGCGCAGCTTCTGGGCCTGAACCGCAACACGTTGCGCAAGAAGATCCGCGACCTCGACATCCAGGTGATGCGCGGGATCAAATAGCACTAGCCGGCGTCCCTCATGCGGCCCCGAGGGGCGGCGGCCGTGTCTTAATTGTGACAGGCCGCCGCCCCTCGGCGGTTATCGCCGGCTTTCGGCGAGCCTGGGGAAAAGGCACTGTCCGAAAGACAGATTCATTGCGGCTTGGCAGGGGCGCAACAGAAGTGTATCTTTCCGGCAACAGATTGGCGCCGGAACATGCCTTCGACTTCCGAAAACCCTTCACCCGGCCAAGCGCCGGCGTGGCAGAAATTGCTCCAGTGGTCACGGCGGACCGGGCTTTCCAAGCGCCTGGCCCTCGCGCTGTCGCTCGCCGCGCTCGCGGCCGGCTTCGCCACCTATGCCGCGATGACCGAGAGCGCGCCGTTCGGGCAGGCGAACCCGCGGACGGTGACGCTGCTGCTGACGCTGGACCTCGCCATCCTGCTGACGCTGGGCGTGCTGATCGCCCGGCGGATCGTGACCATCCTCATCGGGCGGCGGCGTGGCCTGGCGGGGTCGCGCCTGCACACCCGCCTGGTGCTGGTTTTCAGTGTTCTGGCGGTGGCTCCCGCCATCATCATGACCGTCTTCTCGACCATCTTCTTCTATGTCGGGGTGCAGAGCTGGTTCAGCGACCGCGTGCGCACGGCGGTCAACGAATCCCTGGTGGTCGCCAGCGCCTATCTGCACGAGCACCAGCAGAACATCCGCGCCGATGCGCTCGCCATGGCCAACGACCTGTCGCAGGAAGCGCGGCTGTCGAGCGATCCCGAGCGGTTCGAGCAGGTGGTGGCCACCCAGGCCATGCTGCGCGCGCTGTCGGAGGCGATCGTCTTCAACGGCAGCACCGGCGCCATCATCGCCCGCACCGGCTACACCTTCACCCTCGAGTTCGAGCCGATCTCGGAGGACAAGCTCCAGCAGGCGCGCAACGGCGAGGTGGCGCTGATCGTCAACCAGTCCGACGACCGCGTCCGTGCCCTGGTCAGCCTGGACCGCGTGTCCGACACCTTCCTCTATGTCGGGCGCATGGTTGAGCCGCGGGTGCTGCAGCACATGGCCTCGGCCGAAGGAGCGGTGAAGGAATACCGGGCACTGGAGAACCAGCGTGGCAGCCTGCAGGTCACCTTCACGCTGATCTTCCTGGTCGTGGCGATGCTGCTGCTGCTGGCGGCGGTCTGGGCCGGGCTGAACTTCGCCACGCGGCTGGTCCGTCCGATCAGCGCGCTGATCGGCGCCGCCGAGCGGGTGCGTGCCGGCGACCTGACCGTGCGCGTGTCCGAGCCTCCGGGCGAGGACGAGTTCGTCCTGCTGTCGCGCGCCTTCAACCGCATGACGACCGAGATCGAAGGGCAGCGCAAGGAGCTGCTGTCGACCAACCGGCTGCTCGACGAGCGCCGCCGCTTCACCGAGACCGTGCTGTCCGGCGTGTCGGCCGGCGTGCTCGGGCTGGATGCCGACGGCATCATCAACCTGCCCAACCTGTCGGCCGCCCGCCTGCTGGGAGAGGACGACCCCGACCGTCTCGTCGGCATGCCGTTGGTGGAACTGCTGCCGGACATGGGCGACCTGCTGGAAAACGCGCCGAAGAGGCCGGGCCGCGTCGTCCAGGACCAGATCCAGATCCGCCGCACCGGCAAGCCGACCCTGACCCTGCTGGTGCGCATCGCCGCCGAGGTCCGGCGCGGCGAGGTGCACGGCTACGTCGTCACCTTCGACGACATCACCGAGCTGGTGTCGGCCCAGCGCAAGGCGGCCTGGGCCGACGTCGCCCGCCGCATCGCCCACGAGATCAAGAATCCGCTGACGCCGATCCAGCTTTCGGCCGAGCGGCTCCGCCGCAAGTACCTGAAGGAGATCTCCAGCGATACCGAGGTCTTCACCATGTGCACCGACACCATCGTGCGGCAGGTGGACGACATCAGGCGCATGGTGGACGAGTTCTCGGCCTTTGCGCGCATGCCGCAGCCGGTGATGAAGCCGGTCAACCTGAACGACCTCGTGCGCCAGGCGGTGTTCCTGCAGTCGAGCGCGCACAGCGGCCGCATCCGTTTCGATACCCGCCTGCCGTCGGGTCCCCTGACGATCGCCTGCGACAGCCGGCAGATCTCCCAGGCGCTGACCAACCTGCTTCAGAACGCGGCGGATGCCATCGAAGGCCGCGGGCAGCCGTCCGATGGCGGGGAACTGCCGCCCGGCGAGGTGACGATCGCGGTCGAGGACGACGGTGAGAAGGTGGCGGTCACCATCGAGGACAACGGCAAGGGCCTGCCGGACGGCGAGCAGCGCGACCGGCTGACCGAACCTTATGTGACGACCCGGGCCAAGGGCACCGGCCTCGGGCTGGCCATCGTCAAGAAGATCATGGAGGACCACGGCGGGCAGTTGACCCTGGAGGACCGCGGAAGCGGTCCCGGGGCACGCGTGACCCTGGTCATTCCACACCCGGTTGCGGCCCCGAGCGAGGCGGGCGGCCGTGACGACAGGCCGGCGGAGACCGGCGGAGAGATGAGGCACGAAGCCCATGGCGCATGACATTCTGATCGTCGACGACGAAGCTGACATCCGGATGCTGATCGCCGGCATCCTGAACGATGAAGGCATCAAGACCCGCGAGGCCGCGGATGCCGACCAGGCGTTCGCCCAGGTGGCGGCGCGCCGTCCCAGCCTCGTCGTGCTCGACATCTGGCTCCAGGGCAGCCGGCTCGACGGCCTGCAGATCCTGGAACAGCTGATGCGGGACCATGGCAACCTTCCGGTGATCATGATCTCCGGCCACGGCAACATCGAGACCGCCGTCCAGGCGATCAAGGTCGGGGCCTACGACTTCATCGAGAAGCCGTTCAAGGCCGACCGACTGCTGCTGATGGTGGAACGCGCCATCGAGGCCGCGCGGCTGAAGCGCGAGAACCAGGAACTGAAGCTGCGCGCCGGCGGCGAGGCCGAACTGATCGGCCGGTCGTCGGCGATCAACCAGGTCCGCCAGTCGGTCGAGAAGGTCGCCCCCACGGGCAGCCGCGTGCTGATCTCCGGCCCGCCGGGTGCCGGCAAGGAGGTGGTGGCGCGGATGATCCACGCCCGCTCGCGCCGGTCGGGCGGCCCGTTCGTCGGGCTGAACTGCGCCACCATGCGGCCCGAGCGGCTGGAGATGGAGCTGTTCGGCACGGAGGCCGGCGTCGACGGTCCAGGTCGCAAGATCGGTACCTTCGAACAGGCCCACGGCGGCACGCTGCTGCTCGACGAGGTCGCGGACATGCCGCTGGAAACCCAGGGCAAGATCGTCCGCGCCCTGCAGGAGCAGGTGTTCGAGCGGGTCGGCGGCGGCCAGCGCGTCGAGGTCGACGTCCGTGTGATCGCCACCTCCAACCGCGACCTCCAGGCGGAGATCGAGCAGGGGCGGTTCCGCCAGGATCTGTTCTACCGCCTGTCGGTGGTACCGATCCGCGTGCCGTCGCTGGCCGAACGGCGCGAGGACATCCCGGTCCTGGCCCGTCATTTCATGCAGCGCTCCGCCGAGGCCTCCGGCCTGCCGATCCGCGAGTTCGGCGAGGACGCGATGGCAGCCCTTCAGGCCTATGACTGGCCGGGCAACGTGCGCCAGCTCCGCAACGTCGTGGACTGGCTGCTGATCATGGCCCATGGCGACCCCAAGGAGCCGATCCGCGCCGACACGCTTCCGCCCGAGATCGGCGCCATCACCCCGACGGTTCTGAAGTGGGACAAGGGCGGCGAGATCATGGGCCTGCCGCTGCGGGAGGCCCGCGAGGTGTTCGAGCGCGAATACCTGCTGGCGCAGGTCACCCGTTTCGGCGGCAACATCTCCCGCACCGCGTCTTTCGTCGGCATGGAGCGCTCGGCCCTGCACCGCAAGCTGAAATCGCTCGGTGTCCATGGCAGCGAGAAGGGAAAGATGTTCATCGAGTGAGCGGCGGGGGGCGGGCACGTCCCCCAGCTTGGCCTGCCGGACCGGGCGGGGCCGGAAACCGCAATCGCATTGTCCCTTCCGGATGCCATCACCTGTAGGCGATGGCGCCGGCCAGGAGCAGCGACCCGCCAGACCGAAAAACCAGCGAGAGATATTTCCCTTGTCCGCCCGCATAACCCTGCCGCGCGCCGTCATCTACGACTGGGACAATACCCTTGTCAGCAACTGGGATACCGTGCGTGAGGCGCTGAACCACGCGCTGGTGTCGTTCGGGCTGCCGCCCTGGAGCGCCGAGGAGGCGCGCGAGCGGATCAAGCAGTCCCTGCGCGACAGCTTTCCGCGCATCTTCGGCGAACGCTGGACCGAAGCCCGCGACCTGTTCTACGGCTATTTCGCGGCACACCATCTGGAAGGGCTCAAGCCTCTGCCGGGTGCGGAGGTGCTGCTTCGCCATTTCCATGACCGCGGTGTCTATCAGGCCGTGGTGTCCAACAAGAACGGCAAGTTCCTGAGGGCCGAGGCCGAGGCGCTGGGATGGACGCGTTACTTCGGCAGGCTGGTCGGCGCCCAGGATGCCGAGTTCGACAAGCCACACCATGCCCCGGTGCGGATGGCGCTGGAACCCGCCGGGCTGGAGCCGGGACCGGACGTCTGGTTTCTCGGCGACGCTGACATCGACATGGAATGCGCCCATGGCGCCGGGCTTGTTCCGGTGCTAATAGGGCTCGGCGAGGGGAGCGGCTTCGACCGTTTCCCCCCCGCCCATCGCCACACCGACTGCACGGCGCTGCACAGCGTCGTGTATGGCTTGGTGGACGGGGATGGTGATACCATATCCCTCAACACGGCTGTCGAGACGGTACCCACGCGCACCAAACCTGCACCGTAAACGGGGAGCGGACCGCCTAAAGACAAGGGGTCCCAAGAACATTGAAGAAGGGGGCATGATAAATGTCTGAAAAAAGCCAAAACGTGCAGGACGTGTTTCTCAATCACGTCCGGAAGAACAAGACTCCCGTTACCGTCTTTCTCGTGAACGGCGTGAAACTTCAGGGTATCATTACTTGGTTCGACAACTTCTCGGTTCTTTTGCGGCGCGACGCGCATTCCCAGCTCGTCTACAAGCACGCGATTTCGACGGTCATGCCGGCGCATCCCATTCAACTGTTCGAGCCGCCCAAGGAAGGTGAAAGCGTCTGATCCCTTGACCAATGGCGAAGGCGCGGCCCCCCTGGGCGCCGCGCGGGCCATCGTGGTCCACCCCGTCCTCCGCAGCGAGGCGGACGGGGAAATGCGTCCTCCCGAATCACGGCTGGAGGAAGCCATCGGCCTTGCCCAGGCGATCGACCTGGAGGTCGTCCACGGCGAATGCGCCAAGGTGAACCGGCCGCAGCCATCGACCCTGCTCGGATCGGGCACGGTGGAGGCTCTGGCGGAAAGGGTGGAGGAGAGCGAGGCGACCCTCGTCGTCATCGACCATGCCTTGTCGCCGGTGCAGCAGCGCAACCTGGAAAAGGCGTTCGGCGCGAAGGTCATCGACCGCACCGGCCTGATCCTGGAGATCTTCGGCGCCCGCGCACGCACGCGGGAGGGCATGCTCCAGGTCGAACTGGCATCCCTGACCTACCAGAAGTCGCGGCTGGTGCGCTCCTGGACTCACCTGGAGCGCCAGCGTGGCGGCTTCGGCTTCCTGGGCGGCCCCGGTGAGTCGCAGCTTGAGATGGACCGCCGCATGATCGGCGACCGCATCATCAAGATCAAGAAGGAGTTGGAAGAGGTGCGGCGCACCCGCGGCCTGCACCGCAAGGCGCGCGCCAAGGTTCCCTACCCGGTGGTGGCGCTGGTCGGCTACACCAATGCCGGCAAGTCGACGCTGTTCAACCGGCTGGCGAACGCAGGCGTCTTCGCCAAGGACCTGCTGTTCGCCACGCTCGACCCGACCATGCGGCAGGTCACCCTGCCGTCGGGGCGCAAGGTGATCCTGTCGGATACCGTCGGCTTCATCTCCGACCTGCCGCACGGCCTCGTTGCCGCCTTCCGGGCAACATTGGAGGAGGTGGACGCTGCGGACATCATCCTCCATGTGCGCGACATCGCCCATATCGACAGCGAGGCGCAGAAGGCGGACGTGCACGAGGTTCTCTCCGACATGGGGATCGATCCGGAGTCGGACGACCGCGTGATCGAGGTGCTGAACAAGATCGACGCGCTCGATGGCGATAGCCGCGCGGCGGTCCTGGTCCAGACCGGCCGCAACCCTCGGGCCGTGGCGGTGTCCGCGCTGTCAGGGGAAGGGATCGACGATCTCGACCGTCTGCTGGATGAGCGGATGAACGCCCACCGGCAGGTCGTGGATCTGACCGTCGGATTGGATGACGGCGCGGCGCTCGCCTGGCTCTACGCCAAGGGCGAGGTCCTGGACCGCCGTGACGACGACGAACGGGCACACCTGCACGTTGCCATTGATCCCGCCGACCTGGCACGGTTCGAGAAGCGGTTCCAGGCAGCCGACCGGCAACAGGCGGCGCGGTAGAGTGTGATCGTTTCAAGCGGTATCGCTTGAAACGATCACACGGAAAACCAAAAGCTCAGAGTCCGTCCAGTGCTTCAAGAAGCATCAGACGGACTCTAACCGGCCCTGCCGAAGGGAGTGGGGTGCAACCACAGGCTATGACCTGTTACACCCCACTCCGGTCTTAAGCCGAATGCCGGGTGGCCATTTCCCCGTTGGACTCCGATGATGGGAAAGGAGCGATGGCGCTCCCCAGGAGGAGGACTGCCAATGCGGTTGCAAACTGACCCATCTTGCTTTTCGATTACGGCTTTCCTCGCCGATCAGGTAACCCTGGTTGCCCGACAGGAGAAACTGCCCCCCGGTGCGGCCCTGTTGCGGCTTCAGGAGCTGTCGCGGTCGCCCGAAGGGCGGAAGACGTTGATGCGCCTGATCAACGCCGCTGCGGCCAGTGAATCGAACGCCAGCGAGGCGGAAAAGATCGCCGCCATTTGCCGTGAGCTGTCGGCCTGGGGATATGGCGACACCCATCGTGGTGCCGGTTTCTCGCAGGGGACCGGTCCCGTCCATCGGGCAGCCGCTTGAGACCGTCGCCTTGTTGCGGTCGGATGACACAGTCTTGATTGGTGGCGATGCAGAGGGTGGCGGTCCATAATGGACCAACTGCCATCCGCTTGGTTTCGTCGTGCCCCGTTCCCCGCTCCGCCCTCGTCGGATAAACAGCAACCGCCTTTGGCTGTTGTTGACGGCCATGCTGGCCGTGACCGCTCCGGCCCCGGCTGAAGCTGCGGCCGATGGTGCGGCCCTGCCGCCCGGCTATGTCGAAGAGCCGGATTTTCCCCCCGAGGATCCCCTGCCGCCTCCGCCGGAGCCTTTGCCGGTGGCTCCCGATATGCCGGTGGTGGTGGCTCCCGATGCCGTCGACCTGCTGAAGGAGTGCAAGCAGGCGGCCTTCACCGACTGCTTCCGCCTGTGGCAACCGCCGCCACCGCCGCCGGAGCCGGAAAAGCAGGCGGGCGGACCGCCAATCCCGCCGCCGCCTGCCGACCCCCATGCGCCACGCGAGCCGGCGGTCGGCGGCCCCGTCCCCCCGACCGACCCGGCCAAAACCGAAGCCACCGCCAAGGCCGACCGGGCGACCCTGGATGCCTTGACCAAGGCGCTGAAGGACAGCGGACTGGATGGGAAGGTCCTGCTGACCAACCCATCCGGTGGCGATCCGACCCTGAAACTCGACACGGCGCCGGGAAAATCGCCCCGAAGGCAGCCGTCGACACGCTGACCGGCCAGGATCCAACAAGAATGAGGTTCCTTCGATGACGGCTCCGTCCGTTCGCGATTTCACGATGCCCGGGATTGATCGGGTTTCCGACCTGATCCGTTCTGTCGCCCGTACGGAAATCCTGCCCCATTTCCGGACGCTCGACGCCTCGGGCATCCGGCAGAAGACCGGCCCGACCGATCTTGTCACCTTGGCGGACGAAGCGGCCGAACGGGCGCTGACCCCGGCGTTGCAGGCCCTGTTGCCCGGCAGCAGGGTGATCGGCGAGGAAGCGGCCTCGGAAGACGAGCGGGTGCTGGACCGTATACATGGTGACGAGCCGGTCTGGATCATCGATCCGGTCGATGGCACCATCAACTTCGCCCAGGGCCGCCCCATGTTCGCGGTGATCGTTGCCTTGGCGCGCCGGGGAGAAACGGTCGCAGGCTGGATCCACGATCCCATCGACGGGCGCATGGCGACCGCGGTGAAGGGGGAAGGGGCATGGCTGGACGGCCGCCGCGTCCATGTCGCGCCGGCCGTGCCGCTGCCACGGATGGTCGGCGCCTTGTCCACCCGCTTCTGTGCCGAAGAACTGGGCCGGCAATTGGAAGAGCGCGGAGCCGGTCTCGGAGAGCGTGTCTGCCTGTCCAGCGCCGCCCAGGAGTATCTGAGGCTGCTGGACGGGCGCGCCCATTACTCGCTCTATCACCGGCTGATGCCGTGGGATCATGCCGCCGGCGTGCTGATGCATGCGGAGGCCGGAGGCCATTCCGCGCTGATCGACGGAACGCCCTACCGGCCCGGCCTGCTCAACGGCAGCATCCTGCTGGCTCCGGATCGGGAGAGCTGGCAGGACCTGCGCAGGCACCTGTTCGGCTGAGGAGCCTGCCCGGGACGCTGGACGCGGAATCGAGTGAGGGCGGTTGCCGCGTCAATGCGCCATCAGCGCCGGCAGGGTCAAATCTTCCAATACCTTGCGCGTGGCACCGCCGAGGACCAGTTCGCGCAGCCGGGAGTGGCCATAGGCACCCATCACCAGCAGGTCGGCGCCCTGGTCCGCGCAGCAGGACAGGATCATGTCGCCGGCATCGTTTCCGGTCGCCAGCACGGACTGCGGGCGGGCGGGAATGCCGTGACGGTGCAGCCAGTCGGCGAGCGCCGCGGCATGATGGCTGTGCTGGCCGGGCGGATCGACCGTGAGCACGGTGACGGACTCCGCGGTCTGCAGGAAGGGCATGGCGGCCCGCACCGCGCGGGCGGATTCGCGGCTGTTCTTCCAGGCGATCAGCGCGTACCGGCCGATGGGAGCGGTGGCGGACTGCGTCGGCGGCAGCACCAGAACCGGTGTCGCGGTTTCCAGCGGCAGGCGGTCCGGGATATGGTGCAGCGACACCCGTTCGCCGGCACGCACGGCCGCCGACTGTGCCACGACCACGAGGTCGGCGTAGGACGCGCGCTCCGCAAGCAGGTCCACATGGTCGCCCTCCTCGACTTCCCAATCGTAGGGAAGGCCTTCGAGCGCCTGGCGCACCTCGCGTTCGATCTTCTCGGCGTTCTCGTGGGCGATGGCGGTCGCCTCGGCCATGAAGCCGTAGGAGGCGGCACGGCCGGTCGCACCCGCCGGCATCGACACCGGCGTCGCGATGTAAAGCGCGTGGAGATGAGCGGAGAACCGCTTGGCCAACGCTGCCGCAACGGCAAGGCGGCTGGCGTGGGCGTCGTCATTGGCCATGTGCAGCAGGATGGTCTTGATCGGCATGCCCGCGCTCCCCTCGCTGTGTTATCCCCGGCTTGGCGGGGTGGTTTCCCCCTAGGTAACGCGTCGCCGCGCCGGATGGCAACGGTGCGTCGAGCCCCTACTTCACCACGACGGCGTAGCGCTCCACCGGCCCCACCGCCTTGATCAGCCCGCGCGCCTTCAGGAACTCGGCGAAGCGGGCGTAGCGCTCGACGTCGAGGGCCGCCGGGCTGTGGGAAAAGCGGGGCAGGGTATCGGCCCAGGCGCGCCGGTTCAGCTCGTCGTTCAATTCCGGCCGATCCTTCACGAAGGCGGCCTGCGCCTCTTCCGGATGATTGAGGATGTACAGCGTCGCCCGCTCCACCGCCGCCAGGAAGCGCCGGAAACGGGGATCGGCGGTCTTGTCGGCCTTGGCGACCAGGACCAGCTCGTCATAGGGCGGAACCCCCTCCTCCTCAGGATAGAAGGCACGGCCGGGACGCTCCTCGATGGCCATCTGGTTCAGCTCGAAATTCCGGAAGGCTCCGACGACGGCGTCGACCTGTCCCGACAGCAGCGAGGGCGACAGCGAGAAGTTGACGTTGACCAGTTCGACATCCTTCAGGCTCAGCCCCTGCTTTTCCAGCATGGCGCCGAGCAGCGCATCCTCGAACCCGGCGATCGAGAACCCGACCTTGCGGCCCTTCAGGTCCTTCAGCGTCTTCACCGGGCCGTCGCGCAGGACGACCACCGAGTTCAGGGGCGTGGAGACCAGCGTCCCGATCCGGACCAGCGGCAGTCCTTCAGCCACCTGCAGGATCAACTGTGGCTGATAGGAGACGGCGATGTCGGCCTGTCCGGCGGCGACCAGCTTCGGCGGGTCGTTGGGGTCGGCGGGCGCAGTCAGCGTCACGTCCAGCCCGGCGTCCTTGAAAAAGCCCTTCTCCAGCGCGACCACCAGCGGTGCATGGTCTGGATTCACGAACCAGTCCAGCATGACGGTCAGCTTGTCCTGCGCCAGTGCGGGCAGGGAGGTCATCAGGCTCGCGGCCAGCAGGCCGGCGGCAAACAGGCGTCTCATCGGGAGGGTTCCCCTTTCATGGAATGGCGTCTTCAGCGGGTTGCGTGTCGGATTGCCAGGGCAGCGCCCGGCGGGCCAAGGCATCGACGGCGGCATAGAGCCCCACCGCGAACAGCCCGAGCACCAGCACCGCCGCGAACAGGAGATCGATCTGCATCCGGGCGTTGGCGTGCAGCATCAGGTAGCCGAGGCCCGACGACGACCCGACCCATTCCCCGATGACGGCGCCGATCGGCGCCACCGCGGCGGCGACCCGTACGCCCGACCAGAAGGCCGGCAGGGCGGCGGGGAGGCGGATCGTCCACAGGATGGCCGCCGGCGATGCTCCCATGGTGCGGGCAAGGTCGAGCCAGCCGGGCTCGGTGCGCCGCAGCCCGTCGAACAGGGCGGTGGTCACCGGGAAGTAGATGACCAGCACCGCCATGGCGATCTTGGACGCCATCCCGTAACCGAGCCAGAGCACCAGCAGCGGCGCGAGGGCGAAGACGGGGATCGCCTGGCTGACCACCAGCAGCGGCATCAGCCAACGCCTCGCCGTGCGGAAGCGCGCCAGCGCCAACGCGCTGGCCGACCCCAGCGCGACTCCGGCGGCCAATCCCGCCAGGATCTCGGTCAGGGTGGTCAGCCCATGGCTCAACAGCAGCGGTGCCTGCCGTTGGATGGCATCGGCGACCGCCAGCGGCCCGGGCAGCAGGTAGCGCGGCAGGCCGGTGACGGAGACCAGCGCCTGCCAGGCGCCAACCAGAACCAGGGCGGTAACCGCCGCGCGCAGCACGGCGTTCATTCCGCCAGCCGCCGCAACAGTTCCGCCTGCAGCGCCAGCAGCCCCGGGTCGTCGACACGGCGCGGCACGCTGCCGGCCGGTTCCAATGCCGGCCCCATGGCCGCGGGGCGGCCGGTCATCACATGCAAGCGGTCGCCGATGCGCAGGGCTTCCAACGGATCGTGGGTGACCATCAGCACGGTGCGCCCCGCCAGCATCCCGGCGGCGGTCTCCTGAAGGCGCAGCCGGGTCAGGGCGTCGAGCGCCGAGAAGGGCTCGTCCATCAGCACCAGCGGCTTGTCCTCCATCAGCGTGCGGGCGAGTGCCACCCGCTGCCGCTGGCCGCCCGACAGCGCTGCCGGTCTTTCGTGTTCGCGGCCGGACAGGCCGACGTCCGACAGCAGCACACGGGCACGATCCACCCGCGCAGCATCGGGGCGGCTACGGCGCAGCCGGTCGCCCAGCAGCACGTTTTCCAGAACAGTCATCCAGGGCAGCAGCAGATCCTGCTGCGCCATGTAGGCGATCCGGCCGGCCAGGGGAGCGCCGTCCCCGGTCCGCACCATGGTCGGCGACTCCGGCTCCGCCAGCCCGGCGAGGATGCGCAGCAGCGTGGTCTTGCCGACGCCGCTCGGCCCCAGCAGACAGGTCGTCCGCCCGGCAGGCAGGTCGAGCGTGAGGCCGGAGAACAACAGCACGCCGCCATAGGTCAGCCGCGCCCCTTCGATGGTGACCGACAGCGGGGTCATCGCCGAAGCTTGCGAACAGAGGGGACGGAGCGGCAGCGGTGGCGGTCGGTATGGTCCATCACTGATCCCTACGCCGGCATGAACCGGATCAGGTTCCAGGGGTCGTCCCGCTTTGGGACCTCTCAGCCGCCCGTCGGCTCCCCCCAGTGAAGGCGGCGACTATAGGCGCTGACCATCCGTGACCGCAAGCATCCCTCTCGACGCATCGGCCGCGGCATCACTTGACCGGCGCCCGCCCGCGCCTAGTTACAGGCGGGACACCGGAGACCACGCCCCTGACCCACCCCCATCACCTCGACAGGCCCCTGTTCATCGGCGGCGAGATCTACCGCGGCTCGACCTACGGGCCGAAGCATCCCCTGGCGATTCCGCGCGTCTCGACCGTGATCGACCTCAGCCGTGCCATGGGCTGGCTTCCCGAGGAGATCTATCTGGACACCCACGTCGCCAGCGAACGGGAGCTGTTGCGCTTCCACACCGCCGATTACATCGCCGCCCTGAAGCGGGCGGAGGCGGAACAGCGTGTCGACGAGGCGGTCGCGGCAAGGCACAATCTGGGCAAGCTCGAGAATCCGGTATTTGCCGAGATGTACCGGCGGCCGGCGCACAGCAGCGGCTCCGCCATCCAGGCGGCGCGCATCCTGGCGGACCGCCCGTCCGGCATCGTCTATGCCCCGGCGAGCGGCACCCACCATGCCCGTCGCGACCGTGCCAGCGGCTTCTGCTATTTCAACGCGCCGGTTCTGGGGATTCTCGAGCTTCTGGACCACGGCCTGGAGCGGGTCCTCTATGTCGACCTCGATGCCCATCATGGCGACGGCGTCGAGGAGGCGTTCGCAGACGACGACCGGGTGCTGACAATTTCCGTCCATGAGGATGGGCGCTGGCCTTACACCGGCAAGGCGGAGGACCGGGCCGGCGGCATGGCCCGCAATTTGCCGGTGCCGCCCGGCTTCAACGACAGCGAGATGGACCACCTGATGCAGGCGGCGATCCTGCCGCTGGCCCGTGCGTTCAGGCCGCAGGCCATGGTGATCCAGACCGGGGCCGATGCGCTGGCGGAAGATCCACTGAGCCGCCTGGAACTGTCCAACCTCGCCCTGTGGGCGGCGGTGGACGCCCTGGCGCCGCTGGCGCCGCGGCTGCTGGTGGTTGGCGGCGGCGGTTACAATCCCTGGTCGGTCGGCCGTTGCTGGACCGGCATCTGGGCGGTCCTCAACCGGCTCGATCCCACGGTGCCTCCCACCCCAGCGGCGGAAGCGGTTCTGCGGGGGCTGACCTGGAACCGGGCCGCCGGGCGCAACCCTCCGGAGCACTGGTTCACCACGCTCGCCGACCAGCCACGTCCCGGCCCGGTGAGCGACCGGGTGAAGCGGGTGGCTGACATGGCCATGGCGTGAACGGCTCCTGTGATCCGACTGATGGAGGCAATGGGGGTTCGCAAAGCGGGGGCGCCGATGCGGAGGGTGCGGCGAGGTCTTGCTGACGACCGCTGATTGTTCGCAGATCCTCCCAAAGCGGCGGGCCGTGGCCGCCGCCGCGTCCGGCTGTCGGCGGTGGCGCCGGGTTCGGAAGGAGCTGGACGGGCGGATGTCGAGCACGACGCTGTTCCTGATCGCCATCGCCATCATCACACTGGCAGCCGTTCCCGTCGCCATGCTGCTGAAGGACTTCCTGCCCGACCTCATCGAAAAGAGTAGCGGCCTGGAGCGGATGGAAAACCGCCTCTATGTCTTGCATGCCGAGGTTCACGAACTCCAGAGCCGTGTCGACCGTCTGGCCAGGCGCCGCGACTGCCAGTCGTCCGACCGCCAGCGCCTCGAAACCGAAATCCGGAAGATCGAACGCCACGCCAGGGAGTTGGCGGAACAGCCGCCGATGTTCGTCCACGAAGTGGGCGACCCGCAGGCGGGATTGCTGAACGCCGTCGAGGAGGACCTCTACCGAGCCGGGGCAGCGGGTGCCGTGGCGTAAGCGTACTGCCGCGTGGGCGTACTGTCGCGCAGGCGTTCTGCGGCGCGGGCATTCCAGGCGGGGCTTTAAAGCGAAAGGGCGCCCAACCGTCCGGCGGAGCGCCCCCTTACCAGTGCTTGCCGCCTACGGCGGCAGCCGTCATCGGCTCGTCAACGGCTCTTGGAGGCCGCCGGGCTTTGGCGGAAGGCGTCGTGAAGGTACGGCGACAGCGCCAGCCGCATGTTGCGCAGCCACTCGTGGATGATGATCAGCGAGCGGGAGGCGACCGGCGGGGTCATCCCGAGCTTGACCAGATCCTCGCGGGTCATCGTCGCCACCTGGTCCAGCCGGTGTCCGGTCAGCCGCGCCCAGGCCGGCGCGGTGCAGGGCGGCATGGAGATGACCTGCAGGCCCTCGCGCTCGACCATTTCGGCCTTGCGGCGGGCATACTGGCTATCCTCCAACTGGGAGAAGGGGCCGGAGAAGCCATTCTCCACCAGGACGCGCTTGGCCTTCGGGGCGATCGTCGCCACCCGCTCCAGCGTGGTCATGCCGGTGGAGAGCGAAGCGAGGTCGACGGTCACCGGCACCATGAAGGTGAGGCGTTCGCCGTCGCCGACGTAATAGTCGAAACCCGACACCTCGGCCCAGTTGAAGAACCACTGGGAAATGTTGCCGCCGAAGTCGTAGAGGCGGCCGCCGCGCTGCAGCTCCGGCCCGATCAGGTCCCAGAACTCATAGAAGCCGTCCCCCGACCCCATCATGTTCATGAAGTCCTGGGTGATGCGGCGGTGCTCGACCACATCCGGTCCGAACAGGCGGGCGAGACGCTCGTTCACCTCGTACTCGACGACCTTGAGCTGCAGGCCTTCGAGCATGGCGGTCGCCATCAGGTGATGGGACAGCAGCGTCTTGCCGACGCCGCCGCGGTCATTGAGGACGAAGATCGTGCCCAGCATGCGATCGCCTTTCCAGTGTACGTTTGTTGATTCGTCGTGGGACATCAAGGAGCGGGTGCTTTGCGCGGCCGCTGTAGGGGCAGGTTGGGAAACAGGCTCCGGTGCGGGAGCCTCGATCAGTTCGGCCACAGGGCCTTCGGTCGCACCATCGGCGTCGACCGCTGCATCGTATCGCTCCGTCGGCGCGGCCGGGGCTGGACGATCATCGTCCGGGCGATCATTGGGCGGCGCGGTACGACCTGACGGCTTTCCGCCAGGGGCGGCGGGTGAAACGGCCATGACCGCCGCTCCCGCTGTCTCCGTCCTGCTGTCCGGTGCCGCATCCGAATCGGCCGCCATGAGCGTCCCCGGAGCCTCGGCAGGGGGCTCCTCGGGTCGCGTATCCGGCGCCGCGTCGTTTGCGGCGATCTCGTTGGCGATCTCGCCGGTGAGCGATGGCGCTGGCACCCCGTCGGGAGCCGCAGCAGCCGCGTCGTCCGTCGACTCATCCACGGGCTTCGCCGAATCCTCGGGCTCCGCTTGATCGCTGGCCTCACGCCGCGCGGCCAGCGCCGCCTCGTGGACCGCGGCAAGCGTCTCGGCCGCGATACCGCCCGCTGTGGCCCCGGGTTCCGCCGCATGTTCACGGCCTTCGTTTCCGACCAGGAAATAGGCGGACCGCAGCGTAACCGGTGAAATCGGCTGGTTGTCGCGGGCCGTCACGCCGAGCTTGGCGAGAAGATCGGAAATCTCCGCCCAGGAAAGCCCGCGTTCGCGCATCAACCCAATATCGGCGTAGCTTTCCCGCACCGCCTGCATGGCACTGCGATTGCCAGCCGGGCGATCGGCCAGGAGCCGTTCAAGTTCCGAGCGGTCGATCGTCACCGTTTGATATTCCGGCAAGATGAAGTGGCGGTGGGGAGGCCGCGCCGACGTGGGATCGCAAGGAATCCTTTCCCCCGGGGCCGAAAAAATAGTACAAGCGGCCATCTCGCGCAAACGGTTTCCCAACGACTTCAACGCGCCTAAACGTCAGTTCAGGCTGGGTGTGGCAATAGTGAACCGGAAATGGGCATTGCGACTTCGCTGCCGATCATGGGATCGATTTTCCGGCCTCCCGGCGCGGAACGGTCCAGCGGATTGCGGGTTTGCCATACGCGGGCATGATGGCAGCCTGGCGATGGCCGGGGGCAGGGATAGCGCAAGGCGCTTGGAACAGGGGCTTGGAATCGGGGTAAGGCAGCATGCCTCACGATTTTGGTTCGTCGCGTGATCGTCGCTCAGCTTCCGGATCGGGGCCCGGAATCGGTTTCCACGAGCTGCGGCAAGCCTGCGAGATTTCGGCCTTGCGCGAGGACCTCGAGCGGTTGGCGCAGGAAGCCGGTGTCCTGCGGGAGGGCGTGGAACGAGCCGTCGAGGAGGTGCGCGACCGGTTCGCCGCCTTGAGCCCGGACGATATGACCGACCCCGTCGCGCTGGCGTCGGTGCTGCAGTCTGCCGTCGCCACCCTTCTGGAAATTCGAGAACAGGCCAGGCGCCTCGACACCCGGACCGGACCGCTGTCCGATGACGAACGCCCCTCATGGCTTGGAGCGGCCGACTCGCCGCGCCTGCGCCGCCCGTCGCCGGCGGAACCGATGATTCCGCCACCGGAAGCACCGCCTCCCGCTCCCGCCGCCTTGAAACCCGAGGACCCGACGACCGCAATCCGGGTGGTACAGCCGCCATTGACGGCGGCAAGGGAGCTTTCGCCGCCGCCGGAGCGTCCACGAGCACCCACAAAGCTCTCGCCATTGCCATCGCCTTTGCCGTCGGCGTCGCCGCTTCCTGTCGCCGGAGGACAGGCTGCCTGGCTGTCCGGCGCCCCCGCGCCCTCCCGCACCCCGGCCGATCGTGCCGATGGCGAGGGCATCCCACGATCAGCGGGAGGCGTGGACTGGCTGGGACCCGCCGGACGCTGACCCAATTGCGAGGCGTCCGACTGGCACCTCTCCGCAACTTGTCACAAAAAGAATTAGAAGCTGAACGATTGAGCTTGCAAATTTGAGGTGGGCTTATTACATACGGTCTATTGGTGAACGGATGTTTACCAAGAATCGGCGTGATAAACCGAGGTCGGTCGCATGCTCAGGATCGACACGCTGGCAAGGCCAGACAGCTCTCTGAAACCCCGCGCACCAGGGCGGCCGTTACGCCTCATCATCGTCAAGAACGACCATTCAGCCGCCGAAGCCTTGGCGGCCGTGTTGAGCGATCTCGGGCATACCGTCTGTGGCATCGCCGGCAGCGAGGCGATGGCGGCGGAACTGGTCGGGCGGGAATCTCCCGACCTTGCCCTGATGGACGTGCGGCTGGGTGGCGGCGATGGTATCGCTGCGGCACGGAGGTTGAACCGCGATCACGGGCTACGGTCGATCTATCTCTCCTGCAACAGCGACCATGCGACCCTGGCGCGCATCACCGAGACCTATCCGCTCGGCATCGTTCACATGCCCTTCTCGCACTCACAGTTGAAGGTAGCGCTGGATCTGGCTGCCCGACGCCTGCGCTGACGTCCGCGTCGACCGCCGGAAAACGGGCCAATTCGCCGGCAAGCGGATGGAAATCCCGCGCCGGGACGAAGGAAGGCATTTTCCGCGGCGCCGCTCTCTGCTATATTTGTTCATGGAGTGTTCTGGTTCGGGCCGACGGGGCGAGCGCGTCGGTCCGGGGATAGCCGGAACAGGTCCAACGGCGGTTGACCATCGCCGGCCGGGCGTGCTTGTTGGGTGCGCCGACCGGGGATGGTCGCAACGCAATGAGCCGGCCCTGCGACAAGGGAACCCTCGGCATCTGGATGCCTCCGCCGGGCATCCTTACGGGTCGGCACGGATGCTGGGACACTCGCGCTGAGGAGCAACGAGCGATGAATGTATGGACGTTTACGGGACGCTTGGGCGCGGACGGCGAATTGCGCACCACCCAGAGCGGCGAGAAGGTGCTAGGCTTCCGCGTCGCAAACGACGTCGGCTTCGGCGACCGCAAGACCACCCAATGGGTTGATTGCTCGATCTGGGGACGGCGGGCCGAGTCGCTTGCTCCGCACCTCACCAAGGGCAAGGGCGTCGTCGTTTCAGGCGAGCTGACGATGCGCGAGTATGAGAAGCGCGACGGCACCCGCGGCTCCGGCCTGGCGGTCCGCGTCGCCGAGATCGACTTCATGGGCGGCGCCCGCGAAGACGGCGGCGGCGGCAGCTATGGCGGCGGTGGCAGCGGCGGTGGCAGCGGCGGTGGCGGCTACGAATCGCGTGGCGGCGGTGGCGGTGCCGGCGGGTATGGCGGCGGCGGTTACGGCGGCGGGTCGTCAGGAGGTCGCAGTGGTGGTGGAGCTCCGCCTCGCCACGAGGATCTCGACGACGAGATCCCGTTCTAAAGCGTTTTCGAAAGGGCGCCGCTCCGCCATGGAGATGGCGCCCTTTCTTTTTCAAGGTTCGCCGCAGGCTGGTTTTGTCCTATGCCTGCGGAGCCGCCCGCGAGGGGGGCGAGGACGCAAGCCGGGCACGCCGCATCGGTGCCCGCACGTCCAGGGAAATCCGTATGCGAAGCGGCGCGCGGTCGCGGGCGTTGTAGACCGCGCGACTTGGCCAGCGGCCTCCTCGCGCGGCGAGAACACGCCATGCCCGCCGCCTGCTGAGGCTCGTCTGGAAGGGCGTGTCAGGCAGCCTCCGCCTCTATGGTTATGGTGTCGAGCAGGAAACTGCCGTCATCTTCGATCTCGAAATGGCGTTTCACCTCGGCAGCGGCGCTCTTCTGAAGTGAGCGGATGGCCTCGGCATGGAGGTCGTTGGTCCGGGTGCGGGCCGTCCACACCGCGAACTCCATGCGCAGGCGCCGCGGCGTCAAGGAGGTGACGGCGAACCCGGCGCGTGCCAGCGCGGCGGTCCATTCCGCCGTCGTGTAATTGCGGACATGGGACGGGTCGCGCAAAGTCTCCACCACCTGCAGGTGGGTGTCGAGCAGGGCCGGGGCCGGGGAGACGACGTCGATGAAGATCGCTTTGCCGCGCGGGGTCAGCACGCGCCGCGCCTCGCGCAAACCGGCCTCGAACCCGTGCCAATGGTGCGCGCTGAAGCGGCAGAGCACCACATCGAAGTGGCCATCGGCAAATGGCAGCGCCTCCGCCGCGGCTTCTCGGGTGGCGATGTTGGTCAGGCCGCGTTCCGCCGCCGTTTGCGCCACCACCTCCAGCATCTCCGGCGTCAGGTCGACTGCCACCACTTCGGTGGCATGGCGAGCCGCGCGATAACTGACATGGCCGCCACCGCAGCCGAGATCGAGTATGCGGGTGGCGGCACCGCCCTGCAGGGCGGCGTCGATCTGGTCGAGATCGGCGCCACCGGAATGAACGGCACTGGTGACATAGCTTGCGGCACGGGGGCCGTAGTGGCCGACGACGATGCCGTGATGCTTCTCGGTCATGGAGGGGTCCCGCCTTTCGTGGTCGTGATTGACCGGCCCAGCCTCGCGCCCCCTTGAACCAGGTACAAGATGGGTAGTTATCCTGGTATAAGTGCTGCCACGATGACCATCGCTTCAAACCGGGCGGCGGTTTCCGGCCATGCCGCGCCGGATCCCGCCGACGATCGCCGCCATTTCCTCGGCGTCTTCCTCCGCCGTCACCGCGAGCGGCTGAGCCCTGCCGAGGCGGGCATCCGGGGTGGCTCCACGCGGCGGCGGACGCCCGGCCTGCGTCGCGAGGAGCTGGCACAACTCTGCGGCATCAGCCCGACCTGGTACACATGGCTGGAGCAGGGACGCGACGTCTCGGTATCGCCGCAGGCGTTGGCTCGCGTCGCCGAGGCACTGCACCTGACGGTGGCCGAGCGGGCCTATCTGTTCGATCTCGCCCGCAAGCGTGACCCCGATGCACCGTCCAGCGGCGCGGCGGACGGCCCGCCGCCGGCCCTGCTTGCCGCCTTGGGGACGATCGCCGCGCCTGCCTATCTGCTCGACCGGCTATGGACCGCCGTCGGATGGAACCCGACGGCAGAGCGCCTGTTCGCAGCGTGGCTGGGTGCCGGCAAGGCCGAACGCAACCTGCTGCGGTACGTCTTCCTCGACCCCGAAGCGCCCCGTTTCATCGATGATTGGGAGAACCGCGCCCGGCGTCTGGTGGCCGAATTCCGTGCCCACGGCGCCCGGCACCCCTCCGATCCGGAGATCAGGGCGCTGGTGGACGGGCTGTTGCACGCCAGTGCCCTGTTCGCCCGCCTCTGGGACGACCAAAGCGTTCTCGAGCGGGAAGGGGGGCTGCGGAGGTTCAACCATCCCCTGGAAGGGCCACGGGCGCTGGAACAGGTAACCCTGCATCCCGGCGGCCGATCCGGCCACACGCTGGTCATGCTGGTCGATCCGCCCACCGCACCCTGAATCAGCCCCTACTCATAGGCGCACTCTTCTTCGCGGTGACGAATCCAGCCGGATCCGGTCCTGGCGCTCTTCCGTGGTCATCGATTATCGCTCCTGCTGCCGCAGGAATAAGCCGGTATGGACATCATCCGCTTCCGACGCTCCCATTGATGAAATACCGTCCGGACGGTATCTTTCAGTGATGATCAACGCCTATGAACGCAAGAAGCAGCCGGCGGTCGTCCGTCGCAGCCTGCTCGACCACGGTGCCCAGCTCTGCATGCTGCACGGTGTGGCAAGCCTCACGCTTCAGGCGGTGGCCGAGGCGGCCGGGGTGACCAAGGGCGGGCTGCTGCACCATTTCCGCTCCAAGCAGGAACTGGTCGAAGCGATCTTCGAGGATCTCCTCGCCTCCTTCGATGCCGGACTGGAGGAGGCCATGGCGGGTGATCCGGAGCCTCATGGCCGCTTCACGCGCGCCTATATCCATGAAACGCTCGACCTGATCGATGATGGCCGTTTCAGCCCATGGGCGGCGCTCACGATGGCGATGCTGGCAGATGCCGGGCTGCGCCACCGCTGGGCTGACTGGTTGCAGCAGCGGCTGGAGCGTCACCGCATCACCGACGGCGCCCCGTCGCTGCAAATCGTCCGCTATGCCGCCGACGGCCTCTGGCTGGCCAGCCTGATCGGCGAGGTCGAGGCGGATCCCGCCAAGCGCTCGGCGCTGTTCCACCAACTGATCGCCATGACGAAGGATTCCGCACCATGAACCCTGCCATCATGACTTACGGCTCCCTCGGCATCGCGATCGGCCTTGAGGTGATCGGCACCACCTTCCTCCAGAAATCGGAACAGTTCAGCAAGCTGGTACCGACCTTGATCATGGCCTTGTGTTACGCCGGGGCGTTCTACTTCCTCTCGCACGCGCTCAAGACCATTCCCGTCGGCCTCGCCTATGCGATCTGGAGCGGTCTGGGCATCATCCTGATCTCGACCATCGGCTTCTTCGTCTTCCGGCAATCCCTGGATCTTCCCGCCGTGATCGGCTTGGGATTCATCATCACCGGAGTCGTGATCGTGAACGCTTTCTCCCAGTCGGTCGGTCACTGAGCGGATCTCGGGGCGTTTACGGCAGACGATCACAGATGGCGTTGAGGCGGTTCGCGAGGCGACTGACCTACCAAGTGCGTCACGGCGCGTCAGCTAATGGCACCATCGCGGCCATTACCCGGCGATTGCATGACATCGCCGAGCTTTTAGCAACCTGCCTGGAGAGAACTCAAAGGTGCGGAGGTAAAAAGCAGGCGGGCGATAAGTTGGCGAATCAGGTGATTGCCAACTCGGATGCCCTGATCGCTGTTAACTGGCGCCACAAACTGCACAGCAACAGTAATATCCCACGCGTTTTTCGTCCGCATGACGGCAGGGACAGGGGCAGGGCACAAACATGTCAATCGGAGGCTCGACAGAACAAAACAGCCAATCCGTGTTGCGTCCGCAAAAAAAATACGTCCCACCGAATGGGAAATATCAAATTACTGTCTAGCTAAAGAAATTTGGCTGGGGCGCCAGGATTCGAACCTGGGAATGGCGGTACCAAAAACCGCTGCCTTACCGCTTGGCGACGCCCCAACCGGCGCGGCGATGTTTCGATCGCCGGAAGGAGCGGCACCATAGACGGAAGGACTGCGGAACGCAACAGCGACGTCACGGCGGAAAAGCCTCAACGACCCTCCCGGCGCCAAGCCATCAGCATGCCTCCCAGCACCAGTGCCAGGACGGCGCCGACCGGCAGCAACGGAACATCCGTCACGCCGGTGACGGTGTAGTCGCCGTTGGCGCGCAGGCCGATCCAGCCGTTTCCGTTCTGGCTGTGGCCAGCCTGGGTCCGGCGGACCTGGACACCGGGATTCGGACCGGCATCGGTGTCGGTAATCCACTGGATGCCGCCACCGGTCGCTTCCGCCACCGGCTGCATGCGGTCGCCGGTCGAGCGGACATCGGCCAGTTCCGGCGTGTTGACCGCTCCCACCACCGCCAATGTGGTCCGCTCGCCGTCGGAGATGCGGTAAATCCCCGGGGCTGCGGCCGTTACAGTGGCAATGGCCCGTCCGGCACGGTCATCGGCGAGTTGAAGCGTGCTGGTCTCATCCGACGGGTTGGTGATGGTGACCGAGCGGGGATCGGGGGTGAGGGACCGACGCTCCACCGTGATGCGGTTGCCGTCCACGTGGGCGCGCAGGTCGTTCTCCTCCAGCTCCGGCTCCTTCATCAGCCAATGAGCGAGGCGGCGCAGGAGCTCGGCCTGCGGGCCACCGCCCTCGAAGCCTCGGCTCCACAGCCAGATCTGGTCGGAGGCGAGCTGCGCCACCCGGCCCTTGCCGACGCGGTCGAGCACCAGAAGCGGGCGGTTCTCCGCACCCTGCATCACCACGGTTCCGCCGTTCGGCGCGACATCGACCTGATGGAACCAGCGGCCCCAGGTCGGCGGTGCATCCAGGCGGTCGCCGGGCAGCCCGGCGGTCACCGGGTGCCGGCGGCCGACCTCGGTCACCGTCGGCAGGAAGGGGCGGTCCACCGTCTGGCCGGTGGGGGCAGCGGGCAGGATGGCCCCGAGCGGGGTGCGGTAGAGCGACAACGGGGTGGCGTAGCCCTGTCCCGACGTTTCCAGCAGGGCGCCACCCTTGCGGACGTACTCGGCAATGTTTTCCAGGTACATCTGCGGCAGCACGCCGCGCCGGCGGTAGCGATCGAAGATGATGAGGTCGAATTCGTCCAGCTTCACTTCGAACAGTTCGCGGATCGGGAAGGCGATCAGAGAAAGCTCGCGAATCGGCGTGCCGTCCTGCTTCTCGGGCGGGCGCAGGATGGTGAAGTGGACGAGGTCGACCGCCGGGTCGGCCTTCAGCAGGTTGCGCCAAGTGCGCTCGCCGGCATGCGGCTCGCCCGACACCAGCAACACCCGCAACCGGTCACGCACGCCGTTCACGACGACGGCGGCACGGTTGTTGGCCAGCGTCAGCTCCTGCTGCGCCTTCTCGACCTCCATCTCCAGGACGTTCTGTCCGCCATGGCCGATCTGCAGGTCGATGCGGACGTCCTGGCCAACCGGGATGCGGACCGTCCGCGGCGCGCCGCCATCCTGGCGCAGCGTCACCGCGGCGTCGGCGGACTGGCGGGCCGGCATGTCGTCGACGCGGATCGTCAATTCGACCGGCTTGCCGACGATGCCGTAATTGGGCGCCTGCACGATCGAGATCCGGCGGTCGCCCTCGTTGCGGTCGCCGGTCAGCAGCGTATGGATGGGGCCGAGGTCCGCCAGCTTGCCCGGAACCTGCGGCACGTCATGGACCTGTCCATCGGTGATGAAGACCGCGCCGGCCATGCGGCGGCGAGGCACATCGGCCATGGCGCGGTTCAGCGCGTCGAACAGGCGCGTCTCGTTGATCGTGCCGCCGGCACCGGCCTCGGCGTCGGCCGTGCGTGCAACGCGGACCTCCAGATCGTTGAAGGCCTTCAGCCGTTCCGTCAGTTCCGCCAAGGCACGGTCGGTGCGGGCCCGGCGATCGCCGATGGACTGGCTGGGCGAATCGTCGACCACCACGACCGCGACGTCCTTGATCGGATCGCGCTTCTCCTGCACCAGCGACGGGTTGACCAGCGCCAGCGCCAGCACCGCCACGGCCAGAAGACGCAGGAGCGTGCCGCGTGCCCGCCGCAGCGCCGCGATCAGCACCACCAGCAGGGCGAAGCCGACGAGCGCGGCCAGCACCGGCCAGGGCAGCAGCGGTGCCAGCGCCACCGAAAGTCCGGAGAGCAGATCGATGGGCATTACTGGCCGAGCCTTTCGAGAATGGCGGGCACATGGACCTGATCGGCCTTGTAGTTGCCGGTCAGCGCGTACATCACCAAATTCACGCCGAAGCGGTACGCGATCTCGCGTTGCCGTTCCCCGCCCGGGATGACCGCGTACATCGGTTGTCCGCCGCTGCCGACGGCCCAGGCCGACGCCCAGTCGTTGCCGCCGATCACCACGGAGGAGACGCCGTCATTGGCCTTGCCTTCGCGGGCTTCCACCCAGAGCGTGCTGCCGGCCCAGCGACCCGGGAAGTCGGACAGCAGATAGAAGGACTTGCGCAGCACATGGTCCTCCGGCACCGGCGCCAGCGGCGGGATGTCGAGCCCGTCGACCAGCCGCTGGAGCACCGCCGCGCCGCCGCCGGGCGCCTGGTCGCGCGTATCGAACAGGATGGTGCCGCCGTTGCGCATATATTCGTTGACCCGCTGGCGCGCCCGGTCGGAGAGAGGCCGCTGGCGGTCCGACACCGGCCAGTAGAGCAAAGGATAGAAGGACAGTTCGTCCTGCTCCGGATCGACGCCGACGGCACCCGCCGCTTCCGCCGCGGTGCGCAGGGTGAGCACGCTGACCAAGCCCTCCAGCCCGGCGCGCGAGGTGTCGTCGACCGTTCCATCGCCGGTCTGGACATAGGCGAGATAGGTTTCGGCGGTCACCTTGGTCGCCTTGTCGACGTTCAGGCTGGCATCCACCGCATGCGCCGGCTGCGGATGGAGACATGCCAGCGCCAACAGCAAGCCGGCGGCGGCACTGCCCGCGCGCCCGCCGAACCGCGGCGGTCGCAGCAAGCCCCGCAAGGCGAGCGCGATCAGCAGGTCGATCGACAGCAGGGCGAGCGCCGCCGCCAGCAGGCCGGGCTTGAGCGGCACCTCGCCGCGGCCACCGTAGCCGGAGCGGCCGATGCCCGACGACAGGGGCGGCAGGGGAGCGATGTCGGTCACCGCCGCCGACAGGTTGAGGGCGCGGCGGGCGTCGTCGGTCCCGTAGAAGCCCGGCGGATGGCGCGGACCGATCACCTCGGCGCCGGCATTGCCGGGAATCGGGAAGGCGGTCGGCGGCGGCGGCACCAGCCTGCCGCTGCCGTCCAGCACCTCCACCGGATCGAGCGATGCGGTGGCCGCGGCACCTGTCACGCCGCTGCTCAGTCCCACCAGCCGCCGCAGCATGTCGACGAACAGGCCGGACATCGGCAGGTTCGACCAGTCCGGGCTGGCGGTGGTGTGGACCAGCACGATCCAGCCGTCACCGCGCTTCTGCGAGGTCACCAGCGGCGTTCCGTCCGCCAGCCTCGCCCATGTGCGGTCGGCCAGATCCAGGGCCGGTTCGGCCAGAACCTGGCGGTTGACCTGGACCTCTTCCGGCACGGCCAGCCCCTCGAACGGCGACTTTGCCGGGAAGGGCTGCAGGCGCGCCGGATCCGACCAGGACAGCGCGCCGCCCAATGCGCGGTCGCCGATGCGCAGCCGCACCGGCACCAGGGTGTCGGCATGCTGGGCCAGCCGGGGGCCGGCGAAGCGGACCAGCACGCCACCCTTCTTCACCCACTCCTCGATGTCCTGGACCTCGGTGCCGGTGAGGGCGCCAATGTCTGACAGGATCAGCACCGCGAGATCGCGCTTCAGCAGGTCGAGCGTCTCGCCCTTGCGCACCTCGTTGTAGGGGGAGAGCGCACGTTCCAGGTAATAGACGTCCGACAGCAGCGGCTGGCTTTCCCCTTCCGCCCGGCCGGAAACCAGCCCGACCGGCCGGCGGCGCCAGCGCTCGTCCAGCAGCACGGTGGCTCCGGCGGTGGTGTCGCCCTCCACCCGCAGGCTCGCGGCATCGTTGCGCAGCTCGGTCGGTACTTCAAGCCGGACGTCCCGGACCTTCTGTCCGGGATCGAAGGCGACGGTCTGGCGCGTCAGCAACCGGCCGTCGGTGGCGGCGAGGCGCACGGTCACCGGTTCCGGCCTGGAGGGATCGGCGCGGACCACGCGGGCGGTCAGCGCCGTGCCCTCGCTGGCCGGCGGCAGCAGCAGGTGCGGGGGCCGTTCCGCGGAATCGTCGAACACGTCGGCCGAGCCCATCCGCTGCAGCCCCTCCGCCAGCGCGGCGGCGGAGCGGTCGCCCAGCCCGTCGCTGAGCCAGACGGCATGGGTCGAGCCGCGGCCGTTCGCCTGGGCGGCCACGGCTTTCAGCGCCTCCAGCGCCGCGGCGCGGTCGGTCGGCCACGGCACCGGGACCATGGCCTGGGCCAGGCGGCGGGCCTCGGGCGCCGGCAGGACCGCGCTCGCATGCACGGCTTGGCCGTCGGCGGGCGGAGCCGTCGGCAGGAGGATGACTGGCCGCTGCTGCCGGTCCGCCTGGGCGATCAGCTCGTCCATCGTCCTCTTCCGGGTCGGCCAATCGCGCCCCGATGCCCAGCCGTTGTCCACCACCAGGAGAAGCGGGCCGCCGCCGGGAAGGGCGGCGCGCGGATTCAGCAGCGGCCCGGCCAGCGCCAGGATGACCAGTGCGGCCACGATCAGCCGGAGCAGAAGAAGCCACCAGGGTGTTCGGGCCGGCGTCTCCTCCCTTGCGGTCAGGTCGCGCAGAAGGCGGATGGCGGGAAAGCGCACGGCCTTCGGCGCCGGCGGCGTGACGCGCAGCAGCCACCACAGCACGGGCAGGGCGGCCAGGGCGGTCAAGACCCAGGGGGCGGCGAAGGCGATCGGTCCGAGACCCAGCATTGGCGCGTCTTCAGGCGGGGAAGGGGAAAGGCAGGAGGAACGCGGGCATCACACCGCCTCCATCGCCAGGGCACCCCAGAGGGTGAGCAGCGCGGACTGCGGGGAACGGTCTGTGCGGTGAACGGCGAAGCTCCAGCCGGCGGTGCGTGCCAATGCCGCCAGACCGTCCTGCTGCGCCTTCAGGCGTTCGCGATAGGCTTCGCGCACCGCTTCCACCCGCGGCACCAGCAGATTCTGCTCGCCTTCAAGCCCGCGGAAGTCGACTCGCCCGTCATAGGGCAGCGTCTCTTCCGCCGGGTCGAGGACCTGGACGAGGTGGCCGCGCAGCCCGCGGCCGGACAAGCCGGCGACTGCGGCATGGATGTCCGGCAGCGGCGACAGCAGGTCGCCGAACAGCACCACCTGGGCATGGCGCGGCAGGGGCTCGACCCGCGGCAACGGGTCGGGCGCCGCGGCACTGCGGGGGTCCGTCATCATCCGGGCGATCCGGTCGATGGCGGTCTTGCCGTGGTCCGGCCGCAGACCGCTGTTCAGCAGGGCCACCCGCTCGCCGCCGCGCGCCAGCAGGACGGCGGTGGCGAGCGCCAGCAGGTCGGCCCGCTCGCGCTTGGTCGGCAGTGCCGGCGCCGACCGGAAATCCATCGAGGCGGAGCGGTCGCGCCACAACCAGACGCTCTGGGCGGCCTCCCATTCGTTTTCCCGCACATAGACCGGCTGGGTCTTGGCCGACTGTCGCCAGTCGATCATCGACGGCGCGTCGCCGGGCTGGTACCGCCGGAATTGCCAGAACGTCTCGCCGAGGCCGACGCGGCGCCGGCCGTGCACGCCCTGCGCCACCGTGGCGGCGACCCGTTCGGCCGCGACCAGCAGCGGCGGCAGGGCCGAGGCCAGCTCCTCGGCACGGTGCCGGGCCAGCAGGGTGGTCGATCGGGGGGCTGGGCTTTGCGGCATCGCGGCTCCGGGCTGGCGGGTCACAGCAGAGGGGCGCAGAGGCGGTCGATGACGTCGTCCAGCGTCACGCCGTCGGCCCTGGCCGCGAAATTCAGCGCCATGCGGTGCTTCAGAACCGGCTTGGCCAGCGCCACGACGTCGTCCAGCGACGGCGACAGCCGGCCGTCCAGCACGGCGCGGGCGCGGGCGGCCAGCATCAGCGACTGGCTGGCACGCGGTCCCGGTCCCCAGGCGACATGCTGGCGCACCTCCATCAGTTCCGACGTCTCCGGCCGTCCACGGCGGACGAGGTCGAGGATGCCGTCCACCACGCTCTCGCCGACCGGCACCCGGCGGACCAGCCGCTGCGCCACTTCGAGGTCCGCGGCCGTCAAGACGGTCACCGCGCGCTCGTCGGTGGAACCGGTGGTGGCGATCATCATGCGCCGCTCGGCGTCGCGGTCGGGATAGTCGACGTCGATCTGCATCAGGAAGCGGTCGAGCTGGGCTTCCGGCAGCGGATAGGTGCCCTCCTGCTCCAGCGGATTCTGGGTCGCCAGCACATGGAAAGGCCGCGGCAACTCATGGTAATGGCCGGCCACCGAGACGCGGCGCTCCTGCATCGCCTGCAGCAGCGCCGACTGGGTTCGGGGGCTGGCACGGTTGATCTCGTCCGCCATCAGAAGCTGGCTGAACACCGGGCCGGGAATGAAGCGGAAGGACCGCCGGCCGTTCTCGCCCTCTTCCAGCACCTCGGACCCCAGGATGTCGGCGGGCATCAGGTCGGGCGTGCATTGGATGCGCTTCTCGGCCAGGCCCAGCACGGTGCCGAGCGTCTCCACCAGCCGGGTCTTGGCGAGGCCGGGAACGCCGATCAGCAGGACATGGCCGCCGGCCAGCAGCGTGACCAGCGTCCGGTCGATCACCTCCTGCTGGCCGAAGATCACCCGGCCGATGCGGTCACGGACCGAAGCCAGCCGATCGCCGAGCGCCTCGATCTCCTCCATCAGCCGCTGCGGATCCTCCGGCACGGCAGGCTGGCCCCTCAGGATGTCCTGTGTGCTCAAGGTCTGCTGCTCCCCGATATGACGGCGGCCGCGTCTGGACCGCCCGATGAATGCCGGAATTGTACATGCGGCACCGGAATCGAAAGGACCCATGGTCGGCCCTGTTCATGCGCCTTGTCGACACCCACTTTCCGGAGGCTTGCAGCCGTGCGTGCCGCGTCCGTCCCGGTCAGGCATGACCTCGTGGACCGCGCGATCGCCGACAGGGGTGGACCTAGCCGCCGAGTGTGGCGAAAATACGCATTGCAAGGGATCATGCGATTTCCAGTCCGTGCCCAATCCCATGAAGGTCGGTAACGCGATGGCGAATGACAAGCGCGCAGATGGGCAGACCACGCCCGGCATCCCGTCGGCATCGGCCGCCATGCCCGGCCGCGTGCCGACGGAGGAGACCTACGACATCCGCATCGCCCGCGACGGCACTTGGTACCACAACGGCGATCCCATCCGGCGGATCGAGCTGGCGAAGCTGTTCTCCACGGTGCTGCAGCGCGACGAGGCCGGCGACTACTGGCTGATCACGCCGGCCGAGCGCGGGCGGATCGCGGTGGAGGACGCCCCCTTCGTCGCCGTCGAGATGACGGCAGCCGGAAGCGGCGCCGATCAGGTCCTGTCCTTCCGCACCAACCTGGATCAGAGGGTGGAGGCGGGTCCCGACCACCCGATCCGCGTCGCCGTGAACCCTGAAACCGGGGAACCGGCACCCTACATCGAAATACGGGGCCGGCTGGAGGCACGAATCCTGCGGCCCGTGTTCTACGACATGGTGGAGCGCAGCGAGACGCGCCGCACCGAAACCGGCGAGTCCGAGGTGGGTCTATGGAGCAACAAGGTCTTCTTCGTGCTGGGCAGGCTGCCTGGCGATTGAGTCTGGAGGAGGTACGCCGGCGCTTTCCGGCGATGAGCACCGACAAGGCCGTCGAGAATGCGGTGCAGTCGAACAGGGCGCCGCTCAAGATCCGCGGCGACCACGACCTGAATCCCGATCTGGGACCGCCGGCCAGCCTGCGCGAGGCGGCGGTGCTGGTCCCCCTGGTCGACCGGCCCGAGGAACTGACCGTCATCTTCACCCAGCGCACCGCGACGCTGAGTGCCCATGCCGGCCAGATCAGCTTTCCCGGCGGCCGGATGGAGCCCGAGGACGGGAGCCCCGAAGAAACCGCGCTGCGCGAGACGGCGGAGGAGATCGGGCTGGAGCGCGGCCGGATCGAGATCGTCGGCCGGCTCGACACCTACGTGACGCGCACCGGTTTCCGGGTGACGCCGGTGGTGGGGGTGGTGACGCCGCCCTTCATCCTGACCCCGGATCCGACCGAGGTTGCGGAGGTGTTCGAGGTGCCTCTGTCCTTCATCCTCGACCCGTCGAACCCGCAGCGCCACAGCCGGGAATTCCTCGGCAAGCCGCGCTGGTTCTACGCCTTTCCCTATCCCCAGCGCTACATCTGGGGCGCCACCGCCGGAATGCTGGTGAACCTGCGCGACGTGCTGGGGGCGTCGGGACGGTTGGGGGAAGGCCGGGTGGGGGAGGGCGAGTCCCCGGCAGGGCCGGCCTGAATGGATGGACCGGCAAGTGGATCGCCCGGGCTGAATGAGGTAGCGTCCTGCGCCATGACCGTCGCCGCACGCCTCTCCCCCCAACCGTGGATGACCGCACCCGAAAGCCGGGTGGTGTTCGATGCGCTGGCGGCAGGAGGAGCGGATGCACGCTTCGTCGGCGGCTGCGTACGCGACGCCTGGCTCGGCCGCCCGGTCAAAGACATCGACATCGCCACCCACGCACCGCCGGAACGGGTGATCGAGCTGCTGACGGCCGCCGGCATCCGCGTCATCCCGACCGGCCTTGCCCACGGAACCGTCACCGCGCTCTGCGGCGGCAAACCTTACGAGATCACCACGCTGCGCCGCGACGTCGAGACGTTCGGCCGCCACGCCCGCGTCGAGTTCACCGACGACTGGGTCGAGGACGCCGCCCGCCGCGACCTGACGATGAACGCCCTGAGCTGCACGCCCGACGGTGCGGTTTACGACCCCTTCGGCGGGCTTGCCGATCTCGCCGCCGGCCGGGTGCGCTTCGTCGGCGCGGCGCGGCGGCGCATCGAGGAGGACGTTCTGCGGTTGCTGCGCTTCTTCCGGTTCCATGCGCATTACGGACGCGGCGAACCCGACGGCGAGGCGCTCGAGGCCTGCCGCGAGATGGCGCCGCGGCTGCCGACCCTGTCCGGCGAACGGATGCGCAGCGAGTTGTTCCGGCTGCTGACCGCCTCCTGCGCCGCCGCTGTCTGGCGGCTGATGATGGGGCAGGGCGTTATGGAACACCTGCTGCCGGATGCCGGGAACACGATCCGCCTCCAACGCTTGGTCGATGTCGAGCATGATCTTACCCTTGCGCCCGACCCGACCCGGCGGCTCGCCGCCGTCCTCGACTGCGACGTCGCGGGCGCCTTGCGCGCGGCGGAAACGCTGCGGCTGTCGAACCAGGAGCGCGACCGGCTGCTGATGCTGGCCGAGCCGCCGGTTGCGGTAATGCCCGCCGACGACCGGCGCAGCCTACGCAAGGCGCTCTATCGCGTCGGTGATGCGGGCCGGTTTGCCGACCTGCTGCTGATGGCGGCCGCGAAGCTGGATGGGCCACTGGACATCGGCGCCTTGCGCACCGCGCTCGCCGTCGGCGATGACCTGTCGAGCCTGCGCCTTCCGGTCGCCGGCCGCGATCTGCTGGCGCTCGGACTGCCGCGCGGCCCGAAGCTGGGCGAGACGCTGCGGCGCATCGAAGACTGGTGGATCGCCGAGGATTTCCAACCCGACCACGAAGCCTGCATCGCCATGGCACGCAGCCTCACAGCGGAATAGGGCTCCATGCGCCAAGGCGGCCAAAAGGCGCATAAGCTAGGTTATGGAAATTAAATAGCCTTCCTGTTCCAGCTTGCCATCATGCCGGCCCGTGTCCGATTCCGTGAATTTGCGCATCTCGCCGGTCACCGGGCTGCACAGACCGGATCGCAACCGGACCCGCAGGTCACTCCATGCTTCGGTCTTCGGTTCGGAGACGCGCCCGACCGGCACCGCGCCGACGGGACGGCGCGGTGCCGGTCGGCCCGGGACGTGGGCGCGGCGCTACTCGGCAGCCTGCGGTCGCAGCGGCTGCACAACGTCGCCCTTGAGGTTCATGGCCTTTGCCAGGGCGTCGATCCGGCGCTGCACCGCTTCGCCGGCCGGCACGCTGCCGTCGTCCGACAGCGTCAGGACGATCCGGCCGTCGCCGACCTTCAGGCTTGTGCGCTCCAGCATCGCGGTGGCGCCACCGGACAGCGTATGCGCCAAGCGCAGCGCCAGTCCCAGGACCAGCGCTTTCATACCCTGCCCGTCCGTCATCAGCGACCGTGCCCCGGCAGTCAGCGGCCCGTCGATGGCCCCGGCGTAGCGGGCATGGGCCGCAAGGGCCAGGAAGGCACGCTCGTCATGGTCCAAGGCCGGGAACGGATAGCGAAGCACGCGCAGGAAAGCGTGTTCGGCGCGGTAGTCGGGATGATCGGCCCAGCCGACATCGCTCAGCAGGCAGGCGGCATGGCGCAGACGGATGGCGTTGTCGTCCTCACCGGCGAACAACCCGGCGGTCCACGACATCAGCAGCGCCGGATCGCCCATCCTTACGAAGCGGCCAGCCCAATCCGCGGCCGAGGCCATCAGCGGATCCTCGCGCTGGCCCTCCGGCGACAGCAGCGAATACAGGTGTCCTTCGCGCAGGCCATAGGCGGAGAAGACCAGCTTGGACGGCTGGGCGATGCGCAGCAGCCGCTCCAGCACCAGTCCGGCAAAGGGCAGCGTGTCGAGCCGGCGCCGCGATCCCGCCATCTTCTCCAGCGACGAGCGGCTCTGCCGGCCGACCAGCGCGGTGAACTCGCGCGCCTCGGCCGTCGGGATCGTATAGTGGTGGATGATGTGGAGCGGATGCCCCGACTGCTCCATGTGGAGCTTGGCGATGGCGCGCCAGCTCCCGCCCACCGGATAGAAGGGCCGGCCCTTCATGGCCGGCAGCCAGGGCAGGGATTCCAGGTGCTGGTCGATCAGCTTCAGCGGCCCGCCCTTCCCGCTCCCGATCTCCATCAGGCGCAGCGGACCCAGCGGCAGCGTGACCTGCTGCCCGATCACGCCGCGGTCGAGCGGCACCAGTTCCAGGCTGCCGCCGCCGAGATCCCCGACCAGGCCATCGGCCCCCGGGGTCCCGGACAGCACGCCCATCGCCGACAGCCGCGCCTCCTCCTCGCCGCTGATGACGCGCACGGTCAGGCCGGCACGGCGGCGGATCGCCTCGACGAAGTCGGCACCGTCACGGGCATCGCGGACCGCGGCGGTCGCGATGACGTCCAGCCGGCCGACCCGCATTCCCTGGGCCAGCGTCGCGAAGCGTTCGAGTGCCGTCAGCGCCTGTGCCACGCCGTCGGGATTGAGGGTCCCCGACTTCTCGACGCCGCGGCCGAGGCCGCAGAGCACCTTCTCGTTGAACAGCGCCAGCGGTGAACGGGTCAGGCCATCATAGACGACCAGCCGGATCGAGTTGGACCCGATGTCGATCACCCCGACGCGTTCCGTCGGAAGACCGGCGGCCTGCCCGCCCTGGCTCATCCCGGCGGACCGCACCGCGCGATTGTCGATGGTCATGCGCAAAGACTCCCGTCACCCGTCCTCAAGACACCGCGTGCAGCATCAGCCGCGGCGGCGTGCGCTTGCTGCTCAGCGCGCTGCCCCGGCCGGACAGGCTGGGGTTGGTCATGAAGTAATTATGGGCGCTGAACCCGTCAGGGCCAGCCTTGACGCGATGATACACGCCATCGGGTCCGAGCTTCCAGGTGCTTGCGTCGTCCTTCAGGTTCGCAACCATGATCTGGTCGAGCACCTGTTCGTGCACCGTCGGGTTTTCGATCGGCACCAGCGTTTCGATCCGGCGGTCGAGGTTGCGGGTCATCCAGTCGGCGGAGGAGATGAAGATCTTGGCCTGGTTGCTCGGCAGGCCGTGGCCGTTGCCGAAGCAGATCACGCGGCCATGCTCCAGGAACCGGCCGACGATGCTGCGCACGCGGATGTTCTCCGACAGGCCCTTCACCCCTGGCCGCAGGCAGCAGATGCCGCGGATGACCATGTCGATCTGCACCCCGGCCTGGGACGCCTTGTACAGCTTGTCGATGATGACCGGGTCGACCAGCGAGTTCAGCTTCACCCAGATCGCGGCCGGCCGCCCGGCGGCGGCATGGGCGATCTCCGCCTCGATCAGGTCCGACAGCCGCTGCCGCAGGGTGATCGGCGCGATGGCGATCTTCTCCAGCACCTTGGGCGTGGCATAGCCGGTCATGAAGTTGAACATCACCGCGGCGTCGTGGCAGAGCGCCGGGTCGCAGGTGAAGAAGGACAGGTCGGTGTAGACCTTGGCGGTGATGGGGTGGTAGTTGCCGGTGCCGAAGTGCACGTAGCTGCGCAGCGCCTTCTTCTCGCGCCGGACCACCAGCGACACCTTGGCGTGCGTCTTCAGATCGACGAAGCCGTAGACGACCTGGGCGCCGGCGCGCTCCAGGTCGCGTGCCCAGCGGATGTTGGCCTCCTCGTCGAAGCGCGCCTTCAGTTCCACCAGCGCCGTCACCGACTTGCCGGCCTCCGCCGCCTCGATCAGCGCCGCGACGATCGGGCTGTCCTTGCTGGTGCGGTAGAGCGTCTGCTTGATGGCGACGACCTGCGGGTCGCGCGCCGCCTGGCGGATGAACTGCACCACCACGTCGAACGATTCGTAGGGATGGTGGACGACGATGTCCTTGTGCCGGATCGCCGCGAAGCAATCGCCGCCGAAGTCGCGGATCCGCTCGGGGAAGCGGGCGTTGAAAGGGCGGAAGACCAGATCGGGCCGTTCGTCGACGATGAGCTGCTTGGTATCGGTGAGGCCGATCAGGCCGTCGAGGACGAAGACGTCGTCGGACACCACGTTCAGTTCGTGGCGCAGGAATTCACGCAGGTCGGCGGCCATGCCGCTGTCGGTGGCCAGCCGGATCACGCTGCCGCGCCGGCGGCGCTTCAGCGCGCTTTCGAAGGTGCGGACCAGATCCTCGGCCTCTTCCTCGATCTCGATCTCGCTGTCGCGCAGGACGCTGAAGACGCCGTGCGCCTTGACCTGGAAGGGAGGGAACAGGCGGTCAATGAACAGCATCACAGCCTTCTCGAGCTGGATGAAGCGGGTGTCGGAACCGGGCAGCCGGATGAAGCGCTCCAACTGCGACGGCAGCGGCACCAGTGCGTCGATGTGGCGTCCCTTGACCGGGTCGTGAAGCTGAAGCGCGAGCGAGAATCCCAGGTTCGGCAGGAAGGGGAAGGGATGCGCCGGATCGACAGCGATCGGCGTCAGGATCGGGAAGATGTCGTCGAGGAACTTGGCCTCCAGCCAGTCCTTCTCGCCGTCGCTCAACTCGTCGGCATCGACCACGCTGATGCCCGCCTCGCGCAGATCCACCTTCAGGCTGCGCCACATCGCCTGCTGGCTGTCCATCAGCGCGATGATGCGCTGCTTCACCGCGGCGAGCTGCTGGGTCGGCGTCAGGTTTTCCGGGCTCGGCGTCTTCACGCCGGCCGCCACCTGCCCCTTCAGGCCGGCGACGCGGACCATGTAGAACTCGTCGAGGTTGCTGGCGGAAATCGACAGGAAGCGCAGCCGCTCCAGCAGCGGATGGTTCGGGTTGGCCGCCTCGTCCAGGACGCGCTGGTTGAAGGCCAGCCACGAAAGCTCCCGATTGATGAAGCGTTCCGGGGCGTTGGGCTCGATGCCGGCCGCCTCGAGTTCCTGGAGATGCGTCACGTCAACCTCTGACAGTCTTGGACCTGAAAGCCGCGCGCCGGCCGCCTCGCGCGGCCGACATGCGGATATATGGTGGGGAGACAGGATATCCCAGATGCGTTACGGTTTCAGGACTCTCGATCGGCGATCTGCCGCAACGCCTCCCCCATTCGATCAGCCCGCACCATGAAGACGCTGTTCCTGCTGCGCCATGCCAAGTCCTCCTGGGACGATCCGTCACTGGACGATCATGACCGGCCGCTGAACGCCCGAGGCGAGCGGGCCGCCACGCTGGTCGGCCGGTACCTGGCCAAGCATCATGCCCGCATCGACCTGGTGCTCTGCTCGACCGCGGTGCGGGCCGTGGAGACGCGCAAGCGGGTGATGGCGGCGCTCGGCGCGCCGTTCCCGCCGGTCGAGCATGAACGCGGCCTCTACCTGTGCGGCTCACGCACGCTGCTGGAACGGCTGCGCGACGCTCCCGACACCGCCACCGGCTTGATGCTGGTGGCGCACAATCCCGACCTTCACGAACTGGCGAACACGCTGACCGGCTCGGGCGACCATGACCTGCGCCATGCGTTGACGGACAAGTTCCCCACCGCGGCCTGCGCGGTCCTGGTGTTCGAGACGCAGTCCTGGTCCGACCTGGAATTGGCCGCCGGCCGGCTGGCGGATTTTGTGCAGCCGCGTAAACTCGCTTAACCCGCAGCGCCGGTTGGGGTATCCACGGAATCCGCACCAGGCCCACGGCCGCTTCGGCCTGAACCGGGAGGATGCCGACCTTTGCCACCCCCGACTTCATCTCCCTCCTCGCCTCCTGCCCCGCCGCCAGCCCCCTCCCCCGCCGCCCCGCCGCCCGCCGCGCGCGAGGTGGAGCTGAAGCTGCACGCCGCCCCCGCCGACCTTGCGCGGGTGGCAACGCTGCCCGCCCTGCTGGCCCAGGCCGACGGACCGGCGGCGCAGCAGCGCCTGCGTACCGCCTATTTCGACACGCCGGACCTGAAGCTGGCGGCCAACGGCGTGGCGCTGCGGGTCCGCCAGGAAGGCGACCGCTTCGTCCAGACTTTGAAGACCGTCAACAGCGCCACCCCCGGCGATTCGGCGGCGGTGTCGGTGCGGCGGGAATGGGACTGGCCTGTGACGGGAGAGGCGCTGGACCGGAAGCTGCTGGCGGATCCGGGCGTGGCCGGGCTGGTGCCCGCATCGGCGCTGGACGCGCTTGACTGCCTGTTCATCACCGACTTCCGCCGCACAACCCTGCTCGTCCGGCCCGACCCGCTGACGGCGGTCGAGGTGGCGGTCGACGACGGCCGGGTCTATGCCGGCGGCGAGTCCCTGCCGATCAGCGAGGTGGAACTCGAACTGAAGGCCGGCCGCGTCGCCAGCCTGTTCGACCTGGCGCTCACGCTCCAGACGGCGATCCCGATGCGCATCGGCACCGAGAGCAAGGCGGAAACGGGCATAAGGCTGGTCACCGGAAAGGCGCCGGGACCGGTTGATGCCGAGCCGCTCGGCCTGTCGCCGCTGACCACGGCGGCGGAGGCCTACCGCCACATCCTGCGCCACGCCCTGCGCCATTTCCTGGCCAACGAGGCTTGCGCACTGGGTGGCGGCGACGTCGAGGGCCTGCACCGCATGCGCATCGCGCTCAGGCGCCTGCGGCTCGCCCACCGCTTCTTCGCGCCGCTCGTGGACTCGCCCGACGCCGACCGGCTGGTTGCCGAAAGTCGCGCGCTGGCCAAGCGGCTGGGACCGGCCCGCGGGTGGGACGTGCTGATGTCCGGCGTCATCGACCCGCTGCTGGCCGGCTGCGAAACGCCCGCATCCGTCGACCGGGCGGCGCTGGAGCGGCTGGCGGCGCTCACCCGCTCGGCCGGGGCCGGTCCCGCGCGCGAGGCGATGGCCGCCATCCTCGCCCCCGACTGCACCAGGATGATCCTGGCCCTCGCCGGCTGGCTGGAACATGGCCGCTGGGTATCCGACGCGCAGGGTGAGCGCGGTGCGGCGCTGGCGGCGCCGGTGTCGAGCCTGGCCGGGGCCTGGTTGTCGGCGCGGCTGGCGAAGATCGGCAAACAGGCCAAATTGCCGGACGATCCCAAGGGACGGGACAAGCTGCGCCGGCGCCTGCGCACCCTCCGCTACACCGCCGACTTCTTCCGCGGCCTCTATCCGGAGGACGCCACCCTGCCCTTCCTCGCCGCCATGGAGCCGCTGCAGAAGGCGCTGGACGCCGAGCAGGACGCCGCGACCGGTGCCCGGATGCTGGCGTCGCTGCCGGGCGCCGATCCCCGGACCGTGGCCGCCGTCGCGGCCTGGATCGACCGCCGGTCGGAGAAGCGCCGCAAGTCGATGCCCGATCTCTGGAAGCGTTTCCGCGCCGCCCAGCCATTCTGGTCATGACCGACCCGCGCCGGGCGCGGCTGGCGCGGCGGCCGCAGGCGCCTATATCGTCTCGGCCTGCTCGGGCCGGCCGTCCCGGCAGAGGGCACCGATTTTCGTCATAATGCCGGGCGGCTTGCCGCTTTCCATCCGGATGGGCTTCGGGTAAAAGAACACTCCATGAACAAATACATCAGCGTCCGCGGCGCGCGGGAACACAACCTGAAGAACGTCGATGTGGATCTGCCCCGCGACGAGCTGATCGTCATCACCGGCCTGTCGGGATCCGGCAAGTCGTCGCTGGCCTTCGACACCATCTATGCCGAGGGACAGCGGCGCTACGTGGAGAGCCTTTCGGCCTACGCGCGCCAGTTCCTGGAGCTGATGCAGAAGCCGGACGTCGATTCGATCGAGGGGCTGTCGCCTGCCATCTCGATCGAGCAGAAGACGACTTCGAAGAATCCGCGCTCCACCGTCGGCACGGTCACGGAGATCTACGACTACATGCGCCTGCTGTGGGCGCGCGTCGGCATCCCCTACTCTCCGGCCACCGGCCTGCCGATCGAGAGCCAGACGGTCAGCCAGATGGTCGACCGCATCATGGCGATGCCGGAAGGCACACGCCTGCTGCTGCTGGCCCCCTTCGTGCGCGGCCGCAAGGGCGAGTACAAGAAGGAGATCCAGGACCTGCGCAAGCGCGGCTTCCAGCGCGTGCGCGTTGACGGCACCATGTACGAGATCGACGAGGTGCCGGCCCTCAACAAGAAGCTGAAGCACGACATCGAGGTGGTGGTCGACCGCATCGTCGTCCGCGAAGGGCTGGGCAACCGCCTGGCGGACTCGCTGGAGACCGCGCTCGGCCTCGCCGACGGCATCGTCTGGGTCGAGAACGCCGAGACCAACGAGCAGACCGTCTTCTCGCAGAAGTTCGCCTGCCCGGTCAGCGGCTTCACCATCCCCGAGATCGAGCCACGCCTGTTCTCGTTCAACAATCCGTTCGGTGCCTGCCCGGCCTGCGACGGCCTGGGCAGCAAGATCTATTTCGACCCGATGCTGGTGGTGCCGGACGAGCGGCTGACGCTGGCCAAGGGCGCCGTCGCCCCCTGGGCCGGCTCCACCTCCAAATACTACGACCAGACGCTGGAAAGCATCTGCCAGCATTTCGGCGTGTCGATGACCACGCCCTGGCAGGACCTTCCGGAGAAGGTGCGGCAGACCATCCTGTTCGGATCGGACGGCGCGCCGATCACCATGACCTACGACGACGGTCTGCGGAACTACCAGACCAACAAGGCCTTCGAAGGCATCGTCACCAACCTGGAGCGGCGCTACCGCGAGACGGAAAGCGCCTGGATGCGCGACGAGCTGTCCAAGTACCAGTCGTCGCAGCCCTGCGAGGTCTGCAAGGGCGCCCGCCTGAAGCCGGAGGCGCTGGCGGTCAAGATCCGCGGCCGCAACATCTCCGAGGCGGCCGAACTGTCGATCGCCGGTGCCGGAACCTGGTTCAGCGAACTGAACGAGCACCTGCGCCCGAAGGACCGCGAGATCGCCTACCGCATCCTGAAGGAGATCAACGAGCGGCTCGGCTTCCTCAACGCCGTCGGTCTCGACTACCTGACGCTCAGCCGCGGATCGGGCACGCTGTCTGGCGGCGAGAGCCAGCGGATCCGCCTTGCCTCGCAGATCGGCTCCGGCCTGACTGGCGTGCTCTATGTTCTGGACGAGCCGTCGATCGGCCTGCACCAGCGCGACAACGACCGGCTGCTCGACACGCTGAAGCGCCTGCGCGACATCGGCAACACCGTGGTGGTGGTGGAGCATGACGAGGACGCCATCCGCAGCGCCGACTATCTGGTGGACATGGGGCCGGGGGCCGGCCAGCACGGCGGCACCGTCATCGCCCAGGGCACGCCGGAGGAGGTCCGGAAGAATCCGGACAGCATCACCGCCCAGTACCTGAACGGCACCCGCTTCGTCCCCGTGCCCGACGCACGGCGGCCCGGCCATCCCGGCCAGTTCCTGGAGGTGAAGGGCGCCCGCGCCAACAACCTGCGCGACGTCTCGACCAGGATCCCGCTCGGCACCTTCACCTGCGTGACCGGCGTGTCGGGGGGCGGCAAGTCGACCCTGATCATCGAAACGCTGTACAAGGCGGTGGCGCGCAAGCTGATGGGCGCCCGCGAACATCCGGCCGAGCACGACGAGTTGCTGGGGCTGGAGCATCTCGACAAGGTCATCGACATCGACCAGTCGCCGATCGGCCGCACCCCGCGGTCGAACCCGGCCACCTACACCGGCGCCTTCACGCCGATGCGCGACTGGTTCGCCGGCCTGCCGGAGGCCAAGGCGCGCGGCTACGGCCCCGGCCGCTTCTCCTTCAACGTGAAGGGTGGCCGTTGCGAGGCGTGCCAGGGCGACGGCGTCATCAAGATCGAGATGCACTTCCTGCCCGACGTCTACGTCACCTGCGACGTCTGCCACGGCAAGCGCTACAACCGCGAGACCCTGGAGGTCACCTACCGCGACAAGACCATCGCCGACGTCCTCGACATGACCGTCGAGGAGGGCAAGGAGTTCTTCAAGGCGGTGCCGGGCATCCGCGACAAGCTGGACACGCTGGAGCGCGTCGGCCTCGGCTACATCCACATCGGGCAGGCGGCGACCACCCTGTCGGGCGGTGAGGCGCAACGCGTCAAGCTGTCCAAGGAACTGAGCCGCCGCGCCACCGGCCGCACCCTCTACATCCTCGACGAGCCGACCACCGGGCTGCATTTCGCGGACGTCGAGAAGCTGCTGGAGGTGCTGCATGCGCTGGTCGACCAGGGCAACACGGTGCTGGTGATCGAGCACAATCTGGAGGTCATCAAGACCGCCGACTGGATCATCGACCTCGGCCCCGAAGGCGGCACCGGCGGCGGCGAGATCGTCGCCGAGGGCACGCCCGAAGATGTGGCCAAGGTGCAGCGCAGCTATACGGGACGCTACCTAGCCCCCTACCTTAAGGCGAAACCTGCCGCGCGGAAATCGGCAACCCGAAAGAGGGCGTGAACAAACGAAGCCTTCGCCGCGTTCCCTTGCCTGTCCTTACGTAAAGCAGGGAAGATCAAGGGAATGACCAGGACGATCATGACCGGCATCGGCGCCGCGCTCGGCGCGGCGCTCCTGCTGGCGGCCTGCGGCTCCGACGAAACCCGCACCACCAGCACGACCACCACCACGACCACCACCGTCCCGCCGGGCTACGGCTCGGGCTCGCTGACGACGCCGCCGACCGGGTCGACCACGGTGGAACGCAGCACGACGACGAAGAGCGAGTGACAGCAGCCCGCCTCCGTTTCTTGGTTCAGACAGACTCCTGATCGACTTTGGGCCGGCCTTCCGCGAGAGGGCCGGCCTTTCCTTTGCCCAGCCGTCGACGACGCATGATATCGTCGCCGCATGATGAATGCGGTTCGCCGTCGCGCGCTCGACACCGTCAAAGGGATCATTCTCCACCGTCTGGCCGGATACCCGGCGTGCGTTTACCTGTTCGGTTCCTGTGCCCGTGGCGACGGCGGCCACTGGAGTGACATCCATGTCGCGATTGACCCGCTGGAGCCGCTGCCCGCCGGGTTGATGGCCGACATCGCCGAAGACCTCGAGGAAAGCACCGTTCCCTATTTCGTCGATGTGGTGAACCTCGCCACATCAAGACCGGAGTTCCAGCTTGAGAACGCGCGTCAGGCTCTGGCACGTCTGCAGGAAAGCCTCCGGCTTCCGGTTGATGACACCGTGCGTGATCCGGCAATTCTTAGCTTCACGCTCGCTGCGGAAGCCGCCTGGAAGGCGGACCGTGCCATGATCTCCCACGGTTTGGGCGTGGAACGCCCGACTTCCGCCAGCCCCAACTCGATGGTGCGGGAAAGCCGGATCGCAGGCTTGTTGACCGGAGAACAGGCGGAGGAAGCCATCGCCATGCTGAACAGCCGCAACCCGACGGTCCATACCTATGATGAGGAAAAGGCGGAAGAGCTGTTTGCCCGGCTGCCAAGCCACGCCCGGCTCATTGAAACCTGGATTTCCGCGTTGCAGGGCTCCATAACCCGCCCCTGATCCATGCCCGTCCGCACAGTCTCCTGGAAAGTTGCCATGACCGACACCCTTCGTCCCGTACACGTCATCGGTGGCGGCCTCGCCGGCACCGAAGCCGCCTGGCAGCTCGCCACCCGCGGCGTGCCCGTCGTGCTGCACGAGATGCGGCCGGTCCGCAAGACCGAGGCCCACGACACGGAGAAGCTCGCGGAACTGGTCTGCTCGAACTCCTTCCGTTCCGACGACGCCGAATACAACGCCGTCGGGCTCCTCCATGAGGAGATGCGGCGCTGTGGCTCGCTGATCCTGCGCTGCGCCGATGCGCACAAGGTGCCGGCCGGTGGCGCGCTGGCAATGGACCGCGACGGTTTCGCCGACGCGGTGACGGAGGCGGTTTCCACCCATCCGCTGATCACCCTCCAGCGCGAGGAGGTCGCCGGGCTGCCGCCGGAGGATTGGGACAGCGTCATCGTCGCCACCGGCCCCCTCACCTCGCCGGCGCTGGCGGAGGCGGTGCGCGCCCATACCGGCGAGGAATCGCTGGCCTTCTTCGACGCCATCGCTCCCATCGTCTACCTGGAGAGCGTCGACCTGTCGAAGGCGTGGTTCCAGTCCCGCTACGACAAGCCCGGCCCCGGCGGCACCGGCAAGGACTACATCAACTGCGCCTTCGAGAAGGACGAGTACCGCGCCTTCATCGACGCGCTGATCGGCGGCGAGAAACTCGATTTCAAGGAATGGGAGAAGAACACCCCCTATTTCGAAGGCTGCCTGCCGATCGAGGTGATGGCGGAGCGCGGGGTCGACACCCTGCGCTACGGCCCGATGAAGCCGGTCGGCCTGACCAACCCGCACAAGCCGGAACGCCGCCCCTATGCAGTGGTCCAGTTGCGCCAGGACAACGCACTGGGCACGCTCTACAACCTCGTCGGCTTCCAGACCAAGCTGCGTCATGCCGAGCAGACGCGGATCTTCCGCATGATTCCCGGCCTGGAGAAGGCGGAGTTCGCGCGGCTGGGCGGCATGCACCGCAACACCTTCCTGAACAGCCCGAGGCTGCTCGACGGCGCCTTGCGCCTGAAGTCCCTGCCGCGCCTGCGCTTCGCCGGGCAGGTCACGGGCTGCGAGGGCTATGTGGAAAGCGCCGCCGTCGGTCTGCTCGCCGGACGCTTCGCCGCAGCCGAACGGCTGGGCCGGGAGGCCCCCCGGCCGCCGGTCACCACCGCTCTCGGCGCCATCCTCGGCCACATCACCGGCGGGGCGGAGGCCGAGACCTACCAGCCGATGAACGTCAACTTCGGCCTGTTCCCGCCGGTCGACGAGAAGATCCGCGGCCGCGACCGCAAGCTCGCCTACACCCGCCGGGCAATGTCCGACCTCGACGCCTGGCTGAAGGAGTGAGGCGGGGCCGGCCTCGCGACGCTGGTCGCCGCGGCCGGCACCACTCCCCCGTCCCCCTCAATATCGTCCGCGTGCCGCCGCCCATGCCAGCCGTAGCTGCCGGAACGGATGGGACAGCATCACCCGCGGGGCGAAAACGTCGTAGCCTTCGCGTGCGATGACCCCCAGGTGCAGGTCCGCCAGCGTGGCGGGCAGCAGGGCCGGAACCGCGGCCCTGCGCACCTCGCGCCGCAGCGCGCGTGCGTCCTCCAGGTGCTTGCGGGCAACCGCCGCCACCTCGCCCACCACCAGCTTGAGCTCGGGTGTGGGCCGGCCGGCGAACAGGTCCTCCGAACGGGCGCCATGGCGCGCCATCAGGTCCTCGGGCAGCCGCTGGCGATGCTGCCGCGCCAGGAAGGGCACCGCGCGCAGGATGCCGGCAAGGGCATAGGCAATGCCGACATGGCGCCCGGCGGCCATGGCCGGGGCATCACGCACATCCAGGATCTCCAGCCCCAACTGGGTGAGCGGCGCTCCCGTCACCTCGGCATAGTTGACGAGGCAGGCCAGGTCGGCGGGCGGCGTGTCGTCCAGGTCGGCTTCGCGGGCATCGATCAGCCGGTCGAACAGCGTGCGGCTCAGCCCGAGCGTCCGGGCGGCCTCCGCCAGCGGATCCATCACTCCGTGGCGTGGTACGGGTCCGCCCCCATAGACGGCTTCGATCCCGTCGCGCCAGAATTGCAGTCGCATCTGACCGAGTATCGGTTCGCTGACCACTTCCCGGGTTTTTGCGATTTCCAGGTTGAAGGCGTAGAGGGCGAACATCGCCTCGCGCCGGTCCGCCGGAGCGAAGAGACCTGCCAGAAAGTGGTCGTTGTCATATTTCCGAACCTCCCGTCCGCAATAGGACAGGTCGGTCGCAGCCTTAACCATGGGATGCCCGATTGGAAAAAGAGGGGAGGAGTGCTGGAAGAACGGGCCAAAGTCCCATTCCCAGCCTATATGAAGCACACACGGTCGCACCGCCAGCCCCGACGCGCAGCAGGCAGGGATCCCATGACGGATTTCAACATCGCCCCGACGAAGCCCAGAAAGCCCGGCCCTGTTGCCCGCAAGGACGAGAGCGGGGAAAATTTCCCGGTTGCCTCGCGCCTGCTGCCGAAGCATCTCCGGCCGCATGTCATCGCCTTCTACCGCTTCGTCCGGCTTGCCGACGACATCGCGGACGACCCCGACCTCGAACCGGAGACCAAGCTCGCCTATCTGGAGGCTCTGGAACGGGCGCTCACCTCCGGCCAGGCAAAGCACGCCTACCTGAAGCCGGCGATCGACCTGCGGGAGAGCCTGCAGGCGACCGGCGTCAGCGACCGGCATGCCCGGCAGGTGCTGCGCGCCTTCCGCCGCGATTCCGTCGGCGCCCGCTGCCATAGCTGGAGCGATCTCCTGCTCTACTGCCGGTTCTCGGCCAACCCGGTCGGACGCTATCTGCTGGAGCTGCATGGCGAGGGCGTGGCGGCCGGCCCGGCGTCCGACGCCCTGTGCTCGGCACTCCAGGTTCTGAACCATCTCCAGGACGCGCGCGACGACTGGACCCAGCTCGGCCGCTGCTACGTTCCGCTCGGCTGGTTCGACGAGGCCGGCATCAGCGTCGAGCGGCTGGTCGAGGGCGAATGCGACGTCCGCCTTCGCGCCATCTTCGACCAGGCGCTTGAGCAGACCGACCGGCTGCTGGAACGGGCGGAAGCCCTTCCCGCCATGATCCAGCACCGCGGACTGCGCATGGAGGCGGCGATCATCCTCAGCCTGGCCCAATCGCTGTCGCGGCGCCTCAAGGCCTGCGACCCGATGAAGGCGCGGGTCACCCTCAAGACCCATCATAAGCTGGCCGCGGTGGCACGGGGGCTGGCGCGGAGCTTCTCCGCCGCATAAACTCCTGGACGGCGCGCTTCAAGCGCGCCGTCCAGGATGTTCCCCCAAGCAGGTCTCGATGCTCCGTCCGCCGCTGGATTCGGCCCCGCCTGAATCATCTTCCGCCACAGCGGCGGATTCGGCCCAAACCGTGGCTGCAAAGTCCGGCAGCACCTTCTATTGGCCGATGCGGCTGCTGCCGGCATCCAAACGGGCGGCGATGTTCGCCATCTATGCGTTCTGCCGCCGCATCGACGACATCGCCGACGAGCCGGGAGAGGCGGCTGAGAAGCGCGCGGCGCTGGAAACCTGGCGCCGCGACATCCGCGGCCTTTATGCCGGGGAGCAGCCAACCGGCAAGCTCACCGCCGCGCTGAAGGGCGCGATCGACCGATACGGGCTGCCGCGGAGCGAGTTGGAGGCCCTCATCGACGGCATGGCGATGGACGCCGACGAGGCCGGCGGGCTGCGCGCGCCCGATCTGGAAACGCTCCGCCTCTATTGCCGCCGCGTCGCCGGGGCGGTGGGTATGCTGGCGATCCGCGTCTTCGACCGCGCCGACCCCGCAACCGAGCGCTTTGCCCTCGCCCTCGGCGAGGCGCTTCAGCTTACCAACATCCTGCGCGACCTCGCCGAGGACGCCGGTCTCGGGCGTCTCTACCTGCCGCGCGAACTGCTGCGCGACGCCGGCATCCCCGGCGACCGGCATGACGAGGTGCTGGCGCATCCCGCACTCCCCCACGCCTGCGAGGCGCTGGCCGACCTCGCGGAGGCACGCTTTGCCGAGGCGCGGGCGGCGATCGCCGGACAGGCGCGCGGTTCCCTGTGGGCGGCCACGGCGATGATGGTCCTGTACCACCGCCTGCTGCGCCGGTTGCGGCAGCGCGGTTGGCGCGACCTCCACGCCCGTGTGCGGGTCGGCCGGCGCGAATCCGCCCTGGTGGCCATACGGTGCCTGATCGGCATTCCCCCGGCAGCCTGAATGGCCCTGCCCGGCACCTCCCAACCGGTCGTTCACATCGTCGGTGCCGGCCTCGCCGGCTTGGCGGCGGCCGTCCGCCTGGCCGACGCCGGACGGCGCGTCGTCCTCTATGAACAGGCGCCGCAGGCCGGCGGCCGCTGCCGCAGCTTCCACGACGCCGCGCTCGGACGCTTGATCGACAACGGCAGCCACATGGTGCTCAGCGGCAACCGGGCGCTGCTGGATTATGCCCGCCGCATCGGTGGTGGCGACGCCCTGACGGAACTGCGGCCGGCCGCCTTTCCATTCCTCGACCTGCGCGACGGCACGTCCTGGACCCTTCGGCCCGGTGGATTGTGGCTGCTTGATCCCGCGCGGCGGGTGCCCGGCAGCCGTCCGTCCGATTATCTCCCGGCACTGCGCACCCTCGTCGCCCGGAGGGGCGAGGCGATCACCGACCATCTGCGGCCGGACCGGACGCTGTTCGAAAGGCTGTGGCGTCCCCTGGCGGTTTCCGCCCTCAATGCTCCGGCGGACCGCGCGTCGGCACGCCTGTTCGGTGCGGTGCTGCGGGAAACACTGCTCCGCGGCGAGGCTGCCTGCCGGCCGGTGATGGCGCCGCGGGGGCTGTCTGCCGCCTTCGTCGAGCCGGCATTGGAGAGGTTGTCGAAGGCCGGGGCCGAGCTGCGCCTGGCGACGCGGGTGGACGGCCTCGATTTTTCGGGAGAGCGGGTGACGGGCTTCTCGGCCGGCGGCACGGCCATTACGCTGGATGCCGGCGACGCCCTGGTGATCGCCACGCCGTGCTGGGTGGCTGACCGGCTGGTCCCCGGCCTCAGGCCACCCAGGCCGGGACCGGCGATCGTCAATGCGCATTTCCGGCTGGACGCATCGGTGTCCCTGCCCGGCCGCCTCCCCTTCCTCGGCCTCGTCGGCGGCACGGCGGAATGGCTGTTCGCCCGTGGCGACCTGCTGTCGGTGACCGTCAGCGATGCCGATGCGCTTGCCGCACTGCCGGCCGATGTCATCGCCGCGAAGCTCTGGTCCGAAATCGCCGGCCCGCTGCGAATCGATGGCCCGATTCGGCCCTTCCGCGTGGTCAAGGAACGCCGCGCCACCCCCGACCAGGCTGCCGAATCGATGGCATATCGGCCCGGTACGGCGACCGGCTGGAACAACCTGTTCGTCGCCGGTGACTGGACGGAAACCGGGCTTCCAGCCACGTTGGAAGCGGCGGTCCGTTCGGGAAACCGCGCCGCGGACTCGGTGCTTGCCGGGCGAAATACCCTCATACGGCAACTTGGCCGTTTTCCAGCCTTCACAAGCTTCCGCCATCGGCTTATTTGGACGGACGGAGGTGCCGCGCTCGCCAAGCGCGGCCCGGAAGGACAATCAAATAAGAGAGGGTAATCCAAATGGCGTTCGAACTTCCGCCGCTTCCCTATGCCTACGATGCGCTCGCTCCGTACATCTCGTCGGAGACGCTGCACCTGCACCATGACAAGCATCACCAGACCTACGTCACCAACCTGAACAACCTGACCAAGGATACTCCGCTGGCCAATGCCAGCCTGGAGGAGGTCATCAAGGCTTCGGCCGGCGATTCGTCCAAGGTCGGCATCTTCAACAACGCCGCGCAGGTGTGGAACCACACCTTCTTCTGGCAGTGCCTGAAGAAGGATGGTGGCAAGATGCCCGCCGCCCTGGAGCAGCGCATCGTCGCCGACTTCGGCAGCGTCGAGAAGTTCAAGGAAGAGCTGACGCAGGCTGCCCTGACGCAGTTCGGTTCGGGCTGGGCCTGGCTGTACCTGGACGGCGGCAAGCTGAAGGTCGGCAAGACCGGCAATGCCGACACTCCGTTGGCCCACGGCCAAAAGCCGCTGTTCACCATCGACGTCTGGGAGCATGCCTACTACGTCGATTTCCAGAACCGCCGCGCGGACTTCGTCAAGGCGGTGATCGACAACCTCGCCAACTGGGACTTCGCCGCCGAGCAGCTCGCGGCCTGACCCTCGCGGGGAAGCGACCGGCTTCCCCGCAAACAACAAAGGCGCCCCGACCGGGGCGCCTTTGCCGTTTCCAGGGGCGGGATACCGGACCGGCTATACCGGCAGCATCGCCGCGGCCACGCGCCGGCCCTCCGCCAGGAGAACATTGTAGGTGCGGCAGACGGCCTTGCTGTCCATCGGCTCGACCACGATCCCCTTCTCGCGCAGGGCTTGGCGCAGCTCCTTGGACGGCAGCCTCATCGTCGGCCCCGTGCCGAGCAACAGGATCTCGACCTTCGGCTCCGCCGCCAGCACGGGAGCGAAGTCCTCGATCGACAGGGAAGCGGCGTCGCTCGCCTCCCAGGCCTGCGTACGGTGGGGGAGCACGATCACCGCGCCGACCCGCCACTGGCCCGACACGCAGAACTGCCCGGGTCCGAATCCGTCGATGACCTGACGGTCCGACGGGATCATCGGCATGATGTCGGCCATGCGCCTTCTCTCTCCTCAGCCTGCCGGAATGACGCGGCTTATCGCGTCGGCGCGGGCGTGTTGCCCGCCGGTGCCTCCGTCGGCGTGCCGCGCCGCAGGCGGTTCTCGCCCAGGAACAGCAAGATGGGAGCGGCGATGAACACCGACGAGCTGGTCGCAAGGATAACGCCGAAGATCAGGACGATGCCGAAGTCCTGGAGGGCTTCGCCGCCGAACAGCGCCAGCGGGATGATCGACAGCAGCGTGCAGACCGAGGTGCCGACCGTGCGGTTCAGCGTCTCGTTGATCGACATGTCGATCAGGTCACGCAACGGCATCTTCTTGTAGATGCGCAGGTTCTCGCGCATGCGGTCGTAGACCACGACCTTGTCGTTCACCGAATAGCCCATCACCGTCAGGATCGCGGCGACCGCCGTCAGATTGAACTGGATGTCGGTGATCGCGTAGAAGCCGATGATCTTGGTGATGTCGAGCAGCAGCGTCACCACGGCGCCGAAACCGAACTGCCACTCGAAGCGGAACCAGATGTAGACCAGCATCGCCAGCATGGCGAGGCCGAGCGCCAGCATGCCGTTGGCGAACAGCTCGCCGCTGACGGAGGCGCCGACCGCCTCGACGCGGCGGACCTGCGTGCCCGGCACCGCTTCGGACAGGGTGTTGCGCACCTTGTCCGCCGCCACCTGCTGGGCGGCGTCGTCGCCGGGCTGGCGTTCCAGCCGGATCAGCACGTCCTGCGGCGACCCGAACTCCTGCAGGGCCACCTGCCCCATGCCGAGGCCGGTCAGGGTGTGGCGCAGCGAAGCGAAGTCGGCCGCCTGCGGCGTCCGGGCCTCGATGACGATGCCGCCGCGGAAGTCGATGCCGTAGTTCAAGCCGGGGTGGAAGAACAGGATGACCGACGCGATCGACAGGACCGCCGACACGACCAGGCCGGCGATGCGGCCGTTCATGAAGGGGATCTTGGTGTTGTCGGGGACGAGGCGGAGATGGAACATCGGAAGACCTCTCAGACCGGCAACACGGCCGGACGCGTCCGGCGCAGCCACGTCACCATCATCAGGCGCACCAGCACCGTGGCGGTGAACATGGAGATGAGGATGCCGAAGGTGATGGTGACGGCGAAGCCCTTGATGGCGCCGGTGCCGAAGATGAACAGCAGCGCCATCTTGATGGCCGTCGTCAGATTGCTGTCGACGATCGTGCTGTAGGCGCGGCTGAAGCCCGCCTCCATCGACGCGAAGACGCCACGGCCCTTCTTCGTCTCCTCGCGGATGCGTTCGTTGATCAGGATGTTGGCGTCGACCGCGAGGCCGAGAGACAGCAGGATGCCGGCGATGCCCGGAAGCGTCAGGGTCGCCTGGAGCAGCGACAGCGCCGCCAGCGTCAGCACGATGTTCACGAACAGCGCGAAACAGGCGAAGGAGCCGAACAGCCCGTAGCAGGCGATCATGTAGACGCAGACCATGGCGAAGCCGACGGCGACGGCGGTCAGGCCGGCGCGGATCGAGTCCGCCCCGAGATCGGGACCGACGGTCCGCTCCTCGATCACCTTGAGGGGCGCCGGCAGGGCGCCGGCCCGCAGCAGGACGGCGAGGTCGTTGGCGGCGGCGGCGGTGAAGTTGCCGCTGATCTGGCCGCGTCCGCCGGTGATCGGCTCGCGGATGACCGGGGCGCTGATGACCTTGTTGTCGAGCACGATGGCGAAGGGCCGGCCGACATTCGCCTTGGTCACCTCGGCGAAGCGGTTGGCGCCGGCGCTGTTGAACTCGAAGTTCACCACCCATTCGCCGGTCTGCGGGTTGGTGCCGGCGGACGCGTTCTGCAGCGTCGCGCCGTCGACCTCGACCCTCTTGCGGATCACGTATTTCTGCTGGAAGCGGTCGCCTTCCGAGGAGGGCAGGATCTCCGATCCCGGAGGAGCGCGGCCGGTGTTCGGATCGGCCCCGGTGTCGACCAGCCGGAAGGTCATCTTCGCCGTGGTGCCGAGGAGCCGCTTGATGCGGTCGGGATCCTCGACGCCGGGGAGCTGGACCAGGATGCGGTCGTTGCCCTGGCGGGCGATGGTCGGCTCGTTCACGCCGGTCTCGTCGATGCGGCGGCGGACGATCTCGATCGACTGCTCGACGGCCTGGGTCGCGCGGTCGCGCAGGGCCTGCTCGCTGAGCGCGACCGTCGCGACGCCGTTGTCGACGCTCACCGTCAGGTCGGGCTGGCCGCCGCCGAGCGGCCCACCGCCCACCGGGCTGGCAAGCTGGCGCAGCGCCTTCACCGCGTCGTCGGTCTGGGCCGGATCGCGGAGCTGCACGGTGACCGAGCGGTCGCCGGCATTGATCCCGGTGTAGCCGATGTTGGCGGTGCGCAACTGCTGCCGGGCGCCGTCGACCAGACCTTCCACCCGGTCGCGGATGACGGTCGCCATATCGACCTCGAGCAACAGATGCGATCCGCCGCGCAGGTCGAGCCCGAGCGACACCCGGGTGTTGGCGTACCAGGACGGCAGCGCCGCCAGCGTGTCACGGCCCAGAAAGTTGGGCAGCATCAGGATGAACCCGGCGATGCAGGTCGCCAGGATCATGTAAGTCTTCCAGCGCGAAAAATAGAGCATGCGTCACTCGAATTCGATTCGACATCCGGTCCGCGACGGCGGTCCGCCCAGGTCGGCGGACCGGCTGTCGCGGACGGGAAGCGCCTTCGGGCCGGATCGCTCGCGGGACCGCGGCCCGGGCGGCTTACTTGCGGCCGAACAGCTTGCCGATGCCACCGGCGGCGGTCGTCTCGGCCGGCTTGGCCTGGCCGTCGGCCGTTGCCGCCGGGGTGCCGTCGCCGCCCTTGCCGGTGCCAGCCGGCTCGGTCTTGGCAAGCACGAGGTTGACGGTGGACCGCAGGCAGCGCACGCGCACGTTCTCCGCGATCTCGACCGTGATCTCGTCGTCCGCGCCGACCTTGGTGACGATGCCGATGATGCCGCCGCCGGTCACGACGCGGTCGCCGCGGCGGATCGCCGACAGCATGGTCTTATGCTCCTTCATCTTCTTCTGCTGCGGACGGATCAGCAGGAAGTAGAAGACGACGAAGATCAGAACCAGCGGCAGAAACTGGACGAGCATGTCACCGCCGCCGCCAGCCGGCGCCGCCGTCTGTGCATAAGCCGTCGAAACGAACATCTGGGAGCTCCTTCAGGTTTTGGTCCTCACGCGGGTTCGGCAGTCCGCAGGGACGCCGCGACTATAGCCGCCCATGACCGGGATGCAATGGTGATGCTCCACAATCCACGGGTCGGCCACCGCTTGTGCGCTTGCCGTGCTGTGTTACCGTGCAATGGCGTCGGAAAGATGGCTGCGCGGACACCCACTTTCCATGGAACATCCAGAAAAAAGTCCGGAAGATAATGTCGCAATCCTTCGATATGCCTGGTTCCGACCAAGCCCTGCTCCCCTTGCTGACCCGGATCGCGGAAGCGCTGGAGCGCCTGGCCCCGCCGGCGCCCTTGCCGCTAGACTTCTCGGCCGCGGACGCCTTCGTCTGGCATCCCGATCCCGACCGGCTGGAGCCGGTGCCGGCGGTGAACAGGGTCGACATCATGTTGCTGCAGGGGATCGAGCGTCAGCGCGAGACCCTGCTGGACAACACCCGGCGTTTCGCCGCCGGACTCCCGGCCAACAACGCCCTGCTGTGGGGCGCCCGCGGTACCGGCAAGAGCTCGTTGGTCAAGGCGGTGCACGCCGCCGTGTGCGGGGAACGGCCGGACGAATTGGCGCTGGTCGAAATCCACCGCGAGGACATCCCTACCCTGCCCCGCCTGCTGGCGCGCCTGAAGGGCGAGACCCGCCGCTTCATCCTGTTCTGCGACGATCTGTCCTTCGACCATGACGATGCTCACTACAAGTCACTGAAGGCGGTGCTGGACGGCGGCATCGAGGGGCGGCCGGACAACGTGGTGTTCTACGCCACCTCGAACCGCCGCCACCTCATGCCGCGCGAGATGATCGACAACGAGCGCTCGACCGCCATCAACCCCGGCGAGGCGGTGGAGGAGAAGGTGTCGCTGTCCGATCGCTTCGGCCTGTGGCTCGGCTTCCACAACTGCGATCAGGACACCTACTTCGCGATGATCGACGGCTATGTCCACCACTTCGGCCTGGACATCCCGGCCGACCGCCTGCGCGCCAAGGCCGTGGAATGGTCGGTGACGCGCGGAAGCCGCTCCGGCCGGGTTGCCTGGCAGTTCATCCAGGACTTGGCCGGTCGTCTCGGGACGCCCCTTCGCTGACCTTGCGGTCCATCTGGTCGGTCGGGTCGACCGCCTGGCTGCCCTTGCGCAGTTCGAAATGGAGCTGGGGGGACGAGACGCTGCCGGTCTGGCCGACCCGGGCGACCACCTGCCCCCGCTTCACCGTCGCCCCGCGCTCCACCTCGATCTTGTCGAGGTGGGCGTAGGCGGTGATCCAGCCGTCGGAATGCTTCAGCAGCAGCAGGTTGCCGAAGCCCCGCAGTTCGTTGCCGGCATAGGCGACCACGCCGTTGTCGGCGGCCACCACCGCCGTGCCCTTTGCGGCGGCGATGTTCAGCCCGTCATTGTGCAGGCCGTCGGGCTTCGGTCCGAAGCCGGAAATCAGTTTTCCTTTTACCGGCCACAGGAAGCGGGCGCTCCCGCGCGGCGGCGGTGCGCCGACTTCCGCCTTCGGTTCCGGCTTGGGCGGCGGTGCGGCGGCGACCTCCTGCTGCGGCTGCGCGGGCTTCGGAGGCTCCGATGGGGCTGCCAGCGGTGCGGGCGCCGGCTTGCTGCCGGGCGGGCGCAGGACGGTGGGCGCCTGGCCCGGCTGGTAGCTCATGTCGGTCGGAGCCGCCTGGACTGGGCCGTCGGCCGGCGAAGCCGCCGGCGGTGGAAGCGGGGTGGCGCCGATCCCTGCGGCTGGCGACGGAGACGACGCACCCGGCGGCGGCAGTTCGGCAGCCTGGATCGAGCCGCGCCGGGCCGTATTGCCCTGGGGCGGGCTCGACGAAGAGGCTTGCGGCGTCAGCGGGACCGCAGCACCCGCTGCGGCGGCTCCGTCGCCCGATGCGACCATCGTGCCGCTGCCGTCGCCCGTTCCCGGCAGGCGCAGCGGCTGCCCGGCCTGCACCGCATAGGGCGGCGTCAGGTTGTTCACGCGCGTCAGTTCGCTGACGTCGACGTTGAACATGCGCGAAATGCCATAGAGCGTATCGCCCTTCTGGACGATGTACTGCCGCGACGTCGGCAGGACGAGCCGCTGCCCGACGTCGAGACGATAGGGCGGCGCCAGGCGGTTCACGTCGATCAGGTCGCGCAGCGGAACATTGTAGCGGCGCGACAGGCTGTAGGCGGTGTCGCCCTTCTGCACCGTGATGGCGCCGCCGGCCGAGTCCGGAACGTCGGTGACATTGGTGAAGGGCGCAAGGCCGCCGACGCGGTCGCAGGCGGAGAGCGCCAGCACCACGGTGGACAGCAGGAGCACCGACAGCATGGGTTTCATGCGGAACGCACCGGTTGAGGCGGGTCGGACAGCAGCGGAACGAAACGGACGGGCCACAGGTCCTCCCGGTTAAGGCCAACTTCGGTGCGCCGGATGCGCACGACCTTCTGGTCGCGGTGGTCGCCCCCGAGCGGAATGACCATGACACCACCAACGGCGAGTTGATCCGTCAAGTCTTTTGGAGGCTCCGGCCCACCGGCGGCCGTGACCAGTATGCGCGCGAAGGGCGCCTGCTCGGGCCAGCCGCGCGTCCCGTCGCCGAGCCGCGTGGTGATGGTGCCGATGTCGAGCTGCCGGAAGCGGCTCTCCGCCTCGCGCAGGAGCGGTTTCAGCCGCTCGATGGTGAAGACCCGGCGGCACAGATGCGCCAGCACCGCCGCCTGGTAGCCGGAGCCGGTACCGACCTCCAGGACCAGATGCCGCGGGTGGAGTTCCAGCGCCTGCGTCATCTGGCCGACCACCAGCGGCTGGCTGATGGTCTGCCCCAGATCGATCGGCAGCGCCATGTCCTCCCAGGCGCGGTCCTGGAAGGCATCGGGGACGAACAGTTCCCGCGGGATCCGCTCGATCGCCGCCAACACGCGGGTGTCGGTGACGCCGGCCCCGCGAAGGGCCATGAGCAAGCGGATCTTGCGCGGGTTGTAGGTCACACGAAAGCCTGCCTCAGCGTCTGCAGCGTCGGGGTGTGCGTCAGGTCCAGATAGATCGGCGTAACCGAGATGCCGCCGTTGAACACCACATGGATGTCGGTGTCGTCGGCGACATCGGCTTCGCCGCGCAGGGTGCCGATCCAGATGTAGGGCTTGCCGCGCGGGTCGACGCGCTCGAACAGCTCGTCGCCGATCTTGCGCTTGCCGTGGCGGACCACCTGGATGCCGGTGACCTCGCCGGCCGCCCGGGCCGGGAAGTTGACGTTCAGCAGGACGTTCTTCGGCCACGCCACCGTCACGGCCTTCCGCACCACCTCGGCCCCGTGGGCCTCGGCTACCGACCAGTCGATGGGGTGGCCGGGCTCGTAATGCTGGCTCATGGCGATGGCCGGGACGTTCAGCAGCGTCGCCTCCATGGCGGCCGCGATCGTACCGGAATAGGTCACGTCCTCGCCGATGTTGGAACCCTGGTTGACGCCGGACAGCAACAGGGTCGGGCGGGCGTCCTTCATGACGTGGTTGACCGCCAGAAGGACGCAGTCGGTCGGCGTGCCGTCCACGGTGTAGCGGCGCTCGTCCAGCTTGCGCAGGCGCAACGGCCGGTTGATGGTCAGGGAATGGCTGGCCGCGGACTGCTCCATCTCGGGCGCCACCACCCAGACGTCGTCGGACAGGGACCTGGCGATGGATTCCAGAACCTTCAGTCCCTGCGCATGGATGCCGTCGTCGTTGGTGACGAGGATCCGGGCCTGGGACAGGTCGAGCGGAAGGTCGAACATCAGAGGGAAATCCTTTCAACTCCGCGCATATAGGGGCGGAGCGCTTCCGGAATCACGATGGAGCCGTCGGGCTGCTGGTAGTTCTCGAGAACCGCGATCAGGCAGCGCCCGACGGCCACACCCGAGCCGTTCAGGGTGTGCACGAACTGAGTTTGCTTCTCGCCCCTGGCGCGGCAACGCGCCTTCATCCGCCGCGCCTGGAAATCGCCGCAATTGGAAATGCTGGAGATCTCGCGGTAGGCGTTCTGGCCCGGCAGCCAAACCTCGACGTCATAGGTCTTGCGCGAGGAAAAGCCCATGTCCCCGGTGCATAGCACGATGGTGCGATAGGGCAGACCCAGCCGTTCCAGGATCGTCTCGGCGCAGCGCGTCATCCGCTGGTGCTCATCTTCCGACTGCTCCGGGGCGGTGACGGCGACCATCTCCACCTTCCAGAACTGGTGCTGGCGGATCATGCCGCGGGTGTCGCGGCCGGCCGACCCGGCCTCGGCCCGGAAACAGGGCGTCAGCGCCGTGTAGCGCAGCGGCAGCTCCTCCGCGGCGACGATCTGGTCGTTGACCAGATTGGTCAACGGCACCTCGCTGGTCGGGATGAGGTAGTGGCCGGTCGTGGTGGTCTTGAACAGATCCTCTTCGAACTTCGGCAACTGGCCGGTCCCGAACAGGGCATTGTCCCGCACCATCAGCGGGGGGGCGATCTCCGTGAAGCCATGCTCTCCGGTATGGATGTCCAGCATGAAGTCGGCGAGCGCGCGTTCCAGCCGGGCAAGCGGGCCCTTCAGCACGGTGAAGCGGGCACCGGACATGCGGGCCGCCGCCTCGAAGTCCATCAGACCGAGCGCCTCGCCCAGTTCGTAGTGCTGCTTGGCATGGGGAATTTCCCGCGGCGTGCCCCAGCGGCGGACCTCGACGTTGGCGCTTTCATCCGGACCATCCGGCACGTCGTCGGCCGGGATGTTGGGGACGCCGGCGAGGATCGCGTCGAGTTCCGCGCCCAGCGCGCGCTCCTCCTCCTCGACCAGCGGCAGGCGCTCCTTGAGAGCGGCCATCTCGTCCAGGATCGGCTGGGCGTCGCGGCCCTCGCGCTTGGCCACCCCGATCTCCTTCGCCGCCTCGTTGCGGCGGGCCTGCATCTCCTGCATCTGGGTCTGCGCGGCCCGGCGGCGGCTGTCGAGGTCGAGCATGGTGGACGAGAGCGGCGCCAGTCCCCGGCGGCCGAGGCCGCGGTCGAAGGCTTCGGGATTCTCACGGATGGCGCGAAGATCGTGCATGGCTCGAACATCAACGAATTGTGTGGGGGTCTGGTTATACGGCGCGCTCCGTCGAAGGTCCAGTGCAAGGCCGGCCCGATGCGCCGGGACCGCAGGATCTGCGCGGACGGCATGGCGGCCCCGCCCCGTCGTCTGTTGGTCGGTCGCCGCCGGCAGGGCAATGTCCGGCTTGCGCCGCCCGGTGAGGGGTGGCGATCCTTCGTCGATCTTCAAAGGGAATGGAGCCCAACGGCGTGCGCGACGATATCGGCACCGGTGCCGACACCACCTATCTGCAGGCCGGGACGCCGGCCTACCGCCGTGTCAGCCGCATCCTGTTCATCGCAGGCTTCTCCACCTTCGCCACGCTCTACTGCGTGCAGCCGCTCCTGCCGGATTTCGTGCGGGAGTTCGGGGTCTCGCCCGCCGAATCCAGCCTGTCGCTCTCGCTGACCACCGGCGTGCTGGCGGTGGCCCTGCTGGTCGCCGGCGCAATCTCCGACGGGATCGGGCGCAAGCCGGTGATGGTGACGGCATTGCTCGCCGCCGGCATCCTCGGCATCGTCGGCGCGCTGATGCCGGACTGGAACGGCTTCCTCGCGATCCGTGCGCTGGAAGGGCTGGCGCTGAGCGGCCTGCCGGCCGTGGCGATGGCCTACGTGTCCGAGGAGGTCGATCCGCGCTCGACCGGCGTCGCCATGGGGCTCTACATCGGCGGCACCGCCATCGGCGGCATGTCGGGCCGCGTGCTGACCGCCGTCGTCACCGACATCGGCACCTGGCGGCTGGCGGTCGGCGTCGTCGGCGCGCTGGCCGTGGCCGCCGCACTGGCGGTCTGGCTGGCGCTGCCGCCGTCACGCCATTTCGTCCGGCGCGCCGCCGGGATGCGGGCCTTGATCCTGGCATGGCGCAGCCTGCTGACCGATGCCGGGCTGCTGGGCCTGTTCTCGCTGGGCTTCCTGCTGATGGGCGGCTTCGTCACCGTCTTCAACTACATCGGCTTCCGTCTCAGCGAGCCGCCCTTCGCACTGAGGCCGGCGGTGGTCGGTGCGGTCTTCCTCGTCTACAGCTTCGGCGTCGTCAGTTCACCGCTGTTCGGCGGCTGGTCGGGACGCTTCGGCTCCGGACGGACACTGGCGGCGGCCGTCGCGCTGATGGTCTGCGGATTGGCCCTGCTGGAGGTCGACAGCCTGTTCGCCATCGCGCCGGGCATCGCCCTGTTCACTTTCGCCTTCTTCGGCGCCCATTCCACCGTGTCGGCCTGGATCGGCCGGCGGGCGGCGGTGGCGCGGGGACAGGCCTCCTCCATCTACCTGTTCTGCTACTATCTCGGCTCGACGCTGGCGGGAACGCTCGGCGGCCTGTTCTGGCACGCCTATGGCTGGACCGGCGTGGCTGCCTTCGTCGCGTTGCTGCTGCTGGCTGCCGTCGCCGTCACCATCCCGTTGCTGCGCAGCCGGTAGGGCTGGACGCGGCGGACGGCCGCACCTCGATCGCCGCCATTGCGCGGAACGGAATTCCGCTTCAGGCTGCGGAGAGCTTGACCCAGTTCGCCTGATGCGGGAGTCGCCGGCGTGAGCCACCTGACGGTCTTCCTGGAACACGACGCCCAGCGTCCGGAGCTGACCACCTCCGATCCCGCATTGGCCGCAGCCCATCTCGCCCACGTCGGCGTCCTGTTCGAGCGGCTGCAGCCGGATCGTCCCCTATCCCCCGGCGCCGACGCCGAGGCGGTGCTTGCCGCCTATGCGGCGCCGGTCGCGCGCCTGCGCGAGGCACGGCGTTTCGCCAGCGTCGACGTCATCCGCGTCACGCCCGAGATGCCGGAAGCCGCGGCCCTGCGGGGCAAGTTCCTCGAAGAGCATACGCATGACGAGGACGAAGCGCGGCTCTTCGTCGAGGGGGCCGGTGCCTTCTTCATCCATACAGCCGACCGGGTGATCCGCGTGGTGTGCGGGGCCGGCGACCTGCTGAGCGTCCCGGCCGGCGCGCCACACTGGTTCGACATGGGGATCCCGCCCCGGTTCACCGCCATCCGTTTCTTCACCCGCCCCGACGGTTGGGTGGCGCAACCGACCGGAAACCCCATCGCCGCCCGCTTTCCGCAATTCGCGCCGAAATCCTGCGCGGCATCCCAGGCGGAAGCCGGGCTGCCATAGGTGAATCGGGACCGCCGCGTCCCAAAAAATTCACTTGAATCGGCGGACGAATAGCGTAAATGAATCCGCACGACGCACCCGCACGTGCCTATGGCCCTCTGTGGTTATGCTACGACGTACCGCGTCCTTTTTGGCAGAACCGGCCATACCAGTGGGTCGGTCCCGAGAGGGAGGTCAGTATGTACGCTGCCCACGGTGGGGCTTTGAGACGGTAGCTCCCAAGCCGGTAAACGACGCGCTGTTGCCCGGAGCTTGACAGCCCGGGGCCGCTGCTCGAACCGGCTTTTCCGTTCTCCCCCCTTCCCCATCCAATCGACCGTCATCTTCGAGAACCCGCCGCGCCCGACCCCCGTCGTTGCGCGCAGCGCGCCCTCGAAGGTTGCCGTCTGCTCGCTGGGCCGGCCCGCACGCCGCCGCCCAGGGATTAGGAGTGCGTCATGGGCTACCTGCGTTCCCGTTCCGCCGTCACCCCGCTGCGCCGCGTCGGCATGAACGACGCCAGTGCCGTTTCGCTGTCCACCGGCCGCCGGACCACGGTGACGCAGGCGGTCGCCCTGCACCGCCCGGAAGAGCCGATGCACTGCATCCGCCCCGGTGTGCTCGCCGATACGGCGGAGAGCTTCCTGAAGGCGTTCGCCGACACCACCGAGTCGGCGGGACGCGGTGGCGACGTGCTCTACGCCGTGAAGTGCAATCCGGAGCCGGCGGTGCTGCGTGCGCTGTGGGCCGGCGGCGTGCGCCATTTCGACGTCGCCTCCCCCGGCGAGATCCGGCTGATCCGCCAGATGTTCCCGGATGCCGTGCTTCACTACATGCATCCGGTGAAAGGCCGCCAAGCCATCCGCAACGCCTACCACCAGTATGGCGTGCGCGACTTCGTGCTCGACAGCCGCGAGGAGCTGGACAAGATCCTGGAGGAGACGGACGGTGCCGCCGACCTCGGCCTCGTCGTGCGCCTCGCGCTGCCCAAGGGCAATGCGGTGTACGACCTGTCGGGCAAGTTCGGCGCCGCCATGACCGACGCGATCGACCTGCTGCGCGCCGTCCGGGCCGTGGCATCCAAGGTTGGCCTGTCGTTCCATGTCGGCTCGCAGATGCTCGATCCGTCGGCCTACGAGCGGGCCATCGCCCTGGCCGGCGGCGTGATCGCCGGAAGCGGCGTCGCCATCGACGTGCTCGATGTCGGCGGCGGGTTCCCCGTCTCCTATCCTGGCGTGACTCCGCCGCCGGTCGGCGACTTCATGGCCGCCATCGGCCGCGGCCTGTCGGCGATCGAGCTGCCGGCCAATTGCCGCCTGTGGTGCGAACCCGGTCGGGCACTGGTCGCGCCGGGCGTGTCGCTGGTTGTCCAGGTGGTGAAGCGCCGCGGCAGCGAGCTGTTCATCAACGACGGCGTCTACGGCGCCCTTTCGGATGCCGGCGTCCCCGGCTTCCGTTTCCCGGCCCGGATCATCCGCCCGTTCGAAGCGATGGGCGACGCCCCCGTGGAGGCCTTCAGCTTCTACGGTCCGACCTGCGACAGCGCCGACAAGATGAACGGCCCGTTCCACCTGGCTGCCGACGTCAAGGCCGGCGACTGGATCGAGCTGGGCCAGCTCGGTGCCTACGGTTCGTGCCTGCGCACGGCGTTCAACGGCTTCGACCAGGCCCGCATGGTCGAGGTGTCGGACGCGCCGCTTCTCGCCACGCCCGGCTATCATCTGCGCTCCTGCGCGGCATGATGGAAAAGCCGGAATCTGTGGATAAAGCGTAAAGACACCCGTACCATTCACCAATCCGGCGCGTCTCGCCCCCTCTTAACGGAAGAGGCGAGGCCGCCGGCTTATGTCGTTCGCCTAAACTACCTCGGGGAGACAAAACATCATGGCCCTGGACACGACGCTCTGCACGTTCACAGGCCGCATGGTCATCGTTGGATTCGGTTCGATCGGCCAGGGTGTCTTGCCGCTGCTGTTGCGTCACATCGGTGGACTTACCTCCGACCGGATCACCATCGTCACCGCCGAGGAACGCGGGCGCGAGGAAGCCGAGCTGTACGGCGTCGCCTTCCACAACAACCCGCTGGACAACGACAATTTCTTCCAGGTCCTCAAGCCGCTGCTGGACAAGGGGGACTTCCTGGTCAACCTGTCGGTCGACGTCTCGTCGATCGCGTTGATCGAGTTCTGCCAGCGGGTCGGCGCCTACTACACCGACACCTGCATCGAGCCGTGGGCGGGCGGCTATACCGACCCGAACATGTCGCCGTCGCTGCGCTCCAACTATGCGCTGCGCGAGACGGCGCTGGCCCTGCGCGGCCGCTTCGAAGGCGGGCCCACGGCGCTGATCACCCACGGGGCGAATCCGGGCCTGGTCTCGCACTTCGTCAAGCAGGCGCTGTTGAACATCGCCGACGATACCGGCATCGCGACCGACGTGCCCGCCGACCGGGCCGGTTGGGGCCGGCTGGCGCAGCGTCTCGGGATCAAGACGATCCACATCGCCGAGCGGGACACTCAGGTTTCCAACCAGCCGAAGCAGATCGGCGAGTTCGTCAACACCTGGTCGATCGACGGCTTCGTCAGCGAGGGATGCCAGCCGGCGGAGCTGGGCTGGGGCACCCACGAACGGCATTTCCCGGATGACGGACGGCGCCACGAATTCGGCTGCGACTCCGCGATCTATCTGATGCGGCCGGGCGCCGCCACTCGGGTGCGCACCTGGACCCCGCTGGAGGGGCCGTTCCACGGCTTCCTGATCACCCACAGCGAATCGATCTCGATCTCCGACTATTTCACTGTGCGGGAAGGCGGCAAGGTCGCCTACCGGCCCACTTGCCACTACGCCTACCACCCCTGTGACGACGCGGTGATGTCGCTGCACGAGTTGGCCGGGAAGAACTTCAACATGCAGGCCGAGCAGCGGCTGATGATGGCGGAGATCACCAGCGGCACCGACGAGTTGGGCGTCTTGCTGATGGGCAACCCCAAGGGCGCGTACTGGTTCGGATCGCGGCTGTCGATCGACGAGGCGCGCGCCCTCGCCCCCTACAACAACGCGACTTCCATGCAGGTGACCTCCACCGTGCTGGGCGGGATCGTCTGGGCGCTGGAGAATCCGAATCGGGGCATCGTCGAGCCGGACGAGGTCGATTTCCGGCGGGTTCTGGACATCGCCATGCCCTATCTTGGCGATGTGGTCGGCGCCTATGGCGACTGGACTCCCCTGCAGGACCGCAACATGCTGTTCCCGGAGGATGTCGATGATGAGGATCCCTGGCAGTTCAAGAACTTCCGGGTGATTTGACAGACGTTGCATGAAGAACCGCAATCCCCGCGGGGCGATGGCCGCCGGGGATTGCGACTCCCGCGCAACAGGCCGGACGGAGACCGAGTGACATCGGCCTCCGGGCAACCGCGAAACCGTTGACTTGGCGTGGCCGTTCCCCCAATCGTTCCGCCATGCCCAAGCACGTCTCCCGGCGCGCGCGCGCCAAAGCCCCGACCGTCACCAACCCGATCCTCCGCTCCGGCATCGTCGGACTGATGGTCGCGTGCGGGGTCGTCGCCGCGGATCTGGCGGTTCCGGACGCCGCGAACGCCCAGTCGCCCGGCACATCGCACACTCCGGGCGTCAAGCCTGCCGTCGCGCCGCCGGCCGGGGTGCCCGCCGCCAAGCCCGCTGCAAACAGGCCCACTGCGAACAAGCCCGCTGCGGACAAGCCGCCGCAGGAACCGGTGCTGCTGACCGCCGACCAGGTGACCTTCGACGAGGAGAAGAACCTCGTCACCGCCTCCGGCAACGTCGAGCTGGCGCAGGGAAAGCGCAGCGTGCGTGCCGACCAGATCACCTACAACCAGAAGACCAAGGTGGTCACGGCGACCGGCAAGATCCGCCTCGTCGAGCCGTCGGGCGACATCATCTTCGCCGACTACGCGGAGCTGACCGACGACCTCCGGGACGTGTTCATCGAGAACATCCGCGTCCTGATGACCGACAACGGCCGCATGGCCGGCAACGAGGGCGAGCGGCGCGAGGGCCGGCTGACCCGGGTGAACCGTGGCGTCTACAGCCCTTGCGACCTCTGCAAGGAGGACCCGACCCGACCACCCCTTTGGCAGCTCCGCGCCGTGCGCATCGTCCACGACAACGAGGCGCATGAGGTCCGCTACAAGGACGCGACGATGGAGATCTTCGGGATCCCCGTCGCCTACACGCCTTACCTGTCGCATCCCGATCCGTCGGTCGACCGCAAGAGCGGCTTCCTGACACCGTCGGCCGGCAGCAAGTCGAACCTCGGCTTCATCGCCAAGACCCACTATTACTGGGACATCGCACCGGATCAGGACGCGACCTTCGACCTGCACGAATACACCAAGCAGGGGCCTCTGCTCGGCGGGCAGTACCGCAAGCGGTTCGAGAACGGGCGCCTTGAACTGGAAGGCGCCATCACCCGCGGCGACCTGCCGAACGGCAACTACGAGGGCGCCCCGACCGATCGCCGCAACCGCGGCTATATCGCCGCGCGCGGGCTGTTCGACATCGACGAGACCTGGCGCACCGGCTTCAACCTGAAGCGTGCGACCGACGAGACGTTCCTGCGGCGCTATTACGACTTCCGCGAAGACTACCTGACCAGCAAGGCCTATGTGGAAGGCTTCCGCGGTCGCAACTACGCCTCGGCCGCCGCCTACAGCTTCCAGGACATGCGCTACGGCAACACCGTCGCCGAGCCGATCGCCGTCCCGATGCAGTACAGCGCACTGGGCGAACCGAACAGCCTGTTCGGCGGCCGCTGGTCGCTGGACAGCAGCCTGCTTTCGGTGGCGAGGCCTGACGATGCCGGCCCGAACACCCGCCGCTTCGTCGTCCAGCCCGGCTGGGAGCGCAACATCGTCGCCAATGCCGGTTTCGTCACCACGCTGCAAGGCAGCGCCCTGATCGCCGGGTACACGGCCGACCGCTTCAACTCCACCGACCCGACGATCCGGGGCGAGGAGGACGTGAACCGGTTCCGCTTCTTCCCGCAGGTCCAGGCCACCGTCCGTTATCCGTTCGTCCGTTACGGCCAGAGCTCCTCGCAGCTCATCGAGCCGATCGCCCAGTTGACCGCCGCGCCCAAGCTTTCCAACAACAAGACGTTCCCGAACGAGGACAGCATCGACGTCGAGTTCGACGACGTGAACCTGCTGCAGCAGAACCGCTTCACCGGCATCGACCGGCTCGACGACGGCGTTCGCTTCACCTATGGGTTGCGTACCGCCATCTACGGCAACACCGAAGGGTCAGCGAGCCTCTTCCTGGGCCAGAGCCGGCGTGTGACCGACAGCAGCGCCGGTTTCGCCGGGGGATCGGGGCTGGAGGACCGGGTTTCGGATTATGTCGGCCGGCTCGACCTGCAGCCGGCGAACTGGCTGGACGTGAACTACGGCTTCCGCATCGATCACGATACGCTGTCGCCCCGTCGCCATTCGCTGAACGCGTCGGCCGGCGTGCCGGCCCTGCGGCTGTCGACGTCCTACGCCTATGTCGATCAGACGACGTCGCGCAATGCGGTAACGCGTGATCGCGTCGAACAGGCCACCTTCGGACTGTCGTCGCAGTTCACCGACTACTGGAGCGTCAGCCTCGCCCACACCCAGGCGATGGAACCGGATGCCGGCCCACGCTCCAGTCTGGCGGTGCTGACCTATGCCGACGAGTGCCTGATCTTCCAGACGATCGCCCGCCGCGACTATACCGTGACCACCGCCGGCGAGCAGGACGGCAACACGCTCTTCTTCCGTCTCGTTTTCAAGAATGTCGGCGAGTTCAAGAGCCCCGGCATCAACGCGGGCTTCCTCGGCGGCAGCACCGCCAACCAGTAAGCAGCCCCCTTACCTCCGACAGGTGGCCGACCGTCAGGTCGGCCACCGGATCGCTGCCCTCTCCCAGCAGGATCTTTCGTCCCACCCCGGCCTTGGCCGCCGCTTGAATGTCGGTCGGCCGATCACCGATAAAGACCGACCGTCGAAGATCCAGTTCGAGCTCCCGGGCCGCCTCCAGGATCATGCCGGGTGCCGGCTTTCGCCAGAAGCTGTCGCGACGGTAGGCCGCCACCCGCCCATCAGGGTGGAAGGGGCTGCAATAGACCGCGGCGATCGGCGCCCCTTCGGCACGGAAGGCCGCGATCATCCATTCGGTGAAGCAGAGGAATTCGGCTTCGGTGAAATCGCCTTCGGCGATGCCCGCCTGATTGGTGATGATCGCGACACGATAGCCGAGGTCCACTGCATGGCGCACCAGCGGGAAGATGCCGTCCATGAAGCGGAAGTCCCGGTGCGTCACCGCCTGCCGCCGATCGACGTTCACCACGCCGTCGCGGTCGAGCAACAGGGCTGGATAGCTCATGGCAGGCCGCTCCCCGATCGGTTCATGCCACAGCATGCCCCGGCACTCCGGGTCGGCAAAGCGCGACATTCCGCCAATCGCGGCGGCCGTCAAGGGGTTGCATCGCCCGGCCATTGCCGCTAGCCATTAACGCCCCTCCAGACAGAGTGCCGCGACGCATCATGACTTTGGGACGTTACGATTACGAACGACGGTACCGCCGCCGGGTGCGGGCCGGGCTGATCAAATTCGTGCTTCTGACGGCGCTGGTGCTCGGTGTCGGCCTCTTCGCCTATCAGATGGGCATCGAGCAGTTGAAGGGCCGCGATGTCACGCTGCGCGAGGAGATCGCCACGCTGTCGCGGCAGAAGGCGGAGCTCGAACTCCTGGCCAGCCAGATGCAGCATGCCGCCAGGACGGCCGAGGCCCGTGTCGGGGAGCTGGAGGGCCGCCTGCAGCGCGAGGTGCCGACCGGGGACCTCGCCAAGCTGAGCCAGTTGGTATCCGACCGCCTGAAGGGCGGGCTCGACGCCAACCGGCTCGCCTTCGTCATCTCCCAGGCGCAGACCCCAAGGAACTGCCAGCCGGCCGACACCAAGCGTTTCACCTTGACCACGCCACTGCTGAAGGGCGGTGCCCGCGGCGTGGCCTTCGGCAACGGCACCATCACGGTGACGGGGGAAGGCCAATCCTCCCACGATTCGCAGGGCAATGCCGAGAGCTGGTACGATCCCGGCCAGCCGGTGACCATCAAGATCACCGGCATCGGCGGCAAGAGCACCAGCGTTACCGGCGTCCTGCCGCTCCACCAGTCGCTGGTGGTGGACAACAGCGAATATCGCTTCACCATCGCCGCCGCCCAACGCTCCTTCGTGGAGGTCACGGCGGACCGCTGCGCCTATCCCTGAGGCGGAACGGCAAACCCGCGCGGCGGCTCGCCGGCCGCGTGGATTTGCCACATGGTTTCATAGGCGGCTTCGATGGAGCGCGCGAAGCGGTCGGTGTCGAACAGGGGCGCCCGCCGCCGCCCCTCCTCCAGCCTCTGCCTCAATGCGGCCAGGGCCGCCGGATCTCCAGCCAACCGGCTTGCGGTCGCCTCATAGGCCGCCCAATCCTCAACCGCCATCTCCGGAAGACCGGCCGCACGCACCAGGCTGGCCGCCACCCGGCCGGCGAAGGATCGGCCAGGCACGGTCAGAACCGGCAAGCCCGCCCACAGCGCGTCGCCGGCGGTGGTGTGGGCGCCGATCGGAGCGCTGTCGAGAAAGAGGTCGGCCAGCCGATGGCGCGCAAGATGTGCCGGGCCCGGCAGACGGGGGGCGAACACCAGCCGCTCCACGGCAACCCCCCGCATGCGCGCCGCCTGACGCAGTGACTCGGCGAAGCCGGCCGGACCGTCCAGCATCCACAGCACCGAACCGGGCACTCTCGCCAGCAGCCGGCACCAGCGGTCGAACAGCACGGGACCGATCTTGTAGGGCGCGTTGAAGGCGCAGAACACCACCGCGCCATCGGGCAACCCGCAGTCGGCGCGGGTCGGCACCGGGCCGATCGCCCGGGTCCTGTCGCCGGGCTGGTAGCTCCTGGGCAGGTGGACGATCCGTTCGCTGTAGTGCCGCTGATGCGCCGCCGGCACGACGACCGGATCGGCGATGACGTAGTCGATGGCCGGACTGCCCAGCGTTCCCGGATATCCCAGCCACTGCGCCTGGACCGGCGCCGGGCGGCGGGCGGCTATGCCCGGCCGCGCATGCTGGGTGTGTCCCTTGAGGTCGACCAGGATATCGATGCCGGCCTCATGGATTGCTTGTGCGGCGGCGTCATCGGGGAGCGCCGCCAAGTCCAGGAAGCGGTCGAAGCCGGCAACCAGCCGCGCCCGCAGGGCGCCGCCATCATCGGGTCCATAGGAGCAGCCGACGACGTCGACCCGCCCACGGTCGTGCCGTTCCACCAGTTCGGCGATCAGAAGCGCCGTCGCATGCTGATGGAAGTCGGCGGACAGGTACCCGATGCGCAGCCGGTCGCCGCGGACCCTGCGTTGGGGAAAGCCCGGCCGGACGCCGCGCGTTTTCCAGACGGCATAACGCTCCGCACAGCGGCGCTCCAGTTCCGGGCCGGCACCCTCACTCAGGAAAATCCAGGGATGCACCTGCTGCGTCCGCCCTTCGCGCACCAGCGCGACCAACGATTCGGACAATGCCTGCAACCCGTTCCACCGGCCGAGATGGCGGCGTTGCTGGACAAGCTGTGCCAGCACGCCGCCCGGATCCGGAAGACCGATGCGCAAGGCACGCTCGAAGCAGGGAATGCTCGCCGGCCCATCGGCAGGCATGCCGCCACTCGATCCCAGGTCCTTCAGGGTAAGGCCGAGATTGGCGTGCGCCTCCGCCAGATCCGGACGCAGGCAAAGAACCGTGCGGAACCCGTCCGCGGCCCGGCGAAGGTCGCCACGGTCACGGTGCAGCGCCGCCAGCGCCAGCCGGGCGGGCACGAGGGACGCATCAATGGCGAGAGCCCGGCGCAAGGCCGCCTCCGCTTCGTCCAGGCGGCCGATGTCCCGCAGCAGGACACCCAGGTTGCACGACGCCGGCGCGAAGCGCGGCATCAGGCGGGCGGCCTCGCCGTAGGCGCCAACGGCCTCGGTCTGGCGGCCGAGCGCCTGCAAGGTCACGCCCCAGTTGAAATGGCTGCCGCCGAAATCAGGCAGCCAGTCCAACGCACGGCGATGATGGGCCTCGGCCTCGGCCAGCCGGCCCTGCCGGCGCAACGACTCGCCGAGGTTCGACCGGGCCACCGCCTCTTCCGGCGTGCCGGCCAGGCCTAGGGAATCGAGGGCCGCGAACAGCCGCGCCTGCAACACTCCGTCACCCGGTCTCTCGGCGAGACGCTGGCGGAGTGCTGCAAGCGCGGTGGCATCGGTCACTTGCGTTGCCACTGGCCAGCCGGCGTCAGCACGAACTGGCCGGGGGGAGTCCGTTCGACGAGCTGCTGGCCCGCCACCGCCTGGACCTTGTCCAAGGCCGTGCCGTTGCTCTGCGCGATCTGGCGATAGCGCGCCAGCCTCTGCGCATTCACCTGCTCGGCCAATGCCTGGGCGGCGGCAGGCGCGCCCGGAACGGCGCCGACCAGCCCGTCCGGCCGCTCGCCGATCTGACCGGCGGCCTTGGCCGCTCCAAGCGCATCCTGCGCCATCAGGAAACCGGGGAAGGCCGGCAGCAGCGCGACCACCGCCAGTGCGACGGCGGTATTGCCAAGGAAACGGCGGCGGTCGAACAGGAGGCCGGACTTGGATGATGTCGTCATTGTGCTTTCCCCTTGGCAGAGGACTTGGCAGAGGAGGAAGAGGCAGTGTCAGGCGGCAGGCCGAACAGTGCCGGGTCGTTGCGGATGGCGTCGTCGACGTCGCGTTCCAGCTTGACCCTCACCTCCTGCTCGATGCGGACGTTCAGGTTGATCTCGATCGGCTTGTCGGGCGCTTCGATCTTGACGGTGGGCGAACAGCCGGCGGCCGCCGGTATCAGCAGCGCGGCCAGCAGGCGCAGGTGGGCAAGGCTTTGCATAGGGCGATCAGGGGTCCTTCTGGTCGAAGCCGGTCATGCGGTCACGCAGCCTGTCGGGGAGCTGGTAGACATCGAGGTTCTGGCGCAGGATCCGGTCGAGCGCACCCGACAGCTTAAGGTTAAGCGCGACCGGATGGCCATCGTAGAATGACGGGTTGGAGCCGCGCACCGACAGCCCGGCACGAAGCTCACCCCCCGCCTGCCCGTCGATGGTGACGCGCAGGGTGTCGTAGTGGAAATCGGTCAGCGCGCCCATCAGCAGGCCGGTCGGACTGCCCTCCTCTCCTTTCAGGGCCGCGGGCGGATTGGCCGGATCGTAGCGCAGCGTGCCGGGGGCGACCGCTTCCAGCAGCCCGTTATCGACGATTACCCTTTCGCCGTCGAACGAGATCGGCAGGGTACCGCCGAGCCGTCCGGTCGCCTCCAGACCGTCGATATCGACGAGGGCCAGCAGCTTGGCGGCGTCGATGCCGTCGGCGCGCAGGGTCACGGTTCCCCTGGGCTTGGCCGGCGCGATCGCGAACGGTGCCGCTCCCAGGGTGCCGCCCGCCCAGCGCCACTGCGCGCGGTCGACATCCAACCGGCCGTCACGACCATAGCCGAAGCGCAGCGTGCCATCCGTCAACGGAATCCCGACATCGAGCAAGCCGACGGCCACGGTTTGCCCTTTCGGAATGACAGGCGGCATCAGGCTGGAAAGCGTCACATCGCCGGCGACACCGGCGAAGGTCACCGGACCCGACCGACCGGCCAGATCCTTTACCCTCGCCTGCCCTCCGGTCTTCATGCCATCCGCCGCCCAGGCGATGGTCGCCTTGCCGGACAGCGCTCCGGACACCTGCTCGACCATGCCTGCCGCGAGGGGCGACAGCGCCGCCAGTCCGGGTCCGTCCGGTGCAAGGACGATCGGCCCGGTGCTTATCTCCATCTCACCGGCACCGGCTGCCGGGTCGAAGCTTCCCCGCAGGCTGGCGGCCAGGAGCTTGCCACCGTCCTTCGCCGATCCCGACACCGCCCAAGGCGAGTCTCCGGCCTGCTGCGCCCGTATCGTGACGGCGAGCGGCACGATCGGGGCCGGTTTCGAGACCACCTCCACCCGCCCGACGGTCGCAGCCAGATCACGCATCGGTGCCGTCCCGGTGTCCTCCTGCCGCAGGCGCAGAACGATGCTGTCGCCACGCAGCGCCTGGGCGGGCGCCTCCAGGCGCGGCGCACGCAGTTCGACGGCCAAACTCATCCGGCCGGTCGACCAGCGCAGCAGCGGCGCGTCACGGTCGGCGCAGAGGGACGCCCCCTGCTGCAGGACGAGCGGTTGGCCGTCGGCGGTCAGGGATTGCCCCGCGGCCGAAAGACATTCGACCGGCCTGACGGTGACCAGCCGTTCGCCGTCCAGCGTCTCCAGCCCGACGACGACCGCGCCGGACAAGGTGACGCTGCCGGTCATCGGCAGGTCGAACGCCGTGGCGTCCTCAAGCGCTCCACTCGTGCCGGCGAAGTCGAACCGGAGGCCGGTCCATCCATCCGCGACCCGTATGCCAACGATGCGCAGATCGGCCCCAGGGAACCCGGCGGCTCGAAGACCATCCGTCGCCGTGCCGGCGATCATGGCGGGACCGGCCAGGATGACGGTGGCGGTGGCAACCACGCCCAGCATGACCGTAAAGGCCGCCGCGCCGAAGATCGCCCGTCCCAGACGCACCGCTCCCTCCCTTTGCAATTCCGCAACGTCCCAGGGGACGCACCCGGATTGAGGCCCTTCACAGCGACCGGGGAAGCGACCATGGCCACCCCCCGCTTCGGCCGCGTCACAGCCTTGCCACGGCCATGCTCGAAAGAACACCTCGAATCGGCCTTGTCATCCGTGACCTTTGGCGGATGCCTCCGCCACCCCGCGCGGCTTTGCATCCGTGGACTTTTCCCCTATGGTCCCGATCGCGGATTTCGGCTCATCGGAGTGTTTCGCATGAAGCGGTGGACCCGCGCATTGCTGGCGGCCCTGTTCGCCACAATCTTCACTGTCTCTTTCTTTACAGTCTCGCAAGGGGAGGCGAAGGCCTTGGATCCGGAAAACACCCTCTACCTCGACCTTAAGGACGGTCGCGTGGTCATCGAGCTGCGCCCCGACCTTGCGCCGAACCATGTCGCCCGCATCAAGGAACTTGTCCGGCAGGGCTTCTACAACGGCGTCGTCTTCCACCGTGTGATCGAGGGCTTCATGGCCCAGACCGGCGATCCGACCGGCACCGGCATGGGTGGATCGGGCAAGAAGCTGAAGGCCGAGTTCTCCAGCGCGCCGCACATCCGCGGCACCCTGTCGATGGCCCGCGCCCAGGATCCGGACAGCGCCGACAGCCAGTTCTTCATCTGCTTCGCCCCCTCCGCCTTCCTCGACCGCCAGTACACCGTCTGGGGCCGTGTGGTCGAAGGGATGGAGTTCGTCGACAACATCAAGAAGGGCAACCAGGCCCGCAATGGCCAGGTCACCGATCCGGACAAGATCATCAAGATGCAGGTCGCGGCCGACGCGAAGTAATGCATCCGGACGGCAGCGATCCTCGGATCACGCTCCGTCGAGACAGGAAGGGGACCGGCTTCAAGCCGGTCCCCTTTTTCATGACGATCCCCCGCCGGTTTCGCAACGGCGGACGATTGCGCGGTCAGCCACCGCTCAGCGCCCCCGTCATCGCCCGGAGAAGGTCCTTCATCGATTGCGGCCGGTCCTGCCAGCGCATGGCCAATCCGGAGATCATGACCTTCTCGAACGCGGCCGGCACCTGAACCCCCAGTTCGGCGGGACGCGGAACCTTGTCGTTGAGGAACCGGGCCGTGGCGTCGGGCGGCGTCCGGCCGGTCAACGCCTGGTAGATGGTCGCACAGAGCGCATAGACGTCTGTCCACGGGCCCTGCCGTCCATCGCTCGAATATTGTTCCGGCGGCGCGTATCCGGGCTTGAGGATCACGGTCAACCCTGGACCGCCGCGAACGGCCTGCCGAGCCGCGCCGAAGTCGAGCAGCTTCCGGTCTCCACCGCTGGTCAGGAAGATATTGTCCGGGCTGATGTCCCGATGGATCAATCCCTGCTCGTGGATCGCCTGCAGTGCCTTGGCGATCGGCATCAGCACGCCGAGCGCGCGCTTGACGTCGATCCGGCCGCCGCAGTCGGCAAGGTACTTCTTCATCGTGCGGCCTTCCAGCAGCTCCATCACCAGATAGGCGGTGCCGTTCTGCTCGAAGAAGTCCTGGATGGTGACGATCTCGCGGATCTCTCGCAGGCGGGCGAGGGTGCGTGCCTCCTCCAGGAACTTCGAGAGACCGGTTGCGAAGCTTTCCGCATGCTCGTCCGAGAAGGGGGCCACGGCCAACCCGCCGGGAAGACGGGCGACCAGCGCGGCTGGATAGTATTCCTTGATGGCGACCTTGACCTCCAGACGCTCGTCCCAGCCAAGATAAGTGGCCCCGAAGCCGCCCTGCCCCAGCACCCGCCCGCATGCGTACCGGTCCTGAAGCCGTGTTCCCGGAGCCATATGGACACCCCGCCTGCTGTCCGATCTTTCCGGAAACCCGCATTCCAGGCAGGCTCCCTGCAGGACCTGGCCGGTGAAACAACTGGGGCAGCGCCTTTTTTCAGATGCCGGCGGCGCTCCGGCCGCTGCGGTCCCGACTGAGGGAACTTGATCCGGCAGCCCGACCAGGACCGTCGGCGACATCTGGCGGTCCGCCGGCAACGTGGCCGTGGTCAGGCTTGGCATCGCACCGGGAGACGGTGCAGGGGTGGTCGCCATCTGGCGCATCCGGTCGAGCAGATCGAGAAGCCGGCGTCGCTCGGCATGCGCGGAGTCGCCGTCGGGCTGGGCCAGTTCGAGCTGGAAATGCGGTTGGCGCACGACCTCCATGATGTGCTGGCGCAACAGCGGCAATCCGCCATCCTGGCGCACCAGCCCCGAGCAGGCGAACTCAGCCAGGCGAAGGACGCGACGGCGAGAAACCGGCTCGACCTGCCTCAGCCGCACTGCGAGCTGGCCCGACTTAACGTAGTCGTCGACTGCGCGTTCGGCCTTCGAGGCGATGCGGTCGCAGGAGTCGGCTGCCAGCGGTGCTGAGCGGATGGCAGCCAGGGCGCGGGCGAATGCGCGCTCCAACAGCATGATGTCCGGCGTCTGCACGAGCATGTTCTCGATCAGAAGCTCGTTCCCCACCGCTGCCTCCAGCGAGGCGATGATCTCGTCCGCATGCCGCTCGGCGGCGGGCGCCGCTGCAACCCGCGTAAGGTAATGGATGCGGCAGATCAGGTCCGACTGCCCCTCGCTGAGCCCGATGATCGACCGGCGATAGGCGGTCGCTCCTCCCTGTTCGAGCCGGCGCGAGTAGCGCACCGTGAGTGCATCGGCCATCGCGGCGCCGCCGATCAGCCCGTCGTGGGTCAGCAGATGCCCGGTCAGCGTCTTCAGCACCTCCGCCTCCTGGTCGAAGGCTCCCCTTCCCAGCGGCCTCGCCTCCTTCAATTGCCGACGGACACGGTTCAGGACCGCGGCCTTCGCCACCGGCAGCTTGCCCTGGCGGAACAGTGCATTCAGCACGCCGATCCGATTGGGTCCGAATGCGTCCATGCCGACACGACCGAACAGCATCTCGCACAGCTTCACCAGAAGGGTACCGGGCAGCAGCGTTCCCCCGAAGAGGTCCGCCGCCGCGCCGACGGAGGCCAGGATGTCACCGACGATACCGTCGATACCCATGGCCAGCCGTTCGTCCCGATCCCCCTGATAGAGCGCGAGAAGGCGGTCCAGCTTGCCACCCCAGTTGCGGATCTCCGTCAGTTCGAGCGCCAGCGCCACACGCAGATCATAAACTTGATCCCCGGTAGGGGTCTTATCCTTCAGGGCGAGCAGCCAGCCGACCGGCGTATGGCCGCGGGGCATGGCGGCGAAAGCGGCCTGCGCGGCACGGGCGCGCGCCAAGCTCTCGTCGATGGCGTTGCGGATGACCTTGCGCCGCCATTGCTGGTCCTGCCCCGGCATGCGGCCCTGGACCATCGCCACCTTGGTCACTGCCGTTTCCGCCAACTGGCCCTGATCCAGGAAATTTCTCAGTGGCTTCGCGAGATGGATCAATTCGGTGGGCGTGAGAAACAACGGATCGAGATAGGGCCGGAGGGCAATGCCGATCACTGTACGCGCCGGCAGGGCATGGTAGTCCGACAGGTCGCTGCACAGCTCCGCCTCGTCGATGCTGCCGACGACGGATGCGGGTCTCGGCGCCGGGTGGCTGTGCAGGGAACTCGACAATCCAGACCTTCGCTGAGAATGCACGGGTTTCGGTCAGTGCCCTACCGCCGGCAAGGCCGTGAAACAACGCAACTGCCGTCGTGTTTCCTCCTCCCACGACCGGAAGCCGGAGTATGGGCACGGTGCTTGCGGCGATGGTCACCCGCAGAGGGTAAAGGACGTGTGTATGATAGCTGGAATTTTCGGCGGATGACGCCAGCGCCGTCGGGACCGATGCAGCAACGGGCGGCAGCCGTTCCCATCACCGTTCGCCTGTGCGATAAGGTTCACAACGCCGACGATGGGAGATGCGCATGAACGGCAACGGAACCATCATCGCGTTGCGGAGCGGGCGCATGACGCTCACGGCGGTCCCGCGGTGCGGCGGTTCTCTGGCCAGTTGGAGGCTTTCCACCGCCGATGGTCCGGTCGATCTGTTCCGTCCTGCCTCCGACCGGGCGCTGGCCGGCGCTTTCGCACCCGACATGGCCTGCTTCCCCCTGGTTCCCTTCTCCAACCGGATCGGTGGCGGCCGGTTCGTGTTCCAGGGGCGGGAGGTCAAGCTGGAGACCGATCCCGGATCACCTCATCGCATCCACGGCCATGGCTGGTCGAGCCCCTGGACGGTCGGGGCCGTGACCGACAACGCAGTGCGTATGGAATTCGACCACCCGGCCAGGGATTGGCCGTGGTCCTACCGCACCGTCCAGACCCTGGCCCTCGATGACGACGGCCTGACGATCGCGCTCGACCTCGTCAACGCTTCCGACAGCGACATGCCGGCCGGATTGGGTCTTCATCCTTATTTCGCCAAATCTCCGGGAAGCCGCGTTTTCGCCGACGTTCGCGCCGTCTGGGACAATGACGAGACGATCCTTCCCCGCCAACGTCGGGCGCTGCCGGCAGCCTGGGACTTCCGTCATGGCGTGGTGATGGATGGACTGGCGCTCGACAACGGCTTCACCGGCTGGACCGGAAAGGCCGTGCTCGAACGGCCGCGCGAAGGCTTGTGCATAACCATGCTGGCGGATGGGCCTTTCGGCCACCTGATCGTCTATGCTCCGCTTGGCGAACCCTACCTGTGTCTCGAGCCGGTGACCCATATGACCGATGCCCTCAACCGCCAGCAGGAGCCGGATGCCGGGGTGATCGCTCTGCCGCCCGGTGAACGGCTGCGTGTCACTGTCCGGTTCCTGCTGTCGCGGCTTTGATCGGCACGGGCCGAAAGCCGCCCGGTGTCCCTGTAACCCGCAGCGCCACCAGGAGCGTCACCGGCAGCGCACGAACTCGGCGGCAAAGCCGGCTGGGGATGCAATCCGCAGGACCAGGCGGTCGAAACGGGGCGAGTCGGCTGGCTCGAGCCGCAGGCTGCCCAAGGGCGCGGGCACGCCCGCGGGCTGCGGCCCGGACTTCGACTCAGGCTGCGGCTCGGCAGGCAGGCGGTCGGCAGCCCCGCTTCCACCCTGCGGCGGTAGCACGGAAACCGCCTGGAGCGGATCTCCGTCGGCCGCGAGGCGGCCATCAAGCGGGAAGACCGGAAGCCGGGGATCGGCGGCATGGAGGGTCAGGTCGCTGCCGATTTCCAGGTAGGAGCTGCGGCAATCGTCGATGACCGTACGATCTGCAGGAGCGGCCTTGGCCCAGCGGCCGGCAAGCGCCGACAGCGTCACCTTGCGGTCTATCACCGGCGGATGCGCCGGAGGTGCCGGGAAACGGGGTGCCGCGGCGCCGCTCACCGTCACCGGAAGATCACCCAGAGGCCGCAACCGCGCCTGCCGCTCTGCCGTCAGCGCGGTCGTCCGCTGTTTCATCATGCGCAACAGGCAATCACCGCGGACCTTGGCACCCTTCGACTCGCCCAGATCGGCGGCGACAACCGGACAGGCTTCATCCCGACGGGAACGCCACAGGGTCTGCGCCGCCTCGATCGCCGTACGGCCGGTGTCGTCGGTGGTGGCGGCCAGCGCCTCCAGGGCGTCCTTCATCGCAGCGGCGGCCGCGGACAAGGCCGGCTCCCGGCAGATGAGCTGCGCCACCGGGCTTTCGGCGTCACCACAGGCGGGAGCAGCGGTCACGGCACCGGAAACGCCATCGCCCCCGGCCGCTGCGGCCGGTGCACCGGGCGGTTGCTCCGCATGCACCGGGCCAGCCGCCAGGAAGGCAACCAGGGAACCGGCGGCCAGCAGGCCGCTCAGCAGGGACAGTGCCGGGAAGACGGGACGCATGGGGAACCCTTGAAGCAGGACGCGAGGCATCACGATGCCGGGAAAGCATCCAGCACCGCTTTGACCTGGCGCTGAAAATCACGATCGGTGCGATAACGCGTCACGACCGACTTGTCACGCTAGACGAAGAACAGAAGGTCGTCTCGGCTGGGCAGCATGCGCGGATTGGGTTTCCCCAGCAGCTCGCCGTTCCAATCGATGCGCGCCATGAAATAAGCCGCTCGGGCGAAAAGCATGAACAGCTTGTTGTCCGGTGCCAATCTTTCCCTCCGGATCAGGGAATATAAATAGTAACTACGTCCATGGGAATAGTTTGTGTGGACCGCCCGCAATACAGGAAAGCGCTCTCCAGAATCTCCGATTTTCTTAATTTTCTTCTCCAGCCGAAATCCGGAATAGAAATACTCCTTTGCCTCATGCTCAAAGGAAAATGGGCTTCCCTTCATCAGTGACATTTGCTCGCCATAGCGTCTCAACGCTCGGCTCAGCACCAGTTCAAGGAACCGGCGCTCCGCCGCGAGCGTGCCGGGGAGTTGCGGCAGCATCTCGAAGGCATGACGCAGGTGATAGGGATGGCGAACCACGATGATGGGTGCCGACCGCTTCCCGGCCGCCACGCGCGCCCCGGCCAGATGGGCTGCCGACGGCGACAGCGACGCCAGGGTGGCGTGGATGGTGTCGTGCAGCGTCCAGCGCAGGCGGGTCTCGGCTGATTGGCTGCCGATGTTCAGCCGTGCGAGAAACCGGCCCACGCGGTTGCCGATCGTCTCCCGCGGCAGCCTGTGCACCGACAGGCTCCGGACGACCAGCGGATTCCCCAGAATGTCGGCGGCTGGGGGCAAGGGCTTGGCGTTGAAGTACTTTCCGGTGATGACGCCCCGCCCGGCGCCGCCCGGGCCGGCAGCGTCCGTTCCAAGTCCGGGATGCGGAACACCGCCTCTTCTGGAAGACGTGGCCGACACCGCCATACCGCTGCAGTCTCCTTTCCGGTCCGACGCCCGAGGCTGTCCCTGGATATAAAGGGTAACGCGAACAGAAGAAAGCTGTGGCGCGCCCAGCGGGCAACTTCATGGCTTTTTCGCACCTGCGGCAAGGCAAGGCGGCGCCTGCCCTGTCGGGTCCGATTTTTCAGTGTTACGGTTGATGAAGCGATTCCGGATCGAACCGGGACGCGATCATCACGGAACAGGCATGAGGCAGGGTTTTCCATGGCGATCCACGTCGCGTTGAACCATAAGACGATCTATCGCTACGACAGGCTGGTGTCCCTCGGGCCGCAGATCATCCGGTTGCGCCCGGCGCCGCATTGCCGGACACCGATCCTCAGCTACTCGCTGAAGGTCAGCCCGAAGCAGCATTTCCTGAATTGGCAGCAGGACCCGCAGTCGAATTTCCAGGCCCGCTTCGTCTTCCCCGAGAAGACGCGCGAGTTCATCGTGGAGGTCGATCTTGTCGCCGAGATCGCCGCGATCAACCCCTTCGATTTCTTCCTGGAAGAGAAGGCCGGCCACATCCCGTTTTCCTATGACGAATGGCTGCAGCGCGAGCTGCGCCCCTACCTGGAAACCGAGGAGCCAGGCCCGGAGCTCGCAGGGTATCTCGCAGCCATCCCACGCGAAAAGACGCCGACCATCGATTTCCTGGTCGCGGTGAACCAGAGGCTGCAGCAGGACATCGGCTACCTCATCAGGATGGAGCCCGGCATCCAGACCTGCGAGGAGACGCTGACCAAACGAAGCGGTTCCTGCCGCGATACGGCCTGGTTGCTGGTTCAGATCCTGCGGAACCTCGGTCTGGCCGCCCGTTTCGTCTCCGGGTACCTGATCCAGTTGACGGCCGACCAGAAGGCGTTGGACGGCCCGTCCGGCCCGGAGAGCGATTTCACCGACCTGCATGCCTGGACGGAAGTGTTCCTGCCCGGCGCCGGCTGGGTGGGCCTCGACCCGACCTCTGGCCTGCTGGCGGGCGAAGGCCACATCCCCCTGGCCTGCACGCCTGATGCCTCCTCCGCCGCCCCGATATCCGGCATGGTCGACGAGGCCGAAGTCGACTTCACCCACGAGATGTCGGTGACCCGCATCTACGAGGCGCCGCGCGTCACCAAGCCCTACAGCGCCCAGCAGTGGGCGGCCATCGAGGCGCTGGGCCACAGGGTCGATGAGGACCTGAAGGACGGGGATGTCCGCCTGACCATGGGCGGCGAGCCGACCTTCGTCTCCATCGACGACATGGACGGCGAGGAGTGGAACACCGCGGCGCTCGGTCCGCAGAAGCGCAAGCTTGCGGCCGACCTGATCCACCGCCTGATGGCGCGCTTCGCTCCCGGCGGCCTGCTGCATTTCGGCCAGGGCAAATGGTACCCTGGCGAATCCCTGCCCCGCTGGGCGATGACCGTCTACTGGCGACGCGACGGCGAGGCGATCTGGGCCAACAGCGACCTGCTGGCACGCGAGGACACCGACTACGGCCATACCGCCCAGGATGCCGGAGTCTTCCTGATGGCGCTGGCCAAGCGGCTGGGCCTCGATCCGCAGCTCGTCCTTGGCGCCTATGAGGATCCCTGGCATTACCTGCGCAAGGAAGCCCAGCTCCCCGTCAACGTCGACCCGCTGCACAGCAGGCTGGAGGACAAGGAGGAGCGCGAGCGCCTCGCCCGCGTCTTCACCCGCGGCCTCGCCGAGCCGGTCGGCTTCGCCTTGCCGATCAATCGCCGCATGACCCAGCAGGGGCCAGTCTGGCTGTCGAGCACCTGGCCGCTGCGCCAGGAGAAGCTGCTGCTGATTCCCGGCGACAGTCCCGTCGGTTACCGCCTGCCGCTCGGCTCGCTGCCATGGGTTTCCAAATCCGACTACCCCTACGGCTGGGAAACCGACCCTTTCGAGGAACGCGGACCGCTGCCCCCGCATCCGGTCCAGCGCCGCCAGGAAATCCGCGGCGCGGTCCAGGAGTCGGACCGCGGCGTCCATACCGACAAGCGGATCGCCCAACGCCAGCGCATCATGGCGGAGGTTCGCGACGAGATGCCGGAAGAAGGCAGGTCGGCCTGGTGGATCGTCCGCACCGCCCTCACCTGCGAGGCGCGCAATGGCCGCCTGCATCTCTTCATGCCGCCGATGAGCACGCTCGAAGACTATCTCGCGATGCTGTCCGAGATCGAAGCGACGGCGGTCGAGCTGGAGATGCCGGTGGTCATCGAAGGGTACCAGCCGCCGAAGGATCCGCGCCTCAACTCGCTGGCGGTCACGCCCGATCCCGGAGTGATCGAGGTGAACATCCATCCCGCCCACGGTTGGGACGAACTCGTGCGCAACACCACCGCGCTCTACGAGGACGCCCGCCAGTCCCGCCTGGGTGCGGAGAAGTTCATGATCGACGGGCGCCACTGCGGCACCGGCGGCGGCAACCATGTGGTGATGGGCGGCGCCACCGCCGCCGACAGCCCCTTCCTGCGCCGGCCCGACCTGCTGCGCAGCCTGATCACCTACTGGCAGAACCACCCTGCCCTGTCCTACGTCTTCTCCGGGCTGTTCATCGGGCCGACCAGCCAGGCACCGCGTGTCGACGAGGCGCGCGACGACCAGCTTTACGAGTTGGAAATTGCCTTCAACCAGATCGACCAGGCAGCCGCCAGCGGCAACTGCCCCCCCTGGCTGGTCGACCGGGTTCTGCGCAACCTGTTGGTCGACGTGCAGGGCAACACCCACCGGGCGGAGTTCTGCATCGACAAGCTCTATTCGCCGGACAGCTCCACCGGCCGGCTCGGCCTGGTCGAGTTCCGTGCCTTCGAAATGCCGCCACATGCGGAAATGAGCCTGACGCAGCAATTGCTGATGCGGGCGCTGGTCTCGCGCTTCTGGAAAAGCCCGTACAAGGGCAGGCTGGTACGGTGGGGCACCGAACTGCACGACCGCTTCATGCTGCCGCACTTCCTCCAGCAGGACATGGCCGACGTGCTGCAGGACCTGTGCGACCAAGGCTATCCGCTGGAGGAAAGCTGGTTCGCGCCGCACTTCAACTTCCGCTTCCCGGTCTACGGCCATGTCAGCCAGCGCGGCATCACCATGGAGCTGCGCATGGCGCTGGAGCCCTGGCACGTGCTGGGAGAGGAACCGGGCGGCGGCGGCACCGTGCGGTATGTCGACAGCTCGGTGGAGCGGGTCCAGGTCCGCGTCACCGGGCTGATCGACGCTCGCCACGTCATCACCTGCAACGGCCGGCGCGTTCCACTGATCCCGACCGGTGTGGAAGGTGAATTCGTCGGCGCCGTGCGGTATCGGGCGTGGCAGCCGCCGTCCTGCCTGCATCCGACCATCCCGGTCCACACGCCGCTGATCCTCGACATCCTCGACAGTTGGGCCGGGCGTTCCATCGGCGGCTGCACCTACCACGTGATGCATCCGGGTGGGCGCAACTACGACACGTTCCCGGTCAATGCCAACGAGGCCGAGGGACGGCGCCTTGCGCGCTTCTTCCCGTTCGGTCATACCCCCGGCCCGATGGACACGCCGCCGGAGGAACGCAACCCGCAATTCCCGATGACCCTCGATCTGCGACGCGGGTGATTCGGCCCGCACCGGCGGCATTCGGGCGGGAACCACGACCAGCGTGATGCCGGGGCCGGTCGGAAGAGACATCGGGGCCGCCTGGGCGGAAGGAGGCTGTTCCCGTCCGTGGTCGCTCCCGGCCGGCGCGGGAGGGCTGGCGTCTCCCTGCGCGGCGCCCTGCCTTGCCCTTCGCTTCGGGCTCACGATTTGACGCAAGGCCGGCCGGGCCGGACGGAATCTCACCACTTCCGGATGGAACCGCCGGCCGCCAGCCTTGCATCGCTGGACGGGGACGTTCAGACTGTTGCTCCCTTCATAGGCAAAAAGCATCAGTCCGACCTTGTCCCAGCCCGATCAGCCTTTCCGTACGCCGGTGTCGCCGCCCCAATCCGGGGTGCCGCCAGTGCCCTTCACGCAAGGGTCGCTCTTCGGCGAAGCCGATGCGATCGGTTATGGTTCCGGACAGGTCTACGACGAAATGGTGACCGGCCAGGGACGGCTGCGGCCGCACTGGCAGACCTTCATGAGCACGCTGGGTCCGCTGGACGCCGAGCAGATGGCGCACCGCTGGGAGGAAGCCCGCCGCCTGCTGCACCAGAACGGCGTGACCTACAACATCTACGGCGATCCCAACGGCATGGAGCGGCCCTGGCCGCTCGACATGATGCCGCTGCTGCTGCCTTGGCACGAATGGAAGGCCATCGAATCCGGGCTGATCCAACGGGCATCGCTGCTGAACGCCATCCTGACCGACCTGTACGGCCCGCAGACGCTGACCCGCTACGGTCGCCTGCCGCCATCGGTGATCCATGCCGATCCCGGCTTCCGCCGCGCCGTCCACGGCATCCGTGTTCCCAACGACGTCCATCTGCATTTCTACGCCGTCGATCTGGCCCGCGCCCCCGACGGGCGCTGGTGGGTCTTGTCCGACCGCACCCAGGCGCCGAGCGGCAGCGGCTACGCCCTGGAAAACCGCGCCGTAATGGCGAAGGTGCTGCCCGACAGCTTCCGCCACTGCCAGGTGGAGCGGCTGACCGGCTTCTTCGACACGTTCAAGGAGACCCTGCTCTCCCTGGCGGCGCGCAACAGCGCCGGCGGACGGACGCCCCGCGTCGTCCTTCTCACCCCGGGACCGTACAACGAGACCTATTTCGAGCACGTCTACCTCGCACGCTATCTCGGCATCACCCTGGTCGAGGGCGGCGACCTGACCGTCCGCGACCGGACCGTGTTCCTCAAGACCCTCTCGGGGCTGGAACAGGTGGATGTCATCCTGCGCCGGCTCGATGCCGACTTCGCGGATCCCCTGGAGATGCGGGCCGACAGCTCTCTCGGCGTCGCCGGCCTCATCGAGGCCGTACGAGCCGGCAACGTCGTGGTGGCGAACGCGCTCGGGTCCGGGCTGATGGAATCGATGGCGATGAAGTCATCGCTGCCAACCCTGTGCCGCCATCTGCTCGGCGAGGAACTGCGCCTGCCGGGGGTGGCGAGCTGGTGGTGCGGGAACGACGCCGAGCGGGCCTATGTCCTCGACCATCTCGACGGGCTGGTGATCAAGCCGGCCTTCCCGTCCCTCGCCTTCGAGCCCATCTTCGGCGCCCAGCTCTCCGCCGGGGAGCGGTCGTCGCTCGTCGAGCGGATCAAGCGCCGCCCCTGGTATTTCGTTGGCCAGGAGCAACTGGCCCTGTCCACCGCCCCGGTCTGGCAGGACGGGCGGTTGCAGCCGCGCCCTCTGGTGCTGCGGACCTTCCTCTGCGCCACGCCGAGCGGCGGCTATGCGGTCATGCCCGGCGGCCTGACCCGCGTGTCGAGCGAATCGGGGCGGCTGGTGGTGTCGATGCAGAGCGGGGGCGGCAGCAAGGACACCTGGATCCTGGCTGCGCGCCGGTCCGACGTCGCGTCGACGCAGCCGCGGCCCGCCCTGGCGACCGAGCCGACCGCCAGCGGTGCCCGCCCGTCGGCCAACGACCTGCCGAGCCGCGTCGCCGACGGCCTGTTCTGGCTCGGCCGCTACGCCGAGCGGGCCGAAGGGACCCTGCGGCTGTTGCGGGCAACCCAGAACCGGCTGATCGACAGCAACATGCCGGGCGCGGCCGCCCAACTCCGCCCCCTGCTCGACCTGCTGTTCTCGTTCGGCATGATCCCGGCGGACATGGCACGCGCTGGCGAAGGCGGCCCGAACCGCGGCCTGCGCGAAGCGCTGAATGCGGCAGTGACCGATCCGGAGCACCCGAACAGCCTGCGGTCCCAGGTCCTGCGCCTTCATCGCACCGCCTACTCGGTGCGCGACCGCCTGTCGATGGACATGTGGCGCGTGGTTTCCGCCATCGATCGCCAGACCCAGCAGCCGAAGGCGCGGACCGATTCGGCTTCGCTGGCGCTTCTCCTCGACGAGGTGATGATCAGCCTCGCTGCCTTCTCGGGGCTGGAGCAGGAAAGCATGACGCGCGGCGCCGGATGGCGTTTCCTCGACATCGGGCGGCGCATCGAACGGGCGCTCCACATGATTGCGGTGACGCGCGGCGTCCGGATCGCCGACCTCGACCGGCTGGACGAGCCGGCACAGGCGGCCACCCTCTCCATCCTGCTGGAGTTGGGCGAGAGCATCATGACCTACCGCGCCCGACATCTGACACGGGTGCAGCGTACCGCCGTCCTGGAGCTTCTGCTGGCCGAGGAGGCGAACCCGCGCGCGCTGGCCTTCCAGCTCGGAGCGCTCGACCGTCACATGCGGGCCTTGCCGGACCAGGGCGTCGGCACCGGGACCGATCCGACCGGCGGTGCGCTCGCCATTATCGCCACCGCCCGCGACAGCCTCGCGCGTGGCGAGGCACTGGCGGACAGCGCGATGCTGCGCGTCCTGCTGGACACGCTGGCGATGTCGCTGCCGGACGTGTCCAATTTCCTGGCCCATGCCTACTTCAGCCATGCCTTCGCAAGATCGGCCTGATGCGATGACGCCGAACCCCACACCGCCGCATCACACACCGCCAGACCAGATGCCGGCCTCCACCACCGGCGGCGCGGCGCCGGCATCGCCATCAGGCGCTTCGACCCGCTACAGGGTGCGCCACGCCACGGCCTACGACTATGGCGAAGACGTGCCGATCTCCCACCATCTCCTGCACCTGACGGCCCGCCCGCACCCGCGCCAGCGCGTCCGCCGCAGCACGCTGACCATCGATCCGGTGCCCGCGGTGCGGAGCCAGCGGGTGGACTATTTCGGCAACACCGTGACCTATGTCGCGGTGCAGGAACCGCATCGCAGCTTCTCGGTGATCGCCGAAAGCGAGGTCGAGGTGTTCGATGTGCCGCCCATCTCCCCCGACGCGTCGCTGGCTTGGGAACAGGTCCGCGACAGCCTGCGCGGCCTGTCGGGACCGGACGACGGGGCGGAGATCACGCAATACTGCTTCGACAGCACCTTGGTTTCCGTCAGCCCCAGCCTGCTGGACTATGCCCGCGGCAGCTTCGCCGGCGGGCGCCCGGTGATGGCGGCGGCGATCGACCTGATGCAGAGGATCAACGGCGACTTCGCCTTCGACCCGACGGCCACCACGGTGGCGACCCCGCTGGCGGAGGTGATGCGGAGCCGGCGCGGGGTGTGCCAGGACTTCGCCCAGATCACGGTCGGATGCCTGCGCGGCATGGGCCTGCCCGCGCGCTATGTGTCGGGATATCTCCGTACCCTGCCCCCGCCCGGCAAGCCGCGGCTGGTGGGCGCCGACGTCAGCCACGCCTGGGCATCGGTCTGGTGCGGTCCCGGCGGCTGGCTCGACATCTGCCCCACCAACGCCTGCCTCGCCAACCGCGATTTCATCACGGTCGCCTGGGGCCGCGACTATGACGATGTCAGCCCGGCCCGCGGCGTGCTGGTCGGCGGTGCCGGCCATGGGCTGACGGTCAGCGTCGACGTCGAGCCGCTGGAAGGCTGAGAGTGTCCGTGCAGGCGGCTTTGCGGGCAGTCAGGCGTCCGCGGTCGCCGGCGGCATCCCGAGCATCCGCTGCAGCGTGGCGTGGATGGTCCGTGGGTTAACGGGCTTGCTGAAGATCTCCAGCGGCTTCCATCGGTCGTGCGTCAGGTCGCTGTCATGGGTGAGGTAGCCGGTCATCACCACCACCGGCAACTCGGCGTCGCGTTGCCGGATTTCGCGGATCAGCGCGTGCCCGTCCATGCGCGGCATGCGCAGATCGGTCACCAGCGCGTCTATCTTCTCCCGGGCGAAGCGCTCGAGCGCCTCGATGCCGTTTCCCGCGACCGAGACGCGGAAGCCGCGGAGGGACAGGAAATCCTCGAGCGCCATCGCCGCAAGGACTTCATCCTCAGCAATCAGGATGTGGAATGGCTCAGGCATGCGACAACTCCCGGTCCAGCGAGGATGCCGGCTGACTCGGCAGGATGATGGTGATGCGGAGGCCCCGGTGGCCGTCCTCAAGATCGACATTTGCCGCATCGATGCGGCCGCCCATGCGGTCGACGATGCCATAGCCGATCGACAACCCCAGGCCGGCGCCCTGGCCGACCTCCTTCGTCGTGAAGAACGGGTCGAAGATCCGGGGCAGCAACGCCGGATCGATGCCGCCGCCGTCGTCGGTCACCTGTATCGCCATGGTGTGGCCGTCCTGCTCACCGCTGACATCGACCATGATGCGGCCTGCCGCCCGTCCCGCCCCACGCAAGGCGAGGATGGCATCGCGCGCGTTCGAAAACAGGTTGAGGATCAACTGCTCCAGTTCGAGCGGCCGTCCATCCACCAGCAGGTCGGTGGAGGCGGCACGTTCAACAATCTCGATGTCCTCCAGGGCATACTGGTGCCGCACCAGGTCGATCGCGCTGTTGATGCAGGTGACGGGATGGAAGACCTGGGTCGATCCGCCGTCGCGGCGGCCGAAGGTGCGGACATGGTCGATCAGCCTGGCCATGCGCTCCGTCTGGTCGATGACCAGCGTCAGGGCACGGTCGACGCGGTCCGGGTCGAGCGCATTGCCGCGCAGGCGGGCCAGGATGTTTTCCGCCCACAGGCGGATGATGTTCAGCGGCTGGCTCATCTCGTGCGCCATACCGGCCGCCAGCGTGCCCAATGTCGCCAGCTTGGAGGTCTGGACCATCTCCTCCTGCAGGCGCCGGCGCTCCGTCACGTCGCGCCCGCTGCCGAGCAACTGGACCACGCGACCATTGGCGTCCTTCATCGGGACCAGCATGGTATGGAACACGCGCTGACCGACCGGCAGAGAGAGCACCTCTTCGTAGTCGATGCTTTCGCCGGTGTCGCGGCACTGGGAATAGCGGCCGAGCACGGCGTCCGCCACCTCAGGCGACAGCGCGTCCCTGACGCGACGGCCGCGCAACTGCTCGGGGTTCAGGCCGGTCGCTCGCGCCAGCGCCGGGTTGATCGCCTCGTACGCGAAATCTCCGTCGGGGCGGACCTCGACGATGAACAGCGCCTCCGCCAGATTGTTGAAGAAGCTGGAATAGCGGGACTCGGCTTGGCGCCGGACGGCGATCTCCCGCTCCAGCGCGGTGTTGGTGCGTTCCAGTTCCTTCGGGCTGGGCAAGACCAGCAATCGCGGCATCAACCACCACAAGGTCGCCGCGGTGGCGAGCGACGCCAGTGCGGTGATCGCCTTCACCACCCCTTCCAGCAGATAATCCGGGTTCCACAACGTCCACACGGCCAGCAAGTGGGTGGTGCCGCAGGCGACGATGAAGATGGCGAACAGCAGCGCCACCCAGCCGAAGACGAGGTCGCGGCGGCGATGGACGAAATACAGCAGCGCCAACGGAATCGAGAAATAAGACAATCCGATCAGTGTGTCGGAGGCGATGTGGAGCGCGAGTATGTCGGGCCGCCACAGCAGGCAGACACCATGAGGCACGAATCCGTTCGGATCCAGGAGTTCGTCAAATCCCGTTGCCATGTCCGCCCTTCCCGACCCAACTCACCTCCCTGGCGGAGAGGCCGCAATTAGGCGTCGAGACTGTTATACTTACACGTACACGTTCCGCTTCCCGGCCGACGCCGTCAAGCTGTCAATCCGCCTGGATATGCCACCGCGATGTGTCACCCGGGACCGCCCTCACCCGCGGCCAGGTCCACGGGCGGGCAAGGACTGCGTCCGGGCGATGCCTCAGGCGGCGGTGTGCACCTTGCGGTTCTGTTCACGCGTCTTCAGGAAACGCAGGGCGGGGAAATCCTCCTGCGCGCGGTTCAGGTGCCAGGCATTGCGCGACAGGAACACCAGGGCACCGTCGTGATCCTCCGCCAGCGCCGAGCGGTTGAGATCGATGAACTTCTCCAGTTGCGCCTTGTCATCGGTTTCGATCCAGCGGGCGGCATCGAGACCCGCTCCCTCGAAACGAGCCGCAATGCCGTACTCCGCCTCGATTCGCGAAGCGAGGACTTCGAACTGCAGTTGCCCGACCACACCGACGACCCAGTCGGCCCCGGTCAGCGGCTTGAACACCTGCGAGGCGCCTTCCTCCGCGAAATGCTCCAGCGCCTTGCGCAGATGCTTGACCCGCATGGGATCATCCGGGCGGACACGCTGCAGCAGCTCGGGCGCGAAACTGGGAACGCCAGTGAAACGCAAATCCTCGCCTTCGGTCAGCGTATCGCCGATGCGAAGGCTGCCGTGGTTGGGGATGCCCATGATGTCGCCCGGCCACGCCTCCTCCGCCACCTCGCGGTCGCGGGCCAGGAACAGCACGGCGTTGTTCACCGCCATCAGCTTGCCGGAGCGGATGTGCTTCAGCTTGGCTCCCCGCCGGTAGCGGCCGGAACAGAGGCGCACGAAGGCGATGCGGTCGCGGTGGTTCGGGTCCATGTTGGCCTGGACCTTGAACACGAAGCCGGTGACCTTCTCCTCGTCCGGTTCGACGGTGCGCGGGTCGGCCGGTTGGGGGCGCGGTGGCGGAGCATTCTCGGCAAGGCCGGACAGCAGCTCCCGCACGCCGAAATTGTTGATGGCGGACCCGAAATAGATCGGCGTCAGATGGCCGGCCCGGTAGGACTCGAGATCGAAGGCCGGCATCAGGCCGCGCGCCATCTCGACCTCCTCGCGCAGCTTGGCGACGGCATGGGCGGGCAGCAGCTCGTCCAGCTTGGGATCGTCCAGTCCGTTGCACTCGATGCCGTCGTCGATCTCGTCGCCCTTGCTGCGGTCCATCAGGATCAGCCGGTCGCGGATCAGGTCGTAGCAGCCCAGGAAGTCACGGCCCATGCCGATCGGCCAGCTCGCCGGGGTGACTTCCAGCGCCAGGGCGCTCTCGATCTCCGAGATCAGGTCGAACGGGTCGCGGGCCTCGCGGTCCATCTTGTTGCAGAAGGTCATGATCGGCACGTCGCGCAGACGGCAGACCTCGAACAGCTTCAGCGTCTGGGCCTCGATGCCTTTCGCGCCGTCGATCACCATCACCGCGCTGTCCACCGCGGTCAGCGTGCGGTAGGTATCCTCCGAGAAGTCCTCGTGGCCCGGCGTATCCAACAGGTTGAAGGTGCGTCCGTCATAGTCGAAGGTCATGACCGAGGCGGTGACGGAGATGCCGCGCTCGCGCTCCACCTTCATCCAGTCCGACTTGGCGCGCCGCTGTTCGCCGCGCGCCTTGACGGCGCCGGCCATCTGGATGGCACCGCCGAACAGCAGCAGCTTTTCGGTGAGCGTGGTCTTGCCGGCGTCGGGGTGCGCGATGATGGCGAAGGTCCGACGGCGGGAGACGGCGTCCTGAAGTTCGGACATGCGCGGGTCCCGTGACAGAAAAGGTGATCGTGCGAACGGCGAAAAGGGCCGGCAGGCGAAAACGCCCCCGGCCCTCGGCGCATTACATAGCAGCCCAGGGCGCCGGTTTCCAGCGGCTTGCCGCCCGTCCGAGCATCCGTTCACTGGCGGTCCGGATACAACCCAGTCAAGCACATCACATAATGGAGACCAAGAACCGGCTCTTTGCCCCTGAGATCAGGGAGCTTGAAGCTCTGCTTGTCGTCGCCCCCGAACTTGTTCCCCATTACGCTGTAAAGCGCTTCATAGGACGTAACGTTCAAACTGCTTCCATCACAGGCCGCAAAGCCATCAGGAACGAAGTCATAGGGAACCAAGATAATTTCTCCAGTAAACTCTTCCACCGCACACCCCCAGTGAAATCGTAAGCATCACGGCTCACGATACACGCCTTAGGGGAAATTCTTAAGCAGGAATCGGAAAAGGATTTACCGGGCGATCAGAATCGCAACCAACCCTACGGAACACATGGATAGAAAGGGGGAAATGGCAATCCATTTTCCCCCTTGGAGGCTTCAGGAGCTCGTCACAGCGCCAGTTCGGCGATCTGCACCGCGTTCAGGGCAGCGCCCTTCAGAAGCTGGTCGCCGCAGACGAACAGATCCAGGCCATGGTCGCCGAACACCAGGTTGCTGCGGATGCGGCCGACTTCGACGTCATACTGGCCGGTGGCGCTCAGCGGCATCGGATAGGCGCCGTTCGCCGGGTCGTCCACCACCTTCACGCCGGCGGCATCGGCCAGCACGGCGCGGGCGGCATCGGGCGTGACCGGCTGGAGGGTTTCCAGCGTGATCGCTTCGGAGTGGGCGCGGTAGGTCGGGATGCGGACGGCGGTGCAGCTAACCGGGAGGTCGGGAACCTCCATGATCTTCCGGGTCTCCCACGTGACCTTCATCTCCTCCTTCGTATAGCCGTTTTCCTGGAAGGCATCGATCTGGGGGATCAGGTTGAAGGGGATCGGGTGGCGGAACACGCTGTTGGTGACCGGCTTGCCGTCCAACTGGTTGCGCGTCTGCTCCTCCAGCTCGGCCATCCCCTCGGCGCCGGCGCCGCTGGTCGCCTGATACGTGGAGACGATGGCACGCTTGATGCCGAAGGCCTTGTGCAGGGGACCCAGCGCCACGACGGCGATGGCTGTGGTGCAGTTCGGATTGGCGATCAGGCGGCTGCCGGCGGCATACGCCTCGCGGAAGACGTGGGCGTTGATTTCCGGCACGATCAGCGGGATGTCGGCGTCGTAGCGGAAGGCGGAGCTGTTGTCGATCACCAGGGCGCCGGCCGAAGCCAGATCCTTGGCATGCGCCTTGGCGAAGTCGCCGGACACCGCCAGCAGGACCACATCGTAACCCTTCACGACATCGGCGTCGAACGCCTTCAGGGTCAGGGCGCCATAGGGGGTTTCCTGCACCTTGCCGGCGGACCGCTCGGACGCGAAGAGGCCGAGTTCGGCGACCGGGAAATTGCGGTCGTGGAGGACCTTGACCATCTCCCGGCCGACGGCACCGGTGGCGCCGACCACGGCGACGCGGCGGGGGGAAGCGGAGGCGATGTTGCTGCTCATGTCGGGGTTCCGTCCTGTCTATCGCACTGTTGATCGGACCGGCCTATCGGTCGTTCGGACAGCGGACCCCGGATACGACGAGGCCCCGTCCGTTGTCCGGCGGGGCCTGCCTCGTGGAAGAAACGCTGGTCGATCCGATCAGCACGCACCACGACGCTTCCCGCCGAAGCGAGTCGCTTTTTTGGTCGTAGTGGTGGTGATGGCCTTGCGGTTCATGACCGTTGTCTTAGCCGAATGGGCAGGGTTTGTAAAGCGCCTGCGTCGCTTCGTCCGGCCCTTCCCGGCTCTCGCGAAGGAGAGCCGGGGAGACGACCGCAAGAGGCACGGCCGCAAGAGGTTTCGCGCCTCAGCGGAACCCCTCGCCGTCATGGTTCGGATGCACCGGGTGCACGTCCCAGATCTCCTCGGCGTACTCGTTCACCGTGCGATCGGACGAGAACCAGCCCATGTTGGCGGTGTTCAGGATGGCCTTGCGGGTCCATTCCTCCTGGTCGCGGTAAAGCTGCATTGCCGCATCCTGCGCCCGGCAATAATCGGCGAAGTCGGCCGTCACCAGGAAATGGTCGCCTCCATCGGTCAGTGCCTGGACGATCGGGTGGTAGCGGTTGCGGTCGTCCGGCGAGAAGGCGCCGGTGGAGATCATGTCGAGCGCCCGCTTCAGGCTGGGGTTCGAGGCGATCACCTCCCGCGGGTTGAAGCCGCCGCTGGCGCGCAGGTCGTTCACCTCATCCGCGGTCATGCCGAAGATGAAGATGTTGTCGGCGCCGACATGCTCGCGGATCTCGACGTTGGCACCATCGAGCGTCCCGATGGTGAGCGCGCCGTTCAGCGCCAGCTTCATGTTGCCGGTGCCGGACGCCTCCATTCCGGCGGTGGAGATCTGCTCCGACAGGTCGGCGGCCGGAATGATGATCTCCGCCGCGGTCACGTTGTAGTTCGGCAGCAGCACGACCTTGAGGTTGTCATGCACCGACGGGTCGTGGTTCACCACCTTGGCGACGTCGTTGATCAGTTTGATGATCAGCTTGGCCATGTGGTAGGAGGGCGCCGCCTTGCCGGCGAAGATCTTGGTCACCGGCACCCAGGAGACCGTCGGATTGTCCCGCATCTCGTTGTAGAGCGCGATGGTGTGCAGCACGTTCAGCAACTGGCGCTTGTATTCGTGCATGCGCTTGACCTGCACGTCGAAGATGCTGTCGACCAGCACCTCCTCGCCGGTCTGGCGGGCGATGTAGGCGGCGAGCCGCTTCTTGTTCTTGCGCTTGGCCCGGCGGAACTCCTCGCGGAACACCACGTCCTCCGCCTTCTCGCTCAGTGCCGAGATCTGCGACAGGTCGGAAATCCAGCCCTGGCCGATGCGGGTGGTGATCAGTTCCGACAGGGCCGGGTTGGCCTGCTTCAGCCAGCGGCGCGGGGTGATGCCGTTGGTCTTGTTGTTGATGCGGTCGGGGAATTCCTCGTGGAAATCGTGGAAGACCGTCTGCTTCATCAGGTCGGTGTGCAGCGCGGACACGCCGTTGACGTGGTGGGATCCGAGGAAGGCCAGGTTGCCCATGCGGACGCGCCGCTCGCCCCGCTCGTCGATCAGCGACAGGCGCGACAGGCGCGCATTGTCACCGGCGGCCTTCGCCTTGGTGCGGTTCAGGAACTTCGCGTTGATCTCGTAGATGATCTGCATGTGGCGCGGCAGGACGCGCTCGATCATCCGCACCGGCCAGGCTTCCAGCGCCTCGGGCAGCAGGGTGTGGTTGGTGTAGGCGAAGGTGGCGCGGGTAATCTCCCACGCGTTGTCCCAGCGCAGCGCATGCTGGTCGACCAGGAGGCGCATCAGCTCGGCGATGCCGATCGCGGGATGCGTGTCGTTCAGTTGGATCGCCGCCTTGTTGGGCAGGTTGTCGAAGCTGGTGTGGTGCTGCAGGTAGCGGCGGAGGATGTCCTGCAGCGAGGCGGACGTGAAGAAATACTCCTGCTTCAGCCGCAGCTCCTTGCCGGTCTCGGTGGCGTCGTTGGGATACAGGACGCGGCTGAGATTCTCGGACAGGATCTTCTGCTCGACCGCCTTCATGTAGGCGCCGTCGTTGAAGTGGCCGAAGTTGAAGTCGCGCGTCGCCCGCGCCGACCAAAGACGCAGGGTGTTGATCGTCTCGCCGCCGTAACCGACGACCGGCGTATCATAGGCCATCGCCAGCACGCGGTCGGCATCCACCCAGCGGTAGGCACGCTCGCCGACGCTGTCGCGGAACTCCTCGACACGGCCGTAGAACTGCACCGGGTACAGCACCTCGGGTCGTGCGAACTCCCAGGGGTTGCCGAACTGCAGCCACTGCTCGGGATACTCGACCTGCCAGCCGTTCTCGAAGCGCTGCTCGAACAGGCCGAACTCATAGCGGATGCCGTAACCGTAGCCGGGCAGCCCCTGCGAGGCCATGCTGTCGAGGAAGCAGGCCGCGAGGCGGCCGAGGCCGCCGTTGCCCAGTGCGGCGTCCGGCTCCGCGTCCACCACGTCTTCCATCGACAGGCCGAGGCGGTCGAGCGCCTGGCGGCACTCGTCCATGATGCCGAGGTTCGACAGGCTGTTGGTCAGCAGGCGCCCGATCAGGAACTCCAGCGACAGGTAGTAAACGCGCTTGGCATCCTCGTGATAGTAGCTGCGGGTGGTGTCCATCCAGCGGTCGACGACGCGGTCGCGCACGGCCAGCGCCACGGTGTGGAACCAGTCGCGGCGCGTGGCGGCGCGGGCATCCTTGCCGACCGAATAGACCAGCCATTCCAAGAAGGACCGTTTGAGCCCATCGACATCGAGACTGCGGCGTTCAATGTCACGAGTTTTGTACCGAGCGTCCATGTCCTGACTCTCTGCTTGAAAGGCCAATGGGAGCGGGCGGCTGGAGGGACGTCGCTCCGACTGGGAGGAAGTGTCTATGCTGTTGGTTAAGCAAAGCTTTCCCCCGGATGGAGCACATCGTCGTTTCGCTGTGGTAAAAGGGAGTAGGTTGATGTCCCATCCCTTCACACCCTCAACGATGCGTCACGAAACCGATCCTGTCCACTGCGATGCAGCAAGCATCGCCATTCGCCGCGCCGAGACGGCCGATATTCCGGCACTACTCGCGATCGAGGAGCAGAGCTTCCCGACCGACCGCATGACGCCGCGCAATTTCCGCTACGCCATCCATAAGGCCAAAGGTATGGTGCTGGTGGCGGATTGCCAGGGGCGCGCAGCCGCCTATGGGGTCGTTGCCTTCCGGACCGGCAGCCTGGCGGCCCGGCTCACCTCCTTCGCCGTCGACCCCGGCCGCCGGAACCTCGGCATCGCCCGCCGTCTCCTGGCCGGGTTGGAGGAGGGGGCAGCCGTCCATGGCTGCACCGGCATGCGGCTGGAGGTGCGGGCCGACAATCTTGCCGCCCTTCGGCTCTACGCGAGTGCCGGATACCGGCGCTTCGCCGTCCGCCCGGATTATTATGAGGACGGGATGACGGCTCTCCGCTTAGAGAAAGCCTTCGCGACCGCACATCAGCCGAACGAAGGTGGTAAACCCTCCCAAGCTTAGGCGTGACCGGAATCGCCGCGTCCTGCCACCGATGTCACTCTTTCCGGATCCTCTGGTGGAACATCCCGGAGGCACGGTGCGTTTAGCTCCCGACACGATCAACGACGGGCAACAACGGGACCGCCTCAATGACGCCACCGCCGACCAGATCGTTCCGCAGCACCCTGTGGGGACCGCAGAACCGGCAGGACGACCGTCCAGCAGGCCTATCGCCGGCCGTCCGGCCGTCTCTTGCGAACCAGTTCGCGGCCGGACCGCAGCGGTAAAAGGCGCCTGACGGCGCAAGACCGAAAGACGCAGCGGGGCTGCTGAACCGCCAGCCCGCATAACCGGTGGCGCCTGCCCGGCGTGCCGGAACCCCTTTCGTCGTCTCCGCCCAGCCCCAGCGGGCGCCGCCATTCTTCGGCAGGCAGACGGCACGAAACAGACCGTGGAGGAAGAGAGACCATGGCGTACTCGTTCGAACACGAACTGATCCGCTGCATGCCCAACCTGCAGCGCTACGCCTGCAAGCTGACCCGGGACGCCAACGCGGCCGAGGACCTACTTCAAGATTGCCTGGCCCGCGCCCTGTCACGGCAACATCGTTTCGAACCCGGCACCAACATGCAGGCGTGGCTGACGACCATGCTGAAGAACCTGCACTTCAACAACCTCCAGCGCGACCGCCATGTCACCAAGGTCGAGCTGTGGGACGGCGCCATGTCGGTCGACGCGGCGCAGATGTCGCGGCTGGTATTCCGCGACGTCGACCGCGCCTTCTCCTCCCTCACGCCCAGCCAGCGCAAGGTGGTGAAGCTGGTCGCCATCGAAGGCCGTCCCTACCAGGAGGCTGCGGAAACGCTGAACGTCTCCATCGGCACCATCCGCTCCCGCCTTTGCCGCGCGAGGGAGCGGCTGAACAACCTGATGGCCTCCTGATCGCCCATCGGTCCGGTCCCCGCCATCCGGCATCATGCCGACAATGACATGCACTCCACCTGCGGACCGGTCCTGGACGAACCGGTCCGCAATGCCGTTGGCCTGTCTCAGGTCCGGCTGGCACCCGCCAGGATTCCGCCGATCCCGACGAACATCGCGCCGGTCGCGCGGTTGAACAGGCGGCCGTGCCGGCCGATCCAGGGAGCGATCCGCTGGGCGGTGCCGGCCAGAATCAGTTCATAGATGAACTCGACCACCGCGAAGGTGCCCCCGAGGACGACGAACTGCTCCCAGTAGGGGATGCCGGGAACCATGAACTGCGGCAGGAATGCGGCGAAGAAGATCAGCGCCTTCGGGTTGGAGGCCGCCACCAGGAACCCCTGCAGGAACAGCCGCCGGGCAGTGGCTTCCCGTACCGACCCACCGGCGTCGGCCTCATCGACGTTCGGCGGTGGGGCACGGAAAAGCCGGATGCCGAGATAGGCGAGATAGACCGCTCCCGCCCATTTCGCGATCGAGAAGGCGGTTTCCGAAGCCGCCAGCAGGGCGCCCATGCCGGCGAGGGAGGCGGCGACCAGCAGAAGAAAACCGCAAATCCCACCCAGTGCCGTGAAAACCGTACGGGCGAGACCGAATCTCACCCCGTTGGTCAGCGACAGCAATCCGTTGGGTCCCGGCGTCAGCGACAGGCCGACAGCCGCCAGCAGATAGACCAACCAATGCTCGACCGTCATGACGCGCTCTCCCGGACAAGCTCCGTGCCCGGCCCCGTTCCGCCATGCGCGGTCGGGGCTTCTCTGCACGCGCAGGAGAGTCGTACCATGCGGCGGAGCCGTCGGATAGCCGTGCGGCGGAGCCGCGCAAAAGCTATTGCACCGGCGGCTTTACGCCTCCCCTAACCGTTCACCACCGTGCCGCCGTTGGGGTGAAGCACCTGCCCGGACATGTAGGACGAATCGTCCGACGCGAGGAACACATAGGCCGGGGCGACCTCGTCCGGCTGCCCCGCCCGCTTCATCGGGACGTTGCCGCCGAAGCTCTCGACCTTTTCCTCGTCGAAGGTCGAAGGGATCAGCGGGGTCCAGATCGGGCCGGGCGCCACCGCGTTGACGCGGATGCCGCGGTCCGCCAGGGCCATCGACAGCGACCGCGTGAAGGCGACGATGGCTCCCTTCGTGGCCGAATAGTCGAGGAGTTGCGGACTTCCCTTGTAGGCGGTCACCGAGGTGGTGTTGATGATGCAGGCCCCCTCGTGCATGTGCGGGAGCGCCGCCTTCACCATGAAGAACTGGGCGAAGATGTTGGTCCGGAAGGTGCGTTCGAGCTGTTCGGCGCTGATGTCCTCGATCGACTCCTGGGGATGCTGTTCGGCCGCGTTGTTGATCAGGATGTCGAGGCGGCCATGCTCGCCGATCATCCGCTCGACCGCTTTCCGGCAGGTCTCCTCGTCGCCGACATCGCCGCTCAGGACGGTGCAGGGCTGTCCTTCCGCCTCGACGAGGCGCCGGGTCTCGCGCGCATCCTCGTCCTCGTTGAGGTAGAGGATGCCGACCTTCGCGCCTTCACGCGCATACAGCACCGCGATGGCCCGGCCGATGCCGCTGTCGCCGCCGGTGATCAGCGCCACCTTGTCGCGCAGCTTGCCGCTTCCCCGGTAGCCCGGCCGGGTTTCGGACGGCTGCGGGTCCATCGGCGCCTGGTGCCCCGGCCGGGTATCCTGATGCTGGGGTGGCTGCCGGCTCTCCTGTTGAGCCATGGGCATTCTCCTTGTGCGCCGCCCCTGCGGTTGCCCTGCGGCTGCCCACGTGAGGGTGCGGATGTGATGCGTTGCACAACGACAACAGTTCCATCCGTGTCCCGTTCCGGCCCACTGCGTTCAGGAACAATCGGCATTACCCGTCTGTTAATTGGCCGGGCGACGCGAAAGAGGATGCCGGTGCCGGACTGCTCGCCTCGAAAGGGAGCGCGGAACGTGCCGTTTGGCGGACTGGTATAGCCGAGGATCATGCCCATAAGATGGAGGGCAGCCGTCCTTTAGGCGGATCATTCCAGGAACGGCACGGTCACCCGACATGTCACGGTCGATCGTGTCCCAGGGGAAACCCCGGCGACCCATCCGGGAACGACAGAGATGAAGCGTGTGACGATGACCGATATCAACGCCTATCTTGACGGCGCCCTGGGCGACCAGGAGCGGACGGATTTCGAGAACGCGGTCGAGAGCGATCCCGACGCCAAGGCGCTGCTCGCCCTCCATCGCCAGCATGTGGAGGAGCTTCACCGCCTGTACGATCCCGTCCTGAACGAAGAAGTCCCGCCCCGCATGCTGGAACTCCTACGCAAGCGGACCAATTGACGCGAAGCGACGAATTTCCTTGTCTCCGTCCCGGTATGGCTTGCTATTCCATGCGCAAAGGCCGCTCGACGACTTCTCGGCTGCTTCGCTGAAAGGGTGACCGGCCGATCAGGACGGGTAAGGCATGGCGCGCAAAAGAGCGGAGCCGAGCATCCTGCTCGGCCCCATCCTGTACTTTCGCGGTGAGCAGCGCGACCGTTGGTGGCTGTCCGCACTGTTCGTGCTGGATGGGGACGTCGAACCCGACGACCTGAAGGTCGACGGCGTCACGCTCCCCGTCCCTCCCCGCCACCTTGTCACAAGGCGCCACGGGCGTTCGCGGCGCCATGTCTGGCGCTTCGATTTCGCAGTGCCGCGCGGGCTGCACGACACCGACGTCACATACGGATTTCCCGACGGCCCACGTTGGACCATCGTCGTTCCTGGTCGGCACTCATTCCCACGGATGGCTGTTCTTTACGGAAGCGGCACAAGCACGGCGCCCTCACCTGATCCATCCTCGACCCTATGGCCGGCTTTGCTCGCCCGGCACGCCATCGAACGCCTCCATCTCCTGGTTCAAACTGGCGGTCAGGCCGACGGCGACGCCGCGCTCGCCGACTCACCGCGGCTCGCCCGCGCCCTGGCCGATGCCGTCGGCGGAGCCAGTCCGCAGACGCCGGCCTTGGCCGGCGAGCTCATGAACGCCGCGTTCGACCATCTGTTGCGCGTATGGCGCGGCTCCGCCGTCGCGCAGGCGCTGGCGTCGATCCCCTCGGTGATGATCTGGGACGGCACCGAACTCGGCCGCGGTCTCGCCGATGCCTGGGACTGCCGGGAGGAGGCGCCGGCAGACCGCCGCCTGCGCCCGCTGGTGGATGCCATCCGGCAGCAGGCTCACCTTTTCCAGACCGGCTCCGTGCCGGAATCTCCGCCGGATGCCCTGTGGGGAGCCGACTGCGGCAGCCAGACGCAGGGCATCCGGTTGGGAGAAGCGGGCCTGCTGCTGCTCGACCTGTGGAGCGACCGCAGCGGCGGCCGGATGCTGTCCAACCGGAGCTGGGAACTGCTGCCGGACTGGCTCGACCGCTTTGCCGGATGCCGTCACCTGATCCTGGTCAGCACGGCGCCGCTGCTGCCGGGTGCCGCACCGCTCATCCGGTTGCATGGCCTTCTGCCTTCCCGCCTGCGTGGGCACCTCGGCAGCCGCGTTCGAAGCGGTTGGACGGCAACAGATCGCACCGGGGAGCGGGAGCGGATGCTGCGCAGCCTCGCTGACTTCTCGCGCCGGACCGGCTGTCGGATCACCATCCTTTCCAGCACGCCCGACTGTGAATCCGGCCGGACCGTGCTTCGCGGCGGCGGATTGGAGATGTGGCAGCTCTACGTCCCCCGCTTCGGCCAGTCGCCCACCCGTCCGAGTCGATGGGCAGGCCTGATCGGCCGGCGAGTTGGCCGGCCGGGAACCGCGCTTTCGGGGTACCGTCTGGAAACGCCGGCCTTCGACGACGGGCAGCGCCTGCTGCGGGGACCGGGTTGGCTTGCCTGTACCCTTGATGGCAAGGGGCAACTCCACGCGAACTGGTGCCGGCCGGACGACACCGCCCATCACAGCCAGGCGATCTGACGGGGCGGGGACAGGATGGCGGGCAACGGGCCATTCAGCCCCGACCCTTCAACCGCCAGCGTCAACCGCCGGCGCGTTGAACCACGAACAGCAGGCCCGGCACAGGGCCCCCCCTTTCCCGGCGGGGGGTACAGGGCTCCATCAGGCGGACGGTGAAGCCGGCGGCCTCGGCACTCGACCGCACGTGAGCCTCGGCATGGGCGTATCGGCGGGTGTCGCCAAGCAGGAAGGGTTCGCCATCCTTCGGCAGCCGCTCCGCCGTCGCGGCGAACCATCCGCCGGGGGCAAGCGCGTGGGCAGCGGCCGCGAAGACCGGCGTCAGGTCGCCGAGATAGACCAGCACGTCCGCGGCGACCAGCAGGTCCCAGGCGCCAAGGTCGCGCTCCATCGCCTCGATGACGTCACCGACCCACAAGTCGTCGTAGAGACCGCGCTGCCTCGCCTTCTCCACCATCCGTGGCGAAAGGTCGACCCCGGCCAGCCGACCGGCCCTGCCGGCCACCGGCGCTGCAGCGGGATCCGCCAGACCGCGGAAGACGACCCCCGCCAAGCCGGTGCCGCAGCCGAGGTCGAGGATCCGCAACCCATGCCGCACGGGCACGACACGGTCGACGGCGTTCCGCAGCAAATCGGGTGCTGCATAGCCCAGCCGGCCGACCAGATCCTTGTCGAACCGCTCGGCATAACGATCGAACAGCGCACGGACATAGGCGGCGGAAAGGTCGGAATCTCCGCCCGCCTCCGTCATGGCGATCAGCCGGTCGATGGCCACGACCTCGCCCGCGTCGGCATTGACACGGGCCCGGCGCAGGGCAGCGAGCGCCTTCGCGGGTTCCCGCAAGGCCAGCCAGCCGCGGCCGAGCGCATGGTGGATCACCGCATCCTCCTCATACCGGCGAGCCAGCGGCTGCAGCAGTTCCACCGATGCCAGGGCATCGCCGGCTGCCTGAAGCGCGTTACCCAGGGCCAGCGCGGCCTCCCGGTCATCCGGACGCAGGGTCACGGCCTCGCGGTACTCCTCCAGCGCCTCGTCACGCCGGCCAAGCCCATCGAGGCAGTGCCCCAAACCGAGTCGTACCGCCGCCGAGTCGGAGCGCTCGCTCTTCAGGGCATCATATATGGAGAGCGCAATGGCAGTCTCGCCGCAGCGCAGCATGACCTCGGCGAGTTGAAGGCGCCATGACCAGTTGAGCGGCTCGATGGCGACAGCCCGCCTGTAAGCGGCCGCCGCATCCCGCTGCCCAGGGTCGCCGTCCAACCCGGCGGCAGCATCGCCAAGGGCGGCCCATGCTTCGCCATTCGCCGGATCGGCGGCACAGACCTTGTGGAATCCACGAACGGCACCTGGAAAATCTCCGGCATAGAGCCGTTCGTAACCATACCGGAACAGTTGCTCCGGATCGGGAACGGCCAATGCTCCCTCGTTGGACGGACCCGCAGACACCGGCGATGTTTCCCAGATATGGCGGGCGCCGCCAAAGGAACGCCTGCGGCCGAGCCTACCCTGCCCGTCCGCAGCACGGTACGGCCCCGGCTGCGCCTGCGCGACCGCCCGCACGTCGGCACCATGTCGAAGGTTATAGGGCGGCGCAGCTTATTGCCCCAACATGCTGCGCCGCGCAAGGGGTGTTGGAAAATCCCCGGCGCGTGTGATTCGTGCGACACGCGGTCGCCTTAGCCCATTTTTCTCGCCCTCGTCTCAAGAGGCGGCAATCCGCTTGGACCACCCCTATCGATCGAGGTGGAATTTGTGTCAATTCAAAGGCTTGCCTTAATTGACCAAGGGCATAGGCGCCGGGGCCGACGCCCCAGCGTGACATCAGACGGACGAAAGCTGTGGTATTACCAGGGTGCAAGTCTGTTGACGCTCGCGCGGTTTTTTGGAAGTGTGGCCGCGGCGCCCGATTGGGAGGCGCTGAACATCTGGGTAGGAGGCGGTCGCCGTAAGCGACTCGGTGACCGGAACAACGGCCCCGCGCAGGGGGCCAAACAGCCGCCGTGTGAACGGGGCGCCAACAGAAGGAGTTCAGGTATGCGGGGACGAGAACAGCGCGCAGGCGCCACGAGGTGTGGACGTTTCGCACTGGCTGCCGGACTGCTGACGGCCCCGCTGGTGGCACTGACGATCGCGGCTCCCGCCCAGGCCCAGACCGCGAATGAGAGCTGCGTCACCCACGCGGTCGACGCCGAACAGCAGCTCGGCATCCCCTCCGGCATGCTCGTGGCCATCGCGCTGGTCGAGAGCGGCCAGGACGGCGCCCCCCATCCCTTCGCCATGAGCCTGCAAGGGCGCCCCTACTACGCACGCAGCGTCAACGACGCCGCCCGCCACCTGCGCGACCACCGCGGACAGCTTCGTTCCAACACCTATGTCGGCTGCATGCAGCTCTCGGTGGCCAGCCACCGCGAGGAATTCCAGCCGGTGGAGCGAATCGTCGAGCCGCGCGACAACGTCTTCTATGCCGGCCAGCTTCTGGTCCGCTTCCATGGCGAGGAAGGCAACTGGAAGACGGCGCTCGCCCGCTACAACGGCGGTTCGGGACGGCGGGCGCAGGCCTATGTCTGCAAGATCTGGCAAAGCCTGTCGGCACTCGACCAGCAGAGCGCGAAGCTGCTGGCGTCGTCCCATTGCGACGATACCGATCCGGTCAGCGTCGCACCGCGCACCCGCCGCAGCTTCCGCAATGCCCAGCAGGTCGCGGCAATCAACTGAGCCCCTCCCGCGGCACTGGCGCGCACAGGCGTGATCAGGTAGATCACGGCGCATGAACTACCGTCACATCTTCCACGCCGGCAACCCGGCCGACGTGATGAAGCACGCCGTGCTGGCACTGATCCTGGATCATCTCCGTGCCAAGCCGGCACCTTTCTGCGTGCTCGACACCCATGCCGGCATCGGCCGCTACGATCTCGCCTCGGACGCGGCGCGGAAGACAGGCGAAAGCGACGACGGCATCGCCCGGCTGTTCAGCCGCCAGCCGCCCCATCCGGCGCTCGCCCCTTACCTGGATGCGGTGAGCGCGGCCAACCCGGACGGGACGCTCCGCTGGTATCCTGGATCACCGCGCATCGCACGCTCGGCCCTGCGCCCCCAGGACCGCCTCGTGCTGGTGGAACTGCACCCGGAGGATGCCCGCAGCCTGAAGGCGGAATTCGCCGGGGACCCTGCGGTGGCGGTCCATCAGAGCGACGCGTACACGGCGCTGAAGGCCCATCTGCCGCCAAAGGAAAAGCGCGGCCTTGTTCTGATCGACCCGCCCTTTGAGCAGCCGGACGAGTTCGCGCGCATGGCGGATGGCCTGGCGCTGGCCCACCGCCGCTGGGCCAGCGGGATCTTCGCGCTATGGTATCCGATCAAGGAACGGGCCGCGGTCTGGCGTTTCCAGGATGCGGTGGAAAAGACCGGCATCCCCAAGATCCTGATCGCCGAACTGACTTGGCATCCGGAAGACACCCATCTGCGCCTGAACGGCTCCGGACTGCTGATCGTCAACCCGCCTTGGCGCCTTGACGAGACCTTGCGCGACATGTTGCCGGCGCTGCACGCGGCCCTGCCCAACACCGGCGGCGGCCCTACCGTGAGCTGGCTGGCTCCCGAAGCCTGACGCCGGTGGCGGCAGGAGGAACTGGCGAAGAAAAAACCCCGGCCCTTGCGGGTCGGGGTAAAGGTCAGGATGGAGATCGTCGGGTTTGCCGCCCCGCCGTCAGATGCGCTGATCGGCCTGTCCGGCGGCATCCTCCATGCGGGTGTTCAGCTTGCCGACCGCGTCGCTCGCCGTACGCGCCGACAGTTCCGAAATCTTGACGCTGCGGTTCAGGACCATCTGCATGTTGTCCTTGAGCATGCTGCTCTGCACCGCATAAAAATCGGGGATCGTGCGGCTGCGCATCAGGGCGTTGACGCCTTCGGCATTGCGGGCAGCCACTTCCTGGGCCAGTCCCATCCATTCACGCCATGCGGTCTGCCAGCCATCCGCCAGCACGGTTCCGCACTGGACCATCACGTCCAGCGTCTCGCGTGCCTGTGCCGATACCTCACCCTGGGCATCGCGCGACATCCCGAGCGCCCGCTGGAACTGCTCCGACGTGCGGCTGGCCATATCGGCGGCCGACCCCATGGCACCACGGGCGGCTTCGGCGCCCTGGCGTGACATGCCTGTACCGGCATCCATCATCCTGTGGCTTGCGTCGATACCGGCCTCTGCCGCCTTACGGCCCGTGCCGATGGCCTGGTCGCCGATCGATCGTGCCGCATCGGCGGCAAGACGGGTGGCGGCTTCGCCGCTGCGGCTCATTTCCTCCACTGCGCTCCTGCCCTTGCTGGTTGCCTCACGCGTGGGAGTGGTGATGTCCTTTTCCGTAGCCATGCGGCATGCTCCTCGAAATCGTTCGTCCGCTGGGACGCCTCTCCCCAACAACTCGCGCCGGCTATTTTGCTGCACCGCCGCAAGCGACGATTTCTATAACATCCATAAAGCACAATGTTCCATGGCGCAGAATAATATCCGACCGCCGATCTTTCGGAGTATTTGGCGTCATGAATTTGCGAAGAACATCGAACTGAAATATTAGCCATTCCCGCCCGTAGAAAAGATATAGACTCTCAACTAGCCTATGGTCGCCGATGGACTCGCGCAAGAATCTCGCCGGCGATACCACGACGAAAGAGCAGGACGCAGACGACGAAGATGCAGCCGATGACGACGGGGACCGGCAGGCTGGTGGCGGCAAGGTAGCTTTCCAGCGTCACCACCAGGGTGGCGCCAACAACCGGGCCGGACAATGTCCCCATGCCGCCGAGCAGGGTCATCAGCACGACCTCGCCCGACATCTGCCAGGTCACGTCGGTCAGGCTGGCGAGCTGGAAGACGATCGCCTTGGTCCCGCCGGCAAGGCCTGCCAGTGTGGCGGACAGCACGAAGGCCAGCAGCTTGTAGCGCTCGGTCCGGTAGCCCAGCGACACCGCCCGCGGCTCGTTCTCGCGGATGGCCGTCAGCACCTGCCCGAAGGGCGAGTGCACGGTGCGCCAGATGATCGCGAAGCCGCCGACGAAGATCGCCAGCACGGTGTAGTACATGGTCAGCGGCTGGGAGAGGTCGAACAGACCGAACAGCAGGCCGCGCGGCACCGCCTGGATGCCGTCCTCGCCATGGGTGAAGGGGAGCTGCAACGCCAGGAAGAACACCATCTGCGACAGCGCCAGCGTGATCATCGCGAAGTAGATGCCCTGGCGGCGGATGGCGAGCAGCCCGAACACCAGCCCCATGCCTGCCGCTGCGCCGGTACCGAGAAGCACCCCCAGTTCCGGCGGCAGGCCCCATTCCTTGACGGTATGGGCGGTGACATAGGCGGCACCGCCGAAGAAGGCGGCATGGCCGAAGCTGAGCAAGCCGGCATAGCCGATCAAGAGGTTGAAGGCGCAGGCGAACAGCGCGAAGCACAGCACCTTCATCAGGAAGACGGGATAGAGGGCGAAGGGGGCGGCGAGCAGGAGCAGCAGCGCCGCCAGTGCCGCGAGCATTCCCGCGGCCAGTCCGCCATTGCCGGCGTCCAGTGCGTCGGCGGCCCCCCGGTCGCGCCGGGCGGCCCTCCGGGACTCACCCTGCGGGTGAAGGCTCATGTGGTCATCCCTCCCATCCGAGATCCCGACTGGCTGGATCGTCGGCGCAATCCGCCACGCCGCCAGCACCGACACCGTCAACACCAGGGATGAGCCATTGACGCGGAGTGGAAGCCGCCTGGACGCCATCCAGGGCGGAGCGCCGGACACCACCGCCGCGATGGCCGCCGCGATGGGTCCCATTCCGGCCGGTGGCAGCCCCGCCGCATGGCCGCCCCCCTGGAACAGGAAGCCTGCGGCGGGAACATCCACCCGTTCTTACTTCGGCAGCTTGCAGCCGCTTTCCTCGAAGGACGCGAACGCCTCCTTCCCGGGAATGGTGCGCAGGAGCTCGTAATAGTCCCACGGCCCCTTCGATTCGGACGGCTTCTTCACCCTGGCGAGATACATGTCGTGGATCATGCGCCCGTTGGGCAGGATGGTGCCGCTCTTGGTGAACATGTCGTTGACGGGCATCTCCTTCATCTTCGCGGCGACGGTCGGTCCGTCGTCGGTCCCCGCCGCCTCCACCGCCTTCAGATAGTGCCGGACGGCGGAGTAGCTGCCGGCCTGCACCATCGTCGGCATCTTGCCGAACCGGTCGAAGAACTTCTTGGACCAGGCGCGCGTCTCATCGTCGCGATCCCAGTAGAAGCCGGTTGTGAGCATCAGGTCCTGCGCGACCGGCAGGCCCAGCGCATGGACGTCCGAGAGGAAGATCAGCAGCCCCGCCAGCTTCTGCTGGCCACTCTGCGTCAGGCCGAATTCCGACGCCTGCTTGATCGAGGTGATGGTGTCGCCGCCGGCATTGGCAAGGCCGATGATCTTCGCGCCCGAGGATTGCGCCTGCAGCAGGAAGGACGAGAAGTCGGCGGTGTTCAGCGGCGCCTTCACCGAGCCGACGACCTTGCCCCCCGCCTTCTTCACCTCGGCAGAGGTGTCGGCCTCAAGCTGGTGGCCGAAGGCATAGTCGGCCGTGATGAAGAACCAACTGTCGCCACCCTCCTTGACCATGGCCTGACCGGTGCCGACCGCCAGCGCATGCGTGTCGTACGCCCAGTGGAAGCCGGTCGGCGAACAGGCGTCGCCGGTCAGGCGCGACGTCGCCGGCCCCTCCATCAGGAATATGGTCTTCTTCTCCTTCGTCACCTCCTGGACAGCCAGGGCAACGCCGGAATTCGGCACATCCACGATCACGTCGACGCCGTCACGGTCGATCCACTGGCGTGCCAGGTTGGAACCGATGTCCGGCTTGTTCTGGTGGTCCGCGGTGATGACTTCGATGGGCTTGCCGAGAATCTTGTTTCCAAACTCCTCCGCCGCCATGCGCGCCGCGATGACGGAGCCCTCGCCGCCGAGGTCGGCGTAAAGGCCCGAGCGATCGTTCAGCACACCGATCTTGACCATGTCGCCGGTCAGCTTGCCCTGCTGGGCGGCGGCTGGCCCGGCAGTCAGGCTGCCGATCGCCAGCGCGGTCATGGCGGCACCGGTCAGAAGACGTGCGATCATGCGTGAAATCCTCCCCCTCAGCGTAGCGTTGCGCGTGGTTGCGGGTGATCGGACGGTCCCGTCAGGACATCGCTCCCCCCGGACGGTCGCGGTCTTCCCCCGGTCGCCCCTTTCGGAAACCGGGGGGCGACGCGCCGCCCTTCCAGACCACTATGCAGGCGCATCACCTTGTAAGCGAAGCGGATTTTCAGCCGTACTGACAATTTTCATCAATGGTCCGGCGAAGTACCGGCATTTTCCATCCGTGGCTGCCGAGCCCCGTCCGACGTCGCGGATTCGCCCTGCCGACGGCGATCGAGCCGCTGCATGACCGGGGTGACGCTGGTCCCGTGCACCAGGATCGACATCAGCACGATCAATCCGGTGACGGCCCACAGCATGTTCGGAACGTCGAATTCCGCCGCGTTCAGGGCAAAGGCAATATAATAGATGCTTCCGAGGCCACGGATGCCGAAGAAGCCGATTGCCAGCTTCTCGCCGACCGGCATGCGGACCCCGGCCAATCCGGCGACTCCGGCGAGCGGCCGGACGACGAACAGGATCACGACGGCCGCCCCGACGACGCTCCAGGTCACCGGATTGATCAGCCCGTGGGCGAGTGTGCCGCCGAACAGCACCAGCATCAGCATCATCAACAGGCGCTCGGTCTGTTCGACGAAGTCGTGCAGCCGCTCATGATAGGCACTGTTGCGCTCCGCATCGCGCAGGGCCAGGGCCGCGATGAACACCGCCAGGAAACCGTAGCCGCCGACCAGTTGCGTCAGGCCGTAGGCGATGAAGGTGATGCCGAGCGACACGAAGCCGTCGCCGGTGCGCGACAGGTTCGCCCGATTCGGCACCCGGAAGGTGACGAAAGCCAAAGCCTTGCCGACGATCCAACCCATCGCCACCCCGGCCCCGAGCTTCCACAGCAGGTCCCACGCGAACCAATCGAGCAGCATGCGCCAGGGGGTGTTTCCATTCAGAAGCGCCAAGCCGATCGCAAGATGCACGAAGGGAAACGCCAGACCGTCGTTCAGCCCGGCCTCCGAGGTCAGGCTGAAGCGGATTTCATCCTCCTCGCCCGATTTCGGCGGACCGACCTGGATGTCGGAGGCAAGAACCGGATCGGTCGGGGCCAGCGCCGCACCGAGCAGGACCGAGGCCGCGACCGGGAAATCCAGCCACCACCAGCCGATCAGCGCGATGATCAGGATCGACAGCGGCATGGTGATGGCCAGCAGGCGCCACGTTACCATCCAGCGCCGCCAGCCGAGACGCCGGTCCAGCTTCAATCCGGCCCCCATCAGCGCCACGATGACGATCAGTTCAGACAGCCGTTCGGTCGCCTCCGGGAAGGCCAGGGGTTCCGGATTGTCCAGATGAAGAAAGGTGAAGACGACGAAGCCGAGACCGACGCAGATGATCGGAAGCGACAGCGGCACCTCCTTGAGCACCATCGGCAACCAGGCGACCAACAGGATCAGGAGGCCGAGCGCCACAAGCATCACGACATAAGACATGCACCGTCCATTCCGATGATCCCCCTGCGCAAAATGGCGGGCGCGCAAGGACGCAAAGCCCATCAACAAGGCAGAGCGCCGATGGGTTCATCGGTGGGGTCTTCGCCGGCAGGAGTAGGCCGGCGGACTCTGGCCGGCGGACTCTGGCCGGCGGACTTGGTCCAGTGGACTTGGACCTGTGGACCCGGGACGGTCGGTAGGTCAGGAAGGAACGCCGGCTCAGACGGCTGGGCATCCACCTTCGTGCGCTTCCCGTGCTGCGTCCATCATCTGGAAAAGGAAGCCGGTGGATGCCCTGGCTTGCATGCCGTCCGCGGGAGCCCGGAACCGCGCGACGGCATGTGGCATGGCAACGGTGGGCAGCGGCCTCAGGCGGCCGACGTCATCGGAAAGCCGCTATAGTCGAGCGATGCCGACCAGAAACGCTCAAGCTTGCGCAGGGTTTCGTTGGCCTTGGTCAGTTCCTCGTCGCTGAAGCCCGCCTTCTCCAGGGCGACCAGATGGCGCTCGAACATGGCGCTGATCTTCTCGCGCAGGTCGAGTCCCTTGTCGGACAGGCGGACACGCACCGACCGCCGGTCGTGCGGCGAGCGTTCCTGACCGAGATAGCCGTTCTCGACCATCTTCTTGACGTTGTAGGAGACGTTGGAGCCAAGATAATAGCCGCGCGCCGTCAGTTCGCCGACCGTCATCTCGTCTTCGCCGATGTTGTACAGGATCAGGCTCTGGACGTTGTTGATGTCCTGGATACCCAACCGGTCCAACTCGGTCTTGAGCACCTCGAGAAAGTGGCGGTGAAGCCGTTCAATCAACAGGATGCTCTCGTAATAGGGTTTGCGCACCGCGGTCTCCTCTGGCTCACACCGGCCGTTCCCCGCGCAAGGACGTTACCGGGACCTTAAAGCGAGATTAACCGATCATTCGTCGGCAATCATCTTAATAATTCCGGAAAAAGTCTCACACAACCGGTGTATTAGCACCCGTTTGGGCGTCCGCGCCGCATGGGTTTCCGACAGGGGGAAACCGGCCGCTCCGGCCTCCCCCCCCGCCGGCACGGTGGTCAGTCGCGGAAGACAAGGTCGCCGCCGGCAGGTTCGGCGAAATGGCGCTCCACGTCCGAAGGCCCCACGTCCGACAGGTCGGCGGGCTTCCACTTGGGGTTCTTGTCCTTGTCGATGAGCACCGCCCGGATTCCCTCGTAGAAGTCGCTTCCGGCCAGGCAGGCAAGGCTGAGGCGCAGCTCCTGCACCATGCACCCGTCGAAGTCGAGCTTCGCGCCGCGGCGCAAGGCCGCCAGCGTCACCTTCAGGCTGGTCGGGGACATGCGCCGCAGGGTCCCGAGCTGGCCTGCGGCCCACTCCGTCCCTTCGGCTTCCAGCGCCTTGACGATCGCCTCCATGCTGTCGAAAGCATAGCAGCGGTCGACCGCCGGCCGGACCGCCGTCACCGCCGCCTCCCCCGCATCGCCGCGCCGTGCCGCCAGCGCCTCGTCGGCCGGCACGCCGGCGGCAAGGTCGTCGATCAGCGCATCAAGGCTGGCGCTGGCGACGAAGGCATCGGCGGCGCCGATGGCCAGCAGGTCGGCCGCCTTCAGCCGGTCGCCGGTTAGGCCGAGCCAGATGCCGGTCTGGCCCGGAAGCCGCGGCAGGAAGTAGGTGCCCCCGACGTCGGGATAGAGGCCGATCCCGGTTTCCGGCATGGCGAACAGCGTGCGCTCGGTGACCACGCGGTGGCTGCCGTGGACCGACAGCCCGACGCCGCCGCCCATCGAGATGCCGTCGATCAACGCGACATAGGGCTTGGACAGCCGCTTGATCCGGCGGTTCAGCACATATTCCTCGCTGAAGAAGGCGCGAACCGACGAACCGTCGCCGCGTCCCTCCTTCGCAGCCTTTCCCGCCTCGTAGAGGCCGACGACATCGCCACCGGCGCAGAAGGATTTCTCGCCGGCCCCACGGATGACGACGGCCTTGACCTCTGCGTCGGCGTCCCAGGCGCGCAACTGCGGGTCGAACAGCCGAATCATGCCGAGCGTCAGGGAATTCAGCGCCTTCGGACGGTTGAGCGTAACGAGGCCAATGGCGCCCCGGCGTTCGAACAGGATCTCAGCAACGTCACTCATCGTCTTGTTTTTTCTCGGTTATGGATTGTGGATCGGGCGGCGGGAACTCTGCATGCGCCATGACTGGACGGGGCTGTGGGGGGCAGCCCATCGCCGATGATACGGGACCGGGCAGCGCTGTCAAACCCGCCATACGGATCCGGATGGCCAAGCCGGCGCACCGGGGGGTGGAAGGAACAACCGGTCGCCTTGACCGTTGCGTCCAAGCTCGCATCCATCATCCCGTGCCTTGCCTCACGACCAACCAGCCCGCACATCCACGGAAGCCCATCAATGCCGAGTCCCCTTTCGTCGCGCACCGACCCGCGTGGTGGATCATGAAGATCGGGATCATCCTCAACCGGCAGGCCGGATCGCTGGTCGATCGCCCGCTCGACGACGCCACCGCGAAAATCCGCGCCGCGTTCGAGCGGCATGGCGCCGAGATCGACCTCCACACCGTCGACGGGCCGCAATGCGTCGAAACCATCACGCGGGTCCTGGAGTCGGATGCCGAGATGGTGGTGATCGGCGGCGGTGACGGCACCCTGCACAGCGCCGTGCGGCTGGCGTTGCCGACAGGAAAGACCCTGGGAGTGATTCCGCTGGGGACGCTCAACCTTCTGGCCCGTGATCTTCATGTTCCACTTGAACTTGAGGCGGCCGCGGAAGCCCTGGCCGCCGGCCGGGTACGGGCAATCGACATCGCCGAGGTCAACGGCCAGCCCTACACCAACAGCTCGGTTCTCGGCTTCTATCCGACCGTCGTGCAGGAGCGCGAACGCCAGCGCAAGCAGCACAGGCTGCTGAAATGGCCCGGCGCCGCCTTGGCCTTCGCCAAGACGCTCTACCGGTTGCCGACCCTCGACGTGCGGCTCGACTGGGGCGACGGCCCCCGGCGGATGCGAACCCCGATGCTGGTCGTTTCCAACAACGTCTATGACGACGGCTTCGGTCTTGTCCTCACCCGGCAGGCGCTCGACGCGGGCAAGCTGGGCGTCTATGTGGCCCGCGAACGGAACGCTCTGGCCTTGCTGCGGTTGATGGGGCGTCTGGTCGCGGGTTCCTGGAAGCAGGACGAGGCGCTGGACACCTATGCGGTCACCAGCCTGACCGTGCACAGCCGGCGCCACCGCCTGAAGATGGTCAATGACGGCGAGATCATGAAGATGGAGGCACCGCTGCATTACCGGATTCGTCCGGGTGCGTTGAAGGTTCTGGCACCAAGCTGAGAAACTGGATGAGGACGGCGTGAAACGGCTCGCTCACATTTCGGATCTGCATTTCGGCAGGATCGACCAGCGCGTGGTGGACGGGCTGCTGGCGGACGTCACCGCCCAGGCCCCCGACCTGATCGTGATCTCCGGCGATCTTGTGCAGCGGGCGAAGCGGCGACACTTCGAGGAAGCCCGTGCCTTCCTTCAGAAACTTCCCTTTCCCTACATGGTGGTACCGGGAAACCATGACATCCCGGTTTACAATGTGTTCCGGCGATTCACCAATCCGCTCGGCCATTACCGCCACTACATCACCACCGATCTCAGCCCGCTCCATGTCGACGACGAGGTGGCGGTGCTGGGGATCAACACCGTCCGGTCGGTGATCTCCGACTTTTCCGAGGGGCGGATGAACCGCCGGCAGATCGAGCGCGTGCGCGAGGTGTTCTGCGGCATGCCGGATACGGTCTTCAAGGTGCTGTTCACGCACCATCCGTTCCTGCCGCCGCCCGACCTGCCCAAGACACGGCTGGTGGGACGGCACAAGCTGGTCCTGCCGGCACTGGAAAGCTGCGGCGTCGACCTGCTGCTGGCCGGCCACCTGCACAAGGCCTATTCAGGCGACATCATGAGCTTCCACACGCAGGTCGCACGCTCGATCCTGGTCGCGCAGGCGTCCACCGCCACCTCCACTCGGCTGCGCAACGAAGCCAACGCCTACAACCTGATCACCGTCGACCACCCGCTCGTCACCTTCGAGGTGCGGTCCTGGGAAGGTGCGGCCTTCACCGGCGGGCTGGTGTCGACCTACCGCAAGCAGGAGCAGCGCTGGATGCTCCAGGCCCAGGACACCGGCTTCCGCCCAGTCGGCAGCGGTGTGGTTTGGGGAAAGACCGGCGGTTCCGCAAGGGCCGGAACATGAAACCTGCGCAGGCCAGACGCCGTCCAACCGGGGGATCGGCGGTCCCCCATGGCTTGAGTTGATGCCGCGGGAAGGCGTAGGATCGCCGCACTCGTACAAAGTGCATGGTTTCGCGATGCCGATCTCCCTTCCCGCTTCTTTTCCGCGCACCCGCCTGCGGCGCAACCGCGCCGACGCCTGGACGCGCCGCCTGGTCGCCGAGAACACCCTCACCGTCGATGACCTGATCTGGCCGGTCTTCGTCATCGAAGGCGAAAACCGGCGCGAACCGGTCGCGTCCATGCCGGGCGTGGAGCGCCTGACCATCGACCTTCTGTGCGAAGCGGTGACGCAGGCCGGGTCGCTCGGCATCCCCTGCATCGCCCTGTTCCCGGTCGTCGGGTCCGACGGCAAGTCCGAGGATGCGGCCGAGGCATACCGTGCCGACAACCTGATGAACCGCGCCATCCGCGCGGTCAAGGCTGCGGCCCCGGATGTCGGGATCCTCGGTGACGTGGCGCTCGATCCCTACACCAGCCACGGCCATGACGGCATCCTGCGCGACGGCTACATCCAGAACGACGAAACCGTCGAGGTGCTGGTCCGCCAGGCCCTGTCGCAGGCCGAGGCCGGCGCCGACATCGTCGCGCCGTCCGACATGATGGACGGTCGCATCGGTGCCGTCCGCGACCGGCTGGATGCGGAAGGCCACCAACTGGTGCGCATCTGCTCATACGCCGCCAAATATGCCTCCGCCTTCTACGGGCCGTTCCGCGACGCCGTGAACTCCGGCAGCTTCCTGAAGGGCGACAAGACCACCTACCAGATGAATCCGGCCAACACCGACGAGGCCCTGCGCGAGGTCGCCTGCGACCTGCAGGAAGGGGCCGACATGGTCATGGTGAAGCCGGGCCTGCCGTATCTCGACATCATCCGCCGGGTGAAGGACTCGTTCGCCGTGCCGACCTTCGCCTACCACGTGTCGGGCGAATACGCGATGCTGCGCGCGGCGTCGGCCAACGGCTGGCTGAACTACGAAAAGGCGCTGATGGAGACGCTGATGGGCTTCAAGCGCGCCGGCTGCGACGCCATCCTGACCTACGGCGCAATCGACGCCGCCAGGCTGTTGCGCAACGGCTGAGCAGTTCGGAGCCGTCTTTGGGCTGGATGGGGCCGCGGAGCGATCCGCGGCCCCATTATCGTCGGGTCATCGCCCCTGCCTGGAGAAAATCCGATGACACGGTACAGCCGGCTCCTGCTGACCACGTTGCTCGTTGCCGCCGCGGCACCAGCGGCCGCCTTCGACCTGCACAGTCCCGATTTCAGCGAGACCGCGCCGATCCCGCAAGAGAACACGCTCACCGGCTTCGGCTGCAGCGGCGGCAACCGGTCGCCGGCGCTGGCATGGTCCGATCCGCCGGAAGGAACCCGCAGTCTGGCGGTTACCATCTACGATCCCGACGCGCCGACGGGCAGCGGCTGGTGGCACTGGGTCGTCTTCAACCTGCCCGCCGACAGCCGCGGGCTGCGGGCCGGGGCCGGCGATCCCACCCGGCCGCTCCTCCCGGCCGGCGCCACGCAGAGCAGGACCGACTTCGGCACGACCGGCTATGGCGGCCCCTGCCCGCCCCGCGGAGACAGGCCGCACCGCTACATCGTGACCGTCCACGCGCTGGCGGTCGACAAACTGCCGCTTACGGCGGACGCATCGGGGGCCATGGTCGGCTTCAACCTGCATGCGGCGACGCTGGCGACGGCAACCCTGACCGCCCGTTATGGGCGTTGAGGCCCCTCGTTCCCGGCCATAATGTGGGGGGCATGATTACCGACTTGCTCGCCAGCCTGTCACGCTTCGCCGACCGAGATCTGCGTCCCGGCGCAGAGGAAAGGCCGCACCGGCCTGAATTGTGGTCCTTCGTCGCCCATGACCGTGAATGCTGGGGAGAGGTGCGGATCGAGCGCACCACCCTGGTCACCGTGCTGGAAGGCGTCAAGGAGATTGCCGACGGCAGCGGCGTCACGCGCCGGTTTCCCGCCGGCACCGCGATGCTGCTGCCGCCGGGCTGGACCGGACCCGTCGTCAACGAACCGGGGGGCGGCCGTTACCGCGCCCTCGTGCTGGAGTTTCCACCCGGGATGGTCCGCCGCCTGCTGCGTGCCCATGGCAGCGACTGGCTGGCTCCGCGTCCCCGCCCGTCCGATTGGCGCGTCCCACTGACACCGGTGCTGATCGATGCGATCCATCATGCGGCAGCCGGACTTGCCGCCGAGCCGCCCCTCTCGCCGACGCTCGCCGAGCATCGCTGCATGGAGGTGTTGCTGGCCCTGCTGGAGGACGGCGTCTGGTGGCTCGGTCCGCTGACGCCGGCCGGCACCGCCGAAGCCGTGCGGCAGTTGATCCGCACCCATCCGGAGCGCCGCTGGACCGCGTGTTCGGTCGCCGGTGCGTTGAACCTCAGCACCGGGACGCTGCGCCGCCGGCTGTCCGAAGACGGCGTCTCCGTCCGCCGGCTCCTGGCCGAGGAACGGGTGGCCCATGCCCGCGACCTGCTCGAACGGGAAGGGGTGAGCGTGCAGGAAGCGGCGATGGCCTGCGGCTACGCCAACCGCTCGCATTTCGCACGGCGGATCCGGGCATTGGCCGGGCTCAACCCTTCGGCGATGCGGAACGGCTGAGCGCCCCGTCGGGGCGGCCGTGTGCACGGACCAGCGCCGCCACCGACTCCGTGATCACCTGGTCCGGGTCGGCGGCAACGGGAAGGCCCAGCATGGTCGGCCAGAACAGCACCTCCTTGATGCCGCCCAGCAGTTGCGTCGCCACGCTGTGCGGATCGGGTGCATGAAGCCGCCCTTGCGCGTGCTGCCCGGCAATATAGGCGTCGAGCAGCGCATAGGCATGGCTCTTGCCGCCATCCAGGTAATCCTGCGACAGCTCGGGGAAGCGCTGGTGTTCGGCGATGACCAGGCGCAGCAGGCCACGCACCTCCGGCCGGCGCAGGTGGACCAGCAGCGAGCGCAGGAAGGCGGGCAAGGCCTGTTCGGGCGGCTGGTCCTGCCGCAGCGTCTGGACACCGTCGCTGTGGAAGCCTTCGTAAAGGCCGGAAACGACGGCCTGGAACAGCTCGCGCTTGCCTGGGAAATGGTTGTAGACGGTGCGCTTCGAAACCCCGGCCTCGGCAGCGATGGCATCCATGGACGAGGCCTCGTAACCGTGGGTCAGGAAGGCGCTGGTCGCCGCCACCACCACCGCATCACGCTTGGCCGAACCACGAACAGCCTGAACCGTTGACATTTCCATTCCCTCAAGTACACTGCACAGTGTAGTGCAACTGCTGCCGCAAGTCCTCAGGGTAATGTGCCCGGCTGCGGTACGGGAGGGGGAATGCGATGAAATCGCGGAGCATCGGCAACATTTTGCGGGTCGCGGAGATCGGCCTCGGCTGCATGGGAATGTCGGAGTTCTATGGTCCGACCGACGATTCCCAATCCCTGCAGACGCTGGAACGGGCTCTTGAACTCGGCGTCACCCATTACGACACGTCCGACATGTACGGCGCCGGCCACAATGAAACGCTGCTGGGGCGCTTCCTGGCCGGCAAGCGCGACCGCGTCACGATTGCCACCAAGTTCGGCATCGTCCGCAAGCCCGGCGACTACGCCCGGCGGATCGACACGAGCGCCGCCTATGTCCGGGAGGCCTGCGAGGCGTCCCTGAGGCGGCTCGGGGTGGACGTCATCGACCTCTACTATGCGCACCGCCTCAATCCGGAAACACCGGTCGAGGAGACCGTCGGCGCCATGGCCGACCTGGTCAAGGCGGGCAAGGTGCGGGCGCTCGGCCTGTCGGAGGTGTCCGCGGCCACCCTGCGGCGCGCCCATGCCGTGCATCCCATCGCCGCGGTGCAGAGCGAATATTCGCTATGGACCCGAGACATGGAGGAAGCGGTGCTGCCGGCTTGCCGGGACCTCGGCATTTCGCTCGTCGCCTATGCGCCGCTCGGCCGCGGCATGCTGACCGGCGCGGTCGCAAGCCGCGAGCAATTCGCGGAGAACGATTTCCGCCGCATGTCGCCTCGCTTCGCCGAGGGCAACCTGGACCGCAACCTGGCGCTGGTCGAGGCGGTGAAGGCACTGGCGGCGCGGAAGGGGTGCACCCCCGGCCAGATCGCCCTCGCCTGGCTGCTGGCACAGGGACCGGACATCCTGCCGATCCCCGGCACCAAGCGGATCAAATACCTGGAGGAGAACGTCGCGGCGGCGGAGGTGGCGCTGACGGACGAGGAACTCAAGGCGTTGGCCGACGCCCTGCCGCCTGGGGCCGCGGCCGGGGACCGCTACACGGCGGAAGGGATGCGGGGCGTGAACGTCTGACCCGCCCTGCATCCGAACCGATCCGGGAACGCCTATTTGGGCGTTCCCGACCACACCTGGAACTGCGGCGTTTCCAGCAGCATGTCGGCATGACCGAAGGCGGTCCTGAACAGCTTGCCGACGCCGGCGGTCCGCTGCGTCACCGCCACCAGCGAGCCGCGCAGTTTCAGGTACTGCTTGGTGCCGGCCACCAGGGCATCCAGCATGCCGAAATCCTCGTCCTTGCCGCGATGAAGCGGCGGGTTGGAGAGGATCAGGCCGAACCGCTCGCGGCTGCCCAGCCCGGCGAGGCCGTCGCTCAGCACCAGCTCGGCCTCCGGCACGTTCTGGCGGGCGGCGTGCAGGGCCACCGCGTCGATGTCCAGCAGCGTCAGCGGAGCGTCGGGCTGCCGTTCGCGGACCGCGCGCGCGATCACGCCGGCACCGCAGCCGAAATCCAGCACCCGGGTTCCGGCGGCCACCTCCGGCAGCACCCGCAGCAGGCACTCCGTGCCGGCATCCAGGTGGCCGTGGGCGAACAGTCCGGGATAGGACACCAGCTCCAGCACCCGGTCCGGCAGGGCCAGCGTGACGGTCTGCCGCCAGTCCTCCAGCTCGCCGCGTGCCGGCGCATCGCTGCGTCTGGTCTGCAGCAGGCGGGCGCGCCGCTTGACGATCCGCGTATCGGCCCCGCCGACCAGCCCGTCGAAATGCTTCGGCGCGCTGGTGATCCCCTCGTCGTTGCCGCCGGCGATCCACAGCGGCGCACCCGGCGCGAGGCGGGAGGCCAGCGCATGCAGCGCCATCCCGAAGCCGGCCCAGCCGCGTGGCAGCCGCAGCACGGCGCCGTCGAAGGCACCCTCCCCCGGCCAGGGGGTGGCTGATCGGCCGACGCCGGCCAGCCGGTCCCACGACACCACCTCCGCACCGCCCTCGCGCAGCGTTTCGGCGATGGCGCCGTCCCCGTCGAAAGCGACGAGGATCCGGCCCTGGGGCCTGATTTCGGACAGCGCTTCGGCGGCGACCGCCGCGACGGTGGCGTCGCGGTCGGTCGCCCGATTGTCGAGACGGGCCATCGGGTCAGCCTCGGTCCCGCATCAGCCGCGCCTTGTCGCGCTGCCAGCTACGTTCCTTCTCGCTCTCGCGCTTGTCGTGCTTCTTCTTGCCGGTGGCGAGACCGATCTCGACCTTGGCGATGCCGCGGTCGTTGAAGTAGACGGACATGGGAACCAGCGTCACGCCCTTCTGCTTGATGCCCGCCGCGATCTTGTCCAGTTCGCGGCGATGCACCAGCAGCTTGCGCGGCCGCTTCGGCTCATGCTGGAGCCAGCGGCCGGCCTGCAGGTACTCCGGGACATAGGCGTTGAACAGGTACAGCTCCCCGTCCCGCAGACCGGCATAGGCCTCGTTGATGCTCGACCGGCCACCCCGCAGCGACTTCACCTCCGTCCCGGTCAGCATGATGCCGGCCTCCAGGACGTCGTCGATGAAATAGTCGAACCGCGCGCGGCGGTTCTGGGCCGCGAACTTCTTCACTTCGTTGTCGCGCGCGGACAATGCTCTCTCCTTAACGGTGCCTGTTGCCGATTACGACAACAGCCCGGCTTTGGTCATGGCACCGCGCACGGCGGCGCGGGCGGTCTCGGACGCCGTCACCAGCGGCAGCCGCACCTCGTCGGTGGCGAGGCCGAGCAGGCTGGCGGCATATTTCACCGGCGCCGGGCTGGTCTCGATGAACATCGAGTCATGCAGCGGCGTCAGCACGTCGCGCAGGCGGTAGGCCTCGTTCAGGTTGCCCGCCGCCCAGGCGTTCTGCATGGCCGAGCAGAGGCCCGGCGCGATGTTGGCGGTGACCGAGATGCAGCCGACCCCGCCCTGGGCGTTGAAGGCCAGCGCCGTCGCATCCTCGCCCGAGAGCTGGATGAAGTCCGGGCCGACCTCCTGCAGCAGGCGCGACGGGCGGGCGAGGTCGGCGGTGGCGTCCTTCACGCCGACGATGTTCGGCAGCTTCGCCAGCCGGGCCATCGTCGCCACGGACATATCCACGACACTGCGCCCCGGAATGTTGTAGATAAAGACCGGCAAGTCCACCGCGTCATGGATCGCCTTGAAATGCTGGTACAGACCTTCCTGCGACGGCTTGTTGTAATAGGGCGTGACCACGAGCGCCGCCTGCGCGCCCGCCTGCTTGGCGTGGCGGGTCAGCGAGATCGCTTCCTCGGTCGAGTTGGAGCCGGAACCGGCCATGACCGGCACCTTGCCGCCGGCGGCCTCGATGCAAAGCTCCACGACACGGTTGTGCTCCTCGTGCGACAGGGTCGGCGATTCGCCGGTCGTGCCGCAGGGGACAAGTCCGTGGGTGCCCTGGGCAACCTGCCACTCGACGAAGGACTGGAAGGCTTTCTCGTCCACTTTCCCGCCCTTGAACGGAGTCAAGAGGGCGACGATGGAACCGTGGAACATGGCTGCCTCCTCAGTCGGCTAAGCTGGAAAAAAGAGTTGCGCACATTAATCCTCCCCGCCTCCCTCGGCAAGAGCGCCCGGACCCCGGTCTTTGCGGGTCTCCTTACGCTTTTCGCGGTCCTGCCCCTCTCCCTCGCCACTGCCCTGCCGGCCGCCGCGCTGAGCCCGCAGGACGTCGCGATCTACCGTGACGCCTTCAGGCTCGCTGGCGACGAGCGGGTGGCGGAAGCGCTGGCCAGGGCGGCGCAGGCGCAGGATCCGCTGCCGGCGAAGGTCGTCCGCTGGATGGCGCTCGCAACTCCCGGCGGCGGCACCTTCGACGAGATCGCCGCCTTCATCCGCGACAATCCCGACTGGCCCAACATGGCCGCGCTGCGGCGCCAGGCCGAAATGGCGATGCCCGACCTGCCGCCGGCCCAGGTGGTGGAATGGTTCCGCCAGGCGCCGCCACTGACCAACGACGGCTTCGTGCGCTACGCCGACGCGCTGGTCGCCACCGGCAGCGTCGATCGCGCCACGTCGCTGATCCGCAAGCAATGGACCGAAGGCAGCTTCACCGCGGACGAGGAAGCGACCTTCCTGTCCCATTACACCCCCTATCTGCGCCAGCAGGACCACAAGGCGCGCATCGACCGGCTGCTGTGGGCGAAGCAGGAGGGGCCGGTCCGCCGCATGCTTCCGTTCTTCGACGAGGCGTACGACACGCTGATCGAGGCGCGGATCGCACTGGACAACGACAGCACCGGCGCCGAGGCGGCGTTGTCGCGCGTGCCGCCGGGCCTGCGCGACGATCCCGGCCTGATGTTCGACCAGGCGCGCAGCCTGCGCCGCCGCGGCGACGACGCCGGTGCGCTGGAGATCATCGCCAGGGCCGGCAGCGACATGGGCCGCCCGCAGTCCTGGTGGTCGGAGCGCCATCTGCTGGCGCGCCGCGCGATGGAGCGCGGCGACTACAACCTGGCCTACCGTCTGGTCAGCGCCAACGGCATGAGCGAGGGATCGTCCTTCGCCGACGCCGAATTCCTCTCGGGCTTCCTCGCCCTGCGCTTCCTCGACAAGCCGTCGGAAGCCTTCGCGCATTTCCACAGGCTCTACCGCTCGGTCTCCGCCCCGATCAGCAAGGCGCGCGGCGCCTACTGGTGCGGCCGGGCGGCCGAGGCGCTCGGCCAGACCGGTCCGGCGGGCGAATGGTACGCCAAGGCGGCGACCTACCCGACCACCTTCTACGGCCAGTTGGCCTTCCGCCACGTGTCGGGCGGCACCGTCACGCTGCCCGCCCCGCCATCGGTCTCTCCATCGGAAAGCGCTGCCTTCGACAGGCGGGAGGTCGTGCGCGTCGCGCGTCTGCTGAGCGAGATCGGCGGGAATGCCGACGAGCAGGCGACCAGCTTCCTGCGCCGCATCAGCCTGGATGCCAAGACGGCGGCCGACTACGTGCTCGCGGCCCGGCTGGCCACCCAGCTTGACCGCCGGGACTTGGCCGTCGCGGCGGCCAAGGACGCGGCGCAGAACGAGATCTTCCTCGTCGAGGCCGGCTATCCGTTGACGGATTTCCGGCCGGCGGCGCCCGAACTGGCGCTCATCCACGGCATCATCCGCCAGGAAAGCACCTTCAACCCGCGCATCGTCTCCTCGGCCGGCGCGCGCGGGCTGATGCAACTGATGCCGACGACGGCACAGCTCGTCGCCGGCAAGCTGGGCATGAAGCACACCAACGCCCGGCTGACCGCCGATCCCGGCTACAACGTCACGCTCGGGTCCGCCTATCTGGCCGAGCTGATCGACCGCTTCAACGGGTCGTGGGTGCTGGCGGTGGCCGGCTACAATGCCGGCCCGAACCGGGTGCGGCAATGGCTCCAGACCTACGGCGACCCGCGCACCGAGGCGATCGACGTGGTCGACTGGATCGAACTGATCCCGATCTCCGAGACCCGCAACTATGTCCAGCGGGTGCTGGAGGCGGTTCAGGTCTACCGGGCCAGGTTGAACGGCGATCGCGCCGAGCCGAATCTCGATCGTGACCTGAGGCGCTGATGCGATGGCGAGCCTGAGCGAAGCCCTGAACGCGGCGCTCGACCATCAGGAGGCCGGGCGGCTCGATCAGGCGGAGACGCTCTATCGCCGCATCCTGGCGGCGGTTCCGGAACAGCCGGACGCCCTGCACCTGTGGGGGCTGGTGGCGGCGATGCGCGGCGACCTGGCCGCAGCGCTCGACCGCATCGACCGCGCCATCGCCAATCGATCCGGCGTCGCCGACTACCACGGCAACCGGTCGCGCGTCCTGGCGGCGACGGGCCGGTTGGGCGAGGCCGCCGACGAGGCCCTGCGGGCAGCCGACCTCGATCCCGACTCCGCGGACCGGCGCTTCCACGCTGCCGGCCTGCTTCAGGATCTCGGCCGGCTGGACGAGGCGGCGGAAAATTACGGCGTGCTGGCCCGTCGGCTTCCCGACGCGGCGCCGGTGCACATGAACCTCGCCCTCCTCCGCGAGGCGCAGGGCGATGGGACGGCGGCCCACGCCTCCTACCTGCGGGTCCTGGCGCTCGACCCGGCCCATGCCCGGGCATGGAGCGGGCTTTCGGCTCTCGGGTCGCCTCTCGGTCCGGCGAGCGGGCCGGCCGGCGAACCGGGGGCGGTCGTCGCGCAGCGGCGGGCCGTGCTCTCCGGGGCGGAAGGGGCCGAGCCGGTCGCCCGTCTGGCGCTTCTGCGGAAGGAGGCGGGCGACCTGTCCGGGGCCGATCGCGCCAACCGCGCCGCCCTGGCACTGGATCCCGTCGGGGCCGGGACCTGGAACGAGCAGGGAAACCTGGAAAAGGGGCTCCGCCGGCTTGCGGCCTCCTCCGCCGCCTACGGCCGTGCCCTGGTCCTGCGTCCGGACAACGCGATCCTCCTGAACAACCGCGCCGACAGCCTGCTCAAGGACGGCGCCCTCGCCGCCGCCGAAGCCGACGCACGCCGGGCGGTCGCCGCCGACGGGCGCCTTTCCGCCGCCTGGAACACGCTCGGGACGGTGCTTCACCGGCAGAACCGCCTTGAGGACGCGCTCGACAGCTTCACCCGCGCCTGCGACACCGCATCCGACGGCGGCATCCAGGCACGCTTCAATCGTTCTGTGATCCTGCTGGCCCTCGGCCGTTTCGCCGAGGGGTGGGACGACTATGAACTGGGATGGTGCCTGGACTCCGGCGGGCGGGAGCGGTCGAGGCCCTTCCCGCAGCCGCGGTGGGACGGACTCCCCCTGTCCGCCGGGACGCTGCTGGTCTGGGGGGAGCAGGGCCTGGGCGACGAGGTGATGTACGCCGCGCTGCTGCCGCAGCTTGCCGCCGACGGCATGCGCGTGGTGCTGGAATGCGACGAGCGGCTGGCGGCGTTGTTCCGCCGCGGGATGCCGGCGGTGGAGGTGGTGCCGCGCCGGGATCCGCCGGCTCCGCGGCTGACGGCGCCCGACATCACGGCCCAATGCCCGGCAGGCAGCCTGCCCCGGTTCATGCGGCGCAGCAGCCAGGCATTCGCCCAAAGCCGGCCGTCCTGCCTGGCTGCCGCCCCGCTGCGGACGGCCGCCCTGTCGGATGGCCTGCCCGCCGGCCGCCGGCGCGTCGGCATCGCCTGGTCGAGCAAGAACGACACGCTCGGCCGCGAGCGGTCCATCCCGCTGGCCCTGTTGGCGCGGGCGATGAACCGTCCGGACGTGACGCTGGTCAGCCTGCAATACGGCGATGTCGCCGGGGAGGTCGCGGCAGCCGGTACGCCGATCCATCTGGAGCCGGGGATCGACGCCTGGTCGGACATCGACGGGCTGGCGGCGCTGATCTCGGCGATGGACCTCGTGGTGACCATCGACAACTCCACCGCACATCTCGCCGCGGCCCTCGGCCGACCGACCTGGATCCTGCTTCCCTACGCAGCCGACTGGCGTTGGACCGCAGGCCGGGACGACAGCCTCTGGTACCCGTCGGCCCGGCTGTTCCGCCAGACGGTGGCCGGAGACTGGAGCTACCCCCTTGCCGCTGCCGGCACGGCACTCGACCGCTGGCGTGCGGAACTTGCTGCGAAGTCCGGGGCGTAACGCGGGGAGGGTCAGCCTTTGGGCCGTTCGGAACGGGCGTAGTTGCTGAAATGGCCGTTGCTCGCCGCCAGCCGGCGGGCACCCTGGATCACGGCGCCAGACTTACCCTCCGGCGCCACGTTCGAGAGTTGGCGTGAAAGCTCCCCGCTGCCGCAGGATGGGCAGGCGGGGCTTTCCCCCACCCGGACCAGTGTCTCGAAACCGTGGTTGCAGGCGGTGCAGCGGTATGAGTAAAGCGGCATCGGGATCTCGCATGGGAAAGGCCGGACCGGCACGGCAGCCGACCGGCCGATTATCCCGCAATACCCGCAATATTCAAATGGATTTGTTGCAGCGCACCAAGTCGCCGGTCAGCGTTGCGGAGCGCCGAAGTCGAACCCGGCGTCCTCGACCGCCTGCCGTACGACCTCCGCCGGGATTCCCCCCTCGACCATCACCGTCCCGGTGGCGAGGTCGACCGTCACCGTGGCGTCCGGCGCCGCCTTGGTGATGGCGTTTGAGACCGAGCGGGCGCAGCCGCCGCAGGTCATTCCTTGAACCTTGTACGCATCCGCCATATCGCGGCTCCTGTTGCATCCCGGTCAGCCGCCGGCATGGCGGGCCGCCACCACCGCGCTGACCGGGACAAGAACGAAGCCACGTTTCTGCACCTCCGGCAGCCAGGACGACAAGGCATCGATTGTCGCATCATGGGGATGGCCGATGGCGACGGCATAGCCCTGACGCTTCGCGAGCTGCTCGACCTTGGCGAGCTGCGCCCGCACCGCGGCAACGGTTTCCTGGTTGTCGAGGAAGATATCGCGGCCGATCCACGGCATCTTGAGTTGCTGGGCGATGGGCAGGCCGGCGCTGCGCGGCGTCGTCCGGCTGTCGAGCCAAAGCAGCCCGCGCCTGTGCAGTTCGGAAAGGACCGGAGCCAGCGCGTCACTATCGGCGGTGAAGCGGCTGCCCATGTGGTTGTTGACGCCGACATAGCCGTCGAAGCTGTCGAGCGCGGCGCGGAAGCGCCGCATGACCTCGCCCTTGTCCAGCGAAACCAGGAGCGCGTTCGGGCCGGGATCGGCGTGCACGCTGGGCTCCATCGGCATGTGCAGCATCAATTCGTGGCCGTTGGCGCGGGCGGCCCTGGCCTGCGCCGGCAGGTCGCGGGCGTAGGGCAGCCAGGACAACGTCAGCGGGCCGTGCAGGCCGGCCATCCGTGTCGAACGCTTGCGGTCCAGCCCCATGTCGTCGACGACGATGGCGATCATCGGCCGTCCCGGCGGCGGGCTGGACGGCAGGGCGTTCTTGCGCCACAGGGCGGCATTGCCCGACGGCGCCTTCACCGGCGGAACCGCGGGTGGGGCGGGCGGCGGCAGCATCGCGACGACCGTGGCCGCCGGCTTCTGCGCGAGGTGGGGATCGGCCGCCGCTTCTCCCGGCTGGGTGGCGGGAAGCGGTGCAGGCTCCTCTCCGGACTGCCGGGCTGGTGCCTGGGGCTCGGCCTTCGCCGCCGGCACAGTCGGTACCGGGGCCGGTGGGGTCGGCGCCGGGGCCGCCGGTTGAGTTGAGCTGTGCTGGACGGCCGCCTGCTGGACAGCCGCCCGTTCCCCCCCGCCCGGCCAGGCGCCGGTCAGCGCGGCGACGCCCATCGCGACGGCGAAGACCGCGGCAACCGCGGCCAGGGCCAGGACGAAGGGATTGGTGAGAACGCTCGGAACGCGAGACTTGCGGGCTTTCGAAGGCGCCTTGCGGGCCATGGTGACGGTGTCCATCCTGCGAGCGGAGCGCCGCACAGTGGCACCCCGGCGGCGGCCCCGCAACCGCCCAGACGATGGAAGCCCCTCGTATGCCGCTACCGCGCCGCGCCCGGAAGGCTTGTCCGGACAAGGTTTTCGCAGGAGGATCCGTTCATGCGCCCGATCTTTGTTATGGCCCTGGCCGCGGCTGCCGCCGCGACGCCGGCGCTGGCGGAGCCGCCGGACTGCCCGCCGACGCTGGCGGTCCAGTCGCAGCCGGAGGCGCCCGGCGGCTGGTCGCCCTATGCCGGCAAGGACAGCCACGCCCTGGCCGGGGTCACGCTGGTCGAAGGCGACCGCAAGACCCTGATGGCCGCGGACTCGCCCCCTGCCCTGCCGCCCGACCGTGAACTGCGGCGGACGCGCTCGCTGGTGCAGGTCTGGGAGTTCCACGGCGCGCGGCGGGAGGAGGTGTTCGTCATCTGCCGCTATCGCGATACCGCCGCGACCCTGGCCGCCGACCTGCCGCGCGTCGTCCGCCGCTGCACCCTCACGCGGGCGACCGACCTGCGCGGAACGGTTCTGGACGATCCGGCGTCGCCACCCCGCCTCGACTGCCGCTGAAAAATGCCGGTCGAAAAGGTCCGGCTGGGCTGCCGTGTGAAACGGCTGCGGCAGGCCTGCGGAGGCTGGAAATCCGCCCCCTCTGCCGCTAGGGTGTCCGTCGTTGGAACAGGGCCGGAACGGCCCACCGGGTCCGCGTCCAACCGGATTCGGCGGCCAGACGACAAGGCGGAAGGCGCATGCTGCTGCTCATCGACAATTACGACAGCTTTACCTACAACCTCGTCCATTACCTGGGCGAGCTGGGCGCCGACGTGCAGGTCCGCCGCAACGACGCCCTGACGGTGGAGGAGGCCATGGCGCTCCGCCCCGACGGCATTGTCCTGTCCCCCGGCCCCTGCGACCCCGACCGCGCCGGCATCTGTCTCGGCCTGATCGATGCCGCCGCCGCGGCTGCCCTGCCGCTGATGGGCGTCTGCCTGGGCCACCAGTCGATCGGACAGGCGTTCGGTGGCCGGGTGGTGCGCGCCCCGGTCCCGATGCACGGCAAGGTCGACAACATCCGCCACGATGGCCGCGGCGTGCTGGCCGGCCTGCCTTCCCCCTTCCGTGCCACCCGGTACCATTCGCTGATCGTCGAGCGGGCAACGCTGCCGGCCTGCCTTGAGGTGACCGGTGAGACCGCCGACGGGCTGATCATGGCGCTGGCCCACCGCGAGTTGCCGATCCACGGCGTGCAGTTCCATCCCGAAAGCATCGAGAGCGAGCACGGCCACCAGATCCTGAAGAACTTCCTCGACCTCACCCGCTCCCCGCTGGAGAACGCGGCATGAGCGGCGATCTCAGCGACATGAAGGCGATCCTGGGCAAAGTGGCGACCGGCGCCGCCCTGGACGAAACCGAGGCCGGCTTCGCCTTCGACATCATCATGTCCGGCAACGCCACCCCGTCGCAGATGGGCGCATTCCTGATGGCGCTGCGCGTGCGCGGCGAAACGGTGGACGAGATCACCGGCGCCGCCCGCGTCATGCGCGCCAAGGCGATCGCCGTCGAGGCGCCGGAGGGCACCATCGACACCTGCGGCACCGGCGGCGACGGGGTGGGCACCTACAACATCTCCACTGCGGCGGCCCTGGTGGTCTCGGCCTGCGGCCTGCCGGTGGCCAAGCACGGCAACCGCGCCATGTCGTCGAAGTCCGGCGCCGCCGACGTGCTCGGCACGCTCGGCGTCAACCTGGACTGCGACTTCGCCCTCGTGCGCAAGGCGCTCTGGGACGCCGGGATCGGCTTCCTGATGGCGCCGCGCCACCACCTCGCCATGCGCAACGTCGGCCCGACGCGGGTCGAGCTTGGCACCCGCACCATCTTCAACCTGCTCGGCCCGCTCGCCAACCCGGCGACGGCCAAGCGACAGGTGCTGGGCGTCTATTCCAGGCAGTGGGTCGAGCCGCTGGCCCAGGTGCTGAAGCGGCTCGGCTCGGAGGCGGCCTGGGTCGTCCACGGCTCCGACGGGCTGGACGAGATCACCACGACCGGACCCACCACCGTCGCCCAGCTCAAGGAGGGCGAGATCACGGTGTTCGAGGTGGTGCCGGAGGATGCCGGCCTGCCGCGGTCGCGGATCGACGACCTCAAGGGCGGCGATGCCCAGGTCAACGCCGACGCCATCCATGCCTTGTTCGACGGCGTGCGCGGACCCTACCGCGACATCGTGCTGCTGAACGCCGCCGCCGCCCTGCTGGTGGCCGGGCGGGCCGACACCCTGAAGGATGGCGTCGCCATGGCCGCCGACGCCATCGACGGCGGTGGCGCCCGCGACCGCCTGCGCCGGCTGGTCGCCATCACCAACGAGGTTCCCGCCGAATGAGCGACGTTCTGACCCGGATCAACGACGACAAGCGTGCGCTGGTGGCCGCGCGCAAGGCCGTCCGGCCACTGTCGGAGGTCGAGGCCGCAGCGAAGGAAGCCAATTCCGCCAATCCGCCGCGCGGCTTCGTCCGCTCCCTGCGCGCCGCCGTCGATGCCGGCCGCTACGGCCTGATCGCCGAAATCAAGAAGGCCAGCCCCTCCAAGGGGTTGATCCGCGCCGACTTCGACCCGCCGTCGCTCGCCCGCGCCTATCGCGAAGGCGGGGCGACCTGCCTCTCCGTGCTGACGGACGAACCCTATTTCCAGGGACGGGACGAGTATCTGGTCGCCGCCCGCGCCGCGGTCGACCTGCCGGTGCTGCGCAAGGACTTCATGGTCGATCCCTACCAGATCGCCGAGGCCCGCGCGTTGGGCGCCGACTGCATCCTGATCATCATGGCCTCCCTGTCCGACGCCCAGGCGGCGGAAATCGAGGACGCGGCGATCGCCCAGGGGCTGGACGTCCTGATCGAGGTGCACGACCGCGCCGAGCTCGACCGTGCCCTGCTGCTGAAGAGTCCGCTGCTGGGCATCAACAACCGCAACCTGAAGACGCTCGCCGTCGATATCGCCACCACCGAGGAGCTGGCGGCCAACATGCCGGCCGACCGCATGCTGGTCGCCGAGAGCGGCCTCTATTCGCCGGCCGACCTCGCTCGCATGGCCGCGGTCGGCGCGCGCTGCTTCCTGGTCGGCGAATCGCTGATGCGCCAGGATGACGTCGCAGCCGCGACGCGCGCCCTGCTCGCCCAGGGGTGAGGGCAATGGCCCGCATCGACGTCGCGGCGGAAGATCCCGGCCAGGAGGCGGTGTCAGCACTGGTCGCGGCGCTGGACCGCTACCTGCTCGACCTCTATCCGGCGGAAACCTGTAGCCTGCTGGATGTCGCCGCGCTTTCCGGCCCGGATGTCCGCTTTTTCGTCGCCCGGATGGAGGGCAGGCCGGTCGGCTGCGCGGCGCTGCGCATCGACCCGGCCGGTTACGGCGAGATCAAGCGCATGTATGTCGATCCGGCGGCCCGAGGCCGGCGGATCGGCGAGCGGCTGCTGGCCCGGCTGGAGGAGCAGGCGCGGAGCGAGGGGCTTCGGGCCGTGCTGCTGGAGTCGGGCATCCATCAGCATGAGGCTCTGGCGCTGTACCGCCGGGGTGGTTTCGCCCCGCGCGGTCCGTTTGCCGATTACGCCGACCACGAGGTCAGCGTGTTCATGGAAAAAAGCTTGCGGGAGAGCGTGGCATGAGCGGCTTCACCCATTTCGATGCCGAGGGCAAGGCCGTGATGGTCGACGTTTCCGACAAGGCGGAGACGGAGCGCACCGCGACGGCCGGGGCCAGCGTGCTGATGCAGCCGGAAACGCTGTCGCTGATCCTCCAGGGCGGCGTGAAGAAGGGGGACGTGCTGTCGGTCGCCCGGCTGGCCGGCATCATGGGGTCCAAGCGTACGCCGGACCTGATCCCGCTGTGCCACCCGCTGATGCTGACCTCGGTCAAGGTCGACCTGCGCTGCGATCCCGCCCGCAATGCGGTGGACGTGACCGCCACCTGCAAGGTGACGGGACAGACCGGGGTCGAGATGGAGGCGCTGACCGCCGTCACCGTCGCCGCCCTGACGGTCTACGACATGTGCAAGGCCGTCGACCGCGGCATGACCATCACCGGCGTCCGCCTGCTGCACAAGGCCGGCGGCAAGAGCGGCGAATGGGCCGCCGGCGGGCCGGCCACGCAGGCCGGGGAGTGACCCCATGATCTCCGTCGCCGAGGCCCGCGCCCGAATCCTGGCCGCCTTTTCCCCGCTTCCTGCGGAAACGGTCGCGCTGCCGGACGGGCTGGGCCGCGTCCTGGCGGAACCGGTGTCGGCCCGCCTGACCCAGCCTCCCTTCGATGCGGCGGCCATGGATGGCTGGGCGGTGCGGGCCGGCGACATCGCCGCCGCCACCGTCGACGCTCCGGTCCTGCTGCGCCGGATCGGCGAATCCGCCGCCGGACATGCCTTCCCCGGCTCCGTCGGCCGCGGCGAGGCGGTGCGCATCTTCACCGGGGCTCCCGTGCCCGACGGGGCCGACGCCGTGGTGATGCAGGAGGACTGCAGCGCCGACGACGCCAGTGTCCGTGTCGGCCGCGCTGTGGTCGCCGGCCGCTTCATCCGCCAGGCCGGTTTCGACTTCGCTGCCGGTCAGGAGCTGCTGCCGAAAGGGCGACGCCTCACCGCCCGCGATATCGCGCTCGCTGCCGGCGGCAATGTCCCCTGGCTCTCGGTGCACCGCCGCCCGCGCATCGCCATCCTGGCCACCGGCGACGAGATCGCCCTGCCCGGCGATCCGCTCGGCCCGAGCCAGATCGTCAGCACCAACGCGCTCGGGCTGTGTGCACTTGTCGCCACCCAGGGCGGCATGGCCCACAATCTCGGCATCGCCAAGGACACCGCCGACAGTGTCGCCGCCATGGCTGCGGGCGCCGTCGGCTGCGACCTTCTGGTCACCACCGGCGGAGCCGCTCATGGCGATTACGACTTGGTGCGCGACGTGCTGGCGGATCGCGGCGTCACGCTCGACGTCCAGGCGGTCGCCATGCGCCCCGGCAAGGCGCTGATGTTCGGCCGCGCCGGGACGGTGCCGCTGCTCGGCTTGCCAGGCAATCCGGTTTCGACCGGCGTCACCGCGCTGCTCTTCCTGCGCCCGATCCTCCGCCTGCTCCAGGGCCTGCCTGCCGACGAGGGGCTGCCGGCCGTGCGCGCGCGTCTCACCGAACCCTTGCGCGCCAACGACCACCGCGAAGACTACCTGCGCGCCACCCTGTCGGTCGGTGCGGATGGCATGCCGGTGGTGACGCCATTCGCACGCCAGGACAGCGCCATAACGTCGCTCTACGCCAAAGCCGATTGCCTGATCCCGCGGTCGCCGCATGCAGTCGCCGAGGCAGCCGGTGCGATGGTGACGGTGTTGACGCTCAACGAAGGCGCTCCTTGCCTTTAGGTCATATCCTTTGGTGGAAAAACATGGCGGGGGCTTGACGCGCTGGCGGAACCAAACTAGAACATGGAGCAACGTTTTGTATTTGTTCCATCTTCAGTCTGGCGACGGCCGGGAGGCATCCATGCTCACGCGCAAGCAGCACGAGCTGCTGCTGTTCATCCACGAACGGCTCGGCCAGGGCGGCGTCTCGCCGTCGTTCGACGAGATGAAGGACGCCCTGGGCTTGAAGTCGAAGTCAGGCATCCACCGTCTCATCACCGGGCTCGAAGAGCGTGGCTTCATCCGCCGCCTGCCCCATCGCGCCCGGGCGCTGGAGGTGCTGCGCCTGCCGGAGGGGCTGGAGGCCGGCCGGCCGCGCACCGCGCCGAAGCCGAAGTTCCAGCCCAGCGTCATCAAGGGCGATTTCGCCTTCGCCGGTCGCGAAGCCGCGCCGCCAGCGGCTGTCCCGTCGGGAAGCACGGCGGCGAACGAGACGATCCAGCTTCCCCTCTACGGGCGGATCGCCGCCGGCACGCCGATCGAGGCGCTGCGCGACAACAGCGCCTTCGTCGACATCCCGGTTTCGATGCTCACCGGTGGCGATCATTACGCGCTGGAGGTATCCGGTGACTCGATGATCGAAGCCGGCATCCTCGACCATGACACCGTCATCATCCAGCGCTGCGATTCCGCCGACAACGGCGCGATCGTCGTCGCCCTGGTCGATGAGGGCGAGGTGACGCTCAAGCGCCTGCGCCGCAAGGGCAACACCGTCGCGCTGGAGCCGGCGAACGCCGCCTATGAAACCCGCATCTTCGGTGCCGACCGGGTCCGGGTGCAGGGCAAGCTGGTCGGACTGGTGCGCAAGTACTGACGGCCGCACGCCTTCCGCGCCTGCCCTCCCCTCGCCACGGGGGAGCGGCGGCCGGACGGGCGCCGAGGCCGGGCCCTTCACAAGCACGTCGACGGTTGCCGACAGGTCCCCGTCCCGCATGGCCGCTGCTGCACAAGGGGTGGGCGACCGCAGAGGCGGACGATCGCGCTGCCGACCCTCCGTCACCGCCCCTCTTTCCTGTCGATCCGACTGCCGGCCCCGCCGGCCCCAATGCCGGTCCCAACTCCGGTCCCAACTCCGGTCCAGGGGCGATCGCCCCGCCACTCCCGCACCGTCTCCACCCGCATTCCGCCGTCGGCATCGAAGGTGAGCGTATGGGCTCCCTCCTGCCTCAGCGTCCAACGGTCGATCAAGAGTCCGGCTCTGCATCCGCGCGCCACCCCGGCCGTCACCACCGCATCCGCCGCTCCGCAATCCTCGTCGAGCGCGTCGGGCAAGCGCGGCAGGGCGATCGCCTTCCCCTTCGACCGGTAGAGGCAACCAACGGCATCGCACGCAAGCGACGGGCCGCCATCGCCTGAGCTCCATCCGCCGGCCGCCGGCCATGGAGTCGCTGCCGTGCGCTCGCCATCGCGCTCGCGCCAGCTTTCCACGGTCCGCCCGCCCTTCGACGACGCGCTCAAACGGCCGTCCCCGGTGCGGACCGCGATCACCGCCCCGTCACCGGACACCAGCAGGTCCGGCCGGCCGACCAGCGCCGGCGAGGCCAAGCCGGCCAGAACCGGCACCAGCCCCAGCCAACGCCAGCGCCGGGTCCAGAGACACAGCCATATTCCTCCCGCCACCACCGCGGCGAACCCCGCCGCCGGCATGGCCGGGATCGTCAGGGACGCCCAGGGCAATCCGGCGAAGAAGCCGGCGGTCCAGATGACCGCGCGGTCGCCCCAGTTCATGGCGACCAGGGCGGGCGCCTCAAGGCCGAAGGGCATCGAGGCGTAGGCGATCAGGCTCCACGGCATGACCCAGAAGGACGTGATGGGAATGGCGATCAGGTTCGACAGCACGCCGTAGAATGCGATCTGCTGGAAGTGGAACAGCGAGAACGGCAGGGTCGCCAGTGTCGCGACGACGCTGGTCAGCAGGATCCCGCCGACATAGATCAGCCCACGCAGCACCCATCCCGCATCCCGCCGCCATGCGGCAAGCCGTGCATGCGGCCCCTCGAAGGCGGCGATCAGCGCCGTCACCGCGGCGAAGGACATCTGGAAGCTGGGACCCAGCATTCCCTCCGGATCCATGGCGATCGTGGCGAGACCGGCGAAGGCGACCAGCCGCATGCTCAACGGATCGCGGTCCAGCATGATGGCGCCCATCACCAGCCCGGTCATCAGGACCGACCGGACGGTCGGCAGCGGCGCCCCCACCAGCAACGTGTAGGCCAGGGCCGACAGGATGCCGAACAGGGCGGCGATCTTCTTGATCGGCCAGCGGAGCGCGATGCCCGGAATCGCCGCCAGCAGCGCACGCAGGACATAGAACAGGATGCCGGCCGCGATGCCGACATGCAGGCCGGAGATCGACAGCAGATGGGCGAGGCCGCTGTTGCGGAAGGCATCGAGCGTCGCTTCCGGGATCCCGAACTGCTCGCCGTTCAGCAGCGCGGTGGTGACGGTGGCCTCCACAGGGTCGGAAATGCTGGCCGCCACCCGCGCGGCGATCGCCGCGCGCGCCCGCTCGAACCACACCGACAGGCCGCTCCAACCGCTCACCGACGGCGCGTCGACCACCTCCGCGGCGCCGGTGGCGAAGCCGACGCCTCCCAGCCCCATGAACCAAGCGCGGCGCTGGAAATCGAAGGCTCCCGGTTCGGTCGGAGCCTGCGGCGGCGACAGCGTGGCGCGGACGCGGACCACCGCGCCGGCCGGCGGCGCCGGATGACGGTCGGACAGGCGGATGCGCAGGAGCAGCGGCGTGCGCTCCGGCGCCAGCCGGCTGATCACCGGATCGCGCAAGGTCAGCCGCACCGCCCCCGGGCGCCGCTCGACCGCGGTCACCCGGCCGGTGACCATCGCGCCGGCGATCGTCCGTTCCAGCACCGGGGCGGCAACACGGGCCGCCTGCCCCTGGGCCACGACGAAGCCCGACGCCGCCATCGCCAGCGCGGTCGCCACGGCCACCGCCGCCGGCCACCGGCGGACGATCAGCGCCGCGGCGACGCAGAGGGCGACGGCCGCCACTCCCGGCCACCAGGGCGGCTCCTGCCGCAGGGCGAAATAGAGCGCGACGCCGCTGCCGAATGCCACCGGCAGCCACAGCACCCACCGGTCCCCCTCCGCCTCGGCCAGCGCCGCGAGTCGCCTGCCCACGCGCCCGGCCGTGCGGGACAAGGCGCCGCCGGTCGCAGGCGGGCCGTCGCTCTCCTCCTCCGGCCAGCCCGCTGCCGTCACCGGTAACGGATTCCGACGACCGTCCGGCCACCATGCCGGCCGTCCAGCCGCCCAACCATCTTCCATGCATGCATCGCATTGCCTCCGAACCGGGTGGCTGTGTTAAATCAGGGTGTGACTTCCCGGCGCATCCTACCAGCGCCGAACCGAAAAATTGAGAGACCGATGACCGTCGTCACCCGCTTCGCTCCGTCGCCGACCGGATTTCTCCATATCGGTGGCGGCCGTACCGCCCTGTTCAACTGGCTGTACGCCCGTCACATGGGCGGCAAGTTCCTGCTGCGGATCGAAGACACCGACCGGCAACGCTCCACCGACGCCGCCGTCGACGCCATCCTGGACGGTCTGTCGTGGCTTGGCCTCGACTGGGACGGCGAGGCGGTTAGCCAGTTCGGGCGCAAGGACCGTCATGCCGAAGTGGCGAACCAGATGCTGGCCGCCGGCCGGGCCTATCGCTGCTACTGCAGCCCGGAGGAACTGGAGGAGATGCGCGCCGCCCAGAAGGCGGCCGGCCAGCCGATGCGCTATGACGGCCGCTGGCGCGACCGTCCGGACTCCGACGCCCCTCCGGGCGTGGCTCCGGTGATCCGGCTCAAGGCGCCGCAGGAAGGCCAGACGGTCCTGAACGATCTCGTCCAGGGCGAGGTGACCGTCCAGAACGCCCAGCTCGACGACCTGATCCTGTTGCGCGCCGACGGCACGCCGACCTACCTGCTGGCGGTCGTGGTGGACGACCACGACATGGGCGTGACCCATGTCATCCGTGGCGACGACCACCTGACCAACACCTTCCGCCAGATCCAGATCTTCAACGCCATGGGCTGGGACCTGCCGCGCTTCGGCCATATCCCGCTGATCCATGGGCCTGACGGCGCCAAGCTGTCCAAGCGCCACGGCGCGCTGGGCGTCGACGCCTACCGCGACATGGGATACCTGCCGGAGGCCGTTCGGAACTACCTCCTGCGCCTCGGCTGGTCGCACGGCGACGACGAGATCATCTCGACCGAACAGGCGGTCGAGTGGTTCAACCTGGAAAGCATCGGCCGTTCCGCCTCGCGCTTCGATTTCGCCAAGCTCGAGAACCTGAACGCCCATTACATGCGCCAGGCCGAAGACGCTCGCTTGGTCGGGCTGGTCGCACCGCGGCTCGAAGCCGAGTTCGGCCGCAGCCTGTCGGCGGCGGATCTCGACCTGCTGACCCGTGCCATGAACGGCCTGAAGCAGCGCGCGCGCACCGTGGTCGACCTCGCGCAGAGCGCGCGTTTCTACGTCGCCCCCCAGCCGCTCGCCTATGATGAAAAAGCCGCCGCTCTGCTGGATGAAAAAGGCCGCGGGCTGTTGAAGGAACTGGAGACGATGTTCGCGGCGGAGGCTGACTTCACGGCCGCCGCGTTGGAGGCCCGTGTCCGCAGCTTCGCCGAATCCCGCGGCGAGAAGCTGGGCAAGGCCGCCCAGCCGCTGCGCGCCGCGCTCACCGGTTCCACCGTGTCGCCGCCGATCTTCGAAGTGGCGGAACTGTTGGGTCGCCAAGCGACGCTTTCTCGCATCCGCGATGCAGCGGGTGCAGCATAGTGGTCATTTCCGTGCGTTGCCATCAGGCAGGCATGGAACTATGCTGCGCGACGAAAAAAGGGCGCCAAGCCCCGACCCTCAACGATAAGGACGTGCCGAGATGACCCAGACTGAGGACGGCAAGGATACCGTAACCCTCATCGACAACAAAACGGGCAAGCAGGTCACGATGCCGGTCCTGCACGGCAGCGTCGGGCCGAGCGTGATCGACATCCGCAAGCTCTATGCCGAGACCGGCCACTTCACCTACGATCCGGGCTTCACCTCCACCGGTAGCTGCGAATCGCAGATCACCTACATCGACGGCGACGAAGGCGTCCTGCTGCACCGCGGCTATGCCATCGACGATCTGGCCGAGCATTCGACCTTCCCGGAAGTCTGCTTCCTGCTTCTGAACAACCATCTGCCGACCGAAGCCGAGCGCACGGAGTTCGAGAATATCCTGCGCCGCCACTCGATGGTGCACGAGCAGCTCACCAAGTTCTACAGCGGCTTCCGCCGTGACGCCCACCCGATGGCGATCATGTGCGGCGTCGTCGGCGCCCTGTCGGCCTTCTATCACGACTCGCTGGACATCAACGACGCGGTTGCGCGCAAGATCGCCGCGCACCGTCTGATCGCCAAGATGCCGACGATCGCCGCGATGGCCTACAAGTATTCGATGGGCCAGCCGTTCATGTATCCGCGCAACGACCTGTCCTACGCGGAGAACTTCCTCTACATGACCTTCGGCACGCCCTGCGAGCCGTTCAAGGTCAACCCGGTCCTGTCCAAGGCGATGGACAAGATCTTCATCCTGCACGCCGATCACGAGCAGAACGCCTCGACCTCGACCGTCCGCCTTGCGGGTTCGTCCGGGGCGAACCCGTTCGCCTGCATCGCGGCCGGCATCGCCTCGCTGTGGGGGCCGGCCCACGGCGGCGCCAACGAGGCCGTGCTGAAGATGCTTGAGGAGATCGGCTCGGTCGATCGCATCCCCGAGTTCGTCCGCCGCGCCAAGGACAAGAACGACAACTTCCGCCTGATGGGCTTCGGCCACCGGGTCTACAAGAACTACGACCCGCGCGCCCAGGTGATGCGGCAGACCTGCCACGAGGTCCTGTCCGAGCTCGGCATCAAGGACGAGCCGCTGCTCGACATCGCCATGGAGCTGGAGAAGATCGCCCTGTCGGACGAGTACTTCATCGAGAAGAAGCTCTATCCGAACGTCGATTTCTACTCGGGCATCATCCTGAAGGCGATGGGCTTCCCGACCAGCATGTTCACCGTGCTGTTCGCGCTGGCCCGCACCGTCGGCTGGATCAGCCAGTGGAAGGAGATGATCGAGGACCCGGTGCAGAAGATCGGCCGTCCGCGCCAGCTCTACACCGGCCAGACCAAGCGGCCGTTCGTGCCGCTGGCCGAGCGTGGCTAACCGGCCCACAGCACACATGGGAATGGGCGGCTCCAACGGAGCCGCCCAGGACCCGACTGCGTACATCGTTCCGGCGCGGCGGGTGGTACGGCTGCGCCCGCCGGCCAACGACAACAGGGCGCCGCTTGGCTGGCGGGTCCGCCGCCTCGTCGTCTACCTGCTGATCCTGGCGCTGATCGCCGGGATCGTGTTCATCTGATACCGGCCACATCCTCGACAGGCACCCTGCCCGCGCCATCGGTCGGCGCCTCGGCGATAAGGGCGAATCCTTCGTCGAGCCACCCGGTCACCCCACCGATCATCAGCTTGACCGGCCGCCCCATCCGCGCCAGTCGCAACGCCGCCCGGTCCGCTCCGTTGCAATGGGGCCCGGCGCAATAGACCACGAACAGCGTGCCGTCCGGCCATTCCGCCATCCTGCGCTCGGTTATCTTGCCGTGGGGCAGGTTCACCGCTTCCGGCACATGCCCGCGCGCGTACGCGGCCGGCCCGCGCACATCCAGCAGCACGAAATCGGCGCATTCCGATTTCAGCGTGTCCTGAACGTCCCAGCAGTCGGTCTCCAGCGACAGACGGCGGGCGAAATATGCGGCGGCATCCGCAGCGGAGGCGGCGGGAACTTCGCTGACCAGCGTGGACATGGCGTGATGCTCTCCATGAGGTGACCATATGCCTTGATCCTGCCGACGTGGTTGCCGGCTGGAAAGCGCCACGGCCGCCAGCTATCGTGCAGATCATGCCAAACCACCCGCCACTGGCCGTCGCCGTCGCCTACGACGGCCTTTGCACCTTCGAATTCGGCATCGCGGTCGAGGTGTTCGGCCTGCCACGCCCCGAACTCGGCCCCGGCTGGTACCGCTTCGCGGTGGCGGCGCTGGATGCCGGTCCGTTGCGGGCGGTCGGCGGCATCCGGATCGAGGCCGACGGCGGGCTGGACCTGCTCGACGACGCCGACACCATCGTCATCCCCGGCTGGCGCGGCACCCGGGAGCCGGTGCCGGACCGCCTCACCGCGGCCCTGCGGCGGGCGGCGGGTCGCGGCGCCCGCATCCTGTCGATCTGCTCAGGCGCCTTCGTGCTGGCGGCAGCCGGGCTGCTGAACGGCCGCCGGGCGACGACACACTGGCGCCATGCCGAGACGCTGCGCGACCTCTATCCCGACATCCGGCTGGTTCCGGATGTGCTCTATGTCGATGAGGGCAACATCCTGACATCCGCCGGAAGTGCGGCCGGGATCGACCTCTGCCTTCACCTGATACGGCGTGACTTCGGCCCGGAAGCCGCGAACAGCGTCGCGCGCCGCTTGGTCGTGCAGCCCCACCGCGAGGGTGGCCAGCCGCAGTACATCGACACGCCGGTGCCGGAGGCACGGGAAGGGGCGCGGCTCGGACCCCTGCTCGACCATCTGCGAGAAACGCTGGCGGAGGAGCACTCACTGGCGGCCATGGCGCACAGGGCCGGAATGAGCCTCCGCACCTTCATGAGGCGCTTCCAGGCATTGACCGGAACCACCCCCGGCGAATGGTTGCTGGGCGAACGCCTGAACCGTGCCCGCGACCTGCTGGAAACCAGCGGCCTCGCCATGGAGGACGTGGCGGCGCTTTGCGGCTTCGGTTCGGCGGCGACGCTGCGACACCATTTCCGGCGCCGGGTCGGCGTCAGCCCGGCAGCCTACCGGGCGCGCTTCCAGCGCGCACCGGCGCTGGGATCGGCACCATAGCAGGAAGGCGCGGCCGTTCCCGGCCGCGCCTTCCTTCCCGATCGCCGCAGGGTGCGGCGGTCACTTCTTCTCGATCAACTCAACCTTGTAGCCGTCCGGGTCCTCGATGAATGCGATGACCGTGGTGCCGTGCTTCATCGGGCCGGGCGGACGCGGGATCTTGACCCCCTCGGCCGCCAGCGTCTCGCAGGTCGCGTAGATGTCGGGGACGCCGAGCGCGATGTGGCCATATCCCGTGCCGATCTCGTACGGCTCCTTCTGGTCCCAGTTGTGGGTGAGTTCCAGGACCGCCGTATCCGATTCGTCGCCATAGCCGACGAAGGCGAGCGTGAAGCGGCCGCCTTCATAGTCGTTGCGGCGCAACAGCTTCATGCCGAGCAGCCGCGTGTAGAAATCCAGCGACTTTTCCAGGTCGAGGACGCGCAGCATCGTGTGCAGCAGGCGAAATTCGCTCATGGTTTCTGTTCTCCCGCTTTCGGTGTTTGGGTATCAGCCGGCCTGTGCCGGGCTCTGCCTTCGGTGCCGGGCAACGACATCCAGGATCGCCGCGGCCGCGCGCTCGCTGGGCGGCGTGTCCCCCTGCCCCAGCCACCGCGCGACCTCGGCCACGCCGTCCACCTGCGCTTGCCGCGCCGCCGGATCGTCGAGCAGGCGCCGGAGTTCCGCGGCGAGCCTGTCGGGCCGGCAATCCTGCTGCAGCAGTTCCGGCACCAGCATGCGATCCAGCATCAGGTTGACGAGGTTGACGTATTTAACGCGGATCAGGCGCCGGTAAAGGGCGACGGTGACGGGATTGAGCCGATAGGCGATCACCGACGGCAGGCAGGCGAGCGCCAGTTCGAGCGCGACCGTCCCGGATGCCGCGAGCGCGACCTCCGCGGCGGCGAACGCATCGTATTTCGCCGCGTCGCCTTCCACCAGGATGCTGCGGACCGGCCAGTCGGCGATGGCGGCGGCGACCCTGTCGCGCACCGTTGCCACCGTCGGCACCACCGCGACGAGATTGCCGTGATCCTGCCGCAGCAGGCCGAGGGTTGCTCCGAAGTCGGGCAGCAGGCGCGAGACCTCGCCCTTCCGGCTTCCCGGAAGCACGGCGATGATGCGGTCGGTCTGCGCCAGGCCATGACGGTCGCGGAAGCGCCCTCCGTCGCCACGCCCCGCTCCGCTTTCGACGACCGAATGGCCGACGAAGCTGCAGGCGAGCCCTTCCTTTTCGAAATAGGGCGGCTCGAACGGCAGCACCGCCAGCAGATGGTCGTAGATCGCGGCGTATTTCGCCGCCCGCTTCGGCTTCCAGGCCCAGACCGTCGGTGCCACATAGTGGATCAGCGGAATGTCCGGCGAGACGGCCCGGACCTTCCTGGCCACCCGCACCGTGAATCCCGGCGAGTCGATGCCGACGACGGCCGATGGCCGGCTGCGGGCGATCTCCGTCACGGTCTGGTCGATGCGGCGGATCAGGTTCGGCAGATGCGGCAGAAGCTCGAAGATGCCGAACAGCGTCAGCTCCGCCATCGGGAAGAGGCTTTCCAGCCCTTCCGCCACCATCCTCTCGCCGCCGATGCCGGCGAACCGGACCCGGCCGCCGGTGAGCCGCCTGGTCGCCGCCATCAGGCGGGCGCCCAGGGCATCGCCGGACGGTTCGCCGGCGATCAGGAACAGCGTCGGAACGCCCTCATCGGGTCCGCCGGTCATGAGGAGCTCTCGATCCCGAGCACGAACAGCCCCAGGCGGTCCGCCGCCTCGGCGACTGCGGCCCGGTCGACCAGCAGGCTGCCGCCCGCCTCGATGGCAATCCCCCGCAGCCCGGCGGCGGCGGCCCTTTCCACCGTCGTGAGCCCCATTGTCGGGAGGTCGATGCGGCGGTCCTGCTTCGGCTTCTTCACCTTGACCAGCACCCCGCCGGGGCCGGGGCGGCGCAGGGAGCCGCACCGGTCGAGCATCGCATCGGTGCCTTCGACCGCCTCGACCGCCAGCACGATGCCCTGCTGGACCACCGCCCCCTGGCCGACGTCGAGCGCGCCGAGCGCCCGCGCCACCTCGACGCCGCGCGCGATGTCGCGCTCGGCGTCGGCATCGGGGGAATGGCGCCCGACGAGGCCCGGCGCGGTCAGCAAATCCTTCAGCAGGTCGTGGAGCCCGACGACGCGGAATCCGTCCTCCTCCACCTCCCGCACCACCGCGCGCAGGAGCCCGTCGTCGCCGAGCGCCCGCGTACCGACGCGGGCGAGGAACCGGGCGGTCCGCCAGTCCGGCATCAGCTCGGTGAAGGACGGCCGCCTGACGGGGCCGGCGAACACGACCTCGCCCACCCCTTCGTCATGAAGGCGGCGCAGGATGGTGCCGGCCGCGCCGAACCGGCTCCAGAGATGAGGAAGGCCCGAAACTGTTTCGGGGTCCGTGTGGCCGTCGAAGGCGACGATGAACACCTCGCGCCCCTGGCCGCGGACGGCGGCGGCGATGCGGGCCGGCAGCGTGCCGCCGCCCGCCAGGATCGCCAGCTTCGCCCCAGCGTCGGTCCTGGGCTCGGCCGTCGGCCGCATCGGTCAGGCGTCGCGCGGCTGGCAGAGCGAGCGCGACTCCTTGGCCCGGATGAAGTCGAGCACATCGGAGATCAATGCGCGGTCGCCAAGGTCGCGGCCGACCTCCTCCACGCGCTCGGCAAAGGTACCCTCGGTGCCGAACAGCATCCGGTAGGCGCCGCGCAGGGCGTTGATGTCGTCCTTCTTGAAGCCGCGCCGTTCCAGCCCGACAAGGTTCAGGCCGGCCAGCCGCGCCCGGTCGCCCATCACCAGACCGAAGGGGATCACGTCGTTCTCGACGCCCGACATGCCGCCGATCATCGCGTGCGAGCCGATGCGGACGAACTGCCGGACCGCCGACAGGCCGCCGATGATGACATAGTCGCCGAGCGTCACATGGCCGCCCAGCGTCGCGTTGTTGGCCATGATGACATGATCGCCGACGATGCAATCATGCGCGACGTGCGATCCCATCATGAACAGCCCGTCGTCGCCGACGCGGGTGATCATCCCGCCGCCCTCGGTGCCGGGATTCATCGTCACGTGCTCGCGGATCTGGTTGCGCGCGCCGATGACCAGTTCAGACGGTTCGCCGTGGTACTTCAGGTCCTGCGGGCGGTGGCCGATGGAAGCGAACGGGTAGATGACGGTGCCGGCACCGATGGTGGTCCGGCCGTCGACCGCCACATGAGACACCAGCCGAACGCCGTCGCCCAGCGCCACGTCGGGACCGACGGCGCAGAATGGACCGATGGAGACCCCTTCCCCCAGTTTGGCGGCGGGATCGACGACGGCGGACGGATGGATGGTGACGCTCATTTTTCGTCCAGGATCATGGCAGCATAGACGGCTTCGGCAACGAGGACCCCGTTGACCTTCGCCTCGCCCTTGAACTTCCACACGTTGGCACGCTGGCGCTGCTTGGTGACATGGATGTGGATGGTGTCGCCCGGCGTGACCGGACGGCGGAAGCGCGCCTCGTCGACGGTCATGAAATAGACCAGCTTGCCTTCCGCTTCCGGCCCCAGCGTCGCCACAACCAGAACCGCGGAGGTCTGGGCCATCGCTTCGATGATCAGCACGCCCGGCATGACCGGACGCGACGGGAAGTGGCCCTGGAAGAAGGGCTCGTTGATCGAGACGTTCTTCACGCCCACGGCGCTTTCGCCCAGCGTCACGTCCGTCACCCGGTCGATCATCAGGATCGGGTAGCGGTGCGGAATCATCTGCATGATCCGCGTGATGTCGAGGTCGTCGATCTTCTTAGGTGCGCTGTTGTCCGCCGTCACGTCCATTGCCCGGCCGCCCGCCTTTCCACACAACCGATTGGGTTCCGCGCCGCCGCCCCTTTGAAGTGCGCCAGCGTCTTGTTGTTCGTCCCGACTTCTTGCCCCATTTCGGCGGCGACCGCAACCGCCGCAACCGTCCCCATCCCGGAATGGAACAGGGCCGCCACGGTTCCGGGCTGGCCCGGAACCGTGGCGGCCCTGTCAGGCGGCCGTTACTGCTTGGGAACGTTCAGCGCCACCTGCGGCAGCTTCTTGTTCACGCGCTCCAGCACCGTATCGGTGACGTCGAGCTGGGTATCGACCAGGACGAACTGCTGGCGCGCCAACACCAGATTGGCGCCGCGCTCCCGCGAAATGTCCGCGACGACCTCGACCATCGTCTTGTGGACCACGGCCATCGCCTCGTTCAGCGCGGTTTCCAGAGCGCGCTTGCGGGTCTGGACGGTCTTCTGAACCTCGGAAACCTGCTTCTCGAAGTCGCGCCGCTTGGAGGCCAGGGCTTCCGGCGAGAGCACGGTCTGCTGCTTGCGCAGCTCGTCCTCGTTCTTGCGAAGCTTGTCCTCCAGCGCGGAGATTTCCTTCTGGTAGGAATCGCGCAGCGTCTCGAAGGACTTGGTGATGCCCTTCGACGCGTTGGATTCCTGCATGATCTTCTGGACGTCGATGACCGCGATCACCGGCGCCTTCAGATCCGCACCCGGCCCGGCGGCCGGCTTGGCCGCGTCGGGCTTCGGCGCATCCGCCTTCGGAGCCTCCGCCTTGGGCGCGGTCTGCGCCTGCGCCGACGGAGCGGCGAAAAGGAGACCCGCGGTGATCGCGGCCGACAGGGCGGCGCCGTGGAACGACGCCTTCAACAGGGTGGATTGCATCTTAGAACCTGGTTCCGAAGCTGAAGCGGATAAGCTCTTTCTTGTCGTAGTCTTCCCTGCGGATGGGCAGGGCGACGTCCAGCCGGATCGGCCCGAACGGCGACTTCCACGACACGCCGGTGCCGATCGACACGCGGATGGATTCCTCTTCCTTCACGATCGGATCGTGGATGCCCGACTTGCCGAGCGTACCGACGTCGGTGAAGGCATGGCCGAGCAGGCCGAACTCCTCCGGCAGGCCGAAGGGGAAGCTCATCTCGACCGACGCGCGGGCATAGCGGGTGCCGCCCAGCGCATCGCCAGTGGAGGTATCGCGCGGGCCGATACCCGCGGTCTCGAAGCCGCGCAGGGTGTCGCCGCCGACGAAGAAGCGATCGCCGAGCGCCACCTTCTGGCCGATGCCGATGATGTAGCCGACTTCACCCGTGGTGCTCAGCACCCAGTCGTCGGATCCGAGCGGCACATAGTAGCCACCGGCCAGCTTGTTGCGCAGGAAGCGGACCGAGCCGCCCAGGCCGGCGACGTCGTTGGTCAGCCGGATGAAATACCCCTCGGTCGGCGTCAGCTTGCTGTTGCGCCGGTCATAGGTCAGCTCCTGGCCGACCAGCGAGGTCAGGCGCTGGCCGCGCTGCTCCTGGATGTAGCGCGACGCGGTGCTCGGCACCTCTTCGATCTGCGTGTCCTGGATCTGGTAATAGACGCGCTGGCGCAGGTTCTCGGTCAGCGGGTAGCCCAGGCGCAGGGCCATGCCCGTGTTCTTCTCGTTGAACGAGCTCTCGTCCTGATAGTCGTAGCGGGTGCGGAAGATGTCCACACCGGCCGACAGGTCGCGGTCGAGGAAGTACGGCTCGGTGAACGAAAGATCGTAGAGCTGGCGAGACCCGGAGATGGTCGCCCCCAGCCGCAGGTCCTGGCCGCGGCCGAGCAGGTTGCGCTCGCGGATCGAGAAGTCGCCCAACGGACCGTCGGAGGTCGAGAAGCCGGCGCCGATCGAGATTTCGCCGGTCGACTGCTCGGCGACGTCGACGTTGACGATGGTGCGGTCGGGAGCGCTGCTTTCCGCGGTCGTGATGTTCACGCGCTCGAAGAAGCCGAGATCCTTGATCCGCTGCTCGGAGCGCCGGAGCTTGGACGCGTTGAACGGATCGCCTTCCGACAGCAGCATCTCGCGCCGGACCACCTTGTCCAGCGTGCGCACGTTGCCGGTGATGTCGATGCGGTCGACGTAGCTGCGCGGCCCCTCGTTGATCTCGTAGGTGATGTCGATGGTATGCGTTTCGCGGTTGCGGACGATCTGCGGCCGCACGTCGACGAAGGCATATTGCAGGTCGCCGACCGCGTTGGACAGCTTGGTGATGGAGTTCTCCACCGCCTGCGCGTCGTACCAGTCGCCCTCATGGGTGTTGACGGCGTCCTGCAGCACCACCGGATCGAGCTGCTTCAGCGTGGTCTTGATGTCGATCTTGCCGAACTTGTAGCGCTCGCCTTCCTCGATGGTGAAGGTGATGAAGAAGTCTTCCTTGTCTGGCGTCAGTTCGGCAACCGCCGACACGACGCGAAAATCCGCATAGCCTTCCTTCAGGTAGAAGCGGCGCAGCAGGTCGCGGTCGTAGTTCAGGCGGTCGGGATCGTAGTTGTCCTCCGAGGTCAGGAAGCGCCACCAGGCCGATTCCTTGGTCTGGATCGACTCGCGCAGCGTGCCGTCGGAGAAATGTTCATTGCCGATGAAGGTGATGCCGCGCACGCCGGTGCGCACACCCTCGTTGATCTCGAACACCAGATCGACGCGGTTCTGGTCGAGCTGGATGATCTTCGGTTCCACCGTCGCGGCGAACCTGCCCTGGCGCCGGTAGATGTCCTGGATGCGCTGCACGTCGTTCTGGACGCGGGTGCGGGTGTAGACGACGCGGGGACGGAGCTGGATTTCCTTCTCCAGCGTCTCCTTGTCGATGCGCCGGTTCCCTTCGAACGCGATCCGGTTGATGATCGGGTTCTCCACCAGGCTGACCACCAGCGTGTCGCCCTCGCGCTTCAGCACGACGTCGGCGAACAGCCCGGTGTTGAACAGCGTCTTCAGCGACTGGTCGATCCGATCCGGATCGAAGGGGTCGCCGGGCTGGATCGCCAGGTAGGTGCGGACCGTGGACGGCTCGATTCGCTGGGTGCCTTCGACCCTGATGTCCCGCACCGTCCCGCCACTGAAGACCTGCGTGACGGCGGACCCCGGAGCCGCGCCCGGGGCGCTCCCCGGCGCGGCAGTTTGGGCGTGGGCGACACACACGGTCGTCATGGCGCAGCCGGCCATCAGGCCCGCCACCAGAACTTTGCTCGACACCGGCAAAATCACGCTCCCTGGCAAGGGGCTGGAGTCAGGAGACCAGTCCCCGGAAGAAATCGACCACGCGCAGTTGAACAAGGTCGTTCCACGTGGCGAAGACCATGAGCGTTAATACCAAGGCCAACCCAATTCGGAAACCGTATTCTTGCGCTCTCGCTCCGAGCGGCCGGCCGAGCAGCTTTTCGATGCCGTAGAACAGCAGATGGCCGCCATCGAGCATGGGGACCGGGAAAAGGTTGATCATGCCCAGGTTGACCGACAGGAAGGTCATGAACCACACCAAGGGATACCAGCCGGATTGCGCCACCTCGCCGGACATCTGGGCGATGCGCAGCGGACCACCCAGTTCCTCCGTGCCGCGCGATCCCTGGACCATCTGCCCCAGGGCGGTGAAAGTCCCGGTGACCATGCCTGCGACCTCTCGTCCCGCCTGCCAGACGGCGGTCAGCGGGTCGTGCCGCTTCATCCCGACGCTGCCGCGGCTGATCCCCAGCAGGCCGATCTGGTGGCTGTTGCCGAGTCGGTCGGTGACCGACTGCGACTCCGGCGTCGCCGTCACCGTCATGACCCGCCCGTCGCGCTTCAGCTCGACCGCCAGCGGCTCGCCCGGCCGGATCGAGACGATCTGGCGGATCTCCTCGAACCGCTCTATGGCCGCGCCGTCGACGGACAGGATCAGGTCGCCGGGCTGGATGCCGGCGCGCTCGGCGGCGCTTCCGGGCTGCACCCCGCCGACATCCGGAGGCGTGAAGGACTGGCCCGCGGTCATGAACAGCAGGGCGAGGACGACGATGGAGAAGACGAAATTGGCGATCGGCCCGGCCGCGACGATCGCCGCCCTCTGCCCCACCCGCTTGTGGTGGAAGGAGACGGCACGCTCCTCCGCCGTCATCGAGGTCAGGTGCGAACCGGGCGTGCTCGCCGGGTCGGCATCGCCGAACATCTTGACATAGCCGCCCAGCGGCAAGGCGCTGAACTTCCAGCGCGTGCCCACCCGGTCGGTGAAGCCGAAGAGTTCCGGCCCGAAACCGATCGAGAAGGTCTCGATCCGCACGCCGTTGCGGCGTGCCACCAGGTAGTGCCCCAGCTCGTGCACGAAGACCAGCACGGTGAGGACCAGCAGGAAGGCCAGCACCGAAGTCCAGAAACCGCCGATAACGTCCATTTTACCCTTTGCGCCTTCCAGCGCCTCGAACGCGGATCATCGGCTGCCAACCGCCGTCGCACCGACGGCCATGACGCGGGCGGCGGCGTTCCGCCTCGCCTCCGCATCGGCCTCCCGCACGGCGGCGAGATCGCGCAGCGGGCGGTGGGGCAACGCCGTCAACGTCTCCTCGACGATCCGTTCGATGTCGAGAAAGCCGATCCGGCGGTCGAGAAACGCCTGAACGGCCACCTCGTTGGCGGCACTGAGAATAGTAGGAGCGCCGCCCCCGCTTTGCAAGGCGGCGCGGGCGAGCCGCAGGGCCGGAAAACGGTCGGGATCCGGCGCCTCGAAGGTGAGGGAGGCGGCCTTGGCCAGGTCGAGGCGCTGGGCCGGCGTGGCGATGCGCCCGGGCCAGCCGAGCGCGTAGGCGATCGGCGTCCGCATGTCCGGCGTGCCGAGCTGCGCCAGGACCGAGCCGTCGACATATTCGACCAGCGAGTGGATCACCGACTGCGGATGGACCAGGACGTCGATCCGCTCCTCCGGGATGGCGAACAGGAAATGGGCCTCGATCAGCTCCAGCCCCTTGTTCATCATGGTGGCGCTGTCGACGGAGATCTTGGCGCCCATGTCCCAGGTGGGATGGGCGACCGCCTGCTCCCGCGTCGCCGCCGCCATGAAGGCGCGGTCGCGCGTACGGAAGGGGCCGCCGGACGCCGTCAGGATCAGGCGCGCGACGCTGTCGATCCTGTCGAAGTCGAAGACCTGGTAGATGGCGGAATGCTCGCTGTCGACCGGCAGCAGCGTGGCGCCGTGCGCCGCCACCTCCTCCATCATCAGGGCGCCGGCACAGACCAGCACCTCCTTGTTGGCGAAGGCGACGATGGCGCCGCGGCGGACGGCGGCAAGCGTCGGCTCAAGCCCGGCGGCGCCGACGATGGCAGCCATCACCCAGTCGGCCGGCTGCTCGGCGGCGGCGGCGACCGCCTCCGCACCGGCGGCGACCTCGATCCCGGTCCCGGACAGCAGGTCCTTCAGCTCGGCGTAGACGGACGGATCGGCGACCACCGCCAGGCGCGCCCTCAGGCGCCGGGCCTGTTCGGCCAGCAGCGCCACGTTCCGGTTCGCCGTCAGCGCGACGACGGGAAAACGTTCCGGATCGCGGGCGACGAGATCGACCGTCTGGGTGCCCACCGATCCCGTCGATCCGAGGATCGTCACGCTCCGCGGTTCGCCCGCCGCACCCGCCGTCACCACCATGAGAGAACCGATCCGGCCGCGGCGTGGAAGAGGGCCAGCACCGGGGCCGCGGCCAGAAGCCCGTCGATGCGGTCGAGGATGCCGCCATGCCCGGGAATGAGCTGGCCGCTGTCCTTCACGTTATAGCGCCGTTTGATCGCCGATTCGAACAGATCGCCGGCTTGCCCCACAACGGCGAGGGCGGCCCCCACCAGCAGCGCGACATCGGGACGGCCGGCACCCGCCAGCACCGCCACGGCCCAGCCGAACAGCGCGGCGCCCACCATTCCGCCGATCAGGCCGGCCCATGTCTTCTTCGGGCTGATGCGCGGCGCCAGCTTCGGGCCGCCAATGCTCCGGCCGGCCGCATAGGCGCCGATGTCGGTCGCCCAGATCGTGAACAGGACGTACAGGAACAGCGACAGCCCGCTGCCGGGCAGGTCGCGCAACCACATCAGCCCGCTCAGGCCGACCGCCACGTAGAGCACGCCGAAGCCGAGCAGCCCGCGCTCTGTCCCGCCGCCGACGATGCCGGTCAGAACGGCGAAGGCCGCCGCCACACCGATCGCCGCTGCGGGTCCGGCGGCGATCTGCGCCATCAGCGCCACCAGGATGCCGACTGTCGCCATCAGCCGCGCCGGCAGGCGCCGCGCGCTCGGGACGATGCTGGTCCATTCGGAAACGGCGACGACGGCGCCGAAGGCGATCAGCGCGTGGAAGATCCAGCCGCCAATCCAGACGGCGCCGAGAACCACCGGCGCCATGACCAGCGCCGAAAGCACGCGGACCTTCAGGTCGCCGGCCTTCGACGCCCGCGGCGTGGCGGCCGTCGTCCCGGCGGGACCGGGGTCAGCGGGATCCGGCGGTGGTGGCGCCGAAGCGGCGTTCCCGTCGGTGGAACTCTTCAATCGCCGCCTCCAGGTCGCGCTTGGTGAAATCGGGCCAGAGGGTGTCCACGAAGACCAGCTCGGCATACGCCGCCTGCCACAGCAGGAAGTTGCTGATCCGCTTCTCGCCGCTGGTGCGGATGATCAGGTCGGGGTCGGGAATGTCCGCGGTGTAGAGACGCGCCGACAGCGCCCGCTCGTCGATGGCGTCGGGCGAAAGGCGGCCCGCCGCCACCTCCTCGGCCAAGCGGCGCGCCGCCTGCACGATTTCCAGGCGCGAGCCGTAGCTCAGGGCCACCACCAGCGTCATCACGCGGTTGCCGCGGGTAAGCTCCTCGGCATTGGCGATCAGGCGGTTGATGTCCTCGGACAGCCGGGTGCGGTCGCCGATCACGCGCAGGCGGATGCCCGCCTTGTGCAGTTCGGCCACCTCGCTGCGCAGGTAGAAGCGCAGCAGCCCCATGAGATCGCTGATCTCCTCCTCCGGCCGGCGCCAGTTCTCGGAGGAGAAGCTGAAGATGGTCAGAGTGCCGATGCCCAGTTCGCGCGCCGCTTCCACGGTGCGGCGGACGGCGTCCACGCCCTTCTTGTGCCCGGCGGTGCGCGGCAGGCCGCGCGCCTTGGCCCATCGCCCGTTGCCATCCATGATGATGGCGACATGGGCAGGGGCCGTGTTGGACCGGTTGTCGTCCGCGTCGCGCATTCCGGGTCAGACCTGCATGATTTCCTTTTCTTTTTGCGCAAGCGAGTCGTCGACCAGCTTGATGTGCTGGTCGGTCAGGACCTGCACCTTGTCGGCCTGGACCTTGTGCTCGTCCTGGGTGATCTCGCTGGCCTTCTCCGCCTTCTTCAGGCCGTCCATCCCGTCGCGGCGGATGTTGCGCACGGCGACGCGGGCCTGCTCGGCGTATTTGTGGGCGACCTTCGCCAGTTCGGCGCGGCGCTCCTGCGTCAGGTCGGGCAGCGGCACGCGGATCACCTGACCCTCGGCCTGCGGGTTCAGGCCAAGGCCGCTGTCGCGAATGGCCTTCTCCACCGCCTTGGTCATTCCGCGGTCCCAGACCTGCACGGAGATCAGGCGCGGCTCGGGAACCGACACCGTCGCGACCTCGCGCAGGTGCATGCGGCTGCCATAGGCCTCGACCATCACCGGCTCCAGCAGATTGGAGGAGGCGCGGCCGGTGCGCAGACCGCCCAGTTCCTTGCGAAACGATTCGAGCGCGCCTTCCATGCGGCGCTTCAGATCCGATAGGTCGGGCGCAGCCACGGGCCTACTCCCTTTCTTCCGTTATGATGGTGTGCTTGCCACGGCCCTGCATCACTTCGGCGAAGGCGCCGGGCGTGTGGATCGAGAAGACGAGGATGGGAATATGGTTCTCGCGCGACAGCGCGATCGCCGAGGCGTCCATCACCTGCAGTTCCTTGGTCAGGACATCCATGTAGGTGAGGCGTTCGTAATGCTCGGCCGTCGGATCCTTCTTCGGGTCGGCGGTATAGACGCCGTCCACCTGCGTCCCCTTCAACAGGCCGTCGCAGCCCATCTCGGACGCGCGCAGCGCCGCAGCGGTGTCGGTGGTGAAGAAGGGGTTGCCGGTGCCGGCGGCGAAGATCACCACCCGGCCCTTTTCCATGTGGCGGACGGCGCGGCGCCGGATGTAGGGCTCGCAGACCGTTGACATGGGAATGGCCGACTGCACGCGGGTGCTGACGCCCATCCGTTCGAGCGCGCTCTGCATCGAGAGCGCGTTCATCACGGTGGCGAGCATGCCGATATAGTCGGCGGAGGCACGCTCCATGCCGCTCGCCGCACCCTTCACGCCGCGGAAGATGTTCCCCCCGCCGATGACCAGGCAGACCTGGACACCGAGGCCGATGACCGCCTTCACCTCGCTGGCGACGCGGTTGACCATCTCGGGGTCGAGGCCGTAATCGCGCTGACCCATCAGCGCTTCGCCCGACACCTTGAGGAGGACGCGCTTGTAGCGAGTGCCCTCGGTCGGCGCCGTGGTCCCGGTGGTCTCGACCATGGGGGGAACGCTCCCTTGCTGTTTCAGAATGCGTCGAAGGCCGGAGCGGCCCTGGTCCTCAGCCCTGGCCGCCGGCGGCAGCGGCGACTTCGGCGGCGAAGTCCGACTGGGCCTTCTCGATGCCCTCGCCCAGCGCGAAGCGGGTGAAGGCGGTGACCTTGACCGGCGCGCCGATGTCCTTGGCGGCGTTCTCCACCACCTTGCGGACCTTGGTCTCGCCGTCGATCACGTAGGTCTGCTCGAGCAGGCAGACTTCCTCGTAGTACTTGCGGACGCGGCCTTCGACCATCTTCTCGATGATGTTCTCCGGCTTGCCCGACGCGCGGGCCTGCTCGGCCAGCACGCTGCGCTCACGCTCCAGGGCCGAGCTGTCGACATCGGCGATGTCCAGCGCGTCCGGGCGGGCGGCGGCGATGTGCATGGCGATCTGCTTGCCGAGGTCGGCCAGCTTGGCGGTGTCGCCGGTCGACTCCAGGGCGACCAGCACGCCGATCTTGCCCAGGCCCGGCGCGATGGCCGAGTGGACGTAGCTGACGACCACGCCGGCCGAGACCGACAGGGCGACGCTGCGGCGCAGGTTCATGTTCTCGCCGACCGTGGCGATCAGGCTGGTCAGCTCGTCCTGGGCGGTGTGCGAGGTGCCCGGGTAGGTGGCGGCCTTCAGGGCCTCCACGTCGCCGCCGGTCGAAAGGGCCAGTTCGGCAGCCTTGGCGGCGAACGCCTGGAACTTGTCGTTGCGGGCGACGAAATCGGTCTCGGCGTTCACCTCGACGACGGCGCCCTTGGTGCCGGCGGTGGCGACGGCGACCAGGCCCTCGGCGGCGACGCGGCCCGACTTCTTGGCGGCGGCGGCGAGGCCCTTCTTGCGCAGCCAGTCGACGGCGCCCTCAAGGTCGCCCTGCGTCTCGTTCAGCGCCTTCTTGCAGTCCATCATGCCCGCGCCGGTCTTCTCGCGCAGTTCCTTGACGAGCGAGGCGGTAATCTCGGCCATGTTGCGCCCTCTTCCTTCCAAGCGATCCGGCAGGCGGATCGGATTGAGTCACAAAGTCAAAACAAGTGGCAACCCATAAAAAAGGCAGCCGGGCCATAGGTCATAAGGCCCGGCTGCCCTTCAACCGTCAGGGTCAGGCCTGGGCGGCGGTCTCGGCGCCCTCTTCCTCGGGCAGCTGCTCGGCGGGGGCTTCCTCGCCGGCGCCGACGTCGATGCCGGCGGCGCTCATCTCGGCCTGCAGGCCGTCGAGCACGGCACCGACCGCGAGGTCGCAGTAGGTCTCGATGGCGCGCAGCGCGTCGTCATTGCCGGGGATCGGGAAGGCGACGCCGTCCGGATCGGAGTTGCTGTCGAGGATCGCGACGACCGGGATGCCGAGCTTGTTGGCTTCCTTGACCGCGATCGACTCCTTGTTGGTGTCGATGATGAAGATGACGTCCGGCAGGCCGCCCATCTCCTTGATGCCGCCCAGCGCGCGCTCCAGCTTGTCGCGCTCGCGGGTCAGCTCGAGGATTTCGCGCTTGGTCAGGCCCGAGGTGTCGCCGGACAGGCGCTCTTCCATCTCGCGCAGGCGCTTGATCGACTGGGAGATCGTCTTCCAGTTGGTCAGCATGCCGCCGAGCCAGCGGTGGTTCACGTAGTACTGGCCGCACTTGGCGGCAGCCTCGGCGATGCGCTCCTGGGCTTGGCGCTTGGTGCCGACGAACAGGACGCGGCCGCCGCCGGCGACGACGTCGCGCACGGCCTGCAGGGCGCGGTGCAGCATCGGGACGGTCTGCTCGAGGTCGATGATGTGCACGCCGTTGCGCACGCCGAAGATGTACTGGTTCATCTTCGGGTTCCAGCGGCGGGTGTGGTGACCGAAGTGGACACCGGCCTCGAGGAGCTGGCGCATGGTGAAGGTGGGCATGGTCATGTGGAAAAAATCCCTTTTTCCGGTTGCTCCGCCGCGGGCGTTGTCCGACGCGCATGGATGTCCATGGCTACAGACACCGGATCGGGCCATCGGGGTAAAGCCGAGGGTCCGCCAGCCCGCGTGAGGTTTTGACGACGGCGCTTACATAGACCCGCCGGCGTATGTTGACAAGAAAAAAGGCCATGCGGGACGTGCCCCGCATGGCCTTTTCTTCGCCCCGGAAAGAAGGCCGTGAAGCCCTCAGCCCTGGGCCGGCGCCGGCCCGGATCCGGCTCCCGCCGCCGGCTGGGCGGCGACCTTCGGCTTGGGCAGGTCGAGCTTCAGATGCAGCTCCCGCAGGCGCGCGGTATCGACGGCCGCCGGAGCCTGCATCAGGAGATCCTCCGCCCGCTGGTTCAGCGGGAAGGCGATGACCTCGCGGATGTTCGGCTCGTCGGCCAGCAGCATGACGATGCGGTCGATGCCGGGGGCCGAACCGCCGTGCGGCGGGGCGCCGAGCTTGAAGGCGCTCAGCATGCCGCCGAACCGGGCTTCCAGCTCCTCCGGCGGATAGCCGGCGATCTCGAAGGCCTTGTACATCACTTCCGGCAGATGGTTGCGGATGGCGCCGGACGACAGCTCCACGCCATTGCAGACGATGTCGTACTGGTAGGCCTTGATGTCGAGCGGGTTCATCTCCTCCAGCGCCTTCAGGCCGCCCTGGGGCATGGAGAAGGGGTTGTGGCTGAAGATGACCTTGTTGGTCTCCTCGTCCAGCTCGTACATCGGGAAGTCGACGATCCAGCAGAAGCGGAAGGCGTTCTTCTCGATCAGGTCCAGCTCCTCGCCGATGCGGGTCCGGGCGAGGCCGGCCAGCTTGGCCGCCGGAGCGGGCTGGTCGCAGACGAAGAAGATGGCGTCGCCGTCATCGAGCCCGGCCAGATCGCGCAGCCGCGCCTGGGCCGCCTCGGGCACGAACTTGGCGATCGGCCCCTTCCCGCCGGCCGCTTCCATGACGATGTAGCCGAGGCCGGGGGCGCCCAGGCCGCGGGCCCAATCGTTCAGCTTGTCGAAGAAGCTGCGCGGGCGGTCGGACACCTTCGGCGCGCGGATGGCGCGGACCACCCCGCCCTTCTCCAGCGTCTGCTTGAAGGCGCGGAACTCGACGTCCTCGCGCTTGAACACCTCGGTGACGTCGGTGATGACCAGCGGGTTGCGCAGGTCCGGCTTGTCGTTGCCGTACTTCAGCATCGATTCGGCGAAGCTGATGCGGCGGAACGGCGGCTGGTCGATGACCGGCTTGGACTCGCGGCGGAAGGCGCCGAACTCGTCGAAGATGCCGAACAGCACCGGCTCGACGGCGGCGAAGACGTCCTCCTGGGTGACGTAGGACATCTCGAAGTCGAGCTGGTAGAACTCGCCCGGGCTGCGGTCGGCGCGGGCATCCTCGTCGCGGAAGCAGGGGGCGATCTGGAAATAGCGGTCGAAGCCGGCGACCATCAGGAGCTGCTTGAACTGCTGCGGCGCCTGCGGCAGGGCGTAGAACTTGCCGGGATGGTTGCGGCTGGGCACCAGGTAATCACGCGCGCCCTCCGGCGACGAGGCGGTGAGGATCGGCGTCTGGAACTCGGTGAAGCCCTGCTCGATCATGCGGCGGCGCGCCGATGCGATGACACGCGAGCGCAGCATGATGTTCTCATGGATGCGGTCGCGGCGCAGGTCGAGGAAGCGGTAGCGCAGGCGCACGTCCTCGCCGGTGTCGGCGTCCTGGTTGACCTGCAGCGGGATCTGCTCCGCCTCGCTCTGGATGGTCAGTTCCTGGATCTGCAGCTCGATGCGGCCGGTCGGCAGCTTGTCGTTGATCGTCTCGGCCGTCCGCTTCACCACCTTGCCGGTGACGGTGATGACCGATTCCAGCTTCAGCCGGTTGGCGACCTCGAAGGCCGGATTGGAGGTGTCGACCACGCACTGCGTCAGGCCGTAATGGTCGCGCAGGTCGATGAACAGAAGCTGTCCATGGTCGCGCTTCCGGTTGATCCAGCCCGACAGGCGGGCGATCTCACCGGCATTCTCTTCACGAAGCTGGCCGCAGGTGTGCGTGCGGTAGGGGTGCATGGGTCGAAACACCTTGAAAAGGTCGGATTCCGGCGGAAAAAGCGGTTCGACACACCACACCGGAAGGACGCGAAAGTCAAGCCGCCATGCGGCGGGGACGGCCGGCGGAACGACGCGGAGGGTCGCGCGACGCGCAGGCCGGGCCTGCCGGTTCGCGTTGCGGATCCGCGTTTCGGCGCACTTCCGCGGACCGGTTCCGTCGTGTATGAAGCAACCATGACGCTCATCACGACAACCGACGCCCTGCAGGCCTTCTGCCAGTCTCTGGCCGGGGCCGACTACATCACGGTCGACACCGAGTTCCTGCGGGAAAAGACCTACTGGCCCCAACTGTGCCTGGTCCAGATCGGCGGCCCGTCCGGCGCCGTCGCCATCGACCCTCTGGCCGAGGGCATCGACCTGGCGCCGCTGTTCGCGCTGATGAGCGACCCGTCGATCCTCAAGGTCTTCCATGCCGCCCGGCAGGACGTGGAGATCTTCTGGCATCTCTCCGGCAGCATCCCCACGCCGCTCTTCGACACCCAGGTCGCGGCCATGGTCTGCGGCTTCGGCGAGAGCGTCGGCTACGAGACGCTGGTCACCAAGCTGGCCGGCGCCCGCATCGACAAGTCCAGCCGCTTCACCGACTGGTCCCACCGCCCGCTGACCGAGCGCCAGCTCACCTACGCGCTGTCGGACGTCATCCACCTGCGTCCGGCCTACGAAAAGCTGAAGCGCCGCCTCGCCCGCACCGGCCGGTCCCATTGGCTGGAAGAGGAGATGGCGATCCTCACCGACCCGCGCACCTACCAGGTCGATCCGGACACGGTGTGGCAGCGGCTGAAGGTGCGCACCAACAAGCCGCGCTTCATGGCGATCCTGAAGGAGCTGGCCGCCTGGCGCGAGCGCGAGGCCCAGCGCCGCGACCAGCCGCGCTCGCGCGTGCTGCGGGACGAGGCGCTGCTGGAGATCGCAGCCCATGCCCCCACCTCGGTCGACGACCTCGCCCGCACGCGCGGGCTCGGCCGCGGCTTCGCCGAAGGCCGCCAGGGGAGCGATGTGCTGGCCGCCGTGCAGGCCGGGCTCGACCTGCCCGACAGCGCCCTGCCGCGGATCGAGCCGCGCGAGGAACCGCCGCCCGGCCTGCAGCCGATCGTCGAGCTGCTGCGCGTCCTCCTGAAGATGAAATGCGACGAGAACAACGTGGCTGCCAAGCTCGTCGCCTCCTCCGCCGACATGGAGGCCCTGGCCGCCGACGATGCCGCCGACATTCCGGCGATGCAGGGATGGCGGCGCGAGCTGTTCGGAAATGATGCGCTCGACCTGAAGCACGGCAAGATCGGGCTCGCGGTGATCGACCGGCGGGTGCGCATTGTCCCGGCCGGCGAACCCCGCCCTTCTGTTCAGCCCGCCGACCCGGAATCTTGATCTTTCGCGAGTCTTGATCTTTATGGACGGCATCGCCTCGTCGCCTTGCCGTCCCTTGGCGCGACGCCGGCCCGGAGCGGCCGGCATTGCCCCTTAAGGGCTTTTTAAAGAAAGTTTCGCTTACAATCGCTTCGATTGCGCAGGATCCCCTGCAATCCGTTCCACCGCGGAAGCGATCGTTGCGGGCGCGCACCTCCAGCCCATTGCGATTCGTTCACCGGCGGAAGCGGCGGCAGACCGGGCGTGCGCTTCCGGAACAGGGGCCGCCGGCGCCAGGCGGTCGTCCGCGCAGGTGCTTGGTGGACGCGACACGTGTTGTGGGAGTGAGCGACCGATGAGCAGGTTTGGCGGCAGGCCACCGATGGGACGGGATCGAGTCCGGCTTTCCACCGTGGAAAAGCAGGCCGCCGTCGCAGCCGCCAAGGACCAGAGGCCCGACTTCGACAACGACAAGCTCCTGAACCTGCTGCGCACGGCGAAGAGCGAACTGCAGGGCATGCGGCTGATCCACATGCACCTGTCGCTGCTGAAGGACCGCGACCCGACCAGCCAGATGATGGTGCGCACCATCATCCAGGAGTTGGCCGGCAAGGCCTCCTACCTCCAGTCCTTCAACATCTCCAACGGTGACCTCATCATCCTCTACAAGGGCCTGAAGCTGACGGGCGTCACCGACGTCTGCCAGACGGTCGAGCAGATCTTCCTGTCGAAGACGACACTGACCGGCCCCAATCCCTACAAGGAATATTCGCTCTATTCGATCATGGAACTGGCGTTGAACTTCATCAACGTCATCCGGTTCATCGAGGAGCTGCAGGCGACCGAAACAGGCAACCACGTCACCGAGACCAAGCCGCCGATCACGCTGGAGGAGCTGGGCAAGCTCGAGCGCTCCATGCAGATGTTCGACCTGTCCCCGTTCCTGTTCAACCAGGGCATCGCCAACATCGGCGGCGGCGAGTCGGAGATGGAGTATTACGAGCTCTACATCTCCATCAAGCTGCTGCAGGAACGCCTCTGCCCCGACTACGACATCACCGCCAACAAGTGGCTGTTCAACTACTTCACGGCCAACCTCGACCAGTCGGTTCTGCGCGCCCTGAACCATGGCCTGAGCTTCATGCGCGGGCGGCGGATCGGCATCAACATCAACCTGTCGACGGTGATCTCGACCGGCTTCGTGAAGTTCGACGAACGCCTTCCGATCGATTTCCGCGGCCAGGTGGTGCTTGAGGTGTCCAAGGGCGACCTCATCGAGAACCTGTCGCTGTTCAACGAGGTTGTGGAGTTCGCCCAGGAACGCCGCTACCAGATCGCCGTGGACGGGCTGAATCCCTTCTGGGTGACCAACTTCGACCTCGAATACCTGAACGCGGACTACGCGAAGATCTTCTGGTCCAACGACATGTTGGAGATGGACGCGCGGTTCGAGCAGTATTTCCGCGACCGCATCGCCGAGCAGGACCGCTGCAAGTTCATCCTCGCCCGCTGCGACAGCGTGGCGAGCCTGGTCTACGCCCACAAGGTGGGAATCAAGCTGGTCCAGGGCCGCGCGGTCGACAACATCCTGCGCAAGGGCGTCAGCGTCCGCGACGCCATCGCCCACGCCAAGACCGACTGACCCCGGACTATTCTCTAGGGCTTGCGCGGTGCGCGGCGCAGCGGGCCGTCGGTCAGCGCGGGCGGCAGCAGGGCCAGCAACCACACCGCCGCGGCCATCGGCCAGGGAAAGGCGACCCGCGCGGCATTGCGCGCCAGCCCGCGGCGGATGACCCGGGCGGCGGCATCCGTTTCCATCAGGAAGGGCATCGGGAAGCGGTTGACCGCGGTCATCCTGCTCTTCACGAATCCCGGACAGATCACCGACACGCCGATCCCCTCCCCTGCCAGATCGCCGCGCAGCGCCTCGCCGTAGACCCGCACGGCCGCCTTGGCGGCGCAATAGGCCGGGGCGCCCGGAAGGCCGCGGAAGCCGGCAAGCGACGCCATCAGGGCGATCTGGCCACGGCCGCGCGCCCGCAGTGCGGGCAGCAGCGGATGGATGGTGTTCAGCGTGCCGTCGAGGTTCACCGCCAGGATGCGGCGGGCCTGCTCCTCGCTCTCGCCGCCGTCGCCGGTGCCGGCCGACATCCCGGCATTGGCGATGACGAGGTCGACCGGCGCCGCCGCGTCGACGCTCCCGAGCCAGCGGGCCATCGCCTCGCGGTCCGCGACGTCGATCGCGGCCGCCTCCACGGCCGCGCCGGCCGCACGGCAACGGGACGCCACCGCGGCCAGCCGCGCGGAGTCGCGGCCGGTCAGCGCCAGCGCGACGCCGGGGGCGGCATAAAGAAGGGCCAGCGCCTCGCCGATGCCGCTGGAGGCGCCGGTTATGACGATGGAACGCGGCTGTTTCATGAATCCCCTGCCCTTGTGCGCTTGTTGCCGGTCCGTACCCCCGGTATAACGGGCCGACATCCCGATACCGATTTCAAACGAGGACGCCGTGCCCGCCCATCGCCCCGTCATTGCCAGCATGACCGGTTTCGCACGCGTCGACGGGCACGGCGACGGTTATTCCTGGACCTTCGAGGTCAAGAGCGTCAACGGCCGCAGCCTCGACCTGCGCTGCCGCCTGCCGTCGGGCTTCGACAGCATCGAGGCCACGGCGCGCGCGGAACTGCCGAAGCGGCTGGCCCGTGGCAACGTCAACCTCACGCTGTCCGTCAGCCGCAGCCAGGCGGTGTCGCAGCTCCGCATCAACCGGGAGCTTCTCTCCCAGGTGCTGGAGATCGCCCGCGAGATCGAGGGGGCAGGTGCCGCCCCGCCGCGGCTTGATTCGCTGCTGGCCGTACGCGGCATCATCGAGCCGGTCGAGGAGGATGAGGGAGACGCGCGCGAGCGGGTCGAGTCGGCGCTGAAGGCGGACCTGGCGAAGCTGGTCGATCATCTCGTGGCCAACCGCATCGCCGAGGGCAAGCGGATCGCCGACGTGCTGAACGGTCATCTCGACGAGATCGCGCGGCTGGTCGAAGCCGCGTCCGCCTGCGCGTCGACCCAGCCGGAGGCGCTGCGGGAAAAGCTGCGCGCCCAGGTCGCCGCCATCCTCGGCTCCTTTCCCGCCCTGCCGGAGGACCGGCTGGCCCAGGAGGCCGCCATCCTCATCGGCAAGGCCGACGTCCGCGAGGAGCTCGACCGCCTGCGCGCCCACATCCAGGCCGCGCGGGACCTCATGGCGGAAGGCGGGGCGGTCGGACGCCGCTTCGACTTCCTGTGCCAGGAATTCAACCGCGAAGCCAACACCCTCTGCTCCAAATCGGCCGACGTCGAACTGACCCGCATCGGCCTGTCGCTGAAGGCCTCGATCGAGCAGCTTCGCGAGCAGGTCCAGAACATCGAGTGATCGTCATGGCTCCGACCACCTCCCCCCTCATCCACCGGCGCGGCCTGATGCTGGTGCTGTCCTCCCCGTCCGGAGCCGGCAAGACCACCATCGCGCGCGGGCTGCTGGATCGCGACCCCGGCATCACCATGTCGGTCTCGGTCACCACCCGGGCGATGCGCCCTGGCGAGGCCGAGGGCCTGGACTACTACTTCATCGACCAGCGCCGCTTCGACCGCATGGCCGAAACCGGCGAGCTTCTGGAGCATGCCCGCGTCTTCGGCAACTGCTACGGGACGCCGCGCGCCGCGGTCGAGAACGCCCTTGCCGGCGGCCGTGACGTGCTGTTCGCCATCGACTGGCAGGGCGCGCAGCAACTTGCCCAGAACGCCCGCGACGACCTCGTCAGCGTCTTCGTGCTGCCGCCGACCGCGACCGAACTGGAGCGTCGCCTGCGCGACCGCGGCCAGGATTCGGAAGAGGTGATCGCCAACCGCATGGCCAAGGCGTCGAACGAGATCAGCCATTGGCCGGAATACGACTACGTCATCGTCAACCATGACGTCGAGGAGAGCATCGTCGCCGTCCAGGCCATTCTGAGCGCCGAGCGTCTCCGCCGCCGCCGCCAGGTCGGCCTGCCCGAGTTCGTCAAGAGCATCCAGGACGCGCTGTAAAGCCGGGCTTCCGGTGGGCACGCGGGAAACCTCTGCGGGGCCGCCGCCCACCGAATGCACCCTATCGAACATGCCCGGGCCTAGAACGGCTTCGGCCGCACCTTGATCTCGTGTTCCGGCGGTCCGTCGCTGCCGTCCGGATACCTGCCGCGATAGTATCCCTTCTGCCAGCGCTCCTGTGCCGCCGAGCTGCCGGGAACGCCCAAATCCTGGTTGAACCGGCTGCGGGATTCCGCCCAGTTGCGGTATTGCGCCGCCGTTTCGGGATCGCTGTCGAGATCGCGCACTTCCGGCGTCAGGCTTTCCACAAGCCCGCGCTGAATCGGCATCAGATGGGCGAACGGCTCCCCCTTCTCCCAGGTCACCGGAACGCCGGGCGCCGTGAACTTCCAGTTCATGGTGAAGGGATAGGGTGACCAGTCGGTTTCCATGATCCCCGACAGGCCGATGATCCCGTGCTTGGGATAGTTCAGCGGGCCCGTCACCATCAGGTTCACGCCGGGCGGCGTCCGGAACAGCGCCGCCACATGGAACGTCAGCACGCCGCTGCCGAAATGGCTGGCCGGCAGCAGGGGATGCGCCTCGTCAGCGGCGACCTGGATCGCATCCGTGCCGGTGCCGCCGGTCCATGTGGCCGTCACGCGCACCGGGCAGCAGACCTCCCAGCCATGCATGCTGGCGATGTTCAGCGGCAGGCACCGGTAGCCGTACTGCTCCGGCAGGGCGTCGATCCAATCACGCGTCGCGCGCGCCGGCCGGATATCGGGAACCACGCCCGACAAAGGATAAGCGATCAGCGTCATACGGCCATCCTGCCAGAGTTCCTCATCCCCCGTAAGCCGGTGACCACAAGAAGATCACGGGTCCCCGCCCGGAGTGCCGGCGATTCCACAGCCCGCCGAAAGTAGTGGTTAACCCCGATATTCCGATATGGGCGAAAGCATCTATCCAGACCCCATCGAATCGGCCGTGGAGCGTATTGCGATGCGATGCGGCCATGACCCTGTGCCCTGCCGCCGTCATCGAGGAAAGATCAGGAGATGATCCGCAGAATCCGTAGCATCAAGGCAAAGCTCCTGATCCTTCAGGGGTTGTTCCTCGTCGCCATCCTGGCATCCGGCGTCTGGTCCGCCGCGTCGAAGCGGGCAACCATGATCGAAGGCTACCGGAACTCGATCGAGGCGGTGGTCCAGACCTCGCTGTCGATCATCAAGTCCTACGACGCACGCGCGGCGAAGGGCGAGTTCGGCCGGGAAGAGGCGCAGGCCCTCGCCAAAGACTCCTTGCGGTCGCTGCGCTTCTTCGGCGGCGAGTACATGTTCGGCTACGAATTCGACGGCCTGAACGTCTTCCACGGCGTCCGCCCGGACCTGGAAGGCACGCGCAAGCTGGCCGACTTCAAGGACAGCAACGGGGTGCTGGTGATCCGCGGACTGATCGACTCGGCCCGCAGCGGAAACGGTTTCCTCATCTACAATTTTCCCAAGGCCGGTGGCAGCGAGCCGATGCCCAAACTCGCCTATGCCGCCATCTACGAGCCATGGGGCTGGATGATCGGCACCGGCGTCTACATCGACGACGTCGATGCCGCCTTCCGCGCCACGCTGGTCGAAACGCTGCTGGTCACGCTGCTGGCGGCTCTGCTGCTCGGGCTGTTCGGCTTCCGGCTGGTGTCGCGCATCGGCAAGGGGCTGGACGGCATCGGGCGGGCCACCGGCCGCATCGCCGCCGGCGAACTGGCGGCGGAGGTGGAGGGCACCGACCGCCCCGACGAGATCGGAACGCTCTCCCGGTCGGTCGAAACCCTGCGCCGCTCGGCGATCGAGGCCGAAGACCTGCGCCGCCGCCATGCCGATCTCGAAGCGCGGCAGGAGCGTGAACGCCGTGCCGCCATGGCTCAATTGGCCGACGAGTTCGAGCGCACCGTCGGCGGGCTGGTCCGCGCCGTCGCCGAATCCGCGGGCTCGTTGTCCCAAACCTCCGGTGCGATGAGTGCGGGGGCGGAACAGACGAAGCGGCTGATGGACGAGGCCGCCCATGCCGCCGGGACCACGTCCGGCAACGTGCAGGCGGTGGCCGGCGCCACAGAGGAGCTGGCGGCGTCGATCCGCGAGATCTCGCAGCAGATCGCCCAATCGGCCAACGGCTCGGCCCGCGCCGTCGAGGACGTCCGTCGCACCTACGCCCTGATCGAACAACTGGACGGCGTCGCCCGCCGCACGGTCGAGGTGGTCGACCTGATCCGTTCCATCGCCGCGCAGACCAACCTGCTGGCGCTCAACGCGACCATCGAGGCCGCCCGTGCGGGCGAGGCCGGGAAGGGCTTCGCGGTGGTGGCGTCGGAGGTCAAGAACCTCGCCAACCAGACCGCCAAGGCCACCGACGACGTCCAGGCGCAGATCGCCGCGATGACCGATGCCACCGCTTCGGTCGTCGAGGCCATGCGCGGCGTCGGCGGCGCCATCGAGACGGTGAACAGCGTCGCCTCCAGCATCTCCGCCGCCATCGAGGAGCAGGGAGCGGCGACCGGCGACATCAGCCGCAACGTCAACGAGGCGGCGCAGGGCGTCACCTCCGTGTCCAACAGCCTGGGCATGGTGTGCAGCCACGCCACCGCCACCGGTCAGGCGTCGTCCGACGTGGCTGCCGCCGCCCGCGCCATGGGCGACCGCACCGACCGCATGCTGGCGGAGGTGTCCGCCTTCGTTGCCCGCATCCACCAGGGGTGACCGCCGGGCGGTGTCGGCAGTCGGGCAACGCCGGTGGTCCGGGATGACGCCGGCGATCGACCCGGCCGGATGCATTCGGAGCCGATCCGCGCTATGGATGAAGCCAGCCAGCCCCCGCGACGTTCGCCGGACAGGACACCATGAGCACGCCCCTCCCCGTCGCCTCCCCCGTCACCCTACACAGCGGCCGGCCCGCTGCCGGCGGCGGGCGGGGGGCCAGGCCGTGACCCGCCTGCGCATCCGGATCGATTTCGAGACCGGCGGCTCGATCGGCCCGGGGAAGATTGCGCTGCTCGAACGGATCCGCGAAACCGGCTCGATTTCCGCCGCCGGCCGGGCGCTCGGCATGTCCTATCGCCGGGCATGGCTGCTGGTGGACGACCTCAACCGCATCTTCCGTGACCCGGTGGTCAGTGCGGCCGTCGGCGGGAAGCATGGCGGCGGCACCGTCCTGACCTCGTTCGGCGAGCAGGTGATCGACCATTACCGCGCGGTCGAACGCGAGGCCCACGTCGCCACCGCCCACCGCCTGGCGGCGCTGGCGGCGGGCACCAACCCCGGCTACGGCGCCGACAAGCAGGCCGACGACGGCAGCTTCCTCAACGATCCGGCACTGGGGCCGGGTTGCGGTTCAGGATCGGGGCCGTGAGGGGGGACCGGTGAGACGGGAGCCGTGACGCTGCCCGGCCGACGGCGCGCGGATCACTCCGGCGGCACTTCGCGCGGCTTGCGGTCCTCCCCGATCGCGACGTAGGTGAACATGCCCTCGGTCACCTTGATCGGGTCGGAGCCGGAGCGCTCGCGCCGGACCCAGGTCTCGATGCGGACGCGGATCGACGTGCGCCCGACCTTCTCGATGCGGGCGAAACAGCTCACCTCGTCGCCGACGAACACCGGCTTGTGGAAGGTCATCGCCTCGATTCCCACCGTGGCGACCCGTCCGTGGCTGCGCCGGACCGCCACGGTGCCGCCGGCCAGGTCCATCTGGGCCAGCAGCCAGCCGCCGAAGATGTCGCCGTTGGGGTTGGTGTCCGCCGGCATGGCGATCGCCCGCAATGCCGGGCCGCCTTCGAAGGTCCTCGGATCGATGTCGTCGGTCTCAGCGCTGCTCATGGTCCCTCCGGCGTCCTGCAGATTTCCGCACAAAAGCTTGTGGCACCGCACTATAAACGCCCCAGGATGAGCTTGCGCACCCCTGACGAAATTCCTATCATTGCACCATGAGCGATCTTTTCGAGAACACGGCTCCTAAGGCCGACAGCTACTCCGCCCAGGACATCGAGGTTCTGGAGGGGCTTGAACCGGTTCGCCGGCGGCCCGGCATGTATATCGGCGGCACCGATGACCGTGCGCTGCACCATCTGGTCGCCGAGGTGCTGGACAACGCCATGGACGAGGCGGTGGCCGGCCATGCGAGTCGGATCGATCTGGAGCTGTCCGCCGACGGATCGGTGATGGTCCGCGACAACGGTCGCGGCATCCCTATCGACGACCATCCGAAATATCCCGGAAAGTCGGCGCTGGAGGTCATTCTCACCACGCTGCACTCCGGCGGCAAGTTCTCCAACAAGGTGTACCAGACCTCGGGCGGCCTGCACGGCGTCGGCCTGTCGGTGGTGAACGCCCTGTCGGACCGGCTGACGGTCGAGATCGCCCGCGACAAGCAACTCTTTGTCCAGGACTATAGCCGCGGCCTGCCGCAGGGACGGCTGGCGCCCAAGGGGCACGTCAACCGCCGCGGCACGACCATCCGCTTCCATCCCGATCCCGAGATCTTCGGCGAGACCGCTCATTTCGAGCCGCACCGCCTCTACCGGATGGCGCGCTCGAAGGCCTACCTGTACCGCGGGGTCGAGATCCGCTGGAGCTGCGACCCGGCGCTCCTGTCCGTCGACGCCACCACCCCGGCATCGGACACCCTGCATTTCCCGGGCGGGCTGCAGGACTACCTGACGGCGGCGCTGAAGGACCGCAGGACGCTCACCCCCTCCCCCTTCGCCGGCGCGCTGGACTTCCCGAACGGCCAGGGCCGGGTCGAATGGGCGGTCGCCTGGCCGGATGACGACGAAGGCTTCTCGCACACCTACTGCAACACCATCCCGACCCCGCAAGGCGGCACGCACGAGGCCGGGTTGCGCACCGCGCTGACCCGCGGGCTGAAAGCGTATGGCGAGCTGACCAGCAACAAGCGCGCCGGACAGGTCACCGCCGACGACGTGATGGGCGAGGCCTGCGTGCTGCTGTCCGTCTTCATCCGCGAGCCGCATTTCCAGGGCCAGACCAAGGAAAGGCTGGTGACGGCCGAAGCGCAGCGGCTGGTCGAGGCCGCGGTCAAGGACCACTTCGACCATTGGCTGTCGGGCGACCCGCACAGCGCCAGCGCGCTGCTGGAGCGGCTGATCGAGAAGGCCGAGGAGCGGGCGCGGCGCAAGCAGTCCAAGGAGATGACGCGCAAGTCGGCGACCCGGCGGCTGCGGCTGCCCGGCAAGCTGGCCGACTGCTCGCGCAATTCCCCGGAAGGCACCGAGATCTTCCTGGTGGAGGGCGACTCGGCCGGCGGCTCGGCCAAGCAGGCGCGCCAGCGCGAGACCCAGGCCATCCTGCCGCTGCGCGGCAAGATCCTGAACGTCGCCAGCGCGTCCGTCGACAAGATGAAGGCCAACCAGGAGCTGAACGACCTGGTCCAGGCGCTGGGCTGCGGGACCGGCAAGGACTTCTCGACCGAGAAGCTGCGCTATGAACGGGTCATCATCATGACCGACGCCGACGTCGACGGCGCTCACATCGCCTCGCTGCTGATGACCTTCTTCTACCGCGAGATGCCCGCCCTGATCCAGGAGGGCCATCTGTACCTCGCCCTGCCGCCGCTCTACCGCCTCAGCCACGGCAACAAGCAGGTCTATGCCCGCGACGACGCCCACAAGGACGAGCTGCTGGCCAGGATGTTCAAGGGCAAGAAGCCCGACATCAGCCGCTTCAAGGGCCTGGGCGAGATGATGCCGGCGCAGCTCCGCGACACCACCATGGATCCGGGCAAGCGGTCGCTCCTGCGCGTGGTCGTCCCCAACGCCGCCGATCCGGAGGAAAAGCCGGAGTTCGAGCGCACCCGCTCGCTGGTCGAGGAGCTGATGGGCAAGAAGGCGGAGCTGCGCTTCCGCTTCATCCAGGACAACGCGAAGTTCGTGAAGGCCGACGACATCGACGTCTGATGCGGTCCGCCGGGCTGTCTCCGGCCGGTTCCTCCGCCGGCTGGGGCCGGGCATAGGCCGAATCGGCGGGCCGCCCGCGCTCGCCATCGCGGCCGCGGGTTCCCATATCCGCGGGAGCGAAATTCACCGACGGTCCTTCCGATGCGCAGCCTTGCACCGCTTGCCGCCCTGCTGGCGAGCGTCGCCGCACTCGCCGCCTGCACCAACGAACGGGTGGTGGCGAGCGAGCCGGCGCCGGCCTACACGATGAGCGAAGTCGCCTATGCCGCGGCAAATCGCGATCTGCGGGTGGTCCTGTACGGCGACCCCTTCGGCCTCACTCCGGAACGGCTGGCCGACAAGGTGCTGCCCCACATGCAGAACCGGGTCGCCGGCGTGGTTACCCACCTGACCACCACCCCCGACGAGTCGGCGCGGCCGATCTACAAGGTGGTACTGGCCTTCAACGTGGCGCAGACCACCCTGAACTCCGAACTGTGCGGAAGCGTGCCGATCCCCACCCGTCCGCCGGGCGGGGCCATCGTGGTGCAGGGCGCCTTCTGCCGCCAGGGCGGCGCCCTGACCGGGGCCACCGGCTGGCTCGACCAGCCGCAGGGCCCGGACGATCCCGATTTCCGCAGCCTGATCAGCGACATGACCTTCACGCTGTTCCCGACGCGGCGTGCCGACGACTCCTGCGGCGGGCTCGACTGCTGAGCGCCCCTGTGGGCGTCAGCGCCGCAGGAGCCAGTCCCGCATCAGCGCGGTGACCGCCTGCGGCTGTTCCATCGCCGCCAGGTGGCCACAATCCTCGATCAGCACCAGCCGCGCGCCGGGGATGGCGTCCGCCATCTCCTCGTGCAGCGCAGGAGGCGTCAGGGCATCCTGCCGCCCGCAGGCCACCAGCACCGGGCAACGGATCGCCGGCAGGCCGGGGCGGCTGTCCGGGCGGTTGATGATCGCCTCCTGCTCGCGGGCGTAGCCATCGATCCCGACCCGCTCCATCTGCGCCAGCACCGCACGAACGAAGCTTTCGTCCGACAGCCGGTCCGGGTGGATCAGGCGCGGAAGCGCGGCGCGGATCACCTGGCCGAACCTGCCCTGGCGGGCAAGCGCGACCGCCTCGCGGCGATTGGCGGTCGCCTCCGTGCTGTCTGGACGGGCATTGGTGTCGAGCAGCGCCGCCCGCTCCACCCGCTCCGGCGCGCGGCGCAGGATCTCCAGCGCGACATAGCCGCCCATCGACAGTCCGGCGACCGCGAACCGGCCCGGTGCCTCGGAGAGGACGAGGTCGGCCATGGCGGCGATCGAATCGCAGCCGGCGAGTTCCACCACCCGCGGATCGGCGACGTCGGCGAGGTGGCGGACCTGATGGTCCCAGAGCGCGGCGTCCAGCGGCATTCCCGGCAGCAGGACCAGGGCGGAACGATCGGCCGGCATTGTCTTTCCCCTTCCAGTCATTTGATCAAGGCGATGAGTTGCTTGAAGGCGGGCGTGCCGGCACGCTCCAGCCATTCGAACAGAACCATCTCCGTGGTCACGATGGTGATTCCGGCGCCGCGCAGCCGCTCGATCGCCGTGTGATGGTTGGCCGGGCTGCGCGACGACACCGCGTCGGCGACGACGAACACCGAGCGGCCGGCCTCCTGCAGGCCGAGCGCGGTCTGCAGGACGCAGACATGCGCCTCCGTCCCGCACAGCACCACCTGCGGACGCGCCAAGTCGTCGAGCGCACGGTTGAAGGCCGCCTCCCCGGTGGAGGAAAAGCTGATCTTCTCGATCACCGGCGTCCCCGGCGGAAGCTCCGCGCGCACCTCGGCAACGGTGGCGCCGAGACCGCGGGGATACTGCTCTGTCACCACGACCGGCACCGAGAGGGCAGCGGCCCCCCTCAGCAGCATGGCGGCATGGCGCAGGACGGGACCGGCGCCGTGAATGGCCGGCAGCAGGCGCTCCTGCAGGTCGACGACGACCAGCACCGACTCCTGGGCACGAAGATGCATCGCGGGCCTTCTCACCGTTCGGTTCTCATTCCCCCAAGGAGACTCGCTGCCACCGGCGATGGCAAGGCCAAAGGACGCGACTCGCCGCGGCGCCGGACCGCCTGCCGTCGCAGGGTGCGAATCCCGCAAAGGCGGCGTGTTTTCACGACTATTTTAGGGTCCGGAACACCGGATCTATTGACATGGGCCTTTGACTTCCTATTCTGCGGCCCTATCCAGGCATCGAGCGGTGAGCGCTCGATTTGCGCACTCCAGAACAGAAACAGGTTGGATGCTTTTTTCGGAACTTGGGCTTGGCCCTGACGTCCTGCGCGCCATCGAGGACAAGGGTTACACCCAACCGACGCCCATTCAGGAACAGGCCATTCCCTGTGTCCTGCAACGCCGCGACGTGCTGGGCTGCGCGCAGACGGGCACCGGCAAGACGGCGAGCTTCACCTTGCCGATGATCGACATCCTGGCATCGGGTCGCGCCCGCGCGCGGATGCCGCGGTCGCTGATTCTGGAGCCGACGCGCGAACTGGCCGCCCAGGTGGCGGAAAGCTTCGAGATTTACGGCAAGTACCACAAGCTCAGCATGGCGCTGCTGATCGGCGGCGAAACCTTCACCGAACAGGTGAAGAAGCTCGATCGCGGCGTGGATGTGCTGATCGCGACTCCGGGCCGGCTGATCGACCTGTTCGAGCGCGGCAACATCATGCTGAACGACATCAAGGTCTTCGTCATCGACGAAGCCGACCGCATGCTCGACATGGGCTTCATCCCGGACATCGAGCGCATCGTCAGCAAGCTGCCGAAGAACCGCCAGACGCTGTTCTTCTCCGCCACCATGCCGCCGGAAATCCGCCGGCTGGCCGACGCCTTCCTGACGGAGCCGCTGGAGATCAGCGTCGCCCCTCCCGCCTCGCCGGCCGAGACGGTGACGCAGGCCATGGTGGTCGTGCATGAGATGGACAAGCGCAAGGCGCTGCGCCATCTGCTGCAGACTGAGGACGTCAAGAACGCCTTCATCTTCTGCAACCGCAAGCGCGACATCGCGGTGCTGCAGAAGTCGCTGGAGCGTCACGGCTTCAATGCCGGCGCACTGCACGGCGACATGGTGCAGTCCAAACGGACGGAGACGCTGGAGCGCTTCAAGCAGGGCGAGATCACGCTCTTGGTCTGCTCCGACGTCGCGGCCCGCGGCATCGACGTGCAGGGATTGAGCCACGTCTTCAATTTCGACGTCCCGCTGACGCCCGACGACTACGTGCACCGGATCGGCCGCACCGGCCGTGCCGGCAAGCAGGGCCGCGCCTTCATGCTGGCGACGCCGGACGACACCAAGCTGGTCAACGCCATCACGCGCCTCATCAAGCGGGAGATCCCCATGATCGCCATCGACGGCCTGGAGACGGCCGAGTTGAGCGAGGAAGAAAGCGCCTCCCGTTCGCGCGGCCGTGGCGGCCGCGGCAACAAGTCCGAGCCGCGGGGCCGGGGTGGACGCGACGCCGCCCGCGAGGAACGCGCGCCGCGTGAAGAGCGTGCCCCGCGCGAGGAACGTGCCGCCCGCGACGAGCGCGCGCCCCGTGAAGACCGGCAGCCCCGTGAGGAGCGCGTCGCCCGTGACGAGCGCACCGTCCGTGAGGACCGGCAGCCGCGCGAATCCCTGGCGGCCGCCGAGGCCCGTCGCAACAACGATCCGCGCCGCGACCGTGAGCGCGACCGCCGCCGCCGCCGTGACGAGGACGAGGACGACGTGCCCGTCATCGGCTTCGGCGACCATATGCCGGCCTTCATGCTGCGGTCGGCCCGCCCCCGCCGCGCATCGGACACGGCCGGCGACGCGGCGCAGGAGGGCTGAAGCCCGTGCAGACCATCTTCATCATGGTCAAGTGCGATCTCGGCAAGGCCTACGAGGTCGCCGACCAGGCCGTGCAGATGATCGAACAGGTGTCGGAGGTGCATTCCATCTCCGGCCAGCATGACCTGCTGATGAAGTGCTATCTGAAGCAGGACGACGACATCGGCCGTTTCGTGACCGAGCATGTCCAGACCCTGCCCGGCGTGCGGGACACCTTCACGCTGATTGCCTACAAGGCCTTCGCGTAAGCAGCGGCCCTTTATCCGCCTCCTCTCCCGGCCACCGCCGGGGAGGAGGCTTTTTTGCATCTAGAGTCTGTCTGGTGCTTATTGAAGCACCAGACAGACTCTAAGCTTTTGGTTTTCCGTGTGATTCACATTAGGCCGCCGGGGCTTTGACGAAATGCTGATGCCCGTGGTCGCACTGGCCCCGGGCATGTTTGTCGTCACAGCTCTCGCCGGAGGTGAGGCCGATCCACGCATGGAGCGCGGCCGGATCGAAACCGGCTTCGCGGCGGTCGCCGACCTGGATCAGCGGACGGCGAATCAGGTCGCGATCGGTCAGCATGGCGGCCAGCGCGCCCGACTCGCCCAGTTCGCCGGGCCTGACGCGTCCCGAGCGGATCGCCGCGGCGCGGCGGTTGAACCAAGACTCGACCTCCTTGTCGCCGAAGAAGGGACGCAGCTCGCCGGCCGTCAGATCGGTCGCCGCGAGGTCGCGTTCGATCAGGCGGTGGCCTGCGGCGGCGAGCTGCTGCCGCTGCTTGGCGTTCACCGGACATCCGGGCATCGCATAGAAAATCACCTCGGCCATTCGGGTGCTCCGCGGTCTGGGAAGTCGGGGGGAGTGCCTGATCGGAGAGACCAATCAGGACCGATTTCGTCCAGTCTAGCGGCAGCGTCGCATGAAAAAGGGCGCGACAGAATGCCGCGCCCACATTTTTTATAGGGATATTTTTCCGGCCGCCGCCGGCTCACTTGTTCAGGCGCTTCAGCGCATCGGCGACGAACTGGTTGGTGTAGGTCTTGGAAAGATCGATGTCGGCGCTCTTCACCGCCGGATCGAAGGCCTTCAATACGGTCAGCGCCGCCTCGGCTCCGGCTTGGCTGAACTGCCCGTCCGGCGAATAGGTCGGTTTCGAATGCTCGAACGCCTGTGCGTAGAGCGTCTTGTTGCCCAGGAAGAACTCCTCCGGAAGCACCTTCAGCACGTCCTCGGTCGACGCCTTGTTGAGCCACAGCATGGTGCGGACGAAGACGTCGGCCAGCGCCTGGGTGGTCTTCGGGTTCTCCTTGATGAAGTCCGGTCGGGTGTAGAGGACCGCCGCCGGGTACGGGCCGCCATAGACGTCCATCGTGCCCTTCTCGGTGCGGGTGTCGGCCAGGATGGTGATGTCGCCGTCGGACTGCGCCTGGCTGATCACCGGATCCAGGTTGACGATGGCGTCGATCTCACCGCGCTTGATCGCGGCGATGGAGCTGGCGCCGCCGCCGACGCCGATGACCGACACGTCCTCGGGCGTCATGCCGTTCTTGGTCAGCACGTAGTTGAGCATGAAGTTGGTGGAGGAGCCGGGAGCGGTCACGCCGACCTTCTTGCCCTTCAGGTCCTTCGCCGACTTGATGCTGCCCGCGCTGTTCACCGCCGCCAGCACGATGCCCGGATAGCGGCCGAGCTGGACGACGGCAACGATCGGCTGGCTCTTGGCCTGCATCTGGATGGTGTGGTCGTAGGCACCGGTGACGACGTCGGCGGAGCCGCCGACCAGCGCCTGCAGGCTCTTCGCCCCACCGCCGAAATCGCTGATCTCGACGTTCAGCCCGGCTTCCTTGAAATAGCCGAGGCGTTCCGCCAGCGTCAGCGGCAAATAGTAGAGCAGCGGCTTGCCGCCGACCGCGATCTTGATGTCGGTCTTCTCCAGCTTCTCCTGCGCGGCGGCGCCACCGGTGGCCCCCAGCGTGAGGACGACCGCCGCGGCGGCGATCAGTGACTTCAAGTTCATCGCAACTCCTCCCTTTCTTGGATTCAATGCTGCCCGCCGTGATTGTCCTGCGGGCGCCAATGCAACAGGCGCTTCTCGATGACGGTGACGGCCGAGTCGATCAGGACGACGAAGACGGTCAGGACCAGCATGCCGGAGAAGACGCCGACCGTGTCGAACACCCCCTCCGCCTGGTGGATGCGGTAGCCGAGCCCGGCGGCGGACCCCAGATACTCGCCGACCACCGCGCCGACCATGGCGAAGCCGACCGCGGTGTGCAGCGACGAGAAGACCCAGGACAGGGCGGACGGCAGGTAGACGTGGCGGAACAGGTGGCGGGAATTGGCGCCCAGCATGCGGGCGTTGGCCAGCACCACCGGGCTGACCTCCTTCACGCCCTGGTAGACGTTGAAGAAGACGATGAAGAAGACCAGCGTCACCCCGAGCGCGACCTTCGACCAGATGCCCAGGCCGAGCCACAGTGCGAAGATCGGCGCCAGCACGACGCGCGGCAGCGCGTTGACCGCCTTGATGTAGGGATCGAAGACCACCGAGATCAGCGGCGCGCGGGCGAACCAGAAGCCGAAGGCGATTCCGGCCACGGTGCCGATGACGAAGGCCAGCGCCGTCTCCAGCAGCGTGATGCCGAGATGGTACCAGATGACGCCGGAGGCGAAATCGCTCCAGGTCCGTGCGAGCACCGCCCCCGGCGTGCCGAAGAAGAAGGGGCTGAGGATCTTGGTTTCGGTCAGGACGTGCCACAGTCCGAAGAAGGCAACCAGGACGCAGAGCTGCAGCAGCAGGATGACCGGACGGCTTGGCAGGCGTTTGGCGTGGGATCTCATCGTCTCGTCACCGCAGCTTGGTTTGGGCGTAGCCCTTCAGCACTTCGTCGCGAAGCTGGCCCCAGATCTCCTGGTGCAGATCGAGGAAGCGCGGGGTCATGCGGATTTCCGCCACGTCGCGCGGCCGTTCCAGGTCGATGCGGTACTCGCCGATCAGCCGCGATCCGGGACCGGCCGACAGCACCAGCACCCGGTCGGACATGGCGATCGCCTCCTCCAGGTCGTGGGTGATGAAGACCACCGACTTGCGGTCGGCCGCCCACAGCTCCAGCAGTTCGTTCTCCATCATCTGCCGGGTCTGGATGTCGAGCGCCGAGAACGGCTCGTCCATCAGGATGATCTTCGGGTCGACGATCAGCGTCTGCGCCAGCGCGACGCGCTTGCGCATGCCGCCGGAAAGCTGGTGCGGGAAGCGGTCGCCGAACCCCTCCAGCCCGACGCGCGCAAGCCAGGGCCGCGCCCGCTCCCGCGCCTCCGCCTTGGCAACGCCGCGGAACTCCAGTCCCGCCGCCACATTGTCGAGCGCCGACTTCCAGGGCATCAGCGCCTCGGCCTGGAACATGTAGCCGGCCTTCGGATTGATGCCGGTCACCGGCTGGCCGAAGGACAGCGCCCGTCCCTCGCTGGGCTTCAGCAACCCGGCGGCGACGTTCAGCATGGTCGATTTCCCGCTGCCGGTCGGGCCGACGATCGACACGAATTCCCCGTCGGCGACGGTGAAGCTGGCTCCTTGTACGGCGGTGTAGGAGCGCCCCCGGCCGTCGGGGGAAGGGAAGCTGCAGGTCACGCCATCCAGTTGGAGGGCGGGCGCCGCGGCGGCGGCCTCGGCCATGAGGTATCGTCCTTCGTTGGGTGATGCGGGCTTGGTTTCCCGTCCGCTTGGCTGCGAGCGTGCGCAATCTTGTTTGCGCCACATACTGTCCGAAGTGGCGCCGATGGGCAACCAATTGAGATCTACGCAGAATCCGCAAGGTTGACCCGGCTGCCTCAGAGCGTCCCGACCCGGCCGCCGGCCAAGCCTCTGGTGTCAAAGAAGAGACTTGGCCCGTTATCCGTTGCCCGCCGGTGAGCCGGTGCCGCATCAATGGCATAGGCCGAAAGCCAGTCCCTCCCCCGTTCAGTGTCCCCTTTGCGGAGTCGCCATGCCCACGCTGCCGAAACGCCCGTTGATCGCGCTTGCCGTCCTGGCAGGCCTTCTCGCCGCGTGGCTGGGTTTCGCAGCCTGGTACGATCACCGCCAGCGGGCCGAGGAGCAGCCGGCGACCTACAGCATGCTGATCGACCGCGCCGCCCGCGGCGAGATCGCCTCCGTCACCTTCGCCGGCGGTGCCGGCCATGCAGAGGCCGCCGACGGATCGCGCTACCGCGTGGTCATGCCGGTCACCGACGACCTGCTGAAGGAACTGCGCGCCCAAAAGGTGGCCGTCGCCTTTGATGACGGCCCCGGGGGGCTGATCGCGCAGACCGTCACCGTGCTCGACCGTGTCGCTCCGTTCCTGGTGGTCGCGCTCCTGATCGGCGGCCTGCTGCTGAGCGGCGGCCAGTTCTTCGGGATGGGCCGCAGCACCCGGATCCGTCCGGAGGACACCGGCACCGTCTTCCGCGACGTCGCCGGCGTCGACGAAGCCAAGGAGGAGCTGCGCGAGACGGTGCAGTTCCTGAAGGACCCCCGCCGCTTCGCCATGGCGGGCGCCCGCGTGCCGAAGGGCATTCTGCTGGTCGGCCCGCCGGGAACCGGCAAGACGATGCTGGCCAAGGCCGCGGCCGGCGAGGCCGGCGTCCCCTTCTTTGCCGCCTCCGGATCGGACTTCGTCGAGATGTTCGTCGGGCTGGGTGCGGCCCGCGTCCGCAGCCTGTTCAAGACCGCCCGCGCCAACGCCCCCTGCCTGCTGTTCATCGACGAGATCGATGCGCTCGCCGGCAAGCGCGGTGAATCGAACAGCCACTCCGAACGCGAGCAGACGCTGAACCAGCTCCTGGTCGAGATGGACGGGATCATCGAAGGCGGCGAGGTGGTGGTGATCGCCGCCACCAACCGGTCGGAGATGCTCGATCCCGCGGTCACCCGCCCCGGCCGCTTCGACCGCCACATCCATGTCGGGCTGCCCGACGTGGCGGGCCGCACCGCGATCCTGGATGTGCACGCCGGCCGCCTGACCCTGGCGCCGGACGTCTGCACCCGCACGGTCGCCCGCGGCACGCCGGGTTTCTCGGGTGCCGAACTGGCCAACCTCGCCAACGAGGCGGCGCTGTCGGCGGCCCGCCAGGGCCGGGTGATCGTCGGCATGTCGGATTTCGAGGCTGCAAAGGATCGTGTGCTGATGGGCACCGAGCGCCGCAGCCTCGCGCTGTCGGCCCACGAACGCCGCCTGACCGCCTATCACGAGGCCGGCCACGCACTGGTTTCCCTTCGTTGTCCCGAGGCCGATCCGATCCACAAGGCCACCATCATCCCGCGCGGAGGCGCGCTGGGCATGGTGGTGCGTCTGCCGGAAGGCGACCGTGTCTCGGTTTCGCGCGCCAAGCTTCTGGCTGACATCTCCGTCGCCATGGCCGGACGTGCCGCTGAGGAGCTGATCTTCGGCGACGACCACGTCACGACCGGGGCCGAGGCCGATTTCCGCGCCGCCACCGACTTGGCCCGCCGCATGGTCGCCGCCTGGGGAATGAGCGAGGCCATCGGCTTCGTTTCCCATGCCGGGAACGATCCGGGCGCACGGTCGGAGCGGACGGCGTGGCGCATCGACGAGGAGATCCGCCGCATCACCGACGAGCGCATGGACCACGCCCGCCGCCTGCTGCGCACCGACCGCAACGCACTCGACGCGATCGCCAAGGCCCTGCTGGAGCGCGAAACGCTGTCCGGCGACGAGATCGCCGAACTGGCGGACCGGCAGGAGGAGCGGGCCACCGAAGCCGCCTGAGCGATCCGGTCACGCAACCGGCCACACCGCCGCCCGTGCCGTTTGGCGCGGGTCGCGGGGCCAGGGCGGTGAAGCCTCAGCCATATGGCACATTGCCGCAGCTTTGCATACGGGAGTAACGTAGGCCTGGGGACTGTGAGGAACGGAAAGAGAAGCGGAATGAGGGATCCTCTTATTCGGCACGCATCGCCCAGGACGTCAGCGCCTTTTCATTCCACTCCCTCCCATATCTTCGCCTTCCGGCTGTCGAGCCGCGGGAGGCATCCGGTCCACCGCCGGAACGGCAAAGCCGGAGTTTTCCGGATGGCCCTCGCCAAGCCGGCGACCACGCGTTTCGCTTCTCCCTGGATGCCCGCGGCAGTCGAAGGCACATCTGTCCAGTCCCTCGGCGACCGCCGGCAAGATAGCGGCATCCTTCCGTCCAGCTTCCACATGCGGCAAGCGACAGGACACGGCGCGGGGCAAAAGCCTTCACGGCCCACGGCGTTTAAAAAACACTCTGAATTGGGGATGCAAATCTGTTACAGACATGACACGCATTGTGACGGCCTGTGACGATCCTTTATAATTTCGAGTTTATTTTAAAATTTAGGCATTCTAGAGTGTGCGCTGTACGCTGGAATGGCGATCGGGAGAGGCAGCATGGCGGGTTCGACGATTGTCGTTGTCGAAGATGAGAAATCGCTGCGATGCGACATGGTCGAGTACCTCTCGAACTGTGGTTTCGATGCAATCGGCGCTTGCGATGGGGCAGAGCTTGATCGGCTGCTCCAGACCAGGACCGCCGCCATCGTTATTCTCGATGTCAACCTGCCGGACGAGGACGGTTTCAAGATCGCCGCCAGACTTCGCGACCATCACGGCGCCGGCATCATCATGGTCACCGCGCGCGGTTCCACCGTCGACCGCATCGTCGGGCTGGAGATCGGCGCCGACGCCTATCTCGTGAAGCCGATCGAACTGCGGGAGTTGGAAGCCCAGGTCAAGTCGCTGCTGCGGCGGCTGAGCGAGCGCGCGGCGGAGGCCGCCACCCGTCCGGCGAACGGAGCACCCGCCGTCGATGCCGCCGAAAACGGAGATGAAGCCCGCTGGGCGCTCGACACGACGGAATGGTGCCTGACCAACCCGGCCGGCGTCCGGATCAGCCTGACCAGCATGGAAATGAAGCTGACCAGCCTGCTGGCGACCCAGGCGCGCAAGCCCGCCACCCGTGACCAGATCTCCCAGGCCCTCTACAACCGCCGCTGGAACCCGGAAGACCGGTCGATCGACACCGTCGTCGGCCGCCTGCGCCACAAGGTCGAGGGGGCGATCGGCGGACCTGCCCCCCTGAAATCCGTCCACGGCGTCGGCTACGTGTTCTCGGCACCGATCCGGGTGGTCGGCAGCCAGCCGGGTTGAGCCGGCCGCGCCACGGCCGCCTTTCCAACACGGACCATGCCCGTCCCGCCGTCAGGCCGGCAGCATGATCCGGAAAGTGGAGCCCTTGCCGACGACGCTGTCGACGGTAACGGCACCGCCATGCAGCATGATGATCTGCTGTACCGTGTGCAAACCGATCCCGGTGCCGGGGACCCCGGTCGCGCCCGATCCCCGGAAGAAGCGGTCGAACAGCCGCGGGATTTCCTGCTGTGGAATGCCGCGACCCTGGTCGGTGACGTCGATCACCGCCATGGCGCCGTCGACATCGCCGCGGAGCAGGATCGGCGAATGCCGTCCGGAGAACTTGATCGCGTTGTTGACGAGGTTGCTCAGCACCAGGCTGACCAGATGCTCGTCGGCCTCCACCGTCGCCGGCAGCCGCCCGAGGTCGACCTGGAACTGGCGGTCGGGATAGGCGACCCGGAAGGGCTGGACGATGCCGTCGATCAAGGCAGGCAGGTCCACCTCGCTGCGTTCGAGCACCAACGCATCGCTTTGCAGCCGGTCGTCGGTGAGATGGGAGTCGATCAGCCCGGTCAGGCGCTGGACGCTTCCGCGGATCACCGCGAGCCGCTCCAGCATTTCCGGACCGACCTGTCCCGCCCGCATCGCCAGGAGTTGGGCGGCGCTGTCGATGATCGCCAGCGGCGTACGAAACTCATGGCTGACCATGCCGAGAAACTGGCGCTGGTTGTCACGGGCCAGCAGTTCGCGCTCCAGCGCCCGTTCGACCCGCTCCTTGGCCAGGATCAGCGCCTGCTGGTTCACGGCCAACTCGCTCGTGCGCTCCGCCACCCGCTGCTCCAGCGAACGGTTAAGCGTCACCAACTCCTCATAGAGGCAGACATTGTCGAAGGCGGTAGCCATCCGGCTGCAGAACAGATCGAGCAGTCGATGCTCGTCGCCGGTGTAAGGCTCCGCCCGCTCCAGCCAGAGCACGGTCACGCCGTGCTCGCGCGTGCGGACGACCAGGAGACAGTGGCTGGTGCCATAAACAGCCTGCTGGCTGCACAGCGCCGTCTCTATGTCGGCCGCCGCGTCGGGCAGCACCTCGGCAACCGGCAAGCCGACGGCACCGGAGAAACGGCCCGTGCCGGCGACCACCTCCGTCAGGCGGCCATCTCTCCCCTCGACGCGCCGGCAGGCCAGCACCGCCGGCTGGTTCCCGTGGTCGACGATACCCGCGATCCGCTCCACCAGCCCTTTGATGAAGAGCCGCATCGACCGCAGTTCCAACAGCGAGGAGGACGCGCTGAGGATGCGCTCAAGCCCGAGACGGTTGCGCTCGATGGTCACGATGTCGCGCCAGGAACGGAGCGCGCTGACCAGCGTGGTGAACAGCCGCTGGGCGGTCAGTTCGCTCTTCGCCTTGTAGTCGTTGATGTCGTAACCGACGATGATGTCACGTTCCGGCGCTTGGCCCGGCTGCCCTGTGCGCAGGATGATCCGCATGCGCTGGTTGCCCAGGTCCTCGCGGATATGCCGGACCAGCCGCAGCCCCGCATCCTCGGTTTCCATCACCACGTCGAGCAGGGCCACCGGCAGGTCGGCCCGCACTGCCAGAACGGCTTTGGCTTCCTCCGCCGACAGGGCGCTGATCACCTCGAACGGGCGGCCGTCGAAATCGAAGTCGCGCAGCAGCACGGCCGTCATGGCATGGACCTGAGGGTCGTCGTCCACCACCAGCACCGGCCACGGAGGAGCGCCGGTCGGTCGGGAAGGTTCGGCTGGCACCGAGCCGTCGTCCGGTCCGAACAGCAGCTCGTCGTCCAGCTCCGAACCCGATCCAGCCATTGCCGATGCCCCCAAAGCGGCGTTTCCCTTCACGCCGTCGGGTTCAATAGAACCATCCCGCGGTTCGACTTCCAAGGTCGATCCGATAGCGTCACCAGATCCGTTTCAATTTGTCGCATCTTACTTTATCTTGTTTCCTTTTAAACCAGCATCGCTCTCATTGATATTCTTCTGACATTATCCGCAATCATGCGTTCAATCACGCGTGGCATGCTTCCTATATTCTTGAGGACTTTTGTTGGCGCCCCTCCAATTTTGCTCTTCTGCTATGAAGGTCATCTTCGCCAATCCCGCCAAGTCTTCAGAACCCATTCTCCATATCTTGTGAAAATTTTCGTTCCCCACGGAATGTTTTCACCAATCCATGGGAACATCATGCGGGCATCGAACGTTCCAATCGAGAAGAAGAACGTCTCGTTCCGTGATATGGATTTGAAGGAAAAGCAGTGAATGCTTGTACGGGTGACGCGGGGATGGCGTCAGTTTATGATGTTTCCGGGATGAGACATTCGGGGTAGGACCGCTCGGCCACATGAATCCTTCCGGTTTCGATCATGAGCCCCCCGTGCTGCGGAAGGTTTCTGGCTCGGAAGCGGCCCGCCCGCCGACGGAACCGGCGTCGGGGATCGCCGACGCGGCCCGACGTCCGGTAAAGCCCTTGGGGGGACGCCAGGCGGTGTCTCCGGCGGTCATGGCCCTGCTGGCGGTGGCTGTCGGGCTGACGGCGTCGCTACTGGCGATCGCCGCCCACCAATACCGCCGTCAGGTGCTGGAGGAGGCGACCGACCGCAGCATCGCCATCGCGCGGGTGCTGGAGGAGCATGCGGCGAAGACGCTCGGCATCCACGCCGCCACGCTGTCGCACATCGAATGGATGATCGACGACCTCGGATGGGACAGCGTCGACCGGTCGCCGCTGCTGCACCAGCGCCTGAAGGCGATGGCTGCCGATATGCCGGAGGTCCAATCCTACTGGCTCATCGATGAGACGGGCCGCATCAGGGTAAGCAGCCTGGAATGGCCGATCCGGCCGCTTTCGGCCGCCGACCGTGAATATTTCCAGGCTCATATCGTCCAAGGCGACAGCATCCACGTCGGCCCGCGCCTCACCGGCAAGATATTGCCGGAAGTGTTCTTCACGCTCAGCCGGCGGATGGAGACCGCCGACCACCGCTTCCAGGGCGTGGCGCAGCTATCGCTGCTGCCCGGCAACTTCGCGGACTTCTACAGGTCGATCCTCTACAGCCCGCGGGACATCGTCATGCTGCTGCGCGAGAACGGCGAGGTGCTGGTGCGCGAGCCGCAGAACGCTCCGGCGGACGCCGTGGACATCGGCCGCTTCCCCGATCTCGTCACCGCCGCCGCCGACCATGGCATCGTCCGGGCCGTCATGCCGTTCGATGGGGTCGATCGCATCCTCGCCCGCCGGAAAGTGCCGAACCTGCCGGTCTATGTGGTTTACGGCACCGACCTCGCGTCGGTCGAGGAGGCTTGGCGCGACCGGATAGAACCTTATGCCCTGTTCGCATTTCCATCGATCCTCCTCCTGGTCCTGCTTGGCAGCGTGGCACTGCGCCATGCCGGCCGCGCCGCGAGGGCCCAGGTGGCGCTGCGGCGAGTGAACGAGGCCCTGGAAAGCCGCATCGCCGAACGCACGCGCCACCTCGACCGCGCGCTTGCGGAAAAGGAGGTGCTCCTGCGCGACATCCATCACCGCGTGAAGAACAACCTTCAGGTCATCCTCAGCCTTCTGGAGCTGCAGGCCCAGCGCTCGCCGGAACTGGAGGGTCCCTTCAGCGAAGCCCTGACGCGGATCAACACCATGGGCCTGATCCACGAACAGATTTATCGATCGACCGGCGACTCCGCGGTGCGGCTCGACAGCTTCATCGAGGCGCTGGCCGATCACCTCCGCAGTTTTCATCGCCGCCCCGGCCGGGAAGTGACGATCCATCACAGAGTCGAAGCGGTCAGCCTCGACCTGAACCGGATCGTTCCCTTCGCGCTGATCCTGAACGAGGTGGTATCGAATGCCTTCAAGCATGCCTTCGCCGACCGGCCGTCCGGGAGCATCACGATCACCGTCCGGTCCGAAGGCGAAACCCTGCGCCTGACCATCGAGGACGACGGCGTCGGCACCGGGTCGCCGGTCCCGGCCGGCCCCGGCGGGCGGCGGTCGATGGGGATGGATCTGATCCGCGCCTTTTCCCGGCAGATCCACGGCGAGTACCGGTTCACCTGCACCGGGGGCACGCTGTTCGAACTGGTCTTCGCCCGGGAGCCGGAGGCCGAGTGACCGGGGCCGCGACCGGCGGGTTTCCCGTCACACTGCGCGGACCGGACGGCGGAACACGGCAGAACCGCTCAGCGCTTGGCGCGTTTCCCGACACCGTTCGTCGGCGCCACCGTGGACGCCGTGCCCTCATCCGACTTGGGCAGCTTCTCGGCAATGCCGAAAGCGATCTCGCGACGCCTCAGTTCGGCCAGGATCTCATCGGGTGAGATGTCGAGGTCTGCCAGCAGGACAACGAGATTGTAGAAGAGGTCGGCCGCTTCCATCACAAGCGCAGTGCGGTCGCCGCGCATGGCCTCGATCGCCACTTCGATGGCCTCCTCCCCCACCTTGCGGGCCATGCGCGCACGCCCCTGGGCGAGCAGCTTGGCTGTGCGCGACCCATCGGGCAGGGCGGACGGCTCGCGGCGCAGGGTCTGCACGGCGTCATAGAGACTGCGGAGCGGGTCGGGGCCTATGTACTGAACCATCGACGTGAAGTCGTTTTTTCAGCCCACCCTGTCAAGAGATCGATTTCTCTCCGCCGAGCCCGGACGCAGCGCCGGTCGGTACGCGCGGCCCTCAATCCACCGAACACCCTCAAATGTTCGCGTCATAAACAATATGTCTTCGAGATTTTCTGAAATGGAAAACCTCTTGGTAGCTGTAATTTTTGCGGCTTCCTGCAATGCAGAGACGGCGTATTTGGCATTGGGTATACCAGTATATAGTCTTCTCAACAGCACGATGGAGACAGACGATGACCACCACCACTTTCCAATCCGGTTCCAACGACCATTCCTCCGCCGGCGTTTCGCATGCGGTCGGCGAGTTCACGGTCGCCTGGTTCGAAGCCACCCCGGCTTATCTGGTTCTGCGTCCCGCCGCTGCCTTCCTGCGCGAATGGATCGCCGCCACGCCGGTGGGAATTCTCCTGAACCTGTCGAAGCATTGATCCCATCCGGCCAGCCACCGCATTCCGTTCGAGGAGCCGCATCATGAGCATGCTCAGCCTTCATCACGGCGATCACCACATCCGGCACGAGGCTTCCCCCACCCATGGCGTCGGCACCTTCGTCGCCGACTGGTTCGAGGCCACCCCGGCGGCTCTGCTCGTCCGCCCCGTCGGCAGTCTGTTGGCCGATTGGATGCGGGCGACGCCGATCGCGATCCTGGCACGCGCCCTGCGTCATTGATGCCGACGCTCCCGGCGCCGCCGGACTTCAAGAAAAGGCAACCGCGGTTCAGTCCGTTCAACCGGGCCGCCGCGGCCTTTTCCGTTTCCATTCCCGGATCCGCCGCCCCGGCTCCCCTGCCCCGGTTCCAGTGGTGGGGAGTACCCTGCCCGGACCGATCGCCGGCCCGGCCACGCATGCGGCTGCCCGCCGCCGCGGAGCGGACATGCGGATGCTGCCCGCCTGCCGTGCGACGCCGCCCCTGACTACGCTTTCAGTACGACGACTCGCGTCGTTCCGTCCCCGCCCGGATCCAGTCGCCATACTGCCGAGTGCCTCGGCCTCCGGTGCCTCGCATGGCGTCATCAGCCGCGAAGTCGGCGGTGCAGGTCTAGGCCGGCGCAGCGGCCGCCGGACGGGGCAACCGCTCCCGACCATCATGGCGCACCGCGCACCTCCGCGACCAGCCTTTCCAATTCCTGCAGATCACACACCACCAGCGCGTCCGCGCGCCGCTGCAGCAGGCCATCGCGCGTCAGGTCGCTCATCACCCTGGCAACCGTTTCGCGCGTGGTGCTGACACGGGCGGCGATGTCCGAATGAACGGGGATCGGCGCGATGATCGCCGCCGCCCCTTGCCGCCTGCCCCGTCGCGCCAGGCGGAGCAGTTCCGCATGAACCCGGTTGTTGGCGCCCAGCGTCGACAGGTCCATGATCCGGTCCGTGGCGCCCCGCAGCTTGTCGCAGAGCCGAAGCATCACCGCCAGCCCGAGCTCCGGATGGCCGCTGACGAGGTCGCGGAAGGGCCTCGCCGGCAGGAAGGCGAGAAGCGCCCCCTCCCCCAGCGCCACCACCGAGGCCGACCGCGGGCGGCCGTCGAGCGCCGACATCTCGCCAACGAGTTCGCCCGCGTCTATGTCGGTGAAACTGATCTCGCGTCCACCCGCGGAGTGGCTGAGAACCCGGACCCGCCCTTCGACGATGAATGCCACGTCTTGCGTATCGGCCCAATGGTCGATGATCTGCTCGTCGGAGGCGAAGCGGCGCCAACGGCATTGGCGGGCGACGGCAGCCCGCTGCTCAGCGGACAGCGGCCGCAGCAGCGCGATGTGTTCCAGGCTGCCGGTCTGGCCGCCGGCTTGCGGGTCCGGGAGCAAGGCAGCCTCCGGTTTTGACGGTTGGGCTCTCACCACGGGACCGTTTCCGCCTCCGCCCTGGACAAACCTGGGCGGCAGGATAGCCCGACCTGCGCAAAGGTGGAAGGACATGTGACCATTGGCCGGTGTCAACCCTCCGTTAACGCAGAGGGAGGAGAAGGGACCGACGCCACACAGACGACCATCCCTTTCTCCGCTGGAGAGCCGTCCATGTTCCGCTCGTCCGTTTCCCGTTTCCTCGCCGTGCCCACCGCCCGCAGCGTCGACGCGCAGCGCCTGCTTTCCGTAGCCCTGATCCCCCTGGCCGCATCGATCGCCATGGCGAGCACGGTCGCCGCCACCGGCTTCACCATGACGCCGCTGGGCGAGGCGAGCGGCACGCTCGACTTCCTCCTGGACTTCACGAAGTTCTGCTATCTCGCCGTCGCCATGGCCCACCTGTCCGGCGCCATTGCCGAGCGCACCTGCGGCGGCATGGCCGCCGGCCTGTCGATGGACGAATTCGACGCACCGGAACCGCTCTCCAAGGAGGAGTTCTGGGGCGCCTTTCCCAACCACGTCGATGGTGCCGCCATCGCCGGCGCGGTCACCCTGCTCTGCGCGCTGACCAGCGCCCTTCTCGGATAAGCCGGCATCCCATCGGAGCGCACAGCGCGGTTGAGCAAGACCCGCGCTTGCCCCACTATGGCGCCGGCGGACTCTCAGCGGATGGACAGGCGTGAGCGGCGATCAGACGGACAAGGCCGGCCAGGATTTGGAACCGGTGCGCCCCCGACGTGAAGGCATCGGGCTGATCGGGCGCCTGCGCGCCTATTTTCTCGCCGGCATCCTGGTCACGGCACCGATCGCCATCACCGCCTATATCGCGTGGTGGGTCGTTTCGCTGATCGACGGCTATATCCGGCCCTTCATCCCCAGCGCCTACAATCCCGAAAACTACCTGCCCTTCTCGATCCCCGGCATCGGCGTGCTGGTGGTGATCGTGGTGGTCACGCTGATCGGCGCTTTCGCCGCCGGCTATGTCGGCCGGCTCGTGCTCGGGGTCGGCGAAGGGGTCGTCGGGCGCATGCCGGTGGTCCGGTCCGTCTACGGCGCGGTCAAGCAGATCTTCGAGACAGTGCTCGCCAAGAAATCCAACGCCTTCCGCGAGGTGGTGGTGGTGCAGTATCCGCGTCCCGGTGTCTGGTCGCTGGGGTTCATCACCGGCAGCGCCCATCCCGAGGTGCAGGCACAACTGGGCGGCCATGGTGACGAGTTCGTCAACGTCTTCATCCCCTGCGCACCGCCCACCGCCGGCTACCTGGCGATGATGCCGCGGCGTGACGTCACGGTTCTCAACATGACGGTCGAGGACGGGCTGAAGCTGGTGATGTCGGGCGGCATCGTCGTTCCGCCCGACCGCCGGCCGGCGCTGGTCGAAGAGGATCAGCCGGAACGCAAGGTCTTGGCCGCTGCCTCGCGCTCGAACAGGTAAAGCAGGGTCCGCAGTGCCTGGCCGCGCGGGCTGACCAGGTCGGGGTCGCGCTCCACCACCAGCCGCGCGTCGTCGCGGGCGACGGCCAGCAACTCCCCATGCACCGCCAGATCGGCCAGTCGGAAGCCTGGCAGTCCCGACTGGCGGGTGCCGAGCACCTCGCCGGCGCCGCGGAGCCGCAGGTCCTCCTCGGCAATGACGAAGCCGTCCTCGGTGTCGCGCAGGGTCTTCAGGCGTGCCCGCGCCGTCTCGGTCAGGTTCGATTCGAACAGCAGCAGGCAGCTCGACGGCTTCTCGCCGCGACCGACCCGGCCGCGCAACTGGTGAAGCTGCGCCAAGCCGAACCGTTCGGCATGCTCGATCACCATCACCGTCGCCTCGGGCACATTCACGCCGACCTCGATCACCGTGGTCGCCACCAGCACGTCGAGGCTGCCGGCCGCGAAGGCCGCCATCACGGCGTCCTTGTCCGGGCCGCGCATCTTACCGTGGACCAGGCCGACGCGATCGCCGAAGCTCGCCCGCAGAAACGCGTGCCGTTCGGTGGCCGCCGCCAGGTCGGTCTGTTCGGATTCGTCGACCAGCGGGCAGACCCAGTAGACCCGCGCGCCTTCCGCGACCTTGCGGCGGATGCCGAGGACCACTTCCTCCAGTCGGTCGAGCGCGATGGTCACGGTCTGCACCGGCTTGCGGCCCGCCGGCTTCTCGGTCAGGCGGGACACGTCCATGTCGCCATAGGCGGTGAGCGTCAGCGTGCGCGGAATCGGCGTCGCCGTCATCACCAGGACGTCGACGGCCCGCCCCTTGCCGGACAATTGCAGACGCTGGTGCACGCCGAACCTGTGCTGCTCGTCGATCACCGCCAGCGCCAGATCCTTGAAGGCGACATCCTCCTGGAACAGGGCGTGGGTGCCGATCAGCAGCGGCAGTTCGCCCGACGCCAGGCGGTCGAGCAGTGCCTGCCGGGCCTTGCCCTTGTCGCGGCCGGTCAACAGCCCGATCTCGACGCCGGCGGCCCTGCAGAGCGGCGCCAGGCTCTCGGCATGCTGGCGGGCAAGGATTTCCGTCGGCGCCATCAGTGCCGCCTGGCCGCCCGCCTCGACCGCGTTCAGCATGGCCATCAGCGCCACGACCGTCTTGCCGCTGCCGACGTCGCCCTGCAGCAGCCGCAGCATGCGCCGCTCCGCCGCCATATCGGCGTAGATCTCCTCCAGCGCCGCCGCCTGGGAGCCCGTCAGGGCGAAGGGCAGCGCCGCCAGCGCCGCCTGCCGCCTGGCACCGTCCCCCCGCGTCACCCGGCCGGCCAGACGCCGCTGGCTGGCCCGGACCAGCATCAGCGCGAGCTGGTTGGCCAACAGCTCGTCGTAGGCGAGGCGCGAGCGGCCCGGCGAGGTGGCGGCCAGGTCGGCCTCGTCGTCCGGCGTATGGGCGCGCTTCAGCGCCTCGTCCCAGCGCGGCCAGTTGCGGCGGGCCAGCCAGGCGGCATCCTGCCATTCGGCAAGCTCCGGAACCTCGGTCAGCGCCGCGCGAACCGCCTTGCGCAACGTCTTGGCAGGGAGGCCGGCGGTCATGGGATAGACCGGCTCGACCAGTTCCAGTTCATCCTTGGAATCGACCGGGACGACGGCGTCGGGATGGGTGATCTGGGCGGTGTCGTTGAACCACTCGACCTTTCCCGACACCACCATGGTCGAGCCTGACGGGATCTGCTTGGACAGCCAGTCGCCGCGCACATGGAAATAGACCAGCTCAAGCACGCCGGTCTCGTCGGTGCAGCGGATCTTGTAGGGATGGCGCGAGTTCAACGGCGGGGCGTGCGAATCGATGCGCACCGTGAGCGTGGCGATCCGCCCGTGGGGGGCATCGGCGATCCTGGGCGAGAAACGGCGGTCGACGATGCCGCAGGGCAGATGCCACAACAGGTCGACGACATGGGCGCCGGCCAGCTTCTCCACCAGCTTGCCCAACCGGGGACCGAGGCCGGGAAGTGCTGTGACCGGTTTGAAAAGCGGGAACAGGATGGCAGGGCGCACGGGCGGGACGCTATTGCAAAGCCTTGGATGATCCACAGAAAGCCGGTTGGCGGCTTCGGCGTCAAGCCGCTCCTCGATCCCACCGCCGGACCGGGGGCCAGGGGCATGCGCCTGCGAGGATCGTCGGGGAGCTTCGGGAGAAGGGACGGCGGAGCGCGCCGGGACCGGCGGCCTTGGGTGGGGGGCAACGTCGGCCGGATGACGGCCGCCGGCGCACTCCGCCGAGAGGTTTCGTCCGGAGGCAAACGGGAGGCCCGGACGCTACTGTCCGATGGCAGGGGACCATCGGGAAGAGACACCAGAAGAGAAGACGCTCTGGATGACCGGCCGGTGTTTCAGGGGGGCTGGCCCGACCGCGTCACGGTTATGACCATAGCCGTCGACCCCTGTCCCGAACCTGACCCGACCATGAAATCGGGTTCATGAAGCCCGCGGTCCTGCGCTTGGGATAGGACCGCATCCACAGGCTGCGGCCCGTTTGAAGCGGAGGCGTGGCGGCAGAAACGCCGACGGCGCCGTTCGCGGATCACCGCGACGGCGACAATGCCTGTTCAAGTATCCGAAGTGGTAATTCTTAATCCCAGACGGATTTATATGGCATTTAAAGTTCTTTTAACCTTGATGGACGCTTAATCCACCCGCGGGAACGCTTGATCCCCGAAAGACGCCCTATCAACGATTTACATCCACCCGACACCAAGGGAGCTATTCATGCCCGCACAAAAGGTCGCCGACGAGGTTCGCAAGGCCAGCCGCATCCACGCGCGCCTGCTGGACGCCTTCATCGACTTGACGGAGCAGGAATTGGCGGCACTGACGCCCGGCTTCGCCGCCGAAAGCCTGCTGGAGTCGCTGGAACGGATGCGCGACGCCCGCAAGTCCTACGGTTCGACCGCCGGCGTGATGGTCATCTCCAACATGTCGCTGTCGCCGGCTTCCAACGCCGCCTGAGCGGCGCGGGTGGGGAACCTTGTGACGGCCCTCAGGCCGTCACCGTCTTGCGAACACGCGGTTTGCGCGCCTTGGGGGGCTCAGCCGCGGCGACTGCCGGTTCCTCGGCCTTGACGCTCTTGGACGGGCCGGCTGCCTTTGGCGCGACCGTCTTCGGTGCGGCCGCCTTGCGCGGCGCCTTCACCTCCGCGACCACTGGCGACAGGTCGGGAAGACCAGCGGCATCGTCGGCGAGTGCCTGCTCGGCCCGGAGCCAATGTTCCGAATCCCTGCCGTGCGGACAACCCTCGTCCAGCCAGATCGCGTAAGCGCGTTCACGGATGCGCTGCTCGTTATCCACGCCCATCACACTCCCCATCTCGTTTGTGCACGCGTTGCCGCGGTGCAAAGACTGTCGAAAAACCGGGAGGCGTGCAACCAAGCGGAACGTTATCGGCGATCGGCCATCACTCCGATGACGATTCGCCATGGTCCGGCTGGCGGTTCTGTTGGAACTCCCGCCATTTGGCTACGTTGCGGTTGTGGTCGGACAGCGACTTCGCGAACACATGTCCGCCGGTGCCGTCGGCAACGAAATACAGGAAGTCGTGGCGCTCCGGCTTCATGACCGCCTGGATGGACGCCTTGCCCGGATTGGCGATCGGTCCCGGCGGCAGGCCGTTCACCTGGTAGGTGTTGTAGGGCGAGTCGGTTTTCCAGTCGTTGCGGGTCAAGGCCCGGCCAAGCTCGCCGCCGCCGTCGGTCAGCGCATAGATCACCGTCGGATCGGACTGCAGCTTCATCCCCGCTTCCAGCCGGTTGACGAAGACGCCTGCGACCTTCGGCCGCTCGGTGGCGATTCCGGTTTCCTTCTCGACGATCGAGGCCAGCGTCAGCGCCTGCTGCGGCGTTTCCAGCGGCAGATTGGCATCGCGCTCCGCCCAGGCTTCCGACAGCGTCTTGCTCATCGCCGCCTGCATGCGCTCGACCAGCGCGGCCCGGCTGTCGCCGTAGGAGTAATGGTAGGTCTCCGGCAGCAGGGAGCCTTCCTTGGGCGGTTTGGCGATGTCCCCGGTCAGGGCGGTTTCGTGTGCCAGCAGGGCCACCACCTGCGCGGCGGTGAGCCCCTCCGGTACCGTGAAACGGCGGACGACGGTCCGGCCCTGGCGCATCTGCTCCAGGACGCCTTCGATGCTGATGCCCGCCGGAAACTGGTACTCGCCGGCTTTCAGGTCACGAAAGGAGCCGGTCAGCTTGGCCGCCGCGACGAAGACCAGGGGCGAGCCGATCACCCCGGCGTCGCCGAGCGTGATGGCAATGGCCTCCAGCCCGCTGCCGCGAGGCACGACGACGGCTTCCGGCTGCTCAAGCGGTCCGGACGCCGTGTAGCGCTCGAACCCCCAATAGCCGATTCCCACCGCGGAGCCGACCGCAAGGGCCAGCGTCCCCGCAACGATCCGGAGACCCCAGCCCATCACTCACCTCTTCGACGCCGCCGCCCCTGGCGGCGCTCGGAACCGGCTCACACGAATTCCTTGAACACCAGCGACGCGTTGGTGCCGCCGAAGCCGAAGGAGTTCGACAGGGCCGCGCGCACGCGGCGCTCCTGCGCGACCTTCGGCACCAGATTCGCGCCCTGGCAGCTCTCGGACGGGTTTTCCAGATTGAGCGTCGGGGGAACGACGCCGTGGTTGATCGCCTTGATCGAATAGATCGCCTCGACCGCACCGGCGGCGCCCAGCAGATGGCCGATCGCCGACTTGGTGGAGGACATGGCAAGCTTGTCCATGGACTCGCCGAACAGGCGCCGCACGGCGCCCAGTTCGATCTCGTCGCCGAGCGGCGTCGATGTCCCGTGGGCGTTGACGTAGTCGATGTCCGACGGGGCGAGGCCGGCACGCTTCAGCGCGTTGCGCATCGCCCGGAAGCCGCCGTTGCCATCCTCCGCCGGGGCGGAGATGTGGTGGGCGTCGCCCGACATGCCGTAGCCGACGACCTCGGCATAGATGGTGGCGCCGCGCTTCCTGGCGTGCTCCAGCTCCTCCAGCACCACGACGCCGGCGCCCTCGCCGATGACGAAGCCGTCGCGGTCCTTGTCGTACGGGCGCGACGCCTTCTCGGGCGTGTCGTTGAAGTTGGTGGACAGCGCGCGCATGGCGGCGAAACCGCCGACGCCCAGACGGCTGACGGCCGCCTCGGTGCCGCCGGCGATCATGACGTCGGCATCATCCAGCATGATCAGACGGGCGGCATCGCCGATGGCGTGCGCGCCGGTCGAGCAGGCGGTGACGACCGCATGGTTGGGACCCTTGAAGCCGTGCTGGATCGAGATGTGGCCGGAGGCCAGATTGATCAGGCAGGCCGGGATGAAGAAGGGCGACAGCCGGCGGGGACCCTTTTCGTGCAGGGTGACCGCACCGTCGGCGATGCCCGGAAGGCCGCCGATGCCGGACCCGACCATGACGCCGGTCCGCTCGCGTTCCTCGTCGGTCTGGGGAGCCCAGCCGGAATCCTTGATGGCTTCGTGCGCCGCGGCGATGGCGAAGATGATGAAGTCATCCATCTTGCGCTGGTCCTTCGGCGGCACGAAGGCGTCGGCGTCGAAATCGCCGTCGCCGGTGCCGCGCGGGACCTGCCCGGCGACCTTGGAGGCCAGGTCGGAGGCGTCGAACCTCGTGATCGCGCGGATTCCCGATTGACTGGAAATCAGCCGCTCCCAGTTCAGCGTATGGCCGACACCCAGCGGCGTGACCAGTCCGAGGCCGGTGACGACGACACGTCTCATGAGGCTGTTCCTTGACCTTTCCTCGCACAAACTCGTCGACGACGGTGTCGTCGACGGCCAGGCCCCGCGTCGCTCAGCACCCGATCGGTGGTGTGCGGCGGCTCGCCTGGCCCTCGGGGGCTAACGCCCGCGGCCCGATCAGGCGGCGGCGTTGGCCTTGATGAAGTCGATGGCGTCCTTCACCGACAGGATCTTCTCGGCGGCGTCGTCCGGGATCTCGACACCGAACTCCTCCTCGAAGGCCATGACCAGCTCGACGGTGTCGAGGCTGTCGGCGCCCAGATCGTCGATGAAGGAGGCGTTCTCCACCACCTTCGACTCCTCGACACCCAGGTGGTCCACAACGATCTTCTTCACGCGCTCGGCGATGTCGCTCATCTTTTAAGACCTTCCAATCCTTGAAACCGCTCGGGATAATCCGGTCGGAGCAACACGCGAAGAACGTGCCGTCCTGCCGCGAAAAGCCCCGTCCGATAACACATTTCGACAGCCTTGACCAGCGCCCGCGCGGGCGTGGCTGGTGTCGCTCTTCACCTGTGGCGATACCGCCGTCAGATCATGGCCATGCCGCCGTTGATGTGCAGCGTCTGGCCTGTGACGTAGGCGGCCTCGTCGCTCGCGAGGTACACGACCCCGGCGGCGATCTCCTCCGGCTGGCCCATGCGGCCGGCCGGAATGGCGGGGAGCAGCTTCTGCTTCTGCTCGTCGTTCAGGGCGTCGGTCATGGCCGTGGTGATGAACCCCGGCGCGACGCAGTTAACGGTTATGTTGCGCGAGGCGAGCTCGGCGGCAAGGGCCTTCGACATGCCGATCAGGCCGGCCTTCGACGCGGCATAGTTGGCCTGGCCCGGATTGCCGGTGACGCCGACGACCGACGTGATGTTGACGATGCGGCCCCAACGGCGCTTCATCATGCCGCGCATCGCGGCGCGCGACAGCCGGAAGGCGGCGGTCAGGTTGACGTCGATGACGGCCTGCCAATCCTCGTCCTTCATGCGCATCGCGATCTGGTCGCGGGTCAGCCCGGCGTTGTTCACCAGGATGTCGATCTTGCCCAGCGCCGCCTCGGCATCCTTGGCAAGCTGTTCGGTCGCCGCGGCATCGGCGAGGTTGCCGGGCACCACGAAGGCGCGCTCGCCCAGTTCGGCGGCCAGGGCCTCCAGAGGGGCGACGCGGGTGCCGGACAGGGCGACGCTGGCGCCGCGGGCATGCAGGGCACGGGCGATCGACGCACCGATGCCGCCGGACGCGCCGGTGACGAGGGCCGACTTGCCGGTCAGATCAAACATGGATGGCCTCACGAGGCTGTTCGTATCAGAGGGTCTTCAGGAACGACTCGACGTCCGCCGGCGCGCCGACCGACATCGCCGTCAGGTCCTTGTCGATGCGCTTGGTCAATCCGGCCAGCACCTTGCCCGACCCGACCTCGACCAGCCGCTCCACCCCCTGCTCCTTCATGAAGAGCACGCATTCGCGCCAGCGCACCATGCCCGTCACCTGCTCCACCAGCAGGCGGCGGATGGCGTTGGGGTCGGACACCGCCGCGGCGGTGACGTTGGCGACCACCGGCACGACCGGCGCCGAAATGGTGACGGCGGCCAGCGCCTCGGCCATGGCGTCGGCGGCCGGCTGCATCAGCGCGCAATGGAAGGGCGCCGACACCGGCAAGCGGACCGAGCGCTTCAGGCCGCGCTCCGCCGCCAGCGTGATCGCGCGGTCGATGGCGTCGGCGCTGCCGGAAATCACCACCTGGCCGGCCGAATTGTCGTTGGCGATGCTGCAGACCTCGCCCTGGGCCGCATCGTCGGCGATCGCCTGCGCCTGCTCCAGGTCGGCGCCCAGCAGGGCAGCCATGGCGCCCTGCCCGACCGGCACGGCCTTCTGCATGGCCTGCCCGCGCAGCTTCAGCAGGCGCGCGGTGTCGGCCAGGGTGAAGGCGCCGGCGGCGCAGAGCGCGGAATACTCGCCCAGCGAATGGCCGGCGACGAAGGCGGCATGCTTGGACAGGTCGACCCCGCCCTCGCTCGCCAGCACCCGCATCACCGCGATGCTGACCGCCATCAGGGCCGGCTGCGCGTTCTCGGTCAGGGTCAGGTCGGCTTCCGGCCCTTCGGCCATCAGGCGCGACAGCCGCTGGTTCAGCGCGTCGTCAACCTCTTCGAAGGTGTGACGAGCGACTTCGAACGCCTCGGCGAGTTCGCGGCCCATGCCGACGGCCTGGCTGCCCTGCCCCGGAAAGACGAACGCCCTGGTCATGCTTCGATGAAACCCTGGATGAAAGCGCCCCGCCCCCTGCGGCGGCACCATGGATTGGGCGACAGTCATACCCTCACTTTTGGGCAAGTCAAGCGATGCGCGATGACCAACGCGCCGGACCGGCGATAAAAAGGTACGAATAAAGTCGGAAGCCCGGAAAAAAAGCGCCGTTTCACCGGCGTTGTACGTGGGCGGCTGCTGTCCGGCTCATGAAGCGGGGGCGTCCGGTCTTGGAACGCCCCCGATGTTCGGCAAAGGATGTTCAGCAGAGGACCGGCGCGGCTACGCCTTGCCCACCAGCGCCGCCCGCGACCAGGGCCGGAGCTGGGCCAGCGCCTCCAGCACCATCGGCCCGGCGATGCCGGCCAGCAGCGCCGCGCAGAAGACGAGGCCGTCCCCGGCCCCCAGCTTGTGAAGCACCACCCGCGCCGCCGCGGCGAACATCGCGTGGTAGAGATAGATCGCGTAGGACGACTTGCCGACGGTCCGGAAGGTCCGGCTGTGCGGCATGGCGTGGAGCAGTGTCACGGCGCCGCCCATGCCGCACAGCAGCGCGACGCTGCTGTTCCAGCCGAAATGCGGCAGAAGCCCCCACAGCGACGCCTGGTGCAGTGCCACCCCGAGCCCCAGCGCCACGCCGGCCACCCCCAGCAGCGCCCGCACCGGCACCAGCGAACGGAAGCGCGTGACGCCGACACCGAGCAGGAAATGCGGGAAGAGGAAGCACGCCTCGTTCACCGAGAAGACGTTGGCTTCGGTATGGACCGTCAGGCAGGCGGCAACGGCGGCGGCCATGGCCAGGGCGAATCCGAGCGGCCGCTCGATCAGCCGCAGGGCGTCGAGCAGGCCGACCGCGGCGAAGATCAGGAACAGCGCCTGCAGGTACCAGAAATGCGCATAGGGGAAGACATAGATCTGCCACATCGAGTCGGGAGCGCCGGTGGCATGGGCGCCCGGCGTCTTGGTTTGCAGCAGGTAGAAGGCCGCAGATACCAGCAGGAACGGCAGGCCCAGGCGCCGCAGCTTCTTCAGGAAGAAGGTCGAAAGCTGGTCTGCCCGCGCCGGCTTCAGGGCGTAGACCAGGCCGGAGATGAAGGTGAAGAGCGGCATGCGGATCAGCTCGAAGCTGTCCGTCGCATAGCGGTAGATCGACCCGTCGGACACCTGCATGCCCGATCCGGGGATCCCGACCACGTGATAGGCGACCAGCAGGATGCAGGCCAGCCCCCTCAACTCCACGACATTGTATGGCAACGCGGTGTTGCGCATGATCTTCCCCCCAGGCGCCGCCGTGGCGCCGGTTGCGATGGCTGCCCGGCCCCGCCCCAGCGGGAGCGTTGCCGGTGGCGACCAGCGCAACATGGCAATCGCAGCTCTGGATTGCACTTGGTTCAAATGTGGAGCAACTTTATCCTGAGCGATAGCCGAGGTGGCGCTGGCGTTACCCAGCAGAGGCCGAGCTGGCCAAAGGGGGCCGGCCGCGACGCTCCCCATCCCCTCCACCCGCGCCGTTTCGATCGCGCTGGAGCTGTCCCTAATTTCCCTTGCTACCCCGGCCGGCCTGTGCATACTGCGCCGCTTCATAACTCCTTGCCGGCGGTCCGCCGTCGGCTAGGCCCGGGCGGCTGACCCGATCCATGAGGGATCTGACCCAGCGCCGGACCATGAACAGCCATGGGGAGTGCAATGGCACTTTACGAGTGCGTGCTGATCGCACGCCAGGACATCTCGGCCGCCCAGGCCGAGCAGCTCACCGAGCAGTTCTCGCAGATCGTCCGTGACAACGGCGGCACGATCGCCAAGAACGAGTACTGGGGTCTGAAGACCCTCACCTACAAGATCAAGAAGAACCGCAAGGGTCATTACACCCTGCTGAACATCGACGCGCCGGCCGCCGCCGTCGCCGAGATGGAGCGGAACATGACCATCAGCGAAGACGTCCTGCGCTTCATGACCGTCCGCGTCGACAGCCTCGATGCGAACCCGTCGGCGATGATGCAGAGCCGCAACGAGCGTGGCGAGCGCGGTGAGCGCGGCGACCGCGGTCCGCGCCGCTTCGACGACCGCGGCCCGCGTCCGCCGCGCCGCCAGGAAAACGTTGCCGCCGCCGAAGGGGAGACCGCGTAAATGAGCGACAAGCAGACCACGGCCGCTCCGGCCCGCACCGGCGGTGCCCGTCGCCCGTTCTTCCGCCGCCGCAAGACCTGCCCGTTCTCCGGCGCGAACGCTCCGGCGATCGACTACAAGGACGTCAAGCTGCTGTCGCGCTTCATCTCCGAGCGCGGCAAGATCGTCCCGAGCCGCATCACCGCGGTCTCGACGAAGAAGCAGCGTGAGCTGGCCCGCGCCATCAAGCGCGCCCGTTTCCTGGCCCTTCTCCCCTACGTGGTGAAGTAAGCCCGGCAACGGCCGAATATCTTCGGCGACGGTTTCTCAAGGAAGGTTTCTCAAGGGGTTCCCAATGGCCCTGGGTCCGGCCCTGCCGGTGGTGGTCGCCGTCGGCGGCGGTCTGGTCAGCGCGGCCTTCTACCTGTCGGTGATGTTCGGCGGTATGGGTGCGCTGATCCTGGGCTACCTGGCTCCGTTGCCATTGTTCCTGACGGGGCTGTGGCTCGGGACGCCCGCCGTCGTGCTTGCCGGCCTTGCCGGCGGTGCATCGGTGTTCATGGGAACCTCCGGCAGCGCGCTGGTGGGATTGTCCTACCTGGTGACCGGGGCTGCCCCGGCCATCCTGGTGGTCCGGCAGTCCCTGCTGGCGCGCCTGCGCGAGGATGGAAACCTCGAATGGTATCCGCCCGGACGGGTCCTGATGGGCCTGACCGGGCTGGGGGTGGCGGCGCTGCTCGCCGCGGTGATCCTGACGTTCGACCAGCCCGGCGGGCTGGAAGGAATGATGCGTCAGACGCTGGCCCGGATTTTCGAGCCGGCGTTCCGCATGCAGGGCCAGGAGGCCCCGGATCCCGCGGATTTCTGGGTGGCTGCCATCCTGCCGGGACTGGTGGCGGTGTCATGGCTTGTCATGACCATCGTCAACGCAGTGCTGGCGCAGGGGGCGCTGATGCGGTTCGGCCGCAACCGGCGTCCCGCGATGCGCCTGGCAGAGCTGGAGTTGCCGAACTGGCTGGCACCGCTGTTCGCGGTGTCGGTCCTGGCGGCGACGGCCGCACCGGGAACCGCAGGGTTCCTGGCGGTCAATCTGGCGCTGATCCTGGCGGTACCGTTCGCCTTCGCCGGGCTTTCGGTGGTCCATGTAGTCGCCAGCCGGCGGTCGGCACGCACGCTGATCCTGGTCGGCTTCTACATGATGCTGTTTCTCTTCGGGTGGCCGATCCTGCTTTTGGTCGGCCTGGGCATGATCGAGCAATGGATCGGGCTGCGCCGCCGGTTTTCCCCCGCGGCCCCCGGTCAGGAGGACGAGTGATGGAAGTTATTCTGCTGGAGCGGGTCGAGAAGCTCGGCCAGATGGGCCAGGTCGTGAAGGTTCGGCCCGGCTTCGCCCGCAACTATCTGCTGCCGCAGAAGAAGGCCATGCGCGCCACCAAGGCGAACCTGGCGGTCTTCGAGAAGCAGAAGGCCCACCTTGAGGCGATGAACCTCGAGCGCCGCAAGGACGCCGAGCAGGTCGCCGGCAAGATGACCGACGTGACGGTGGTCGTCATCCGCCAGGCCGCCGAGACCGGCGTGCTCTACGGTTCGGTGACCACCCGCGACGTCGCCGATGCCCTGACCGCGGCCGGCTATTCGGTCGACCGCAAGCAGGTCCAGATCGACACCCCGATCAAGACGCTGGGGCTGTTCAAGCTGCGCGTCGTCCTGCATCCGGAAGTGTCGATCACCGTCACGGTGAACGTCGCCCGGTCGGCCGAAGAGGCCGAACTGCAGGCCCAGCGCGGTGGCATGATCACCGCCGCCGACCTGCGCGACGACGACGAGGAAGAAGAGACCTTCGTCGAAGAGACCGCGACCGAAGAGGAGCAGGGCTGACCGCCCTGCCCCGCAGCGGCGACCGGATAGCCGGCGCCGCTGCATCGTCGCACCGCTCGTCCGAAAGCCGCCCGCCCCGTCCGGGGCCGGGCGGCTTTTCGCATTCCCGGCCCGTGAGCGTTTGCGCGCTCCTCCGGTCGACAGGCAAGAGGTCAGCGATGTCCGAATTGGGTAGCAGTCCTGACCGATTGCCAGATTGTCGCACCCCTCCCTGCGCGTCATCCTTGAACCGGCACCGCGCAAGGAGTTCGGTATGCTATTGGTTCGTCTGCTGGCCGCCGCCATGGGCGACGAAACGCTCGACCTCGTCACCGCCGATGGAAAGCGTCACAGGATCGGATCGGGTCCGCCGAAGCTGACCATCCGGCTGCACGATCGCGCGATCGAACGCGAGTTGATCGTGAACCCCCGCCTGAAGTTCGGCGAAGCCTTCATGGACGGCCGGATGACCATCGAGGGGGGAACCATCTATGACCTGCTCGCGATGGTGATGAGCGGCGCCGAGGTCCAGGGCGCGCTCGGCCGCATGGCGGAGTCTGTGGCGCCGCTGCTGCGCCGCCTTCAGCAGTACAATCCCATGCGCCGGTCGCGGCACAACGTCGAGCACCACTACAACCTGTCCAAGGAGCTGTACCAGCTCTTCCTCGACCGCGACATGCAGTATTCCTGCGCCTATTTCCCGACGCCCGGCATTTCGCTGGACGACGCGCAGGAAGCCAAGAAGCGGCACATCGCCGCCAAGCTCCTGCTGGAGCCGGGCGTCCGGGTCCTGGACATCGGTTGCGGCTGGGGCGGCATGGCGCTGTATCTGGCCAGGCACACCGGCGCCAGGGTCACCGGCATCACCCTGTCATCGGAGCAGTTGGCGGTTGCCCAGGGCCGGGCGCGGGACGCCGGGCTTGAGGATCTGGTGACCTTCGAGTTGCGCGACTACCGCGAGTTCGCCGCAGCCAACCGCGGCGCCTTCGACCGCATCGTGTCGGTGGGCATGTTCGAGCATGTCGGCGTGCCGCATTACCGCGATTATTTCAACGCCGTCCGCGACATGCTGCACGAGGACGGCGTGGCGCTGATCCATTCGATCGGGCGGCTGGACGGGCCGGGCAGCACCAATGCCTGGATGCGCAAGTACATCTTCCCCGGCGGCTATTCGCCCGCCCTGTCGGAAGTCCTGCCGGTCATCGAGAAATCGGGCCTGCTGACCACCGACGTCGAGGTGCTGCGGCTGCACTACGCCGAAACGCTGCGCCATTGGCGCCAGCGCTTCGACGCCCGGCGCGACGAGGTGCGGGCGCTGTACGACGAGCGATTCTGCCGGATGTGGGATTTCTACCTCGCCGGCTCCGAACTGGCTTTCCGGCTTCAGGGCCACATGGTGTTCCAGGTGCAGGTCGCCCGCTCCCTCAACGCCGTTCCGCTGACCCGAGACTACATGCTGGACGCCGAGCGCGAGCTTGCCGCCAAGGCCGGCAGCGTGCCGGCGCCCCCCCGGTCGATGTGCGCTGCGGAGTCGGCCGCGGAGTGAACCGCCCTGGGGATGGCGGCCGCTGCCGCGGCGGACGGCTCCGCCCGTCGCGCGCGGCATTCGGCCGTCGCCACGGCCCCGGCCGGGTAACCGGTAATACCAATTGATCATCATCGCCGGCCAAACCGCTGCTTTGCAAGCAGATTCCTGCGACATCGGCGCCGGAGACCGCCGCCGTGCCTTCCTTTCGGCAACGTGGCGATGCTATATAACCGCGATTGATTTCCGCCCGGGGTACCGGGGAGCCACCCATGCGGCATGCTCCCCGGCAACAAGCGCCCGCTGGACGACGCGCCCGGCTCCCAAGGAATGACACCGCCCTTACCCGTTCGGGGAGATCTCGCACCAATGACCAAGATCAAGGTAGCCAATCCGATCGTCGAACTCGACGGCGACGAGATGACGCGCATCATCTGGCAGTTCATCAAAGACAAGCTGATCCTGCCCTACCTCGACATCGACCTGAAGTACTACGACCTCGGCATCGAGAACCGGGACAAGACCGACGACAAGGTCACCGTCGAGTCCGCGAACGCCATCAAGCAGTATGGCGTCGGCGTGAAGTGCGCGACCATCACCCCGGACGAGGCGCGGGTGAAGGAGTTCAACCTCAAGAAGATGTGGAAGTCGCCGAATGGCACGATCCGCAACATCCTGGGCGGCACCGTCTTCCGCGAGCCGATCGTCTGCTCGAACGTCCCGCGCTACGTGCCGGGCTGGACCAAGCCGATCATCATCGGCCGTCACGCCTTCGGCGACCAGTACAAGGCCACCGACTTCGTCGTTCCGGGTCCGGGCAAGCTGACCATCAAGTGGGAAGCGGCCGAGGGCGGCGAGAAGATCGAGCATGAGGTCTACGACTTCCCCGGCGCCGGCGTGGCGATGGGCATGTACAACCTCGACGAGTCGATCGAGGGCTTCGCCCATTCCAGCTTCATGTACGGCCTGGAGCGCGGCTACTCGGTCTATCTGTCGACGAAGAACACGATCCTGAAGGCCTATGACGGCCGCTTCAAGGACATCTTCCAGAAGATCTTCGACGAAACCTACGCCGACCAGTTCAAGGCCAAGGGCCTGGTCTACGAGCACCGCCTGATCGACGACATGGTCGCATCGGCCCTGAAGTGGGAAGGCGGCTTCGTCTGGGCCTGCAAGAACTACGACGGCGACGTGGAGTCGGACGTGGTGGCGCAGGGCTTCGGCTCGCTCGGCCTGATGACCTCGGTGCTGGTGACGCCGGACGGCAAGACCGTCGAGGCCGAGGCCGCCCACGGCACGGTGACCCGCCACTACCGCGAGCACCAGAAGGGCAAGGAAACCTCGACCAACCCGATCGCGTCGATCTACGCCTGGACGCAGGGCCTGGCCTATCGCGGCAAGTTCGACAACACGCCGGACGTCGTCAAGTTCGCCCAGACGCTTGAGCGCGTCTGCGTCGAGACCGTCGAATCCGGCTACATGACCAAGGATCTCGCCATCCTGATCGGCCCGCAGCAGCCGTGGCTGACCACCAAGCAGTTCCTGGACAAGCTGTCCGACAACCTCGAGAAGAAGATGGCCGCCTGGTCGTAAGACCACCGGCCTCGACATCGAGGGTGCGACGCCGCGTCCGGGTCAAACCGGACCGCGGGTCGGCTAGGGTTCGGGCGGGGAGTTTCGGCTCCCCGCTTTTTTTATTGCTTCAGGAAGGACCCAAGCCGATGCCCACCGAACTGTTCCGCGTCGCCGTCGTCGGCGCCGGCGAGACCGGCACGCCGCTGCTGCGCAAGCTGCTGGACGCGCCCTTCGTCGAGGTGGCAGGCGTCGCCGATCTCGACCCCGATGTGGCGGGCATGCGCCTCGCCCGTGAACGCGGTGTCCGGACGACCACCAACCTGATGGATCTGGCCGGGATGGGCGAGGCGCTCGACGTGCTGATCGACGTCACCGGCGTTCCCGCCGTCCGCGAGTCCCTGCGCAAGGCGATGCAGGACACCGGCAACCACCATACGGTCATCGTGCACGAGGTGGTCGTGCAGCTCATGCTGTCGCTGCTGCACGGCGATCTGGTCCAACTGAAGCACGACACCACCGACTATTGAGGCGGCTGCCGGCGCCATTGCCCCCGGAGCGAAAAGCCGCATGATGCGGATGGGGGCACCCCGGCGGTGCCCATCCTCGAACGGAGCGGTCCACCGATGGATCTCGGGTTATTCGTCATCGCGGCTTTCATCCTGGTCGTCGTCCTGGCGATAACCAGCGTCCGGATCGTTCCGCAGGGCTTCAATCACATCGTCGAACGGCTGGGCCGCTACCAGGAAACGCTGTCGCCGGGCTTCAACGTGATCTTCCCGGTCATCAGTTCGGTCCGCGCGAAGGTCGACATGCGCGAGACGGTGGTCGACGTTCCGGAGCAGAGCGTCATCACCAAGGACAATGCCGCCGTGGTCGCCGACGGCGTTCTCTATTTCCAGGTTCTCGATCCGGTCAAGGCGACCTACGAGGTCAGCGACCTGCAACGGGCGATCCAGACGCTGGCGATGACCACCACCCGCACGGTGATGGGATCCATGGACCTGGACGAGTTGCTGAGCCAGCGCGAGGCGATCAATGCCAGCCTGCTTCGTGCGGTCGACGAGGCGACGGCCTCGTGGGGCGTGCGGGTGACGCGCATCGAACTGCGCGACATCACGCCGCCCGCCGACATCGTCCAGGCGATGGGCAGGCAGCTCAAGGCCGAGCGCGACCGCCGCGCCCAGATCCTGGAGGCCGACGCCGAGAAGGAGAGCCAGATCCGCATCGCCCAAGGCAAGCTGGAGGCTGCCAAGCTGGAGGCCGAGGCGCGCGAGCGCTTGGCAGAGGCGGAGGCCAAGGCCACCCGCCTGGTCTCGGAAGCGGTGGCGCAGGGGTCCACCCAGGCGCTCGGCTATTTCCTCGGCCAGAAATACATGGAGGCGCTGAAGGCGTTCGCCGTGTCGCCGAACCAGAAGACCATGGTGCTTCCGGTCGAGCTGGCCGGAGTCGCCGGCGCGCTCGCCGGGCTGAGCGAGCTGATGCGGGAGGCCGCACCGCCGCGCGATCCCGTACCGCCGCGCGGTGGCTCCCCGGTCCGGCCGGCGGCATCCGGCCCCTGGTCGGCGCCATCCGCACCGAAATCGGACGGGATCTGACGATGTCGCCGATGCTGTGGGGAGCGACCGGTGCGCTTCTGGTCGCCGCCGAACTGGTGGTCCCCGGCATCTTCCTGATCTGGTTCGGCGGCGCGGCGCTGCTGACCGGGCTGGTCGTCGCGCTGTCGGGCGACTGGGGGTTGGTCAACGAAGCCGCCTTCTTCACCATCGCGGCGGGCGCCGCGGTGTCGGCGGCCATCATCCTTGCCCGGCGGCGCAAGGGGGTGGCCGCGGCGGATGCCGGGCGCATCAACGACCGTGCGGGGCAACTCATCGGCCGTCAGGTCGTGCTGACCGAGGCGATCGTCAACGGCCACGGAAAACTGTTCGTCGGCGACACGCTGTGGCCGGTGGAAGGGCCGGACCGGCCGGCCGGCACGCCGATGGTCGTGGCCGGGCACAGCGGCATGGTGCTGGTGCTGCGCGAGGCGCCAGCGGGTGGAAACCCGCCGTGCCCTCCCCACCCCGTCGCGCAGGAGCGGGAGTAGGCCGCGGCGGCGCGCGCCATAGAGTCTGTCTGGTGCTTATTGAAGCACCGGACAGACCCCGGAGCCCCGCCCAACAAAAAGGCCCGCCTCTCCCTCGGAGAGCGGGCCTTTTTGAATGGCCGTCCGCCCGTTCAGGCGGCGCCGACGTTGCGATCCTCGTCGCGCTTCTTGCTGCCGGAGGTCGGCTGGTAGGCGAGCGCCGCATGCTCCGCGCAGTAGGGCATGCCCGACAGCGCCGTCTTGCCGCAGAAGTGGAAATCCTGGTGCTTGGGATCGCCCACCGGCCATTTGCACATCCGCTCCGTCAGGGCGAGGATGGTGGCGCCGCGGGTGGGCTTCTTCTTGATGGGTGACGGCCGGCCGGACAGACCCAGGCGATGGGCCTTGCCGATGACGGCGTTGCGGGTGATGTCTCCCAGCGTCTCGGCGATCTCGCTCGCGCTCAAACCCTGGGACCAGAGATCCTTGAGCTGTTGAATCCGCTCGTCCGTCCAACTCATCCCCGAGTACTCCCGATCCGGTGTCCGGTTCTGCTGTGGCCGATGGGTCACGGTCTAGCGCCGATTTCCATAAGCCGCAACATTTTGTGCCAGCCGGAGACGAAGCTACCAGATGACGGCCGCTCACGGTAGAGGGGCGCGGCAACATTCCTGTTGATAACTCCGTGGGTAGAATCAGGAATTCATTTTCCCATACACCTCCTCGGCCACTCCGGACAGGGTGTCGCGATCGGCCTCGCCAGTGACCGCAATCGCCAACCCATTGTCCTGCCAATACAAAGCGCGGAGCCCGTCGTCCTGGGCGAAGCGGAAGGCGGAACCGGAGGTGTTGGGAGAGGGCCGGATATACAACGTGATGCGGCGCCCTGCCGCATCCTCGTACATGTAAAGAGCCACAGGGCCAGCGGAATCGGCCAAAAGCCGCCCGCCGATCAATTGATAGCCACCACGTGTGACCGTTGGGCAACGCATGCTCTTGCCCAGCCGCTTCGACAGCCAGTTGACCAGATGGGCCTCCTGGTCGACCCCGATCTCGACCGGATGGCGGACCTCGACCGAGAAGACGCGGTGGGCGGCGACGGCGTCGGCGATGAAGGCGGCGGTCAGCGGATCGGCATGCCAGCCGACACGGTCGCGCAGCAGCCAGCCGCTGGCGCCGCCGGCGACGAACACCAGCAGGGAGGCGGCGACCGCCAGCCCGCCCACGGCCGCACGGCTCCAGCCCCTGCCCCATGCCGCGCCCCATGTCGCCTCCCGGATCATACCCCATCGCCGCGGGGGTTTGTCGTCGGGCTCTCGGGCGGCGAAGGGCGGCGTCAACCGGTCGGGCAGCGGCTGGTCGAGCAGCGGCCCGAAGCTCTGCATCATCAGGCTGCGCTGCGCGCGGTAACGCTCCAGGCGCAGGGCGTCTTCGGGATGGTCGGCAAGATGGCGCTCGACCTCGGCCAGGCGCTCTTCCGGCAACTCGCCGTCCAGCCAAGCGTGCAGGTCTGCCTCGGTCACCGGATTGCGGTTGCCGCTCATCATTTGATCCTCCTCACCACCTGCTGCGCTCCGCCGTCCAGCAGGGTCCTCAGCTTTTCGCGCGCCCGGGCCAGCCGCGACATCACCGTCCCGATCGGCAGTTCCAGCACCTCCGCCACCTCGCGGTAGGACAGGCCTTCCATTCCCGTCAGCAGCAGGATGGTGCGGTGTTCGTCGGTCAGTTGGGCGAAGGCACGGACGAAGTCGCGCACGGCGCCGCGGTCGGCCGCCGGCGCGCTCAGCGCCATGTCGTCGGCCAGCTCCTCCACCGGCACCTCGGTGCCGCGGCGGCGGCGGCCACGCTGGCCGGAAATGTACAGGTTGTGCAGGATCGTCATCAGCCAGCCGCCGAGCTTCGACGGATCGCGTAGGGCATGGCGGTTGGCCAGCGCCTTCTCGACACAGTCCTGCACCAGATCGTCGGCGTCCGGCCGGTTGCCCACCAGGGCGGTGGCGTAGCGCCGCAGCCGCGGCACATGCGCGGCGATGGCGTGGTCGTCGATGTCGGGGGGGCTCATGTCGGGTCCGGCTTTGGCGTCGTCACCGGGGATGACGCTTCCATCCGGTCCTTTATTCCCGGCTGCCACGCGCGCTCACAGCCCCGGCGACGAGAAGCCTGCCTTGCCGTCGAAGTTGCACAGGTTCTCGGTCTGGGTGAAGTCGATGCCGGCATCGGCCAGCCGCCCCAGCAGCTCGACGATGGCGCCGTGCTGCACCGGCCCGCTCTGCGACAGGAAACGGCAACGCCAATGGTCGGTGCAGAAGACGCCGAGGTTGCCGTCGGGCCAGACCCGCTGCGACCGGTTGGAGATCGTGGCAAGCTTCATCGTCTCGGTCGACAGCGGCAGGATCAGTTCCGCCAGATCGTCCGGTTCGCCGCCCGACCATTGCAGGAAGACGTCGACCCCCACCAGTTCCTTCACGGCGCGGACGCGCGGCGCCAGCCGGTTCAAGCCGTCGTAGGCCGGCCGCGCGGTGGAATAGCCGACCGGCGCCATCGTCACCGGCGTCTGTCCCAGCCGCTCCACCACCGCATCGGCGAAGGCGTGGGTGCCGGCGCGCACGCGCCCCAGGCCGCGGGCGTAGATGTCGGCGGTGTGGACGCCGTCCTCGATCGTCTTCAGCCAGGCATTGTGGATGCGCGCCGCGATGTCGCCCTGGCCGATATGGACCAGCATCATCACCGCGGCCATCAGCAGCCCCGACGGGTTGGCGATGCCCTGCCCGGCGATCATCGGGGCGGAGCCGTGGATCGCCTCGAACATGGCGCAGGTCTCGCCGATGTTGGCGGAGCCGGCGAGCCCGACCGAACCCGTGAGCTGTGCGGCGATGTCCGACACGATGTCGCCGTACAGGTTCAGGGTGACGATGACGTCGAAGCGTTCCGGCTGGTCGGCCAGCCGGGCGGCGCCGATGTCGACGATCATGTGGTCGGCCTTGATCTCCGGGTAATCCGCGGCGATCTCGTAGAAGATCTTCAGGAACAGCCCGTCCGTCATCTTCATGACGTTGTCCTTGACGAAGGCCGTCACCTTCTGGCGATGGTTGGACCGGGCGAAATCGAAGGCGTAGCGGACGATGCGCTCCGACCCCGGGCGGGAGATCAGCTTCACCGACTGGATCACGTCGTCGGTCTGCCGGTGCTCGATCCCGGCGTAGAGATCCTCCTCGTTCTCGCGGATGATCACCACGTCCATGCGCGGGTGCCGCGTGCGCACATAGGGATGATAGGACACGCAGGGCCGCACGTTGGCGAACAGCCCGAGCGTGGTGCGGGCGACCACGTTCAGCGACTTGTTGCCGTAGCCCTGCGGCATGGTGATCGGGCCTTTCAGGAAGACCCGGGTGCGGCGGATCGATCCCCAGCCGGCGGCGTCCAGTCCGCCGGGATGGCCGCGCTTGTAGACCGCCTCGCCGGCCGGAACCTCCTCCACCTTGAGCCGCGCGCCTGCCGCGTTCATCACATGCAGCACCGCGTCGGTGATTTCCGGGCCGATGCCGTCGCCTCTCGCGACCGTGATGGGGGTGATGTCACGCATGCACTCACTCCAAGGGGACGCGCGACCGTAGACGGAAACCGGGGGCTTTTTCAATGGTTGGCGGCGGCGGCAAAAAGCGCCGGAAAGCGGCGGCCGGCGCCTTGCGCGGGCAGGCGCCGGACGGGTGGACCGGCCCGCCGCATGTGGTGACCGGATGTTTCTTGCCCTTCGCCGCCAAAACCCGCTCACTGTCCACCCGCCCCCCGCCAGAGACGACGGACCCACGCCCTCCCATGAGCGACGCCGCCTTCGAGAAGACCACGCGCACGCCCTCCCCCGACCATCGGCGCAAGCGGCTGACGGCTTCGCTGATGATCGGGCTGGTCGCCGGCATCGACAATCTCGGCAACGGGCTGGCGATCGCGGCGCTGCTGTTCGCCGGGCCGCTGGCATCGGGCCTCGGCGCCGGGGTCGGCGTGGTGCTGCTCAGTGCCGCCATCCTCGCCCTGCTGGTGGCACTGCGCAGCACCCAGCCGAACTCGGTCGCCCTGGTGCAGGAAACCGGCGTCGCCATCCTGGCCGCCACCGTGGCCGCCATGGCCACCGACCTCGGGGACGCGCCCGACGCGGTCAAGGTGGCGACCGCGCTGGCGATTCTCGGCGGCAGCACGCTGGTCACCGGCGCGTTGTTCTGGCTCGTCGGCCACTTGCGGCTGGGCAAGCTGGTGCGTTTCTTTCCCTATCCGGTCGTCGCGGGCTTCCTCGCCGGGTCGGGCTGGCTGCTGGTGGAGGGCGCGCTGGTCATGATCACCGGCCGGCACGGCCTTGCCGACGGGCTTCCGCGGCTCGCCGATCCGGCCATCGCCGTCACCATGCTGGCGGCGGTCGCGCTGGCCGCCCTGCTGCTGCTGGCGATGCGGCGCAGCGACAGCCCCTTCGCCATGCCGGGCCTGTTGCTCGCCGCCGCGCTGGCCTTCCACGCCCTTCTCCCGGCCTTCGGGCTGACGACGGCGCAGGCACGCGTCTGGGGATGGCTGCCGTCCGTCTCGGAAGGAGCGGCCCTGCGCGTGCCGTTGCCGACGGAGATCCTGGCGCTGGCCGACTGGCACCGCGTGCTGGCGGCGCTGCCGGCCATGCTGTCGGTGGCGGTGCTGGGCATGCTCGGCCTGCTCCTGAACGTCAGCGGCATCGAACTCGCCCAGGGCGAGCACGCGGAAGGGGAGCGCCCTGACGGGGAGCGCGCTGGCGGGGGACAGGGCCGGGGCAGCGATATCGACGCCGATGCCGAACTGCGCTGCACCGGCATCGCCAACCTGCTGGCGGGTGGGATCGGCGGGCCGTCCGGCTATGTCGGGCTGGGGATGACCCTGCTGGCCGGCCGGCTCGGCGCCACCGGCCGCGGCGCCGGGCTTGCCACCGCCGCCACCATCCTGGCCGGCCTGTTCGTCGCCGGCTGGCTGGTGTCGGTGACGCCGGTGTTCCTGACCGCCGGGCTGATCCTGTTTCTCGGCGTCGAGCTGCTTCAGGAATGGCTGTTCGGGGCCCGCCGCCGCCTGCCGCCGGCCGAGTGGCTGATCGTCGCGGCGGTGGTGCTGGCCATCGCCGGGGTCGGCTTCATCGAGGGCCTGGCGCTCGGGCTGGCGGTGTCGCTGGCGATGTTCGTCTACAGCTACTCCCGGCTGCCGGTGATCCGCAGTCGCCACAGCGGCGCCGACCTGCGCAGCCGCGTCGATCGCAGCCCTGCGGCCGGACTGCACCTGACGAACGCCGGCATGGCGATCGAGGCGCTCCAACTCCAGGGCTACCTGTTCTTCGGCACCGCGGAGCAGATCGTCGCCCCGGTCCGCGAGCGGTTGGAGCGGCCGGGCTGGCGGCCTCTGCGCTTCCTCGTCATCGACTTCCGTCACATCAAGGGCATGGACTCGGCCGCCGCCAGCGTCTTCCGCCGCGTCCGCAACCTGCTGGAGGGTGCCGGCGCGGTGCTGGTTCTCAGCGCCCTTCCCCCGGCGGTCGAAACCGCCTTCCGCCGCGGCGGCCTCGATCCCGACCGCGATCCGGCGCTGCGCCGGGCAGCCGACCTCGACCATGCGCTGGAGGCCTGCGAGGACGCGCTGCTGGCCGGCCACGCCGGTTCCGGCAATGGTACGGCCGCCGATGCCCCCCTGCTGCATCACCTGCAGGCGATGACCGGTCCCCACCCGCGCCTTGCCGATGCCGTCGCCGCCCTCGACACCTTGCATCTGCAGCCCGAAGACCTGTTGATCCGCGCCGGCGAGGCGGCCAGCGACGTCTTCATCATCGGGCGCGGCCGGGTGAAGGTGCAGGTCACCCTGCCCGGCGGCCGCCCCTTGCGTCTGCGCACCATGACCGCCGGCGCCGTGGTCGGCGAGATCGCCCTGCTGCTGGGCCAAGCCCGCGGCGCCGACGTGGTGATCGAAACCCCCGCCACCATCCACCGCCTGACCGCCGCGACACTCGCCCGCCTGGAACGCGAGGATCCGGAACTGGCGCTGCTGCTTCATCGCATCCTGGCGACCAACCTGGCAGAGAAGATGACCCAGGCCAACCGCATGATCGAGCAGGCCGCAATCTAGGCACGGCAGTCCCCTCCGCGATCCTGCCCGCCTTGCCGCCCCCTTGCCGGAGAGCAAACACGACACCAGCAAGGCAACAGCCCCCTCTCCCGCGACGCGGGGGAGGGTCGGGGAAGGGGTGAGGCATCGACGCCATTAATACGTATGCCCAGCAATCACCCCGTGCCCTCCGGGTGTAGCCTTCACCATGCGTGTGACCCGATCCGTCCCCCCTGTCCGCCGGATCGAGCCGCCCTGCGACACTACACAGTCCCGCTCCCGTCTCCGGATGGGAAGTAAGGAGTCCGGCCATGGCGCACCGCTGGTACATGCCCGATCATCAAGCCCCGCTGGCCGACATGCTGGTCGTCCCCAGGGACATCCGCATCCGCCCCATCGATGCCGGGATGCTTCTGGATGCCCTGGCGCTCGGCTGGCGCGATTTCCTGGCAGCGCCGACGCAGTTGCTGTTCCTCGGCATCATCTACCCGCTGGTCGGTCTCGTCGCCGCGCGCGTGTCCTTCGGCGGCGATCTCATGCCGCTGTTCTACCCGCTGGTCGCCGGCCTTGCCTTCGTCGGCCCCTTGGCCGCCGTGGGCATCTATGAACTGAGCCGACGCCGCGAGCAGGGCCAGCCGGCTTCCTGGATCAACACGCTGGACGTCCTCCGGTCCAAGGCGATCTGGTCCATCGCGGCGCTCGGGCTGCTGATGCTGACGCTCTATGTGCTGTGGCTGGGGGCGGCGCAGCTCGTCTACGACCATACACTGGGCCGGCTGGAGCCGGACTCGGTTTCCGGATTCACGAACCTGCTGTTCACCACGCCCGAGGGCTGGCAGATGATCGTGCTGGGCAACGCCGTCGGCCTGCTGTCCGCCGTCACCGCCCTGGCGCTGAGCGTGGTGTCGTTCCCGATGATGCTCCACCGCGGTACCGACTGGATCACCGCGATGCAGACTTCGATCCGCGTGGTGATGGCGAACCCCGGCCCGATGATGCTGTGGGGCGCGATCGTGGTGGTGGCGCTGGCACTGGGCTGCCTGCCGGCCTTCGTCGGGCTGGCGGTCGTCATGCCGGTGCTGGGCCACGCGACGTGGCACCTGTACCGGCAGGCGGTGCGTTGACCGCCGCAATCTGATTCTCTGGACGCCTGTCCGGAGGGAACCAGCGATCAATGCGCGACAGGGTCCAGGATTTGCGTGTCGACCGCAGCGATTCAGGGTCGTGGACAGTCAGCCGTTGAGAGCATCTGCCTCCAAGCATCGCAGTTTCGACGTCCGCCAGAAGACCGGCGGGCGCAAAACGCACATTGCGATGGATAGCATTGGCCGATTGCCGATGGTCGACCTGACCACGGCCGACCACTCATTCCGACGGAACGCCGACACTCCCGGGCATCAGGCCCGAGCGTCGTTCTTGGATGCGACCGCCTCGCCGACAGCGTCCATGATCGCAAGAGGTCGATGAACGAGGCCGTGTTCCTTGATGTCCCCGTCGAGCTGGTTCGGCGAGCCGCTTCCGTATCGGGGGGCAAGGCCATGCCCGCGTGCCGGGTGGGTGAGAGGCGTTCGGGTGGGTGAGCTCCTGGAGGCGCCTAGTTCTCGATTACGCAAAGCGGATTGACGTCTCCGACAACGGGTTGCCGCTCGCTATATCCATAGCTTCCACTCCGACGAGCGTACACTTGAAGCAACCGTAAAGCGGACCTGAAAGACTGCACTTATCACATGGTCATATATTCGCCGTCGTGTTATTTCGAATAGTAACGAAATTTCATGGCGAGCGTGGAGAGTCAGCGATGGTGCGTTTTGTCATCACGGCATTTTTCATCGGCGCACTCATGACAAACGTCTCACAAGCCGCCGAAGTTAAAAAGTTATCTACGCCCATACAAATACCGCCGTCGGACGAGGCGGTTCTGATGATCAAGGATTCGGCGGGAAAAACAATATTGACAATGAAGCAGTTGGAAAATTTTCCAATGTATGAAACTCACATGAAAACTTTATGGACACCAGCCAGCACATGGGTTGGCATCAAGTTGGTCGACTTGCTTTCAGCATATGGAGCTCTCTCAAGCGAACGCTTCATTTTTCGAGCTACCAATGAATACAGCATAAGATTGAAACGAGCGGATATCGAGGCCGGCGATCCGATTGTAGCCACGCGCATTAATGGCATGCCTATCGATCCGGAAAATAAAGGGCCCTTGTTCCTCATATGGCCTAAAGTGGCCGAAGAGGTCATGTCCGGGACAGTGGCAGAGTCAGATTGGATATGGTCTCTCAATAAGATCGAGGTCATCCGATAAATGAAAAATAAGGCATTCATAGCTGTTATATTTTATGCCCTGTCATCGTTTTCGATATTGCTTTTTTCTTACCGCAGCATCAATGAAGCAAATAGTATGCGGCCAACGCAACTTTTATCTTTGGTGCATTACGTCGAAAGCCTTGCATCCGATGTTGCACTCTATCGAATAGCCGGCGACCGCATCCCTGCGCAGTCGCCGGGAAGCGTATCATCCATCATCAGAAATACGGAATCGATCAAGTCCGTTCGCGGCGTCTTCCAGTCCTTACCCGATGAACTTCAGAAAGATTTCCAAAGCGTTGAAGAGTATGTTTCACAGCTTCACGATGTCTTGTCTCCCGAGCAGCGGCAGCAAATTGGAGAAGATCTAAATGACTCCGTCAGGCTTCTTGTTGGTTCTATAAATTATTATTCTAACAATGAGGTTGCAAAGCAAACTCGCGAATTGCGACTCTACACGGTCATTTCGGGCACTCTTGCTGCAATCGCCGTTTTGGCGGGTGGAGGCGTTCTTGTTCTCGTCTTTCTTCTGATTAGAAAAAATAAGGAATTGAAAACGCTGGCGACCATGGATGCATTGACGGCATTGCCAAATCGCCGCTCCGCCTACATTCAAGCAGAAACGTTGTTCAAATTGGCGGAGCGAAGCCAAACGGAAGTTTCCGTCGCTGTGGTGGATATAGATCATTTCAAGAAGATCAATGATGGATCAGGGCATCCGGCCGGTGACATGGTCCTGCAGGAAGTTGCACGTATCATTGCGCGGTCTTGCCGCAAAAGCGATGTTGTTGCAAGGCTGGGTGGAGAGGAGTTCCTCATCATCATGCCGGACACCAATAACCTTGGCGCCAATAATTTATGCGAAAAGGTAAGGTCTTCGATCGAGAGTGCACCGATATCTTACTCGGGGACGGCTATACCCGTCACTGTAAGCATCGGCCTTTCAACCAGGGGATCGGAAGACAGAAGCTTCGAAGAATTGTATAAAAACGCCGACAAGGCGCTATACGTCGCTAAAGATGCTGGAAGAAATCGTGTTGTTTCGGCGCAAACCTACACCGGCCTTTCAAGTTTATTGGAGCAAATTACGGTCTGATGGTGGTGAAATTTACATAGCTTCATTTTCCATTTTTTCCTAATAATTCATCATCCTGAAATTTCTGTTTGAAATATATCACGACAGATCGTTGCAACCGGATATTCAGTCCCCTTACCGCACCAACTCGCGCATAGCCCCGTCCAGCCCCTCCAGCGTCAGCGGGAACATCCGTCCGTCCATCAGGCGCTGGATCAGGCGGGTGCTCTCGGTATAGTCCCAGTATTGCTGCTGCGCCGGGTTGAGCCACACCGCCTTGCCATAGACCGACAGCAGGCGCTGCATCCACACCTGCCCAGCCTCCTCGTTCCAATGCTCGACGCTGCCGCCGGGATAGACGATCTCGTAAGGGCTCATGGCAGCGTCGCCGACAAAGACCAGCTTGTAGTCGGCGGGATAGGTGTGCAGGACGTCCCAGGTCGCGATGCGCTCGGCATGGCGGCGTGCGTTGTCGCGCCAGACCCCCTCGTAGACGCAGTTGTGGAAGTAGAAGTGCTCCAGGTGCTTGAATTCGCTGCGCGCCGCTGAGAACAGCTCCTCCACCAGCCGGATGTGGTCGTCCATCGAGCCTCCGACATCGAGGAACAGCAGCACCTTCACCGAGTTGTGCCGCTCCGGCACCATCTTCAGGTCGAGCCAGCCGGCGTTGCTGGCGGTGGCGCGGATGGTGCCGGGCAGGTCGAGTTCGCTGGCCGCCCCGCTGCGGGCGAACCTGCGCAGACGGCGCAGCGCCACCTTGATGTTGCGGGTGCCGATCTCCACCCGGTCGTCCAGGTTCCGGAACTCGCGGCGGTCCCACACCTTGGCGGCGCGGCGGTGGCGGCTCTCCTTCTGCCCGATGCGCACGCCCTCCGGATTGTAGCCGTAGGCGCCGAAGGGCGAGGTGCCGGCGGTGCCGATCCATTTCGATCCGCCCTGGTGGCGGCCCTTCTGCTCGGCCAGCCGCTGCGCCAGCGTCTCCATCAGCTTGTCCCAGCCGCCGAGCGACCGGATCTGCGCCTTCTCCTCCTCGGTCAGGAAGCGTTCGGCCAGCTTGCGCAGCCACTCCTCCGGCAGGTCGGTGACCGGCACCTCCTCGCCGCCCTCCTCCCCTTCGCCGGTCAGGCCCTTGAAGGTGGCGCCGAACACGCGGTCGAAGCGGTCGAGGTTGCGCTCGTCCTTAACCAAGCATGCACGACTGAGGTAATAGAAATCCTCGACGCGGAAGGACGCGGTGCCCCGCTTCATGGCCTCCATGAGCGTCAGGTACTCCGTCAGCGAGACGGGGACGCCGGCCTTGCGCAGATCGAAGAAGAAACTCGTAAACATGAGCGGTCCTTCGCGCGGGTTCTCGGGCGGAGAGTAGCGCCCCAGCCGAGAGAACACCATGAGCCTGCCGAACGCTCCCCTCCTCGACTTCGCCCGCGCGCTGGATTTCGCCGCGCACAAGCACATCGACCAGCGCCGCAAGGGCGTGCGCGCCGAACCCTACGTCAACCACCTGTCGGAAGTGGCGCTGCTGGTGGCGGAGGCGACCGACGGCAAGGACCCGGTCGTCGTCATCGCCGCGCTGCTGCATGACACGCTGGAGGACACCGACGCCAGCTACGAGGAGATCGAGAGGCTGTTCGGGGTCGAAGTTGTCCAGGTCGTCGCCGAGACCACCGACGACAAGCGCATGTCGAAGGCCGAACGCAAGCAGCACCAAATCGACGCCGCCGCCACCGCCTCGCCGCGGGCCAAGCTGGTGAAGCTGGCGGACAAGGTGTCCAACCTGCGCTCGATGGCGCACAGCCCTCCTGCCGATTGGCCGCTGACCCGCAAGGTCGAGTATTTCGAATGGGCGCACGCCGTCGTCGCCGGCCTGCGCGGCACCGATGCGCGGCTGGAGGCGCTGTTCGACCGCGCCTACCACGACGGCCTGGCCGAGCTGCGCGGGCAGACTGCCTGATCCGGAAATCCGGGGCCGATTGACATCGCGCAATGCGGCTCCATCACGGAAGTCTTATGGAGAAGGGACGCAGCAGTATCCAGTGCGCCGTTGCCGGCCAAGGAACACGCCATGTCCCTTCCCCAAGAAGACACCACCCTCACCCATCGCCCGGCCGCGGCGCCGCGTTCCTCGACACCGGGTTCCTCGACACCGGGTTCCTCGCCGCCCGGTTCCTCGCCGCCGGATGGGCATGCGCATGAGGAGCCGGGCCGGCACTGGTACATCGACCGGCCGAAGGTCTATGCCGCCGACGTTCGCGGCCGCTTCCGCCGGATCAAGTGGGCGGTCCTGATCGCCCTGCTGGCGATCTATTACGTCACGCCCTGGATTCGCTGGGACCGCGGGCCGGGCATTCCGGACCAGGCGGTGCTGATCGATATGGTCGGGCGCCGCGCCTATTTCTTCTGGATCGAGATCTGGCCACAGGAGGTCTATTATCTGACCGGCCTGCTGATCCTCGGCGCCTTCGGCATCTTCTTCGCGACCACCTTGTTCGGGCGCGTCTGGTGCGGGTTCGCCTGCCCGCAGACGGTGTGGACCGACCTGTTCATGTGGGTGGAGCGCAAGATCGAGGGGCCGCGCACCCAGCGCATCCGCCTGGACAAGGCCGCGCTCTCCGGGTCGAAGCTGGCGCGCAAGGCCACCAAGCATGCCGCGTGGCTCGCCATCTCGCTGCTGACCGGCGGCGCCTGGGTGTTCTACTTTAACGACGCGCCGACGCTGATGAACGACCTGCTGCACGGCAACCTGACCGGCGGCGTCGCCACCTTCATCGCGCTGTTCAGCTTCACCACCTATTTCTTCGCCGGCTGGGCGCGCGAGCAGATCTGCATCTATGTCTGCCCGTGGCGCAGCTTCCAGTCGGCGATGGTGGACGAGGACACCTTCCTCGTCACCTACGAGGACTGGCGCGGCGAAGGCCGCGGACCGCTGCGCAAGTCGCAGAGCTGGACGGACCGACAGGCCGCCGGCCTCGGCGACTGCATCGACTGCAAGCAATGCGTCCAGGTCTGCCCCACCGGCACCGACATCCGCAAGGGCCAGCAGATCTCCTGCATCGGCTGCGGCCTGTGCGTCGACGCCTGCAACGAGGTCATGGCGCAGATCGGCCGTCCCGGCGACCTGGTCCGCTTCGACACCCAGTCCAACCAGATCGCCAAGATCGACGGCCGGGCGGAACGGGTGAAGCTGGTCCGCCCGCGCACCGTGATCTACTCGCTGATCATGCTGGTGGTGGTCGCCGCCATGGCCATCGCCCTGGTCCTGCGCCCTTCGCTCGACGTCAGCGTGCTTCGCGACCGGGCGCCGCTGTTCGTCACCCTGTCGGACGGCTCGGTGCAGAACGCCTACACCATCAAGGTGCTGAACAAGACCCACGTCGCCCGCAGCTACGCCGTCACCATCGACGGCCTGTCCGGCCCGCAGCTTTCGGTCGCCGGCGACGAGCAGGCCGGGCGCGGCGGCAGCCTGCTGCTGACCGCCGATCCCGACACCGTGGCGACCTACCGGGTCTTCGTGAAGGTGCCGGCGGCATCGGTGACGTCCGGCTCCACCGACATCGCGGTGGTCGCCCGGGACGCAGCGAGCGGCGAAACCGGCAGGCATGCCAGCGTCTTCATGGCGCCCTGATGGCCGGCAAGGCCCTCTGCCCCTGGGCAGAGGGCCTTCCTCTCACGCGCCGCCCGCCTTGACCCGCGTTCGCTTCACGGTCGCGGGCGGCGGCGCCTCGCTGGCCGGATCGTCCAGCGCGTGCAGCAGGCGTTCCCTGATCTTGGCCAGCTTGCCGTCATGCGTGACCTTCAGGCCGAAGACGTCCTTCACATAGAAGACGTCGATCGCCTTCTCGCCGAAGGTCGACACTTTGGCCGAGCTGATCTGCAGCGTCAGGTTCGACAGGGCGCGGGTCAGGTCGTACAGCAGGCCCGGCCGGTCGCGCCCGTTCACCTCGATCACCGTGTGGGTCGTGGAGGCGTTGTTGTCAATCAGCACGCGCGGCGGCACATGGAAGACGCGGGTGCGGCTGGCCTGGCTGGTGCGGCGGGTCGCCAGCTCCTTCAGCGGCTTCAGGTGGCCGGACAGCACCTTCTCGATCATCACCGACAGCTTGGCCAGCTTGTCGCCGCTCTCGAAGGCGCCGCCGCCCGCCGCATCCTGGACCGAGAAGACGTCGAGCGCCATGCCGTTGGTCATGGTGAAGATGCGGGCGTCGACGATGTCGGCCCCGCTGGCCGCCAGCGCCCCGGCCAGCCGCGAGAACAGGCCGCTGTGGTCGGTGGCGTAGATCGTTACCTCCGTCACCGCACGGCTGCGGTCGACGCGGGTGCTGACGGTCAGCGGGCGCTGCTCCCGCTCGGCGTCGCGGACGATGCGGGCCTGATGGGCCAGGGTCTCGGCGTCGAAGGCGAGCCAATAGGCGGGATAGCCGAGAGCGCGGTGATGCTCGAAGGCGGCGTCGTCGAAGTCCGCCAGCTCGGCGCGCAGGGCGGCCTGGGCCGACTGGATGCGGCGGTTGCGCCCCTCCACCATCATGCCGCCGGACATCAGCTCCTCGGAGCGGTTGTACAGCTCGCGCAGCAGCGTCGCCTTCCAGTTGTTCCACCGTTGCGGCCCGACGGCGCGAATGTCGGCGACCGTCAGCACAAGCAGCAGCCGCAGCCGCTCCGGCGACTGGACCAGCGCCACGAAGTCGCGGACGGTCTTGTCGTCCTCCAGGTCGCGCTTGAAGGCGGTGTGCGACATCGCCAGGTGCCAGCGCACCAGCCACGCCACCGTCTCCGTCTCCTCTGCGCTCAACCCCAGACGCGGGCACAGCTTCTCGGCGACGCGGGCGCCCAGGACTGAATGGTCGCCGCCGCGCCCCTTGGCGATGTCGTGTAGCAGCACCGCGACGTAGAGCGCGCGTTTCGAGACGACCTTGTGGATCACCTCGGTCGACAACGGCAGCTCGTCGGCATGCTCGCGCGCCGCGATCTTGTGCAGGATGCCGAGCGCGAACAACGTGTGCTCGTCGACCGTGTAGACATGGTACATGTCGTACTGCATCTGCGCCACGACCCGGCCGAAGTCGGGAATGAAGCGCGCCAGGACGCCCGCCTCGTTCATCCGGCGCAGCGTGATCTCCGGATCCTTGGGGCCGGTCAGGATGTCCAGGAACAGCCGGTTGGCCTCGGGGTCGTTGCGCAGCTTCGGCCCGATGGCCGACAGCGACCGGGTGATGGCGCGCAGCGCCGCCGGGTGGATGTCGATGTCGTTGATCTGCGCGGTGTGGAACAGCCGGATCATGTCGATCGGCTGTTCCTTGAACTGCTTGTCGCTGCGGGCGTTCAGCCGTTCGCCGTCGACGATGAAGCCGTCGACGTCCTTGCGCCGGGCGACCGAGGCCAACCGCAGCAGGTTGAACCGGGGCGGCCGCTTCGATTCCGCCTCCAGCGCCGCGCAGAAGATGCGCGTCAGGTCGCCGACGTCCTTGGCGACCAGGAAATAATGCTTCATGAAGCGTTCGACGCCCTTGGTGCCGGCATGGTCGGTGTAGCCCATGGCGGCGCCGATGGAGGTCTGGACGTCGAAGGTCAGCCGGTCTTCCAGCCGGCCCGCCAGGTAATGCAGGTGGCAACGCGCGGTCCACAGGAAGTTCTGCGCCTTGGCGAAACGCTGCGCCTCCTCCGGGGTCAACACCTTCTTGCCGACCAGCTCGTCGACGTTCTCGACGCGGTACAGGTACTTGGCGATCCAGAACAGCGTCTGCAGGTCGCGCAGCCCGCCCTTGCCGTCCTTCAGGTTGGGTTCCAGCACATAGCGGCTGTCGCCCATCTTCAGGTGCCGGTTGTCGCGCTCAGCCAGCTTGGCCTCGACGAACTCCGGGCCGGTGCCGGCAACGACCTCCTTGTCGTAGCGCTTTCGCAGCTCGGCGAACAGCTTGCCGGGACCCCAGAGATAGCGTGACTCCAGAATGGCGGTGCGAATGGTGACGTCGGCCTTGGACTGGCGGATGCACTCGTCGACGCTGCGCACGGCGTGGCCGACCTTCAGCCCCAGATCCCACAGGATGTAGAGCATGTATTCGACCACCTGCTCCACCCGCGGCGTCCGCTTGTAGGGCAGCAGGAACAGCAGGTCGATGTCCGAGAAGGGCGCCAGCTCGCCACGGCCGTAGCCGCCGGTGGCCGCCACGTCGAACACCTCGCCCGCCGTCGGGTTGGCGGTCGGGAAGATGTGCCGCACGGTAAAGTCGGCCAGCGTTCCGACCAGACGGTCGGCGAGGTAGCAGTTCTCGCGGACGCATTGTTCGCCCGACCCGCCGGCGTCGAAGCGCCGGCGCACCTCCACCCGGCCGTCGGCCAGCGACCGGCGCAGGCAGGCGAGCAGCGCGGGGCGCAGTTTGTCGCCGGTGCCGTGCTCCGCCACCAGCTCCTCGAGCTCCCCCGACAGCTTGCGGCGGGAGATGATGGCACGCTTGTTCGGAATTGCGGGCGGCGGCGCCTCGGGCGGGGCCGGCGCCTTGGTGCGGGCGGACAGCATCGGTGGGGAAAGACCTCGGCATTCGGGCGGTCCGGGCTGGCCGCACCATTCGCACTATAGCTTTAATGCCTTCAGGTAGCACGCCCGCTCTGGAAGACCAGCCCTGCCGCCGCGATACGGCCCCGCATTGGCTGCGGGAGTGACGGCCGTCACAGCCCACCCCCCGCCCCGATGCCACAGTGGCGCGCGCATCCGAAGAGGGGAGACGGATCATGACCACCCGAAACACCAGGGAAACTGCCGCGAACGAGCCGACCGCCAGGGCGCGGCGGGAGCTGGCGGCGCTGAACGACGCGCTGACGCTGGCCGAGCGCGGGCTGCGCCACCAGTCCGCTGCGGCGCTGATGGCGCGCCTGCTGCGCGTGGCCGCGATGTTCCCCAGATCGGTCGACGGCACGCTGATGTGGCAGGTCACCGACCTCGTCGGCGGACGCGAGGTCGCCGACCATGTCAAGCTGACCCTGATCCGCATGGGCTGGGCATCGATCGTCCAGGCACAGTACCGGGCGCACGGATTGCGGCCGGTCGAACGCCGGACGCGGGCACGGGCGGCGGCCTGAGCGACCGGGAAAGGCACGGCGGGAACGGCCCGGCAACAATTGCCGGCCGGCAATGCGGGCGCGGCAATCGCCGCCGCCACCGGTTGCCGGGAATCGGCAAGGCCTTGGATTTCCAGGCTTTCCGATAGCATGAGCTTTGCATCACGGGTCACCGCGACTGCCTGCGGCAGGCCGCGCCACCGCGCAACCGGTCGGACGGACCCAACGATGCAGATCAACGGCTATCAGGCCAATGGCTATGGCCTCTCCAGATTGTTCCAACTCCGCGCAACGCGGAACGGCGCCGCACCCGACGGCGCCGCCGGCCCCGCCGGAACGGATGGGGTGAAGCCGCAACTCGACGTGAGCATGAATGCGACCGGAAAGGCCGATCGCAAGGCGCCCAGCGCCGTCGACAGCTTCCTGGCCGAAGCGAAGAAGACGCCGGCCGAGCGCATCCGCGACGATTGGCTCGCCCGTCACAAGATGACCGAGGACGACCTGAACTCGATGCCGCCCGAACGGCGCGAGGCGATCGAGAAGGAAATCGCCGAGGAACTGAAGCGGAAGCTGACCGGCCAGGATGCCAAGCGTGGCGCGGTGATGAACCTGACCGCCTGACCGGGATTCCGGCGGCTTGCCAGGTCGTGGGGCGAAGTGGTTTGCTGGCCGATCACCCGATCATCGGTTCCGCCCGCTTGCTTGGCAGGCCGGCGTGGACGGGCGGTTCGGGGCACCACGACCGAAGGGACAGCAGGAATGAGCGGGCATCCGAATCCAGACCTCGACCTGACCATCTCCCGGATCATCAAAGCGCCGCGTGCGCTGGTGTGGCGCGCCTGGAGCGATCCAGCCAGCTTCGAACAATGGTGGATCCCGGCCCCGACCATCTGCAAGGTCATCGATCTGGACTTGCGGCCCGGCGGTTCCTTCCTGACCCATAAGAGCGAGGGCGGCGGACCATTCGAGCACCATCTCGCCGGCTGCTTCCTGGAAGTCGTGGACGGGGAGCGGATCGTCTTCACCAACCTGCTGACCGGCGGATGGCGGCCGGCCGAGCAGGGGTTCGTGACCGCGATCATTTCCTTCCGGGACCATCCGGACGGCACCGAATACGGCGCCCACCTCATGCACCGCAACGCCGCCGACCGCCGGATGCACGAGGACCTGGGCTTCTACCAGGGATGGGGGGCGGTCATCTCCCAACTCGCCGCACTGGTCGAGCGCCAGGCCTAGAGTTTTCCCGGTGCTTGTTGAAGCACCAGGCAGACTCTAGGATTTTGGTTATCCGTGTGATTCACGTTTCAAGCGATACCGCTTGAAACGATCACACTCTGGACGCCGCGCCCGCCCGGCGAACGGCCTGCGCATCAGGCGGGCGGCACCGCCTCGCGCGTCGTCACATGGACGTTGCCGCCGCCCTCGCGTGCCAGTATGGCCGATGCCTGCCCTTCCCGCTCGGCCGTGTCGACACGCACCCACAGGATGACGCCCCCGGCTTCCAGCGCGCGGGTGAACTCGTCGGGCTTGGGATGGCTGGTCAGCTCGTCCAGATAGTCCTTGATCGCGGCGCCGCCGACGCCGGCGGCGACCAGGGCGGCCAGCGCCGCCTCGATCGGCCCCCCGACGATGGCGATCAGGCCGGCGGTGGTCAGGGGGAAGGCATATTTCAGCTCGCCCACCAAGCCGGTCAGCGCCTCGTCCCGCGGCTTGCCGTTCTTGCCGACGGCGTCCAGCGAGGCATGGCTGGCCAGCACCGAAAGGTCGGCGCGGTCGAAGCCGGCGGCCAGCAGCGCATCGACCGCGTGATCGAAGCCGGCGCGGGTGGAGAAGAGGGCTACGACCTCCCGCACCTCGGCCGGTGCGGCGTCTCCGTGGATCTGGGTCATGATGGCCGTCTCCCTCGTTTCCTCATTGGGTTTCCCTATTGTAGCGACCGGCGGAGAGCCTCCGTCAATCGCCACGGAGACGCACCCGACGGCTGCCGCCGCTCCGCCCGATTGGTCCCGCCCCATTGTTTCGCGGCCGGCCATGCGGCCTATCCCGCCGCCGCATATCCCGTGATAGGGTGCGCGCCGTAACGCCACCTGCAACCGCCGCACGGCCATCCCTTGTCGAGCACCATGTCCAGCACCCTGCCCAACCCCGCTGCCGAAATCGTCATTCCCGCCGACGCGACCCCGATGATGGCGCAGTACCTGGAGATCAAGCAGGCGCATCCCGACTGCCTGCTGTTCTACCGCATGGGCGACTTCTACGAGATGTTCTTCGAGGATGCGGTGAACGCCGCCGCGGCGCTCGACATCGCGCTGACCAAGCGCGGCCAGCATCTGGGCGAGGACATCCCGATGTGCGGCGTCCCGGTCCACAGCCACGAGAACTACCTGCAGCGCCTGATCCGCCAGGGCTTCCGCGTCGCGATCTGCGAGCAGATGGAGGACCCGGCGGAAGCCAAGAAGCGCGGGTCGAAGTCGGTGGTGAAGCGCGGCGTCATCCGCATCGTCACCCCCGGCACCCTGACCGAGGACAGCCTGCTGGATTCCCGCTCGTCCAACTGGCTGGCGGCGGTGACGGAGGCCGCGGGCGGGCTGGGACTGGCGTGGCTGGAGATGTCCACCGGCGAGCTGGTGGTGCAGCCGGTGGAGCGCACGGGCCTCGGCGCGGCGCTGGGGCGGCTCGACCCGCAGGAGGTGCTGATCTCCGAGAAGCTGTCGCAGCAGCCGGAGCTGTTCGAGCTGTGGGCGGAATGGAAGTCGCGCCTGACCGTCCAGCCCACCCCGCGCTTCGACAGCGAGAACGGCCGGCAGCGCCTGCTGTCGGTCTACGGCGTCGGGACGCTCGACGCCTTCGGCACCTTCAGCCGCGCCGAGGTGGCGGCGGCCGGGGCGCTGGTCGGCTATGTCGAGCTGACGCAGAAGGGGCGCGTTCCCCGCCTGTCGCCGCCGCGCCGGGTCGGGCCGGGCGCGGTGATGGAGATCGACGCTTCCACCGGCCGCAACCTCGAACTGACCCGCACGCTGAACGGTGAACGGCGCGGCAGCCTGCTCGCCACCATCGACCGCACGGTGACGGGGGCCGGCGCCCGCCTGCTGGCAGCCCATCTTTCGGCGCCGCTGACCGACCCGGCGGCCATCGCCCGCCGCCACGACATGGTCGAGTTCGCCCTGTCGGAGGAGCGGCTGCGCGGCGAGCTGCGCCACGCCCTGCGCAGTTGCCCGGACCTGGAGCGGGCGCTGTCGCGCCTGACCCTCGGCCGCGGCGGCCCGCGCGACCTCGCCGCCATCCGCGACGGCCTCACGCAGTCGGCGCTGATCCGGCACCTGCTCGCCGGCGTCGGCGGCCTGCCGGACGGGTTGGCGGCACTGGACCGGCGGCTCGGCGAACACACGGAACTGGTCGGCCAGCTCACCCAGGCGCTGGCGCCGGACCTGCCGCTGCTGGCCCGCGACGGCGGCTTCATCGCCCGCGACTACAGCTATGCCCTGGACGAGCTGGTGACGCTCCGCGACGAGAGCCGCCGGCTGATCGCCGGGCTGCAGAGCAAATACGCCGAGATCGCCGGCGTGCCGGCGCTGAAGATCAAGCACAACAACGTGCTCGGCTACCACATCGAGGTCACCGCCGCCCATGCCGACAAGCTGATGTCGGACAAGGCGCGCGAGGTCTTCATGCACCGCCAGACCATGGCGAACGCCGTGCGCTTCGGCACGGTGGAGCTCTCCGACCTGGAGCGCCGCATCTCCGAGGCGGCCGACAAGGCGCTGGCGGTCGAGCTGGAGCTGTTCGCCGGGCTGGTCGACGCCGTCGCCGCCCAGGCCGACGCCATCGCCCAGGCCGCCCATGCGCTGGCGGCGCTCGACGTCGCGGCGTCGCTGGCCGAACTCGCCGAGGAGCGGCGCTACATCCGGCCGCAGGTCGACGACAGCCTCGCCTTCTCCATCCGCGGCGGCCGCCATCCGGTGGTCGAGGCGGTCCTGGACGCCGCCCATGGCGGCCCCTTCGTCGCCAACGACTGCGACCTCGCGCCGGAAAACCGGCTATGGCTGCTGACCGGTCCCAACATGGCCGGCAAATCGACCTTCCTGCGCCAGAATGCGCTGATCGCCGTGCTGGCCCAGATGGGCAGCTTCGTCCCGGCCGAACGCGCCCATATCGGCGTGGTCGACCGGCTGTACAGCCGCGTCGGCGCCGCCGACGACCTCGCCCGCGGCCGCTCGACCTTCATGGTGGAGATGGTGGAGACCGCCGCGATCCTGAACCAGTCCGGCGCCCGCGCCCTGGTCATCCTGGACGAGATCGGCCGCGGGACCGCCACCTTCGACGGGCTGTCGATCGCCTGGGCCTGCGTCGAGCACCTGCACGACGTCAACCGCTGCCGGGCCCTGTTCGCCACCCATTACCACGAGCTGACGATGCTGGCCTCGAAGCTGCCGGCGCTGTCCTGCCACACGATGCGGATCAAGGAATGGCAGGGCGACGTGGTGTTCCTGCACGAGGTGACCGCCGGTGCCGCCGACCGCAGCTACGGCATCCACGTCGCCAAGCTGGCCGGGCTGCCGCCGCCGGTGGTCGGGCGGGCCGAAGAGGTGCTGAAGCTGCTGGAATCGGGCGACCAGAACGCGACCATCCACCGCCTGGCCGAGGATCTGCCGCTGTTCAGCGCCGCGCTGAAGCGCCCCGCCCCGAAGGCTCAGGCGACGGAGGCCGTCCCCGCGGGGCCGTCGCCGCTGGAGGAGGCGCTGAAGGCGGTCGATCCCGACAGCCTGACGCCGCGCCAGGCGCTGGAGGAACTGTACCGGCTGCGGGGACTGCTGAAGGGGTGAGGCGTCGGCTCCGACGCCCCCCGCCGACGCGGGAGAGTGCCTTCTGTGAAGAGGCGGCAGTTCCCTCTCCCGCGGATCGGACGGCCCCCGGTCCACCGAGAGCGGCGGAGGGTCAGGGAGGGGGCAGCGCCAGTGTCGGCCGCCCACCTTCCAAACTCGCTGCGCCGGAAACCAGCTCGCCATGCAGGGTGCAGGCGGCCTCGGCCAGTTCGACGAAACGCTCGGTGACGTCGTCGGGTTGGGCGATCCTCGTCGGGTCCTCGCCGGGGAACGCCTGGGTGCGCAGCTTGGTCGCCACCACTCCGGGATCGATCAGGTTGGCGCGCACCGACGAGCCGGCGACCTCCAGCGCGTAGGTCTTGACGATCATCTCCAGCGCCGCCTTGCTGGCGCCGTAGGGCATCCAGTAGTGGTGCGGCGCCTTGGCGGCGGCGGAGGTCACGAAGATGGCGCGGCCACTGCCCGATGCGCGCAGCAGCGGATCCATCGAGCGGATCAGCCGGTAGTTGGCCGTCACGTTCAGGTCCATCACGCGCGACCACAGCTTCGGGTCATACTGGGCGACCGGACCCAGCGCCTCCAGGGCGCCGGCATTGCCGACCACCACGTCGAGCTTGCCGAAGCGCTGGTACAGCGCGTGGCCGAGCTGGTCGATCTTGTCGTAGTCGCGCAGGTCCATCGGCACCAGGGTCGCCGACTGGCCGGAGATCTTCTGGATGGCGTCGTCGGTTTCCTCAAGCCCGCCGACGGTGCGGGCGACCAGCACCAGATGGGCGCCTTCGGCGGCGAAACGCTTGGCGACGGCGGCGCCGATGCCGCGCGAGGCACCGGTGACGAGGGCGATGCGGCCGGAGAGACGGGACATGGGGACGACTCGTTTCCTGAGATTATTGTTCGTTCACATATGAAAAACCCTCCCCCGTGGCCGGGGGAGGGATGATCGTCAGGCGCGGACGGCGACGTTCGCTTCGACCGGCGGGCTCTCCAGCGCGTCGGTCAGCGGGATCGGATAGTCGCCGGTGAAGCAGGCGTCGCAATACCGGATCTTCGCCGGGTCGCGCTTCTCCTCGCCCATCGCCCGGTAGAGGCCGTCGAGCGAGATGAAGGCCAGGCTGTCGGCCTGGATGAACTCGCGCATCTGCTCGACCGTCATCCGGTGGGCCAGCAGCTTGCCCTGCTCCGGCGTGTCGATGCCGTAGAAGCAGGGGTGCGAGGTCGGCGGGCTGGAGATGCGCATGTGCACCTCGGCGGCCCCGGCGGCGCGCACCATCTCGACGATCTTCTTCGAGGTCGTGCCGCGCACGATCGAATCATCGACCAGCACGACCCGCTTGCCTTCGATCATGGCGCGGTTGGCGTTGTGCTTCAGCTTGACGCCCAGATGGCGGATCTGGTCGGTCGGCTCGATGAAGGTGCGGCCGACATAGTGGTTGCGGATGATGCCCAGGTCGAAGGGCACGCCGCTCTCCAGCGCATAGCCGAGCGCCGCCGGCACGCCGCTGTCGGGCACCGGCACCACGACGTCGGCGGGGACGCCGGCCTCGCGGGCCAGCTCGCGGCCGATACGCTGGCGCGCCTGGTAGACGCTGGTCCCCTCCATCACGCTGTCGGGGCGGGCGAAGTAGATGTACTCGAAGATGCAGAAACGGCGGGTCTGCGGCTGGAACGGATGCAGGCTGTGCACGCCGCCGCCGTCGATCACCACCATCTCGCCCGGCTCGACGTCGCGGACATACTCGGCACCGACGATGTCGAACGCGCAGGTCTCGCTCGCCAGGATGTAGGTGTCGCCCAGCTTGCCCAGCACCAGGGGCCGCACGCCGAGCGGATCGCGAACGCCGATCACCTCCTTGGAGGTCAGCGCGACCAGCGAGAAGGCGCCTTCGACCTGGCGGACCGCCTCGATCAGCCGGTCGACCGGCGAGCCGCCGCGGGCGGTCGCCATCAGGTGGACGATGACCTCGGTGTCGGTGGAGGACTGGAACAGGCAGCCGCGACGGACGAGCTGCCGACGCAGCGACTGGGCGTTGGTCAGGTTGCCGTTATGGGCGAGCGCGAAACCGCCGAACTCGAAGTCGGCGTAGAGCGGCTGGACATTGCGGATCGAGGTGTCGCCGGTCGTGGCATAGCGGACATGGCCGATGGCGGACGCACCCTTCAGCTTGGCGATCACCGCCTCGGAACTGAAATGGTCGCCGACCAGACCCAGCGTGTGCTGGAGATGGAAGCGCCCGCCGTCGAAGCTGACGATGCCGGCCGCCTCCTGCCCGCGATGCTGCAGGGCGTGCAGGCCCAGCGCCGTGATGGCTCCCGCCTGCGGGTTGCCGTAGATGCCGAACACGCCGCACTCTTCGCGCAGCTTGTCGTCGTCGAACGGATGCGTGGTCAGCATCACCAGGAGTCCTTCGTCCAAGAGGCGCGTGAGAGCGCGTCAGCACACAGCGGAAAACAAGGCGAAAAAACGAAACGGCAAGCGTCGATCGCAAACGGCGATCGCGCCGAAAACTCAGCGGGCGTTGTTCTGCATAAGCCTTTCGAGGTCGGCGCGGTCGCGGTCCTTATAGCCGGTATCGGGTGCCGGTGCACCCCCGGTCTTCGCGGGGCTGGGCACCGGTGTCGACAGGCGGTCGAGCGCCTGCTTGGCCTCCATCGCCTGGCGCGCACGGTCGCGCGCCATGTCCATCTGGCCCAGCCCCTCCTTGCGCAGCGGCTCGGGCACGAAGCCGTAGATCATCTCGGCACCGGCGGCCAGGAACGGGCGCGTCTTCGCCTCCTGCAGCCAGGCCGGCTGTTCGGCCGGGTTCGGCACCAGCCACAGGAAGAAGAGATAGGCGACCGACACCAGGATGCCGCCCTTCACCAGCCCGAACAGGAAGCCGAGCGTGCGGTCCAGCGCCGAAAGGCCCGATGCCTGCACCCCGCGGGACAGGCTGCGGCCCAGCAGCGTCAGCATGATCAGCGACACGATGAACAGCCCGACCGCGGCGGCCGCATAGGCCAGCATCTCGAAACGGATATAGAGCTGCACGTAGGGAAGCACATGGGGCAGCGCGTAAAGCGTCACCACGGCGGCCCCCGCCCAGGCGGCGACCGACAGCACCTCCGCAACCATGCCGCGGCTGAAGGCGAGCAGGGCCGCCAGGAGCAGCACCGCGATGACGACGATGTCGACCGGATTCACTGGTAGATTGTCCATGGCCCCACGCCAGTTCCCAAAAGCCCGTTCACAGGTACCGGCGGCTGCCGGCCTCAGATGTACTCGTCGTCCCGCCGCGGCCGTCCACCCCGGCCACCGGCATCCCGGCCGGCCTGGAACAGCGGCATCAGTTCGCCGAGATGATGGAGTTCGACCGTCTTCAGGCCGTTGTCGCCGCGGCCGCCCTTCCCGCCCGTCCGTCTAGCCGGAAAGATGGCGGAGGAAAAGCCCAGTTTGGCCGCCTCCTTCAGGCGGGTGTCGCTCTGGCCGACCGCCCGCACCTCGCCCGACAGGCCGAGCTCGCCGAACACCACGGCATCGGCGGGAACCGGCTCGCCGGTCAGCGAGGATACCAGCGCCGCGGCGACCGCCAGGTCGGCGGCCGGTTCGGTGATGCGCAGGCCGCCGGCGACGTTCAGGTAGACGTCGTTGGCGCCGATCTGCACGCCGCAGCGCGCCTCCAGCACCGCCAGCACCATGGCGAGCCGCGCCGAATCCCAGCCAACCACCGCCCGGCGCGGCGTGCCGAGCGGCGACGGCGCCACCAGGGCCTGCACCTCGACCAGGACCGGCCGCGTCCCTTCCATGCCGGCGAAGACCGCGGCGCCGGAAACGTCGCCGCGCCGTTCCGCCAGGAACAGGGCCGACGGGTTGGCGACCTCGCCCAGCCCGCCGTCGCCCATCTCGAACACGCCGATCTCGTCGGTCGGGCCGAAGCGGTTCTTCACGGCGCGCAGGATGCGGAACTGGTGCCCGCGCTCGCCTTCGAAATAGAGGACCGTGTCCACCATGTGCTCCAGCACGCGGGGACCGGCGATCATGCCTTCCTTGGTGACGTGGCCGACCAGCAGCAGAACGACGCCGCGCCGCTTGGCCGCGCGGATCAGCTCCTGCGCGCTGGCGCGGACCTGGGCGACGGTGCCGGGGGCGCTGTCCAGATTGTCCATGTACATGGTCTGGATCGAGTCGATGACGATCACCTCGGGACCGCGCGGCTCGTCGAGCGACGCCACGATGTCGCGCACGCTTGTCGCGGAGGCGAGATCGACCGGCGCCGCGGCGCAGCCCAGCCGCTGGGCGCGCAGCCGAACCTGGTCGACCGCCTCCTCGCCCGAGACGTAGGCGCAGCGATGGTCCTGCGCCAGCCGCGCCATCGCCTGCAGCAGCAGGGTCGACTTGCCGATGCCGGGATCGCCGCCGATCAGGATGGCGGAACCGGGAACCAGCCCGCCGCCGCAGACGCGGTCGAACTCGGCGATGCCGGTCATGCGGCGGGGCGGCGCCTCGCTGCTGCCCTGCAGGCCGACGAAGTCGATCCGGCGGCCGCGGGCCGATCCCAGCCCCTTGGGGGCGCTGTCGGGCGCCGCTTCCTCGACCAGACTGTTCCATTCGCCGCAGGCATCGCATCGTCCCGCCCATTTGGGGAAGGAAGCGCCGCAGGCTTGGCAGACATAACGGGTGGTAGGCTTCGCCAAAGGTCTGGTAGTCCGATGGGGATAGGTCCCGCCACATATAGCAAGCCACCCCGGCGAATCCTATGCTCTGCGGCGCAAAAGGCGGGGGCTTTTTTCGGCCGTCCCCCATGCTACCTTGTCGGTCACCCCCACCCCTGCCCTCCGGCCGGGCGCGGGAGGCCGAGAAGGTTGAGGTTTTCGTGACGGATGACGTGGTGATGGACAAGGAAGGCAAGCGCATCGTCCTGCATGGCCCCGAAGGGTTCGAGGCGATGCGCAAGGCAGGACGGCTGGCCGCCGAGACGCTGGACTACATCGGTCCCTTCGTGACGCCGGGCGTCAGCACGGGCCGGCTCGACAAGTTGATCGAGGAGTTCCAGCGCGACCGTGGCGGCATTCCCGCCACCCTGGGCTACCACGGCTATCCGGCGTCGAGCTGCATCTCGCCCAACCACGTGGTCAATCACGGCATCCCCAGCGACGACAAGAAGCTGGTGGAGGGCGACATCGTCAACATCGACGTCACCGTGATCCTCGACGGCTGGTACGGCGACAGCAGCCGCATGTATTTCGTCGGCGGGAAGATCGGGGTGAAGGCGCGCAAGCTGGTCGACCTCACCTACCGCTGCATGATGGCCGGGATCGCCCAGGCCAAGCCCGGCAACCATCTCGGCGACATCGGCCACGCCATCCAGACGATGGCGGAGGCTGCACGCTGCTCGGTGGTGCGCGACTTCGGCGGCCATGGCATCGGCCAGGTGTTCCACGACGCGCCGCACGTCGACCATTACGGCAAGCCGGGCACCGGGGTGGAGCTGCGGCCCGGCATGGTCTTCACCGTGGAGCCGATGATCAATGCCGGCCGCCACGAGGTGAAGATCCTGTCCGACGGCTGGACGACGGTCACCCGCGACCGCTCGCTGTCGGCCCAGTTCGAGCACCAGATCGGCATCACCGAGGACGGCTGCGAGATCTTCACCCTCTCCCCGGCCGGCTACACCCAGCCGCCCTACGGCGACGCCGCATGAGCGACGAGCTGAAGCCCTGGACGGTGCTGGACAGCCGCGAGCTGCTCGACGCCAGCCCCTACCTGAAACTTCGCGCAGAGACGGTGCGCCTGCCCGACGGCCGCACCGTCGACGGCTTCTATCAGCTCGACCAGCCGGACTTTGCCCTGATGTTCGTCGAGACCGAGGACGGGCGGGTGGTGATGCTGCGGACCTACAAGCATGGTCCCCGCCGCGTCAGCCTGACCTTCCCGGCCGGCGCCATCGAACCCGGCGAGGAGCCGCTGGACGCCGCCAAACGCGAGCTGCTGGAGGAGACCGGCTATGCCGCCGACGACTGGACGCCGCTCGGCGGCTACGTGGTCGGCGCCAACATCCGCGGCAGCACCTGCCACATGTTCCACGCCAGGGGCGCCCGCAAGGTCGCCGAGCCGGACAACGGCGACCTGGAGGACATGCGGATCGAGCTTCACACCATCGGCGGGCTGATCGAGGCCGCCGCCAATGGCGACTATGCGGTGCTGCCGGTGATCGGCATGCTGGGCGTGGCGCTGGCGCCGGCGCTGCGCGATGGCCTGGCCATGGCGGCACGGAAGGCGCGATGATGAGCGGCCCTCATTCCCTCAACGCCGAGCGGCTGATCGGATTGCTGGGTCTGCGACCGCATCCGGAGGGCGGCTGCTACGTCGAGACCTACCGGGCTCCCGCGGACGGGCGCGGCGCCGTCACGGCGATCTACTTCCTGCTGCGGACCGGAGAGCAATCGCGCTGGCACACGGTCGATGCCGTGGAGATCTGGCTTTGGCACGGCGGCGCGCCGCTGGAGCTGTCCGTCTATGACGAGGCGGCCGGCGACGGCATCGAACGGCACCGGCTGGGGCTGGACATCGAAGGCGGCGAGCGGCCGCAGGCGGTGGTGCCAGTCGGCGCCTGGCAGTCGGCGCGCAGCCTGGGCGACTGGTCCCTGGTGAGCTGTACGGTGGCGCCGGCCTTTGAATTCGCGGGATTCAGGATGGCGCCCGAGGGGTGGGAACCGCTGGCAGGCGGATAGCCGTCACTCCCTCCCTGACCCTCCCCCGCTCTCGGCCGACCGAAGGTCGGTCCGATCGCGGGGGAGGGAAGAAAATGCCTTCCTCCGCTCAGCGGGGGAAGGAGGGATCCATGCGGAGCATGGGGAGGATGGGGGCGTCGTCAGCCGCGGCTCAGCCAGTGCCCCTCCCCTCAGTCGTCCGCGTAGGGGTTCTTGCCCTTGCGAAGCAGCAGGCGCACCGGCACACCCGGCATGTCGAAGCTTTCGCGCAGGTGGGTGGTCAGGTAGCGCTGGTAGCTCTCCGGCAGGTCGAGCGGCTTGTTCACGAACAGAGCGAAGGTGGGCGGCCGCGTCTTCACCTGGGTGACGTAGCGGATCTTCACCCGGCGGCCCTCGATCAGGGGCGGCGGATGATGATCGAGGACGCCCTCGATCCAGCGGTTGAGCTGTGCGGTCGGGATGCGGCGGTTCCAGACGGCGTAGGTTTCCAGCACGCCGTCCAGCAGCGTGTCCAGCTTGTGCCCCTTCAGCGCCGAAATGGTGACGACCTTCACGCCCTTGATGTAGCCCAGCGCCGCCTGCAGCTTGTCCTCGACCTGCCGCAGGGCCATGGCGCGGTCTTCCACCGCATCCCACTTGTTGACGGCGATGACGAGCGCGCGGCCTTCGGAGATCACCAGCCGGGCGATGGTGAGGTCCTGCTTGTCCAGGATGGCGCCGGCATCGACCACCAGCACCACCACGTTGGCCATGCGGATGACGCGCAGGCTGTCGGCGACGGCAAGCTTTTCCACCTTCTCGTCGACGCGGGCGCGGCGGCGCATGCCGGCGGTGTCCACCAGCTTGAAGCGCCGGTCGCGCCATTCCCAGTCGACGGCGATGGCGTCGCGCGTCATGCCGGCCTCCGGGCCGGTCAGCACCCGGTCCTCGCCGAGCAGGCTGTTCAGCAGCGTCGACTTGCCGACGTTCGGGCGGCCGACGATCGCGATCTGGATCGGCTTGCTGCGGTCCTCTTCCGGCTCCGGCTGGTCGCCGATCGGGATGCTCGGGTCGAAGCCGGCATCGGCCTCCTCCTCGCCCTCGCCCTCCTCGGGCGGCGCGTAGGGCAGCAGGGCCTCGACCAGGTCGGCCATGCCCTCACCATGCTCGGCCGACAGTGGGATCGGATCGCCCAGGCCCAGTTCGTAGGATTCGAACAAGCCGGGCTGGCTGGCCTTGCCCTCGGTCTTGTTGGCGACCAGAAGGACCGGGGTCTTGCCCTTGCGCAGCAGAGTGGCGAAGTGCCGGTCGAGCGGCGTCACGCCGGCGCGGGCGTCGATGATGAACAGCGCGACGTCGGCGCGGGCGAGCGCCTGCTCGGTCTGGCGGCGCATGCGCGCCTCCAGGCTGTCGTCGGTGACATCCTCCAGGCCGGCGGTATCGACCACCGTGAAGGAGAGGCCGCCGACATGGGCCGGGGCCGAGCGCCAGTCACGGGTGACGCCCGGCGTATCGTCCACCAGGGCCAGCTTCTTGCCGGCCAGACGGTTGAACAGGGTCGATTTGCCGACATTCGGCCGACCGACGAGGACCACGGTGAACGACATGGGGCCGAAGGCCTTTCACAACAGACAGAGATAATCCGCGATCAGCGGAACGCGACCAGCGTTCCGTTGTCGCACAGCACATAGAGAGTGTTGTTTGCCGCGACCGGCGGCAAGTAGGACGATGTCGGAAGCGAGCGGGTCACCTCCACCCTGCCGTCCGCCGGCGACAGGCCGAGCAGCTTGCCGTCGGAGCTGGCAACCCACAGCCGGCTGCCGGCCAGGACCGGGCCCGACCAGACGATCGGCCCCTTCTTGTCCTCGGGATCCTTGAAACGGTCGAGTTGGGACACCCAGCGGATGCGTCCGGTCTGGCGGGCGACCGCCACCAGTTCCTGGTCGTTGGTCACGACGAACAGGAAGTCGCCGGCCGCCCAGGGAGTCTGGACTCCGCCGATCTCGGTTTCCCAGATGCGGCTGCCGATCCGCTCGTCGATCGCGACCATGCGGCCGGAATGGCCGATGGCATAGACGACGCCGCGGTCGATCACCGGCAGGCCACGGATATCGGCGAGATTGCTCAGCGCCCCGGTGCGCCGGACCGCCGCCAGGCTTTCCTGCCAGCCGACGCGGCCGTTCTCCGGCCGCAGGCCGTAGAGCTCGCCGGACGAATAGGGTGCCACCACCAGCGTCGACGTCGCCGCCGGGCTGGCGGCACCCAGGAGGCCCGCGGTCTCCAGGATGCCCTGGTGCGACCACTGCACAGCGCCGTCATCGACGGACAGGGCGACGAGCTGGTTGTCCAGCGTCACCACCATGACGCGCCCGCCCGAAACCGTCGGGGCGCCGCGCACCGGACCGGCGATCCGCTTGCGCCACAGCACCTTGCCGCTGCCGGCTTCCAGCGCCAGCACCTCGGCAAAGCCGGTGGCGGCATAGACGCGGCCGTCGGCATAGGCGACGCCGCCGCCGGTGGCCGACCCCCGCTCCTGCTCCGGCCGGGTGTCGACCCGCCACAGCGACTGGCCGTTGCGCTCGTTGAAGGCCGACACATGGGAATCGGCGTCCATGGCGTAGATGCGCCCATCGGCGATCACCGGCGTGGCGAGCAGCGCACGCGAGCTGCTGGAGCCGGCGCCGACATCCGTCCGCCACGCTTCCGCCGGGTTCGCCGACAGGGCGAGGTTCCCCATGGCATGCTCCGGCGTGCCGCCGGGTTGCGCCCAGGCGGCGTTGGCCGCCTGCTCCGGCACCACCACCGAGACGGAGGCGAGCTGCGGATCGGGTTCCACCTTGCGCTCGCGCTGCAGGATGGAGACGCGGTTTCCCGGCAGGGGCGGTTCGGGCGTCTTGCCGAACCAGTCGCCGACGGTGTCGCAGCCGCCGAGCAGCAGCGCCAGGAGCGAACCCGACACGAGAGCGGCGCGGCGGATGGTGCGGGCGGTGGTCGCGGTCGCCGCGCTGGCGGCGGGCAGCCGGGTGACAGCCTTCTGAGTGGTCATGGCCTTGGATCAGCCCTTGCCGTAGAGGGACGCGAGGTCGGCGGCGCGGGTCCGCAGGCCGGATGGCGTCTGGGGATCGTCGGCCAACTGCTTGTAGAGCGTGCCGGCCTTTTCGGTGTCGCCGGAGCGGACCGCCAGCAGCGCGGTCAGTTCCCGCGCGCTGAAGCGCCAGGGGCTGGCGTCGGCGGTCAGCGGCTGCAACTGCGCCGAGAGCTGCGCGGGGTCGCCGCTTTCGGTGCGCTGCATGGCGGCAAGCAGCGTGGCGAGATCGCGGTAGGCGGCCGGGACCCCGGCGTTGCGGGCGATGCCGTCATAGATCGTCGCGGCTTCGGCCGCCTTGTTCTGGCGGATCAGCAGGGCCGCGGCATTGAACTGGGCAACGGCGGCCAGGCTGGGATCGGCCGTTCCGGCAAAGGCCGCCAGCGCGTCCACGCCCTTTTCCGGCCCCTGGGCCGTCTGGGAGAGGGCGGCGACCAGGGCGGCGGTCTGCTCCTGCCGCTTCTGCTCCTTCCAGTGGCGCCAGAAGCTGTAGCCGCCGGTACCGGCAACCACCAGCACGACGGCAGCGATCATGGCGCCGCCATACTTCTTGAAAAGCTGCTCCGCGCGGTCCCGGCGCAGATCCTCGTCGACTTCGCGGAAAATATCGCTCATGGCGCTGCGGTGGCGTCCCTGCGGTGGCATCGTCGCGCATGGCCCGCGAGCGGGCGGCGCTGATCGGTCGGTTCGCGCGGATCGGTCCGGCCGGTTGGCCGGCGGACGGCCCGCGCAGGATCAAGAGGGGCGGATAGCATCGCCCCGCCCGCGCGGTCAAGAGCAAGGGCGTCGCGGCCGCCGCCGGAGCCGGACTTTGATGGCCTTTTCCGGAGGCGGGCGCCACCGGCAGGCGGCGACGGCGTGCAGGTGGAAACGACTGCGGGCTGCGGAGGGCATCCCTCCGCAGCCCGCATTACGCCCAGGCTGTCGCCGGGTTCGTCGCGATCGATGGCATGTGGCCCGGATCAGGTCGATCTGGATCAGGCCGATCTGGATCAGGCCGACATGGCCGCGGCGGCGATGACCGCCTGGGTCCGGTTCTTCACGCCGAGCGACTTGAAGATCGCCGTCACGTGGATCTTCACCGTGCCCTCGGACAGACCCAGCTCATAGGCGATCTGCTTGTTCGACTTGCCCAGCCGTAGGCATTCCAGCACCTCGCGCTGGCGCTGGGTCAGTCCGTAGCCGGCATTCCGGTCGGAAACCTCGCTCGCCCGGCGGCGCGGCGCGGCATCCATGGATGCGGTGAGCGCGCCCGGCGGCAGGTAGATGCCGCCCGAGAACACGAGGTTCAGGGCACCCATCATCACCTTGACGCTGCTCGATTTCGGGATGTAGCCGGTCGCGCCGTGGTCGAGGGCGCCGCGGATGTCGCCCAGCGCTTCGGATGCGGAGATCACCACCACCGGCACGCCCGGCTGCAGCGCCTGGATTTCGCGCAGCCCGTCGAAGCCCGGCCAGCTCGGCATGTGCAGGTCCATCAGGATGATATCGAACGTGCCGCTGGTCCGGCAGTGGTCCAGCACTTCGTCGAACGTCCCGGCCTCTACGAAGGTGGAGTCACCCTGCAACTGTTCGAGCAACCGCCGCAGGCCTTCCCGGAACAGCAGATGGTCGTCTCCGATCAGAATCTTCATGGTCCCCGTCATCCTCGCTCGCCGGCCCCGTCGGGGCTCCTGATCCATTCTCGCCCGATGCGCCCCCGCGGCACCCGGGTCATACCACGCGCCTCGATTGTATCGAGTCTTCTGCTTGGTGGTCGACTGCACGCCATCGGCCTTACTTCAGCCCGGCCTTAAGGCCGTGTTCCGTAGTTGGCCGCTCTTCACTGTCTTGGGTACCTGATACCACGATCGGAAGAGCACATGTATCCGGACAAGGGCCATAGGTCATTTGAGGCCGGCATCTTCATGCGAAATGCCATTGGTCATGCGACACACAAGCATTGTCTCCGACGAAGGTCATAGATGGCTCTACGGTCGCGAAGGGAGTTATGAGATACAGCCATTGGAATCATTCGAAATGGCGCCTGTTGTCTCCATCAGGAACGGGAAATTTCTTGGAACCTTGCCATCTTTGCGACGTTCGTGTGGCAGGGACTCGGATAATCCCGAATCGACCGCGCGAACGGGGAAGGAAAAGCGGCGACCAAACCGATCGGGTCACTCTGAAGGATGCCTGTACCAACGCGCATTCCCGTGTGACCCGTCCAGCACACATCATTCCATAGGTGTTACCGTTCCGAAACCTAAGGCGACCTACAAGGAGACGGCAAGCGATCTTGGCTTATCATCCATCGCCTGATTTACGCGGAGCACGGTTCATTTCTAAATCAGCCGGTGCAACCAGGATTTCCCTCCGGCGGTTTTCCACCAGGGGAATATGCAGTTGTTCTGAAATACTTCGATACCTGTGCAGGATTTTCCTCAACGTGCCTTTCGACCACGTGCCTGGGCCAACCGGCCGGCTTCATTTCAACCCTTTGACGCAGGCGGCGATGCCCCCAGCAGGGCCGGCCGTGGATGCCTCCTCCAGACAGAGCTGACCCATGCACACACACCATGAGTACGCCAATGAGAAAGCATCTCACCAGACCCGCAACGCGGTGACTCCCATGCATGTCTGCCTGATCCTCGACAACAATGCGCTCACCGAGACGGTGGTGCAGCAGCTCGACCGCGGCGGGCGTCACCGGGTCACGGTGCTGCACGACATCGGCGAGCTGACCCAGAGCGCATTGACGCCGGACGCCATTCTGATCGGCCTTCAGCAGTTCACCGCGCTGCGCGAGAACGAGCCGATGGTCTATCTCCGGCTGTCCCGCCGGTCGCGGATCGTCGTGGTGCTGTCCTCGCGCGAGCTGCTGGACGCCGCCCACATCCTGGCCTTCGCCGATGCATGGGTCTTCGAGGATCTCAATGTCGACCGCATCAACGAGCTGCTGGACCTCGGGCTGGAAGGCCATTGCCTGATGCCCAAGCAGTTCCTGTCGCGCCTCGGGGTCGACGAGATCCGCCTGACGCTGCTGCCGCGGTTGTCCGATCCCGAATTCGAGACCCTTCGCCTGCTTGGAGAAGGGATGAACAACCGCACCATCGCCAACGCGCTCGACCTCTCGGAGGCGGTCATCAAGTCGATGGTGCGCAGCGTGCTGTCCAAACTGCATTTCCGCAACCGCACGGAAGCCGGCGTCTTCGCCGCGCGGCAACAGGGGGCTCTGGAGCAGGCGCGTTCGGGCATGACGCCGCCCCACATGCACGCCGCCCAGCAGCGCCGCGCCGGGCTGTGAGACCGCGCTTCACCCGGTGACGCGATGCGGGGGCGCCGTCTGCCCGAAACGGCCGGGGCGAGCGTTAAACGGCGACGGAAGACCGAGCCGGCCGAACAACAGCGTACCGCCTCCCCCTACGGCGTCCGCCTCCCCCAGGGCGGCGCCCGGGCGGGATGCGTCGAGCCGGCGGACGCCCGTCCGCCCTCCGCTTCCCTCCACCCTGCGGAAAGCGTCCGTCCGATAGCGCGGGATGTGCCAACAGCCCACGGCCCCGGCCGCTGTCCTGACGGCACGCACCAGAATATGCATCAGGTCGTCGGTGCCGTGGGTGAGTTCCGAAGCGCCTCGGCGCTGTTCGTCCGCGCGCCGTTCCGCGACGCTCGCCTCGCGCGACACCTCGTCGATGCGGACAGAGACGTCGATGGCAGCCGCCGCGGTCCTGCAGATCGCCCCGCCTTCATGATGGCGACATGGGGGATGCCGACCAGTGGCATTGCTCAGAACAGTCGTGCGCCGTCCGGCACCGATCGGTCCGGCCCGACGAGCACCACCGCACCGTCGGCATCGGGAAGTCCCAGGCAAAGGACCTCGCTGGTAAACGGCCCGATTCTCTTCGCAGGGAAATTGACGACCGCCAGCACCTGCCGGCCCACCAGGTCATCGGCGGCATAGTGGCTGGTGATCTGGGCGGAACTGCGCCGGGTCCCGATCTCGCCCCCGAAATCGATGGTCAGCTTGTAGGCCGGCTTGCGCGCCTCGGGGAAAGGCTCGGCGGCGCGGATGGTGCCGACGCGGATGTCGACCTTGGTAAAGTCGTCGTAGCTGATGGTCATCGCAGGCTCCGTCCGGTTGAAACGTTGCCGGCAAGGTAGCGCGTGCCGCCGCCCACCGGAACCCGGCGTCTCGCGATCAGCAAAACAGAAAGGGGCCGCCGATGGCGACCCCCAGCCCCTGAGGCCGCGCGAGGAGCGCGAACCCCCGGTATGCGGACTCTCTTACTTCTGCACCTTGGCGATGGCGACCTTGATCTCGTCCAGGCTCTCCGAAACGCGCTTGGCCAGAATGTCGGCCGCTTCGGTGTTGGACTTGGCGACCATCTCGGTCAGCTCACGGATGTTGGCCAGCGACCTCTCAAAGGCGGTCTTGACGAGATCGGCCTGCTTGGCGGCCTTCTCCTCCGGCGTGCCGGCGACGGTCAGTTCGCCGACGGCGCGGTTGACGTCCTCGGTGACGGTGCGCAGGACCTCGGCCTGGCGGCGCAGGACGGCCTGGAAACCCTCATAGGCAAGCTGGTTGGCGGCGGTGACCGCCTCGATGTTCTTGCGCTGGCTGGCGATGATGGACTCGACATCCAGGCCCGGCATCTTCAAGTCACCCATCAGCTTGGACGGATCGAACTCGAGGAAGGGGTTACCGCTCATCTTGGCCATGTTTCTCATCCCCAAATCGGTGATTGGGCCCGCTTGCTGTCCGGGCATGTTGCGGCGCAACATTCAGAGGGCGACTATGCAGAGTGCTGAAAACTTAGTCAACGCGGTTTTGGCGCCGCAGCATAGCCCTGACGGGAGCAGCGGCGTCGCTCCCGGATCAAGCGGCTGAGGCCGTGGGATTTTCCGCCGCAGCCCGCCGCCTGCCGGTCCAGCGGCAGAAGGTCGCGCCCCAGCGCTCGGCACCGCGCAGGGCGTTGTCGAGCGCGGCCATCGTCCGGGACAGGTCGGCGCTGTCGTCGTCGAGGAAGACGCGCATCACCCGCGCATGGACCGTGCCGAGCCCGGCGACCAGCGCGGCGCCGCCGCGGCGGTCGGGATCGATGCCGGCGGCACGCAGCATCCAGGCCATGGAGCGGCCGAAACTGCAGGAGAAGGCCAGCGAGGTCACCGGCTCGGTCGGAAGATCGCGGATCACCGCACGCAATCCCTCGCGGTACGGGCGCAACGCATCGAACCGCCGCATCATCACGTCGAACAGCCTGTCGCGCTCCGCCTCCGCCGGATCGGGCGTCAGGTCGGCGGCCAGCACCGTGGCGTCGGCCACGCGCGAGACGGCCGCCAGCAGGTCGGCCCGCCCACGGAAGCGGTGATGGAATCGTGACAGCGGCACGCCTGCGGCCTTGGCGACGTCAAGCAGGCCGACGCGTCGCCAGCCCTTCTCGGCCGCCAGCCGCATCGCCGCCGCCGCGACCGTGCGGTCCAGGGCGTCCGGATCCAGCGGATCGGTGCGGAAGCTGCTGTCTTCGGGCGTATCGGACATCGCACCACCTCACACGATAGGAAACCGCTTCATAAGGTGGTGTGTCCGTGGCCGCGCGTCACCCGCAAGGCCGACAATAAGGCATCAGGCCTTGCGCAGGGTCGCGACCCGGCCGCCCGTCATGCTGGCGAGGTCGGCGGGCGTCAGGCGGAACACGGCATTGGGCGTGCCGGCGGCGGCCCAGATCACCTCCAGCCGCATCAGGTCCTCGTCGATCAGCACCAGCGGCGGCACCGCGTGGCCGATCGGGGAAACGCCGCCGATGGCGAACCCGGTCGCCTCGCGGACGAAATCGGGATCGGCCCGCTCGATCCTCTCGCCGATCAGGCGGCCGACCGCCTTCTCGTCGACCCGGTTCGCGCCGCTGGCAACCACCAGCACCGGCCTGCCGGTCTCCCGCGCACGGAAGATCAGGGACTTGGCGATCTGCGCGACACTGCAGCCGACGGCCGCCGCAGCCTCCTCCGAGGTGCGGGTGCTGCCCTGGTGCTCGACGACGCGGTGGCCGAGGCCAATCGCATCCAGCAGGTCCTGGACGCGCTGCGCCGAGGGGCTCAGTCCCGTCATCCCGTCCTCCGTCCTTGGCCGCTTGGCCGCTCCTTCGCTGGCGCCCTGCCGCTCTCAGCCGGCCAGTTCACGCGACCGACGCGCGGCGGCGGCGATGGCGGCGGTCATCACCGGCTGCATCCCGTCCGCGGCCATCAGCACTTCGAGTGCGGCCTGGGTGGTGCCGTTCGGGCTGGTCACCGCCTTGCGCAGGTCGGCAGCCTGCTGCGGCGAGGCATCGAGCAGCGCGCCGGCGCCGGACACGGTGGCGCGGGCCAGGCGCATCGCCAGATCGGCGGGCAGCCCGGCGGCCTCGCCGGCCTTGGCCATCGCCTCCACCAGGAAGAAGACGTAGGCCGGACCGCTGCCGGACACCGCGGTGACCGGGTCGAGCAGGCCTTCATCCTCGACCCAGGCGACGTCGCCGACGGCCCGCAGCAACCGGTCGGACAGCTCGCGCTGGGCGGCGGTGACGCGGGAATTGGGAACGGCGACCGTCATGCCGCGGCCGATGGCGGCCGGCGTGTTGGGCATGGAGCGGACGACGACCGCCCCCTCCCCCAGCAGCCGCTCGAAATAGGCGATGGTCTTGCCGGCGGCGATCGACAGGAAAACGGTGCCAGGCCGAACGAGGGTACGGTAGGACGGCAGCGCCCCGTCCATCACCTGCGGCTTGACCGCCAGCACGACCACGTCGGGAACGAAGCCGTCCGGCAGCGCGTCGGCGCCGGACGCCAGGGCCACCAGCGGGTTGCCCGCCACCGACTCCGGCAGCCCGGCCTGGTCGACCACGACGACGCGCGACGCCATCCCGGCCGCCAGCCAGCCGTCGAGCATCGCCCCGCCCATCTTCCCGCAGCCCACCAGCAGCAGCGCCGCCCCAGTCCCTTCGGTCATGGCCCGATCGCCCCTTCGCTTACGCTTCGCCCATGGTGTCGAGGATGGCGGCCGACACCGCCTCCGGCGCGGATTTCCCGCCCCAGATCACGAACTGGAAGGCCGGATAGAAGCGCTCGCACTCCGACAGCGCGATCTCCACCAGATCCTCGAGCTGTTCCACCGCCGCCCCGCGCGATCCGCGCAGCAGCATGGTCTGGCGGAACATCGGCGTGTGCTCCTCCGAGCAGACGTCGAAATGCCCCAGCCACATGCGGCCATTGACCTCGGCCAGCAGCTCGGCGACGGCGGTCCGGCGGGCGGCCTGGACCTTCATGTCGAACTGGCAGGAGAACTGCATCGCGCTGACGTCGGGCTGCCAGACGAAATACAGGCGGTAGTCGCACCAGCGCCCGCCGATCTCGACGACCAGCTCATCCTCGCTGGCACGGTCGAACGGCCACTCGTTGGCGGTGACGATCTCCTCGACGACATCGAGCGGGTTGTGGGAGGGGGTGGTGGTTTCGACGGCGACTGCCGACATGTCAGCGTCCTCCTATGAAGGCGCAATGGGCGGTACCGTGCGGCCGGGCGGGTTGTAGGGCTTACCCGGGCCAATACCCTGGGAAATGGAGAAAAGGCGGCTGCAAGCCGCCGATGCGGCCGCGGCTTACGGCTGCATGAGCGGCTGCATCGGCGCGGCGGCGCCGGCCGGAAGGACGGTCAGGACGCGGAAACGCCCGCGCTGCCGCTGCCTTCGGTCCCTTGCGGCCGCGTCTGGCCCTCGACCGCTTGGCCTTCGACCTTGGCCGGCAGGCCGGGTTCGGGGACCGGAACCGGCACACGGGCGGCGGTCAGCGACGCGACGGTGGCCTCCAGTGCGGCCAGCCGCTCGGCCATCGCCTCCTGCTCCTCGCGCGCCTTGGCGGCCATCGCACGGACAGCCTCGTGCTCTTCGCGGCTGACCACGTCCATCCGCGACAGCACGCGCTCGAGTTGGGCACGAAGCTGGCCCTCGGCCTCTTCGCGCAAGGACGAAAAGGCGCCGAGCGCGCCACCCGCCACACGGGCGAGATCGTCCAGAATCCTATTATCCACCTGCATCGGCTCTGACTTCCGGTTACCGTCCCGTCATTATGGACGGCGGGAGCGGCGACTTCAACGCCCTTGGCCGTCCGCCCCCCGACGAAACTGGGCATCCGCAGCATGCCGGCGCCAGGACCGGGTGCGCCGTCAGGGCCTTGCGGCATCCTGGCCGAAACGCTCCCGCAGGGCCGCGAGGTCGAGGGTCTGGGTCGGGGCGTCCCACGGCCCGGCCATGCGCAGGGTCAGCGGCGGCAGGACGCCACCGGCCTTGACGGTCACCGCCAGCCCCAGGTCGACGCGCTCGTCGGGAAGCGAGATGGTCCCGGTCAGCGTCCCGTCGGCGGGAGCGGTGGTCAGCCGGGCGCCGTCCACACGGACGACGCCGCCGTCGATGGTGAAGCGGCCGTCCAGCCGGTCCAGCTTCGTCTCCCCGCCCTGAAGGGCGCCGGCCACGGCCCCCACCACGTCCTGCGTCCGCTCGGCCGCCGACAGGCGGCCACGCAGGGCGGCGAGGTCGATGCCGCGCAGCACGCCGCCGGTGGCGACGGCACGGCCGCGCCCCTGCAGGCTCTGCACCAGGGCCTTGCCGTGGCCACGCCCGGACAGGGCCATGTCGAGATCCAGCGCCCCGCCCTCCAGCCCCATGCCGCCGATGCCCGACAGCGCGGAGCCGAGCGCCGCCTTGATCACCGTGACGTCGGCGTCGATGGCCGGCTCCTGGCCCTGCGGGGCGGACAGCCGGCCGGTCATGCCGATCTGGCCGCCCTGCCATTCCCCGTCGAGTTGCTCCAGCGTCGCGGTCCCGCCGGCCAGCGTCATGCGCAACGCCGGCCGCTGCAGGCGCTGGCCGCCGAGCGTCAGCGAGGTCGAGGTGAGCGCCAGGCGCCCGTCCATCCAGCGCAGCCAACCGAGATCGGCCAGCGCGTCGGCCAGCGCATCCGGGGACGAGCCGGCCGCCGCACCGGGCATGCCGGGCTGGCCCGGCCGCTGGACGCCGTCCCCGACCAGCGGGGCGTTGCGCAGCCGGTCGAAATCGAGGTCGCCGGTCTGGAGCTCGGCCTCGAAGGCCGGGCGCTCGCCCCGGCGGTCGAGCAGCAGCTTGCCGCGCACGGGCACGCCGGCCAGCAGCCCCTGGATGTTGCCGAGCGTCGGCGACACCGCCGTTCCGGTCAGCTCGCCGTAGAGGTCGAGCGACCCGAACGCCCGTGCGAGCCCGCCGTCGGCGAACAGCGCGGCGACCCGTCCCGGCTCGGGATGGATCACGCGCAGCTTCAGGTCGGCGCTCGGCTTGCGGTCGATGGCGAGGATGGCGCCTCCGGCCTCGATGCTGCCGCCCAGCAGCCCCGCCGTCGCCTCGACGGCCATGCGGTCGCCGTCGCCGGCCAGCCGGGCCTTGGCACTGAGGGCGCCGAGCCGCTCCGGCGCCGGCAGCCCCGGCGGCCAGGCGACGGCGCGGGGCAGCCCGCCCAGGGACTCCGCCTCGGCGGTCAGCGACAGGTTGACCCCCTTCAGCGGCGACAGGCTGGCGATCTGGCCGTCGAGCCGCGCGTTCAGACCGGCGACATCCTCCACCTTCGCCTCGCGCACGGTCAGCGCGCCGCCCGCGATGGTGGCGTCCAGATGCATGCCCTTCACCGGCAGGCCCCCGGCCGTGAGCTGCCCGACGCTCAGGTCCAGGTTCGCGTCCGCCACGCCGAGCAGGCGTTGCGCCGACAGGCCCGAATCGGTGGTCGTCGTGCCGCTGCGCGGGCCGCGCGGCGCGGTGACCTGGGCGGGAGCCTGGGTGGGGGACTGGGCCGGCTGGCCGGCCGTGCCCTGCCCCGGCTGGCCGGTCCCGGCTGCTGCCGTCTGGTCGCCCGGCAGGTAGCCGTCGAGGTTGAGGCGGTCGAGCTCCAGCCTGGCCCCGAAGGCCGGCCGGCCGCGATCGACATAGGCGACGGCGCCGCTGAGGCGGCTGCTGTCGAAGCGGAAGTCGAGCCCGGACAGCTCGAACCGGTCGGCATGGCCCTGCAGCCGCGCCGACAGCGAGGCGCGGCGCAGGCGGTCGGCGGGGATCGCCGCCATGTCGAGCTTCGCCCACTCCAGCACCGCCCTCAAATTGTCGGCGTTCGCCTCCATCCGAAGGTCGACGGTGGGCTGGCCGCCCGGGGCGGTGACCTCTCCAGCCGCGACGAAGTCCGAGCCGCCGGGCAGCAGCGCGCTGATGCGGTCGATGTTCAGCCGGCCGCCGGACAGGCTGGCTTCGACGCGGCCCTGGCGCACCACGCCGCCGTTGTAGCCCATGGCGTCGATCGCGACGTCCAGCTTGGCCTCGACGCCGGTCGGCAGCACCACCGACGCCGGCGCCAGCCCGGCGGTCGAGCCTGCCGGCGGCGATGCCGGGGTAGAGGTCGACGCCGTGCCGGCCGCCGAGCCGCGCGACAGCCAGGAATCGAGGTCGAGGCGGTTGATCGCCAGCGTCAGTTCGGTGCGCGGGTCTTCCCGCCTGGCGGGATCGCCGACGCGGTAGGTGGCGTTGCCGGTGGCGCGGGTGTCCCCCAGTTGGGCTTCCAGGCCGGAGAAGGTGGCGAGGCTGGTTCCGGCCTCCACCGTCGCCCGCAGGCTGTAGGGCTGGGCCAGCGCCGCCGGAACGCGGGCATCCAGCAGCTTGGCGAAATCGCCGCCCTCCGCCCGCAGGTCGCCCTGCAGCTTCGATTCGGAACCGCCGGTCAGGATACCGGCGAAGCGCAGCGTTGCATCGGTTTGCGGCATCGACAGCGTCGCGCGCACCGGCACCGCCGCGCCCTCGGTGAAGCGGCCGGCGGTCGCCTCGCCGTGCAGCGGCAGCCCGCGCAGCCGGAAATCGCCCTGGAACTGGAAGGGGCCGGTCAGGCTGCCAGCGGCGATCCGGGCGCTCAGCGCCTCCACCGTCTCGGTGCGGCCGTTGCGGTCGTCACGGTAGATGACGGTGCCGTTGTCGATCATCACCTCGTCGAAGCTGACCGCCGACACCAAGTTCTCCGCCGCCCCGAGCCCGTCGTCGGCCCTGGCCCCGGCAATCGCGAGGTCCCAGTTGATCCGGCCGTCCTTCATCACCTCGACCACGAAGGTCGGGTCGACCAGGGTGATGCTCTCGACCTGGATGTGGCCGCCCAGCAGCGGCCCGAGCGCCACCCGGGCGTCGAGCTTCTTCAGCCGCACCATGTCGGCCTCCGCGGCGCCGGGGGCGTTGGCGAGCCGGGCGTCGCGCACCGTCAGCGCCGGGGACGGCAGGAGGGTGAAGCCGACGTCGCCGCGCAGCTCGACCTTGCGGCCGGTCGCCAGCGACATCCGGTCGGCAATCGCGCCCCGGTAGCTGTTCCAGTCGATCAGGCTGGGTGCCGCCAGAAGCAATCCGGCCAGCACCACCAGCCCGGCCAGGGCAACGATCAGAATCTTCTTCACCGGGTTTTTCCGCCTTCCCTGCGACCGGCCTTGTTGTCGGCCGCGCCCCTTTTTCCCATGTCAATGCCGTCGCCGACGCCGATGCCAGCCGCCCGCTCCGGCAACCGGGACGGGACCGTCCGTACCCCGCCCCGCCGGCGGACCGCCGGGGCCATGGATGCGGCTTCGGTACCAACCGGCTTCCGACCGGCCCCATCCTTCGGTAAGCTAGCGCCCGCAGAAGAAACAAGCAATTTGGGCAATCCCACGGCGACTCGACCGCCGGCTCAAATTTTCACCGCCCCGCGGACCGGCCGATGGCGGCCCGCGGCGTCCGATCGCAACAGATCCGCCAACGGAGACCGTGCCATGGGCGACGTGGTCAACCTCAACCGCTTCCGCAAGAGCCGCGACCGGGCCGAACGCACAAAGGAAGCCGACGCGAATCGGGTCCGATTCGGCCGCACCAAGGCCGAGAAGGACCGTGACCGGCTGGAGGCCGACCGGCGGGCCAGGACCCTGGACGGACAGAAGCTGGACGACCCGGCCTGAGAGCGGCTGCGGGCGCATGTCGGCGGCCCCGGCCGGGATATATGCCGGTTCGGCTTAGGTAAGCGGAAACCGGACTGTTGGTGGGGCCGATCACCGCGATCTTGTGACCATTGGACGTACAAACAGTTAATTATTGCGACGATCACGCCACCTGTGTGAGAGTTTCCCCATGAGCGCCGGCGGGCGCACGCCACGGTGGTCATCAAGGTGGTCTTCACGGTGGTCGCATCGGGTCCCCGATCATAGGGACAGGGCGGCAGGCGGCCATCTTGGGCCACATTCCATGGACTATGGCCATGGCTTATGGGGAGGGCCGTCATCATGGTCGACATGACGTCGTTTCGCGGTTCGGTTGACAAGCCTCAGGCGCATGCCTCCGCAGCGCCGGTTCCCGCCTACCTGCCGTCGATCCGGGTGGTCGAGGCCGACCGGCCCTGGGTCTGGCTGTCCGCCGCCTGGCGCGACATGACCGCGGCCCCCGCCATCAGCGCCGCCTACGGCGCGCTGGCGGTGATTTCCAGCTTCATCCTGGTGGTCGGACTGGCGACGCTGGAGATGGAATATCTCCTGTTGCCGCTCGCCGCCGGCTTCATGCTGATCGGCCCGGTGCTGGCGGTCGGGCTCTATGAAACCAGCCGGCTGCTGGAACTCGGCGAGCGGCCGAGCTTCGGCAAGGTGGCGGCCGCCTACCGGCGCAACGGCGTGCAGATCGCCGGCATCGGCCTGGTCATGATGCTGGCGATGCTGGCCTGGATCCGCGTCGCCTTCCTGATCTTCGCGCTGTTCTTCTCCGGCGAGCCTCCGGCGCTGGACCAGTTGGTCGACCGGATTTTCTTCTCCGCGGAGACGCTTCCCTTCCTGCTGACCGGCACGCTGTTCGGCGGCGTCATCGCCACGGCCGTCTTCTCGGTCGCCGTCGTATCGATCCCCATGCTGCTGGACCGCGACACCGACGTGTTCACCGCGATGGCGACGAGCGTCGCCGTGGTTCGGGCGAACGCCCGTCCCATGCTCACCTGGGCCTTCCTGATCGCCCTGTTCACCAGCGCCGGAATGGTCACCGGCTTCCTCGGCATGGCGCTGGCGCTGCCGCTGATCGGCCACGCGTCGTGGCATTGCTACCGCGACCTCGTGGGCCGCGGCTGATCCATCCGGCGGCTGATCCATCCGGACGATCGCGCCGGCACGGGCAGTGCCAAAGGCAGCGGCAAGGCGGGCGTCCTCCCGGCGGGAGGGCGCCCGCGCCGTTTCCCGGTCATCCCTTCCTGAAGAACGCCTCCGCCGCCGACTTCTGTGCCTCCTTGGCGGCGATGGCGGCCCGTGCCCGCTCGATCTCGGCCTCCAGCGAGGCGATGTAGCCCTGGAGTTCGGCGACCCCCATCACGGTAAGGTCCTTGGGCGCAGGCTTGGCCTTGCGCGGCTCCAGGTCGTCGAAGCGGTCATCGATCGTCATGTCGTCCTCCTGTCGGCCGGATCGGGCGGCCGGCGAGGTCGGAGCCTCGCGCCTTGCCAGTCCCGTGCGATAAACCTACCTTTCCGGGTCGAACGAATCCAACCTGACGGCTTCAGGGCCGCAATCGGCCTACCGGCCTCCGGGCCGCTCCCGGCCTGCCGGCCGCCCCCGGAATGAACGCAAAGAGGGAAAACGCCATGGGCCTCGCCTTGCCGGACAGCATGCGCTGCGTCGAGATCTCCCAGCCCGGGGGACCGGACGTGCTCCAAGCCACCCGCCGCCCGGCGCCCGTTCCCGGTCCGGGCGAGATCCTGGTGGAGGTGGCGGCGGCCGGCGTCAACCGCCCCGACACGCTGCAGCGCCAGGGGCGCTACGACCCGCCGCCCGGCGCCTCGGACCTCCCGGGGCTGGAACTGGCCGGCACCGTCATCGCCATCGGCGAGGGCGTGAGCGGCTGGGCCACCGGCGACCGCGTCTGCGCCCTGGTTGCCGGCGGCGCCTATGCCGAATATTGCGCCGTCCCGGCGGTGCAGGCCCTGCCCGTGCCGGAAGGCCTGACGATGGTCGAGGCGGCGGCCGTGCCGGAAACCTTCTTCACCGTCTGGACCAACGTGTTCGAGCGCGGCGCCCTCCAGCGCGGCGAGACGCTGCTGATCCATGGCGGGTCGAGCGGCATCGGCACCACGGCCATCCAGCTCGCCAAATCCTTCGGCGCCACCGTCTTCACCACCGCCGGCAGCGACGACAAGTGCCGGGCCTGCGAGGATCTCGGTGCCGACCGCGCCATCAACTACAAGACCGAGGACTTCGCCGCGGTGATCCGCGAGGCGACCGGCGGACGCGGCGTCGACGTGGTGCTGGACATGGTCGGCGGAGACTACATCGCCCGCGACGTCGAGGTCATGGCGCCGGACGGCCGCCACGTCTCGATCGCCTTCCTGCAGGGGGCCAAGGTGTCGCTGAACATGTACCCGGTGATGACCAAGCGGCTGACGCTCACCGGGTCCACGCTGCGCGCCCGCCCGGTGCCGGAGAAGGGCCGGATCGCCGCCGCCCTGCGCCAGCAGGTGTGGCCGCTGCTGGCGGCCGGCACCGTCAAGCCGCAGATCCACGCCACCTTCCCGCTGGAGGAGGCTGCCGAAGCCCATCGCCTGATGGAAAGCAGCACCCACATCGGCAAGATCGTGCTGACGGTCGGACCGGACGCCGCCTGACCCAGCCCCCCTGCCCTTGCCCCCTGATCCTGCGCCCCCAACCCGGCGGACGGCCGGGCCGGGGGCGCGATCCGGACCGGATTTTTGCTTTTCTCGGCCGATCCGCGCCGTCGGGCTTGCCTTGCACGGGCAAGACGGGTTAGCAGAGGCGAGCGGGCGGCCGGGATTTCCCGGTGCGCCTGCGCAAGCATGCTTACGCGGACCGGTTTCCGCCCTATATCGTGGTGACGGGATATCGTGGTCACGAGACGCCCCGTCGCCCGGGGCGGGGATGGCTCCGTGGTCCGACCAGCGCAATCTTAATTGAACGGCCGGTCGCCCCACCCGCCAGCGGGAGGGGCCGGTGAAGAGTTGTCAGGAGGGATGATGGCACTGCCCTTGATGCCGAAAGCGACGGCCGTCTGGCTGGTCGAGAACACGTCCTTGTCCTTCGAGCAGATCGCCGCCTTCTGCGGCATGCATTCGCTGGAAGTCCAGGCCATCGCCGACGGCGAGGTCGCGGTGGGCATGGTGGGCCTCGACCCGATCGCCAACGGCCAGTTGACCAAGGCCGAGATCGAGCGGTGCGAGAAGAACCAGGATCTGCGACTGAAGCTGCTGGTCGCCGACCTGCCGCAGGTCGCCTCGCGCTCCAAGGGTCCGCGCTACACCCCGATCACCAAGCGCGGCGACAAGCCCGACGCCATCGCCTGGCTGCTGAAGCACCATCCGGAGCTGTCGGATGCGCAGGTCTGCCGCCTGATCGGCACCACCAAGCCGACCATCGCTGCGGTGCGCGACCGCACCCACTGGAACGTCGCCAACATCAAGCCGCGCAGCCCGGTCATGCTCGGCCTGTGCTCGCAGCGTGAGCTGGAAGAGGCCCTCGCCCTGGCGATCCGCCGCGGCGGTGTCCCGCGGTCGCCGGAAGACGTCGCCGAGGACGATTATTACGAAGGCCGCGGCGACGACTATTCCGACCGCGAAGACGCCCGCTGACCATCCTGGCCGGATACGGCCGACCCCGCCGGGAAAAGCTGCCATGACCGGCGGGGCGGCCGCTTTCGCTGCCCCCGCCCGCGACGGGAGAGGGCGGCTGCCGCCGCGTCTCCGGCCTTGTCTCCCGCCCCGTCCTCCGGGCGCCGCCCATTTCCCGGCACGCACGCCGGGATCAACCGTGGTCGCCATGCCATGAGCAGTTCCACCGCCACCCCGCCCCCCCGCCTCGTCGTCGGGATCAGCGGCGCATCGGGCGTCGTCTACGGCATCCGCATGCTGCAGGCCCTGCGGCGCATCGCGGTGGAATCGCACCTGGTGATCAGCCGATCGGCCGAAGTGACGCTGGCTCACGAGACCGACATGAAGGTGGCCGAGCTGCGGGCGCTGGCCGACGTCAGCTATGCCGCCGCCGACATCGGCGCCGCGATCTCCAGCGGCAGTTTCCGCACGCTGGGCATGGTCGTCGCCCCCTGCTCCGTCCGCAGCATGAGCGAGATCGCCAGCGGCGTCACCTCGACGCTGCTGACCCGCGCCGCCGACGTCGTGCTGAAGGAGCGGCGCCGGCTGGTGCTCATGGTGCGGGAAACGCCGCTGCATCTCGGGCACCTCCGCACCATGACGGCGCTGGCGGAGATGGGCGCGGTGATCGCCCCTCCCGTCCCGGCCTTCTACGCCGGGCCCGAGAGCATCGACGACATCGTCGACCATTCCGTCGGCCGGGTGCTGGATCTGTTCGGGCTGGATACCGGCACCCTGCGCCGCTGGGGCGAGACGTCCGGGCCGGGCTGAGCCGGCGCGATCCGCCCTCCATCCGCCCTCCGGCACCCGCCCCGCCCCGCCCCTCCCGCCGCCCGCTCCGTCTTCCGGAGGCACCCGCTCAACAGGTGGCTTGGAGAGCGGACATAATGCCGCTATACCGCTTGTGACATAATGTGACGCGGGCACGGCCGTTTCGCCGGCCTGCAGGATCAGGGACAGCCCGACCATGCCCTTCAGCAGCAAACCCACCGAGCCGATCCGCCAGCTCCTGGCAGGCATCAAGGCCTTCCGTGCCCGTTACTACGAGCGCCGCCCCGACAGCATGCGACAGCTCGTGACGGAGGGCCAGCATCCCGAAGTTCTGCTGATCGGCTGCTCGGACAGCCGGGTCGACCCGGCGCTGCTGACCATGGCGGAGCCGGGCGAACTGTTCGTCGTCCGCAACGTCGCCAACCTCGTGCCGCCCTATCAGCCCGACGGCAGCTACCACGGCACCTCCGCCGCCATCGAGTATGCGGTGAAGTCGCTGAAGGTGACGGAGATCATCGTCCTCGGCCACGCGCAGTGCGGCGGCATCCGCGGCCTGATCCGGCTGCGCGCAGGACAGAAGGGCGACGACGACTTCGTCTCCCCCTGGGTGTCGATCGCCGGCTCGGCACTCGACCCCTATGTCGGGCCGGAGGGATCGGAGCAGGGACGGGCCGATGCGGAAAAGCTGCAGGAGACGCCGGCGATCATCGAGCGGGCGGCCGTGCGGGCCTCGGTCGACAACCTGATGACCTTCCCCTTCGTCCGCGAACGGGTCGAGGACGGGACGCTCAACATCCATGGCTGGTGGTTCGACCTGGAGTCGGGCGAGATGTGGGCGATCAACCCCGCGACCCGGCTGTTCCAGCCGGTGGAGTAAGGATAAGGCGTCGAACGCCGGATCGGGGGAAACCCAGGCGCCCCTCCGTTGTTAGGTGCTCAGAACAATCCGTTCTTCGCACCCTGACAGGGAATGAGACGCCATGAAGACGCCACTCAGGTTCGTGATCCTCGCCGCCGCCCCGCTCGCCCTCGCCGCCTGCAACCAGACCAGCAGCGGAAACGGCGGGCTGTTCGGCGGCAGCGGCGGCGGGCTGTTCGGGTCGGGCAGCTCCGACTCGCCCTATGCCCGCAACGGCCGCTGCGACGACCCGCGCTACAACACCTCGAACGGTGGACGCGCCGAAGCAGGCACCGACGATTATGACTGCTCCCGCTACGGTGACGGCGTGAAGCGCTGAACCGCCAAGGCAAGTTCGGCAGCCATCCGCCCGGCGACCGAAGACCAGTCGCCGGGCGACGGCTGGCGGAACAGCTTGGCCGTCGGGTACCAGGGGCTGTCGTCCCTCGCAAGAAGCCAGCGCCAGTCGGGCGAGAAGGGCAAGGCGACCCACAACGGCACGCCCAGTGCTCCGGCGAGGTGGGCCGGCCCGGTGCAGGACGACACCACGAGGTCGAGCGCCGTCATGATGGCGGCTGTGTCGGCGAAATCGGCGATGTCCGGGCCAAGGTCGATGAAGCCCGGGTCGGTGGCGCTCGACGGCATCGCGGTCTCGGCGAGGTCGGATCGCCCTGGCCCCATCTGAAGCCCGTAGAAGCGGCAGCCCGGCACGCCGAACAGGGCACGCAGGCCGGACAGCCGGGGCGAGCGCAGGCCGTCCCCGGGGAAGCGCGGATTCCCGGCCCAGACCACGCCGACGCGCAGCGGCCGCCGCCGCCCCTCGACGCCCGGCACGGACCGTGCGTCCTCGGCCAGCCGGTCGCGCCAACGGGCGGCGCGCAGCGGGTCGGGCACGATATAGGGAACCGCCGCCGGAACCCGGTCGAGCGTCGTGCCGAAGGCGCGCGGCAGGCTCATCAGCGGACATTCCAGGTCGAACTGCGGCAGCGGGTCGCCGCGCGCGATGACCCGCGCGGCCCCTTCCAGCCCCGCCGCCAGCGGCAGCAGCGGCCGTTGGACCTCCAGGATCACCGTCGCTCCGCGGGCGGCGACCAGCGGAACGTAGCGCAGGAACTGCAGGGTGTCGCCAAGCCCCTGTTCGGCGTAGAGCAGGATGGTTCGCCCCGCGAGCGGTTCGCCGCGCCAGGTCGGTCGGTCCAGGCGCCGCCAGGGCGGTTCGGCACGGTCGTCGTGGCGCCGCCAGTCAAACTCCGGCCACCCTCCTTCATAATCGCCGGCCAGGAGGCGGGCGAAGCCGCGGTTCCAATGCAGGCCGGCATCCTGAGGACGCGCCGCCAGGGCACGGTCGAAATCGGCCAGGGCCTCGCGCGGCTTGGCCATCGCGACCAGCGCCGTGCCGCGGGCCGCCCAGAGCGCCGGGCCTGAACGCAGCCGCTCCGCGGCGGCGAAGGCATCGAGGGAGTCGGGGAAGCGGCCAAGCTTTGCCAGGACCGCGCCGAGCAGCTCCCACGCGTCTGCCAGGCCGCGGTCGGATGCGAGGGCGGCGCGGGCCGAAGCCTCGGCCTCCGTCCAGCGGCGCCCCGCGGCCAGCGCCGCCGCCAGTGCAGCATGCGCCGCCGCCGACCGCGGGTTGAGGCGCAGGGCCCGCCGCGCGCAGCGCTCGGCCGCGGCGGCATCACCACCGGCCAGCAGCGCGCCGGCACGGTTGGTCAGAGCGTCCGCATGGGTGGGCGCCAGCGCCAGCGCCCGTTCCCCGGCGGCCAAGGCCGGACCGTTGCGGTCGAGCGCCCGCAACGCGGCACAGCGCCCGGCATGGGCGTCTGCCAGGTCGGGCATCAGCCGCAAGGCCCGCCCGTAAAGGCGAAACGCCTCGGCGGCATCCCCCGCCGATTGTCGGAGGCCGGCCAGGTTGGACACGCCCCCCGGGCCGTCGGGCCGCAACGCCACCGCAAGGCGCAGCAGCCGGCCGGCCCTGTCGAGGCCGCCGGCCTGCGCCGACAGCACGCCCAGCAGTTGCATCGCATCGGCATGCTCCGGATCGGCGGCGAGGATGCGGCGGTACAGTTCCTCCGCTTCCGCCGTCCGCCCGGCCTGGTGGTGGTCGAGCGCGATCAGCAGGGCCTGCGACAGGGTTACCATCAGGACTCGCGAAAGGAGTGGCGGGATCGTCGCGATCATGCCCCGCGACGGCCGGGCCGGTCCAGACGGACGAGGCAACCGATGTCGCAAACCGTCACGAATTGCGGGGCTTACCCGGATTGCCACCCTCCGGTCCGGCCTATATCCTCCGGCCCGATCAACAAGGAGCGGACCATGACCTCCCGCCCGTCCCGGGCTCGTTTCCCGGCCGTCCCCGGCCGGCCCACCGCCGCCACTGCCCTCCTGCCGGCCGCCTTCGTGCTGGCCGCCGGCCTTCTCGCTGCCGGCCCGGTGCTCGCCAACGAGGGCGCCAAGTCCAACGGCTGCCCCTGGGCGCAGGACGTGACCCTGGAAATCAACGGGAAGACGCTGACGCTGGCGCAGGCGGTCTTCACCACCACCAGCGCGGACCCGGTGGAGATCGACAGGTACAAGATCTACCCGCTGATCGATCAGTTGAAGCTGCGGATCGTCGGGCCGAAGGGGCGCGAGTGGGAAGCGGCGCTGACCCGGCTGGTCGGCGGCAAACGGTGCAGCGCCTTCTACGCCGGCAAGCCGGTGCTGGTTTCCAGCGTCGCGCGTGATCCGAACGAGCTCATCCTGAACCGCTGAGCGGCCTGCCGCCCGGCGGCGGGCCATCCCCCTCATCCGGCGTCGTGACCAGCGCCGCGATCAGCGCCGCCAGCGCCGGATCACCATCCGGCACCAGCAGCGCCATGTTCGCCGCTGCCAACTCCAGCGTGCCGCCCGGCCGCGGACGCCGCCCGGCCGCGGTGAACAGCCGGTCCTGCTGGACGCGTTCCGCCTCCAGTTCCGCCGCCTTCATCCGGCGGTACAACTCCTCGTCCTCGCCCTTGCTCCGCCGCCGGATGGCCCGCAGCGGGCGCACGACCTCGTCCCGCCAGCCGGCGACGGCCGCATCGGCCCTCCCGAGCTCCTCGGCCGACAGCCGCTCGGCGCAGGCCAACCCGGTCCAGGCGGCGAACAGCAGGACATTCACGTCCACCCCCCGGCGGTCCTGCAGGGCGAGGCAGGCGGCCGGAACGCCCGGCCGGCCGTAGACGGCCAGGGAGAAGTCCCAGAAGGGATTGCCCCCGGCCCGCGGCACCGTCGGCCCGCCGCCCGCCACCCGGTCAGTCGCCGAAGCTGATGCTGAGGCCGCGTGCCGTCTTGACCAGCGCGCCGTCCAGCTCGACGCAGGAGTAATGCTCGATGGCTTCGGTGATCGGCACGTCGATGACCCCGCGGTTGGACCAGGCGACCATGCGGTTGAACTTGCCCTCGGCGATCAGGTCGACTGCGTGCACGCCGAACGCCGAGGCGATCAGCCGGTCGCGCGGGCTCGGCATGCTGCCGCGCTGGACATGCCCCAGCACGGTGACGCGGGTCTCGGCGCCGGTCGCGTCGGCGATCTTCTCGCCGATATAGTCGCCGATGCCGCCATACCGCTTCTCGCCACCCTGCAGCACCTTCTTGACGCCGCTCCCCTCCAGGGTCTTCACGGCCTCCGACACCACCACCAGGGCGAAGTTGCGGCCGGAGTTGCGGACCTCCTGGATCTTGGCGGCGATGCTCTCGATCGAATAGGCGATTTCCGGGATCAGGATGACGTCCGCACCGCCGGCGATGCCGGCTGCCAGCGCGATATGCCCGGCGTCGCGTCCCATCACCTCCAGCACCATGACGCGGTGATGGCTGGCGGCGGTCGGCTGCAGCCGGTCGAGCGCCTCCACCGCGACGGCGACGGCGGTGTCGTAGCCGACCGAAACCTCGGTCTTGCCCAGGTCATTGTCGATGGTCTTGGGGACTCCGACCATCGGGAAGCCGCCCTTCTGCGCCAGCTTGTGCAGGATGGCGAAGCTGCCGTCGCCGCCGATGCCGATCAGCGCGTCCAGCCCGAGCTCGCGGTAGCCGCCGATGATCTCGTCGGACCGGTCCTTCACCGTCCCGTCGGGCATCGGATAGGCGAAGGGATCGCCCCTGTTGGTGGTGCCGAGGATGGTGCCGCCCTGCCGCATCATGTGGCCGTCGACGCTGCCGAGGTCGAGCGTCTGGTATTGCACCGGGCGCTGCAGCAGCCCCTGGGTGCCTTCCTTGATGCCGAGCACCTGCCAGCCGTATCCCGTCGCGCGGTGGACCACCGCGCGGATCACCGCGTTCAATCCGGCACAGTCGCCGCCGCTGGTCAGTATGCCGATACGTTTCCCGGCTTTCTTTGGGGCAGTCATTGAGTTTCCCGTCCCGTTCGCCTGTTTGTTGAAATGGACCACCATGTTACCCGAACAATCATTTCCCGCAATCGTTGCCGGCCGTCGATGGTGCGGGTGCATCACCGCCGCGGGTTTCCTCCGTTCGCCTGCGAACATTTCCCGTACGGCACGGGGAAGAGCAGACCGGTTTCGCGCTGCCGCTTTGCCGGAAATCTGATATAGTCCCGGCGCCCAGACAACGGGCCAGAAACAGCGGTCCACCCGCAGGAGCACCCCCGGATCAACGGGGCAACGGCCATTCCCGAACGGGCGCGATGAACGAACAAGAGATTCTGAAGGAAAAACTGGCGAGCTTGCGCAGCGAGCACCGCGACCTGGACGACGTCATCGCCCGGCTGGCCGAACGTGCGCCTTACGACCAGCTCCAGATGCAGCGGCTGAAGAAGCGCAAGCTGATGCTGAAGGACCAGATCACCCTCCTGGAGAGCCGTCTGCTGCCGGACATCATCGCATGACGGTGCCTGGGCACTGACCGCGGCAAGCTGCCCCCGTCCCGCTCCCCCGTCCCCGCACCCCTGCCGGGACGCGGGCGCGCCCGGTCAGGGAAGCGGGGCGCGTCGTGCGGACAGCCCGACACGCCCGGACGGGGTCACTCCTTCCTCGGCACCGTGAAGAACTGGATGCCCATCTGGAAGCTGCGGGCGATGTTCTCCGCCTTGCCGATCAGGAAGGCGGCACCGTCGGCCGGAAAGAGTTCCTTCGCCGTCTCGCGGAAAAGGCCGAGCCAGCGCTCGAAATGCGGCGGCTCCAGCCCCAGCGTGATATGGACGGGCATCGGCCTGCCTTCGTACCGCTGGGTCAGCAGGGCGATCGACGACCAGAAGTCCGTCATCTTGCGCAGGTGGGGCTCCCAGTCGGTGATGGCCCGGCCGAAGATCGGCCCCAGCACCTCGTCCTTCATGATCTTGCCGTAGAAGGTGCGGACCAGCCGCTCGATCGCCGCCTCGTCGATGCCGACGGCGGCCATGCGCTCCTGCGCCATCGCCGTGCGGATGTCGCCGCGCGCGCTCCTCGGTTCGGTATCCTGGTCGTCATTGCGGGCGTGGTCGGTCATGCGGCGGATCCGTCAGGTCGGTGATGGTGCGAACTATGTGTAGGCATATAGACCTGTACCATAGGACGGCCCATGCCGTGCAGGAAGGGCCGGAATGTCGCAGATCCGGCCTGCGAATTCGGTTCCGTGCCCGACCGTCCGGCACCGGCTCTGGACTCGCGCCCGACTCTTCCTATAATGCGCCGCTTTCCGGACCTCAAGGAAAGCGCCCGCCCGTGTCCGCCGATACCGTCCCGCCCCCCTCGGCGAACGCCGCCGCTCCCGCCGCCAGTCCCGCCCCCATTTCCGCTACGGTCCCCGGCAACGGCCTCCAGCCGCTCGTCGGCATCATCATGGGCAGCCAGTCGGACTGGACGACCATGAAGCATGCCGCGGACACGCTGGCCGCGCTGGGCGTCGGGCATGAGGTCCGCATCGTCTCCGCCCACCGCACGCCCCACCGGCTGGTCGAGTACGCGACCACGGCCAAGGCGCGCGGCCTGAAGGTGGTGATCGCCGGTGCCGGCGGCGCCGCCCATCTCCCCGGAATGGCTGCATCGATGACGCCGTTGCCGGTGTTCGGCGTGCCGGTCGAGAGCCATGCGCTGAAGGGCATGGACAGCCTGCTCTCGATCGTGCAGATGCCGGGCGGCGTTCCCGTCGGAACGCTGGCGATCGGCAAGGCCGGAGCCATCAACGCCGCCCTCCTGGCCGCGTCGGTGATCGCCCTGCTGGATCCCGCGGTCGCCGGGGCGCTGGACGGCTGGCGCGCCCGCCAGACCGCCGCCGTCGCCGAGGCGCCGGTCGACGACCCCGCCTGACCTCCGGCCCCCGGCATCGGGACCTCCGGCCCAAGTGCCGGTGCCGTTGCCGGTGACCACACCAGAGTGACCACACAGAAGGCTGCATCGCCATGACCGGCCCCTCCCTCCCCCGCCTCGCGCCCGGTTCGACCATCGGCATGCTGGGCGCAGGCCAGCTCGGTCGCATGACGGCTCTGGCGGCCGCGCGGCTTGGCTACAAGACCCATGTCTTCGCCCCCGACGCCGCCGGCAGCCCCGCCGCGCAGGTGAGCGCGTCGGCCACGGTCGCCGACTGGAACGACCTGGGGGCGCTGGAGCGCTTCGCACGCTCGGTCGACGTGGTCACCTTGGAGTGGGAGAACGTGCCGGTCGCGACCGTGGAGCATCTGCGCCGGTTCACCGGCGTGCATCCCGGCCCGAACCTGCTCTCGGTCGCCCAGGACCGGATCGCCGAGAAGAGCTTCGTCAACGGCCTCGGCATCGCCACCGCACCCTGGAGGCCGGCCAACGACGCCGGGGAGGTCGCGCGCGCCGCGGCCGAGATCGGGCCGCGCTGCGTGCTCAAGTCGACCAGGCTCGGCTATGACGGCAAGGGGCAGGCACGCCTTGACGAGGGCAGCGATCCCGCCGCGGCCTGGAGCGCGATCGGCGGCGGCAAGCCCGGCGTCGCCGGGATCGTCGAGGGGTTCGTGACCTTCGCCTGCGAGGTGTCGGTGATCGTCGCCCGCGGCGCCGACGGCGCGATGGTCGCCTACCCGGCGGTCGAGAACCGCCACAAGGACGGCATCCTCGACGTCACCATCGCCCCGGCACAGGTCTCTGCGGCGACGGCGGCGGAGGCGGACCGCATCGCGCGCCGCATCGCGGAGGCGTTGGACCTTGTCGGCGTCCTCGCCGTCGAGATGTTCGTCACGCCCGACGGTGCCGTCCTGGTCAACGAAATGGCCCCCCGTCCGCACAATTCAGGCCACTGGACCATGGACGCCTGCGCCACCTGCCAGTTCGAGCAGCTCGTGCGTGCGGTCTGCGGCCTGCCGCTGGGCTCGGTGGAACGGCTGGCGGACGCGGAGATGACCAACCTGATCGGCGACGACGTCGACCGCTGGCCGGACCTGCTCGCCGAACCCGGTGTCCGCCTGCACCTGTACGGCAAGGCCGAGGCGCGCCCCGGACGCAAGATGGGACACGTCAACCGGCTGCTGCCCCGCCGCTGACTTCCTCCCCTGCCCGGCGGCCCGCGGCGATGGCCTCCGAACGCTATCCCCGGAGACACTCATAGCGCGAGGATCCGGCTGCCGGGATCGCCGGCCTTCCTGTGCACGGGGTTTTCGGTTAGCCTTGGATGCATCGACCGTTAAACCCGACAACACCGATGCAGTCAGCGGACGCATGATGACCCCGGTGCAGGACGGCACAGGATCGGCCACCCCCACCGCGCCCGCCGGCGGCCAGCGGCGGACGCAATCCGTCCAGGACCGCGACCGTTTCGTCGGCTTCGCCTTCGCCGCCGCCGACCTGCTGATCGAGACCGACCTGACCGGCACAATCCTGTTCTCCGCCGGCGCGCGCTGCCGCCTGACCAACGACGAGGTGGGGCGGCTGGTGGGGACGAACCTGCTGGACCTCGTGATCCCCGGAGATCGCAAATACGTCCGGGTTCTGTTCGGGCGGATCGGGGAAAAGGCGCGGATCAAGCCGTCGCGCGTCCTGTTCCGGTCGGTCGACGGCCAGGAATTCCCGGCGCTGCTCGGCGGCTGCCGGCTCGACTCCTGTCCGAACTCCCTCTTCCTGACCATCTTGCTCGCCGATCCGTCCAGGACGGCCATCCCGGCCGGCGGCGAACTGCCGGACGGCCGCGGTTTCGCCGACATGCTGGAAGACCGCGTTCTCGCGGCCTACGAGAAGGGCACCGACGAGGGCCTGACGCTGCTGCTGGTCGACGGGCTTCAGGCAATGGTGGAGTCGATGCCGGAAGGAGCGGCGAGCGAGGTTCGCGACGGCATCGATGCCTATCTGCGCGGCATCTCCACCGACGGCGACAGCGCCGGACAGCTCACCGGCGACCGCTATGGCATCCTGCACGCCGCCGACGTCGACGGCCGGGAGGTGCGCGACCACATCGGCCGCATCATCGAGACGGCGGGCGGCACATTGCCGGGAGGCATCCGCACCTGGACGCTCGACATGGCCGACGATGCCCTGGACGCCACCGACGCCGCCCGGGCGCTCGTCTACACCGTCCAGGCCTTCGCCTCCGCCCAGGGTGGGGAGTTCACCATCTCCAGTCTGGAGGACGGGGCCAATCGCCTGATGGCCGGCGCGGTCGAGCGGATCGGCCGGCTGCGCGCCACCATCGAGAACAGGGACTTCACCGTCGTCTACCAGCCGATCGTCGACGTCGCCAGCGGTGCCGTCCACCACCTGGAGGCGCTGACCAGGGTGGATGGGATGAGTTCGCCCACGGACTTCATCACCTTCGCCGAGGATGTCGGGCTGATCTACGACTTCGATCTGCTGCTCGCCCAATCCGTCCTCGACACGCTGCGGCAGTTCCGCAAGGAGCCCCGCCTGCCGGAGGTCGCGATCAATCTGTCGGCGAAGACGCTGATGAGCCCCCTCTTCCTCAAGCAGTTCCTGTCGGTGACCGAGCCCTATGGCGACCTCGCCGGCAAGCTGCTCATCGAGGTGACCGAGACGGTGGTCGTCACCGACATCGCCAAGCTGAACGGCGTGCTGCAGAGGTTGCGCCAGGCGGGGTACCGGATTTGCCTGGACGATGTCGGCGCCGGTTCGACCTCCTTCCAGTCGCTGTACGGGATCCAGGCCGACTACGCCAAGATCGATGGCCAGTTCGTCCGCGGCGCGGCGGCCAACCCCCGCGATCTGGCGATGCTGCGGTCGATGGTCGACGTCTGCCGCCAGCTCGGCATGGCCCTCATCGGCGAGCAGGTGGAGGAACAGGCGCATGCCGACCTGCTGGCGGAACTGGGAGTGACGCTGGCCCAGGGCTTCCTGTTCGGCCGGCCGTCGCGCGACTTCTCCTATTTCGCGAAGGACTGGTCCAAGGTGCGCGGCGGCGGCAGAGTGGTCCTCAAGCGCTGAGCCGTCGCGGCGGTGCCGCTTCCATTTCGGCGTTGCTTCCATCCGCCTTGTCGGGGTCACCGGCCAGCCGGATCAGGCGAGGCCAAGTCCCTCCTCTCTATCCGGCCGAACTGGTCATCGAGCATATCGCGGTCTCATCGGGCGGGGCGCCCGAGGTGGGACGGGCAACCGGAAGCGCCCTCGTCCTGCGGCCGCCGCTGGCTGGTGCCGTCCTTTACCCGGTCAGGCTGGCGCCATGCGGAGGCTGGCGGCGCCCGCCCCGTCCATCTCCCCCATGGCATGGACGAGGTCCAGGCGGCAGCGCGCGGCATTCAGGAGCGCACGGTTCCGGTCCAGTGCGCCGTGCCCGGCATCGCCGTCGTGCAACCGCATGCGACGCAGCAGCTCCTCGGCCTCATCCAGGGATTCCATGATGCTCAGAGCGGTATCGGCGTCCATCATCATCCTCTTCAATCCGGCAACGCCACGGCATGCGTTGGTGTGTTGCAGCGCAATACAAAGACACTGAAACATCGAACAACCCGGACAGGTAGAGGATATTTAGTCGCATCTCTCGGAAAAAGGGTGGCTTTTTAGATGCTATTTTCCGATGGTTGAGGAATTTCTCTCAAGCCAGTCGGCTTGAACCCGGATGACCTTCTCCGTGGCCGAGAATGCCTGGCGGCGGGTCAGGACCACGATGACGCCGGTGGCGGCGAGGATGAAGGGAAGCGGCCCGATGATCCAGGCGAGAGCCGCCATCGCGAAGTAATAAGCGCGTATTCCACCATTGAGCGCCGTGATGGCAAGGGTCAAAGCCTGACCGATCGTGTCGGCGATCATCTCCCGTTCGGCCGGCGGCAATGGCGCAGCAGGCGCCGAGCCGATCAGGGCACAACAGTAATTGTATTGACGGAGCGCCCAGGTGAACTTGAAGAAGCCGAAGGTGAAGATCATCACCATCAGCAGCATCTTCACTTCGAAGAGCTGGCGCGAGGTCCGGACGGTGAAGGACAGGCTGGAGACAAGTTCCTGCGCGTGCTCCATGGCCCCGAAGGATCCCACGAGCCCGGCCAGCACGAGCATGTTCGTGGAGGCGAAGAAGGTGCAACTGTGCATCGTATGGCCGACGAGCTGCGAATCCATGATCCGGTTGTCGCGGTCCAGCATCCGTTCCATCCAGTGGCGGCGCACCACCCTCAGGTGATGGTTCACCATGGGCCGCTTCGTCTTCATATGGTCCTGGACGATGGTGAAGCCGGCCCAGCAGGTCAGGAACCAGGCGAGGGCGAGGATGTCGAGCAGGGAGGTGTCGGGCGGCATCGCGTCGGACCGGCGGCGGGGATCGGAGGGGGCATCGGAAGGGGGCGAGGAGCCCGCACCGTGTACGCCTGCAACGGGGCGCTGTCCACCCCGGGCCATCCATGCTGCTCTTTGCGCGGGGACTATGCGTCCTCGCCGGAGCGGTTCTGGACGGCTTTCAGCACGTGGACGCGGATGGCGCTGGACAGGTTGCCGGTGCGGCTCTGGTCGATCTCCTCGATCAGGGCGTTCACCGAAAGGCCGCGCGCCTGCGCCACCGCCTTCAGGGCGTCCCAGAATTCCTCTTCCAGCGATACGCTGGTCGGATGGCCGGCGATCAGCACCGAACGCTTCTTCATGGTCACGCACACTTTGTGGAAGGGCGGAGGCGGAAGCACCGGGCCGGGACCGGCCGGGAACGATGCCCCCACCCTACCTTCTAGCTTAACCTGGACCAACCATCCGTTCGGGGCGAACCCATTGATCGAATTGCTCATCCGTCAGGAGTCCGAGCGCGGCGCCGGCCTCCTTTAGGCTTGTCCCTTCCTTGTGGGCCTTCTTGGCGATCTTCGCCGCATTGTCATAGCCGATATGGGGATTCAGCGCCGTCACCAGCATCAGGCTGTCGGCGACCAGCTTGGCGATGCGCTCGCGGTTGGCCTCGATTCCCACCACGCAGTTGTCGGTGAAGCTGACCGCCGCGTCCGCCAGCAGGCGGATCGACTGCAGGACGTTGAAGGCGATGACCGGCTTGAACACGTTCAGCTCGAAATGGCCGGTGGCGCCGGCGATGGTGACGGTGGTGTGGTTGCCCATCACCTGGGCGCACACCATCGTCATCGCCTCCGACTGCGTCGGGTTGACCTTGCCCGGCATGATGGAGGAGCCGGGCTCGTTCTCCGGCAGGGACAGCTCGCCGATGCCGGACCGCGGACCGGAGCCCAGCAGGCGGATGTCGTTGGCGATCTTCATCAGCGACACCGCCAGGGTGTTCAGATGGCCATGGACGTCGACCAGCGAGTCATGGGTCGCCAGCGCCTCGAACTTGTTGTCCGCCGTGACGAAGGGCAGCCCGGTGAAGGCGGCCACCTCTTCGGCGAAGGCCTCGGCGAAGCCGACCCTGGCGTTCAGGCCGGTGCCCACCGCGGTGCCGCCCTGGGCCAGCCGGTAGATCTGCGGCAGCGCGGCGCGCACGCGGCCGATGCCGTAGGAGACCTGCGCCGCATAGCCGGAGAACTCCTGCCCCAGCGTCAGGGGAGTGGCGTCCTGCAGGTGGGTGCGCCCGATCTTGACGATGTCGGCGAACGCGTGGGCCTTGGCGTCCAGCGCCGTACGCAGGCGCTCCAGCGCCGGGATCAGAGCGTTGACGATCTCGTCGGCGGCCGCGATGTGCATCGCGGTCGGGAAGCTGTCGTTGGAGGACTGCCCCATGTTGACATGGTCGTTGGGATGGATCGGCGTCTTCGACCCCATGACGCCGCCCAGCATCTCGATGGCGCGGTTGGCGATCACCTCGTTGGCGTTCATGTTGCTCTGGGTGCCGGAGCCGGTCTGCCAGACGACCAGGGGGAAATGATCGGAAAGCGTGCCGTGGATCACCTCCTCCGCCGCCGCCGCGATGGCGGCGCCGAGCGTGGGATCGAGCGCGCCGAGCTTCATGTTCGCAACGGCCGCCGCGCGCTTCTGGATGCCGAGCGCACGCACCAGCGGTACCGGCATGCGCTCTCCGCCGATGCGGAAGTTCTGCAGGGAGCGCTGGGTCTGCGCCCCCCAGTATTTGTCGGCCGGAACTTCGATCGGGCCGAAGCTGTCGGTCTCGGTACGGACGCCGTTCATGGCAGAGCCTTTCTTGATCGCCGCTTTTGGTCACGGGTGGGGCGGGTTGCTGTCGCCTCCGCCCAGCCAGATCTTTGAGGCGGACGGTCCGACGGCAAGGGCTGGACATTCCAGTTCCAGGTAAATCGGCCCGTTCCAGGTAAATGGGTACTCCCCCCCGAATTCGTTCTTGTTGCGTTCGCTTTTCTTCCGTACGCTTTCTTGAGGACGGCCCCATCGAACGAGCATCCGGCGGTGGGGCCGGTGCCGACAGCCACTTGGACTGCCCCTGGGGGACTGGATGGACGATCTCGCACTGGACCATATCCGCGCCTTCATCGCCCGGACGCGGGTTGCGGAAATGAAGAGCCGCGGTTGGCGGGTCGTCGGACCGGGCGAAGAGGGCTCCGTCTTGATGGAAGGCCCGATGCCGGGCGCCGGCGGCAAGTTCGCCGGCTGCCGGTTCGAGGACGGACCGGTCGGCGACCTGTTCGAGGATCTGGTCGCCCGCGCCCTGGAGCGCGCCGATGCCCGCGACCGCACGGATGGGCGGCGCGCCGCCTGATTGTCCCACCGCGCCATCGCCTATTGGATGGCGCGGCCCTCACCCTTTGGCGGCCTCTCCCACCAATGCTCAGAGCGGCCTTGAGCAACCTTGCATAGTGTCGGGTGTTCTCCTTATGCACGGTATGCACACCCGCTCTTGTTTCCCGACAGGCGCCACAGGTCGAAAGACCATTGCTTTCGTCAGAGGAGTTACCCCTTTTTGGCGGTTTGATGGTTTATACCCAAAGATCGGGGGTAACTCTCAAGATACGACCTGCTGCATAGCCCTGTTAGGAAGTCTTTAACCGGGCCGGTGGCTTCATGAGGTCATCGGGAACGCTCAGGCCAAGGGAGTTTTACATGATCGCGGCAGTCAACTCGAAGAAGATCAGCGCTTCGTCCGTGGCTCATATTGCGCTTCTCGATGAGTTCATTCGCCTGACCCAGGACAGCATCGTCGAGCAGGACGATGCCTTCGTGCGCGACAGCCTCGTCGACCTCCTGTCGAACCTGCGGTCGGAACGCGCCGATTATGCCGAGATCGTCGGCACGTCCGCCCTCAACCGCGCGGCCTGACGCCATCGCCCGGCGCCCGGCCGGCCCGGCCCCCCGTTCTACTCCTCCGCCGCGAGCGCGTTCAGCGCCTCGCCGGTCAGGCGATAGGGCAGCCACTCCTTCATCTGCCGGAACCCCACCCGGTCGTAGAAGCCGCGTGCCGGGTTCCAGTCGAGCACGTTCAGATCGACGCGCCGATAGCCCCGTTCGACCGCCCGCTGGGCGATCGCGGACAGCAGCTTGCGGCCCACGCCGTACCGCCGGGCGTCTGGGGTGACGTAGAGATCCTCGACGAACAGGCCCGGCCGCCCCTCCCAGGTCGAAAAGTTGCGGAACGCCAGCGCGAAGCCGACGGGCGTGCCGTCCAGTTCCGCGATCAGCGCCTCGAACACCGGCTGCTCTCCCCAGCCGTCGCGGCGGAAATCCTCCTCGGTCGCCTTGACGGCATCGGCCTCCCCCTCGAACTCCGCCAGTTCGCGGACGAACCGCAGGATGGTGGCGCAGTCGGCCTCGACGGCGGGACGGATGGTGACGGTCGGCATCGGCGGCATTCTCCCGGCGGATCGCTCTCATGAAAAAGGGAGCGGACGATAGCCCGCTCCCAGCCGTTCCGCACCCGTTACCGCGTCACGGCGTCCCCGCCGCGCGCGCCGGTCAGTCGTCGCCGCCGCCCTTCAGGTCAAGGATCCCGCGCAGCTCCTGCACCCGCCGCTCGGCGCTGTGCTCGGCCAGCACCCGTTTGCGCGCACGCCGGCCAAGGTCGGTCAGGTGATTGCGCGGCAGCATCATCGCCGTGGTGACGTCATCGGTCTGCGCCGCCACCAGGATCTCGCGCCCGGGCTCGAAGAAGCTGTCCAGGCCCTCCCACTGGTCGGCGACGATGGCCGACCCGCAGGCGGCCGCCACGAACAGCCGGTCCGAAGGGCACCAGCCGATCCTGCGCTCCTCGTCGCGGGCCAGCGTCAGCGCCAGGCTGGCCGACGCCAGGACATCGGGATGCTCCGCCGGATCCAGGCTGGGGAAATTGAGGATGTTCGCCGCCTTCGGCACGCCGTCGGGCAGCTCGGCACCGACCAGCACGAAGCGCCGCCGCGTCAGCCGCTGGGCCGGATCGATGAAGAAGCGGTCCAGCCCCTCCCGGATGCCGTCCGGTCCGGTTACGATGCAGCAGAGGTCGCCCAGATACTCGCGCCGGAAGTCTCCAGCCTTGTCGGCCTCCGGCACGATCCAGGGATAGAGCGGCACCACCGCCTCCGCCCCGGCCTTTGCGCGGTAGCGCTCCAGCGCCGGACCACCGCAGGAGGCCATGACCACGTCGAAACCGGCCAGCCCGTCCGTGGGGAGATGCGGCACCGCCTCCCCGGCCTCAAGGGCGGTGAGGCTGACCGCCGCCTCCGGATCGTAGAGGGCGCGGCGCGGCGCCTTGGAGTTGCGGACGAGGTCGGCGGCAAGGCGGGCATCGGGACCATGCGCCACCACGAGCGCGACGCCGGCGTCGTCGGCCTGAGCCGCCGCTTCCGACGCCACGGCGTCCCAGTCGGCGTAGGTCAGGACGTCGCCGCCGGGGATCGCCCAGGGCGCGGCCGCCACGGTGTCCGGCCCGGCCCGCTCCACCGCGACGACCCGATGGCCGCGGATCGCCAGTCCCTGGATCAGCGCACGCCAGCGCAGGGTGTGGCCGCCATCGCGGCGATACCCGTTGGTCAAGCCGAAGATCACGATTTTCATGGCGTCGGCATCCTTGGCGTTCGGTGGTGGGGCGTCCCGTGGACGGGTGTTCAGTTGCGGGCGATGGCCCCTTCGTCGAACCGGCACCCGGACAACGCGGCCGGCGAAGGCCGAGTTCCAGGGCATCCTGCCCGCAGGCGGCGGCCCCCGGCCTGCGAGAGGCCGCGAAACTGTCGGGATGAAAGGGAATATGGACCGGAGCGCCGGCTGTACAAGCGTGCAGGCCTGATGACCCCGGGAATGGTGAATTCCTGGTTGAGCGGCAGGGCCGGGCGTCCTAGGGTCACGCCCCGGATTACCCACCGATCACGGTCGAGCGCATGCGACTTCCGTTCCGACACCCCGCCCGCCTCCTTCTCGCCACCCTGCTCATGGCAGGCTGCCAGAGCACCGGCGCCATCGCCCCAGTGTCGGCCGCCGGCCCGGCTGCCGGCCCGGTGGCAGTTACGCCGGCCGCCCCGGCACGGCCCGATGCCGCACAGGGCGTTCCCTTCCCCGAGTGGCTGGCGGCCCTGCGGGTCGAAGCGATCGGCCAGGGCATCCGCGCCCAGACCTTCGACCGTGCCTTCGAGCGGGTGACGCTGTCCGACCGCGTGCTGGAACTGGATTCCTCCCAGCCCGAGTTCACCCGGCAAGTGTGGCAGTATTTGGACAGCGCCGTGAATGAAAAGCGTGTCCAGGACGGCCGTCTGCGACTGCAACAGAACGCAGCGTTGCTGAATCGCATCACCCAGCGCACCGGGGTCCCGGGCGAGATTCTCGCCGCCTTCTGGGGCGTGGAATCCGATTTCGGCAAATCGACCGGAAACTTCTCGGTGGTCGACGCGCTGACGACGCTGGCCTACCAGGGCCGCCGCACCGGCTACTTCCGCTCCGAGCTGCTGGCGGCGCTGCGCATCCTCGATTCCGGGGACATCGCCCCGGAGCGGATGACCGGCTCCTGGGCCGGCGCCATGGGCCAGACCCAGTTCATGCCGACCGTGTTCCTGAAGAATGCGGTGGATGAGGACGGTGACGGCCACCGCGACATCTGGGGCAGCATGCCCGACGTGCTCGCCTCCACCGCCAAGTTCGTGGTCGCCAACGGCTGGAAGGCGGGAGAGCCCTGGGGGCAGGAGGTCCGCCTGCCCGACGGCTTCCCCTACGACCAGGCGGAACTCGGCATCGTCAAGCCGGTGTCCCAGTGGCGCCGGCTGGGCGTGACGGCGGCCGGCGGGCCGGAGCTGAGCGGCGACGCGCCGGCGGCAATCCTGGTCCTGGCCGGGCACCGCGGCCCGGCCTTCCTGGTGCGCGACAACTTCCGCGCCATCATGCGCTACAACCCCTCGACCAGCTACGCCCTGGCCGTCGCCCTGCTGGCCGACCGGATGAGCGGCAAGCCGGGGGTGCTGGGAAGCTGGCCGCGCGAGGAGCAGGCCCTCAGCCGCGACGAGCGCATCGACCTCCAGCAGCGGCTCGCCGGCCTCGGCCTGGAGCCGGGTACGGCCGACGGGATCGTCGGCGCCAACACCCGCAATGCCGTCCGCCGCTTCCAGGCCTCCATCGGCGAGATCCCCGACGGCTTCGCCACCAAGGGTCTGCTGGAGCGGCTGCGCCAGCGGTCGTAGGGCGGATCAGCCGCGGCGCCGCCGGCTCAGCGGGGCGCCCGGCCCGATGCCTGCGAGGACAGACCGAGCGGGCCGCGCAGCAGGCCCCATGCCGGGGGCAGCAGGCTGGCCGCCATCGCGGCGCCGGCCAGCGCGTCCGGCCAGCCGTCCAGCAGCAGCCAACTGCCGCCGAGCCCGGCCAAGCCGGCGGCGAGCGGCACGAGATCCCGGCGCGAGCACAGCCAGACCGTGCGCAGGGTCAGCGTTCCGCGGCGGCCGGCGAACAGCAGCGTCGAGGCTGCCACCCCGACCGCCATCGCCAGCAGCAGCGCCAGGCTGGCGAGCGGAACGTCGGGCATGGCCAGCGTGGCGATGGCGCGGCCGGCGACCACGACGACCGCGATCGCGGCGACGGCCAGGGCCATCCCGTGCAACGCGGGCAGGCGCGCACGCCATTCCGGCGCACCGCCCGTGGCCAACATGGTCACCGCGTGGGCGACCGCATGGTTCAGGACCAGGAGGGCGGCCGCCCACAGGGTCACCGCCTGCGTCGCCCCGGCTGCCGAAACAAGCAGGGCGCCGAGAAGGGCATTCACCGCCATCGCCATGCGCATGGTGTACCGGAAACCGGGCCGGCCACCGCCGGGAGGCCCGCCGCCCCGCTTCCCTCCGCCGCAGGCTCCCCCGCCGCAACCGCCGTCCATCCCGGTCTCCTTCCGCCCAGCCGTCAAGGCGGCAATGATAAAGGGCGTTCAACCGCCCGTCCATATACATTAGATTTTCCTGTTGCGCCGGATCTCACCCCGCCTTCTATCGAAAGAGGTGTCGGTCGAGATTGGCACCCCTTTCGAACGGTGCCGCGTTTACCCCCTGCTGCCCAAGGGTACAGGGTCAGGCTCATTGGGCGTTCACCCGTCCCCTTCCCGTGAAATACGGCGCCGCCGGGCGATATCCGGTGATACGCAGCCGCAACCGGAAACGCTCCATGACGAAGCGCCCCGCCTCCCCCGTCAAGATCCTGATCGTCGATGACAACCCGCTGCTTCAGCGCGCGCTCAAGGACATGCTTGGCCTATGGGGCGTCGGCCAGATCACCGCGGTCGCCAACGGGCAGGAGGCCAAGGACGCGCTGCGGCGCGAACCCTTCGACCTGATGGTGACCGACTGGGTGATGGAACCGGTGGGCGGCGCGCAGTTGATCCAGTGGGCGCGCCAGTCGCCGGGCTGCCTGCGCCCCAACCTGCCGATCATCGTGCTGACCGCCAACGCCGACCTCAGCACCGTGCGGTGTGCCTGGGATGCCGGCGCCGACTCCGTGCTGGCCAAGCCGGTCCCGGCCGCCACCCTTGCACGGCGCATCGACGCGGTGCTGAACCGCCGCGACCCGGCGGCGCGGGCCGCCAGCCGGCCCGATGCACGCGGCGACGCCCAGGGGAACGGCGGCGCCGGCGGCGTGGGCAACGGTTCCAAGGGCGGCTTCGGCAGCGGTACCGGCGAGGCGCGGCAGCCGGGCCAGCCCTCTCCCATCCAGCGGCCGGCCGCCCAGCCGGTCTTCCCCTCGCTTCGCCCGACCAGCGCGCCGGCGCCTCTGCCGCCGTCCCCTCCCTCCGGCATGCTGCCGCCGCCGGATGCCGGTGCGGCCGCGATGCGCGGCGGCGATCCCCGGCGCACGCGGATGCTGCTCGCGCTCGACAAGCTGGAGGCGGCGATCGAGCGTCCCGATCCGATCGGCAGCCGGCTGCGCCATGCCTTGTCCGACCTCCAGATCGCCGCGGCCGGCGACTCCGCGGCATCGTCGATCGTCGCGTCGCTGTCGACCTGCGTCACCTGGGTGGAGCCGGACATCGAGGGATACGGCGACGCCCTCCAGGCCCATGCCGCCGCCCTGCGCTGGCTCGCCGGTGCCGACGGCAGCGCCCAGTCGATGGCGGTCTCGCTGTGCCTGATCCGTGCGCTGCGCGCCAGCGTGCGGACTCTGGCGGCCCGTGGCCACAGCGACATCAGCGGCTGGCCCGACGCCGGCGGCGCCAATCCCTCCGGTCCGGCCGGCAAGTCGCCCTTCAGCGGGCGCTGACGCCACGCCCGCGCTGGAGCGGGCTCTCGGAACCGTGGGGGGTGGAGCGGAAATTCCACCGGAACCGGGAATCCATGCGCTCCGTTACGGCAGGCCGGCGGTTGCCGTCCGTTCCTTGCTTTTTGCCGGCGGGGCAGTCGAGGGCGTTGCGATATAAGACAGTCATCATTACCTTTTTGCCAATCGAACAAATCGGCGCACAAGCACTCAGCCAGCCGCTATGCTGGTGCCGCCGACCGATGGCAAGGGGAAGGAACGATGGCTCTCGCGACGGTCTCTCTGGACGACAAGTACGCGCTCGAACAGGGGCGCGTGTACCTCACCGGCACCCAGGCCCTGGTGCGGTTGCCGATGATGCAGCGCCAGCGCGACCTCGCGGCCGGGCTGAACACCGGATGCTTCATCTCCGGCTATCGCGGGTCGCCGCTGGGCGGCTTCGACCAGAACCTGTGGAATGCCCGCAAGTTTCTGGAGAAGAACCACATCCAGTTCCAGCCCGGCGTGAACGAGGAGCTGGGCGCCACCGCCGTCTGGGGCAGCCAGCAGGTCGGCATGTTCAAGGGCGCCAAGTATGACGGCGTCTTCGCCATGTGGTACGGCAAGGGTCCCGGCGTCGACCGGTCCGGCGACGTCTTCAAGCACGCCAACGCGGCTGGGACGTCCAGGCATGGCGGCGTGCTGGTGCTGACCGGCGACGACCACAACTGCAAGTCCTCCACCTTCCCGCACCAGTCCGAACACGCCTACATGCACTCGATGATCCCGGTGCTGAACCCGTCGGGCGTGCAGGAGATCCTGGATTACGGCCTGATCGGCTGGCAGATGAGCCGCTATTCCGGCTGCTGGATCGCCATGAAGACGATCGCCGAGACGGTGGACACCTCGGCCTCGGTCACCATCGACCCGCACCGCGTCTCCCCCATCGTCCCGACCGACTTCGCCCTGCCGCCGGGCGGCCTGAACATCCGCTGGCCCGACCCGCCGCTGGAGCAGGAATACCGGCTGATGAAGCACAAGCTGTACGCCGCCCTGGCGTTCGCGCGTGCCAACAAGCTGGACAAGGTGGTGATGGAGAGCCCGCGCCCGCGCTTCGGCATCGTCACCACCGGCAAGAGCTATCTCGACGTCCGCCAGGCCTTCGACGAGCTGGGCATCACCGAGGAGATGGCCGCCGACTGGGGCATCACCGTCTACAAGGTCGGCATGCCCTGGCCGCTGGAGCGCGACGGCGTCCGCCACTTCGCCGAGGGCCTGGAAGAGATCGTCGTGGTGGAGGAGAAGCGCGCGGTCATCGAGAACCAGTTGAAGGAACAGCTCTACAACTGGAACCCCGACGTCCGCCCGAAGGTGGTCGGCAAGTTCGACGAGCAGGGCGAATGGATCCTGCCGAGCGCCGGGGAGCTGACCCCGGCCCAGATCGCCGTGGTGATCGGCCGCCGGCTCCAGCGCTTCATCGACAACGAAAACCTCGCCCGCCGCATCGCCTTCCTCGACGCGCAGGAGAAGCAGAAGGCCCATGTGGCGCGCGTGGTGCGCAAGCCGACCTTCTGCTCCGGCTGCCCGCACAACACCTCCACCGTCGTGCCGGAGGGCAGCCGGGCGCTGGGCGGCATCGGCTGCCACTACATGGCGACTTGGCTCGACCGCTCGACCGACACCTTCACCCAGATGGGCGGCGAGGGCGTGCCCTGGGTCGGCCAGGCCGCCTTCACCGAGGAGAAGCACATCTTCGCCAACCTTGGCGACGGCACCTATTTCCACTCCGGCATCCTGGCGATCCGGCAGGCGATCGCCGCCAAGGTGAACATCACCTACAAGATCCTGTTCAACGACGCGGTCGCCATGACCGGCGGCCAGCCTTTCGACGGCACGCTGACCGTGCAGTCCATCGCCCATGTCCTGCGCGCCGAGGGCGTCCAGCGCATCACCGTCGTCACCGACGAGCCGGAGAAATACGGCATCGGCAACGGCCTGCCGCAATATGCCAACGTCGAGCATCGCGACGACCTTGACCGCGTGCAGAAGGAGATGCGCGAGGTCCCCGGCGTCAGCGTCCTGATCTACGACCAGACCTGCGCCACCGAGAAGCGCCGCCGCCGCAAGCGCGGCAAGATGGTCGACCCGGCCAAGCGCGTGGTCATCAACGAGCTGGTCTGCGAGGGCTGCGGCGACTGCTCGGCCAAGTCGTCCTGCGTCTCGGTGATCCCACAGGAGACCGAGTTCGGCCGCAAGCGCCAGATCGACCAGTCGAGCTGCAACAAGGACTATTCCTGCACCAAGGGCTTCTGCCCCAGCTTCGTGACGGTCGAGGGCGGCTCCCTGCGCAAGCCGAAGCCGGCCGCCGCGAAGTCGGCCGACGCCACCGCCCTGCCCGCCCCGGCCATTCCCGCCTTCGATAAGACCTGGAGCCTGTATGTCACCGGCGTCGGCGGCACCGGCGTCGTCACCATCGGCGCGCTGCTGGGCATGGCCGCCCACATTGAGGGCAAGGGCGTCGGCGTGCTCGACATGACCGGGCTGGCGCAGAAGGGCGGCGCCGTCACCAGCCACATCCGCATTGCCAACAGGCCGGAGGACATCCACTCCGTCCGCATCGCCGCCGGCGGGGCCGACGCGGTGCTGGGCTGCGACCTGATCGTCGCCGCGGCGGGCGACGGCCTGTCGAAGATGACCGCCGGCCGCACCCGCGCCGTCATCAACACCCATGACAGCATCACCGCCGACTTCATCAAGAAGCCGGACATGGTGATCCCGGTGCGCGACCTCGTCGGCGACATCAAGAAGGCCTGCGGCGGCGAGGCCAACGTCGACGCCTTCGACGCGACGAAGCTCGCCACCGCTCTGCTCGGCGACAGCCTCTACGCCAACCCGTTCCTGATGGGCTATGCGTGGCAGAAGGGCCTGATCCCGTTGAGCGAGGAGTCGATCCTCAAGGCGATCGAGCTGAACGGCGTGTCGGTGAAGCTGAACGTCGACGCGTTCCAGTGGGGCCGCCGCGCGGCGGTCGATCTGGCCGCCGTCAACGCCGCCGTGGAGGCCGCCGCGAAGCCGCAGGAGGTGGCGCAGGCCGCGCAGTCGCTGCTGCTCGACCAGCGCCGCCAGTCCGGCAGCCTGGACGAGGTGATCGAGCGCCGCCACCGCTTCCTGGTCGATTACCAGGACGCCGCCTATGCCGCCCGCTACCATGCGCTGGTCGACTGGACGCGCCGGGTGGAACAGCAGAAGGTCCCCGGCTCCACCGCGCTGACCGAGGCGGTCGCCCGCGCCCACTTCAAGCTGATGGCCTACAAGGACGAGTATGAGGTGGCGCGCCTCTACACCGACAGCGGCTTCGTCGAGAATGTCCAGCGCATGTTCGAAGGCGACTGGAAGCTGACCTTCCACATGGCCCCGCCGGTGATGGGCGAGAGCGGCGAGGACGGCGGGGAGCCGAAGAAGAAGAGCTTCGGACCCTGGATGCTTCCGGTCCTGCGGCTGCTGGCCAAGGGCAAGCGTCTGCGCGGCACCTGGATGGACCCGTTCGGCCGCACCGAAGAGCGTCGGCAGGAGCGCCGGCTCATCGAGGAGTACGAGGCCGTGGTCGGCGAACTCCTGAACGGCCTGACCCGCGACACCCTGGCCCTGGCGGCGGAGATCGCCGCCGTGCCGATGGAGATGCGCGGCTACGGTCCGGTGAAGGCCCGCAACGTCGTCGCGGCGAAGGCGAAGGAAGCCAAGCTCCTGGAGGCGTTCCGCGCTCCGGTGGCCATCCAGCCGATCGCGGCGGAGTGAACCGGCGGGATCGCGGCCGAGTGACCCGACCGGAAACCAGACCGGCTTGACGCGGTGGGAGGAGGCGAGCGCCTCCTCCCATTTTTTGTTCACCTTGCCCATGCGGCGGCGGATCGCCGGGGGTGCCGGCCTCCCGACGGTTCCCGCCGCCCCGCCTTATGGCCCCGCCTCCTCCGTTCGATCCGCCCCGGATCACTTCCGAATCCGGCGCCCCCACCATCGGCCGGTGTGCGTAACCCCTTGGAAGGTGGCGGCGCGATGATTGGGAACTTGACTGTTGCGCTCCTGTCAAAGGAAGTCCTTTCCTTGAGCTGGAGTGATCGGAATGCGCTTCCTCTTCCTCGCTCTGTTGCTTGCCATCCCGATGGTGCCGACGGTCGCGGGCGCGCAGGTTCCGGGTACGGATGCCTTCCTCTGCCGTCCGGACGACGCTGGATGCGCCGGCTTTGTCGGGGACGCCAAGCGGACTCTTCCCAAGCGGGGCGGGGCGCGGCAGCCGGTCTTCATCGGAGCGTCGGTCTTCATGCTGACTCCCTGGGAAGCCGAGCGCGAGCGCCGCTGCCTCGCCCTGGCCGGCTGGGCGGAGGCGCGCGGGGAAGGGGCTGACGCGATGGCCGCCGTCATGTGGGTGGTCGCCAACCGCGCCGCCTCGGCAGCACAGCCGTCCCTGCCGTGCCGTATCGTCGTCGCCGCCGGGCAGTTCGAACCCTTTGCGTCCGAACCGGCGACGCGGCAGAAGGCGTCGAAGGCCGCGAAGGTGGTCAAGCCGCGTGCCAAGCCGCAGCAGCCCCGTGAGACGGTCGTCGACAACCGTGCCGAGGCGCGCAGGCTCCTGGCCGACGTGCGGCGGCAGGCACGGGTCATCCGAGCCGGCGGCATGCCCTCCTGGCCGAAGCCGCGCCTGGCCCCCGATCAGGATGCGCTGCGGCTGGCGCGGGCGATCGCCTGGAACCTGAACGACGACGACCTGCCCGATCCCACCGCCCGCGCCTCGCTCTTCTACAGCCCGTCCACGCAATCGGCCCTCGGCCGCCGTAAGCCCGACTGGGCGGAGGCGCGGCTGCGCACCGCGTCGATCGGCGATCACTCGTTCTTCCGCTACCCGCCGGCCGTTGCCGCACATGACGACACCCAGGTCGCCGAAGTCGCGGAATGATGTGGCCAGGGACCGCCCGACCGGTTCCCAGCATCGGCAAGGCCGGGAGTGCTCCAAACCCTGGACGGCAATATTTTCCGGTAGACAACCCGGCCTGATCGCGGTTTTCCACGATGCGGAATACAGGCCGCACAATTGCTCCAGATCAAGCGGTCGCGCTTTTTACGTACTTAATCTTTAAGCGCTGAACGACATCAAGGGAGCGAAACCATGAAGGCAATCGATCTGATGACGCCGCGGGTCATCACCATCGGCCCCGACGCGACCATTGCCGAAGCGGCCAGGACGATGCTGGAGAACCACATCAGCGGCATGCCCGTGGTGGACGCCGGCGGCAAGGTGGTCGGGATCATCAGCGAAGGCGACCTGCTCCGCCGCGTCGAACTCGGGACGGTGCGCCATCGCTCCTGGTGGCTCGGGATCATGTCCGGCGGCACCCTGCCGGCCGAGGACTTCATCAAGTCCCATGCGCGCAAGGTGGCGGACGTGATGACGACCCACGTCACCACGGTGGACGAGGCCGCATCGCCGGAGGACATCGTGCGGACGATGGAGACACGCCGGATCAAGCGCGTGCCGGTGGTCCGCCAGGGCCAGCTCGTCGGCATCATCAGCCGCGCCAACCTGCTCCGCGCCCTCGCCAGCGGCGTATCCGATACGACCGGCGCCACGGCCGCCACCAGCGCCGCCACCAGCGTTGCCGACGACCGATCGCTGAAGGAGCGGGTGACCGCCGCGGTCAGGGAACTGAACTGGGAGGCCCGGTCGCATGATGCCATCATCGTCCGCAACGGCGTCGTCCAGCTCTGGGGCTTCGCCAGCAGCGCGTCGCAGCGCGACGCCCTGCGCGTCGCTGCGGAAGGCGTTCCGGGCGTGAAGGGCGTCGAGAACAACATCCAGGTCGTCGACCCCGCGGAGAGCGGCGCCTGGGGCCTCTGACGCCGGCGCTCCATTCCCCCGTGCCTTCCCATTTCCAGGCAGGCACGGGGGGAAGGGGGTGCGAGGGTGAAGGATCGCCACCCGCCCCGGTGCACGGGGCCGTCGCGGCGCCGCTATTCTCCCCGTTGCCCTGGAGCGGCTCCGGAAGCGCGAGCGGTGGAAGGCGCCGGATCGGCCAGCGCCACGGGGAACCGCAGCACGAACCGCGTGCCCTGCCCTGTCCAGTCTTCCAGCTCGATGCTGCCGCGCATCGTCCCGGTCATGATGTTGGCGCAGATGCTCAGGCCCAGGCCGCTGGCACCGGTGGCGCGCTTGGTGGTGAAGAACGGCTCGAAGACCCTGTCGCGAATCTCGGCCGCGATGCCGCAGCCGTCGTCGGCGTAGCGCAGGTCGATCCAGCCGGCCGGCTCCTCCCGCGCGGACAGGCGGATGCGGCCGGGCTTCCCCTCCTCGAAGGCGTGGACCAGGGCATTGATGATCAGGTTCGACAGCACCTGGGCGAAGGCGCCCGGATAGCCGTCGACGATCAGTCCGCCGGGAATGTCGAGGTCGACCACGACGGCGGTCCGGCGCAGGCGCGGACGCAGGCTCAGCAGCACCTCGTCCACATAGGCCGCGAGATCGAAGGGACGGCGCTCCTCGCTGGCCTGGTCGGCGGCCACCTGCTTGAAGCTCTGGATCAGGCCGGTGGCGCGGTCGATGTTGGTCAGGATCATCCGCGTCGATTCCCAGGCGACATCGAGGAAATCCCGGAAATCGCTTCGGCGCAGGCGGTTTTCCTCATACAGGCGGCGGATGCGGCGCAACTCGTCGGCAAGATGGGAAACCGCGGTCAGCGTCACCCCGATCGGCGTGTTCACCTCATGGGCGACGCCGGCGACCATCTGTGCCAGCGACGACAGCTTCTCCGCCTGGATCAGGCTCGCCTGGGCATCGCGCAATTCCGCTTCCGCCCGTTTGCGGGCCGTGATGTCGAGCGCCACCGTGACGATATGGGTGACGTCGCCGCCGTCATCGGTCAGCGGCATCTTGGTGACCAGCCAGTCGTGCCGCCCGCCGGTCTCGTCGGGCGAGCAGTCCTCGTAGAACGGCACGCCCTGTCCGCTCTCGACCACCAGCCTTTCAAGGGCAACGGCGCGGTCCGGGGAGGGACGGCTGGCCGGGTCCGGCAGATCACGGTAGTAGCGGTTGGTCAGCCGCACGATGCCTTCGCGGTCCTTGACGTCGATCAGCGCCGGGATGGCGTCGATGACCCCGGTCAGGATCTCGCGGCTCTGGCGGAGGGCCTCGTCGGCAATGACGCGATCGGTGATGTCGGTGAAGGTGCGGACCTGGCCTCCGTCCGGAAGCGGCACCACGCGGACCTCGATATAGCGGCCGTCGCCCTGCGGGCGGGCATAGACGAACTCGCCCGCCGGACGTCCCAGGCGGTCCAGCAGGTAGTGCAGCTTCGCGTCCACGTCCTCGCCCATGTCGGGCGCACCCGCCGGCATCTCCACCAGATGCGAGGCGATCTGGTAGCGCGCCACATCGGCCAGCACCGGGTTGCCCCGCATCATCTCCTCGGGAACGCCCAGCAGCTCCAGCGCCTTGTGGTTCCAGGCGATATAGCGCAGGTCGCTGTCCAGCAGGACGATGCCCTGCCCGATGTTCTCCAGGGTCTGGCGCAGCAGGTGCCGCTGCGCCGCAAGCTCGTCCGCGGACCGCCGGCGTTCGGTGATGTCGGTGAAGGTGCGCAGGAAACCACCGCCCGGAACCAGCCTCGTCCTTACCTCAAGCACCCGCCCGTTCGGCCGGCGGTGCTCGAAGCGCGGCGGGTCGGCCCTGCAGGCGCCGTCGACATGGCGCAGCGTGATCGCCTCGGGATCGCCGGGACCAAACTCCCCTCCCTCGACCAGTTGCCGGATGAGCTGGCGATAGCCGGTGCCCGACACCGCGCTCGTCGGGCGGTCGAACATCTCGAACAGGGGGCCGTTGACCAGCCTGACCGTCAGGTCGCCATCCACCAGGATGACTCCCTGGTCCATCTGCTCCAGTGCCAGCAGGGCCAGACCATCGTCAGGCAGCCCGTCCTTGGGCAGCCCGGCGGACGCCGGATCCACGGCGGCAGGGGAAAGGCGGGTCGTAAGGGGATCGTCAAGCTGGGCTGGCAAGGTCGGCGTGCCGTCCGTCATTTCTCGGGTATACCATCGAACGGGGCAGTCTAGCAGCCGATTCCCATCCTGCCGAGCACTCGTCGGCACCGGATGCCCGCGATCGGAGACAATTGGATGATATTTTAAGTTTTTCGGAACGCCTGGGCCGCTATTGTGTTTCGGTCCTGCGTGCGTTTGTGCACTATCACAGGCGGACCTTCCCGCCGTTCGCCGCGTCGTGATGTTTGCCCTTGAGGTAACCGCTGAGGTAACCGCCCGTTGCTCGGACTGACCGCTCTTCCAGCGCCCGGCGCCTCGCCTGCCCCGACCGGGCTCGCGAAGCTGCGCCAGATGCTGGCCAGCGACGCCGCGGCAATCCAGCCGATCCGCCGGATCCCCGACGAGCGGGAGCGCAAGCGCGGCAAGGACGGAACCGAGGCGACGGGCGATGCGCTCCAGGGCAGCGGCCGCGCGGACGCCGACACCACCGCGGCACGGGCACGCAAGGGCTCCGGGTCGTCGAACGGCTTCACCATCGACGGCATCGACGACGGCCTTGCCGGCGAGGGGCCCGTCAGCCCCGGAAGCGTTGCCCTCAATGCCCTGCCGAACGCGGGCTATGTCGCCCAGAGCATCTACCAGGAGGCGATGGGCAGCGGCCTCACGATCGAGCCCTGGTCGGACGCCATCGCCGCCTACCGCCGCGCCGATGCCGGGGTCAATACCCCGCTGCTGACGCAGATCGCCGTCTGAGGGACGGTCCGCATCTCCACCCCAGGGCAATCGCAATAGGCGATAGCCGCATCCCCACCTTCTCCGCCTTGCGTGCCCCCGTACGTACCCCCGTGCGGCGCCGGGACAAACGGAGCGGAACCGCTTTCGCCATCCCCGCGGAGGAGGCGATCCACACCTCCCGGAAAACGGACTCCCTGCAAGTCCGGATCCCGCCGGCGCACGTAGGCGCTGACGTGGCCGCCCACCTGCCCCGCTCCGCTCCCGGCACGATGGGCGTGGGGAGGGTTGGACCGCGAACGGTGCCTGGGCTCAGTCGTCGCCGCCGGCCGGCATCGGGCCGTGCGGCACGTCCGCCTTCCGGCCGCGATGGAACAGGTTGCCGACGATCCGCCCGAGATCCTCCATGTAGAGATAGAGGGACGGCGTGATGTAGAGCGTCAGCACCTGCGACACGCACAGGCCGCCGACGACGGCCAATCCCAGCGGCTGGCGCAGTTCGGCGGCGGCGCCGTGGGCGATGGCGATCGGCAGCGTGCCCATGATGGCCGCCATGGTCGTCATGATGATCGGGCGGAAGCGCAGCAGGCAGGCCTGTTCGATCGCGTCACGCGCCGACATGCCGCTCCGCCGTGCCTCCACCGCGAAGTCGATCATCATGATCGCGTTCTTCTTCACGATGCCGATCAGCATCAGGATGCCGATGATGGCGATGACGCTGAGCTCGGTGTCGAACAGCATCAGCGTCGCCAGGGCGCCGATCGCCGCCGACGGCAGACCCGACAGGATGGTCAGCGGGTGGATGAAGCTCTCGTACAGCACGCCCAGCACGATGTAGATCACCAGCACCGCCGCCCCGAGCAGCAGCGCCTGCCCCGCCTGGGCGTCCTGGAACACCTGGGCGGTGCCGGCGAAGCCGGTGGTGATGGTGGGCGGCAGCCCCATTTCCCGTTCCGAATTGCGGATCTGGTCGACCGCCTGGCCCAGCGAAGCGCCGGGCGCCAGGTTGAAGGACAGGGTGACCGCCGGAAGCTGCCCCTGGTGGTTGACCGCCAGCGGGCCGGCGGTGCGCTCCACCCGCGCGAAGGCATCGAGCGGCACCAGCTTGCCCGTGGTGGTGGAGCGGACATAGATGCGCGACAGCGAGTTGTCGTCGCTCTGGTATTTCGGTTCCAGCTCGATCAGCACCTGATAGTCGTTGCTGGGGGTGTAGATGGTCGAGACCTGCCGTTGGCCGAACGCGCTGTAGAGGGTCGAACGCACTTGGTCGACGCCGATCCCCAGCGTCGCCGCCTTCTCCCGGTCGATGTGGACGTAGGCCTGCGGGTTGTTGAGCTGGAGGTCGCTGGTGACGTCCTGCAGCACCGGCATGCCGCGCAGGGTCTGCTCCAGGCGGGCCGACCATTGGTACAGCTCGTCGAGGTCGAGGCCCTGGATGGTGTACTGATAGAGGCTCTTGGACGACCGGCCGCCGATGCGCAGGTTCTGCACCGGCTGCATGTAGACCGCCATGCCGGGGATGCCGTTGACCTGCCGGCGCAACTGCTGGATCACCTCGCCGATCGCCGGCCGCTCGTCGCGTGGCTTGAGCGTGAGGAACATGCGTCCCTGGTTGCCGGTGCTGCCGCCGGTCCCGACGGAGGAGATGACGTCGACCACCGCCGGATTGGCCTTCATGATCGCGGCGACCTGCTCCTGCCGCTCCGCCATCGAGGTGAAGGCGATGTCCGGCCGGGCTTCGGTGGTCACCTGGATCTGGCCGATGTCCTCCGTCGGGAAGAAGCCCTTGGGGATCGCCTGGTAGAACAGGACGGTGCCGACGACGGTGCCGATCATCACCAGGCCCATCAGCGGCCGGTGGCGCAGCGTCCAGCGCAGCGTGCGGGCGTACCCGTTCAGCACGGCCGAGAAGCCGCCCTCCAGCATCCGGCCGAACCAGCCCTCCTCGCCATGGGCGTGATGGGCGAGGAAGCGCGAGCACATCATCGGCGTCAGCGTCAGCGAGACGAAGGCCGACGCCCCGATGGACATGGTGACGACCAGGGCGAACTCGTGGAACAGGCGCCCGACGACGCCACCCATCAGCAGGATCGGGATGAAGACGGCCACCAGCGACAGCGTGATCGACAGGATGGTGAAGCCGATCTCGCGCGAGCCCTTGATGGCGGCCTCGAAGGGCTGCATGCCCTCCTCGACGTAGCGGACGATGTTCTCCATCATGACGATGGCGTCGTCCACCACCAGGCCGACAGCCAGCGTCAACGCCATCAGCGAGATGTTGTCGACCGAGAAGCCCATCAGGTGCATGCCGCCCGCCGTCGCGATCAGCGAGATCGGCACGGCCAGCGCCGGGATCAGCGTCGCCGACAGCCGGCGCAGGAACAGGAAGATCACCAGCACGACCAGCACGATGGTCAGGGCCAGCGTGAACTGGACGTCCTCGACCGCCTGGCGGATCGATTCGGAGCGGTCGTTGACGATGTTGATGGCGGCCGACGCCGGAAGCTGCGCCTGGAAGGACGGCAGCAGGGCGCGCACGCGGTCGACCACCTCGACCGTGTTGGCGTCGGGCTGGCGCTGGACCGCGAGCATGATGCTGCGGTTGCCGTTCAGCCAGCTCGCGGTGCGGTTGTTCTCGACGCTGTCCAGCACCTGCGCCACGTCGCCCAGCCTGACGGGGGCGCTGTTGCGGTAGGCGACGATCAGGTCGCGGAAGGCGGCGGCATCCGGAAGCTGGGGGTTGGCGGCGATGACCAGTTGCTGCTGCTCGCCGGTCAGGGTGCCGACCGGCGTGTTGGCGTTGGCGGAGGCGAGCGCCTTCTGCAGCTCGTCGATGCCGATGCCGCGCAGCGCCAGCGCGTTCGGGTTGACCTGCACCCGGACCGCGTATTTCTGCGACCCGTAGATCTGGACCTGCGCCACGCCCGGCAGGGTGGCGACCTTCGGCTGGATCAGCGTCTCGGCGATGTCGTTCAGCCGCGACAGCGGCAGCGTCGGGGAGTTGAGCGAAACGAACAGGATCGGCTGGTCGGCCGGGTTGACCTTGCGGTAGCTGGGCGGCGTCGTCATCTCCGCCGGCAGCCGCCGCTGGGTCCGGGCGATCGCCGCCTGCACGTCGGCCGCCGCCGCGTCGATGTCGCGGTCCAGGACGAACTGGATGGTGATGCTGGTGTTGCCGAGCGTGCTGTTGGAGGTCAGCGTGTCGATGCCGGCGATGGTCGAGAACTCGCGCTCGAGCGGGCTGGCGACCGAGGCAGCCATGGTCTCCGGCGAGGCGCCGGGCAGCGTGGCGGTGACGCTGACGACCGGGAAATCCACCCGCGGCAAGGCGGCGGTGGGAAGCTGGCGATAGGCCGCCAGGCCGCTCAGCACCAGGGCCGCCGTCAGCAGGATGGTCATCACCGGACGGCGGATGCAGAGTTCCGAGAGGTTCATGTCGCCCCTCCGGCCGGCTGCTTTGGCGTCTCGGCGCTGCGGATCGCCGCATCCTGTGCCGTCGACCCCTGTTGCCGCCCTCCCTCGGCGGTCTCGCCGCCCGCCGGTGCCGCCGGCTTGCCGTTGGCGCGCTCGGTCACCTTGGCGCCGGGGAACAGGCGCGACTGCCCGTCGACCACCACGCGCTCGCCCGACTTCAGGCCGGACGCGACGACGCTGAGGCCGCCATGGGTGCGCTCCACCTCGACCTGGCGCACCTCGACGGTGTCGTCGGCCTTGACGACATAGACGAACCGTCCCTTCTGGCCGGTCTGCACCGCCATGTCGGGAACGGTCAGGGCGTTCGGCTCGACGCGAAGGGTCAGCACCGTATCGACGAACTGCCCCGGCCAGAGGCGGGTGTCCGCGTTGGGAAATTCGCCCTTCACCAGGATCGTGCCGGTCTGCTGGTCGACCTGGCTGTCGACGAAGGAGAGCTTGCCCTCGGCCTTTTCGCCATGGCCGCCGGCGATGCTGGCGCTGAGGGGCAGCGTCCCGGCCGCCATCGCGGCGCGGATCGCCGGCAGATGCTTCTCCGGGACGTTGAAGGAGACGTTGATCGGGCGGAGCTGGGTCAGCGTCACCAGCGGGTTGGTATCGGCGGCACGCACCATGGTACCGACCTTGGCGTTCACCGTTCCGGTGCGGCCGTCCATCGGGGCGGCGATCCGGGTGAAGCTGAGCGACACCTTCGCGGCCTCGATCGCCGCCAAGTCGGCCTTGACCGTGCCTTCCAGCGCATCGGCGGCGGCGACCGCGGCGTCATACTGGGTACGGGAGATGGCACTGGTGCGGACCAGCTCCGCATAGCGCTTCACATCCCCCTTCGCCTTCTCCAGGTTGGCGCGGTCACGTTCGAGGTTCGCCTGCGCCTGGCGAAGCTGGGCGTCGAGCGCCCGGCTGTCCAGCGTGAACAGGGTGTCGCCGGCCTTCACCTCCTGCCCTTCGGTGAAGGCGACGGTTTCCACCACGCTGTCGACGCGCGCCTTGATCGCGATCGCCGCGATCGGCTGGACGCTGCCGATGGTCACGATCTCCTCCGGCAGGGCCTGCATCTGCACCTTGCCGGTCACCACCGGCACCGCCCGCGAGGCGGCGCGCGGCGCCGTCTTCGCTTCCTGCCCGCCCCCGTCCGCTTTGCCATGGGCATACCAATAGTACCCGCCGCCGCTGGCCAGGGCAGCGACCAGCAGGACAAGGGAAAGCCGTCTCATCGGATACGACTCCAGACGCCGGCCAAGCGGCGACAGTTACAGGAAAGGCGACAAAGTGGTGATGCTGGACATCAGCAGGTCGAGCACCGAACGTTCGAGCGCTTCACGCGGCCGGTCGCTGACCTGCATGATCCCGCCTTGCACCATGCCGATGACCAGCAGGGGGACGATGTCCAGATCGACCTTGCGGAACTCGCCGGAGGCCATGCCGTCGGCGAGCACCTGCTGGATCGCGGTGGCCGTGCGCTCGTTGCGGCGCCGCAGGATGCGCCGGGTCCGCTCGGCAAGGTCCGACTGGTCGCCGCCAAGCCGCTTCAGCGTCTGGAGGTGCTCGCCGAGCGTGCCCACCAGGACCGAGATCATCGACGACAGGCGGACGGAGGCCGGGACGTTCCGCGGCGCCAGTTCCTCGTCGAGCTTGCGCTCCAGGCCGCCGAGGGCGCGCTCCAGCGCTTCCAGGTAAAGCTCTTCCTTGGAGGGAAAATATCGGTAGAGCGTCGCCTTGCCGACGCCGGCCCTCTTTGCGACCTCCTCAACCTGGACGGAGGCGTAGTCGCGGCCGGCAAACAGCTCCGCCGCGGCGGTGAGGATCACCTCGCGCCGCCGAGCGCGCCAGTCCGGTATCTCTTCCGCATCGAGAGGCATCAATGGAACTCACCGGTTACGAAAAATGACGATAGTCGAGTTCCTTAGAGTGTCAAGGAACGAGTTCGGGAGGGAAATTAATTCGGGTTCATACTAAAAAATGGGACCTGAAAAAACCAGGGCCGCGCCCGTGGACCGGCCAAGCCGGTCACGGAGCGCGGCCGCAGGCCGAACGGGCCGTTCCGCACACGAAATGGTCGCCGGCCCGGCCAGGGCCACTTGCCCCGGCCGGCCCGGCCCCACTCAGCTCCGCGTGGTGGTGGAGCGGTTGGTTCCCACGGACCCCGTGGTGCCGGTGGTCGAACCAGACAGCGAACCGGTGCCGGCCGATGCGGCGGCCGGACCGCCGCTGGCGCCGGCGCCGGTCCCGGTGGCGGTCGGGCTGGACGAGCCGGTGGTCGAACCGATCCCGCTGCCGAGGCCGGACGTCTGGCCGGAGGTGGTATCGGACCCGTGCATGCCACCCGTCGTGGTGCCGACCGGATTGGCGCCCGCCGACGCCATCGCCGAGGCGCCGGCACCGGTGGAATTGCCCCAGGTCGAGCCGCCGCCTTGCGTCTGCTCGGTGCGCGCGCGGACACGCAGGTTGTTCTGGACGTGGCCGACACCCGAAACCGCCTCCGCGACATCCTCGGCGCGGCGCTTGGTCTGGCGGTCGGGCACCATGCCGGTCAGCGTGACCTCGCCGCCGCTGACCGCCACCTCGATGTCGGAGGCATCGATATAGGCATCGTCGGTCAGGCGGTCGCTGACATCCTCGCGCACCCGCTCGTCGGAGCGGCTGTAGCCGCGCGGGCCGCGGCCGCGATGCTGGGCGCGCCGCTCGTCCTCGTGCCGGCGGCGTTCGGCATCCTCGTCGCCGAACCAGGAGGCGATCTCGTCGCCGGCCTGCTCCCAGAAGCCGCGGTCGGAATCGCGATCGCCGCGGTATTCCGCCCGGCGGCGGCCGTAGTCGTCCCCATAGCCGCCATAGCCGCGGTCGCCGACCATGCGCCGACCCTCGCCGGACATGCCGCCGCGTCCGCTTTCCGACCCGTAGGAACCGAAGCCACGGCCGCGCTCGCCATAGCCGCGATCCTCGCCGGAGCCGTAGCCACGCTCGCCGTAACCACGCTCGCCATAGCCGCGGCTTCCGTAAGAGCGCTCGCCGTATTCGCGGCCGCCGTAGCCGAGCGAACCGCGGCCACGCACGCCGGAATCGCCCTCGCCGTAATCACGGACACCGTAATCCCGGTTGCGGTAGTCACGGCTTCCGACATCCCGATCGGTATAGTTTCCCTCGGTCCCGGAATTTCCCGCGCCGGCGAAGCCGCCATAGCCGCTCGACCCCGACCGGCCGCCGTACCCGGCTCCGTAGCCGCCGCGGGCGACGTCGCGTCCACCGCCGAAGCTGCGGTCATAGACCCGCTCCATCTCGCGTGTGGTATCCCGGTCGTACCGGTCGCTCTCGTAACCGGTATCCCGGCCGAAGCCGCCGGACTCGTTGCCGACGCGCCCCTGGTAGCCCTGGTCGCGCCAGGAGCGCCCCTGATCGTCCTGATGGCGGTGGTGCTGGGCGCGGTACATGTCGCGCCTGTCCTGCCGCTCACCCGCACCGCGCTCGCCGGATCCGCGGTCGTCGCTGTCGTAGACGCCCTGGCGGCGGCCTTCGCCGCGCCAGCGCTCATCCGCCTGCATCCGATTGTGGTCGCGGTCGTCGTCGCGCCAGTCGCGGCCTTCGTCCCGCCAACGGTTCTCGTACTGCGCCATCGTGGTCGGCTCCCTCTGCAAGATTCTTGGACCGTGGACGGCTGCAAGGCCGGCCTTGGTCCACGATCAACAGGGAGCGGATAAATGGCGTTCCCGAACTTCCCCCCACCTTCCGGTGCTCCCGGCCCGACGGCCGGCGGCGGCAGGCAGCCGCGTGCCGCGGCATGGCAGCCCCATGCGGGGGGAATGGCACGAGGCTTGCGTAACGATAGGCGGTTGGTTCCACGCATCACTTACGGCTTCGGCGCTTCCTGCACCGAAGCCGTTTTCTTTTCCGCCCTATAATTAAGCAGCAGTGTGGAATTGCTTAATTTGCATGCGGTTCATCCAAAAGCCGGGCAACCGCAGCGCCCAGTTCCTCGTTCAGGAACGGCTTGTAGATGATGTCGTCGGCGTTGAACATGCGCGTCATCTTCAGCACGTAGCCCGCGGGCATGTTGGGAGCACCGCCGGACATCGCCAGGATCTTCACGCCGGGCTGGGCGCTGCGCGCCGCCTTGATCAGTTCGATGCCGTCGACCTCGGGCATCAGCACGTCCGTGACGATCAGATCGAAGCTGTGGCCGTCGAGCGCGTTGATCGCGGCGCGGCCATTCTCCGCCTCGGTCACCTCGAAGCCGCGCCCTTCCAGGTAGCCGGCCACCGAAAGACGCACGGCGGGAGAATCCTCCACCACCAGGATGTTCGGCCGGTCGTCGCGTCCCATCATATTTCCGATCCCTGTTCGGGGACCGTCCTCAAGAAGCCGGCCCAGGCCGCCAGGACCTGCCTCGGCGCCCCGGACCGCCGGGTTCGGTTCAGGTTAGGTTACCGGCTTCAACCGCCGAGCGCGGACACGGCCGCTCCGGCATCGCCATGGATTTCGAACAGCGACGAGAAGCCGCTGAGATCGAATACCTCGCGGATATGCGGTGCCATCGCCGACAAGGCGATCCGGCCGCCGCCGGGGCGCGCCTTCTTGGCGGCGATCAGCAGCGAGCGGAGGCCCGCCGAACTGATGTAGGTCAGCTTCTCCATGTCGACAACCAGCCGCGTGCTTCCGGACCCAAGCGCCTCAACCAGCGCGTTCTCGAACTCGGTTGCATTCCCGCTGTCGATGCGTCCGTCGGCCCGCAGAACCGTCACGCCGTTGATCGACTGCTCGGTAATGTTCATGCCCTGCCCTCAGCAGATGTCGTCCACGTCATGCTTATATCATGCCGGGGCGCGGTAATCGAACGACTTAGCGGCCCGCTCAGGCGACCGCCGCCTCGGCCGGGTTTCCGGCCGCCACCGGGGCCGGGGACGCTCCCCGCCAGCGCAGGACGAGGCAGGTGATGTCGTCGGACTGCGGGGCGCCGGCGGTGAAGCGGGCGACGTCGGCCAGCACCCCGTCCAGGCCGTTGCGCGCGCCGGCCTCGCGCTGGCGGGCGACCGCGTCCACCAGGCGCCCGTCGCCGTACATGACCTCCTCGCCGTTGAACGCCTCGGTGACGCCGTCGGTGAACAGGAATGCCATGTCGCCCGTCTCCAGCGTGACGCTCCGCTCGCCGAAGGGCATGTCGGGCATGGCGGCCAGCGCGATGCCCGGCGTGCGCTCCAACGGCGCCACGGTCCCGTCAGCGGTCATGCGGAGAGGCGGGTTGTGCCCGCCGTTGGAGAAGGCCAGGACGCCGGTCCGCAGGTCGAGCTCGCCGTAGAAGACGGTGACGAACATCATCTGCTCGTTCTCCGCCGCCAGCAGGTTGTTGACCCGCCGCATCGTCTCGGCCGGCCCGACTCCGGACTCGGCGATGGCGCGCAGCATGGTGCGGGTGATCAGCATGAAGAAGGCCGCCGGGATGCCCTTGCCGGAGACGTCGGCGATGACCAGGGCCACCTTGTGCTCGGAGATGGGGAAGAAGTCGTAGAAGTCGCCGCCGACCTCCTTGGCCGGGATCATGCGCGCCGCGATGTCCAGTTCGGGCAGGTCGGGGAAGACCTGCGGCAGGATCGTGAGCTGCATTGTGCGGGCGATCTCCAGCTCCTGCTGCAGGCTGATCAGCCGGCGCTTGTCCGCCAGCGCCTCGCGCAGGTCGCGCACCATCTGGGTAAGCTGCACCTGCTGGGTGCTGACCCGCGTCGCCAGGCGCGAGAAGCCCAGCGCCAGCAGGCCCAGCTCGTCGCCGACGCCCTTGGACTGGGCGGAATGGGCGTCGTGGGTTTCCGCCTCGATCTGGCGCAGTTCCTCCAGCAGGTTCTGGCGGGCCTCCTCCTCCAGCGTGACGGCCAGCGCCTCCATCTGGCGGCGGATGAACCGCTGCTGGCGGCGCAGGCGGCGCTCGCGCTGGCCGGCGGTCCGCTCGATCTCGCGCATCACGCCGCGGAAGACCTCGACCGCTCCGGCGATGCGGCCGATCTCGTCGTTGCCGGCCGGCAGTTCCAGATAGCCCATGGCACGGCCATGGGAGAGATCCTGCAGTGCCTTGACCGCCCCGTCCAGCGTCGAGAAGTTCCGCCGCAGGAACCCGTAGAGCAGGCCGAGCGCGCCGAGCAGCACCAGTGCCGCCGCCGCGACATAGGCTGCCGACCACAGCGCCTGCTCCTCCTCGGCCTGGGTGACGTCGCCGGCGATCAGCACGGTGGCGACCCGCCCGCCGGCAAGGTCGGCGACCGGCAGGCTGGCCAGCGCGTAGCGCCGCCCGCCTTCGGCGAATGTGGCGATCCGGCGCTCGGCCGGCCGGACCAGCACCCTGACCGCCGGCCACAGGGGATCGGTCTCGCCGTCGATCGCCGCGCCGTTGCGCGCGACCGCGAACACCCGCGCCCCCGTGGTTCGCCGCAGCACGTCGAGCGCCGCCTTGAACTCCACCCCGGCAACCACGGCGCCGGCCACGCCGGCACCGCTGCCGGCGCCGCCGCCCGTTCCGGTTCCGGCATAGATCGGCGCACCGGCGACCACGACCAGCCGCTCGCCGTCGACCAGCCGGACGCCGCGCGCCAGCTTCTGCCCCGACAGGATGCCGTCCAGCGCCCCGCGGTTCAGCAGGGGTGCCGGGTCGAGCGCGGGATCGGTACTGAAGAGAAGGTCGCCGGACTCCGACAGCAGGTTGACGTCGGTCAGGCCGCCCCCGGTGGCCGGCACGGTCCCGGAGGCCGGAACGATCCCGAGCGCGCTCACCCGGCGGTTCAGGGCGCCGCGGTCCTCGGCTTCCACCGCGCGGGCGATCTCGGCATCGCCGGCCAGCCGCCCCAGGTTCTGGTCGATCCGTCCGGCGGCGCCGGAAACGGCGAGTTGCCAGGAGGTGTCCAGCCGGGCGAGCTCCAGCTCCTTGGCCCGACGGTCGGCGGCATCCTCGCGCAGGGCGGAGAAGCCGAGCAGGAGCCCGGCGACCACGGTGACGGTCGCCAACACGAACAGGATGATGCGGGTCTGAAGCAGCATGGGGCCTCTCAACTCCGCGGAACGACGATGGCGCGGGCCAGCAGGGCGGCCAGCGCGGCGGGCAGAAGGGCGGAGCCGGCGAGCATCGCGGCGTCCCAGCCGACCGCGGCCCCCCACAGCAGGGCGGCCAGGATGCCGGAGCCGAGCGCACGCAGGATCGCGGCCGTGCCGGCCTCTTCCCGCACCTGCCGGCGGACGTAGGACAGCGCCAGCCCGGCCGACAGGCCGCCGCACAGCGCGCCTGCCGGAAGCTGGAGCAGGGAGGGCGCCGCGGCACCGCCGAACCAGCCGGCCCCGGCCGCCAGCGCCAGCAGGGCGGCGGCCAGGGCGGCCAGGCGCCGCCGGCCGGCCGGAACGGCATGGCCGGCCATCACCGACAGGACGAGGATCACGGCAGCCGCCCCGAGATCCGCCCAGCCGGCCGCAGCCAGTCCCACCGCAACGAGCAGGGTGCCCGCGGCGGCGGCCGGCACCACGAAGGCGAGGACGTCGTCGGCGCGGGAGTCGACCACCCGGCGCGGCGCGGTGGCGAGACCGGGGCCAAGCGCCTGCAGCGCCTCCAGGCGGGCATGGTCGACGGCGGCGGCGACCTCGGGGTCGAAGACCGCGGCGCGCACCTCGTCGGCGTGGGCTGCGAAACGCTGGCGGCGGTCGTAGAGACCGAAGACCACCGCGTTGAAGGCGAAGAGCAGCCGGCCGACCTGATCGCGCGGGCGGCGGCCGAGCAGCGTGCCGAAACGGCCACCGGCAGCCTCGTCCATCACGCCGCCCAGCCGACGCAGCGGTGCTGCCAGGCTGGCCCTCGCCAGCACGCCGGCCAGTTCGGCCAGCAGCAGCAGGACCCCCGCCCCGCCCAGCGCCACCGTCGACAGCTCGCCGGCGATCTGGCCGCGGACCTGCCCCGGCTGCACCCCGACCAGCACATGGCCGGCCGGGGGCGGGCTGGCTCCCCCGCCCCCGCCCTCGGACGAGAAGCGGCCGATGCGCACCGGCAGGCGCAGGATCAGGAAGCCGTCGCGCTCGACCGGCTGCAGCGTGGCGGCACGCGTCTCTGGGGTCGGCAATCCGCGCAGCGCATCGGACAGCTCGGTCAGGCGTACCCTGGTCGGGCCGCCGGCCCCCGCGGTGACGGCGCCCTGCAGCAGGGTGCCGTCGCGGCCGGCCAGCGCCAGGAAGCCCAGGTCGGGGTTGCGGCCGGCGATGCCCTGCATGTAGGCGTCGACCCCCTCGATCCGCTCCAGCGGGATGCCGTAGCCGATGGCCCGCTCCAGGTCGTGCTGCACCGCCTCGGCCACCGCGGCGGCCTTGGCGGCGCGGGCCTCGCCGAGCTGCTCCTGCGCCAGCCAGGTTCCCATCACGCCGACCGCGGCCATCGCCAGCATCGCCGCAAGCAGGACGGCGGCGGGGACGCCGATCGTGAACAGGCGGTGGCTGCGCCTTGCGGCCATGGTCATTCCGGCGTCCTCACGCGAGTTCATCCAGGCGCGCGACCTCGCGCTCCGCCCGGTCGAGGATGGACAGGCGCGACCGGACCGCCTCGACGAAGTCGGCGGCCGGCAGTCCCAGGGTGCCGGCCGGGCCGGCGGCGGCGGACAGGGTGGCGGGCTCCGCAGCATGGGCGCGCTCGTCGAGCCCCTCCAGCACGGCGGCGAGCCCGGCCAGGGCGCGGCGCGGGCCACGCGCCAGCCACAGCCCGGCGAGCCAGCCCAGCAGCCCGGCGACCACCGCGGCGAGCACGCCGCCCAGCGCAAGGGTCAGGGCATAATGCCGGATCGGTTCCGCCATGGCGCCGGCCGGCATGCGGACCAGGACGCTGCCGGCCGCGGTGTCGAAGCTGGTGGCGAGCCCGACGCCGTAGATCCGCTCCTCCCCCTGTTCGTCGGACCACAGGCCGCTGACCCGTCCCGCAGCCCCGCCCGCGGCCTCCGCCTGCCCGACCGGCAAGGTTTCCCCGACCTCGACGGTGTTGGTGGAAAAGAGGACGGCGCCGTTCTCGTCGAGCACGGCGACCGAGCGGATCCCGGGCAGCGAGGCGCTGGCGCGGGCGAGCAGCCCCTCCACCTGCGGCAGGTCGCCGAGCGCCAGCCCGAGGTTGAGCTGCACCTCCAGCGACGCCTTGGCCTCGCTCAGCACGAAGCCGACCTGGGAGGTCACGGCCTCGTCCAGGCGGCGCGCCTCCTCGCGCGTCCACAGCACCACCGCCGACAGGGCGGCGATGAACACCGCCACCGCCATGAACGCCCCCAGGCGCGCCCCGAAGCTCCCCGATCCCATCCGGCCTTCCCCCTTGCGGCTCTCTCCCGGCCCGGCGCCGGCGGCCGATCAGCGCCCGCGCACCGCCTTGGACCGGCCGCACAGCGCGAACCAGGTCTGGGCGGCCCCGTCGCCGGCGGCGATGCGGCCCCAGACATGCCCGCCCTCGAACACGTCCCACCGTCCGGACAGCTCCTCGACCGCCACCAGCCCGGCGCTGGACGGGTCGAAGACCGGGTCGGCGGTGAAGTCGCGGTGGACCAGCAGCCGCACCAGATCGCCGCCGACGCGGATCAGCCGCTTCGGATAGATGCCGTGCCCGGCCAGATGGCCCCAGCTCCGGTGGTTGCGCGGGCTGACGGTGGTCAGCAGGTGCCGCCGGCCCAATGCCTCCGCCACCTCGATGCGCCAGTCGATCAGCCGGTGGTGCAGGCCGCGCCCGCGCTCCGACGGGTCGACCATCGCCGAGGACATGTGCGCGACCGAGGACAGCTCCTCCTCCGGCAGGTCGAGGTCGCGGCCGCGGTTGGGGTCGTCCGCTCCCGGCAGGCCGAGCGCGCCGTAGGCGACCAGCCGGTCGCCGCGGAAGATGCCGGCGGTCAGCCCGAGCTCGCCGAGATGGTCGGCGACGAAGTTCCCGACCTCGCCGGCCATGCGGTAATGGTCCGGGTCGTCCAGCATCGCCACCACCCGCACGCGGAAATCGGCCAGCGCCCGGGAATCGTCGAGGTCCATCATGCGGGCGGTCAGCCCGTCCGGCAGGGCGTCGGCCAGCGGCTTGAGGCGGACGGCGGCGACCGCGCGGGCGGCATCGCCATGCAGGACGGGCGCGCCGGCCCGCAGCGCGACGGCGGCGGGCGCGCTCACGGCGCGCCGCCGATCAGAGGTCGGCTCATGTCCCCACTCATGATTCGATGATCTCCGCGAAGTTCAGCAGGCCGATCGGCGGGTAGTATTCCAGCGCCCGCACCGTCGCCATGTTGATGATGATCGAGAAGCGCTTGAGGGTTTCGACCGGGATGTCCGCCGGCGTCCCGCCGTCGACCAGGATCTGCGCCGCCTTGAAGGCGGTGAAGCGCCCGATGCCGTAGGCGCTGCTGGCGAGCGCCAGCATGGCCTTGTCGGTGCGCACGATCAGCTCGGTCACCGAGAAGGTCGGCAGCCCCAGGCGCAGCGCCTCGGAGGCGACCACGGTGCGGTTGTGGAAGGCGATGAAGGTGTCCGGGCCGATGTAGAGCACCTCGCCGCCGCGCCGGGCCACACGGGCGATGGCATCCGGCACGGCGGCGGAGATCGGCTCGCCGCGGTCGTTCAGGGGAACCGGCTCCTCGATCAGCTCCAGCCCGCGCGGCCCGGCCTCGGCCCGCAGGTTCTCGATGGTGAGGATGGAGTTGCGTTCCTGCGGGTTGTAGACCACCCCCAGCCGCTTGACCGGCCGGTAGGCCTGGATGGTGTTGAGCTGAACCGCGATCGGCGCGATGTGGATCGTGCCGGTGACGTTGCGGCCCGGCCGGTTGAGATCCCGCACGATCTTCGCGTCGGTCGGGGCGGCGACGAAGGTAAAGACCACCGGGATGTCGGTGATGTACTTGCGCGGGTCGGGGTCGTCGTAGGGACCGACCAGGGCGCGGGTCTGCGGCGTGCCCCAGCTATAGATCAGGTCCGGCCTGGTGTCCCGGATCTCCTCCATGATGGCCGGCAGCTTGCCGGTGTCGCCGCCGGTGTTGCGGATGGTGAACTCGGTCTTCAGGCCGCGGCGGGCGAGATAGTCCTTGAAGCCGTATTCGTTGTCGCTCTCGCCGCGGCCGAGCACCATCATGATGCGGAAGGTCCTGTCCGGCACCGTCGCCAGCGCCTGGCCGGCCAGCGAGGCCGCCGGCAGCGCGAGGCCGCCCGCCGCCGCCAGCTTCAGCAGCGAACGCCGGTGGATGCCGAAGTCGCGGGGATCGATGCTCATGGCGGTCAAGCCTCCTGCGGCCGCGCCGCGGGAGCGGGCGGGTGGCCGGTGCGGAAGAGGATCCAGAACAGCAGGGCGCTCGCCCCGCACAGCAGGCCGATGCCCAGCATCGCCTCGCGGTAGGAGGTGGCGACGGCGACCGCCATGGCGGTCACCGGACCCAGCGCGCCGCCCAGCCGCTCGATCAGCCGGTACCAGCCGATGGCCGCCGTCTCCGGCAGGCCGCCCTCTCGGGCGATCTGCGACACCAACGTCAGTTGCGGCGCCCCGACCAGCGCCTGCGACAGGCCGAACAGGGCGATCGCCAGCGGCGGCCCCCACAGCTCCTGGGTGGCGATGATGGGCAGGCAGCTCGCCAGCGTGCCGATCCCGCCGGCGGCGATGAAGCCGCGGCGCGCCTGCCAGCGGTCCGACAGGCTGGCGGCCAGCGGCGACACCAGGATGAAGGCGACGAAATACATCATCTGCACCCGCCCGATCTCCGCCTTGCTGGCGCCGTCGGCGGTCAGCAGCAGCGGCACCAGGCAGAAGAGGAAGGCGGTGGAGGCGATCTTGGTCGGGATGGCGCTCAGCACCATCAGGGCCGAGAAGCGGAAGTCGCGGAAGAGCGGCAGCGCGCCGCCCATCGGCGGGCGGGCAGCGCCGGCCGGCGCCGCGCCGCGCCCGCGCAGCAGCAGCAGGCTGACCGACAGGCCGGAACACAGCGCCAGCACGGCGCCGAGCAGGAAGGTGGCGCGCGATCCCACCTGGTCGGCGATGATGCCGCCGCTGACCGGCCCGCAGACGCCGGCGGCCAGCAGGGCGCCGATGAACATCGCCATGCCGGCGGCGCGGTTGCGCGGCGTGCTGTGATCGACGACGATGCCCTGGGCGGTGATCAGCACCAGCCCGTAGCCGAGCGCCGTCAGGCAGCGCCACAGCATCAGCTCGAACAGCGAGCCGGCGAAGGCGGTCAGCGCCAGGCTGACCGATCCCAGAAGCGCGCCGATGGTGAAGGAGCGCGCCCGCCCCCAGCGTTCGGAGAAGCGGGCGCCGCCCGGCTGCGACAGCGCCCAGATCAGCATGAACAGGGTGATCGGCAGGCTGACGACCATGTCCGGGGTCAGCCACGGCACCTCGCCGGCGAAGGACTTGGCGTAGGCCGGCAGGAAGGGGCGCGACAGCTCCTCCGACAGGCAGAACAGGAAGACCGGCAGCCGCAGGAAGACGAGGTTCAGCGGCGTCGGCGCCGCGCCGGCGGCGTTCGGGTCGCGGAAACGGAAGCGGCGGGCGACCGCCGCCAGCCCGGCCTCGGCCCGGCCGACGCGCGGGTCGTCGGCGCCCAGCCGCCGGCGCAGCTCGGCCACCCGCGCCGACAGGCCGGCATGACGGGCGTTCACGGCGTCGAGCGCCCCGCTCATGCCGCGCTCAACCGCGCGGTCGTCGCCGCCGCGGCCGGCCGCGCGGACCTCCGGCAGGCCGGCCCGGAAGTCGCCCTCCTCGGCGCGGTCGGCGAGCAGCCGCAGGGTCAGCACCCGCCGCATGGCGAGGTTCACGACGAGCTGCAGCACCTCGAAGATCAGCAGGATGGAGACGATGACCACCGACAGCACGTCGAGCGCAAGGTCGGTCGACGCCTTGGCCAGGAAGGCGCTGTCGACGCCGACATGGAGGACGCCGGAGGCGGCGGCGGCGCTGCCCAGCCGGCGGTCGACGTCGACGAAGCCGGTGGCCAGGCGGTCGGCGGCGGGGCCGGCCAGCCGGTCGGCGGGCACGGCGGCGCTTCCGACCGGCATGCCGGCGAGCGGCCGGCCGGCCGACGCGACGATGCGGCCGGCGGGATCGGTGACGGCGATGTAGGCGATGTCCTCGTGCCGGCCGACCTCGGCCGCGAACAGGGCGTCCAGGCCCGGCATGCGCTCCAGCGGAATGCGGGCGGTCAGGCCGCGGTCGATCTGCGCGGCCAGCAGGTCGCCGACCGTCTCGGCCTTGCGCGCCAGCTCGGGCTGGAACAGCGGATCGAAGCTGCGCAGCGACAGCCACGAGGCGCCGCCGGCGGCCAGCAGCAGCACCGCCACCGTGACGATCGTCAGCCGCAGGACCAGCGCGCTGATCGGGTCGCGGCGGGAGGCGGGTTTGCCGGCGGCGGCGGAGGTGGCGGCCGGCCGGTCGCGGTTCGCGTCGCTCATGATGCCCTCCCCAGGGGGGCCGTGCCGCGTCCCGCCGCCGGCATCACCGCGTCCAGTTCGCGTTCGAGATCCTCCATCGCCTGCTCGGCGCCGGCGATGCCGTGGGCCAGCCGGTCCCGCACCAGCCCCAGCGGCGCCGCCCCGGCCGCGAGCCCGCGCCGGCCGCCGCCATGGCGCACGACGAGGAAGACCGCTGCCATGGTGACCGCGGCGGCCACCGCGACCAGCGCCAGCGTTCCGAACCGCAGCCTCTCCTCCACCGCCGCCACCCGTGCCTTGAGGCCGGCCAGCGACGACCGCAGGATGACCTCGCCCACCGGCTGGCCGAAGCTGTTGCGCACGCCGGTGCCGATGACCAGCACGTCGCCGATGATCTGCTGGCGCCGCGCACCGGGCGCCGTCTCGCCGCCGGCCGCAGCACCGGCCACGGCACCGTCCCAGCGCACCGGGGTCGGGCGGCCGATGGCGTCGCGGTCGGCGGCGAACAGCACGATGCCGCGGTCGTCCACCACCTCGACGCCCAGGATCTCCTGCCCGGAGGCGGCGCGTTCGGCCTGGGCCTGCAAATCCACCAGTTCCGACAGGTCCAGCCCGAGCGTCAGCCCGTACTCCACCCGCCGCCGCATCTCGTCGGCGACGACCGCGAGGCGGGAGGTGGTGACGTCGCGCAGCTTCTGCTCGAACTTCAGCCCGGACAGCAGCACCGACAGCAGGACGGCGGTCGCCACCGTCGCGGCGATGACGGCGCCGGTGCGCAGCGCGAGGACGCCGCCGAGCCTCATGGCGCCGCGCCCGCGGCGGGGAGCCGGAAGTAAGGCGTCGAATCAGCCACGGATCGCCCAAAGCTCCATAGCAACCTGCGGGAAGTCACCCGCCAGATGAACAGCGATTCCGCCCGAAGTTGCAAGCTGTTTCCAAATAGGATTACCGCGTTCGAGCTCGAAATACACGGCACCCGCATGATACGGGAGTTGCCGCGGCGCGACCGGCAGCGGCCTTACTCGGATACCCGGCAACTGCACGTTCACCAGTTCGCGGATTTGTTCGACCGGACCGATCTTCACCAGCGCCGGGAAGTTGCGGCGCAGGTTCTCGCCGGGCATGTCGGCGCGCACCGCCAGAACGAAGGTGGCGGTGGTGATCAGCGACCGGTCGGCGATGGTGCCGACGCGGATGCCGTACTTGCGCTCCAGCAACTCGATCGGGATGGCGGTCTGTTCCAGCACCGCGCTGAGCGAGCGGCGGATTTCCGCGGCCACCGGTTCCAGCGTCCCCTGGAGGTCGTCGTGGCGGTAGGGAGGGAAGGAGGGCGGGCGCTTGTTGACCGCGGTGAAGGTCGCGAGCTCGCCGGCCAGCCCCAGCATCAGGCCGTGCAGGCGCTCCGGATGGATGTCGGGCATCCGGGCGAGGTTGGCGAACAGCGGCTCGCTGCGATTGACGAGCTGGAGCATCAGGAAGTCGGCGATCTCCGCCGCCCCCCGGGCGCCGGAGCCGGACACGCGGCCGGCCAGCGCCTCGGCGCGGCTGTTCAGCAGCCCCTGGATCTCCGTGACGTAGCCGGCGAGCGGCGCCAGCGCCTGGACGTTCAGGGCCGGCGGGATGTAGCGCTCGTCCAGGCTGGCGCGGCGGTCGGAGCGCACCTCCTGGATGCGGGCGAGGCCGAGGCAATGGTAGCCGGCGCGCTCCTGGCGCTCCAGCCGGTAGCGCAGCCGCAGCCGGCCGGTGCGGATGGTCGAGACGCTGGCCGACCCGGCGATGGCGTCGACGGTTTCGGTCTCCTCGCCGACATAGCGGGTGGCGGCGTCGGCGCTCTCGCCGACCTCGAAGTCGACGCCGCCGCGCTGGCGCACCGGCAGGGCGAGGTAGACGATGCTGTTCGCCAGCGTCTCCGGCAGGTCGAGCGGCGGCGGCGGCGGATCGTCGTCCGGGATGTTGACCGGCGTCCCGTCCTCCAGGATGCCCTTGCAGCGCAGCACGGCGAACTTTCCGACCGCCAGCAGGTCGCGGTTGATCACCAGTTCGCTGATGCCCCAGGCGAAGGGACGGATGCCGGCCACGCGGCCGCGCACCAGCCGCTCGACATAGCGGTCCTGCTGCTGGAAATGCTGCGCCCGCATGAACATGCCCTCGGACCAGATGACCTTGTCGTCCCAGCTCATGGGCGCTTTTCCTCTCGCAGGCTGATGGTCTTCGCAGTGCTTCCCCCGCCGGCGGCGGGCGGGAGGGGTGCTGTTCCGCATGGTGCGCCCATGGCGCCGGCCCTCCTCATCCGCCGAGCGCGTGGCGGTGGATCGGCAGGAGCCGGCGATAGAGCGCCGCCAGCCGGGCGTTGCCGTCCGGCGTCTCTCCGGCCAGTTCCCGCACGGCGGCCAGAAGGGCCGACTGGTGAGCCCCGCCGTCGGCGACCGCGGCGCGCAGCATCGCCCCGGCCTCGTCGGCCGGCAGGGCGCGCAGGCGGGCCAGCGCGTCATCGGCGTCCGTCGCGCGGCGCAGCGGCGAATCCCCCTGGGCCAGCGTGTCCTCGGGGTCGAGGCCGAGCAGCGCCTCCAGCGCCGCCTGCCGCTGCACCAGCGACAGCACGACCTCCGCCAGGGCGCGGGTGAGGAGGTCGGGGGCCGCCACCGCCGCAGGCGCCGCCTGGGACGGCAGCAGGGACGGCAGCGGAGACGGCGCCTGCCGGCCGAATGCCGGGGGAACCAGGGGATCGTCGTCCCAGTCGTCCTGGAAGGACGGAGCCGCGGTCACGGGCGGCACCGGTGCCGGCGGCGGCCCGCCGGCCGGCCGGACATCCACCGGCTCGTCGAGCCAGTCGTCCGGAATGCTGGAGGTACCGGAAGGCGGCAGGGAAGACGCCGGGCCGCCCCCGCCTTCGGTCGCCAGGCGCATCGTCCCGAAGCTGTCGGGAGAGAAGTCGGCCTGCGTCGATCGCGACCAGTCCGGATCGGCCGCCGCGCCGCGGACTCCGGGCGGCTGCAGGTCGCCGAACAGGTCGTCGTCCTCGGGGATCGGGGTCAGCGGCATCGGCGGGCGGTCGAAGGCCGCCGCGGCGAACGGGTCGTCCTGCGACGCCGTCCCGCCCGGCACACCGCCTGCCGCGGGCGGGTCCGAGCCGCGCAGCACCGCCAGGAACGGGTCGTTGGCGGCAGGCGCCTCGTCCGCCGCGAAGCCGGCGCGCATGACGAAGCCGCCCATCCGCAGCCGGTCGCCGTCACCGATGACCGCGGAGTTGCCGCGCCCGATCGGCGACGGCCCGTCGTTCAGGAAGACGCCGTTGGTGGAGCTGTCGATGACGATGTAGACGCCGCCCTTGAACTCCACCATGCAGTGGGCCTTGGACAGCACCCGTTCCGTGTCGTTCAGGATCCAGTCGCAGTCGGGACCGCGGCCGATCACCAGCCGGCCGCTCCCGAGGTCGCGGGTGATGTCGCCGCCTTGCGCCGGCGGGCTCTGGATCAGGGTCAGGCGCAGCTTCATGGCCTCACGCACCCTCCACCTTGCCGCTGCCGCCGTTGGCGATGTCGAGCGCCTGGACCAGCGCCGCCTTCTGGCGCGCCTTGATCTCCTTCGGCACCGCGGCGGCGGCCATCAGCACCGCCGCGGCGGCGGCGGTTCCGGTCAGCCCGTCGCCCGGCGGCACAACCACCGCCGCGTCGGGCGGGGCGAGGCTGCCGCCCGACCAGAAGGCGCCCATCGCCGCGTAGGCGCAGGCGGTTTCGAAATTCGCCGCCTGGGCCGGCGCGAAGGCGGCGCGGCGGTTCTCCTCCGAGGGACGGAACACCCAGGCCTCGGCCGCCGCCAGCGCATCGGCGTCGGCCGGCGGCGCATCGGCGGGCAGCGCGCCGCGGGCCGCGAGGCAGCCCCACCACACGGCCTCGCGCCGCGGCAGCGCCATGCCCAGCAGCCGTATGGCATCCACATACAGCTCGGCGTCGATCAGCGCCTTCAGGAAGGCCGCCGTCGGCAGGCCGGGCGACAGCAGCGCCTTGGCCTCCGGCGACAGATCCAGCCCGGCGACCGCCTCGGCCGCCCGGGCAAAGCGCAATTTCGGCAACAGCCCGATATCCACCGTCCCAACCCCGTTCCCATGACCGTCCGACTCTGCCGGACGGTTCGTCAATTGATGGTTACCACGCCGCCTTTGACCTGAACCATCGCGTCGCCGTTCACCTGGGTCATCGCACCCTTGATCTGCACCTGCATGTCGCCGGTCAGCTTGACCATGCCGCCCTTGATGGTGACGCCCATCTGGTCGATCTTGACGCTGTTGGCCCCGACCTTCAGCTCGATGCCGGTCGCCGCCTCAAGGGTGATCTTGCCGGCGTCCGCCTTCACCGTGGCGTCGCCCAGGCCGAGCTTCAGGCTGTAGGCGCCCATCTTGACGTTGACCGCCATGTCGCCCTGGCCGACGGTCAGCGTGTCCTTGCCCTGCCCGACCTCCACCGTGCGGTTGCCCTGGCTGACGGTGTGGCTGTCGTTGCCCTGGCTGACGGTGACGGTGCGGTTGCCCTGGCCGACCGTCAGGCTCCGGTTGCCCTTGGTCACCTCGTGGGTATCGTTGCCTTCGGATACGGTGACGGTGCGGTTGCCCTTCGAGATCGTGACGGCCTCGTTGCCTTCCGACACGGTTTCGGTCCGGTCGTTCTTGACGGTGATGGTCTGGTCGTGGTCGACCTGGAGGCTGTCGTCGTTCTCCACCACCCGCTTGAAGTCCTTCTGGGCGTGGAAATAGATCTCCTCGGCGTCCTTCTTGTCCTCGAACCGCAGTTCGTTGAAGGCCGTCGCGTCGCCGCCCTTGCTCGACCGGGTCTTGATGCCGCTCTGCGTCTTGTTGTCGGGCAGCGTGTAGGGCGGCAGGTTCTCGCCGTTGTAGACGCAGCCGACGATCAGCGGCCGGTCGGGGTCGCCGCCGAGATAGTCGACCAGCACCTCCATGCCGACGCGCGGGGTGAAGATGGTGCCCCAGTTCTTTCCGGCCATCGCCTGGGCGACGCGCAGCCAGACGAAGCTCTTCTCGTCGTCGGTGCCCTTGCGGTCCCAATGGAACTGCACGCGCACCCGGCCGTACTTGTCGCAATAGATCTCCTCGCCGCTCGGACCCACCACCGTCGCGGTGTCCGGCCCGTGGGTGCGCGGACGCGGCACCGGCGGCGGGCGGAACACCGTGGCGTCGGGGATCGCGGCGAAGCGGCAGGAGAAGGCCGGCGGGCCGCCCGCGTTGCCGAGATGGCTTTCGTCCTGCGCGCTGAGCGCCAGTTCGGTCAGGACATAGCCCTGCCCGACCTCCGCCGCCACGGCATGGCCGGCCATCGTGATCTTGCCGCCGGCGGACAGGCCGCGGTAGGTGCCGCTGCCCGCCACCTGCTCGTATCCCGTCTCCGTCTCCTCCATCCGCAGGCGCGACAGCGTGGTGCCGTCCGCCTTCACGCCGTAGCCGCCGGGATAATCGAAGCGCTCGTGCGACTTGAAGGCCGGGACGCTGAGGACCGTGGTGGTGCTCGCGGCGAGGTCGGTGCTCGGCGTCTCGAAATTGTAGTCGCTCAGCGTCCACTTGCCCGAGACGTAGGACTGCCCGTGCGCCCAGCTATCGATGACCAGGGTGTTGCCCTGGTTCGACGCCGCATGGATGACGTCCTTGTCCAGGCAGTCCGCATAGCCGGCGGCGGAATCGCTCAGCACCAGCGTGTGCTTGCCGGCCTCGTGCTGGAAGTAGAAAAAGATGCCTTCGTCCTGCAGCAGGCGGGCAATGAAATCGAAATGGGTCTCGCGGTACTGGACGCAGACCGGCCGGGCGTTGTGGGTGCCCGAAAGCCCCTGCTTCTTCACCTCGGTCACGCCGCAGTCGGCCAGCATGGCGTCGACGATCTGCACGACGCTCTTGTCCTGGAAGACCTGGCAGTCGGAGCGCAGCGTGGCGAGCCAGAGGGTCGGCACGATCTCCGCGGTGTAGCGGCGGTAGCCGCGCAGGGCTAGCGGCCCGGCGGTGAAGCTCCTGACGATCCCGTTGATGACGCGCGGGTCGCCGCCCTTGCGGGCGATCGACAGCGTCAGCGCCTTGCCGAGGATGTCGGCCGGGGCGATCGCCATCTCGGAGGAAACCATCGTGATGGTGTAGCGGAACAGGCGCGACAGCCCTTCCTCACCCTCGACGGCCACCGGGATCAGCACGTCCGCGCCCAGCGGCGAGGTCAGTGTCAGAAGCCGGCCGGTCTGCGAGATGGTGGGCGCATCCGACATGCGGGCTTGGTCCTTGATACGGGGAGGATGCGGGGAGAGTGTCGGCGATGGCACGGGCGCGTAGCCCCCTCCCTCGCCCCTCCCCCGACGGGCGGGGGAGGGAACACCCCTCCCCTGCGAGGCGGAGGACGGTCGGGGGCGCCGCCTATCAGGCGCTCTTCGTCGTCGACAGGTCGTACGAGACCGAGATCGGCGTGCCGGCCTTGTTCTTGTCGTCGTAGGGGATGAACTTGTACTCCATCTTGGTGAAGCTGATGGAGATCGACTCCGACGGGCGGTCGCCGCCGCTGGACATCGAGTAGGCCGAAACCAGCGCGTTGGTCAGCGTGTATTCGGCATAGGTGTTGCCCGGACTGCCGGTGGTGACGAGGTGGATCTGCACCTTCTTGCTGACCGCGCCGGTGCAGGACTCGACGAAGAACTTCGGCGAGGAGCTGTCCATCAGCTTGGTGATGGTCACTTCCGAAACCGACGGCTCGGACGCCTCGCGGTTGGCGGTCGAGCCCGACGGGGTGCTGATGGCGCGGCCGACGCCCCACTGCAGCGAACCGACGTCCAGCCACTTCTTGTGGGTCTCGTGGGTGGCTTCGCCGTCGATGCCTTCGTACTTCAAGTAGATCGCCATGGTGGTCTCCTCACGCTCTTCAGAAGGATGAAGCTTGGTCTGTGCCTTATGGATACGAACAAATCGGGCCCGGGACTGTGACGGCCGTCACCGGCCGCCATTTTTCGCCCCCGGCCCGAAGGTCGGGTCCCGGCTGTCAGGCGATGTCGTAGACGAAGCGGTCTTCGCCATCGACCGAGACGTGGACGCGGGTGATCGGCTCGCCGTCGCCCATGCGGGCGAGGATGCGGGACGACATCTCCGGCAGAAGGGTGCGGTTCAGGATGGTCTCGATGTTGCGGGCACCGCTCGAAACCTCCCGGCAGCGGTCGACGATGCTGCGGATCAACTCCTCCGAGTAGGAGAAGTCGGCCTTGTAGTTCTGCACGACGCGCTTGGCAATGCGGTTCAGTTGAAGACGAACGATCTTCATCAGATTCTCGTCGGAGAGCTGGAAATAGGGGATCACGGTGCAGCGGCCGAGGAAGGCCGGCTTGAAGCTCTTCTGCAGCTCCGGCTGCAGCGCCTCCAGCAGGCCGTCGGCGTCGGGCGCGGTCTCCGGGTCGGCGCACAGCTTGTGGATCAGGTCGGTGCCGGCGTTCGACGTCATGATGATGACGGTGTTCTTGAAGTCGATGTCGCGGCCTTCGCCGTCCTTGATCGTGCCCTTGTCGAAAACCTGGAAGAAGATGTCCTGCACGCCGGGATGGGCCTTCTCCAGCTCGTCCAGCAGGACGACGCTGTAGGGCCGGCGGCGCACCGCCTCGGTCAGGACGCCGCCCTCGCCAAATCCGACATAGCCCGGGGGCGAACCGAGCAGGAGCGAGACCTTATGCTCCTCCTTGTACTCGGTCATGTTGATGGTGGTGACGTTCTGCTCGCCGCCATAGATCAGGTCGGCCAGCGTCAGCGCGGTCTCGGTCTTGCCGACGCCGGACGTGCCGACCATCAGGAAGACGCCGATCGGCTTGCGCGGGTCGGTCAGCTTGGCGCGGCTGGTCCACATCGCCTGGGCGATGGCGTCCAGCGCGTGGTCCTGGCCGATGATGCGCTCCTTCATGCGGTCGGCCAGCGACAGGATGGTCTTGATCTCGTTGGAGACCATGCGGCCGACCGGCACGCCGGTCCAGTTGGCGACGACCTCGGCCACCGCCTGGCCGTCGACCGCCACCTTGACCAGCGGATCCTCGCCCTGGAGCGCCGCCAGCTCGGCGGTCAGCGCCGAAAGCTTGGCGTTGAGCGCCTCGGCATCCGGGGCATCCGGGGCGTCGGCGGCGGGCGCGCCCTCCGCCGGGGCCTTGGCCTGCTCGTGCGCGGCGACGAGCTGGTCGCGGGTCTCGTTGATGGCGCGGACCAGCTCCAGCTCCTTGGTCCAGCGCGCCTCCAGCGCCTCCAGCTCGGCCTGCGTCGCCGCGATGCGGTCCTTCAGGGCGGCGACCTGTTCGGCATGGTCGATGCCGATGGCCTGCTCGCGCTCCAGGATGGCCACCTCGGTGTCGGTGAGCTGCAGGGTGCGGCGCCGGTCCTCGATGGCCGGAGGGGTCGCGGTCTGGCTCATCGCCACGCGGGCGCAGGCGGTGTCGAGCAGGCTGACCGCCTTGTCGGGAAGCTGGCGCGCCGGGATGTAGCGGCTGGACAGGCGGACGGACTCGATCAGCCCCTCGGTGACGATGCGGACCTTGTGGTGCTTCTCCAGCGTGGCGGTCAGGCCGCGCATCATGTCGACGGCGACCGGCTCGGCCGGCTCCTCCACCTTCACCACCTGGAAGCGGCGGGTCAGCGCCGGGTCCTTCTCGAAGTACTTCTTGTACTCGGCCCAGGTCGTGGCGGCGATGGTGCGCATCTCGCCGCGCGCCAGGGCCGGCTTCAACAGGTTGGCGGCGTCGTTCTGCCCGGCCTGCCCGCCGGCGCCGATCAGGGTGTGCGCCTCGTCGATGAACATGATGATGGGCTGGCTGGAGCCCTTCACCTCGTCGATCACCCCCTTCAGCCGGTTCTCGAACTCGCCCTTCATGCCGGCGCCGGCCTGGAGCAGGCCGAGGTCGAGCGACAGCAGGCGGACGTTGCGCAGGTCCGGCGGCACGTCGCCGGCGGCGATGCGCAGCGCGAAGCCCTCGACGACCGCCGTCTTGCCGACGCCGGCCTCGCCGGTCAGGATCGGGTTGTTCTGGCGACGGCGCGTCAGCACGTCGATGATCTGCCGGATCTCGGCGTCGCGGCCGAGCACCGGATCGATCTTGCCGTTCTTGGCGCGGTCGGTCAGGTCGATGGTGTACTGGTCGAGGTTGGGGGTCGCCCCGCCCGCCTTCGGCGCACCGCCGGCCGCCGCGCCGGGCGCGCCGGCAGCCGCCACCGGGGCGCTGGTCCGCGCCTCGGCGGTATCGGCCACGATCTTCGGCAGGTCGCGCTTGAGCGTGTCCGGCGTGATGCGGGCGAACTGGCCCGACATGTCGCGCGCCTGGGCGGAGAGCGAGTCATCCGACAGCAGGGCGGCCAGCAGGTGTCCGGAGCGGACCGCCCCCTCGCCATACTGCAGCGACGCCAGCACCCAGGCCTCGCGCATCAGTTGCACCAGGTTGGGCGACAGCGCCGGCGCGCGGCTGTTGCCGGTCTTCAGCTTGTCCAGCACCCGCGTCAGGTCGGCCGACAGGCGCCCGGCGTCGATCTCGTAGACGCGCAGGATGGCCGAGACGTCGCCGTCGGCGGCGCCGATCAACTGGAGGAGCCAGTGCTCGATCTCGCAATTGTAATGCGTGCGCGACAGCGTCTGGCCGGCCGCAGCCTCCAGTGCCCGCCGGCACAGGGGGTTCAGCCGTGAAATCATGCTCTGCAGATCGACCGCCACCATGGCTCCATCCCCTTCCTGTGTCGTCCCTGTCTTTTCTGCCGCTGCGGGTGGGGGCTCTCCCCCCTACGCCCTCAGCGTGACGATGTGCGCCGTGTAGGTCATGCGGGCACGGTCGTGCATGCGGACCGTCCAGTCCATGTCCATCGGCTCGGCGCAGGGCCGCAGCCGCTCCACCGACTGTTCGTGCGCTCCCGGCGTCAGCAGGCGCGCCAGCACCGCCTCGCAGCGGCCGCCGTCGTCCCCCCGCTGGGAATGGCCGCCGAGCCATGCCTCCACCGGCGTCGCCTGCGTCGACCAGTCGAAGGGCGTCGCGAGCACCGCCCCGCCGCCGTCCGCGACCATGCGGTCGACCGCCTGCAGCAGGGCCGGCGGCGACGCCACGCAATCCAGCAGGTTCATCGCCGCGACCAGCGCGAAGCGGCGCGGCGCGAAGGGCGGGAAGAGCGCGTCGGCGATCCAGAAATCCACCCGCTCCGCCGCGGCGAAGCGCGCCTCCACCCGCCGGCGCTCATAGGCGATGCCGGCACGGCGCAGCGGGAACACCGCCTCTCCCCGTTCCAGCACGCCGCGCGCCAGCATCAGCAGCGGCCAGTGCAGGTCAAGGCCGAGCACCAGCCCGCCCGTCCGTTCCGCAAGCTCGAAGCTGGTCCGCCCGGCGGCGCAGCCGAGGTCGAGGACCGGCCCGGCGGCAAGCGCCGCCGCGTCCCCCAGGGGTGCCAGCCCGGCCGCCAGGCAGCGCACCACCGAGCCCGCCTGCCCCGCCGGGGCGTCGCGGCGGCCGTCCGCTCCAAACTCCGGATCAAAATGCGGACCAAACTCCGGATCAAGGTCGGCGTAATGGTCCCAGCCATAGCTGGACAGGTGCTGGCGGGTGGCGTTGAAGGCGCTGTCCGGCCCGAAGCCGTCGCCCAGCACCCCGTCCATCGCCGCCGGGACGTCGGTGCGCGCCGTCAGCAGATGGCCGTTCGACGCCATCCAGCCGCGCGGATCCGGCACCAGGATCGGCGCGCCGTCGACGATCGGGTATTCCATGGCGCAGCCGGGGTCGCCGCAGACCAGCGTGCCCCAGCGCACGTCCGCCGTCGCGCCGCCCTCTTCCACGATGCCGAGAACGAGCGGCACCGCCGCGCCGCGGCCGGCGAGGCAGCGCGGGCAGACCGGACCTAGCTGCTCGAAATGGGCAAGCCGCATGCCGTCAGCCGCCGATGATGACGGTTGGGCAGCCGGGCGGCAGCACCTTGCCGACCGGGCCGGGGATCGGGGCGACGCAGCTCGTATGGGCGGTCATGTCGTTGATGCGGGCGGCCGGCAGGTTGTTGACCAGCACCGTCGCCGATCCCTGGGCGATCATGCCCGGCCCGGCCGGAATGCAGCCCGGCAGCATGCACGGCGCCGAGATGTCGGTTGCCCGTGCCGCCGGCATGTTGCCGATCAGCACGGTCGGGCTGCCCAGCACGATGGCCAGCGGCAGGCCGGGATGCGCGCTCGGCGCCGGCACCGGCGCCGGGGGATGGATGGGCGCGTGGCAGTGCGGAGTGTCCTGCTTGATCATGTCGCCGAGGCGGGCGGCAGGTGGCATCGGGCGTCTCCGGCCGGTCAGAACGAGGCGTCGGCGGACGCCACCGCGGCGCCGGACAGGAAGGATGGAGGGGCGGTTTCCGGCAGGACCGGCCGGCCGCCCCTGAACTCCGCCCGTGCCACGACGGTTTCGCCGTCAGCCGCGTAGAACAGGCATGGCCCATCCAGCAATCCGGCGGCCATGCCGACCCGTGCCACAAGCCGCCCGGACGCGTCGCGCTTGTCCACCATGACGGCGGCATATGCGCCGTCCGGCACCCCCGCCCCTTGCATGAAGGGTTCGGCGAAGGGATCGGAGAAGGTGGCAGCGGGGGGCGCCGCGGAGGGACGGGCAGCCTGCCTGTTCGCGTCAACGCTCATCGGGAAAGTCCAGGACGGGTTCATGCCGGCGTCGAGGGTGAAGCATCTATCTGCAATTACGTTTCGTCAAGCTTGTCGGGGTACCGAAAACGTTAATTTGTTTCGTGACTGCAATATTCCTGATGGAGGGAGGGACCACGACGAATAGCCTTGTCGAACCAACGGAAGTAACGCTATCAATTTGACGCTCGAACCCTTGCTCCCGAATGGCCTGTCGCCGCCGGGAAGCCCTATGTCTTCCTTCATATGTAAGTGGAAAGGGTGCCTTCCTCCATGCCGACACCGCAGATTTTCGATATCGAGGAGCTGCTGCAGCCGATAGAGGGAGAGTCGGAAAGCGGGATCGACCTCCGCGAGAACGCATCGGTCGATTACTACACGGTCAAGGATGCCCGCAGCGCCGCCCGCGCCGCCGAGCGCTCCATGGACGTGGAGGACGATGCCGGCGGCCTGCTGCCGGAATGGCGGACCATCCTGGAGGTCAGCCCGCGCATCCTGCGGACCCAGGCCAAGGACCTGGAGGTCACCGCCTGGTACATCGAGGCGCTGCTGCGGGCGGAAGGCTATGCCGGCCTGCGCGACGGCTTCACGCTGGCCCGCGGCCTCGTCGAACGCTTCTGGGACGGGCTTTACCCCGCCCCGGACGAGGACGGCATCGCCACCCGCGTCGGCCCGCTGAGCGGCCTGAACGGCGAATCGGCCGACGGCACGCTGATCCAGCCGATCCGCAAGGTGCCGCTGACCTCGGGCGATCCCTCCTACGCGCTGTGGCAGTACGAGCAGGCGATCGAACTGTCGAAGATCACCGACGAGACGCGCCGCCAGGCGCGCATCGACAACGGCGCCATCACCTGGGACCAGTTCGAGCAGAGCGTGCGCGACACGCCGGCGTCGGACTTCAAGACCCTGGTGGAGGACATCCAGGGCGCAATCGACGCCTTCGAGGCGCTGGGGACGGCGCTGTACGACAAGGCCGGGTACGACGCCCCGCCCGCCGGCAACATCCGCGGCGTGCTGAACGCCGCCCTGGACGCCGTCAACTACGCGGCGCGCGACCGCCTGGCGACGCTGGCCGGCGACGAACCGGCGCCGGCGGCCGAGGCGTCGCCCGGAACCGGCGAATCCGCGGCTGCGGCGGCCGGTCCGGCCGCCGGCGCCAAGGTCCAGGCCAGCGGGGCTGTGACAACGCGCGAGGAGGCCTTCAAGGTCCTCTTGCAGGTCGCCGATTTCTTCCGCAAGACAGAGCCGCACTCTCCCATCTCCTACACGCTGGAGGAGGTGGTCCGCCGCGGCCGCATGTCCCTGCAGGAACTGCTGCAGGAACTCATCACCGACGAAGAGACACGTCGGCAGTTCTTCATCGCGTCCGGCGCCAAGGCGCCGCCGCCGGCCGAGCAATCCGGGTATTGACGATCACCGCCTGTCCTTAGGCGTGAGCAGGGAGGTCCGTTACGATGGCGAGTATCCACCAGAAGCTGGATCGCGTGCGCAAGCCGCGCGTCCATATCACCTACGACGTCGAGACCGAGGGCGCGACGGTCGTCAAGGAGCTGCCTTTCGTCGTCGGCGTGCTCGGCGATTTCTCCGGCGACCCGACCGAGCCGCTGAAGCCGCTGAAGGACCGGAAGTTCATCCAGATCGACCGCGACAACTTCAACGACGTCATGGCCCGCATGACGCCGGGCCTGAAGCTGAAGGTGGACAACACGCTGGCCGACGACGGCACCCAGCTCTCGGTCGACCTCGCCTTCAAGTCGATGGAGGATTTCGAGCCGGGCCGCGTCGTCCAGCAGGTGGAGCCGCTGCGCAAGCTGCTGGAGACCCGCAACCAGCTCCGCGACCTCCTGAGCAAGGCCGACCGTTCGGAGGAGCTGGAGGGCCTGCTGGAGCGCGTCCTGCAGAACACCGACGAGCTGCAGGCGCTGAGCGGCGAGCTCGGCACCGAAAAGAAGGAGGGTTGATCCGATGAGCGACGCCCAGACGCAAGGCTCCGCCGCCGTTTCCGTCGAGGAAGGCACCGGCCTCTCCATCCTCGACCAGGCCATCGCCGCCACCAAGCAGACCGAGCCGGACCGCGCGCAGGAGCTGCTGCGCACCCTGACCCAGGAAGCGCTGGCCGGCACGGTCACCTTCAACAAGAACCTGGGCCAGACGATCAACAAGGCGATCGCCGCGATCGACGCCAAGATCAGCAAGCAGCTCAACGCCATCATGCATCACGAGAAGTTCCAGAAGCTGGAAGGCTCGTGGCGCGGCCTGAACTATCTGGTCATGAACTCGGAGACGGGCTCCACGCTCAAGATCCGCGTCATGAACTGCCCGAAGAAGGACCTGTACAAGGACATCTCCAAGGCGGTCGAGTTCGACCAGAGCAACCTGTTCAAGAAGATCTACGAGAACGAGTTCGGCATCGCCGGCGGCGAGCCCTACGGCGCGCTGATCGGCGACTACGAGTTCACCAACCACCCCGACGACATGGAGCTGCTGACCGGCGTCTCCAACGTCGCGGCCGCCGCCTTCGCTCCCTTCGTCTCGGCCGCCAGCCCCAAGCTGTTCGGCTTCGAGGACATGACCGAGCTGTCGAAGCCGCGCGACCTGGAGAAGATCTTCGACAGCGTCGAGTACGCCAAGTGGCGCAGCTTCCGTGAGAGCGACGACAGCCGCTTCGTCACGCTGACCATGCCGCGCGTGCTGGCCCGCATGCCCTACGGCGCCAACACCAAGCCGATCGAGGAGTTCGAGTACGAGGAGGCTCCGTACGAGGGCGGCGTCGCCCGGTCGATGCAGCACCAGGACTATTGCTGGATGAACTCGGCCTACGCGATGGGCCAGCGCCTGACCAACGCCTTCTCGCAGTACGGCTGGTGCACCGCCATCCGCGGCGCCGAAGGCGGCGGCAAAGTGGAGAACCTGCCCTTCCACACCTTCACCTCCGACGACGGCGACAGCGACGCCAAGTGCCCGACCGAGATCGGCATCACCGACCGTCGCGAGGCCGAGCTGTCGAAGCTGGGCTTCCTGCCGCTCTGCCACTACAAGAACCAGGACTACGCCGTCTTCTTCGGCGCGCAGACCACGCAGAAGGCCAAGAAGTACGACCGGCCGGAGGCGACCGCGAACGCCGCGATCTCCGCCCGCCTGCCCTACATCATGGCGACCTCGCGCTTCGCGCACTACCTGAAGATCATGGCCCGCGACAAGATCGGCTCCTTCATGGAGGCGAGCGACTGCGAGGCCTGGCTGAACCGCTGGATCCTGAACTACGTCAACGGCAATGCCGACGCGGGCCAGGAGATGAAGGCGAAGTACCCGCTGGCCGAAGCCAAGGTGCAGGTCAAGGAGATCCCGGGCAAGCCCGGCTCCTACAACGCCGTCGCCTGGATGCGCCCGTGGCTGCAGATGGAGGAGCTCACCACCTCCATGCGCATGGTCGCCCGCATCCCGCAGGCCGGCTGACCGCCGCATGAGCGACGTCGCGGCCGAGCTGCCTGCCGCAGAGCCTGGGACCGGGATGGACGGCGACGCGGATGCGACGCTGCTGGAGAGGCCGTTGCGCCTGCGCGCCGTCGACATGGCGCTCGGCCGCGACGGCCCGGCTCCGCTCGACGCGTTCCTGGCCGCCGGAGGACCCGGCGAGGCGCTGCGCCTGTGGTTCGGCACGACGCTGCCCGTGTATGACAGCCTGGACCGGCTGCGCGCCGCCCTCGACCGCGACATCGCGGCGATCGACGCGCTGCTGACCGACCAGGTCAACGCGATCCTGCACCATCGGCGCTTCCAGGCACTGGAAGCGTCGTGGCGCGGGGTGCGCGCCCTGGTGAAGCAGGCGCAGTCCGCCGAGAGTGCGGTGGTCCGCCTGCTGAACCTGACCTGGGCGGAGCTGTGCCGCGACCAGGAACGCGCCATCGAGTTCGACCAGAGCCACCTGTTCAACAAGGTCTACAGCGACGAGTTCGGCATGCCGGGCGGGCGCCCCTTCGGCGTCCTTCTCTGCGACTATGCCGTCCGCCACCGCCCGGCGAAGGAGCATCCGACCGACGACGTGTCCGGCCTGAAGGGCCTGTCGCAGGTCGCCGCCGCCGCCTTCGCCCCCGCCATCGTCGGCGCCGCACCCGAGCTGTTCGGGCTGGAGACCTTCCACGAGCTCGGCCTGCCGCTGGACCTGAGGTCGGTCCTGCGCCAGGCCGAATACCAGCGCTGGCAGCGCCTGCAGGAAACCGAGGATTCGCGCTTCCTCGGCGTGGCTCTGCCGCGCGTGCTGATGCGCGAGCCCTACGGCGACGACCCGCAGGCCCGCCACGGCTTCCGCTACCAGGAGGAATCCGTCGGCGGCGAGGGCGGCATGCGGCTGGAGGACCATTGCTGGGGCAATGCCGTCTACGCCTTCGGCACGGTGCTGATCCGCTCCTTCCTCCAGCACGGCTGGTTCGCCGACATCCGCGGCGCCCAGCGCGACGTGATCGGCGGCGGGCTGGTGACCGAACTGGTGGTCCCCGACTTCGCCACCGACGCGGTCCGGGTGGCGCAGAAATTCTCGGTCGAGGTTTCGATCTCCGACCAGCTCGAGCGCGACCTGGACGAACTGGGATTCATTCCGGTCAGCCGCTGCAAGGACACGCCCTTCCTCGTCTTCTACGGCAACCAGTCGGTGCAGCGGGTCGGCCAGTACAGCACCGCGACGGCCACGGCCAACGCCCGGCTGTCCGCCATGATGCGCTACATGTTCTGCGTCGCGCGCTTCGCCCATTTCCTGAAGGTGATGGTGCGCGACCGCGTCGGCTCCTTCGTGACGCCCGAGGAGTGCGAGCGCGACCTGCAGAGCTGGCTGCACGGCTACTGCCTGGGCAACGACGACGCCAGCCTCGACCAGAAGGCGCGCTATCCGCTGCGGGAAGGCAGCATCCAGGTCCGCGCCATGCCGGGCAAGCCCGGCAACTACCAGTGCGTCATCCATCTTCGCCCGCATTTCCAGCTCGACCAGGTCTTCTCGACCTTCAAGCTGGTCACCGAACTGGCCCAAACCGGCGGGGCGGCCTGACCCGCTCAGGCCCACGCTCCAGGGAGAGAAACCGATCATGAGCGAAACCGCAGCCGAGCTCTTCCAGTCCGGCCGCCTCGACGAGGCGATCGCCGCGCTGAACGGCGAGATCAAGAAGAAGCCGACCGACCTCGACCGCCGCGTCTTCCTGGCCGAGCTGCTGAGCTTCTCCGGCAACCTCGACCGTGCCGACCTCCAGCTCGACACCCTGGGCACGCAGGAACCGCAGATCGCCGTCACGATGGCGCTGTTCCGCCAGCTCGTGCGCGCCGACCAGGCGCGGCGCCAGCTTTTCGCCGATGGCCGGGTGCCGGAGTTCATCGACCTGCCGCCGCCCGACCACCTGCGCCTGCATCTGGAGGCGGTGACCGCGCTGCGGGCCGGTGACGTGGCCGACGCGGCGGCCAAGCTCGCCCAGGCGGAATCCCTGCGCCCGCCGGTGGCCGGCCGCCACGACGGCGCGTCCTTCGACGATTTCCGCGACCTGGACGACCTGACCGGCGGCTTCTTCGAGGTCTACACCAGCACCGGCAAGTATTTCTGGATCGCCACCGAGACGGTCGAGCTGATCGAGTTCCGCGCGCCCGAGCGCCCGCGCGACCTGCTGTGGCGCCCGGCCCACATGGTGGTGCGCGGCGGCCCGGACGGCGAGGTCTATCTGCCGGCGATCTACGCCGGCGCGCCGGCCGACGCCGCCGACGCGGTGAAGCTCGGCCGGGTGACGGAATGGTCGGAGGACGCCGACGCGCCGGTGCGCGGCACCGGCCAGCGCTGCTTCCTGGTCGGCGACGAGTGCGTGCCGATGATGCAGCTCGGCACGCTGGAGTTCTCCGGGGCGGTGTGAGGCTCTCGTCCGATCCCCTCACCTAACCTCCCCCGCTGGCCGGGGGAGGGAATTTCGCCCTCTCCCGTCAAAGCACCAACCTCCCTCCCCCGCCCAGCGGGGGAGGGCCGGGGTGGGGGCAGACGGCAAGCGCCTCCCCAAGGTTACCATGGATCGCAACCACTCCATCACCTTGTCGGTCCTCGACCGCCTGCTCGACGACACGCCCGAGCACGTGGCGCCGCGGCCGCATACGGTGGCGGACCTGCGGGCGGCGATCCGGCGCGACCTCGAAAACCTGCTCAACACCCGGCGGCGGGTGCTGGGCTGGCCGGACGACCTGACCGAGCTGGGAAGCTCGATCCTCGGCTACGGCTGCCACGACCTGCTGGTGGAGAATGTCGCGACCGACTCCCGCCGCCGGGCGGTGGTGGCGCAGATCGAGACGGCGATCCGCCAGTGGGAGCCGCGCTTCGCCCATCTCCAGGTCGCGGTCGTCGACAATGCCGACCCGGCCGACCGCAGCCTGCGCTTCCGGATCGAGGCGCTGATCCATGCCGACCCCGCGCCGGAGCCGATGGTCTTCGACAGCGTGGTCGACCCGACCTCCAACATGGTCACCGTGACGAGCAAGGCCCGTGGCTGACGAACTTCTTCCCTACTACAACCGCGAGCTGACCTACCTGCGCCGGATGGCCGCCGAGTTCTCGGAGGCCCATCCCAAGATCGCCGGCCGGCTGCGCCTCAGTGCCGACGCCGTGGAGGATCCGCACGTCGCCCGCCTGCTGGAAGGGGTGGCCTTCCTCAACGCCCGCATCAGCCGCAAGCTGGACGACGAATACCCCGAGCTGGTCGACACCCTGCTCGACGTGCTCTATCCGCACTACCTGGCGCCGATCCCGTCGATGGCGGTGGTGCAGATGAAGAGCAGCCCGGACCTGACCGGCCCCCACACCGTGCCGAAGGGGACCGAGCTGGAAACCGAGGCGTTGCGCGGCGAGACCTGCCGTTTCCGCACCGTCTATCCCACCACCCTGTGGCCGATCGAGCTGGAGCAGGCGACCCTCGTCGGCCGGCCGCTGGTGGCGCCGCCGAACCCGCGCGCCGGCGACGCCGTGGCGGCGCTGCGGCTGACGCTGCGCTGCCGCGTCCCCGACATGACCTTCACCGAGCTGCAGCCCGGCGTCCTGCGCTTCTTCCTGCGCGGGCAGCCGCAGCAGGTCTATGCGCTGCACGAGCTGATCTTCAACAACACGGTGTCGGTGGCGCTGGCCGACGATCCGCAGGATGCCGACGCGGTCATCCTCGGCGCCGACGCGGTGCGGCCGGTGGGCTTCGGCGAGGACGAGGGCATGCTGCCCTACCCGGCGCGCTCCCATGTCGGCTACCGGCTGCTGACCGAATATTTCGCCTTCCCCGAGAAGTTCCTCTTCTTCGACCTCGACCTCGCCTCGAAGGTGCTGCGCCGGGCCGGGAACCGTCTGGAGATCTTCATCTACCTGAAGGACAGCGACGGCGACCTCGAACGGGCGGTGTCGAAGGAAAACTTCGCGCTGGGCTGCACGCCGGTGGTCAACCTGTTCCGCCAGCGGGCGGAACCGGTGGCGCTGACCCAGACCCAGCACGAGTACCGCGTGGTGCCCGACGCCCGCCGGCCGGGTGCCCTGGAGGTCCACTCGATCGACAGCGTGACCGCGACCGATCCGGCCGGGGCGCAGCGGCGCTTCCTGCCCTTCTACGGCCTGCGCCACGGCGGGGTGGAATCGTCCACCCGCACCTACTACACCGCCAGCCGCCGGCCGGCCGGCGGCCGCGATCCCGGCACGGAGCTGCATCTGGCGCTGGTCGACCTCGACTTCGATCCGTCGAGCCCGGCGGATTCGGTGCTGTCGGTGGAGACCACCTGCCTGAACCGCGACCTGCCGGGGCAGCTTCCCTACGGCGGCGGCCACCCGCACCTGAAGCTGACCGAGGGCATGGCCGCGGTCGCCGGCCTGTCCTGCCTGACGCCGCCGACCCAGACTCTGCGGCTGGCCGACCGGCGCGGTCATCGCTGGCGGCTGGTCTCCCACCTGCTGCTGAACCACCTGTCGATCTCCGGCGGCGCCGAGGGCACCGAGGCGCTGCGCGAGATCCTGCGGCTCTACGACTTCCGCGATTCGGCCGAGACGCGCGGCATCGCCGACGGCATCGTCAAGGTATCGACCAAGCGCGGCACCGCGCGCGCACCATCGCGGCCGGGCGACGTCGCCTGGGGCGACGCGATGTGCCGCGGCATCGACGTCGGCATCGAGTTCGACCCGCAACGCTTCAGCGGCAGCGGCATGTTCCTGCTGGCGATGATCCTCGACCATTTCCTGGGGCTGTACTGCTCGATCAACTCGTTCACGCGGCTGACCGCCACGGTCAAGGGCCGCACCGGAGTGCTCCGCACATGGCCCGCCCGCGCCGGCAACCGCCCGCTTCTGTAATCGACCGGCTGTTCCGCGCGCCCCACCGCTTCGACTTCTTCCAGGCGGTGCGGGTGCTGGAATGGCGGGCCCGCCGCGAGGCGCGCGACAGCCGGCTCTCGCCCCGGCACGCGGTCGGCCACGACCACGACCCCCGCGAGGAGGTGGTGCGCCTGCGCGCCGAGACCTCGCTGACCTTCCCCGGCAACCAGGTGGCCGGCGCGGAGACCGGGACGGACGGCAGGCCGCCAGTGGTCGTCGGCGCCTTCATGGGGCTGGTCGGGCCGCTCGGCGTCCTGCCGCAGCACTATACCGAGCTGATGATCCGGTCCCTGCGCGAGCGCAACCGGGCACTGCGCGACTTCTACGACATCTTCCACCACCGCGCCTTCTCGCTGTTCTACCGGGCCTGGGCCAAGTACCGTCTGGCGCCGTCCTTCGAGCGCGCCCGCGAACAGCGCGAGCCCGATCCGGTCAGCACCGTCGTCGGCAGCCTGATCGGCATCGGCCAGCCGTCGCTGACCGGCCGGCTGGCGGTGGCCGACGAGACGCTGCTGCATTATTCCGGCCTGCTGGCACGCGGCCCGCGCTCGGCCGCCGACCTGCAGGAGATGCTGTCCGACCATCTCGGCCGCCCGGTGACGGTCGACAGCTTCGTCGGAAGCTGGCTGCCGATCGCCCCGGACGGCCAGACCCGCCTGCCCGGCCCCGGCGATCCGGACGGTCGGCACTGCCGGCTGGGGATCGACGCGCTGGCCGGCGACCGAGCCTGGGACGTGCAGGGCAAGTTCCGCCTGCGCATCGGCCCCCTGAAGCACGACCAGTTCCGCGACTTCATGCCGGAGGGCCGCGAGTTCCGGAAGCTGCAGGATCTGGTGCGCCTCTATGTCGGGCCGGAACTGGACTTCGAGCTGCAGGTGACGCTGGAGGCGCCGCAGGTGCCGGCTGCCCGGCTGGCCGCCGGTCCCGACGACGCCACCGCGACGCGGCTCGGCTGGAACGGCTGGGTGCTGCACGCGCCGAGCCCGGTCGAGCGCTCGGACGCGGTGTTTCCGATGCAGGATTTGTGAGGCGTGCGTACAGGGCGCCCCCTCCCCGGCCCTCCCCCGCTTCGCGGGAGAGGGAGCAGGTTTCCCCTCTCCCGCAAAGCGGGGGAGGGAGGGGCCCGCTCGCCAGAGCGGGAGCGAGGGGGCACCACAGCGATGACGCGCCATCTTGGAAGAACGAGGACCCCATGAGCGACTGGAGCGCCGGCTATGTGTCGGACATCGAATATCTGCCGGGCTTCTACCGTGAGCAGGGGCCGGCGCATCTGACGCTGAGCTGCCTGATCAACGGCATCGCGCCGCCGTCGACCGCCGACGGCTTCGACTATTGCGAGCTGGGCTGCGGCCACGGCACGACGGTGGCGCTGTTCGCGGCGGCCAACCCGAAGGGGCGCTTCCACGCGGTGGACTTCCACCCGGCGCACATCGCCCGCGCCCGCGATGCCGCCGCGTCGGCCGGACTGACCAACATCGCGTTCCACGAGGCGAGCTTCGCCGAACTCGCCGACGGCGAGGGGCCGGACCTGCCGGAGTTCGACTTCGTCACGCTGCACGGCGTCTATAGCTGGGTCAGCCCGATGAACCGGGGTGCCATCGCGCGGTTCCTGGCGAAGAAGCTGAAGCCGGGCGGGCTGGTCTATGTCAGCTACAACGCCATGCCCGGCTGGTCGCCGATGATGCCGCTGCAGCGGCTGCTGTTCGAGTATTCCGGGCTGGTCCACGACCGCAGCGACCGTCAGGTCAAGGCCGGTCTGGACTTCGCCGAGCAGCTCTGCAAGGCCGGCGCCAAGATCCTCGGCGACGAGGCGATGTTCGGCAAGCTGCGCGGCGAGACCAAGACGCAGAGCGCCGTCGACCAGTCCGTCTACCTGGCGCACGAATACCTGAACGGAAGCTGGCAGCCGCTCTACCACGTCGACGTGGCGCGCGAGCTGGGCGAGGCGAAGCTGACCTTCGCCGGCTCCGCCACCCTGTTCGAGAATTACCCCGACCTGGCGCTGACTCCCGACCAGCGCAAGGTGCTGGACGGCATCGGCGTGCCCAGCCTGCGCGAGACCTTCAAGGACTATTGCGTCGGCCGTCCCTTCCGCCGCGACGTCTTCGTCCGCGGCGCCCGGCGCATCAGCGTGGCCAGGCGCGACGCCCTGCTGAAGGACATGGCGATGGCGCTGACCATCCCCCGCGCCGACGCCCGCACCACCATCCAGGTCCCGCTCGGCGAGGCGACGCTGGAGGCCGGGCATTACGAGCCGATCTTCGACGCCCTCGCCGAGGGGCCGCGCCGCATCGGCGAGCTGATGGAGTTGCCGGAGATCCGGCGGGCCGGCGGCAGCCTGTCGGCCGTCGAGATCGCCGGCATGCTGACCGGCTCCAACCAGGCGCTGCCGGCGCCCAACCCGCCGGAGACGGTAACGCCGCTGCCCGGCGTGCTGGCGCACAACCGCGCCGCCGCCGCCGAACTCGCCACCAGCGAGGGGCGCAAGAGCAGCGCCTTCGCCGCCTCGATCGGCGGTGCCGGCCTGCATGTCAGCACGATGGAGGCGCTGCTCTACGACGGCCTCTGCGAAGGCGTGGCGGAGGATCTCGACGCGCTGGTCGGCCATGCCATGCGCCGGCTGGACGCGCCGGAGAATGCCGACGGCGGCGCCCGGCAGGCCATCGCCGACAGCATGGGCTGGTGCCTGCGCAACAGCCTGCCGGTCTGGCGCAAGCTCGGGGTGATCGGATGAGCCGTCGCCTCGCCCGCCGCCTGCCCTGCGGGCGGCGGGCAGCGCCCTACTGCAGGCGCGGCGCCGCGCCGCCCTGCCCGCCCCCTGCCCCCATGGCGGCACCCATCGCGGCCCCCATTGCCGAATGCGGCATCATCATGTCGCCCTCGCCAAGCAGATCCGCCTGATGCCGGTGGTCCATCCCCTCGGCCTCGTCCTCCAGCATGTCGGGCTCGCCGCCGCCCGTACCGCTGCCGTGTGCACCGCCGCCGCGCAACTCGCTCAGCGCCTCCTTGGCCTCGGGGTCGCCGCGCAGCGCGGCGGCGTGCAGCCAGCGCGCCGCCTCGTCCGGGTCGCGGTCGGTGCCGACCCCCTCGCGCAGGCACAGCCCCAGCCGCATCTGGGCGGCCGGGTGGCCCTGCGCCGCCGCCGCGCGCAGCCATCGCACCGCCTCCGCGTCGTCACGCTCGACCCCGCGGCCGTCCAGCAGCAGCAGGGCGAGGTTGACCTGCGCGGTGGCGGAATGCTGCAGGGCCGCCAGCCGGTACCACAGCGCCGCCTTGGCCGGGTTGCACGGGACGCCGGCGCCCTGCTCGTGCATCCAGCCCAGATTGTTCTGGGCGCCGACGTCGCCCTTCGCGGCGGCGCGCCGGTACCAGGCGATGGCGCGGCGCGGGTCGGGGGGAACGCCGATCCCGTTGGCGAGCAGAAAGGCCAGCATCGTCTGGGCGGCGACATGGCCCTGGCGGGCGGCGCGGCGGTACCACGGTACCGCAGAGGCGACGTCGGCCAGCCGCAGCGATTCCGCGAGCTGGTACTGCGCGTCGCCGTCGCCCAGTTCGGCTCTCATCCTGGTCCAAAGCGTCGGCATGGCTGGGGCACCTTCCCTCAGTTCTCACGGGGGCTCACCGCCATCAACACCAAGCGAATCCGGTCTATTCCATTCGCCGGGGCGTTGTGGGCCGTCCCTGGGCCCGAGTCTGTCCCGCTGCCGGCCGGCGTTCAACCTCTCCAGCCGGCGGTCGAGGAATTGTCACTGTGCGCCCGTTGGATAAGGATGACCATCCATTCTTGCCCTGCTATATCCGTTCGTATGAGCGAAAAGGTGGGGCTATGTTGAGGACAGCCGGCAGGACGCGGACCCGGATCAGTCTGGCGGCCGGCCTTGCCGCCGCGACCGCGCTCGCCGCCTGCTCGTCCGCGCCGCCTCCGCCGCCGCCACCGACGACAATCAGCCTGACGGTGGTGGGAAGCGCCGACCTGAACCCCGATCCGAGCGGCCGGCCGTCGCCGCTGATGCTGCGGCTCTACCAGCTCGGCCCCAGCGACGCCTTCGCCAATGCCGACTTCTTCCAGATCATCGACCAGGACAAGGCGACGCTCGGCCCGACGATGCTCGACCGCCAGGAGCTTGCGGTCGCTCCCGGCGGCCGGCAGACCGTGACGGTCGAACCGAAGCCGGATGCCAGGATGCTGGCGGTCGCCGCCGGCTACCGCGCCTACGAGGAGGCCGGCTGGCGCGCCATGGTGCCGGTGGAGCCGAACCGGAAGAACGAGTTCCTGCTGACCGCCGCCGCCGGCAAGGTCACGCTCGCCGCGCGCGGCGGGGAAGAGGCGCACCAGACCGAGGCGGACAAGACCGAAGCGGGCGAGCCCGAGGCCGGCAAGGCCAACCCGGATAAGGCCAAGCCGGACGGCGCTCCAATCCCGGCCAAGCCGGACGGCGCTCCAATCCCGGCGAAGCCGGCGGCAGCCCTTCCGCCCGCCGACCCGGCGCCGGCAGCGACGCACAACCTGATCATGAAGGGGCCGTCATGACCGTCCGGCCGCCGCCCGACAAGAATCCCTTCGAGGAGCCGGACGACATCGACGCCACGGTGATGCAGCCGATGGCGTTCCAGCGGCCGGCGGCACCGGCGCCCGGCGCCCCGGTACCGCCGCCGCCGTCCGGTTCCGCCGGCCCGGTTCCGCCGGCCTTCGGACAGGGCGGCGTCGCCCAGGGTAGCTTCGCACCCTCCGCCTTCGCGCCGTCCGCCTTCCCGGCGGCCTTCACCCCGGCCGCCCCGTCGCCCGCCCGTGCCGCGGCGTCCATGGGCGCGGCGTCGCCGGCGATGCCGGTCTCGCCGGCCTACCGTCCGCTCGACGACGCCACCCTGGCGGCCCTGGCGTCGGTCAGCGAGAACCCGCTGGTCACCGCCGCCGCACCGATCCTGGCGCTGGTGGGACGGGTCCGCGACCTCACCCAGCACCGCGACGTCGACTCCCTGCGCGAGCGGGTGATCGGCGAGATGCAGCGGTTCGAGGCGGCCTGCCTGCGCGCCGGCCTGCCGGCCACCGCCATCCGCAACGCCGGCTACGCGCTGTGCGCGACCATCGACGACGTGGTCCTGGCCACCTCCTGGGGCAGCCAGAGCCTGTGGGCGCACAAGAGCATGGTCTCGACCATCCAGAAGGAGACCTGGGGCGGCGAGCGCTTCTTCGACCTGCTCGACCAGATGGCGGAGGCGCCGGACCGCCACCTGATGGAGCTTGAGCTGTTCTACCTCTGCGTCTCGCTGGGGTTCGAAGGCCGCTACCGGGTGACGCCGCGCGGCTACGGCGAGCTCGCCCGGCTGCGCGACCGCATCTACCGCATCATCCGCCGCCAGCGCGGCGAGGCGGAGCGCGACCTCTCCCCCCGCTGGCGCGGCGTCGCCGACGGGTTCCGGCCGCTGGCGGCCTCCGTGCCGCTGTGGCTGCCGGCGGCGGTGATCCTGGCGCTGCTGGCGGCGCTCTACCTCTGGTTCGTCTTCGCTCTGGGCGACCAGTCCGATGCCGCCCACCGGCGGCTGGCGGCCCTGCTGCCCGACCAGCCGGTGCAGATCGCCCGCATCGAGGCGCCCGCCACCCTGCCGGCGCCGCGGCTGAGCCGCACCGTGGCCGAGCGCGTCGCCGCCGCCCTCGCCCCCGACATCAAGGCCGGGCTGGTCGATGTCGACGGCGGCAACGACGGCCAGGTCCGGGTGCGCACGCGCCTGAACGTCTTTGCCCCCGGCAGCGACCGTGTCGAGCCGCGCTATGTCGAGGTGTTCCGCCACGTCGCCGAGGCGCTGCGCCCGGAGGCCGGCCGCATCACCGTCATCGGCAACACCGACGCCACCGCCATCCGCTCCCAGCGCTTCGGCTCCAACCAGGAGCTGTCCGAGGCCCGCGCGGGCACGGTGCAGCGGCTGCTGACCGAGGTGCTGGGCGACAACGCCGCGAACCGCCTCGCCGCCGAGGGCCGCGGCGACACCGACCCGATCGCCCCCAACACGACGGCGGAGGGCCGGCAGGCCAACCGGCGCGTCGACATCGTGCTGGCGCCCTGACCGATGCTGAAGACGATCCTGTCCGCCCTGATCTCCCGCTGGTTCCTGACGCTGGTCGCGGCACTCTGCCTGGCGGCGGCGGTGTGGTTCCTCGGACCGCTGGTCGCCGTCTCCGGCAGCTTCCCGCTGGCCGATGCCACGGTCCGGCTGACTGTGGCCTTCGGCATCCTGCTGGTGTGGGCGCTGGCGATGCAGTGGTCGCTCTACCGCCACCGCAGCGCCAACGACCGCATGGTGAAGGCGCTGGCCGGCAAGCCCGCCGCCCAGACAGGCGCCCAGACAGGCGCCCAGACAGGCGCCCGGGCGGCCGACCCCGACGCCGAGGCGGTCGGGCAGGAAACCGACCTGCTGCGCGGCCGGCTGCGCGACGCGCTCGACCAGTTGCGCAAGGCGCGCTTCGGGCGCGGCGGCCCGTTCGGCGGCCGGCGCTACCTCTACCAGCTTCCCTGGTACCTGATGATCGGCGCGCCGGGGGCCGGCAAGACGACGGCGCTGGTCAATTCCGGCCTGCGCTTCCCGCTGGCGGCGGAGATGGGCCGAGCCGCCCTGCGCGACGTCGGCGGCACCCGCAACTGCGACTGGTGGTTCACCGACGAGGCGGTGCTGATCGACACCGCCGGCCGCTACATCACCCAGGACAGCCGGCCGGCCGTCGACGGCAAGGTGTGGTCGTCCTTCATCGGCCTGCTGAAGCGCCACCGCCCGCGCCAGCCGGTCAACGGCATCCTGCTGGCCGTCAGCCTCTCCGACCTCGCGGTGTGGAGCGAGGCCGAGCGCCGCGCCCACGCCGAGCAGCTCAAGCTGCGGCTGAAGGAGCTGCGGGGACAGGTCGGCTCGCGCGTGCCGGTCTATGTCCTGCTGACCAAGGCCGACCTGATCGCCGGCTTCGCCGAGTTCTTCGACGACCTCAGCCGCGAGGAGCGCGAGCAGGTCTGGGGCATCACCTTCCCGCTCGACGACGGCGCTTCCCGGGACGGGAAGCCGGCGGACGAGGCGCCGGTCTACCGGTTCGACGCCGAGTTCGACGCGCTGACCGTCCGCATCGCGCGCCGCGTCCTCGACCGCGTCCACGGCGAGTCCGACCTCCAGCGCCGGTCGCTGGACGCGCTGTTCCCGGCGCAGATGGCGGCGCTGAAGCCGGCGATCGCCGACCTGCTGCTGGTGATCTTCGAGCCCAACCGTTACGAGGAACGCCCGCTGCTGCGCGGCGTCTACATGACCAGCGGCACCCAGGACGGCCAGCCGGTCGACCGGCTGGCCGAGGTCGTCGCCGGTTCCTTCGGGCTGGAGCGGCAGGTGCTGCCGGCCGGAAGCGGCGGGCGCAGCTTCTTCATCAACCGCACGCTGCGCGACGTGGTGTTCGCCGAGGCCGGGCTGGTCGGCACCGATTCCGGACAGGAGCGGCGGCGGCGCCTGCTGCGCGGCGGGGCGATGCTGGCGATGCTGCTCGCCGGTTTGGCGCTGGCCGCCTTCTGGGCCAACAGCTTCACCCAGAACACCGCGCTGGTCGCCGGGGTCGACGCCGCCGCCGCCCGGGCCGCGGCCGAGCTGGAGCCGCTGGCGGCCAAGCCGCGCTCGCTGGTGCGGATCGACGACACCGACTTCATCACCATCGTGCCGCCGCTGAACACCCTGCGCGCCATTCCCGCCGGCTGGCAGGATCCGCCGCCGCTGGAGATGACCGGCGGCCTCTACCAGGGCGGCCGGCTCGCCCGCCAGAGCGACGGCATCTATGGCCGGGCGCTGCGCAGCGTGCTGCTGCCGCGCGTCTTCCTGCGGGTGGAGGAACAGCTCCGCCGCGAGCGCGGCCGGCCGGAATACCTGTTCCAGGCGCTGAAGGTCTACCTGATGCTGGCCGGCAAGGGGCCGCTCGACAAGGCGCTGGTCGCCGACTGGATGACGGTCGACTGGATGGCCTCGCTGCCCGGCCCGGCCTACGAGACGGTGCGGCGCGACCTGCGCAGCCACCTGGATGCGCTGCTTGCCGCCCCCTTCTCGCCGCTGCCGCCGGACGAGGCGCTGGTGGAGGAGGCCCGGCAGGGCCTGACCCGCTACCCTCTCGCCGAGCGCGGCTTCGCCATCCTGCGCGACCGGCCGGAGATCCAGTCCCTGCCGGACTGGAAGCTGGTCGACAATGCCGGCCCGCTCGCCGGGCGCGTGCTGATCCGCCCGTCGGGCAAGCCGCTGTCCGAGGGACTCCCCGGCCTCTACACCTATGACGGCTTCCACAAGGCGGTGCTGCCGGCCCTGCCGAAGGTCGCCAAGGCCCTGGTCGACGAGAACTGGGTGCTGGGCCAGCCGAGCAGCGGGCCGCAGGCGGTCGCCGGGGCGAAGACGCTGGAGAAGGGCATCCTCGCCGTCTATTTCGACCGCTACGCCCGCCAGTGGGACGAGCTGCTGGGCGACGTGGTGATCGTGCCGCTGCGCAGCCTCAACCAGGCCGCCGACGTGCTCAACACCCTGTCCGGACCGCAGTCGCCGCTGAAGCTGTGGCTGACCGCCATGGTGCGGGAGACGACGCTCGTTCCTGGCCCGAACGACAGGCCGGGCGCGGACGGGAAAGTCCCGGTCGCCGGCGGGCCGCTGGCCGGCGTCGCCCAGCAGGCGCAGGCGGCGGAGAAGGCGGCCGAGTCCACCGGGGCCAACACCGCCTATCTCGCCCGCCTCGCCGGGGTGCCGCTGCAACCGGACGGACCGCCGCCGGGCCAGCCGATCAACGACCACTTCAAGCCGCTGCGCGACCTGGTCCAGGGCGACGGCGGGGCGCCGCCCAAGCTCGACGACGCGCTGAAGCTGCTGGGCGAGCTGTACCAGCAGATCGCCCGCGCCGCCAACGCGCCGGACCAGAACGGCGCCCTGCTGGCCGGCCTGACCGCCGCCGGCGACAAGGGGGCGGTGGCGGCGCAGTTGCGCACCCTCGCCCGCGACCTGCCCGATCCGGTCGGCGGCATGGTCGCCACCGTGGCGCAGAGTTCGGCCACCGTCAGCGCCGGCGGGGCACGCGCGCAGATCAACAAGGCGTGGCAGTCCACGGTGCTGCCCTTCTGCCGGGCGGCGCTCGACAACCGCTTCCCGATGGTCGCCGCCAGCCCGGTCGACGTCACCACCGCCGATTTCGCCAAGCTGTTCGCGCCCGGCGGCATGATCGACCAGTTCTTCAACACCAACCTGCGCCCCTTCGTCGACATGACGGTCAGCCCCTGGGCCTGGCAGAAGGTCGACCAGGTCGACCTCGGCATCCCGCCGGCCGTGCTGGACCAGTTCGAGCGGGCCTCGCGCATCCGCGACAGCCTGTTCCCCGCCGGCGCGACCACCGCCAAGGTGGTGTTCGAGATCACGCCGGTCGAGCTGGACGCCAAGGCGACGCAGGTGGCGCTCGACATCGACGGCCAGACGCTGATCTATCAGCACGGCCCGCCGCGCCCGCAGGTGATGAAGTGGCCGGGGGCGGAAGGCAGCAGCAGCGTGCGCCTCGGCTTCGGCCCGCCGCTGCCGGGGGAGCCGGCCGGCATCTCGCGCCAGGGTCCCTGGTCCCTATTCCACTTCCTCGCCGACGGCAGGCTGGAGTCGACGCCGCAGCCCGACCGCTTCACCTTCGCGGTGACGGTGGGCACCCGCAAGGCGGTCTTCGCGCTGCGCGCCGACAGCGTCAACAACCCGTTCGGCAAAAACCTGCTGGAGACCTTCCGATGCCCGACGGCTCTGTAGCCCCGACGCTGCCCGGCCCGATCGGCCCCTTCCGGGTCGAAGGCGTCCTCGGCCACGGTGCGATGAGCGTGGTCTATCACGCCGTCGATGGCCGCAGCGGCGCCGAGGTGGCGCTGAAGCTGCTGCGCAGCGAGCTTCTGGCGGCGGCGGAACGCAACGCCGTGCTCGCCCGCTTCGGTCGGGAGGCGGAGATCGGCCTGAAGCTCGAACACCCCAACATCGTGCGGGTCCACGACTACGGCGTTCAGGACCCGGCCCGCGGCGGCGCCCCCTACCTCGCCATGGAGCTGGTGCGCGGCCGTGAGCTCAAGCACTACCTGGAAGCCGGTGATCCCCTGCCGACGCAGCAGGCCGGCGCGCTGATGCTGGGGGTGCTGGACGCGCTGGGCTTCGCCCACGCCCGCAACGTCATCCACCGCGACATCAAGCCCGCCAACATCGTGGTGCAGGACGACCTGACGCCGAAGCTCGCCGATTTCGGCATCGCCCAGGTGTCCTCCTCCGACCTGACCCAGGCCGGCGACCTGCTCGGCACCCCCGCCTACATGGCGCCGGAGGTGCTGCGCGGCGAGAAGGCGGATGCCCGCAGCGACCTGTTCTCCGCCGGGGTGGTCCTCTACTACCTGCTGGCGCAGCGGCGCCCCTTCTCCGGCTCGGTCGCCACGGTGATGCAGCAGATCCTGTTCGTGGAGCCGCCGCCGCCCTCCCGCGGCAATCCCGACCTGCCGCCGCCCTTCGACACCGTGATCCTGAAGGCCCTGGCCAAGGCGCCGGCCGACCGCTACGCCAGCGCCGGCGAATTCGCCGACGCGCTGCGCCGCGCCCTGGCGGTCGCCGGCACCATGCGGGCCGCCGCACCGTCGGCCGACCTCACCTGGTTCGCCGCCGAGGCGCCGGGCACCCCGGCGCTCGACCGCAACGCCCTGTCGGTGGCGCTTGAGGCGGCATTGCAGGCCATCCCCGGCCAGCCGGTGGACGAGCGCCGCCTCGCCGAACTTCTGGGCATGCTGAAGGACTGGCAGGCCGGAACCGGCGGCGACCTCCAGCGCTGGCAGTCGGTGATCCTCGGCGCCGGCATCGAGCCGCTGGCCGCGCTGATCGTCGCCGCCACGCCGGCACCGCGGGCCGTCCCCTCGACGCAGCGGCGGGACTGGATGCCGCTGGTCCGCCTGTTCGCCGCGCTGAACCGCGAACTGGCCGGCACGCCGGCGGCCGAGCGCGCCAGGATGTCGGCCGCACGCATCGCCTTCGACCTGTCCGGCCGCTTCTTCCTCTATTCCGGCGAGCTGAACCGCGTGCTGATGGACGGCGACAACCCGGACATCCAGATGCTGTCGCTCGACTTCCTGCGGCTGGAGATCCTGCAGCACGCGCTGGAGGAGCTGGGGGCCGAGGCGGAACTGGCGCAGAGCCGCAACGCCATGCTGATGTTCGCGGTGCAGGTCATCCGCAAGGTGACGCAGATCCTGCGGGCCTGCACCGACGGCAACGACGGGCTGGCCCGCTTCGGCGTCGCCATCATCCTCGCCAACATCGAGGAGCTGATCGTGATGGCGCAGCGCCTGTTCGAGACCGGCGGACAGGCCACCGGCGGGCTGCCGCAGGACGCCGTGTCCGACTTCATCGCCGCCGCCGGCCGCTTCGCCACCCTGTCGGTGGAGGAACTGCGCGGAGAGGTGTCCCGCGGTGCCGACAACGCCGGCACCGCCGAGAGCTTCGCCGCGCGCCTGCGCGGCGTCGGGCAGCTCTACCTGTTCGCGACGCGGCTGACCGCACCCGACTGCGCGCCGCTGATGCACAGCCTGTCGACCATGCTCTACGGCCTCGTCGCCGGGCTGACCGGCGACCTCGGCAACGCGCCGGTCGGCGACACCGGCGCCAGGACGCGGCTGGTTGCCCTCGCCGACATGGCGAGCGGGCTCGGCTGGAGCGAGGTGGAGCGGATCGCCGTGAGCGCGCTCCGCCGCTGGGCGGTCGCGGGGGTCGCGGCCTGAGCGCCGCATCGGGAGCCGATCAACCGGGGTGGAGGGCGTCGGCGCATGGGGGAGCGGATGGACGATACCGTGACGAACCGCCTGGACATGGTCCTGCGCAACGACCTTGCCGAACTGGAACGGCTGGCGGCGGCGGTCGATGAGTTCATCGAGCGCAACGACCTGCCTCCCGCGCTGGGCTTCTCCTTCAACCTCTGCTTCGACGAACTGATCACCAACACCGTCTCCTACGGCTATCACGACGGGACGCCGCACGAAATCCGGGTCCGGCTGGAGGCAGCCGGCAACGAACTGCGGGCCGAACTGGTGGACGACGGCGCCGCCTTCGATCCCTTCGCCGACGCGCCGCCGCCGGACCTGACCAGCGACATCGACGAGCGACGGGTGGGCGGCCTCGGCGTTTTCCTGGTCAAGCAGACGATGGACCGCACCGCCTACCGGCGGGAGGGCGACCGCAACATCGTCCTGCTGGCCAAGACGCTGGGGTGAACGGCCGGCGACACGGCGCCTGCATCCCCAGTCCCCCAATGGCCTCCCCTTTCGCCTCTCCTTTCGTTTCCCCCGGGGCCTCCGCCTGCAGGGCGCGATAAGCCCGATATTGTCCGCGCTCGGCGGACAATTCGGCGCGCGCTGCAACGCCAACGATGTGCGATGGTGGCCTCGCCCGCCTGGCGGAGGAGACGTTCGGGGTTGGTCGAGGCCTGAAGGGGCGATGGGCCGGCAATGGCTGTCGAACGCGCCCGGCACCGTCACCATTCGCCATCCACCGGTCGGGTGAGCGTCGCCGGGCGGCCCACCTCCTCGCCCGATCCGGCCTGCCTGGAGCGCCGACCGCCTCCGGCGATGCATCGGCACGGACGCGGTCCCGACGGTCCGGAGGCATCGGTGGTCGAAGCGGCTTCTTCGTCAGGGCCGCCGCCCCTCGGACCCCCTCGGACTCCTCGGACCCCCGCGGAGCCGACGTTGCCCGACCGCCCCGGCATCGCAACGGCCGACGAGGGTCGGATGGCGGGACATCTCCCCTTCTGTTTGACGGGATTGAGAACGAAGGATCGCCACCATGAAGCACTACCTTCTTTTTCTTGATTTCAGCGACAGCTATGAAGCGCGCAGGCCCGAGTTCCGCACGGAACACCTTGAGAAGGCCTGGGCTGCCGTCGAGCGCGGCGAACTCATCCTTGCCGGCGCTCTCACTGATCCCCTCGACACGGGCGTCATCCTCTTCAAAGGGGAGAGCGCCGCGGTCGTGGAGAAATTCGTGAAGGACGACCCCTACGTGAACAACGGGCTCGTCCGGAGCTGGCGTATCCGCGAATGGGCCACCGTCGTCGGCAACGATGCGTCGGCGATCCTGCGGCCCTGAGCGATTGGCGCAGGCGCCCGCAAGGCCGGCCGGCCTCTCCCCGGCATCAACCGGCGCGGAGCCGACGCCTTCGGCCCGACGCCTTCGGTCCGACGGGGCCGTCGCGTCGCCGGGGGCGATTTGGTCATCAGGAGATTTGGATGAAGTACAAGACTTTGGGAAACACCGGGCTTCTGGTTTCGCAACTCTGCCTCGGGACCATGACGTTCAGCGACGGCACCGGCGTTTACCAGCACATCGGCGACCTGGACCAATCGGGTGCCGATGAGCTGGTCAAGGCCGGCATCGACGCCGGCATCAACTTCTTCGACACGGCGGACGTCTATTCCGCCGGTGCAAGCGAGCGAACGCTCGGCCAGTCGATCAGGAACCTGGGGCTGTCCCGGACCGGGATCGTTCTGGCGACGAAGGTCTATAGCCGGACCGGCATGGGTCGGAACGATGTCGGCGCATCGCGTGGCCATATCATGGACGCCGTCGAGGGGAGCCTGCGGCGCCTCCAGACCGACCACATCGATCTGTATCAGATCCACGCCACCGACACCGTGACGCCGGTCGAGGAGACGCTGCGCGCGCTCGACGATCTGGTCCGGCAGGGCAAGGTCCGGTACGTCGGCGTGTCCAATTGGCAGGCATGGCGGATCGCAACGGCGCTGGGCATCTCGACGCGCCTCAATCTCGAACGGTTCAGCACGCTGCAGGCCTATTATTCGATCGCCGGGCGCGACCTGGAACGTGAACTGAAGCCTTTGCTCGAAGCCGAGAAGTTGGGCCTGCTCGTCTGGAGCCCGCTCGCCGGCGGCCTGCTGTCCGGCAGATTCAGCCGCGGGAACCAGTCGCCGGAGGGGTCGCGCCGATCCTCGTTCGACTTCCCGGTCGTCGACAAGGAGCGCGCCTGGAACGTGATCGACGTGCTGAAGCCGATCGCCGAGGCCCATGGCTGCAGCCCGGCCCGCATTGCGCTGGCGTGGCTGCTGGCGAAACCCGTCGTCACCTCGGTGATCGTCGGCGCAAAGCGGCTCAGCCAGTTGGAGGACAATATCGCCGCGGTCGAGGTGGTCCTGAGCGACGATGAGATCGCCAAGCTCGACGCCGTCAGCGAGTTGCAGCCGGAGTATCCCGGTTGGATGCTCGCCACCCAGGGCGCCGACCGGATGGGGCCGGTCGACCTGTGGGCCGGGAAGACGACCCCCACATCGTAACGGGCGGGAGGGAGGTGCCGCCGTCGCCGCCTCCCTCCCCGCCGTCCAGGGCGGGCAAAGCCGGATCAAGTCAAGCCGATCAAGTCAAGCCGGACCAAGCCAGCCAGATGTCCCCCACTCCGACGCCGCGCCGGGGCAATGACCGCGATCTTCGGCAACCTGGGTTTGCAACCCGCCGGCTGCGGTCGGCACGGTCCTGGACCACGGCCGCCCGCGATGCGCTGCAACCTGTGAATGATCGCGGACCAGCGCCCAGGCAAAACGGCTCCGGCACTGTGGACATCGTTTCGCGGCAGACGAGGAGCAGATCGTCCGAGGATCGAATCATGTATTGGTTGTCCGGAACTCCGGCCGGTGCCTCCCCATGACAGGACAGCAAAGCTGTGCGCATCAGCTTGCAGCAATCCGTCACGTGACAAGCGGAGTGGTTCGTAGCAAAATTGCGGGAGTTCTCATCCAGGATGGATTAAGCCTTTCCAGCCGGCCGTCCTGTGGAGCAGCATAGGAATACGCTAACGTGTGGAGTCGACGCATCATGACCGGGACGCAGTGCCAGCAGGCACGTCTGCGGCTTGGCTGGTCGACACGGATGCTGGCGAGCAAGGCCGGCGTTCCGTGGTACGCCGTGATGAACCTCGATTACGGGACCGGCGAAGTCGATCCCACCATCGTCGATGCGTTGGCTCGCGCTTTCCGCCAAGCCGGCGTCGACCTGCGCTGAACCAAGGGCCGCCCACCCGCGCCACGGTTTCCCCCTTTCTTCCGCAGGTACACCGTGGGCTTTGCCGCTGCGTTGCGGTGACTGCGGAAATCTCCCTTCGGCCATCTTCCGGGACCTGACAGCGATGCGCCCGGGTCGAGGGCGTTCTTCCACCTGCCCCTGCCGTCAGCAGACGACGTTGCGGATGAACAGCGTCACCATGTCGGCGGCGTTGACGTAGGCATAGGGCTGGGAACTGCCGTAAATGGCGAAATCGCCGGCCTTCACCAACCGTTCGCCTTCGGCAAGTTCGATGCGCAGGCACCCCTGCATTACGAACACCATTTCCGACCAGCCCTCCGGATCCGGCTCGGCGGCATAGCGCTCCCCGGGTCCCAGCGACCAGTGCCAAAGCTGGGCCTCGCTGCGTGCCGGAACGCTGCCGAGCAGCACCGCCTTGCTTTCCGCGCCGTGCCCGCGCCAAGCCACGGCCTCGATCCGCCGCGATTCGGCGGCGGGATCGCTGACCACCTCGACGAAGGTCGCTCCCAGCGCTTCGGCAAGCCGGTCGAGACTCGACAGGCTGACATTGGTGTCGCCGGCTTCGAGATTGACGATCATGCGCCGGCTGATCCCCGAGGCGTCGGCCAACGCCGCCTGGCTCAGGCCGGCTCTCTGCCGCAGGCGGCGCAGGTTCGCGCCGACATGGGCGAGCACGTCCCGTCTTTGGGGTTGATTGTGCACTATATTGCCCTTATGCATGTGCACTATGCTGCACAACACCCCCATAGCTAACCATTCCGGTGCCTTGCTGTCACGGCAAGAGTTGGCCCTGATCGGCGTGACGATGCTGTGGGGGACGACCTTCCTCATCGTCCAGAACGCGGTGGCCTACAGCGGCCCGCTGTTCTTCGTGGGCATCCGCTTCCTCATCGCCGGGGCGCTGTCGATCCTCTTCTTCCGCCGCGCGATGGCCGGGCTGACCAGGGCCGAGCTCGGTGCCGGCACCGCGATCGGTGCCGCCATCTTCCTCAGCTACTCGCTTCAGACCTGGGGGCTGCAATCGATCAGCAGCAGCATGTCCGCCTTCCTGACGGCGCTGTATGTGCCGATGGTGCCGCTGCTGCAATGGCTGGTGCTGAGGCGCCCGCCCCGCCTGATGAGCTGGATCGGCATCGTCCTGGCCTTCGCCGGGCTGATGCTGCTCGCCGGCCCGGACACCGGCGCGGGGACCTTCGGCCCGGGCGAGGTCGCCACGCTGTTTTGCGCACTGGCGACCGCAGGCGAGATCATCCTCATCGGCCACTTCGCCAGGCATGTGGACAGCCGGCGCGTCACCGCCGTCCAGCTTGTCGCCGCCGGCCTCCTGTCGCTGGTCTTCATGCCGGTGATGGGTGAGACGTTCCCCGCCTTCTCCTGGGTGTGGCTGCTCACCGCAATCGGGCTCGGCCTCATGAGCTGCATGATCCAGTTGACGATGAACTGGGCGCAGAAATCGATTTCCCCGACACGGGCGACCATCATTTACGCCGGCGAGCCGGTGTGGGGCGGCATCGCCGGGCGCATCGCCGGCGAACGCCTGCCCGCCCTCGCGCTCGCGGGCGCGGCGTTCATCGTCGTCGGGGTGCTGGTGAGTGAATTGAGGCCGCCGCTTCGGCGCAAGCGGTGTGCCGAAGCCGGCGGCTGAGGCGGTCCCTCACTTCTTCTTCCCAGCCTTGCCCTTCTCCGCGGGACGGTCGATGTGCTTGGCCGATTCGGTGTCGGGCGTGATCGGCTTGCCGGTGTCGGACACCGCTTCCGCCGCCTTCAGGGGATCGGCGATGTCGCGGTCGGGCTCGACGCTGAGCGCCTTGCCGTCCTCGGTCGTCGGGTCTGCCATGGTGCTCCTCCTTCATGAAAGGACCTCTGCACCACAACAGGCGGCGGGCCCCGGCGTCGCGGTCGGCGATTGCGGACATCGGACTGCGGACTGCGGCGCCGTCGCCGCCGGATACAGTCCGTTACCAAAAACCCGGCCGGCCGAGACGCGCCCGAAACAATGCCGCAATGGCGGGACCGCATGCTTGGGCCATAGGCAGCCTCTGGCCGGAGCGCCGGCGGCAGAAAACCCACCGTCAAAGCCCACCGCCCGAAACCGCCAAGGATCACGCTCATGAGACAGCCGCTGCTTGCCCTGGCCGCCGCCATCATCGCCGTCACCGCGGTGGTCGGCAGCCCCGCCATGGCCCAGCACTGGCACTCCGGCCGCGACGACCATCGGGGGCCGGACCGCGAATGGAACGATCATGGCGCCCGCGGCCGTGGTCCCGACCTGCCGGCCGCGGTGCGCCGCCCGGCACCTCCTCCCGGACCGCCGGCGGCTCATGGATGGCATGCGGGCGACCGCCTGGCGCCGAAATGGCGCGACACGCGGTACGTCATCGCCCGGCCGGTGACGTTCCACCTGCACCGGCCGCCGCCGGGCCACCGGTGGGTCCGCGTCGGCCATGATGCCCTGCTGGTCGCTTCCACCTCCGGGCTCGTGGTGGAGATCAGGCCCGGCCTGTTCCGCTAGAGTGTGATCGTTTCAAGCGGTATCGCTTGAAACGCGACTCACACGGAAAACCAAAAGCTTGGAGTCCATCTGGTGCTTCAATAAGCACCGGATGGACTCTGGTGCACCGACGCAAACAGAGGCTTCACAAGGGGCTTGGACGTGCGTGTCCGGCGGCATGGCCCGGATCGTCGGCATCATCGCCGGACCGGGGGACCACACGCGTTTGGCTGCGGTCGTCGGTGACCGGAACCGCCCGCAGAAGCATGTGAAGCGGGCGAGTATCATTCTGCTCGCGGCCGAGCGACTGCCCGTGCTGGAGCTGGCCGGTCGGGCCGGCGTCGGTCGCCCGGCGGTCTGGCGGTGGCAGGTGCGCTACGCCGAACAGGGCTTGGGTGCCTGACCTGCAGGACGCCGTCGTCCGCCACATCCGCGTGCACACCAAGACGTCCAAGCCCTTCGTCTGGACCAAGTCCGCTGATGCGATCGTCGCCAAGCTGAGCCGGTTGCCTGCACCCTCCGAATGAGCCAGTGCCCTACGCGAAATGCGTTGCCAGCATCCTCCGCACCTCACCTACCAGTGTGGCCTCGCCGGGGCGGGGCGGGAGCAGGCTGAACTCCACCTCCGGCAATGGCGGTAGAGTCTGCGCCAATCGGAACGTCCCCACATCGTCCGGCACCGCAGACATGTTCAGGCAGGAAATGCCAAGCCCCGCTACGAGCGCGGATTGAAGCCCCGCCACACCCGAGGCGGAATGGGCGACGACATAGGGTACACCATGCGCTTCCAGAAGCTTCCGCACGAAGCGCTGCAAGGAACAGTCCTGAGGGAGCCCGAGCAACGGGAGAGGTGCCCGGGGTTCGAACTCGAACTCGTGTCCGGCTACCCAGGCCAGAGCCTCACGTCGAACCGGGATGCCTTCCGGTAGAGTGCGCCCGTCGAGAATGCGCATGGACAATCCAATGTCGAAATCGCCACCCTGCGCCTCTCGTTCGATCAGAAGGCTTTTGCGGATTGTGACGTGCAGTCGGAGCTTCGGGTAATGCACTCGCAACCGCTTCAGCATCTCCGCGATCGCGTTGGGACGGAAGTAGTCCGTGACGGCCAGGTGCAACTCTCCAGCCAGGCCCATGCCCCGCATGTCCTCAAGGGCCCGATCGCTCGCAGCCAGCATCTCCCGAGCGTGGGCGATCAGGCGCTCCCCGGCCGGCGTCGGCCTCACGCCCTTCTTGCCCCTTTGCAGCAGAACGACCCCGGCAAACTCTTCCAGCCTCTGAAGCTGCTCGCTGATCGCCGATTGCGAGCGGAACAGCCTCGGCACTGCGGCGGACAGGCTACCCGCTTCCGCCACGGTCACAAGTGTCCGCAACTGCCCAAGATCAAACGGCTGCATCCTATCATCCCAATTTTCCGATAGATGCTATCGTACCTTCCGGCTTCCCCGATGCAAGCCCCGGTACCATCCTGGCGCCCGCACCAACCTTGCTGGAGGAAGCCATGCCCGGGATTAATCTCACACTCTCCGGCGAGTCGGATGCGGGACTTGCCAACCGCATCGTTCCAGAACTCACTGCCCTGACCAGCGCAGTTCTGGAAAAGCTCCCTGAACTGACCATGGTAATGGTTCGGTTTATACCGCACGAATTGTGGTTCATCGACAGTCGCTCACTCGTGGAGCACGGCCGAAATTCGTTCCGCCTCGAAATCACGATTACGGACGAGACCTGCTCCAAGGCGCAGAAAGCCCGATATCAGCGAGAAGCCTTCGATCTTCTCTCCACTCTCATTGGCAACGTTCATCCACATTCGAACGTACATATCGTCGATTGCCGAGCCGGTGCCTACGGCTACGGGGGAGTGACGCAGGAATACAAGTATCAGCACACCTGAAACGTGGGCAGCGGGACGCCGACCATCGCGCCGTCTCGGCTCGGCTGCTGACGGACCCTAGGCTTTTGGTTTTCCGTGCGAGTCATGTTTCAAGCGGTACCGCTTGAAAGGATCACACTCTAGGCGCCCTGGTCGCCGCCGCCCTTCTGCGCCAGGACCAGCAGCACCTTCTCCTCCAACTGGTCCGGCGTGAAGGGCTTGGCGATATAGCCGCTCACATGGTGGGCCAGCGCCCGCTTCACCGCCTCCAGGGTGGCGAGCGCCGTCACCATCAGGAAGGGCAGGTCGCCGCGGGCCTCGCGGACATGCTTCAGCAGGTCCAGGCCGTTGAGCCGCGGCATCATCCAGTCGCAGATGATCAGGTCCCAGCCGGCGGGATCGGCCTCGAAGCGCTCCAGCGCCTGCTGCCCGTCGGCTGCCGTTTCGACCGTGCCGACGCCGAGTTCCTGAAGCACCGAGGCGACGAAGGCGCGCGGCCCCTCCTCGTCATCGACGACCAGCACCCTCTGGGCGGCGAGGTCGATGAAGGGAACGCCGACCTGGCCCAGCGACTGGCGCAGCCACTTGGTCCGCACCGCCCGCTCGTTCGGGCTCGGTGCGTTCAGCACGACATGGCGCACGAAGCGGGGACGATGGCAATGGCGGTACAGCACGCGCGCGACGGCCAGCCTGCTCTTGCCGGCGCAGAAGGCACCCTCGCCCGCCAGGCGGACGATGTCGAGGACGGCGTTGGCCGGCACGTCGTCCTTGGCCTGGATCAGCGGCGTCAGCACCCTCTGGGTGCGCAGGAAGGCGTTCTGGATATCGTCGACCTGTCCGGCCAGGGATTCACGCTCATCTTCGGGAAAGCCGCTCGCCAGCACCAGCCGCTGAACGTCGGCCAGCCCCTTCAGCTTCTCGTTCCGGTCCTTCCAGCAGTCGAGCAGGCGGCCGGCGAAATCACGGCCTCCGAAAAAGCTCTTCAGGTAGTCGGCGACCGCCTTCGCCGCCGTCGGCGACAGCGGCATCTTCTGCAGGATGAAGAGGATGCGCAGCTTCTGTGCGAAATCGCGCCCGCGGGTGATCTCCGGAACGGTGTCCTCGTTGACCAGCAGTGCGGTGCGGCGCTGCAACGCCGCTTCCGTCCGGGCGCCGCCGACATAGCCGCCGTCACGCTCCCTCAGCCGTCCCGACAGGTCGCTCAGCGCCATGATCTCGCGCTGGACCGCCTCGATCCCGAACATGTCGCCGGCGCTGGCGATGGTGAAGCAGGCAGGTTTCGCCATCTCCCGGCGGAAGGCCGCGGCCAGCGCCTCCCGCAGTCCCGGCATCGGGATGCGGCGCATCAGCATGTCCAGCCGCTGGAAGACCGGCGGCGCCTCCTCCGGCATCGGACGGTCGGCGGCGATCAGCGTCACGATCAGGTCGATCAGCAGGGTGAAGGGGGCGTCGCGCGCGCAGGACGCAGTGCCGGCATCGCTGGTCATGATCTCGCCCAGCAGGCGCTCCAGGGGGGCCAGCGCGTCGGGATGCTCCGTCGTCTCGGCCAGCGCCAGCAGCGCGTCCGCCTTGTCGGCGAAGCTGCGGCCGGCCACGATGTGCTGGGTGACGGCGGCATCCAGCAGGAAGCGGCCGACAAAGCCGCCTTGCGACAGCAGCTCCGCCGCGACGCCGGGATACCCGTCGGCCAGGAACTCCGGCGGCGGATTCTCCTTCAGCCGCTCGCGGGTCAGGCGCGCGGTCTCGTTCACCAGCGGCGTCAGCGCACCCTTGCGCTCCATCACGCGCTCGGCCTGCGTCAGGATGGCGACGAAGGTGGCCGTGTTGGACAGCGAGGTCTGGTGGCGCGGGTGGTGCAGCAGCTCGGTCGCCGTCAGCGCGTTCTCGTCGAGGAAGCGGCGGCAGAAGCGCCCGACCCCGTCCCGTCCGGCCGGTGCATAGAGGTCGGCGGGCTCCCTGCAGACGGGCACCGCCGGGCCGTCCGCCTCATCCGGCGCGGCGGATTGCGGCGCTGTGGATTGCGGCGCTGCGGAGTGTGGCGCATCCGCCCCCCGGTTCGCCGCCCCCCGGTTCGGGTCCTCGTGCCGGCTGTCCTCCATCACGTCGTCACTCGGCCAGCAGGTCGCGCAACGCCTGGAGCAGCCGCTCCGGCGCCACCGGCTTCATCACGATCTGCCGGCCGGCCGGCCCGGTCAGCCCGGACGCCGTCTCCCGCGAGGCGTAACCGGTCAGGAAGAGGATGCGCAGCATCGGGTTGCGTTCCTCCAGCGCCCGGGCGAGGTCGGGGCCGTTCATCCGCGGCATCGACACGTCGCTGACCACCGCATCGAACAGGCCGCCGGCCTCGTCGAACCGCTCCAGCGCCTCCAGGCCGTCGGCGGCCTCGGTGACGGTGCAGCCGGCCTCCTCCAGGGTCAGGCGCAGGTAACGGCGCACGGAATCCTCGTCCTCGACCAGCAGGATGGCCGCCCCCTCTCCTTCGTCGACGACCAGCGGGTCGAAGCCGACCGGCGCCGCGGGCGGCTCGACGGCCGGCAGGTAGAGGGCGAAGGTCGCACCCCGCTCCCCCTCGCCCTCCAGTTCGATCGCACCACCGGACTGCTGCGCCGTGCCGTAGACCATCCACAGCCCGAGCCCGGTGCCCTTGCCGGGCTCCTTGGTGGTGAAGAACGGCTCCCAGATACGGTCGCGGATCGCCGCCGGCACGCCCGTTCCCTCGTCCGACACGCGGATCACCACGTAGCGGCCCGGCTTGAGGCCGCGATGGCGGGCGAAGAACGCGGCGTCCGGCACCTCGACGGCCAGGGCGATGGTCAGGCTTCCGCCGTCGGGCATGGCGTCGCGGGCGTTCAGCGCCAGGTTCAGCAGCGCCTGGTTCAGGGTGACCGGATTGACCAGCGCATGCGCCGCCCCGCAGGTCGCCTCGTCGGAAGCGTCGATCACCACGTCGATGCCGGCGCTGAGCAGCGGCTTCAGGAAAACGCGCAGGTCCCGCACCAGCGGCGCCACCGCCACCACCTCGCGCTCCTCGGCCACCCGCCGGTGGGAGAAGTCGAGCAGTTGCCCGGTCAGCGCGGCTGCCCGCTCGGACGCCTTGGCGATCTCCTGCACGCAGGTCAGCACGCGGTCCGCATCGGCGGGATTGCGCTCCGCCAGACGGGCGAAGCCGCCGATGGCCGTCAGCATGTTGTTGAACTCATGCGCGATGCCGCCGGCCATGCGGCCGACCGCCTCCATCTTCTGGGCGCGCTGCAGTTCCCCCTCCACCCGGCGGCGGTCGGTGACGTCGTTCAGCACCAGCAGCACCGCGGGTTCGCCGTGGAACATGGCGGGCGTGGCGCCGACCTCGAGCTGGCGGCGCTCGCCGGACGGGCGGAGCGCCGCGCACTCCAGCCGCGACACCCCGCGATCCGCCACCCCGGCCAGCATCGCTTCCAGCGCCGCCCCGTCGTCGAGGAAACCCGCAAGGGCCGCTCCCTCCAGGCCCGCTCCCTCCCCTCCCTCCTGTCCGACGCCGAGGATCATCGCGGCGGCGCTGTTGGCGAAGCGGATGGCGGCACGGTCCCAGATGACGATGCCGTAGGGTGCGAGCTCCACCAGTTGGCGATAGCGCCGCTCGCTCTCCTGCAGCGCGGTGACGGTCCGTTCCAGCCGGGCCGTCTGGCCGGCCAGCTCCTCCTCCCGCCGTTTCAGTTCGGTGATGTCCATCAGCAGCTTCACCACGCCGCCGGCACCCGTGGCGTGTTCGCTGATGCGGTACCAGCGGCCGTCGGACAGCCGGCCGTCGACCGGCGTGGAATGCTGGAGATGGCGGGTCAGCCGCTGTTCGACCCAGGCGCCGATGTCGCCTTCGCCCCCGTAGCCGCCACGCTCGGCCGCAGCCCGCAGGATGTCGGCGAAGCTGCGGCCCGGCGTCAACTGGTCGGCGATGGTGGGATAGGCCTGCCGGTAGCGCTCGTTGCACATCAGCAGGCGGCCGTCGGCGCTGAACAGCACGAACCCTTCGGAGATGCTGTCGATGGCGTCGTGCACCACCGCCTGCATGAAACGCGCCTCGACCAGCGCCTGCGTCTCGGCGGTGGCATCGACGCCGCACCCCCGGTAGCCGCGGAACGCCCCGTCGTCGCCGAACACCGGAACGGCGCTCACCCTGAAGACGAGACTGCGACCGTCCCGCCCCGTGAAGCCGACCTCCAGGTCGCGGAAGGGGCGCCCGGCCTCGATGTCCCGGCGGTACTCGCCCCAGTTCGCCTCCGCCCCGGCCAGCGCGCCGAGGGCGAGCAGCGAATCGCCGAACACACTGCGCGGATCGCCGCCGAGGATGTCGCCCAGCCGCTTCGAAACATAGAGGTACCGGTGATCGGAATCGGTTTCCCAGAACCAGTCCGACGAGGCGGCGATGAAGTCGCGGCTGCGGGCCTGCAGGGCGGCAAGCCCGTCCTCCGCCCGGCGCAGCTCGTCGCGGGAAGAGGCGAGCGACGCGGCGGCTCGGCGGTCCCGCCATGCGCTCCACAGCGCGAGCCCGCCCACCGCGGCCAGGGTCCCGGTGACGATCCCTCCCGTCAGGCCGGCGGCCGCCATGACCACGGCCGAGCCGATCCCCACCGCCCCCCCGACCAGGCCCGGAAGGCCGGCAGGAAGCGTCGGCCGGCGGACGGGCGCGGATGGTCCGGCAACAGCGGCGGTCTCATCGGCGTTCGAAACGTCCACGGGGCCTCCGTCCGGTCGGAAGGTCGGCGGTCCGCAAAGGGATCGCCCGACGTCATTCGTGATAAATGCCCATGAGTTAACGACAAGTTTCGACACAAAGAATTCGTGATCGCTTCCGGTCCCGGCGACGTCCGGCTTATAGAAAGAGTAGCGCGAAATCGGGAACCGGGATCGATTCGCCTCCCGCCGGCGACACATCCTTTCACATCAGACGCAAGGATAAGTGGCGATGAAAAGCACGTCACGCCCTCGTTCTGCTTGCGACCGGATTTCCACACCTTCGTACGATGCGACAAAACCCCGCAGCATTGTTTTCCGGCAAAGACGGTGGAGCGGAAGATCCGCCGGATTCCCCGGTTCGTATGGAGGACCGGACCAAGGGGAGACTGCCGGAATGTCCGGGGCGACCATCTTCACATGGCGTGACATGCCGCCGGACACCGGGCCGTTGTCGAACGGCGCCTGACCGGCGGCACGGGAGCCTCGCTGAAACAGCCTGTGGTCAGGGCGGGGACGACCGCCACACGCCACAGCCATCCCTTCGAGCAGTTCGTCATCGTCGCCGAAGGTGCCGCGCGGCTGGAGTGCGCGGGCGGCCCGGTCGAGCTGCGGCCGGGAATGGTTCGACCCGGGTGCCTGGCACAGCGCCGAGTTCATCGAGGATACGGTGCTGATCGAGGTGAATGTCGCTCCCGCACCCCCATCCGCGTCACGCGGGTAGGGAGGGTCGGGGGCGGCGGTCGCCCGGACCGTGGCGGGCGCCACCGCGTCCCGACCCTGCCTGCCGGCTTGTCAGACGCCGATGTCGATGTCGATCTCGCCGTCGTCCTCCGGGGCGCGGCCGAGCAGCAGGTCGGCGGCGTCGAGCGTCAGCGCCTCGACCTCCTCGTTGCGATCCTCGTCGGGCAGGCGCAGGGCATGCATGACCTGGGTCGCCAGATGGATCAGCATCGCGCGCACGCAGTCGTCCTCGGGATAGTCGAGGGCGACGACATCCTTCAGGAAGGCGCCGAGCTGGTCCGGCGCGTTCCAGGGATGGGCGATGACGGTGTCGAAGCCGCTGGTGCCGAGGAACACCGCGTTCAGCGCGGTCGCCTGCCGGTTGATGCCGTCCACCGCCTCGTCCTGGTCGAGCCGGCCATGCAGCACTTCGGTGAAGGCCGCCAGCGCCTGGTCGATGAAGCCGCGGACCAGCAGGCGAACGACGCCCTCGTCGGACAGGTCGTTGCGCGCCCGGGTCAGCTCCGGCAGCGGTTGCAGCAGCGCCGCGATGATCGGCTTTGCGGATTGCGATTCCATCGCGGGAACTCCTCGCGGTGATCGGCTCCGGCGGGTCGGACGGGGACGCCGGAGCAAATGGTTTGAAAGGCTTATGCGATCCGATAGTGCCAGAGCCGGATGCAAAACGCAAAAAGGGCCGCTCCGGTGGGGGAGCGGCCCTTTTTGCGGGGTGCGCGGGCGCGAACGCCCGCGCCGCGCCTCAGCCCACCAGCTCGATGCCGGCGAAGAAGAAGGCGATCTCCTGGGCGGCGGTCTCCGGAGCGTCGGAGCCGTGCACCGAGTTGGCCTCGATCGACTCGGCGAACTCCTTGCGGATGGTGCCCTCGGCGGCGTTGGCCGGATTGGTGGCGCCCATGATCTCGCGGTTGCGGGCGATGGCGTTCTCGCCTTCCAGGACCTGCAGGACCACCGGGCCGGAGATCATGAAGGACACCAGGTCGTTGAAGAAGGGGCGCTCGCGGTGCACGCCGTAGAACTGCTCGGCCTGGGCCTTCGAAAGCTGGACGCGCTTCTGCGCGACGATGCGCAGGCCGCCGTCCTCGAACTTGGCGTTGATCTTGCCGGTCAGGTTGCGGCGGGTGGCATCGGGCTTGATGATCGAGAGGGTCCGTTCGACGGCCATCGTGGTGACTCCTGCAAAGGGGCTTTTCGCCGATTAAAAGCGTGCAGGCGCCACCGGAAGGACCGGGGCGCCGGATGGGGCGCTTTATAGAGACGCTTTCACGGCCCGGCAAGCCGTTCCTTGCCCGCCCGCCCGGCTGGCCGCGCCGAAGCCGGCCCGGCGGGTTGCGGCGGATTTTCCCGCTGGTGCTGACCGGCTCCGGGCATCGGTGATAGAATCAGGCGATGCGGAGAACGACCGAGGCCGAACGTCCCCGACCCATTCAGCGGAGCGCCCGGCATGCGCGGGGCCGCGCCTTGGAACGGTGGAACAGGCCGCGGAAACTGTTCCATACTGTTTCAAATGTTCAATCCGCGGCGGCCGGGCGCCCCGAAATCCGGCCTCCCGCCCGTTCCGATGACCTGCCGATGGAGCGGGCGCTCACGGCCGCGGCCGGCCTTCTCCGCCCCGGCACGGGCGCCGCGGGCCGGCGCACCTCCGGTTCGGCACGGGACAAAGCCGTGCCATCGGCCGGCCGCCGCTTCAAATCCGCGGATCCCCATGCTACATCCTCGACCGCTATGCTGCACATCAACGACCTGACCTTCCGCTTCGGCGGCCGAGTGTTGTTCGACCATGCGACGGCCGTGGTGCCCAAGGGGCACCGGGTGGCGCTGGTGGGCCGCAACGGCACCGGGAAATCGACCCTGCTGAAGCTGATCTCGGGCCAGCTCCAGACCGATGCGGGCGCCATCACCCTGCCGTCCGGCATGCGGATGGGCATGGTGGCGCAGGAGGCGCCGTCCGGGCCGGTCACGCTGATCGACGCCGTGCTCGCCGCCGACACCGAGCGCACCGCCCTGCTGGCGGAGGCCGAGACGGCGACCGATCCCATGCGCATCGGCGAAATCCACGCCCGCCTCGCCGACATCGAGGCCCACTCCGCCCCGTCGCGCGCCGCCCAGGTGCTGTCGGGCCTGGGCTTCGACGCCGACGCCCAGCACCGTCCCTGCTCCGACTTCTCCGGCGGCTGGCGGATGCGCGTGGCGCTGGCCGGCGTGCTGTTCTCGCGTCCCGACCTGCTGCTGCTGGACGAGCCGACCAACCACCTCGACCTTGAGGCGACGATCTGGCTCGAGGGCTACCTGAAGAACTACCCGCACACCATCCTGCTGGTCAGCCACGACCGCGAGCTGCTGAACGCGGTGCCGACCACCACGATCCACATCGACCAGGGCAAGCTCGTCACCTACAGCGGCAACTACGACCAGTTCCTGGCCCAGCGCCGCGCCAACCAGGAGCGGCTGGCCTCGATGGCCGCCAAGCAGGAGGCGCGCCGCAAGCACATGATGTCCTACGTCGACCGTTTCCGCTTCAAGGCCAGCAAGGCCCGGCAGGCGCAGAGCCGCCTGAAGCTGCTGGAGAGGATGGAGACGATCACGCTGATGGAGGACGATCCCGAGGTCGTCTTCAACTTCCCCCATCCGGACGAGCTGGCGCCGCCGCTGATCGCGCTGGAAGGGGTGAGCATCGGCTACGGCGACAAGGTCATCCTGCGCCGCGTCACGCTGCGCATCGACATGGAGGACCGCATCGCCCTGCTGGGTGCCAACGGCAACGGCAAGTCGACGCTGGTCAAGCTGCTGGCCGGCCGGCTGGCCCCGATGGCCGGCGAGATGCACCGCTCGCCCAAGCTGCGCATCGGCTATTTCGCCCAGCACCAGTCGGAAGAGCTCGACCTGTCGCTGACGCCGATCCAGCAGACCCAGCGCATCATGCCGCTGGCGCTGGAAGAGAAGGTGCGGGCCCATCTCGGCCGCTTCGGCTTCCCGCAGGCCAAGGCGGAGACGAAGATCGCCAACCTGTCGGGCGGCGAGAAGGCGCGGCTGCTGCTGGCCCTGATGAGCCGGGAAGTCCCGCACATCCTGATGCTCGACGAGCCGACCAACCATCTCGACATCGACAGCCGCGAGGCGCTGATCGAGGCGATCAACGACTTCCCCGGCGCGGTGATCGTCATCAGCCACGACCCGCACCTGATCGAGCTGACCGCCGACCGCCTGCTGCTGGTCGGCGACGGCACGGTGCAGGCCTATGACGGCGACCTGGAGGACTACCGGCGCTACCTGCTCGACCGCGCCAAGGCCGAGCGGGCGGTGGCCAAGGGCGCGGCCGACCGCGAGGCCGGCCCCAACAAGAAGGACCAGCGCCGCGCCGCCGCCGAGGCGCGCACGGCACTCGCCCCGCTGAAGCGCAAGGCCACCGACGCCGAGACGCTGGTGAACAAGCTCAGCGAGGAGAAGCGCAAGATCGAGGTGAAGATGGCCGACCCCACCCTCTACACCGGCCCCTCGGACAAGCTGACCAAGCTGCAGATCGAGCTGGGCACCGTCGAAAAGAAGCTGTCGACGGCGGAGGAAACCTGGCTGGAGGCGCTCGAAGCCTACGAGAGCGCGGCGGCGGAGGCCGGCGTTTGAGCGGCGCCCGCTACGACGCGTCGGAGGATCCCTCCATGGACCACTCCATGAAGGGGCGCGCCACCACCCTGCCCGCCACCTGCGGGGGCGGCGAGGAGGAACGGACCTCCGACGTGCTGGCGCGCTTCCGGGCCAACCTGCCGGAGGGCCGGGTGTCGCTGGGCGACCTGATCGGGGCGCTGGGCGACCGCTCGCTCGGCACCATCCTGCTGGCGCTGGCGCTGCCGACCATCGCCCCGGTGCCGCTCGGCGTCTCCTGCCTGTTCGACCTGCCGATCGTCCTCTACACCGCCCAGCTCGCCTTCGGCCGGCGCGGCGGCCGGCTTCCCGACTGGCTGCTGAAGCGCTCCATCGGCCGCGGGCTGGCGGCCCGCACGCTGGACGCCGCCATGCCGCGGCTGGTGTGGATCGAGCGCATGCTGAAGCCGCGCGCCCACCGGCTGGCCCACATCGACCAGGAACGCTGGTTCGGCCTGCTGCTGCTGCTGCTGACGCTGACCTGCATCGTGCCGCTGCCGCTCACCGGCTGGCTCCCCGGCTTCGCGCTGGTGCTGATCTCGCTCGGCCTGATCGAGCGCGACGGCCGCGCCATCGGCATCGGGCTCGGGCTGACGGTGGCGGCGCTGGTGTTTTTCACGCTGGTGGCCAGCAGCCTGTCATACGCCGGTCACCGAATTCTGGCAGCTACGCTGCAGTAGGGCGGCGCCGTCGGCGGACCGCCCCGATCGTCCGGCCCGATCCGCAGGGAGATCCCATGAAATTCGGCTACACGATCCTCTATGTTCCCGACGTCGCGGCGTCGCTGGCCTTCTTCGAGAAGGCGTTCGGCCTGACGCGCCGCTTCTTCGCCGACACGGGCGATTACGGCGAACTGGAGACCGGCGCCACCACGCTGTCCTTCGCCAGCCAGGATCTGGCGCTGTCGCACCATGCCGCCGGCTACGTGTTCGCCAGCGGCAGCGACAAGCCTTTGGGGGTGGAGATCGCCCTGGTGGCCGAGGATGTGGAGGCGGCCCATGCCGTGGCCCTGGCCGCCGGCGCCACCGAGCTCGCGCCACCGAAGGCCATGCCGTGGGGACAGACGGTGTCCTTCATCCGCTGCCCTGACGGCACGCTGGTGGAGCTCTGCACGCCGGTCGGCGGCTGACACCACCCGATGGCCGGCGCGGTTGCCCGCTACCGCCCGCCCCGCTTATGCTTGCCCCACTCCTTCCATCACAGCGGGTCCGCCGGTGCTGTCGTTCATCCTGTCGAAGCTGTTGTGGGGCATCGTGGCGCCCGGCAACGCCCTGGTGCTGGCGGTGTCCTTGGGAATGCTGCTGTTGTGGACGCGGCGCTGGCAGCGGGCGGGGCGGCGGCTGATCACCGTGGCGGCGGTGCTGCTCCTGCTGGTCACCTACAGCGGCCTCGGCGCCCTTGTGGCGGTGCCGCTGGAGAACCGCTTCCCGCGGAGCGAGCCGGAAGGGCGCATCGACGGCATCATCATGCTGGGCGGCGCGGTCAACCCGCCGATCACCGCCGACCGCGGCGACCCGTCCGTCAACGAGGCGGCGGAGCGGGTGCTGGCCTTCGCCGACCTGGTCCGCCGCCACCCCGAGGCCAAGGCCGTCTTCACCGGCGGCTCCGGCCGGCTGCTGGGCCAGGAGTTCAAGGAGGACGTCTCCGCCCGTGCGGCGCTGCTGCAGGCCGGCATCCCGGAAGACCGCGTGACCTACGAGGCGGAATCGCGCAACACCTGGGAAAACGCCGTCTTGAGCAAGGATCTGGTGAAGCCGGCGCCAGGGGAACGCTGGCTGCTCGTCACCTCGGCCATGCACATGCCGCGGTCCGTCGGCATCTTCCGCCAGGTGGACTGGCCGGTCATTCCCTATCCGGTGGACTACCGCACCCGGCACGACGCCAAGCCCTACCTGCGGTTCGAGTTCGACCAGAACCTGATCATCCTCGACGACGCCGTGCGGGAATGGCTTGGGCTGGCGGCCTACCGCCTGATGGGCCGGACCGACGCGTTCCTTCCGGCGCCCTGACCGTCCCGCCCGGCCTGCTGTGTCATCGTGAATCGGGCTTGCTCGCGGCCATTGGCGCAGCGGTGACACTCCGCTAGAGTGCCGCCGCCCCGAGGATTCGAGGCGGAGGAATAAGGGGTTCGGCGGATGCGTCGCTGGCGCGGTGTGGGCAGGATGGTCGTGCTGGTCGGCGTGGCGACGCTCGCCGGCTGCGCGTCGAAGCCGGCCGACACCGGCTCCGGCCTGCCGACCAGCGGCATCTACAAGGTCGGCAAGCCCTACCAGATCAACGGCGTCTGGTACTATCCCAAGGAAGATTACGACTACGACGAGACGGGCATCGCCTCGTGGTACGGGCCGGGCTTTCATGAGAAGACCACCGCCAACGGCGAGATCTACGACCAGAACGAGCTGACCGCCGCCCACAAGACCCTGCCGATGCCGAGCCTGGTGCGCGTCACCAACCTCGACAACGGGCGCTCCATCGTGGTGCGCATCAACGACCGAGGTCCCTACGCCAACGGGCGCATCATCGACATGTCCCGCCGCGGCGCCCAGTTGCTGGGGTACGAAGGCCCTGGAACCGCGAAGGTCCGCGTGCAGGTCCTGGCCGAGGAAAGCCGCGCAATCGCCGCCGCCGCCCGCCAGGGCACCCCGGCGCCGATGCTGGCGGAACTGGACGGGCCGCCGCCGAAGGCGGCGCCGCGCGGCCGGATCGAGGTCACCGGATCCGCCGGGCCGGTCACCACGCTGGCGGCCGACACCTATCCCGCCACGGGCCGCGCATCCATCGTCGGCAGCCCGGTGCCGCCGCCCGCCACCGTCGCCGGCAGCATGTCGGACGGGCGCTTCGTTCCCGCCCCGGTGGTGGCGCAGCTTCCAGTGAAGGCGCGCGAGGCCATCTACGTGCAGGTCGGCGCCTTCGGCAGCGAGGAGAATGTGGCCAAGGCCCGCGCCCGCCTGAGCTCGATCGGCCAGCCGGCCAGCGTCACCCGCACCCGGTCGGGCGGCCTGACGCTCCAGCGTGTCCGGGTCGGTCCGGTCGACAGCGTCGAACGTGCCGACTCCCTGCTCAACCAGATCATTCAGGCCGGCCTTACGGAGGCCAAAATCGTGGTGGATTGATCCCGCCGCCCACCCGACCGCTTCGGTGAAGCGCCTGTGACAGAGTGCCCTTGGAGGATTGCTGACATGAACCCTGTTGTCGTCCGCTTTTGCGCCGTCTTCGGCCGTTCCGCCGCCGTCGCGGCCGGAATCGCAATGGCCGGAGCCACGATAGCCGCCGGTTCCACCGCCACGACGGTCCAGGCCGCGACCATCGACACCATCGCCAAGCAGGCGATCCTGGTCGACCTCACCTCGAACACGGTGCTGTTCGAGAAGAATGCCGACGAGCGCATGGCGCCTTCGTCGATGAGCAAGATCATGACCGCCTACCTGACCTTCGAGGCGATCAAGGCCGGCCGCCTGACCCTGGAGAGCACCCTGCCGGTCAGCGAGCGCGCGTGGCGGATGCAAGGCTCCAAGATGTTCGTGGAGCTGCACAACAACATCAAGGTGGATGATCTCATCAAGGGCATGATCATCCAGTCGGGCAACGACGCCTGCATCGTGCTCGCCGAAGGGCTCGCCGGGTCCGAGGGCTCCTTCGCCGAACAGGCGAACCGCAAGGGGCGCGAGCTGGGGCTGAAGGGCAGCAACTTCGTCAACTCCACCGGCTGGCCCGACCCCAACCACTACATGACCGCCCGTGACCTCTCGATCCTGGCCGAACACCTGATCAAGGACTACCCCGAGTACTACCACTACTATTCGATCCGGGAGTTCAAGTACCACGGAATCAACCAGGGCAACCGCAACCCCCTGCTCTATCGCGGCATGGACGTCGACGGCATGAAGACCGGCCACACCGACGCCGGCGGCTATGGCCTGACGGCGTCCGGCGAGCGCGAGGGACGCCGGCTCCTGCTGGTGGTCAACGGTCTGCCCAGCATGCAGTCGCGCGCCGACGAATCGGCCCGCCTGATCGAATGGGGCTTCCGCGAGTTCGCCTCCTACACGCTCTACAAGGGCGGCGAGGCGATCGAGCAGGTGCCGGTCTGGCTCGGCGAGCAGGAGACGGTGCCCGTCACCGTCCCGCAGAATCTGAGCGTCACGATGGCGCGGGCCGACCGTGCCGGCATGAAGGTGTCGCTGGTCACCAACAGCCCGGTCGCCGCTCCGCTCAAGAAGGGCGACGTGGTCGGCAAGATCGTGATCTCCGCCCCCGGCTTCCCGGGCAAGGAGGTGCCGGTGGTCGCCGCCCAGGACGTGCCGAAGGCGGGCTTCGTCGGCCGGGCCTTCGCCGCCGCCAAGTATCTCGTGTTCGGCAACAGCCTTTGACCAGCGGAGACCCAAGGGCATGACCGGCACCTCCCCGGCCGTCCGCGGCCGCTTCATCACGCTGGAAGGCGGCGAAGGCGCAGGAAAGTCGACGCAGCTTCGCCGGCTGTCCGCTGCGCTGGCGGCCCGCGGCATCGACGTGGTGACGACGCGCGAGCCGGGCGGCTCGCCGGGGGCCGAGGAGATCCGTGGCCTGCTCGTCACCGGCGAGACCGGCCGCTGGAGCCCGGTGACCGAGGCGCTGCTGCACACCGCCGCCCGCCGGGACCATCTGGAGCGCACGGTGTGGCCGGCGCTGGAGTCCGGGCGCTGGGTGCTTTGCGACCGCTTCTTCGACAGCACCATGGCCTACCAGGGCTATGGGCTGGGGCTGGGCCGCGGCCTGGTGGAGACGCTGCAGCGGGCGGCGCTCGGCGATTTCCGGCCCGACCTGACGCTGATCCTCGACATCGACGTGGCGACCGGCCTGAAGCGGGCCGCTGCCCGTCCCGGCGGCGAGGACCGCTATGAGCGGATGGATCGCGCCTTTCACCAGCGCCTGCGCGAAGGCTTCCTCGACATCGCGCGCCGGGAGCCGGAGCGTTGCGCCGTCGTCGACGCCGACACCGACGCCGACGGCGTCGAGGCGCGGATCCGGGCGGAGGTCGCCGCCCGCCTGGACCTTGCGCCATGAGCAAGGCGCGCACCGCGGGTGCCGAACCCGCTGCCGTCGACGAGGCGCTGGCACCACGCCGCAATGCCGACCTCGTTGGCCATGACGAGCCCGAACAACTGCTTCTGGACGCCTGGAATTCCGGCCGCCTGCCGCATGCCTGGTTGATCGGCGGCACGCCCGGCATCGGCAAGGCGACGCTGGCCTTCCGTTTCGCCCGCTTCGTCCTGGCCCAGGAACCGCCTGGCGACAGCCTGTTCGGCGGTGCGGCGCCGGCGGCGACGCTCCAGCTCTCCGCCGACCATCCGGTGTTCCGGAGGGTGGCGTCGGGCGGCCATGCCGACCTGCTGACCATTGAACGCCAGCGCGACGAGAAGCGTGGCCGCCTGAAGCGCGACATCGCGGTGGACGACGTCCGGAAGATCGGTCCCTTCCTGCGCCGCACCTCGGCGGAAGGCGGCTGGCGCGTCGCGGTGATCGACGGCGCCGACCGCATGAACCTCAGCGGCCTCAACGCCATCCTGAAGATCCTGGAGGAGCCGCCGCCCGGCGCCCTGCTGCTGCTGGTCAGCGACAACCCCGGCGGCATGCTGCCGACCATCCGCTCGCGCTGCCGCAAGCTGACGCTGAACCCGCTGGACGAGGCGACGGTGGTCGGCCTGTTGGGACAGCACCGCCCCGACATCGCGGAGGAGGATCGTCCCGCGCTCGCCCGGTTGTCCGAGGGCAGCGTCGGCCGCGCCATCGATCTGGCGGACGCCGGCGGGCTGGCGCTCTACCGCGAGATGGTCGGACTGCTGTCCGACCTGCCGCGCCTCGACATCGCCGCCGCCCACGCCTTCGGCGACAAGCTGACCCGCAAACAGGACGACGGGCTCTACGAGACGGCAACGGAGTTGCTGGTCTGGTGGCTCGCCCGCTTCGCCCGGTCGCTCGCCCGCGGCGCCTGGCCGGCCGAGGTGGTGCCCGGCGAGGCTGCCCTGATGACCCGTCTGGCCAATGCCCGCGGCCTTGAACGTTGGGTGGAGGTGTGGGAAAAGGTCCAACGCCTTTTCGCTCGCGCGGAATCCGCGAACCTGGACCGCAAGCAGGTGGTCCTGAACGCCCTGGCGGCGCTGGAAACGGCTGCCGCCTAGCGTTATTTGAGACTCGCCGGGAAACCTACTGGAAGAAAGTGCCGCAAATGGCCGGGCCGAAGACCTACTATCTGACGACGCCGATCTACTACGTGAACGACGTGCCGCACATCGGACACGCCTACACGACCCTTGCCTGCGACGTCCTCGCCCGGTTCATGCGTCTCGACGGCTATGACGTGAAGTTCCTAACCGGCACCGACGAGCACGGACAGAAGGTCGAGAAATCGGCCGAGAAGGCGGGCATCCCGCCGCAGGAATTCACCGACCGCGTCTCCAAGAACTTCCGCGACCTCGTGTCGCTGATGAACTATTCCAACGACGACTTCATCCGCACCACCGAGCCGCGCCATGTCAAGTCGGTGCAGGCGCTGTGGACCGTGCTGAAGGAGAAGGGCGAGATTTATCTCGGCTCCTACGCCGGGTGGTATTCGGTCCGCGACGAGGCCTTCTACGGCGAGGACGAACTGACCACCAACGCCGACGGCCGGAAGATCGCGCCGACCGGTGCCGAGTGCGAATGGGTGGAGGAGCCGTCATACTTCTTCCGCCTCTCGGCTTGGCAGGACCGCCTGATCGAGTTCTACGAGAAGAACCCGGACTTCATCGCCCCGGCCGGCAAGCGCAACGAGGTGATGGCCTTCGTCAAGTCGGGCCTGAAGGACCTGTCGGTCAGCCGCACCACGTTCAAGTGGGGCATCCCGGTGCCGGGCGACGACGCCCACATCATGTATGTCTGGCTCGACGCGCTCGCCAACTACATCACCGCGGTCGGCTACCCCGACACCAGCCGCGACTACGCCAAGTACTGGCCGGCCGACCTGCACATGGTCGGCAAGGACATCCTGCGCTTCCATGCGGTCTATTGGCCGGCATTCCTGATGGCCGCCGGCCTGCAGCCGCCACGCCGTGTCTTCGCCCACGGCTGGTGGACGATCGAAGGCCAGAAGATGTCGAAGTCTCTCGGCAACGTCATCGCGCCGGAGACGCTGGTCGAAACCTACGGGCTCGACCAGACCCGTTATTTCCTGCTGCGCGAGGTGCCGTTCGGCAATGACGGCGACTTCTCGCACAAGCAGATGGTCAACCGGATCAACGGCAACCTCGCCAACGATTACGGCAACCTGGTGCAGCGCGTCCTGTCGATGATCGGCAAGAACTGTGGCGCCGCGGTGCCGGTGCCGGGCGAGTTCACCGCCGCCGACAACGCGCTGCTCGGCTCCGCCCACGGGTTGCTCGACATCGTGCGTGCCGAGATCAAGGCGCAGTCCTTCCACAAGGCGCTGGATGCCATCTGGGCGGTGGTCGGCGACGCCAACCGGTATGTCGACGAACAGGCCCCTTGGGCGCTGAAGAAGACCGACCCGGCCCGCATGGCCACCGTGCTGTACGTGCTGGCGGAAACCATCCGCCATCTCGCCATCCTGACCCAGCCGGTGATGCCGGACGCCTCCGCCAGGATCCTCGATCTTCTGGCGCTGGGACCGGATGCCCGCGGTTTCGGCACGCTCGGCTCGACCGGCGCACTGGTCGCCGGCACGCCGCTGCCGACGCCGCAGGGCGTCTTCCCGCGCTACGTCGAAGAACCGAAGGCCTGAGTTCCCGCATGCTCGTCGACAGCCATTGCCATCTCGACTTCCCCGACTTCGCCGAGGAGCTGGACACGGTCGTCGACCGCGCCCGGCAGGCCGGGGTCGGCCGGATGGTCACGATCTGCACCTACATCAGCCGCTTCGACCGCATCCTGGCGGTGGCGGAGCGCTATGAGGACGTCCTGTGCTCGGTCGGCGTCCATCCGCATCAGGCGGCCGAGGAGTTCGCCGTCACCACGGCGGAAAAGCTGGTCGAGCTGTCGCGGCACCCCAAGGTGATCGGACTGGGCGAGACCGGGCTCGACTATTTCTACGACAAGAGCCCGCGCGACCAGCAGCAGGAGTGCTTCCGCCGCCATATCCGCGCCAGCCTGGAAACCGGCCTGCCGCTGATCGTCCACACCCGGGATGCCGACGACGACACGATGCGCATCGTCAAGGAGGAGACGTCCGGCCAGCCGGTGAAGGGCCTGCTGCATTGCTTCAGCTCGGGCCGCAAGCTGGCGGAAGAGGCATTGGAGTACGGCTTCACGCTGTCGCTGTCGGGCATCGTCACCTTCAAGAAGTCCGAGGACCTGCGGGGCATCGTGAAGGACGTGCCTCTTGACCGCATCCTGGTCGAAACGGATGCCCCTTACCTCGCGCCGATTCCCTTCCGCGGCAAGCGCAACGAGCCCGCCTATGTCGCCCACACCGCGGCTTGCGTCGCCGAGGTGAAGGGGGTGTCGGCGGAGGAACTGGCCCGCATCACCACCGAGAACTTCTTCCGCCTGTTCGACAAGGCGGCCGCATGACGGTGGCCGGCGCATCCCCCAATCGCGATTTGGGTGATCCGATGCGCGTCACCATCCTCGGCTGCGGCGGCTCGCGCGGTGTGCCCGTAATCTCCGGCACCCCGGGTGGCAGTTGGGGCCGTTGCGACCCGGCCAACCCCAGGAACCGGCGCATGCGCCCGTCGGTCCTTGTGGAGCAGGGCGGCGTCGCCGTCCTGATCGACACGTCTCCCGACCTGCGCCAGCAGCTTCTCGACAGCGGATGCTCGCGGCTGGATGCCGTGCTGTGGACCCACCAGCACGCCGACCATTGCCATGGCATCGACGAGTTGCGCGAGGTCTGCCGCCAGATGCATGCCCCCATCGATGCCTATGGCTGGGACGAGCATCTGCGCGACATCGAGGCTCGTTTCCCCTACTGCTTCGACCCGCTGCCCTCCGGCTACCCCTTCTATCGTCCGGTGCTGAACGCTCTCCGGTTCTCGGGACCCTTCGACGTGAAGGGGCTGACGGTGGCGCCGTTCGAGCAGGATCACGGCTACATGCGGACGGTCGGCTACCGTCTCGGCAACTTCGCCTATTCCACAGACGTGGTGCGGCTGAACGAGGATGCCTTCGCGGCCTTGGCCGACATCGACGTCTGGGTGGTCGATTGCGGCCGGCTGGAACCGCCCCACCCGGTGCATGCACATCTGGAACTGACGCTGTCCTGGATCGAGCGGGTGCGGCCGAAGCGGGCCTACCTGACCCATATGGACAACACGATGGATTACGACAGCCTGATGCGGATGCTGCCGCCAAATGTCGAGCCCGCGTATGACGGGCTGGTGATCGAGGTTTGATCCGAGGGTTTTGCCCCCACCCTGCCCCGCTGGACAACGGAGGGTGGGGGCAAGTGGAGGCGCCTTACTTCTTCTTCCCTTCAAGGGGCGGCGCCGCATAGACGAAGCGGTCGAAGCTATACTCCGCGACGCGGAACCACAGATACTCCTCCTCGCGGAACTTCTTCCAGGCGTCGTAGATCTTCTTGAATTTCTCGTTCTTGGCCGCCTCCTCCTCATACACTTCGATGGCGGCTTGGTAGCAAGCCTGCATCACCTCGTTGGGGAAGGGCCGGAGCTGCGTGCCGGCACCGACAAGACGCTTCAGCGCGGTCATGTTCTGGACGTCGTACTTGCCGAGCATGTCCAGGGTGGCATCGGCGCAGGCCGCCTGCAGCGCCGCCTTGTAGGTCTGCGGCAGGGCGTCGTACTTCTCCTTGCCGAACAGCATCGACACCTGCGGACCGCCTTCCCACCACCCGGGATAGTAGTAGTATTTGGCGACCTTCTGGAAACCGAGCTTCTCGTCGTCATAGGGGCCGACGAACTCGGCGGCGTCGATGGTTCCCTTCTCCAGCGCCGGATAGATGTCGCCGCCGCCAATCTGCTGCGGCACGACGCCCAGCTTGGCCATGATGGTGCCGGCGTAGCCGCCGATGCGGAACTTCAGCCCCTTCAGGTCCTCGATCGACTTGATCTCCTTGCGGAACCAGCCGCCCATCTGGGTTCCGGTATTGCCGGCGCCGATCGCGACCAGATTGTGGCCGGCGAAGAACTCCGCCATCAGCTCCCTGCCGCCACCATGGGTCATCCAGGCATTCTGCTGGCGTGCGTTCAGGCCGAACGGCATCGCCGCGTCGAAGGCGAAGGTCGGGTCCTTGCCGACATAATAATAGGAGACGGTGTGGCCGCACTCGATCGTGCCGTCCTTCACGGCATCCAGCACCTGGAGGGCCGGCACGATCTCGCCCGCCGCGAAGACACGGATCTGGAACTTGCCGTCGGTCAGTTCCGCGACGCGCTTCGCCACGAATTCCGCACCGCCATAGATGGTATCGAGGCTCTTTGGGAAGCTGGAGGCGCAACGCCATTTGATCTCGGGGTTGCTGCTGCTCTGCGCGATGGCGGGGGCCGCGAGCGTACTGGCCGCGACGCCCACACCGGCGGAGGTCAGAAATGCACGACGTTTCATCCAGAAGCTCCCTTGTTCATTTTCTGTTATGCGTTCTTTTCATCGCGCCGACAGCCGGTCGGGCGCGCGAGCGAAGAAAGAGGGACTGCTTCCGGGGGTGCACATTCGGTCGACACTGCCAGGGCATCGTTGAGAAACCGCGGACCGGCTGCGCCACGGGGATGGCCGGCTACCTTCACGCGGTTTCCCAACGCTGCTGTGCGCTCCTCCCATCCATCCGGGCTTGCCGCCGGCTTTTCAGCCGATCCGTCCCAGCTTTCTTTTGCTGTCCGGATTATGCAGGAAGCAAATGGTTCTGATCAAGTCAGAACGGGAATTGAATATAGTATTTCAGTGGTTTAACGCTGCGACGAGAAGCCGCGGACGACACATGGCGGGGAGAAAATACCACGCCTCCGACTGGCACCCCGCCCGCTCCTTTCCAGCGTCGAAAGAAGCGGGCACGGCGTCGGGGCTGGCCCCTCAGGTGAAGCGGTTGTTCTTGGGGAAACCGTTCGGCGGCATCTTGCCCTGCCCCGCCCGGTCGGCGATCCAGCCGGTCAGGTCGCTGACACAGAACTTGCGTTCGCCGTTCCGCCAAGCCAGGCCGTCGGCCAATACGAAGGTCTTCACGTCGGCGACGCTGGCATCCTTGTATTTCTGGAGCTGCACGCCCTTGCCGCGAGTCATCACCGGCACCTGGTCGAGCGGGAATACCAGGAGCTTGCGGTTGTTGCCGATGATCGCCACCGTGTCGCCGGTGACCGGCTTGCAGATGCGGGCGGACTTTCCGTCCTCCAGGTTCAGCACCTGCTTGCCGGCGCGGGTCTGGGCCAGCACCTCGGTCTCCTCGACCCGGAAGCCGCGCCCGTCCTCCGAAACGACCAGCAGGACGCGGTCGTGCTGGTGGCGGAACAGGTCGACGATGTCGACGTCGTTGCCGAGATCGATCATCAGGCGCACCGGCTCGCCAAAGCCGCGGCCGCGCGGCAGCTTGTCGACGCCGATGGTGTAGAACTTGCCGTTGCTGGCGAAGACCAGGAGCTTGTCGGTCGTCTCGCAGCGCTCGATGAAGCCGCGTGAATCACCGTCCTTGTACTTCACGTCCTCGGCTTCGGCATCGGTCAGGTGGCCGCGTACGCTGCGGATCCAGCCTTTGGCCGAGCAGATCACCGTCACCGGCTCGCGCTCCACCAGCGCATCCAACGGAACCTCGATCACCGCAGGAGCATCGGCGACGTCGGTGCGCCGCTTGCCGAGCGAGCCGCCGCCGAACTTCTTCTTGATCTCGGCCACACTGTCGGCGATGCGCTTCCACCGCAGGGTTTCGTCGCCGAGCAGTTCCAGCAGGCCGTTCTTCTCCTTGGTCAGCGTCTCGTGCTCGCGCCGGATCTCCATCTCCTCCAGCTTGCGCAAGTTGCGCAGGCGCATGTTGAGGATGGCGTCGGCCTGTACGTCGGTCAGGGTGAAGGCGCGGATGAGTTCCTGCTTGGGCTCATCCTCCTCCCGGATGATGCGGATGACCTCGTCCAGGTTCAGGTAGGCCGCGAGATAGCCTCCCAGAACCTCCAATCGGTGGTCGATCTGCTTCAGCCGGTGGTTGGAGCGACGGACCAGCACCTCGTGCCGGTGGTCGAGAAAGGCTTGCAGCACCTCGCGCAGGTTCATCACCCGCGGGACGTTGTCGGCCCCCAGCACGTTCATGTTCAGCGAGAAGCGGATCTCCAGGTCGGTCGCCTGGAACAGCGAGGCCATCAGCACCTCGGGATCCACATTGCGGTTCTTAGGCACCAGGACGAGGCGCACGTCCTCCGCCGACTCGTCGCGCACGTCGTCCAGCAGGATCAGCTTCTTGGCCAGCAGCAGTTCGGCGATCTTCTCGACCAGCCGGGCCTTCTGCACTTGGTAGGGGATCTCGGTGACGACGATCTGCCAGGTGCCCTGCCCCAGCTTCTCCACCTCCCAGCGGGCGCGCAGGCGGAAGGCGCCGCGGCCGGTGCGGTAGGCATCGATCACGTTCTCCCGCGACTCCACCAGCACGCCGCCGGTTGGGAAATCGGGGCCGGGCATGAAGTTGACCAGCGTCTCGATCGCGGCGTCGCGGTGCTTGATCAGGTGGCGCAGCGCATCGCAGATCTCGCCGACATTGTGGGGCGGGATGTTCGTGGCCATGCCCACGGCGATGCCGCTCGAACCGTTGGCCAGCAGGTTGGGGAAGTTGGCGGGAAGCACCGCCGGCTCGTCGCCGTCGCCGTCGTAAGTCGGCCGGAAATCGACCGCGTCCTCGTCGATTCCCTCCAGCAGCGCCTTGGCGACCTCGGTCAGGCGGGCTTCGGTGTACCGCATCGCCGCGGCGTTATCGCCGTCGATGTTGCCGAAGTTGCCCTGCCCGTCGATCAGCGGGTAGCGGACGGCGAAGTCCTGCGCTAGGCGCACGAGCGCGTCGTAGACGGAGCTGTCGCCGTGCGGGTGGAATTTGCCGATCACGTCGCCGACGACGCGGGCCGACTTCTTGGGCGGCGTCGTCGGCTCCAGGCGCAACTGGCTCATGGCGAAGAGCAGGCGGCGGTGCACCGGCTTCAGGCCGTCGCGCACGTCGGGCAGCGACCGCGACATGATCGTCGACAGCGCGTAGCTCAGATACCGCTCACCGAGCGCATCGGCGAGCGGCTTTTCCAGAATTTCGGAGGCAGGGTCTTGCGGCTTCATAGCGGGGGTCTACCAGACTTGGTCGGAACGCGCTACCGCGTTCGCGTAACGTTCTCTCAGTCGCTCGCGGGCCGGCGGCAACGGCCCGCTCAGGACGTGGCGTTCGAGGAAATGGGCGGTCAGGCGAAGCCCGTCCGCCACGGCCGCCGGGCCGCCGCCGCCACGGCCGGCAAGGAAATCCGGCAGGGGCAGCAGCCGGTCACGGTAGGGTTCCCCCACCGAAGCGGTCACCGCACGTCCCGTGCGCGGGCTGACATAGGCCAGGTAATCATTGGCACCCGACACCGCGCATCGATCGAGGTCGAGGCCGAATCCGAGCTCCGCCAGCAACCCGATCTCCCAGCGGACATACGCCTCGGCCCAGGCCGTTCCGTCGAGCAGCCCGAACAATGCCAGTAGCCCGTCGAACAGCGCCGGATGCCGTTCATGCTCCGGCAGGGCCGCCTCCACCAGCGCGCAGGCGCTGGTCAGCGCCGCCAGCGCCGCCGCGTCGTCGAAGAAACCGGCGGCATAGCCCTTCACCGGCTCCAGGGTAAAGTGCCCGAGATGCTCGGGCAACCTGCCCCGCCAGCGGGCGGCGACCAACGTTCCGGGTTCCAGCACTCCCCGCATGCGGTGCGAGCGCCCGCCCATGACCATGCCGGCATGGCGTCCGTGCTCGCGGGTCAACAGCGTGGCGACGGCGGATCCCTCCCCTTGCGGGCGGGCGGACAGGACGATTCCCTGGTCGGTCCATTCCATGGCGGGCACTGAAGAGTCGGACGGGAGGGCGGCTGGCGATGTATCCTAATATAGGAAAAAATTTCGCCGATGGAACCGATCGCTTGCGCTTTCCGGGCAGCACCGACCGGCACCTTTATTTTTTCTTCACCAAGGAGGCCCTAGGTTCGTTCATCCGACGGCGGAACATCCCGCCAGCATCCGCGGGCGGGCTTTCCGCCGATCGCCGGCCGGCACGGGTCTGCGGCACCGGGTCAGACGTGGGGGCCGACGAGGGGTCTTGAACACCAACATCGACCGATACCTGCTGGCCGAAAAAGCCGGCTCCGAAGGCGTCTGGGATTGGGACCTGCGCAGCGACACGCTGTATCTGTCCCCGCGCTTCAAGGAATTCCTCGGCCTGCCTCCGGGTGACGCGAACCGGCCGGCCGATTGGCTCTCCCTTGTCCATTCCGAGGACGTGGAGTGGCTGCACGCGTCTTTCGAGGCGCAGATGGTCGGATTGACCGTCCCGTTCCAGATCGAGCACCGCGTCCGTCGCAGCGGCATGCCGAACGACGGGCAGACGGAGTGGCGCTGGCTGGTCTGTCGCGGGATGGCGGTGATGGACGACGCCGGGGAGCCGATCCGCCTCGTCGGCTCTGTTGCGGACATCACCGACCGCAAGCACGCCGAGCGGGAACTGCGCCGCAGCGAGGAACGCTACGCATTGGCGGCCGCTGCCAGCAATGACGGGCTCTACGACTGGGATCTCCTCACCGACCGGATCTATTACTCGCCACGCTGGGCCTCCCTTCTCGGCCTGTCCGCGGGCGACCTTGGCGACCATCCGCTGGAATGGCTTGACCGCATCCACCCGCAAGACCGATGCATCGTCACCGATGCCATCGACCGGCTCGGCCGGTCGCCCGGTTCCGAGGGCGATGCCGCGTTCCAGGTGGAGTACCGGATGCACGATGCCGCCGGCGTGATCCGTTGGATGGCCTGCCGCGGCATCGCCGTGCTCGACCCCGACGGCAAGCCGGTAAGGCTCGTCGGCAGCCAGGCCGACGTGACCGACCGGAAGACCGCCGAGCAGCGCCTGCGCCAGAGCGAGGAACGCTATGCCCTGGCCGCCGCCGGCGCCGCCGACGGCCTGTGGGACTGGCACCTCGACAGCGGCGAGGTCTATTACTCGCCGCGCTGGAAGGCGATGCTGGGCTTCGAGGAGGCGGAGCTCGCCGACACCGTCGACGAGTGGCTGCAGCGGGTGCTGCCCGGCGATCTCGACGGCTTGCGCACGGCGATCAACCTCCACCTGAGCGGTGAGCGCCCCCACCTGCAGCACGAGTTCCGCATCCGTCGCAAGCCCGGCGACGAGATGTGGATGCTGGTGCGCGGACTCGCGGTTCGCAACGAGGCGGGCAGCGCGGTCCGCATCGCCGGGTCGATGACCGACATCACCGCACGGAAGAAGGCGGAACAGCAACTGCTCTTCGACGCCGTGCACGACACGATGACGGGCCTGCCGAACCGGACCCTGCTGCTCGACCGTATCGGACAGGCGCTGGACCGCAACAGGCGGGCCGGGGCGCAGCCCTTCGCCGCCCTCATCATCGATCTCGACCGCTTCAAGTCGATCAACGATGCCTTCGGCACCAGTATTGGCGACCGGGTGCTGCGCCTGGTCGCCAAACGGCTGGACGCCAGCCGCCGGGTTGGCGACACGCTTGCCCGCCTGTCGGCGGACGAGTTCGGCGTGCTGCTGGACGGGCTTGACGATGCGGGCGAGGCGCTTGAGACGGCCGAACGGATGGCGCGCGCGATCTGCCGCCCGATCGCGCTGGAGGAACATGACCTCGTCCTCACCGCCTCGATCGGCGTGGCATTGAGCCAGACCGGCTATGAGCGGGCGGAGGACATGCTACGCGACGCCAGCCTTGCCATGTACCGCGCCAAGAGCGGTGGCCGGGCCCGGCTCGACGTGTTCGACGCCAACCTGCGCCGGCAGGCGATGAACGCCATGCGGATGGAGGCGGATCTTCGCGCAGCGCTGGAGCAGGGGCAGTTCTGCCTGCATTACCAGCCGATCGTGCATCTGGAATCCGGGATCATCGCCGGGTTCGAGGCGCTGATGCGCTGGAACCATCCCGACCGCGGGCTGGTGCCGCCGGGCGAGTTCATCCCGCTTGCGGAGGAAACCGGGCTCATCGCACCGATGGGCCGTTGGGCGCTGGTCGAAGCGATCCGGCAGCTCGCCGCTTGGCAGAGGCGCTTCCCCCGCCCCGCCCCCCTGTTCATGAGCGTCAACGTCTCCTTCCGCCAGTTCCGCGACGACGATATGGTGGGGCTGGTGCGCGACCTGCTCGACGAGTTGCCGGTGCCGCCATCCAGCCTGAAGCTGGAGTTGACGGAAAGCGTGCTGATGGAGAAGCCGGACGAATGCCGGTTGCTGATGCAGAGCATCCGCGACATGGATGTCCGGCTGTCGATCGATGATTTCGGCACCGGTTATTCGTCGCTGGCCTACCTGCACAGGTTCCCCGTCGACACGCTGAAGATCGACCGCAGCTTCATCCGCGCCCTGTCGACAGGGGACGGCAGTGCGGCCATCGTCCAGGTGATCGCCGGGCTTGCCACCATTTTGCGGCTCGACGCCGTGGCGGAAGGGGTGGAAACCGCGGACGAAGCGGTGTATCTGCGCGGCATCCAGTGCAAGTACGCACAAGGCTTTCACTTCGCGCGCCCGGCTCCGCCGGAAGCGGTGGAACGCCTGCTGGTGGCCGAGGACGAGCGCATGGCGCTGCCGACGCCGGCTTGCCTCTGACAGTCACGAGTGGAGTTTACGATGTCGGACCGCACCTGCGGTGAATGCACCCTGTGCTGCAAGCTGATGGGCGTGCCGGAGCTGAAGAAGCCCTCCGCCAAGTGGTGCGCCTCGTGCGACCAGGGCAAGGGCTGCTCGATCTACGAGGAGCGGCCGCAATCCTGCCGGAACTTCCAGTGCTTCTGGCTGATGGACGACAACTTCCCCGACGAGTTCCGCCCCGACCGCATCCATGCGCTGGCGGCCTTCAACGACGTCAAGGACAGTTGTGTGCTGCATGTCGATCCGGCGAAGCCGCGCGCGATGGGCAGTCCGGAGGTCCAGGCGCTGACCGACGCGCTGCTGAAGGTTTATTCGAAGGTCTTCTTCCTGTGCGGCAAGGAAAGCGCGATGATGCAGCGGTAGGGCGGCGAGAGGCCCAGGGCGGCCGTCCGACCCGGGACGGCAGCGTCCTATCGCCCGAGGCTGCTGTCGTGCAGACGGACGGCATCCTCCAGACCGACCGCCAGGATGCTGGCGACGCAGTCGTAGCCGAGATCGTTCTGGTGCACGCCGTCCGGCCCGATCAAGTCGGCCAGCGTCACCCTGCGGGATTCCACGAGCGACCGCATGGCGGCGAAACGGCGATACAGGCCGACATGCTCGTCGGAGGCTATGTCGGCGATGCGGGCCAGCATCGGGGCGGCACCCGTCTTCTCCAGCATCTTCGGGGCATATTGCAGGTCCATCAGGACGACGTCGATGCCGGCGGCGCGAAGCCGCTTCACGCCCTGGCGCACCGACCGCTCGCTGAGCCCCTGGTCACCGTCGCGCAGCACCGTGTTCGCCCCCACCTGCCAGATGACGAGGTCGGGCTTGGACGCCAGCGCGTCGGGGTCGATCCGCCTCTCGGTCTGGTCGTCGGTCTCGCCGTTGATGCCGCGGTTCAGCACCTCGATATCGGTCATCCGGAAGCGCTGGCGCAGGTAATGGGCGAGCCTGGCCGGATAAGCCCTGTCGGATGCGCTGGCGCCCGCCCCTGCGGTCGAGGACGACCCGATGGCCACGATACGGATCGGCCCGCCGGCCGCGATGCGCTGGGACAGGTTCGGAAGAGGAGCGGACAGCGCCGCATCGGTCCGCGGTCCTTGGCATTGCACCGGCGAACCGGTTTCCAGCGCCCTGGCCGCCCCGGCAAAGCAGGCGGAAACGGCGAGAGCGGCGATCAGCGCGACGGTGCGGATGCTGGACCGCGGGAAAGCTGGCAGGTCATGGCTCAATGGCTCGCTCCGTCGCGTCGGACAATCATCGTGGCGATGCTCTCTGCCAGCAATTGTCCGACGCAACGGTGAACGAATTCATAAGACCGCCGCTTGGCCTCCTCGGCTTCGTCGGTGAAGTCGACGCGCCCCTCCTCCACCCAATGCCGCATGATGTCGTAGCGCGGGAAATGGAAGACGTCGGAGCTCTGCGCCAGCCAGGACATGTAGGCGACGTATGGCGCGAAGTCGATCAATTGGGCCGTATGGACACTGTACTGCATGTCCATGATGACGATGTCGGCGCCGAGCCGCTGCACCTCTGCGATCCCCTCCTGCAGGGCGGTGCCGAAGATCTCCGGGTCCAGGTTGCGCATCGCGTCCACCGTGCCGGTCTGCCACACGACCAGGGCCGGGCGCTGCTCCGCCACGGCCCGCGCCAACGGTCCGATCATGCCGGACGCCGCCTCCCCCGGCAGGCTGAGGACACGGGCTTGAACGTCGCGGCCGGGCAGGCGGCGCCTAAGCTCCCCCTCAAGCCTGGCCGGATAGCCGGCGGCAGCCGGCTTCGACGTCTGCTTGGCGGAGTGGACGATCAGGATGGAGAGCGGGGCCCCGTCGGCCAGCCGGGCCGCCGCCCTGGGCAGGCCCTCTCCCGGCGCGAGGAGTGACTCCGGTACGGCGCAGGCGGGATCGACGGTTGTATCGGCGGGTATATCGGCTCGGGCATCAGCGGCAGAGACGGCAAGCATCATGATCGCGCCCGCCAGCAACCGTCGAACCACCTGTCTATTCATGCGCCCATGTTCCTGGCGGCCGCCCCCCTCTGGCGGCCCGCCCGTTCCGTCGACCGGTACCAGGTCAGGAAACGGGCCAGCAGCACCATCGCGGCGATGCCGAGGACGGTAACAAGGAACTGTGCGGAAAGCGAGCTGCTGACATGGACAAGCACCGTCTGCCCGGCGAAGGACAGCAGAACCCCGAGGCAGAACACCGGGAGGGATTGCCGGCCGCAGTCGAGGACAGGGGCAACCACGGCCCCGCGAAGCCACGACGCGCCGGCGGGCACCAGCCAGAGGACGACATAGGCCAGCGCGAAGAAGTGCAGAAGGCGCAACGGGTCGAGATCGGTCTTGCTGATCGGGTAGAGGAACTCGGTCAGCAGGACCGGGATCAAGGCATGCAGCGGGGCGAACTTCCAGGACAGGGCCAGGAACAGGCTTGCCAGCAGGATCGCGACGGCAGCCACCGCGGTGGGCCGGCGGAAGCGGGTCGCGCCGGCCCGGAGATCCGGACGGAACTGCAGCGCGCCGCCCAGCACGAACAGGAACTGCCAGGCGAACGGGTTGAAATACCAGACGCCGCCGTCGGGATAGGTCGGCAGGTTCCAGCCCCAAAGCCGTGCGGCGGCGTACAGCGCGCCCGATCCCGCCAGCACCGTGAGCGGGTTCCGTTTCAGGGCCGGAAGAAGCAGCGGGAATGCCAGGAGAAGCACGATGTAGAGCGGCAGGACATCGAGATTGGCCGGCCGGAACTTCATCAGCAAGGCCTGGGTCAGCGCGGCGACCGGGTCCTGGAAATAGCCGGCGATGCCCATCTCCTCCGCGAAGAGCGGATTGTCGAAGGTCCGGGCGGTGTAGGCGATCTGGGCCGTGAACGCGAAGAACAGGATGATGTAGGTGACGTACAGCGTCCAGCACCGGTGGAGAACCTGGGCGCCAGCCACGGCGATGCCCTGCCGCTCCAGCGTACGGCCATAGACCAGGGCCGCCGTGTAGCCGGAAATGAAGACGAAAATCTCGGTCGCGTCGCTCAGGCCGAAATTGCGCGGCGTCAGCCAGGAGATCTGATTGGCGGGAATATGGTTGACGAAGATGAACCACAGGGCGAGGCCGCGAAAGAAATCGAGCCTCGGATCCCGTGCCCCGGCTGCATCCGCATTACCGATCGCCGCACGTGCGTCCGTCATGGTCGTTCGACCCGCCAATGTCCATTCCAGTCACTGAAACGCCTGGGACGGCACGGCGTTTCACCGCCGCACCGCTTCTTCCGAAGATGGGAGCGCCGCAGGCGCTTTCGAGGGGAGAAAGCCGGAAGGGCGAGGCCCGGCGAGCGGCCGCGGCCGATCAGCCGGTCCTGCGAAGCCTATCCTTAATGGAGCGCAACCCCGTTGCGCAGCCTCATTTCCCGGGAGCCGGCGCCGTCACGGTTGCGGTCAGCGGCACGCGGCGCTCGACCAGCGCGGCGGTGACCTCCTTGGCCTTGACCGGGTCCATCGCCGCCAGGATGGGCGCGGTCTTCTGTTCCTTCATCTTCTGGATGACGCCAAGCAGCACCGGCATGTCGAGTTCCTCGAAGATCCGGGCGGCCTCCTTCGGCTTCATCGTCTCGTAGATCTTCACCAGGCTGTCGAGCTGCGCCGACTGCTGCTGATCCCCCTGGGCCATCAGCTTCTGGATGTCGGCGCGGGTCTTCTCCATCTCCGCGACCTTCTCGTCGATGCGCTTTTCCGCAGCGGCCAGAAGGGCGGCCCGCTGTTCCAGTTCCTTGCCACGGCGTTCGATCTCGGCACGGCGCTCGGCGAAATGCTGCAGAAGCTCCTGGTTGTCGATCGGGCCGAGCGGCGCCAGGGGTGAAGCGCCCACCGGGGCGTTGGCCGCCGCGGCCCCGTCCGGGCCGCTGGAGCCGCCGGGGGCCGGCGGGGCATCCTTCGCCGCCGGCTTGCCGGCCGCCGAGGCCGACTGGATGGGTGGCGTCGCCGGGGTGGAGCTCTGCGGCCCCTGGGCGAGGCTGACGGGGAAATCGGGCAGGCGGGCGTCGTGGGTGGCGAGGCGCCAGAGATCGCCGACCCGCACGCCCAGCATCAGCACCGCGACGAAGATGGTCAGCGGCAGCAGGCGGAAGCGGGCTCCCCGCAGGCGCTCGCGCAGGCGCTCGCCCAGCGGGCGGCGCGGCACCGCCGGCTTGCGCGCCTTGGCCTTGCCTTTCCCGACCTTCCGGGCCGCCGGCCTTCCGGCGGCCGGGCGGGTGGCTGGAAGCTGCTGTGCCTGCTGCGATGCGAGCGTCGCGGACGTGCGCACGCCCGTGGGCGCCGCACCGGCCGGCCGGATCACCACCCGCGGCTCCACAGCATCCGCGGCGGCGGGCTTGCCCCCTGTCGTCGACGCGTTCATCCCAGCCCCTTACCGGCGTTCTCGATCGCCTGCAGAAGTTCACGTTCGGCCCGAGACAGGCTTTCACCGTCGCGGGTCATCGGATCGCGCGGTTCGGCCTGCGGTTCGGGCCTCGCAGCGGCCCGGCGCGGCGGGCCGTCAAGCCGCACCGGCGGCGGCGCGTCCTCATGCTCGTCCTCCGCCACGAGGCCGCGCAGGGCCGGACGGGCCACCACCGGCGCCCGTGCCGGCGTGCGCGCGGCCAGCGCCGGCGCCACCGCGGCCGAACGTCCCCCATCACGGCCAGCATCACGGCCGCCTTCGCGCTCGCCGACACCGCCCAGCCGGTTGGCCAGGGCATCGGCCGCCTCGATCATGAATTCCAGTTCGTCGCGCAGGGTCTGCGCCTTGGTCACGGTGCGCTGGAGATCCTCGCCGGTATCGCCGGCCGTCTTCTTCAGCGTGCGCACGCCGGTTTCGGCCCGCCCCATCGCGTCGTTGAGGCCCTGGATCAATTCCGCCATCTCGCCGCGGCTCTCGCGCAGCTTGATGATCTGCTTGTTCAGGATGATCGCGTAGGCGATGGTCGCGGCCAGAAGCCCGACCATCACAACGTCGATGATGATGGAGACCATCGGACTCATAGCCTCATCACCTCCTGCTTGGGCAATTCCTTCTCGAGCCGCACCGCGATGTGCCCGCCCTTGCGCCCCATCCGCCCCTGGAACATCGACACGTCGCCGCAGCGCAGCTCGATGGATCCGTCCGGGGTGGCGTTCAGCAGGATGCGGGTGCCGACGCGCCAGTTCAGCACGTCGTGCAGCGTCATCGTCACTTCGTCGAGCACGGCCGAAAGATCGACGTCCGTCACCATCAGCTCGGAAGCCAGATGGGTTTCCCAGATCGAGTCACGGCCGAACTTCTCGCCCATGAACATCTGGAGCAGCAGCTCACGCACCGGCTCCAGCGTCGCATAGGGGATCATCAGCTCCAGCCGGCCGCCGCGATCCTCCATGTCGATGCGCAGCTTGACCAGCACCGCCGCGTTGGCGGGCCGCGCGATGGTGGCGAAGCGGGGATTGGTCTCCAGCCGGTCGAAGCGGAAGGTGACCGGCGACAACGGGTCGAAGGCGGCGGACAGGTCGGAGAGCACGACGTGGACCATGCGCTCCACGAGGTTGCGTTCGATGGTGGTGTAGGGGCGGCCCTCGATGCGCATGGCCGCGGTGCCGCGCCGGCCGCCCAGCAGCACGTCGACGATCGAATAGATCAGCGCGGAGTCCACGACCATCAGGCCGTAGTTGTCCCATTCCTCCGCCTTGAACACCGACAGCATCGCGGGCAGCGGGATGGAGTTCAGGTAGTCCCCGAAACGAACCGAGGAAATCTGGTCGAGGCTGACCTCGACATTGTCGGAGGTGAAGTTGCGCAGGCTCGTGGACATCATGCGGACGAGGCGGTCGAACACCACCTCCAGCATGGGCAGGCGTTCGTAGTTGACCAGCGCCGAGTTGACCAGCGCCATGATGCCGGAATTGTCGCCGTCGCCGGCCCCGCCCTGGTCGAAGCCCAACAGGCTGTCGATCTCGTCCTGGTTCAGGACGCGGGTGGAGCCGCCGCCCATGTCCCCGACATCACCGCTGTCTTCGGCCAGTGCCGCCCATTCGGCGGCCAGCCTTTCCTCTTCGCTCAGTTCACCGGTGTCGCTCATGGCCCGTAACCCCGCCCTTGCCCCTAGCCCCGCACCCCTGCCCCACCCCTCAGCCGCCGGTCCCTACTGGACCAGCATTTCCTTGAACAGGACGTCCTTCACCTTGACCGGAAACGCCGCGGCGGTGATGCGCAGGAGCAGTTCCTGACGCAGGCGGTACATGCCGGCCGATCCCCGCAGGTCCTCCAGCCGCAGCTCGCGCAGATAGACCTGGAAATTGTCGATGATGCGCGGGAGCACATGCTCGACCGCACCGACATCCTCCGCCTTCGTGAGCTGGATCGAGATCTTGATCTTCAGGAAGGCCGGGCGCTTGTTGCCGGTGTTGAGGTTCACCAGCATGTCCGGCAGGTCGTAGAACACGGGTGCCGCGTGCGCGTCCGGCTGGGCCGGATCGGCGCCATGCTCACCCTCGGCCGCGGCATGCTCCCCCTCCGCCGCCTTCTCCTCCTTGCCCAGCAGGCTGTCGAGCAGACCGGAAAAATAGACGCCGGCGCCGGCGCCGATCAGCAACACCAGGGGAAGGACGACAAACAGAACCAGCTTCTTGCCGCTGAATTTCTTCCGCGGCAGGCCTTCGGTCGAAAGTTCGCCGGCGTCGGTTTCGGAAGCCATGGCATCCTGAAGTCGTTCGGGGAGCGCAGTGAGGCGGACCATCCACCGCTTGCGCAGCTCGAAACTACTTTTGGGATAGTTAATAACTCCTTTCGAGTGGGCGGTGTCCTCCCACCTGTGGCCAGGTTGATACAATCCGGCACGGTTCTTGATTGGGTCTGCCCGGACCCCCGTGCCGGGAAACCGCCGTCGCGGCCACGCGGCATCCGGTCCATGCCCTCCGCCCTCCGCCACGCCCTTCGGCCGGCGGATAGGCCCTTATCGCCCCGCCGCCGGCTCCATGCGGCGGGAACGGGCGAGACTTGCCCGAGCGTACCCGGCAAGGACCTCCCGCACCCCGGCAGTTTCTGCCCGGCATCCCCTGCCCGACATGGCGGGAACGCCCGGATTTCGCCAAGCAGACCCGGCGCCCGCGGCCTCGCCGGAGTTGGCACGCCGTCTGCATTGCTTTTGGCGCCGGTCGGACGGTTCCGTTGCCCGACCCCATTGAAGGTTGAAAGGCCGCAAGATGGAAAACTCGATCTACGTCGCCCTGTCGCGCCAGATGGCCCTGCAGCGCCAGCTCGACGTTACGTCGAACAACATCGCGAACATGAACACGACCGGCTACAAGAACCAGCGGATGCTGTTCACCGAGTTCCTGGAAAAGCCCGGCCTGCACGAGAAGGTCAGCTTCGTCCAGGACCGCGCCGTCGTGCGCGACCTGTCCAACGGCCCGATGACCCAGACCGGCAACCCGCTGGATCTGGCGCTGACCGGCCAGGGCTATTTCACGGTCGATACCGCCAGCGGCCCGCGCTACACCCGAGCCGGAAACTTCCGCCTGAACGACCAGCGCCAGATCGTCGACGCCGGCGGCCTGCCGCTTCTGGCCAACAACGGCCAGCCGCTGACCGTCCCGGCCGGCACCACCGACATCAAGGTCAGCGGCGACGGCACCATCGCCACCGAGCTCGGCCCAGTCGGCAAGCTGAACATCGTTACCTTCAAGAAGGAGCAGTTGATGACCGAGGTCGGCAACGGCCTCTACGTCACCGACGAGCAGCCGGAACCGGCCCCCGCCGACACCAAGGTGGCACAGGGCTTGCTTGAGACTTCCAACGTGAAGCCCGTCGTGGAGATGACGCAGATGATCGAGATCCAGCGCCAGTACATGTCCGCCCAGCGCATGATCGAGAACGAACACGAGCGCATCCGCGGCATGCTCCAGAAACTGGGCCGCACCGCCTGAACCCGACCGAAGACGAGAGGAGAAGACCACAATGCGCAGCCTCGCCATCGGCGCCACCGGGATGATCGCCCAGCAGCTCAACGTCGAGACGATCTCCAACAACATCGCCAACTCGACGACGACCGGCTTCAAGAAGCAGCGCGCCGAGTTCCAGGACCTGCTCTACCAGAACTTCCGCCGCATCGGCTCGACCTCGTCGGATGCCGGCACCGTGGTGCCGACCGGCGTGCAGGTCGGCGCCGGCGTGCGCGTCGCCGCGGTGGCGCGGGTGCTGGAGCAGGGCAACCTGAACATCACCGACAACAAGCTGGACGTCGCCATCAACGGCTCGGGTTATTTCCAGGTGACGCTGCCCAGCGGCGATACGGCCTACACCCGCGCCGGCAATTTCAAGCTGTCGCCGGAAGGCATGATCGTCACCGCCGACGGCTATCCGATCCAGCCGAACATCACCATCCCCACCGACGCGGTCGATGTGTCGATCAACTCGTCGGGCGAGGTGCTGGTGAAGCTGGACGGCCAGACGGCGACGCAGAACGTCGGCCAGATCCAGCTCGCCACCTTCGCCAACGCCGCCGGGCTCGAAGCCACCGGCGACAACCTGTTCCTGGAATCGGGCGCGTCGGGCCAGTCGGTGACCGGCAACCCCGGTGCTCCCGGCTTCGGCCGCGTGACCCAGGGCGCCCTGGAGACTTCCAACGTCAACGTGGTGCAGGAGATCACGACCCTGATCACCGCCCAGCGCGCCTACGAGATGAACTCCAAGGTCATCAAGACGACCGACGAGATGATGCAGCAGGCCAGCCAGATGAAGTAACGCCGGCCCCGGCGCTTCTCTTCGGCCTCCAGTTCGGGATTTGCCACCATGACCACCGCCCGCCGCCTCTCCGCTCTGCTCCTCGCCGGCGCCACCCTGCTGGCGATCCCGACCGCCGCGGTCGCGGCCACCGTGACCGGAGTGGCTGCCGCGGCCCAGCCGGCGCCGGACATCGTCTATGGCATGCCCCATGTCGAGGCCGTGCTGTCCGATGCCCTGGCGAAGGTGATCACCGCCGGGCGGCTGCAGATGGAGATGGACAACCGCGCGGTGGAGCTGCGCGCGCCCCAGGGCGCCGGCAGCCTGGCGGTGGAGAACCTCTACTACAGCCCGGTACAGGGCCGCTTCGCCGCCGAGATCGTCGTGACCGGAACCCAGCCCCAGGTTCGCCTGCCGGTGTCCGGACGCGCGTTCGGCGTGGTGCAGATCCCCGTGCTGACGCGCCGCGTCGTTCCGGGCGACATCATCGGTCCGGGCGACGTGGACTGGCAGGACATGCGCGCCGACCAGACCACCAGCGACACCGCCGCCACCGACATCCAGCTCGTCGGGATGACCCCGAAGCGCGGCATCTCGACCAACCAGCCGGTGCGGCTGCGGGATCTGCAGTCGCCGCGCATGGTCGACAAGGGCGCCATGGTCACCATCACCCTGGCCACGCCGTCGATGACGCTGACCACTCAGGGCAAGGCCCTGCAGGACGGCGGGCGGGGCGAGGTCATCCGCGTCGTGAACACCCAGTCCAACCGCATCGTCGAAGCGACGGTCGCAGGCCCCAACGTCGTCGCCGTGGCAAAGCCCGGCACCATCGCGCAGTAAGGAGAAAGCTCCAATGTCCGCCACCAAGACCGCCCGCCTGATCCGCTTCGCGATGGTCACGACCGCCGCGCTGTCGCTGACCGCCTGCGGCGCCGCCTCGCGCATCGCCGACATCGGCAAGGCGCCGGAGCTTTCCTCCATCCAGGACCCGCAGGCCAAGCCGGGCTATCAGCCGGTCAGCCTGCCGATGCCCACCCCGCTGCCGACGGAACGCAATCCGAATTCGCTGTGGCGGACCGGCGCCAAGGCCTTCTTCAAGGACCAGCGCGCCGTCAAGGTCGGCGACATCCTGACCATCAACATCTCGATCGACGACAGGGCCAAGGTCGCCAACGAGAGCAAGCGGTCGCGCGCCAACAGCGAGAAGGCCGGCATGCCGAGCCTGTTCGGCCTCGAGGGCGCCACGCTGAACCGCGTGCTGCCGGCGGGGGCCTCGGCCTCCAACCTGGTGGATCTGTCGAGCGACACCAACAACGACGGCAAGGGGTCGGTCGACCGCAACGAGAAGATCGACCTGAAGGTGGCGGCGCTGGTGACGCAGAGCCTCCCCAACGGCAACCTCGTCATCCAGGGCCGGCAGGAGGTGCGCGTGAACTTCGAGGTGCGCGACCTGCAGATCCACGGCGTGATCCGGCCCGAGGACATCACCGCGCAGAACACCATCAGCTACGAGAAGATCGCCGAGGCCCGCATCTCCTACGGCGGACGCGGCCAGATCAGCGACGTCCAGCAGCCGCGCTACGGCCAGCAGCTCTACGACATCATCATGCCGTTCTGATGGAACGCGTGTGGCCGGCGGTCAACGACCGCCGGCCACACTTTGCGTTCTTCCGGGCGCCTGGTGCCGGCCCTCAGCCCTCGGCCGGCCCGTCCGTCGGACTGGCAATTTCTGCCCGTCGGACGCTTTTGCCGAACCGATCCTGCCGGCCGCCGTCTTGCCGGCCGCCGCGCGGCTTACTGGTATCCGCCCTGGCGAGCCCGATCCTTCGCTGCCTCCTCCTGGGCCTTCTCGGTCCGGCTGTCGATCTTGCCGGGGCCGCCCGTCTGAGGCTGCTGGGAGGCATCGTCACGCTTGGGGGTCTGTCCGGAGGCCTGGTCTCGGTCGTTCATCGTCTGCTCCTCGGTTGCTTCACGTCGTGATGCCTTCCCAGCAAACAGGCACGGACCGCAATCATCCCGCCCCGGCGGTACACGCCCCCTTACTCCTCCCGCCGCCCGGCCCCGCCGGTGTCGGTTTCGCCGGCCTCGATCGCGGCGTTGATCTGGTCCAGGGTGCGGCCGCATCCGGTACAGACGTCGCCGTCGATGGCGCACATGCCGAGGCAATCAGGGTCGTCGCTCATGGGGTGTCGCTCATAGGCCGGGGCTCCCCTCGCCGTGGAGGGGTGATCGCCCCGATCCCTACCTGAAAGCCGCGACGGGCTCAACATCCGGTCGCTCGCCCTGGTGAGGTCATCCCAACAGGCGCGAAGCGGGCTTTGCCCCCCGGGGTGACGCCTACTCCAGCGCGATGTCCGCCTTGACCTCATGGGTCAGGTCGATGGCGTCGACGGTCAGGACGATGCGGGCGGAAATCGTCTCGTTCCCCTTGAGGCGGCCCTCGGCGAGCGCGCGGCCGACAGCCAACTCGATCTCGCGCTGCGAGGTGACGCCGACCTGCTTCAGGAACTTCCTCATGTTGAGGTTGAAGGTGTCGTTGTCCATGGCTCTCCCCCGCGATCGAAGTTCCGTAGGTGGTTCCGCACATCATTGTGCGAATTTCGAACCCGACGATGACCGGATTGGTTCCACTCCGAGCCGTCCACGATGCGGGAAACGAGGCCGGACCTACTCGCTCCAGTCCATCTGGTTGTTGGCAATGCCGTCGGGCGCGCCATGGCCGACGCCGTACCCCTCCCTCTAGGAGGTCCAGCCGTTGGTGATGCCGTCGGATGCCGGATCGGGGGAACGAAGCTGCGCACTGCCGCCGGACTGCCCGGTATCGCGCTGCATGGTCAAGCCGACCGGCGCATCGCCGGCTCGGCCCGATGCTCCTTCGCCTGTCTGCAGGCCGGCGCAAGCTGCCAGCAGGCTACAGGTGGCGTAGGCCATCAGGAGCAGCTTCGCTCTCATCGTCATTCCCCCGATCACCCTCTCGGTACGCCAAGCAATCTGCGTCGGCGTGCGGTGCCGGCAACCGCGGCCGGGATGACCATACCCTGGGTTATGGTCGGCACCGGGCGGATGGCGCCCCCGCCTGACCGGCGGTGGCCGATCCCACGCCCGCCAGCCGGTCATGCATGCCGTACCGGGTAGAGCCACCAGGGCGCCGACCGACAGGACGGGCACGGGGCACCATGGATGAAATCCGAGAGCCGGCCGAAGATGTCGGCCCCGCCTGCATCCTGCAGCGATCCGGTGTCGGGGGAACCGCGCTTCTGCTGGTGACGGTCCCCGATGCGCTGGAAAGTGGCGCGACCGTCGAACTGGCATGCCCGTCGAGCTGGCGAGCATGCCGATCCCGTCGATCGCCATGGCGGCACGCGCCCGGCACGGCAAGGCGGTGGCGCATCCCGACCGCAGCGGTGCGGATGCGGTCTTTACGGGCGAACGCCAGATCGCCCGCCACATGATCGAGCATGCCGCCGGGCAAACGGCGTCAGCCGCCGCCGCGGCGCCGCAATGACGGCCGAATCAGCGTCCCGGCCGGCGCGTCAATCGTCGCGCTGGGTACGCTCCATCCGCTCGTGGCGCTCCTGGGCCTCCAGGCTCAGCGTCGCGATCGGGCGGGCGTCGAGCCGGCGCACGGAGATCGGATCGCCTGTCTCCTCGCAGTAGCCGTAGCTACCATCGACGAGACGCTCCAGCGCCGCATCGATCTTGGAGATCAGCTTGCGTTCACGGTCGCGGGTGCGCAGCTCGAGAGCGCGGTCCGTTTCCGCCGAGGCGCGGTCGGCAATGTCCGGTTCCTGAATGCCGCCTTCCTGGAGGCTGTTCAGCGTACCGGTGGATTCCGCCAGCAGTTCCGCGCGCCAGCGCAGCAGCTTCTGACGGAAATACTCCCGCATTGTCGGGTTCATGAACTCCTCGTCGTCCGACGGGGAATAGTTCTGGGGCAGAAGCGGCGACGTCATCCGAAAGCATCCAGCGAAAAAGGGGTGATCCGGGCGGCGCGGAGTATATGCACGCGACGGCGCGACCGCAACCCTATGGTTGGCCCCTACAACAGCCGAACAAGCCTTTGGAATAAAAAAGATTTGCCGCGGGCGAACCCAGGGCGCCTCAACCGCCGCGCTGTGCGTCCGGACCGGCGCGTCCGGCGCTCAGGAAGTCAGCTTGGCCAATTCCACCTGTGCGCGCAGATCGATCTCATCAAGGATTTCGGCCAGGTCGGGATCATCGACGTGAACACGGCGGGACTGGACGACCTTGGACAAGTCGATCAGCTTCTGTGCCGACAGGGTACCCGACAGCAGGCCATGCTGGATTTCCTCCAGCCGATCGAGCATCTCCTCCGCCCGCATCTTGCCGCGCGACGCACGCGCCGTGGCGTCATCGGTCGCATCGACCTCCTGCAGCGCCAGCACGCCCGTGACGCCGGCGGCGGCGGCGGTGCCGCTGACGCCGTGGGCCGCTCCGGCCTCACCGACGAGCTGCTTGGAGAACGCGGCGCCGGACGAGCCTTCGGCCTTGCCGGTACGGCGGACCGACCCGCCGCCGCGAATGTTTCCGGTGCCTTCGACTTTCATGATCCGTGCAACCGTTTGCAGTAAAGGATGCGTAAACGCGCACACTCTAGATGGGTCAACCTTAACATCCGGTCAAGCCTTGCCGCAATCCGGCAAAATTTGCCGCGTTGCTGTGACCGAAAGGCGCCAACACGCGGGCGTTTTTCAGGACAAGTCCAGAAATCCGTGCAGATAGGCGGCTGGCATGGAGCTTGTATAGGGAAGGGCACGCGTTCAGGAGTGCCAGTGTCATGATCCGCTTCGCCCTTTGCCTTTTCGACCGCCGCGCCTGCGCCGCCGCAGTGGGGGCGGTCCTTTCCGCCCTGGTCGTGCTGGCCTGCCTGGCGGCCCCGGCGCAGGCGGCGTCCGCGCGCATCAAGGACATCGTCGACGTCGAGGGCGTGCGCGACAACATGCTGATCGGCTACGGGCTGGTGGTGGGCCTGAACGGCACCGGCGACAGCCTGAACAACTCGCCCTTCACCGAGCAGAGCCTGACCGGCATGCTGGAGCGGATGGGCGTCAACACGCGCGGCACCAACCTGCGGACCAAGAACGTGGCGGCGGTGATGGTGACGGCGACGCTCAACGCCTATGCCGCCCAGGGAACCCGGATCGACGTCACCGTGTCTGCCATGGGCGACGCGAAGAGCCTGCTGGGCGGCACGCTGCTGGTCACGCCGATGATGGGCGCCGACGGCGAGGTCTATGCGGTGGCGCAGGGCCCGATCGCGGTGTCGGGCTTCTCCGCCCAGGGCCAGGGCGCCAGCGTGACTCGCGGTGTGCCGACCTCCGGCCGCATCTCCTCCGGCGCCATCGTCGAGCGGGAGATCCAGTTCTCGCTGGCGGAACTGCCGGTGCTGCGCCTGAGCCTGCGCAACCCTGATTTCACCACGGCACAGCGGGTGGCGACCGCCATCAACATCCAGCTACGCGGGAACCGCGCCCAGGCCACCGACCCGTCGTCGGTGCTGCTCAACGTGCCGGATGCGCGCCGAGGCGACGTCGTCGGCCTGATCACCGAGATCGAGCAGCTCCGCATCACGCCCGACCAGGTGGCGCGGGTGGTGGTGGACGAGAAGTCCGGCGTGATCGTCATGGGCGAGAATGTCCGCATCTCCACCGTCGCCATCGCCCAGGGCAACCTGACGATCCGGATCACCGAGACGCCGCAGGTCAGCCAGCCGGGTCCCTTCAGCCAGGGACAGACCGCGGTGGTGCCACGCACCGACATCCAGGTCGACGACCAGTCCAACAACCGCCTTGCCGTGATGAGCTCCGGGGTGACGCTGCAGGAGTTGGTACAATCCTTGAATGCGCTTGGCGTGGGTCCGCGGGACATGGTCGCCATTCTCCAGTCGATCAAGGCCGCCGGTGCCCTGCAAGCCGAGATCGAGGTGATCTGATGGACCTGAGCCCCAGCCTTTCCAGCGCACCGACGCCGCGCGGTCCCTCCCTGGTCGAGCGCGCGCAGGCGGCCGGCTATGGCTTTCGCACCCTGGCGAAGATTTCCGACCTGGAGGCAAAGGTTGGACCGGCAAAGGTTGCCCAGCTCCACAAGTCCGCCGACGAGTTCGAAAGCCAGTTCATCAGCCAGATGCTGAGCCCGATGTTCGAGAGCCTTCCCACCGACGAGACCTTCGGCGGCGGCCGCGGCGAGGACATGTTCCGCCCGATGCTGGTCGAGCAGTTCGGCAAGCAGATCTCCCGGCGCGGCGGCTTCGGCATCGCCAATCAGGTCTACGGAGAACTTCTTCGCGCCCAGGAGGCCAGTCATGGATAAGGTCGACGTCCGTTTTCCCCAACAGGCCAGGCCCACCGCCAACCTGCCGAAGAACGCCCAGGAGCGGGCTATTGCGCTTGTCGAGCTGATGGTTCGCCTGACCGCCCTGCTGGAGCGCGAATCCGCCGCGGTCCGCGCCCGCCGGCCCGCCAAGGAACTGGCTCAGATCGTCAAGGACAAGCAGCCGATGACGCTTGTCTACGAGGAGGTGTCGCGCCTGCTCCGCGTCGATCGCGACGGTCTGGCCAGCCTGCCGCCCGAGCTGAAGACGGCCCTGAAGGAGGCGACGGGGAAGCTCTATGCCGCCACCGCCGACAATGCCGAGGCATTGCGCGTCGGAAGCGCTGCGCAGAAGGTGATGGTGGATACCGTCGTCGGCGTGATCAGCCGCCAGCAGAAGGCGCCGAGCACCGCCTATGCCGCGCACATGGGCGGCGGCCGCGGCTATTCGGCGCCTCCCAGCGGCCCACGCACCTCCGCGGCCCTCAACACTCGTCTGTAGCCAGCCACGCGAACCCTGCCGCCCACGCGATCCGAACGGCCGCCCCTCACCGGGCGGCCTTTTTCGTTGGCGGGACGTCCCGGTCGGACCGCGGCAAGAATGGCTCCGGCCCCGGCCATTTTTGCCGGTTCCTTTTGCCGGTTCCCGGCGGCGGGGCGGCGGAAACTTCCCCCTTACGGCCGTCGCGAGGTTCGGGCTCACGATCCCTCCAACTGGCCCGCCCATTGCATTGGAGCCGATGCGCCACCGTCGGCGCCGCCAGCCGTCTTGAGGGACCACTCCATGGCAATCCAATCGAACAGCATCGCCGCATCCTTGTTCGACGGCATGGCCCAGCCCCAGCAGACACACGGGACGGCGGCGCAGAACGATATGTTTTCCAAGATGATGGACCGCATGCTCGCCGACGCCGCGGCACGCAAGCGCGAACAGGCCGCGGCCGAAGCCCGCGACAGCGGGCGCGAAGCGAAGGAGGCGCGGGCGGCGGAAAGCCAGCGCAAGGCGCCGGTGCGGCCGGAACCTCGGGTCGATCCGCAAAGGAATCGGATCGAGGATGCCAACCGCAAGTCCGAACGCGACGATGCGGCTTCCGCATCGGCCGCCGGAAGGGCTGAAAAGGCCGACGATAGGCAGCCGCCCGCCCGGCACGAGCGCTCCGTCCAGGACAAGCAGGACGGCAACAAGACGAACAGGACGGACAAGCGCCCGGCCGACAAGGCCGCCGACGCCAAATCGAACAAGGGAACCGCGAAGGCGGATGCCGCCGCGGCAGGAGGCGGCACCACGCCCGCGCGGCAGACGGGCGAGGCTGCCGCCTCCGCCGACCAGCCTGTGGGCGGCGGGACGGCGGTCGATGGGGCAGCGGTCGATGCAACGGCGTCCGATGAAGCCATGGAAGGTTCAGGCGGTGACGAGGCCAGCCAGGACGACGCCGCTTCGGCCGACCCAATGCTCCTCGCCGGGCAGGACGTGGCGGCCCAGGCCCAAACCGTCGCCCAGCCCATCCTCCCGGCCAGCGGACTGATCCTCGCCAGCCTGACGTCGGCTGGGGGGGCGGCGGGCGGCGACAACGGGCAGGACGGTGATGGCGCCGCAGCCGACGGTCCGGTGGCGGCAACCGCCGTCGACGCGGCGGCGCAGACGGCCGGCGCCCAGCAGGCGGCACAGGCCGCAGGCGCCGGGGCTGCCGGCGCCGAGGCGGCGTTGGGCGACGCCAGGGCCACGGCCCGGTCGGGCGAAAAGAACGGCGATGCCGCCACCGCCTTGCAGGACGCCTCCCAGCTTGCCCCCCAGGCCGATGGCGCCGGCACCGAAGCGCTGCCGACCGACGAGGACACGCCCCTTCCCGACCGGTTCGCCGACCTTCTGGCGGCGGCAAAGGCGAAATCCGGTGAGACCAAGGCGAACGGCAGGCAAACCGCGGATGGCGGCAGCCGCAACGATGCCCAGCCCCAGGCGCAGAACCAGGCAGCGCCCATGCCGCAGCCGGTGGCGCCGACCCTTGTGCCGCCGGCCGAAGTGTCCCCTGCCACGGGCAAGGCGACCGCCGGAGCCCTGGAGGCCGTCGATGCCACCGGACCGGTCGCGGGCGGGACGGGTGCGGCCGGTCCCCACAACCACCCTGCACTGGCGGCGATGGAAGGAGGACATGGCGGGCCGGCCGCGCTCGATCAGCCGCAGGCGGCAGCGATGCTTCGCCCGTCACGCGGCAGCGCCGGGATGCCGATGGGGGTGAACGACCAGATCGCCGTCCACATCAAGAAGCACGCCGCCGACGAGGTCGACCAGTTCACCATCAACCTTCATCCCGCCGAACTGGGCCGGATCGACATCAAGCTGGATATCGCCCCGGATGGCCGGGTCAACGCGATCGTCGCCGTCGAGAAGGCGCAGACGCTCGAACTTCTCCAGCGCGACAGCCGTGGGTTGGAACGAGCCTTGCAAGACGCTGGGCTGCAAACGGACTCCAACAGCCTCAACTTCAGCCTGCGCGGTGAGGGAAATCCCTTCAGCAGCGACGGCCGGGGGGGAGGCCGGGGAAAGGGCGCCGGCCGGCGTGGCTTCGGCGGGGATGGTGACGACGATGGTGGCGACACCACCGTTTATACCGCGACCCTCGGAAACGGACGCCTGGACATCCGCGCCTGATCGCGCGCCACCCATTCTCGGCTCCGCCGACCATCGAGATACCGGCCGAAAGGCCATGAAGGACGATCGCCATGACGACCACCACGAACACCACCGACAAGGCACCGTCGCTGAATCAATACGGGACCTATTCGTCCGGGCTGTCGACCGGGTCGAAGACGACGCCAACCACGGCCAAGCCGCAGACCGACGGCGACAAGACCTCGGCAGCGGTGAAAGGCCTCGGAGACAATTTCGAGACCTTCCTGACCATGCTGACGACGCAGATGAAGAACCAGGACCCGCTGAAGCCGATGGACACGAACGACATGACCAAGCAGTTGGTCGACTTCGCGAACGTCGAGCAGAACATCGGCACCAACAGCCGGCTGGACAAGCTGGTCAAGCTGCAGAGCGCCGGTACCGCGTCCACCAACCTCGCCTATCTCGGCCGGACCGTTTCCTTCGAAGGCGACACCTTCCAGTACACCCAGGGCATGACCCAGACGCCCCTGGGATACGAGCTCGACTCCGGCGCCAAGTCGGTGCGCGTCGATATCCTGGACGCCAAGGGCAACATTGTGCGGTCGATGAAGGGCGAGACCTCGGCCGGCACCAAGCACGCGATCAGCTGGGACTTCAAGGACGACCAGGGACGCGCGGTGCAGCCCGGGACTTACCGCATGAACGTCGCCCCGCTCGCCGAAAACAAGACCGATACCATCAAGGCCACCACCTACACCTTCGGCACGGTCGCCGGCATCGGCAACAACAAGGACGGCGAGACGGTCCTGACCGTCGGTTCCAGCGAAGTCCCGCTGTCGAAACTGACAATGGTCTACTGAACCGGCGAGGCTCGCCTGTCGGGAAGGCAGCCCCGCTCACCCTCACCACCCTTCCGAGGTAGGGGTTAACCCGACAGGAAACGTTAACCCTATCGTTTAGGCATTTGTTAAGCGGCGTCCCCTAAAGTACCCCGAAATCGTGTAATCCACGGTTTGTGGTTGGAGCGTCCGCGCATGGAACTCGCAGTACTCGACACCGCCGACGACATCGCGGCCGGTGCATCGGTCATTGGCCCGGAAGGGCGTCCGATGACGGAAGATGATTTACCCCCGCCCGACACGAAGCGTTGGGTGATGCGCCGCAAGGCGGAAGTGGTTGCCGGCGTCCGCTCGGGCCTGATCAGCCTGGAGGAGGCCTGCCGCCGCTACACCTTGTCGGTGGAGGAATTCCTGTCGTGGCAGCGGTTGATCGACAGCCACGGCATGCGCGGGCTGCGCGCAACCCGCCTGCAGGACTACCGCCCCGGTCAGTCGATCCGAGACCGGGTGACCGCGGCGGAGTAGCCGGCGCCGATGGCTCCAGCCATTGCTTTAGCGCCGACCCTCATCTCCTGACATGCCCTATCCGCATGCCGCGTCGATCAAGATCGCCGCGGCACTCGCCACAGGCTCGCTTCCAGGTTCGGACTCCAACGTCCGCCCCGCAGCGTACGCGCCTTCCATCAGCAGATGCAGGTGTGCGGCCAGGCGATTGGGTTCGTCGGCACCCGCCGCCGCCGCAAGCGCATGCAGGCGCATCCTGACCTGCTGTCTGTGCGCGACCGCCAGGGCATGCGCCGGATTGGCCGGATCGCGCAATTCGGCAGCGGCAGCGGCGAACGGGCAGCCCTGGAATTTCGGATGGCTGAGCCAGTGGCCAAGTGACTGGAACAGCGCCTTCAACTGCGCGCGCGGATCACCGGGGTGGCGGGTGGTCACCCGCTCCCACCACTGGGAATGCAGAACGCTGTTCCGCTCCAGATAGGCGCAGACCAACTCGTCCTTCGAGGCGAAATTCCGGTAAAGGCTCATTTTCGCCACCCCGGAACGCGCGATGATCGTATCGATGCCGACCACCCGGATGCCCTCCCGATAGAAGAGTTCCGCCGCGGTATCGAGGATTCTCTCCCGCGCCGGCCTCCTTGCGGTTCCGGTCCGCTGTTCTCCCATCCCCGCCCCGCTTCCCGGCACGCTCACGCCGGCGGTTGACAATGATACAGACCTGTCTCTACCATCCAAAAAAGAGACAGACCTGTATCATATCGAACCGGCAACGTCTTTGCCACGGCGACGAGGGGGAGTCCGACGATGCGCTATTTCGACGATTTCGCGGCGGGCGACCGCTTCACTGGCGGTCCGCTGGAGGTCACGTCGGCGGAGATCATGGCCTACGCGGAACGCTTCGATCCACAACCCTTCCATCTCGACCCCGAGGCCGCCAGGGAGACGCTGTTCAAGGGGCTTGCCGCCAGCGGCTGGCATACCGCAGGCTTGACCATGCGGATGATCGTTGGAAGCACCGCCGGCCTCGCCGGTGGCTACATCGGCATGGGCGTCGACTCGATCAATTGGCCCCGCCCCACGCGGCCGGGGGATGTCCTGCGCATCGAAATGGAAGTGATCGAAGCCCGCCGGTCGGTCAAACGGCCGGATCAGGGCGTCCTGAAGGTGACCACCACCACGCTGAACCAGAAGGATGAAGTGGTCCAGGTCATGACCGCCAACCTCCTTGCCCCTGCCCGCCCGGCCTGATGCAATTGGCCTGATCGGTTGGTCTGATTGGTTGGTCTGATTGGTTGGTCTGATTGGTTGGTCTGATTGGTTGGCCGGCATCCGGGGCAACGGTTCCGGCCCCCGCCATAGGCGGGGGCCGGAACCGTTGCCTGTGCGCGTGGGTGCCGGCCAGACGGTCAGCGCTTCAGCCCGGCGGTGAATGCGAAGTTGTCGAAGGAGTTCTCGGCCACTCGGAACCAGAGATACTCCTCGTCGCGGAACTTCTTCCACGGCTCGTAGATCTTGGCGAACTTCGGGTTGGTCTTCGCCGTCTCGTCGTAGAGCTCCGTGGCGGCCTTGTAGCAAGCCTCCATCACCTCGCGCGGGAACGGGCGGAGCACGGCGCCGCCGGCGACCAGACGGCGAAGCGCCTGCGGGTTCTCTGCGTCGTACTTGGCATTCATCGTCAGGTTCGCCTCGAAGCAGGCGGCTTCCAGAACGGCCTTGTACTGCTTGGGAAGCTGTTCCCACTGCTGCCTGTTGACCAGCAGCGACACATTCAGGCCACCTTCCCACCAGCCGGGATAGTAGTAGTATTTGGCGACCTTGTTGAAGCCCAGCTTCTCGTCGTCATAGGGGCCGATCCACTCGGCCGCGTCGATGGTGCCCTTCTCCAGCGACGGATAGATGTCGCCGCCGGCGATCTGCTGCGGCACGACGCCCAGCTTGGCAAGGACCTGTCCGGCGAAGCCACCGATTCGGAACTTCAGGCCCTTCAGGTCTTCGACGGTCTTGATCTCCTTGCGGAACCAGCCGCCCATCTGCACGCCGGTGTTGCCAGCGGGGAAATTCACGACGCCGTAGCCGTCGAAGAACTCGCGCAGCAGGTCCATGCCGCCGCCATTGTAGATCCACGCGTTCTGCTGACGGGCGTTCAAGCCGAACGGCACCGTCGCGTCGAAGGTGAAGGTCGGATCCTTGCCGACATAATAGTAGCTGGCGGTGTGCCCGCACTCGACTGTGCCGTTCTGCACCGCATCCAGAACCTGGAGGCCCGGCACGATTTCGCCCGCCGCGAACGGACGGATCTGGAACTTGCCGTCCGTCGCCGCGGAAACGCGGGCCGCAATGGTGTCGGCGGCGCCATAGATGGTGTCGAGGCTCTTCGGGAAGCTGGATGCCAGCCGCCAATGGATTTCCGGATGCGTCTGGGCGATGGCCGGGGCCGCCAGCGTGCTGGCGGCCACACCGACACCGGCCGAGGTCAGGAAGGAACGGCGCTTCATGAACGTTTCCTCTTCGTTGTGGATATGACGCCTGTGCGAGGCCGCGTCATTTGCCGATCGGCAGACAGTTTTATCTCCAAACAAAATCCTAGAAATGGCAATATGTGTCCGACAATTCCTCAATACGCATGGCTTCCATACCGACACGTATCAAAAGATCCGGTCGACATGGAAGAACCCGGCATAGAAACGGATTTCCAGCCGGCTTGGCAGTGGCCATCTCTACTACCGTGATATTGAATATCGATATCGGGCGCCCGCAGGAACATCAGCATTCGCTTCAGGAAGCTGCCTTGCGCCGGTCCAGGAGCATGCAAGGTTTCCTGCAGCAGCCCCAATGGCTGCATGTACGGATGATATAGACGCAGCAGAATAGGGGTCACACCCCTACTTTCGTTCATGCCCAAGCTGGCGGCAAGAGCCCGCGCCATATTCCAAGCACTTGATCTGACTGCCTGAAGGGACGCGGGGGGCGCTTCAGCCAAGAACGCGTTTCACGATCAGGTCCAGCTTTTCGAGCATCGCCGGGTCGCGATGGGATGGTGCAGTCATGATGGCGGCATCGAGGGCGTTATGGCACCCCTGTGCACAGGCGCCGTCGCGGCCTGCGATCCGCGGGGCCAGTGCCGTCACCAGCGCCCGCGCCCTTCCGGCATTGGCGATCACCACCCTGATCACCGCGTCGACGGAGACGTGGTCGTGATCCTCATGCCAGCAGTCGTAGTCGGTGACCATGGCGACCGTCGCGTAACACATCTCAGCTTCGCGGGCGAGCTTCGCCTCGGGCATGTTGGTCATCCCGATGACGTCGCAGCCCCAGGTCCGGTAGAGGGTCGATTCGGCGATGGTGGAGAACTGTGGCCCTTCCATCACCATGTAGGTGCCCCGGCGCTGGTGGGGGACGTCCAGTTCCACCAGCGCGGCTTCGATCAGGTCGCCGAGACGGCCGCAAACCGGATGCCCGAGCCCGACATGGGCGACCAGCCCGGCACCGAAGAAACTCTTCTCTCGGGCGAAGGTCCGGTCGATGAACTGGTCGATCACCACGAAGGTGCCGGGAGGGAGGTTTGCCTTCAGCGAACCGACCGCCGAAACCGAAAGGATCTCCGTCACGCCCAACTGCTTGAGCGCATGGATGTTGGCGCGGAAGTTCAGGTCCGACGGCGGGATGCGGTGACCCCGGCCGTGGCGCGGCAGGAAGACCAGACGCTGCCCCCCCAGTTCTCCCGTCAGCAACTCGTCGGACGGGTCGCCGAAGGGGGTGTCCACCTTGACCCAGCGGGTGTTCTCCAGCCCGTCGATGTCGTAAAGGCCACTGCCGCCGATCACGCCCAGAACCGCATCGCTGCCCATGTTTCCCCGGCTCCCGCAGAAATTCGCACAAGTATTTCGGGGACGTGGGGCAAAAGCAACCGTTCAGGCGCCGTTCGGCGGAGGCCGGCGACGTCGCACCGGGCGGCACAGCAGCCCCCCCAGCAGCAGGCCGGCCGCCACCCCGCCGGCATGGGCGCCCCATCCGACTTCCGTCAGCGGAGAATCGGCAGGCAGCGGCACCAGCATCATTGCCGCATTCAGCCCGGCAAAAGCCGCGATCACCCCCTGCACCAGCCGCCGCAGCCAGCGTCGCGACAGCAGTCCGCGGCAAGGACGCAGCCACAGGAAGCCGCCCATCAGCGCGCAGATCGCCCCGCTCGCCCCGATCAGCGGCGCCATGCGGTCGGTTGCCACCAATCCCTCGGTCAAGGCCGCCGCCACCGTGCCGCCCAGGAACAGCAGCAGGTAACGGCCATGCCCCATCTCCCGCTCGACAACGTCCCCCAAAAGCCAGAGCACCGCCATGTTGGACATCAGATGCGTCAGGTCGCCATGGATCAGCACATGCCCGAACAGCCCCCGCCATAACGCCGCGGTCGGCAACGGACCGGCCAGTTCGACCGTCCCGAAGAAATAGGCGGGGACAAAGGCGAAGGACTCCGGTGGCAAACGCAGGACGAAGGACAGGATGCACAGCAGGATGAGGCTGCGGTTCACGTAGGGCGGCACGGCCGCCGCGGCCGTCGGCCGCTTCCCGCGCCCCTGGCCATCCCCCCGCCCCTCCCGCTCAAGCGCCAGAGCCATGCCCTGTCCTCTCCGCGTCGATACGCCTCACCCTGATCTAGGAAGGGGTGTCGGGGAAAAACAGGCGCTTCCCGCGCCACCCGAAGCCTTCCTATACCGGTCGTACGGATTGGTGCCCGGCCGGCCCGCTGGCACAGTGATTCCACCAGCCGGCGAGGCTCGCTCCGCTGGGCAACGACAACCGGGGAAGAAACGACCATGAACGAACGTCAGGATACCGGCAGCATGACGGTGGAACGCCAGGGGCGCGTCATGGTGCTGACCATGAGCGATTCCGGTACGCGCAATGCCCTCGGCCTGCGGATGATGGCGGCCGGCCGCGATGCGCTGGACGAAGCAACCCACGACCCCGGCGTCGGCGCCGTCGTGCTGACCGGGGCCGGCGGTGCCTTCAGCTCCGGCGGGCATCTCAACAACCTTTATCATCACGGCAGCCGGTCGCGGTCGGAGAACCGGGACGGGATCGAGCGCTTCCACGGCTGGGTGCGGTCGATGCGCGAATGCCCCAAGCCGATCATCGCCGCGGTCGAGGGACCGGCCGCCGGAGCGGGCTTCTCGCTGGCGCTGGCCTGCGACCTGATCGTCGCCGCAGACGATGCGCGGTTCCTGACGGCATACGTCAAGGTCGGACTGACCGCCGACGGTGGCGCCTCGGTTTCCCTGGCGCGTGCCCTGCCGCCGCAGCTCTATGCCGAACTGATGCTGACCGGCGGTCCGGTCGACGCCGCGCGCCTGCATGCGGCAGGCGTCGTCAACCGACTGACGGCTCCCGGCCAGGCGTTGGCACAGGCGATCTCCTGGGCACAAACCATCGCCGGCGGCCCGAGCGGCGCCATGGGGCGGGCCAAGAAGCTGATGGAACTGGCCTATGGCAGTTTCGCCACCCAGCTTGCCCGGGAAAGCGACCTGTTCGTCGAGGCGCTGCATCACGGCGAGGCCAAGGAGGGCATCACCGCCTTCTTTGAAAAGCGCCCGCCGGTGTTCCACAAGCGCTAGTACTACAGCCGGCTTTTATCGATTTGTATGCGTCGTTTCCAATGCGATTGCTTTGCTCGCTGTTGATGATGTCTTCGCCAAAGTGACCAAGC
>NZ_JAGINO010000004.1 GCF_017876115.1 Azospirillum picis
TAGCTGGTCGTAGTCGCCGGGCGTCAACTCAGCGGCGATCGGCTGAACGCTCTTGCGTTCCGTGCGGCCGCACAGACCGCGGATGTACACCGGAGCCCAGCGGCGTCGAGCCTTGTGACCGAGAGCGTCCAGAAACGGCTCCAGCCAAGCATCCAACTCGGCTTCCCATGTCCGAACCTCCAGCATGATTGCCTCCAGCGCAGCTCACCCCTTGGGCTGCACAACAGCCTTCATCTCGTGCCATCACGCCGGAACTGCCAAAGTAGTGCTAGAGCCTGTCTGTTTTTGTCTGGAACGGGGATGAGGATTCCCGAGGCAAGGGGTATGTGAGTCAACGGGTTGGCTGAGTAGGAGGTCAACCATCATGGCACGTCCGTTATCCCTGGATCTTCGTGAGCGCATTGCGGCGGTGCTGGCGCGCGGCCTTGCCCTTGAACGTGCGCCGGTGCAGGTCAACGCTGTATCGGTCCGGCCCAATCGACACGCCCCTCCACGTCGGCATGACAGAAGTGGATCGGTGGGCGATGTTCGAGATGGTTTCTACCCGCCTATCAGCGCGTCGTATCGGCCAGCCGGGAGACGTTGCGCAGGCCATCCTGTTCGTCGCCACCAACTCCTTTGTCACTGGAACGGCCGTCACAGTCGATGGCGGCGGTATGATCTCGCCATGAGAGGATATGCCATCCGCTGTTGAAGCCCGAGGGGAAGAGTGGGGGCCTCTCGCCTGATAGGGGCGGCGAACTGGGCAGCAGGGCCGGGGCGGACGCCCTCCAAAGCCAGAGCTTGGGCAGGCCGCCCTTGCGGGAGTAATCAGTTCGCAAAAGCACATCCACAAGAAGGAATACAAATTGCATTTCTGCGATTGAAGCCACGAAAGACCATGATTTTTAGATGGATTTAGGTCTGCTGCACCCTGCAGGATTCTTCAATACTTGCCTTTCCGGAGGTTCCTATAGTCGCAATCATGCAATAACCTATGTAATCCAGGGGCTTCCTTCAATGTCCGTGTTCGAGCACTGCCAGTTCGACAATCATGAGGCTGTGTACTTCTGTCGCGACGAAGCATCCGGACTCTGCGCAATCATTGCATTGCACAGCACCCTGCGCGGACCGGCAATGGGCGGAACCCGCATGGTTCCTTATGCGAGCGATGAGGAGGCACTGACCGACGTACTGCGCCTCTCCAGGGGAATGACCTTCAAGAATGTGATGGCTGGGCTTCCCTTTGGTGGCGGCAAAGCCGTCATCATCGGCGATCCGGCGAAGGACAAGTCCGCGGCCTTGTTGCAGGCCTATGCGGTCGAGATCGAGCGCCTCCAGGGACGTTTCGTCACCGGCGAGGATGTCGGGATCGGCATGGCCGACGTTCAGGCGATGAGTTCGGTGACGGCTCATATCCGCGGCGTTCCGGACGGCGGCGCCGGCGATCCGTCGCCATTCACGGCTTCCGGCGTCTACGACGGCATCGTCGCGGCGGTGAGGCACCGGTTGGATCGGGGATCGGTCGAGGGGATTCACGTCCTAGTGCAGGGTCTGGGAGCGGTCGGCATGAGGCTGGCCGAACGGCTGTTCGCAGCGGGAGCCCGGCTGTCCGTGACGGACACCAATCCGAACAGGGTGGAAGAGGCGCGGGAGCGGTTCGCCGCCGAAGCCGTCGACATCGCTTCCTGCTGTGCCGCCGATGTCGATGTCTATGCCCCTTGTGCCCTCGGCGCCACCCTGGACGCCGCCACGATTCCCACCCTCAAAGCCTCCGTTGTCGCGGGCGGCGCCAACAACCAGCTTGCCACGGCCGAGGACGGTCGTCGCCTCCATGAACGGGGGATACTTTACGCCCCGGACTATGTCATCAACGCCGGCGGCGTGATCAGCACCGCACATGCCGGTCCCTCCTTCGACATGGGCCGGATGCTTGATCACGTCGGCCGGATCGCCGGCACGTTGGAAGACATCTTCCGGCTTTCGAAGGCGGAAGGACTCCCTACCAGCGTGATCGCCGATCGGCTTGCGCGGAAGCGCCTGGCTGACGCCGCAGCGACGACCCGGTAGGCATTCCCACCATAGCCTCCCAGGAAAGCCGGCCCTGGCCGAAGTCCGAAAAAGCGACCGGCATCCCCGTCCGGTGTCGGGGAAGGCTGGCCCCAATTCCGCGCCGAAGCTGGATGAGTGGAAAATAACATAATGCATGGAAACGCCCAGGAACGTCCGACCCAGACGGATGCGATCATCGACGAAACCTATGAATTGGCTCATCGCTACACCCGCGACACTGGCCGTGTCTTTCTGACCGGCACCCAGGCCCTGCTGCGGATCATGATCGACCAATCGCGCAGCGACCGGGAGAGCGGACGCAAGACGGCGGGTTTCGTGTCCGGCTATCGCGGCTCCCCGCTGGGTGGAGTCGACCAGGAGCTGTGGCGGCAGAAGGCGCTGCTCGACCGGCACGATATCCGCTTCGAGCCGGGGCTCAACGAGGATCTGGCGGCGAGCATGGTCTGGGGCACGCAACAGATCGACGCCTATCCCGGCAAGCGCGTCGATGGCGTGTTTTCCCTGTGGTACGGAAAGGGCCCCGGCGTCGACCGTACAGGGGACGTCTTTCGCAACGCCAATATCCTCGGAACTTCAGCACAGGGCGGCGTGCTGGCCGTGGCCGGCGACGATCATGCCGCGCAATCCTCGACCTTTCCCCACCAGACCGATCATGTGTTCGAAGCGGCGATGATGCCGATCGTCCATCCGGCCGATCTCGGCGAGTATCTGACCTTCGGGCTTGCCGGCTTCGCCCTGTCCCGCTTCACCGGCCTCTGGGTCGGCTTCAAGGCGATCACCGAGACGGTGGAGAGCGGCCAGACCTTGGTCCTGCCGCCTCTGCCCCGCTTCTCCACGCCCGCGGATTTCGTGGTTCCGCCACACGGCCTGAACCATGACCCGGCATTGCGCCTGCCGGCGCAGCGGACGGAGCTGGAACGCCGTCTGGTGGAGGAACGGCTTCCCGCCGTCGGAGCCTTCACACGGGCGAACCCGTTCGACCGGATGCTGTTCGGCACACCGGACGCGCGGATCGGCATCGTCACGGTCGGCAAGGCTCATCACGACCTGCTCAGGGCGCTGCGCCTGCTCGTCTGGTCCGAAGAGCGCGCGGTGGCGGCCGGGATCGCCCTGTACAAGGTTGGACTGTCTTGGCCGGTCGAACCGGAAGGCATCCGCCGATTTGCCCGCGGCAAGCGGACGCTGATCGTGCTGGAGGAAAAGCGCTCGTTCGTGGAGGCGCAGATCCGCCAGATCCTGTACGACATGGCGGCGGACGTGCGGCCGGAAATCGCGGGAAAGACTTGGCGGAACGGCACACCGCTGTTGCCGGCGGTGATGGAGTTCTCGCCGGAACTGGTGGCGGGGGCGCTCGGCCGGGTTCTGCGGGATCACGGGATCGACGTCGCGGCTCCGCCGCTGTCGGCCGACGATGGCCGGCCCGCCGCCGGGCCGCCGCTTCTGGTCCGCAAGCCATATTTCTGCTCCGGCTGTCCACACAACACCTCCACGCGCGTGCCCACCGGAAGCGTGGCCGCCGGGGGGATCGGCTGCCACATCATGGCGGTGGGCGACGAGCGGCAGACCAGGACGGCAAGCCATATGGGAGGCGAAGGGGCACCCTGGGTCGGGTTGTCGAGCTTCACGACCCTGCCGCACCTGTTCGCCAATCTCGGCGACGGGACTTACCAGCATTCGGGCATTCTCGCGATCCGGCAGGCGGTGGCGGCCAAGGCCCGCATCACCTACAAGATCCTGTACAACAACGCCGTCGCCATGACCGGCGGCCAACCGACAGAGGGTGCTCCCACCGTCGACGGAATCGCCCGACAGGTCGCGGCCGAGGGCGTGGCCCGCATCGCCTTCGTCGGCGAGACCGGCGAGCCTCCCGTGCCGACCGCGCGCTTTCCTACCGGCACGACCTTCCACCACCGGGATGAGTTGGATGCCGTACAGCAGGAGTTGCGGGACTATGACGGCGTGTCCGTCCTCCTGTACGACCAGACCTGTGCTGCGGAAAAACGTCGGCGCCGGAAGAAGGGCGAAGCGCCCGATCCGGACCTGCGGGTATTTATCAACGACCGGGTGTGCGAAGGCTGCGGCGATTGCTCCGTCCAATCGACCTGCATCGCCGTCGAGCCGAAGGAAACCGCTTTCGGGCGGAAGCGGCAGATCAACCAGTCGGCCTGCAACAAGGACACCTCCTGCCTGAAGGGATTCTGCCCGTCCCTGCTGTCGGTGCGGGGTGCAGCGCCGCGTCGCCCGGCGCGTGCCGCGTTCGATCTTTTCGAGGAACGCTACGCCACGATCCCAGACCCGCAGCACGTCAAGGAACATGAGGCGGACCGGCCTTTCAGCCTCCTCGTCGCCGGGATGGGCGGCACCGGCGTGGTGACCGTCGGCGCCATCCTCGCCATGGCCGCCCATCTCGAAGGGCTGAGTGCCCGGACTTTGGACTTCACCGGCGTGGCCCAGAAGAACGGCGCGGTCGTCTCGCATGTCCAGATCGCGACGGCAGACCATGTCCTGGATGTGCCCCGCGTTCCGGCCGGGGCGCTCGACCTGTTGATCGCCTGCGATCTCGTTGCCGCGACCACGCCGGAGACGCGATCGCGTTGCACCCCGGACCGCACGGCGGTGATCGGGAATCTCAACGTCACTCCCACAGCCGATTTCGTCTCCACGCCGAACCTCGTCATCGATCCTGCGCGGCATCGTCGCGTGGTGGAGTCGGTCACCCATCCGGGACAAGGATCGTTCCTGAATGCGGGCGACCTCGCGGTCCGGCTGTTCGGCGACACGATCGCCGCCAACCTGCTGCTGGTTGGCGTGGCGTACCAACAGGGTTTTCTGCCTCTGGCAGAGCAGGCGATCCTGCGGGCAATCGAACTCAACGGCACCGCGGTCGCCATGAGCAAGGCCGCCTTCCGCTGCGGGCGTATCGTCGCGGCTCGACCGGAGGCGGCGGAGGCGATCTTGAACGGAGGTCCGGACGACCGGTCGGCCAGAGCGGCCGCTACGCCTCCCTCATTGCCGGATGAGCGGATCGCCTTCTACGCGAAGGAGCTGGAGGCTTATCAGGACCGTGCCTATGCCGCCCGTTATACCCGCCTGCTCCAGCGTGTCAGCGATCACGAGGTGCGGCTGGCAGGGGTGGCGGGAGCGCTGACCGCGACCGTCGCCGACGCCTATTACCGGCTGCTTGCCTATAAGGACGAATATGAGGTGGCGCGGCTCTACAGCGATCCGGCGTTTCGCGAGCGGCTCGCCGCCGCCTTCGACGGTGAGCCGAAAATCCAGATCCACATGGCGCCGCCGTTGATCGCGCCGGTCGATCCCGCAACGGGGCGACGGCGCAAGCGGGCCTTCGAGGGGCGCTGGATCCTGCCGCTGCTCCGCCTGCTGCGCCATGGCCGGCGGCTGCGCGGAACCCGGTTCGATCCTTTCGGCTATCAGGAGGATCGGGTTCAGGAGCGCCGGCTGATCGCCCTGTTCGAAGCGGACGTGAGCGCGGTCCTGTCAACGCCGACCGCCACTCTGCCGGCCGCCTGCGCTCTGCTGGCATGGCCCCTGGAAGTCCGCGGCTTCGGTCCGGTCAAGGCGGAGCATTGGCGGCGCGTGGAACCGCGACGCCAAGAGTTGCTCGACGCGCTGGGTGGAGACGGTCAACGGCACGCTGCGGAATGAGCCGACCGGTGCGGGATACCGGCGGCAAAGAGAAAAGCCAAAAAAGGGAGGACAATCATGACGACATTCGGGACTGCGCCGGATGCATCGCTGCCTTTGCCGACGGTGCTCGTGACGGCTTTGTCCGATCGGTTCGGACCCCGGCTTTCCCGAGGGGAGTCGGTCCGGCTTCAGCACGGGCGTGACGAATCGAAGTTCCCCCCGGCGCCGCCCGACGCCGTCGTGTTCGTCGAAACCACCGAGGAGGTGGCGGCGGTCGTGACGCTGTGCCGGGAGCATCGCGTGCCGGTCATTCCCTATGGAGCCGGTAGCTCGGCGGAGGGCCATGTTCTTGCCGTCCGCGGCGGCCTGTGCGTGGATCTGTCCGGCATGAACCGGGTGCTGGCCATCCATCCGGAGGATCAGGACGTGACGGTCCAGGCCGGTGTCACCCGGCTGCAGTTGAACCGGGAACTGAAGGGCAGCGGCCTGTTCTTTTCCGTCGATCCGGGAGCGGACGCCACGCTGGGCGGCATGGCGGCCACGGCGGCGTCGGGCACCAATGCCGTGCGCTATGGGACGATGCGGGAGAATGTGCGCTCCATGTCGGTGGTGTGTGCCGACGGCCGGGTCGTCAAGACCGGCAACCGTGCCCGGAAGTCGGCGGCGGGATACGACCTGACCCATCTGTTCATCGGGTCCGAAGGGACCTTCGGTATCATTACGGAGTTGACGCTGCGGCTGTTTCCGGTGCCGGAGGCGGTTGCCGCCGCGGTCTGCGCGTTTCCCACCGTCGCGGCGGCGGTGCAGACCGTCATTCAGGTGATGCAGCTCGGCATACCCGTCGCCCGCTGCGAGCTTCTGGACGCCTTGACGTTGAAAGCGGTCAACCGATACAGCAAGACGACGCTGAGCGAACAGCCCACCCTGTTTTTCGAGTTTCACGGCAGCACGGCCGCGGTGGAGGAGCAATCCGTCCTGGCCGGGGAGATCGCCCGCGAACAGGGCGGCCAGGACTTCGCATGGGCGACCCGGCCGGAAGACAGGTCCCGCTTGTGGCAGGCGCGGCACGATGCCTTCTTCGCCTGTCTTCAGTTGAAGCCGGGCGCGACGCCGTTCGTGACGGATGTCTGCGTGCCGATCTCCGCGCTCGCCGTCTGCATCGAAGACACGATCAAGGATGTGCAGGCTTCCTCCCTGCCGATGCCGCTGTTCGGTCATGTCGGCGACGGAAATTTCCACATGGTCCTGTTGATCGACGGCGCGAACCCCGAGGAAAGGGAGGAGGCCGAGCGGATCAATGAGCAGGTGATCGGGCGGGCGCTGGCTTTGGGCGGAACCTGTACCGGCGAACATGGGGTCGGCATTGGCAAGGCCAAGCATCTCGTGCGGGAACACGGGCAACCGGCCATCGACCTGATGCAGGTGTTGAAGGCGGCGATCGATCCGGACGGGCTCTTCAATCCGGGCAAGATCCTGCCCCGTCCGGCATAGATCGGATCGCGTAAAATCGGGATCGATTTGGAGCGTGAATCCCATCGCCAAACATGAAGCTATAGCGTCGTGCGTTTCACATTGAACGCGCGACGCCATAGCGCGGCCTTCCTCTCCCGCGCCGTTCCCGACCGAAGAGACCGTGCTGCCGGGTGGGCGTCCGGGCCGGGCGCAACGACGGTCTGCGCCTCAATAACCAACGACAACAGAGAACGGAGGAAACCATGGTCAAATGGATGACGGTCCTTTTCTGCCTCCTTGCGTCCGGTGCTCTGGCCGAAACTCCGCTCAGGATCGGCGTGCTGACCGACATGACCGGCGGCTATTCGTCCTTTTCCGGCGGCGGTTCGGTGGAGGCTGCCCGGATGGCCGTGGAGGATTTCGGAAACAAGGTGCTCGGCCGTCCGATCAAGGTGATCAGCGCGGACCACCAGAACAAGCCCGACATCGCCGCGACCCTGGCCACGCGCTGGATCGACGTCGACGACGTCGCGGCGATCGTCGACGTGCCCCTGTCCAGCGCTGCGCTGGCTGTCCAGGGGATCACGCGAAACCGGAACCGGGTGGCGATCTATTCGACGGGCATCACCTCCGACCTGACGGGGACGGCCTGCTCGCGCACCGGCTTCCAATGGACCTACGATAGCCATTCCATGGTCAAGAGCCTGGCCGAGGGGATCGTGCGCCGGGGCGGGACGCGTTGGTTCCTGCTGGTGGTGGACAATGCCGCCGGCTATGCGCTGGAGAAGGACGCCCGGACCTTCGTCGCCCAGGCGGGAGGCACGGTGGTCGGAGCGGTGCGCCATCCGCTGGGATCGTCTGATCTTGCGTCCTACCTGCTTCAGGCCAGCGGGTCGGGTGCCAATGTCATTGCCTTCGCCAATGCCGGCCAGGACCTGATGAACGGAATCAAGCAGGCCCGCGAGTTCGGGATGGGCACCCAGCAGCAACTGGTGCCCCTGGTGCTGTTCAATACGGAGGTCCACGCGCTTGGCCTTGACGTGGCCCAGGGTCTGCAGTTCGTCCTGACGAACGACTGGATGAAAAGCGCGGAGACCCGTGCCTGGGCCGAACGCTTCTTCGCCAAGCGCAAGGCGATGCCGGCGATGACCCAGGCCGGCGTCTATTCCGGGGTCCTGCATTACCTGAAAGCGGTGGCTGCCGCGAACACGACCGACGCCACGGCCGTCTCCGAAAAGATGCAGGCGCTCCCGGTGGAGGACATCTTCGTCACGGGCGGACTGGTTCGTCCCGATGGGGCCATGGTCCATGACATGTTCCTGGCGCGGGTAAAGACACCGTCGGAATCGCGCGGGGCCTGGGACGAGTACGAGGTGATCGACCGGATCCCGGGAAATGTCGCCTTCCGTCCGGCCGGGGAAGGCGGTTGTCCTTTGACGTCGGCCAAACCCTGACGGACCATGGCCTGGAAAGGCGTCCAGCGGACGGTTTCGCCTTGCGGCCCGGTGCAGGATTTTTCAAGACGTCCGGTTGCGGCGTTGGTTACCGTTTGCCAGGACATCCGTTTCCTGACGGTGGATAGCAATGGGCATGGGTGAGAACCACGTGAAAGTCTGGCGGGCGGCCGACCTTTATGACGCCGAGTTGCTGCGGGGCGTCTATGTTCGGCACAGCTACCCCTGGCACGCGCATGAGGATGTCTGCCTTGGTCTGGTGATCGAGGGGGCGATCGACCTACAGACACGGGGCCGTACCGGAATCGCCGAGAGAGGGTCCTTCGTCCTGATCAACTCGGAGGAACTGCATCGGGGGCAGCCGGCCGACCCCCAGGGCTGGCGTTGCCGCACGATCCATATCCATCCCGATTTCATCCGACGCACGGCCGACGACATCGGGCGCGGCGTGGGGGGCACCGACACCGTCTTCCGCGGCCCGACCTTTCAGGACGCGGAACTGGCCAGCCTACTGTTACGGCTGCACCTCTGCTCCGAGACGGGCGGTTCGTCGCTCGACCAGCAATCGCAGATCGTCGCCGTCATCGCCCATCTCCTGGCGCGGCACGCCGAACCGTGCCTGACGCTTCCCAACCAGGGGTGGGAACCCATCGCGATCCGGCGCGCCCGCGCCTATCTTGACGAGCATCTGTCCGATAAGACGACGCTGGACGATCTGGCGGCGGTCGCCGGTTTGCCGCCCTTCCGCCTGCTGCGCGCCTTCCGGAGGTCGCTGGGTCTGACGCCGCACGCCTATCAGGTGCAGGCGCGGGTCCGGACTGCCCATCGCCTGCTCCGTGTCGGCAGCCCGTTGGCCGACGTGGCGGCGGCGGTCGGCTTCTCCGACCAAGCCCACATGACACGTGTTTTCAAGGGCATAATGGGGGCCACCCCGGGGCAATACCGGAACGCGGTCCGAGGGGAGCTGGATTTGGGTTGATCATCGTCCCCGCCGTCCGGCCGCGCCGGTTGGAACCGATGACGGCCGTATCCGGCCCCTCTTCGCGATATCGCTTTCTCGATGCGCCGCCCGGCCTGCCGCCGGGCGGCGCATCGATTTTTGCCGCTCCCGGTCCTATGCGCCGTCCAAATTCCTGTCCTTCGTCTCGCCGTTCGGGGCGGGAGCCGCGTGAACCCGGAACGCGCCTGGACTTTGGTCGGTCCATTTACGGAACGCGCGGTGGAACGCGCTTGGTTCCGCGAAACCGAGGTCGGCGGAGATCTCCCCGACCGTCCGTCCGCTGTTCATCAGCCAATCAAGGGCAAGCGCACGGCGGATCTCGTCCTTGATGCCGCGGAAGGACTGCGTCTCCTCCTGAAGGCGCCGCCGGAGCGCGGCAGCAGGCATGCGCAACCGGCGGGCCATCTCCGCCAAGTCCGGCCAATGCGCAGGCGGCGTGCGGCGCAGATGCTCCCTCACCTTGGACGTCAGGCCGTGATCATAGCGATAACGGACCAGGATGTTGGCCGGCGCCGCCCTCAGGAACCTCTTCAGCATCGGTTCCGTCCGCAGGAGCGGAAGGGTGAGGTAGGCTGCATCGAAGGTGAGCCGGCTGACCGGTTGCGCGAAATGCACCGGCGCACCGAAGAACAGGCGGTAGTCGGCCTCCCGGTCCGGTGCAGTGCAGCGGAAGTCGATCCGCTGCACGGGGATCCGCCGGCCGACCAGCCAGCAGGCGAGGCCGTGCAGGATGATCCAGTAGGTGCGGTAAGTGAAGGCCGGGTGCGCCGGCCCATCCTCCATCAGGCGGATCTCGGCCATTCCATCCACACGCTCCAGCAGGCCCCGCGGCTCCTCCAGCGTCACGCTCAGAAAGCGGAGCGCGCGTCTCAGCGCCTGTTCCAGTGTGGTCGCATGCAGCACGCAATGGCACAGCAAGGTGAAGCCGCCGGGCCGCAGGGGGCGGCGGCCGAGGCCGAGGAACTCGTCCTCCAAGGCATTGGCGATGGCAATCCATAGGGCCCCGTACCGCTCGGCTGACACCGCATCGGTGACGACCGGAGGCAAGCCGGCGGAGGCCAGCAACGGTTCCGTCGCCAAGCCGTGGCGGCGCACCACGTCCAGCGCCTCCTCCACGAAGCCGGTCGAGATCATCTTTCGTTCCAAGCGAAATCTCCGGTATGGCAGAATCGAAGGCCGATTTTCGTTCCTGGGGTCATCGCCTCCCGATCCGCTTTCCGCAAAATAGCCCTCGCCTCGGTCGGCCGCCTTCTCAATAGGCCGAGCGGGGAAACCAGGGCTGTGGCGGCAGGGCACGGGAGGAACAATGCGGATCGATCAGCGTGTCTTCATCATTACCGGCGGAGGATCCGGCCTGGGCGCGGCGGTCGCCCGCCATTTCGTCAAGCACGGCGCGCGCGTGATCCTGGCGGACATCAACGAGGCTGGAGGCATCGCCCTGGCTGCCGAGTTGGGCGGCAATGCGCGTTTCGTCGCGACCGACGTCACGCGCGAAGCCGATGGCATGAACGCCGTTCAGGCGGCGCGCGACAGCTTCGGCCATCTGCATGGGCTGGTCAACTGCGCCGGGATCGCGCCCGGCGAAAAACTGCTCGGCCGCACTGGTCCGCACCGGCTGGAAAGCTTTGCAAGAGCGGTCGGCGTCAACCTGATCGGCACGTTCAACATGCTGCGGCTGGCGGCGGACGCAATTGCGACGGAGGAGCCGGGAGAAGACGGGGAACGGGGGGTGATCGTCAACACCGCCTCCATTGCCGCCTATGACGGACAGATCGGGCAGGCGGCCTATGCGGCCTCCAAGGGGGGCGTCGCGGCCCTGACGCTTCCGGCAGCCCGCGAACTGGCCCGCACCGGCATTCGGGTGGTCGCCATCGCACCCGGCCTCTTCGCCACGCCGATGATGGCGGGCCTTCCCCCGGCGGTTCAGGATTCGCTCGGGCAGAGCGTGCCGTTCCCGGCCCGTCTCGGCCATCCGGAGGAATACGCGGAACTCGTCCGGCACATCTGCGAGAACCGCATGCTGAACGGCGAAGTGATCCGCCTCGACGGCGCATTGCGCATGGCGCCCTGCTGAACCCTGCCTGACCCGGAGCACAAAGAGATGAGCATTCAGGATCCCGTCGTCATCGTCGGCGGCGCCCGCACGCCGATGGGCGGCTTCCAGGGAGATTTCAAGGATGTCGCCGCGACGGCGCTGGGCGCCGCCGCGGTCCGGGCGGCGTTGGATCGCGCCGGCCTGCCGGCCGAGGCGGTCGAGGAAACCATCTTCGGCTGTGTCCTGCCTGCCGGTCAGGGGCAGGCTCCCGCCCGTCAGGCGGCGGTCGGCGCCGGCGTTCCGTATGCGGCCGGGGCCACCACCATCAGCAAGATGTGCGGGTCGGGGATGAAGGCCGCCATGCTGGCGCACGACCTGATCCTTGCCGGCAGCGCCGGCATCGTGGTCGCCGGCGGCATGGAGAGCATGACCAATGCGCCCTATCTGCTGGATCGTGCCCGCGGCGGCTATCGGATGGGACATGGCCGGCTTCTGGATCACATGTTCCACGATGGCCTGGAGGACGCCTACGACCAGGGGCGGCTGATGGGAAGCTTCGCGGAAGACTGCGCGCAGGCCTATGGCTTCACCCGCGAGGCCCAGGATTCCTACGCCCTCGCGTCCTTGACGCGGGCGCGGACCGCGACGGCCGACGGCAGCTTCGCGGCGGAGATCGTGCCGGTCGTCGCCGGCCGAAGCGGGCGGACCTTCGACCGCGACGAACAGCCGGCGAAGGCCAACCTCGACAAGATCCCGCTGCTGAAGCCGGCCTTCCGGGCCGATGGTACGGTCACTGCCGCGAATTCCAGCTCGATCTCCGACGGGGCGGCGGCCCTGGTGCTGATGCGGCGGTCGGAGGCGGAACGTCGTGGGTTGAGGCCGCTTGCCGCGCTCGTCGGCCATGCGACCCACGCCCAGGCGCCGGCCCAGTTCCCGACGGCACCGATCGGTGCCTTGCGCAAGCTCAGCGAGCGCACAGGCTGGGCGTTGGGCGACGTCGACCTGTTCGAAATCAACGAAGCCTTCGCCGTGGTGCCGATGGCGGCCATGCGGGACCTCGACCTGCCGCACGACAAGGTCAACCCGCATGGCGGCGCCTGCGCGCTCGGCCATCCGATCGGCGCCTCGGGCGCGCGGGTCATGGTGACTTTGATCGCCGCGATGGAAAAGCACCGGCTGCGCCGTGGCATGGCCACCCTGTGCATCGGCGGCGGAGAAGCGACCGCCGTTGCCATCGAACGTCTGGATTGAAGGGAAGCGCCTTATGCTACTGACGGAAACACAGAGCCAACTGCGCGACGCCGCCCGCAGCTTTGCGCGCGATCGGCTGGCACCGGGGGCTGCGGCGCGCGATGCCGGCCGGACCTTTCCACGCGAACAGCTCCGCGAGATGGGCGAACTCGGCTTTCTCGGTATGCTGGTGCCGGAGGCTTATGGCGGCGCCGATGCCGGCATCGTCAGCTACGCCATGGTGCTGGAGGAAATCGCCGCCGCCGACGGCGCCTGTTCGACCATCCTCAGCGTCCATAGCTCGGTCGCCTGCATGCCGATCGTCAAATTCGGCAATACCGAGCAGAAGGAGCGCTTCTTGCCGAAGCTGGCGAGCGGCGCATGGATCGGCGGCTTCGCGTTGACCGAACCACAGGCCGGATCGGACGCCTCGAACCTGAAGACCCGCGCCCGCCGCGACGGCGACCATTATGTGATCAACGGTGCCAAGCAATTCATAACGTCGGGCCGGAACGGCCAGATGATGATCGTCTTCGCGGTGAGCGATTCGGCGGCGGGAAAGAAAGGCATCTCCGCCTTCATCGTGCCCACCGACACTCCCGGCTATGAGGTCGTCCGGATCGAGGAGAAGTTGGGACAGCACGCGTCCGATACCTGCCAACTCGCTTTCAACGATCTGCGGATCCCCGCGGCGTTTCGATTGGGGGAGGAGGGCGAAGGATACCGGATCGCTCTCTCCAATCTGGAAGGCGGGCGCATCGGCATCGCCGCGCAGGCCGTCGGCATGGCCCAAGCCGCTTTCGCGGCGGCCCTTTCCTACGCCCGCGACCGCGTCGCGTTCGGAAAGCCGATCCTGGAGCATCAGGCGGTCGCCTTCCGGCTTGCCGACATGGCCACGAGGATTGAGGCCGCCCGTCACCTTCTACTGAATGCGGCCGCGCTGCGGGAGGCCGGTTTGCCATGCCTGAAGGAGGCTTCCATGGCGAAGCTGTTCGCGTCCGAAATCGCCGAACAAGTATGTTCGGCGGGCATCCAGATCCTTGGCGGATATGGGTATCTGGCCGACTTCCCCTTGGAGCGCATTTACCGCGATGTGCGCGTCTGCCAGATCTATGAAGGAACCAGCGATATCCAACGCATGGTGATCAGCCGCGCGCTGTGAGGACACGGCAAACAGCTCACCTTTCCCGATTTTGGACGCCGCTCTCCGACTGCGGTTGCGAACGGCCTGATGCTGTCAACTTCGCGGTCGGTTGATGCACGGAGGGTTTGAACATCCCCCTTGTTCACTGGATCGGGCAGTCCGGGCAAGGCCGGTCGCCTCGCGCCAGATTGTGAACGCGCGAGCGCGGGCAGCGCGATGCTCGGAGGCGGAGATCAGGTGGCGGCGCTTGAGCCTGTTGGCGAACTACCGTCCGAAGCTCAGGCCCCACTCCCGGATCGCCTCGTCTTAGACCTTGATGCCGAGCGCCGCCAGGATCAGCTCGACCTCCCGCAGGCTCAGACTGAAGCATTGGTACAGCCATACGGCCTCGTTGATGATCTCGGCCGGGAAGCGGAAGCCGCCGTAGGGGGTCGGGGCGTGCTCGTGTCCGCGAACACGCCACGAGAGTCCCGCTCCCGCCAACCTGACGGCACCCTGATGCAGCTTTGGCCGTTCCGTTCACCTCTGTGCGGCATGGTGCGGCGGGGCGCTCCCTTCGGCGGCACTTCCCATCGGCGGTGGCGGCGCCCATCTTCAAGCCATGCGCACGATACTCCTGATGCTTGCCGCCTGCCTCCTCGTCGCGGGCTGCGTCAACCCCTCGGGCTCCGACACCGCGGAGCCCATCCCCAGCACGTCATATCAGAGCGGCTACGGCATTCGGCCGTACGGACCACAGTCTGCTGCCGACAGCCAGCTCGATTGGGGATGGTGACGGCCGGCTACCCCCCTGTGCTGACTTGTCCGGTTTCTCCAGGTTCGCCTCTGCGGCGTGCACCACCCGATGACGCATTCGGCCCCCGACGGTTCGCCGTGACCTGTCCGCTACAGCGTCTTCAGCGATGAGACGGCGAAGGCGGCCTGCTTGATCTGCGGGCCGAACCTCGCGAGGGCATCGTCCAAGGTCCAGCGGCTGGACGGCACGGACAGGTTGATGGCCCCGATGGCCTGACCGTTCGCGCCGATGATGGCGCAGGCAAGGCTCAGGTCGTCCGGGAAATACTCTTCGATTGTGTAGGCGATGCCCGTCGTCCGGCAGCTTTCGACGGCGCGGAGGATGGTGTCGGTGTCCGTCACCGTCTTGTCCGTGTAGGCGTGGAGGTGCGAGGCGTCCAGAATCCGTTCCTGCTGCTCGCGCGGATAGGTCGACATGATCGCCCGCCCGGAGGAGGAGCAGTGCATCGGGATGACCGTGCCCACGGACATGTAGGCGACGATGTGGCTCATGCTCTGGAAGCGGGACACATAGATGACGTTGCTTCCATAGGGTTCCGCCAGATTGACGGTCTCCCCCGTCTCCTTGTTCAAATTGTGCAGGTAGGGGTTGGCGAAATCGACAAGCATGTTGTTGCCGATGTAGTTGAAGCCGATTTCCAGAACCTTGGGTGACAGCTTGTACTTGCGCGTCTTCGGGTCTTTCGTCAGGTAACCCAGCGACTCCAGCGTGAAGGTGCAGCGCTGGGCCGAGCTTTTCGTCATCCCGGTGAGTTCGGCCAACTCGACCAGGCTGAGCCCGTTCCGCTGGTTCCGGAACTTGGCAAGCATATCCAGGCCCTTCGCCAGCGAATTGTTGAACAGCGGCGAGTTGACCTCGTCGTCTTTCGATACGGCGTCAAGGCCTTGATCGCCGGCCCGGCTTCCGCGCCCATCCAGGCGCGGCTTCGACGCTTGCCCATCCATGAAACGCTCCTCGAGTTGCGTCGCCAGCCGAAATCCTTCGTGTCCGGAAACCTCGGCGACACGCGTGCCCTTTGGTCCCCAGGCCTCCTTGCGCAACCCTACCGATCGATTATCGATAAGTAAAGCGCCACAGAAGTATCGATTATCGATATTTAAAACCTGCTTTACGATACGGAAATATCGATGTTACGATGGTTCACACAATGAATGGCGTGTCGACCGGTCGATCATCGTGGTCCCGGTCAAAACCAAGCGCGCGCCGCTCAGTGACAGGCAGACATGAGACGCAATCGGAGGCATTGTGAGACGGAACATTGAAATCGGCGTCGATACCGGCGGCACCTTCACCGACGTCGTGTGCCATGAGCCGGGGCAGCCGCTCCGCGTTGTCAAGATTCCGAGCACGCCGAAGGATCCCAGCGAGGCGGTCTTGGCGGCCCTGCCGCACATGCAGCGTGAATGGGGAATCCAACCGGACCGCATCGCCCGCTTCATCCACGGCACGACGGTGGCGACCAACGCGGTTCTGGAGCGCAAGGGCGCCAGGATCGGTCTTCTGACCACCGCCGGCTTCTCCGACGTCATCGAGATCGGGCGCCAGCTTCGCCACGACACCTACGGCATCGCGCTGACACCGGAAACTCCCATCTTCCTGGCGCCGGGGCGCCAGCGCCGCGAGATCGACGAACGCATCGGCGCCAAGGGCGAGGTCGTCCGTCCCCTCGACCCGCAGCAGGTCCGCGCAGCCATCGTCGATCTGGTGGACTCCGAAAGGATCGAGGGGCTTGCGGTCTGTTTTCTCTTCTCCTTCCTGAACGATGCCCATGAGCGTGAGGTCGCGGCCATCGCCCGCGAACTCTATCCGGATCTTCCGGTCTCGCTCTCCAGCGACGTCAACCCGGCCTTCCGCGAATATGAGCGGACCGTCGTCACGGCGTTCGACGCCTACATCAAGCCGGTTATCAACGGCTATCTCACGCGCCTGGAAAACAACCTGAAGGCGGCCGGCGTCACGGCTCCGCTGCAGATCATGCAGTCCCGGGGCGGCGTCGCGGCGGCCGAGATCGCCCGGATGCGGCCGGTAAACCTGTTCCTGTCCGGTCCCGCCGGCGGCGTGATCGGCGGCCGGATGGCCGGCGTTTCGGTCGATTGCGAGAACCTGATCACCGTGGACGTCGGCGGGACGAGTTCCGACATCGCGCTGATCAGCCGCGGCAAGCCGATCCTGCGGGCCGAAGGGCTGATCGACGGTTTCCCCGTGCGCACCGGCATGGTGGACGTCAACGCCATCGGTGCCGGCGGCGGCAGCATCGCCTGGATCGACGGCGGCGGTGGCCTGCGGGTCGGTCCGGAATCCGCCGGTTCCGATCCCGGGCCCGCCTGTTACGGCCGGGGTGGCGTGCGCGCGACGGTGACCGACGCCTCCATCGTCCTTGGCTATCTCAACCCCGACTATTTCGCCGGCGGACGGCTGAAGCTCGATCCCGGCAAGGCCGCCGAGGTCATCGAGCGCACCATCGCCCGGCCTCTGGGACTGAGCGTCGAAGAGGCCGCGGCGGGCATCCACAAGGTGGTGAACGCCCAGATGTCCGAAGGCATCCGGCTGGTGTCCATCAAGCAGGGGCTCGATCCGCGCAACTTCGTCCTGGTTCCGCTCGGTGGCGCCGGTGCGCTGCACGCCACGGCGCTGGCGCAGGATCTCGGCATCGACCGGATCATCGTCCCCCAGCATCCGGGCGTCCTGGCCGCCATCGGCCATCTGTGCGCGCCGGTGGAGCATGCCGCATCGGTCGCCATCCAGAAGCGGCTGGACGACCTCTCGGTCGAGGAGGTCGCGCAGGCCCTGTCCGGTCTCGACCGGCGCTGCGCCGACCTGATGAGCCACGAGGGCGATCTGCCCCATCCGCCGTCCGTCCGCTACACCGCCGATGTCTGCTACGTCGGTCAGTCCCACCACATCGAAGTGCCGCTGCATCCGGGGGCCGGCTGCTTCGACCGGCTCCGCGGCGACTTCCTGGAACTGCACGACCGTATCTTCGGCTATGCGACGGCGGGAGCGCTGAAGATCGCGAATGTCCACGCCATTCACGAAGCCAAGACCGACAGCGACCTGATCTTCGCCGCGGCCCGCGACGGTGCTGCGACTGCAGGCGCGATCCGGCGCGTCCGGTTCGCCACGACGGGCGAGGCCGTGGACACCCCGATCTACCAAAGGACGGCGTTGGCCCCGGGCGCGAAAATCCATGGTCCGGCGATCGTCGAGCAGGCCGACACCACGACCGTCATCGATCGCGGATGGACCGCCCGGGTCATCCAGGGCGGGGTCCTGTCGATCGAGCGCAACGCAGGAGCAGACGCATGACCGCGCAGCACGACACGCCGGACGCCATCACGCTGGAAGTCGTCCGCAACAAGCTGGACGGCATCGCCAACGAGATGCAGAGCACGCTTCTGCGCAGCTCCTTCTCGTCGATCGTCAAGGAAGGGCTCGACGCCTCGGCATGCCTCTTCACCGTCCGTGGAGAGTCGCTGGCTCAGGCGATCGCGATCCCGATCCATCTGGTGACGCTCGCCCCGATCATGAAGAAGTTCCTGGACGTCTTCCCGATCGACAGCATCCGGCCGGGCGACATCTTCATCATGAACGACCCCTATCTCGGCGGCACCCACCTGCCGGACCTGGCGCTCGCCTATCCGGTGTTCCGGGGCGACGAGATCGTCGGCTTCAGCGCCGCCATGACGCACCACCAGGATGTCGGCGGGAAGTCGCCGGGATCGGTGCCGACCGATGCGACCGAGATCTTCCAGGAAGGCATCCGCATTCCGCCCCTGCGTCTGCGCGACGGGGGCACGCTGAACGATACCCTCATCCAGGTGCTGCTGCGCAATGTGCGGGTGCCCGAGATCTTCATGGGCGATCTCAACGCCCAGATCGCGGCCTGCACGGTCGGCGCCCGGCGGGTCCTCGACCTGTGCGACGCCTATCCGAAGCTCGACATGCAGACCGTCTTCGACGTGCTGCTCGACCGGTCGGAGGAGATGACCCGCCAGGCCCTGCGGCGCGTTCCCCCCGGCGTCTACCGCTACACCGACTATCTCGACAACGACGGCATCGACCTCGACACGCCGGTCAGGATCGAGGTGACGGTCACGCTGAAGGACGGCGAGTTCATCTGCGACTTCACCGGCTCCAGCAAGCAGGTGAAGGGTCCTTTCAACTGCGTGCCGTCCGGCGCCCTGGCGGCGGCCGGCTTTGCCATCCGCACCCTGACCGACCCGCGCATCCCGACGAACGGCGGCTGTTTCCGGCCGATCCGGCTGGTCCTGCCGGAAGGCTCGATCGTCAACCCGAAGGAGCCGGCCCCGGTCAACGCCCGCACCGCGACCATCAAGCGGATCACCGGTGCCATCCTCGCCTGCTTCAAGGACGTGCTGCCCGAGAAGGTGCCGGCGGATTCCGGCGGCGAGTTGCTGTTCGTGTCGTTCGGCGGCGCCCGTGGCGATGGCACGCGCTACGTCGTCGGCGACCTGATCGCCGGCGGCAGCGGTGCCAGCGCGTTGGGAGACGGCGTCGATGTCATCGAGACCGACGCGACCAACTGCATGAACCTGCCCGTCGAGGCGCTCGAACTCGAAGCGCCGATCCGCGTCCGGCAGGTGCGGGTCCGGCGGGATTCCGGCGGTGCCGGGCGGTTCCGCGGCGGGCTCGGCACGGTGCGGGAATACGAGGTCCTCGAAGGCGAGGCCGTCCTGACCCATCGCGGCGAGCGCCACCTCACTCCCGCCAAGGGCAGCCAGGGCGGCGGGGACGGCGCATTGGCACGGTCGACCATCCACCGCGCCGACGGCACGGTCGAGGTCATCCGGTCCAAGCTGATGACGCAACTCAAGGCCGGTGATCGGCTGGTCGTCGAGACCGCCGGCGGCGGCGGCTACGGCGCCCCGGACCAACGCGAGGCCGCCAAGGTCGGCGAGGACGTCCGCAACGGCAAGATCAGCGAAGGCTCCGCCAAGGAGCAGTACGGCAAGGTGCATCACGGTATCGGTGCGTAAGCCGGCCGCCACCAGCGTCGGCAATAAGAACAAAGCAAAAATGCGAACGGATGAACAGGACGGAGAGGCAAGACATGTCTGTGCAAAGCGAGGTGGTGACCGGCCGGCAGGACGGAGCCATGGCATCGGTCCAGCCCCGGCTCGATGCCGGCACCCGCCGGCGCGCCTTGGTCGCGGCGGTGATGGGGAACGTTCTGGAATGGTATGACTTCGCGGTCTACGGCTACTTCGCGACGATCATCGCGAAGCAGTTCTTCTCCGCGACCGACGAGATCACGGCGCTGTTGTCGGCCTTTGCGACCTTCGGCATCGGGTTCGCGGCCCGGCCGCTCGGCGGCATCATCATCGGCCGGATCGGCGACGTCTACGGGCGCAAGTTCGCCCTTCTCATCACCATGTTCCTGATGGCGGGCAGCACGGTGCTGCTCGGCCTCATCCCCTCCTACGACTCCATCGGCGTCGCAGCGACCGTGCTGGTCGTGCTCGCCCGCATCCTGCAGGGCTTCTCGGCGGGCGGCGAATGGGGCGGGGCCACCGCCTTCATCGTGGAATGGGCGGCTCCCAACCGGCGGGGATTTTTCGGCAGCTTCCAGCAATGCTCGGTCGCTGCGGGCCTGCTTCTGGGATCCGCCATCGCGGCGCTGTTCAGCTCGATCATGAGCGTGGAAACGCTGGAAAGCTGGGGCTGGCGAATTCCGTTCCTGCTCGGCGGCATTCTCGGTCCAGTCGGCCTGTACATGCGCCGCAACATCGACGAGACGCCGGCCTTCAAGGAAGCGCAGACGAACGCCGTCGAGCCGGACGCCGGCTTCGACAGCCCGGCCGTCCTGGCGGCCAAGGCCTTCGGCTTCGCCGTGGCCTGGAACGCCATCTATTACATCTTCCTGTCCTACATGCCGACCTTCAGCATCAAGTATCTGCAGCTATCGCGTGCCGAGGCGCTCTGGTCGAATTCCGCCGGCCTCGTCGCCCTGGTCCTGGCCGTGCCACTCATGGGCCGGCTTTCCGACAGCATCGGCCGCAAGCCGCTGCTGCTGACCTGCTGCGGTGCCTTCGCGTTCCTGACCTATCCGATCTTTTCCTACATGATCGCGGCCCCGTCCTTCGCCCTGGTGCTCGCGCTGCAAATCTTCTTCGCGGTCGCGATCGCGACCTTCTCCGGCCCCGGTCCCGCGGCGATCGCGGAGATTTTCCCGACGCGCATCCGCTCCACCTGGATGTCCATCGGCTACAGCCTCGCCGCCGCAACCTTCGGCGGGTTCGCACCCTTCATCGCCACCTGGCTGATCAACCAAACCGGAAACCCGATCTCGCCGGTCTATTTCGTCATCGGCAGCGCCGTGCTGAGCGGCCTCGTCATCCTTGGGCTGCGCGAGACGGCTCACAAGCGGCTGCACTGAGGACCGGCGGCCTGTCGGCCGCCATCCGTCCAGGGCGCGGTCTCGCCCGTATCACCCGCCGCCATGGACGGCGGCGGGTCCAAAGAAGGGAGCGGCGTGGCAACCCGCCGTTCCAAACTCGTCCTGGTGCTCCCGACGGGAGCTGTGAGGTGATGTGGTGACCACTGAGAAACCGGATGTCATTGTGATCGGAGCCGGCATCGTCGGCCTGTGCGTTGGTCTCAATTGCCTCAAGAGCGGCCACCGCACCCTGATCCTCGACGGCATGAAACCGGGCACGGGAGCGTCGTTCGGCAACGGCGGCATGCTCTCGGTCGATTCCTTTTCCCCGATGGCCATGCCGGGCATGATCTGGAACGTGCCGGGATGGCTGATGAACCCGATCGGGCCGCTGGCGCTGCGGCCTTCCTATCTGCCCAGGTCGCTTCCGTGGCTGATGCGCTGGTTGAAGGCCAGCAGCCGTTCGAGCGTGCAGGTGGCCTCGCAGGCATTGCGGGCTCTCAACAGCCGCTCGATCGACTTCTACCGGGACTTGCTGGGGGAAAGCGAGTTTTCGCGGCTGATCCGTACCAAAGGGTCCATGCAGGTCTGGGACACCCCGGTGGTCAGTCCATCCCAGCAACTCGTCGGTGCGCTGAGGTCGGAGTTCGGCATTCCATCCCAGGATCTGACCGGCGACGAGTGCCGCGAACTCATCCCCCAGCTCTCTCCGGCGATCTCGCGGGGCATCTATTTCCCGCGGAACGGCCACATCGTCAGCCCGGCCGCCCTGACCGAGACGCTGGCGCGCATCTTCGTCGAAGCCGGCGGAGCGATCCGGGCCGAGCGGGTCATGACGCTCCTGCCCAATGCGGATGGCGGCGCCACGCTGATGACATCCACCGACAACCATTCGGCGCCACACGTCGTCGTCGCCGCCGGCGCCTTCTCCAACCGCGTGCTGGAACAGGTCGGCTGCCGCATCCCACTGGAAACGGAGCGCGGCTATCACGTCAACGTCAAGGCGCCCTTCGACATCGCCATGCCCCTGCTCTATCCCGACAAGGGCTTCGGCGTGACCCCCATGCTGGAAGGATTGCGGGTCGGCGGTACCGTCGAAATCGCTGGTCTGGACGCCCCGCCGAAGATGGAGCGGGCAAAGGCCCTCATCGCTCATGCCCGCGCGCTGTTTCCCAAGGACGACATCGAGCCGGGCCGGCTCTGGATGGGCTTCCGGCCTTCCGTGCCGCGCAGCGTCCCGATCATCGACGAGGTGCCGTCCTGTCGCGGACTCTATGTCGCCACCGGGCACGGCCATTATGGGATGATCGCGGCACCGGCCACCGGCAAGCTGATGGCGGACATCGTCGCACGGCGGGCACCGACCATCGACCGCTCGCAATACCGCATCGCTGCCGCCTGACCAGTGTTGTCCGGACGCGGTCGGCGTCTCCAACTCGGCCGTCAATCGGCTTTGCGGATCGGGGCTGGACGCTATCGGCACCGCGGCGCAGGCGATCCGGGGCGGCCGGCTCACCGACCTTCGTCGAATCGGCTTTTTGTCAGCGGGTTGAAGACGCTTCCGGTGTCCTACCGGTTCCGATCCGACTGAGATGGTCTCGTCCCGGCCGGGACGAATGACGAGAAACGCGGATCACCGATCCATTTAAGGTGGATGTCTGTTTTCCCAAGTCGTTTTCGGGAACCGGATGGCTCCATCCGTTCATCGACGCCGAGCGGGCGTTCGGTAAAGGCCAAATCCTGCCCCCGTAACCAAGACACTGAACGTCCCGTTCCGAAAGGAGCGGGGCGTTCTTGCATTCGGGCTCCCCGGCATGGTGGCGGCATGGTACCGCGCGGATCGCATTGCCAGCCGGCGGACGACGGGCGGATGGGACGACCGGTCGGTTCGGTCCGGATAGCTTGGCCAAGGCGCCCCGGTCCGGGCGTGTTCAACCGGCGGCGGCGTCCGCCTTGCCGGAGGACGGACCGATACCGCGTTGCTGTGCGGCATCCAGCAGGCCCAGCAGTTCGCCCGATACCCACCAGCGGCATTTGCGGCGTTCTTCGGTCGCGACGGTGACCACGCGTTCGATCAGCCGGCTCTCGCCGGCGTCCAGCTCGCGCCCGTCGCGCAGGGCATGCTCGACGATCGCCAGCAGGGTCTTGTCGATGGCCGTCACTTCGAGCGGATAACCGGCCTCCTCCGCCAGCTCGCACAGCCGCGCCATACCCGTCAAGGCATCGTCACGGCCGTACACGCCGGTCTGGCGGAACAGGCCGGCCAGATGATCGCCGATGGCCGGCAGCCAGGGGTTCGAGGAGGCGGCGATGCCGCGCCGGCGCAGTCGGTGGTTGAAGCCGTTGATGAAGCGGACGGCGTCGATCAGCGGCACCGCCGAGGTCGCGGTGTTGAGCGTCAGCAGGCGGTGGCTCAGCACCGGCACCACTTCGGCCTCGACCAAGCCGGTGACCCGCCCGACCGCCGCCGAGGCCACCGCCCAGTTGCGGCTGCCGCGCTCGATGCCGAAGCCCTGCAGTGCGTCGTACCAGCGGAAGGCCCGCTCCAGCAGCCGGTCCACCGCCTCTCCGGCGGTAAGCTGCGGCGGTGCCGGGCGACCGAGATGAAGGCTCTCCAGCTTCTGCCGGAGGCATTGCCAGGCGAACTGGACATGGGCGACGGCGGCGTCGGCCAAGGGGGCGCTCGGCAGCAGGCCGAACAGGGCGAGCGCCTGGTCCGGATCACGCGAGGCGTTGATCAGCGACAGGGCGTAGAGCAGGCCGCCATCGGGAAGCCCGCCGCGCTCGACCATGCCGGAAACGGTGTGCAGGGTAGCGATGGTGTCGCGCGGACGCACCGCACCCTTCCACAAGGGGGCATGCTCAAGCATGGCGTCCAACACCGTCAGGTCGGCCATCGACAGCGGGATCACCCCTGCAAGCCCGCGCTTGCGCAGCAGCGTGGCCCGTTCGGCATTGGCCGTCGCCAGCAGCGGGCCGGCGGCACCGCGCTGGCGCAGCACCTCCAGCGAGCGGATGCGCAACTCCTCCGCCCAATCGGCCGCCGCCGAGGAGGCGAGGACCGCGTCCAGCGGATGCTCGCTGGCCCGCCCGGCGACATCGCTCTGGACGCGGCCGGCCAGTTCGCGAAGGTGTGGCAGCAGCGCGAACCACCAGGCGCTGGCATCGACCACGTGCATGCAGCCCGGTGGCCGTGCCTCCGCCAGCATCAGCGCGTCGGTGCGCAGCATCACCGGGTCGAACCAGCCGGTCCAGATGCGGCGCGCATGCTCCGTCCGCGGGCCGTTCAGCATAGCGACGATGAGGCGGCCGACCTCCACCGTCATCTGGTCGTCCTCCAGGTGGCCGGCCTGCACCAGCTCGAAGAGCTTGGATTTCTGCGCCCGGTCGAGGGGAGCCAGAATCGCCTTGACCTTCTCCAGGCTGCTGACGGCCGGATCGATGTCGCCGGCCTGGAGAGGAATGCTGCGGATGGGGAGAGCCGCCATTGCTTTCTCAGGCCCTGGGGTTGTCACAGGCGCTGGTATCGCAAGGTCATTCTTAATCAGCAGCAGCATTTATTGCCACCGATATATGGTAACGGAATCTGTCGAAACGGACCGGGCATCGGCCGGCGCAGCGGGCCGTCCGGCGCTCGGGCTTGTCGAATTATGCATAAATTCGTTTCATTTAAGCGCTAAATCGACCTTCACCTCCGCAGCTGGTGGCGCGCATCATCGGGAGCGCTGCGCGCGTCCCGGCCCAAGGGGCAAAGATGAACACCACCTCCATTCCGGCTTCCAGGTTGCCTTTCCCGATGACTGAACCCGCTTCATCCAAAGCCAAGCAGGTCATGGATGATTTCCTCGCCGGTATCGCCGGGAGCGGCCTGTCGGACGGCGACCGCGCGATGGCCTACCAGACGGCGCTCAAGCACCTGATGGATCATCTGATCCGGCGCGAGGGCTGGCTGGCCGAGGAGTTTGCCGGCGTCGCCCGGTCTCTCGGCGCAAACTGACCGCGGCACGCCGTCCCGCCTTGCCGTCCCCCACCATGCCATCCACCGCCTTGTCTCCCAGTGCGCGATGATCAGCGCTCGGTGAAGCTGTCCGACAGCGCGAAGTAGATCGGCTTCAGCAGGTAGTCGAGCAGCGACCGCTCGCCGGTGGTCATTTCCACCTGCGTGGTCATGCCCGGCAGCACCGGATGCTGGGTGTCGTCCTGTCCCACGTGATTGCGCTCCAGCTCGATGATCGCCTTGTAGTAGGGGCGATGCTGCTCGTCGAGGAAGGTGGAGGCGGAGATGCGCTGCAGCTTGCCCGGAATGGCGCCGTAGCGGGCGAAATCATAGGTCAGCACCTTCACGGTCGCGCCGAGCCCGATGTGGAGTTGGCCGACGTCGCGCGGGGTGACATGGGCCTCGACGGTCATCGCATGGTCGACCGGGACGACCTGCATCAGGACGCCGCCTTCGGGAACCACCGCACCGACCGTGTTCACCCGCAGGTCCTGCACCAGCCCGCGCACCGGCGACAGCACGGTCAGGCGCTGTGCCCGGTCGTCCAGCTTGGCCTTCGCCTCGCGGAGTTGCGCGATCTCGGCGGTGACGGTGCCCATCTCGGTGATGGCGTCCTGCGCCAGCTTGGCCGTCTGGTCCAGGATGCGGTTGCCGGCCTCGGTGATCGCCTGCCGAGTGGCAATGATCTGCCCCTCGATCCGTCGCTGCTCGCCCAGCAGGCGGGACTGCTCGCGCTGGGTCTCCAGCGACTGCAGCTTGGAGGACAGGCCCATCGATTCCAGCTTGGTGCGGATGTCGACGGAGCCGGTGATCAGGGCGATCTGGTCCTTGATGCTGGCGAGCTGCCCCTCGTACAGGGCCAGTTCGGCCTCGCGCTGCGACACCTGGGCGCGGAGGACGGCGGTGGCGGTGTCGCGCGCCTGGCGCTGGGTTTCGAAGATCAGGCGCTGGTCGGCGACCTGCGTCGGGTCGGCACCGGCGAAACGGGCGAAATCCGGTGCCCGGCCGGCGGCGAAGGCGCGCAGCCGCTCCGCCCGCAGGTCGAGCGTCAGCAGGCGTGCGTTCATCTGCTCCAGTTCGGCCTTCACCTGCTTGGCGTCGAAGACCACAAGCGGCTGCCCGGCCTCCACAAGGTCGCTGTCCTTGACCAGGATCTCCGAGACGATGCCGCCTTCCAGATGCTGGACGACCTGGGCGTTGCCGGACGGGGCCACTTGGCCGGCGGTGACGACGGCCTCCTTGACCGGCATCAGGGTTGCCCAGGCCAGCAGTGCCGCCAGCAGCAGCACCAGCACGAGGATGGTGGCGCGCACCAGCGACAGCATGGCGTCGTCGGCGTTGAGCGATTTGCCGGTCGGGCGGGCGAGGTCGGAAGCAGCCATGGCGCGGATCACACGATTTCAGGAGGAAGGTCAGCGGGGCGGGGTCGAGGCGAGGCCGACCGGGCGCTGGAGCGACGCGCCGCCCAGCAGCGCCCCGGCAATGCCGTTGGCGGCAGCGGGTCCCGGCCCACCACCGCCGGGGCCGGCCGGGCGCGGACCGGGCAGGCCGCCGGCGGGCTTGGCGGGGGCGATCATGCCGGCTTCCATGGTCAGCACCGTGTCGGCCAGGGTCAGGTGGCTCGGGCGATGGGTGACCAGGAAGATGGTGCTGTGTCCGCGCAGGGCGGCCAGGGCCGCCTGCAGGGCCTTGTCGCCGTCGAAATCCAGCCGGCTCGCCGGCTCGTCCAGAAGCAGGATGCGCGGGCGGCGGATGTAGGCGCGGGCCAGGCAGATCTTCTGGGTCAGACTGGGGGACAGCCGGACCGACTGGTTGTCGCCGATGCGTGTGTTCAGCCCGTCCGACAGCGCCTCCACCTCGTCGAGCGCACCGGCCAGCGACAGCGCCCAGCGCAACTCGGCATCGTCGGCCGTCTGGTCGGCGAAGCGCAGGTTCTGCGCGACGGTGCCGTAGAACAGGCTGCTGGCCTGCGGCACGTAGCCGATCGACTTGCGCAGGTCGATGGGGTCCATCTGCCGGATGTCGACGCCGTCGATGCGGACATTGCCCGCCTGCGGCGCGTAGAGGCCCAGCATCACCTTCAGCAGCGAGGATTTCCCGGCCCCGTCGGGGCCGACGATGGCGACCGTCTGTCCAGGCTTCACCGAGAAGGAGACGCCGACCAGCGCCGGGTCGGCATCGTTGCGATAGCGCAGCGACACGCGGGAGAAGGAAACCTCCCCCTTCAGCCGGCGGGGCTGCAGGGTCGCGCAGCGCGGCTCGCGCTCCGGCCGCATGCTCATCAGGCCGTTGATCTGGCGGGCGTTGGCGCGGAGCTGCTCGATCCGGGGCAGCATCGACACGGCGGTCTGCAGCGGCACCATCACCCGCCACAGCAGCATCATCGATGCCATCAGCGCACCCGGCGTCATCGCGCCGGCGAAGACCTGGAGCGCACCGACGCCGACGGTGGCGAGGCCGGCGATCGGCACCACCAGCCCGGCCAGCGACGCGTGGGTGGCCGACAGGTTGGCGGCGCTGTGGCCGGACCGCGCGGTGCGGGCGGACAGCCGGTCGTAGCGGTCGCGCCAGTGCGCCAGCCCACCGACCTCGCGCAGCGCCGGCATCTTGGCGACCATCTCGACGAAGAATTCCTGCCGCTCGGTGTCGGCCCTGGCGGTGGAGCTGGTACGGGCGCGGACCAGCGGATGGACCGCCGCGCCGATGGCGGCGGTCACCACCACCGCCCCCAGCGGCACCAGCGCCAGCGGACCGCCCAGCATCGCCATCACCGCCAAATAGAACAGGGCGAAGGGAACGTCGAACAGCGCGGCGACCTGTCCCTGGCTGATGAAGTCGCGGATCGACTCCAGGTCCTTCACCCGGGCGATCTGGGTGCCGATGTTGGCGCGCTCGCTCATGCCGACCGGCAGCATCAGGATGCGGTCGATGGTGGCGTTGCTGACCGTGCGGGCGATGCGCGACCCGGCATGCGCCAGCGCGCGGCCACGGATCTGGCGCAGGGCGAAATCGCCCCCGACCACCAGCAGCGCGCCCACGGTGATGGTCACCAGCGTGTCGATCGACCCGGTGGCGATCACCTTGTCGTAGATCGCCATGGTGAAGAGCGGGGTGGCGATGGACAGCACGTTGATCACGGCGCTGAGCCCCAGCACCGCCCACAGCAGCGGCAGGAAGCCATGGACGACCGTGGCGACCCATCCCTGCGACCCGGCGCCGCTCGTCGTCTCCAGCGGGGTGAAGACATAGGCGGTGCCCTTGCCGGCGGTCAGCGTCACGGTGCCGCGGGTCTGGCCGCTGAAGGCGATGACGCCATTGCCTTCGCCCTCGCCCTCGATCGAAAGCAGGGTGTGGACGGCACCGTCACGCCCCTGGAACAGGCAGGGCAGCAGGGCCGGGTCCGGGCGGGCCAGGTCGATGCGGGTGCGGCGCCCCTCGAAATGCAGGCGCTGCAGGACGTCGCACAGCTCCTCGACGGTCTGGACCTCCGAGAAGTGGGGCAGCGCTTCGGCCAGCGTCTGGGGCGCGCCGCGCCAGCCCAGGCCGTCGAGCAGCGCCACCATGCAGGCGCCGACGGCCGAGGTTTCCGAAAGGCGGCGGCGCTGGGCGTCGCTGTCGTCGTGCGCGGCTTGCAGGGGCTCGGCGCCGGGGGCCGCCTTCGCGGACTCGCCGGCGATACCGGACGCGACCAGGACCGGCTGCGGGATGGAACCGTCGGCCCCGGGTTCGGCACGGCCGACCACGCGGCCGTCGACGATCTGCACGACCCGGTCGGCGAGCGCCATGTGAGACGGGCGGCTGGTGACGAGCAGGACGGTGACGCTTCCGCGCAGATCCTCCAGCGCACGCCGGAACACCGCATCGGATTCCGCATCCAGCGACGAGTTGGGCTCGTCCAGCAGCAGGACCGCGGGTTCCCGGACCAGCGCGCGGGCCAGGCAGATCATCTGGCGCGCGCCGCGCGGCAGCGCTTCCTGCGAAGCATCGCCCACGATGGTCTCGTAACCCTGCGGCAGGCTCGCGATGCGCCGATCCAATCCGAACCGCCGGCAGACCTCCATTGCCAGGTCGGCACGGCTGGGGTCGAACAGCGTCAGGTTCTGCAGGATGGTTCCTTTGAAGAGCTCCGGGTGCTCGCCGACATAGACGACGCCGCCGATGCCCGTCATCGCGTCGGCGTCGGCTGCCGCCCGGCCTTCGGCCGCCGTCCGTACCCCGACCCTGACATGGCCTGCGGTGGGGCGCAGGACACCCAGGATCAGGCGCAGGAGCGTCGTCTTGCCGGAGGCGTTGGTCGCCAGCACGCCGAGAAACTCACCGGGGCCGACGCTGAGGGACAGGTCGTTCAGGATGTTCGGCCCGCCGTCGTAGGCGAACCGGACATTGTCCATCTCGATCGAACCGCAGGCCAGCGGCTCGCCGACGGCGCCATCGCCCTGGCGCGTGGCGGTCGGGCCGCCTGCTGGGGTGTCCGCGGGGGCGGCGTCGCCCGCCCCGACCTCGAGCAGGACATGGCCGATGCGGCGCAGGGACAGCGACACCGACTGGTAGCGCACCCAGCGGTCGAACAGCGCCTGCACCGGCTGGACGCAGCGGCCGGCCAGCATCGAGCAGGCGGTCAGCACGCCCGTCGTCATCACCCCGTCGATCACCGACACGCTGCCGACGATGACCACCAGCATCATGGCCGCCTGAGCCAGCGTGGTCGCGACCGTCGAGGTGGTGCCGCTCAGCCGGGCGACGTTGTAATCCTCCTCGCTGCATCCCTGCTGCAGGCGCTCGTGCCGCCGCAGCAGCCCGCCTTCCGCGCCGAGGCCCTTGACGGTGTGCACGCCGCCCAGCACTTCGCTGATGAAGTTCAGCCGCCGCTCTTCCAGCGTGTGGCGGCTCTCCAGCGCGCGGCGCATCCGCTTGCCGAGGAATGCGCCGACGATCAGGAACAGCACGAGCACCGCGAGCGGGATCACGACCAGCCAGCCGGCGAGCAGCGCGATCAGGCCGAGGTAGAGGGCGGCGAAGGGGATGTCGATCGCCGACTGGAGCGCTTGGCCGGCGTAGAACTCCCGCACGACCTTGATGGAGCGATAGACCTCGAAATGGGTGCCGATGCCCTGCTGGGAAAACGAGTTCAGCGGCATGTGCATCAGGCGGTCGATCAGCGTGGCGCTGGACTGGTGCTCGATGCGCGCGCCCATCCAGGTCGTCAGGGCCGACCGTGCGACCCGCAGGATCGCTTCCATCACCGCCGCAGCGCCGCAGCCGATGCCGAGAAGCAGCATCGTGCCATAGGATTCGTTGGGCAGGATCCGGTCGTAGACGTGCAGCAGGGTGACCGGCAGGGCAAGGCCGAAGACGTTCAGGGCGAAGGAGGCCAGCACCAGCATGAGGCGATCGCGGCGCGGTCCCAGCATGCCGGACAGCAGCCGGCGTCCGGCGCGTTCGGCATCCCGGTCGCGGGCGGCATGGGCCGACGGAGTCTGGCGGATGGACGAGGGAGATGCGGGCTGCAATACGATCAACCTGTACACAAGGGCTAACCAAGCAGCCAATCAACACCATAATTGCTAGTGATAGGTAAATCCGCGAATAGCAACAAATAGCAACCGTCCCGCCAAAAGGGGTATCCCGAAAGCAGCACGGCTGGATCAGGATGGCTGGCGCCGAAGCACGGAAACACGGCGTTCCTTGGCCGAGCTTCACCGTGTGGGGCGGAAAGGCGGCCGAAGGACCTTGTCTTCAATCCGGACCTGCGCCGAAATTGATCACAGGTCTTGGCGGGCTATCTGGAATGTGCAGCGCCCCGGCCGTCGCAGCACCAGGTTGCACGGGCCGCAGATGGCGGCTTGGCAGGCCGACTCGGGCGATGCCCGCCAAGGCGAAGACGCCGCCAAGGCAGCGGGGCTGGTGGGGCATCGTGACCGGCAAGTCGGCGACGGGATGCCGGACGGTGCCGATGCCGACGATCGGCACCGCCGGCCGTGGGGATCAGGCCGACGGCGCCCCGTCGGGCGTGCGATCGCCGGCCATGCCGTCATCCGGCGTATCGCCGGCCACGCCCTCCGTTTCGCATTGCATGTGGGAAATGATGCGTCTCATGAGGCGGGCAGAGGCCGCGCGGTCTTCATCCGCCATGTCGGCGACGGGCGGCCCGAGCCACCGGTGGAGCGGGTCGCGCCTCAGCAGGCTCCGCCCGTCCTCCGTCAGGTCGAACAGCCAGCCGCGCTTGAAGCCGGGGTGTGGCCGGCGCCGGAGCAGGCCCTTGTCGACCAGCGTGGAAACGGTGCGTGACACCGGCGCCATATGGAGCCGCTGGAAGCGGGCCAGCGCCGTCAGGGTTCGCGCCGCTTCCGGTGAGTCGCGGAAATAGCGCAACGCCACCCACTGCGCCGGGAACAGCCCTTCGGAAAAGCCGATCCCATAGACCAGCCGGCTGACGTGGTCCAGCAGGGTGACCAACTCGTCATCCGCCGACTGTCCATTGCCATCCCCCGGCGTCGCCAACGACCTTCCCCCTACGGCATACGGCAGGAACCGCCCCGACCCGGGACGGTGTCCGCCATGCAGCGTGTCATTGGAAAGCTCCCGCCGCACGACGGGATGCTCTCGGTGCAGACTGTACCGAAGTCAACCTGCGGGAGGAAGTGGCAGCCTTTGCTCTTCTCCACGCGGGGTCGGCCCTCGCTTGACGGGATCGTCGCCGATGAAAACCCGGGCCGCGGACCACGGGACCTGCGCTCCGGGCGCAACCGCCCGGGCCGATGTGCCATCCCGGCCTGATTAGTTTCGACGGTCCGGCCACCGGCCCCCACGGGGAAGAACAGGATCGCCGCCGGGCTGCCGTCGGGACGCATGCGGCCGCCGACCGCAACCTCCCGCGGTGTTCCCGCCCGGCCGCCTGCGGGCGTACGGGAAGGGTGGGGCCGGCCATCGACCATGAGCATAGCTGTTTTGCGGCGGGATGAAGGCACTTTCAACCGCTGCGGTGCAACGGAATGGGGGGCAGCGGTGTTTCGCGCTGGGGAGCGGCGCAGCCACCCCAAGGACGAAACCAATGACAACGGCCCGGCACCGCCTCGGCGCCGGCCTCTTCGGTCAGGAGTGCCGTACCATGCCGGATGACCAGCAGCGAAGCGACGGCGTCACGCCGACGCAGGAGGAGGACCGCCGCGAGGCCGGACGCAGCGAGCGCGCCGCCGCCGCGGAAGGGAGTGGCAAGCACGATGGCGGCGGGGGCAAAAAGCCCGGCTTCATCCGGCGCCATCCCGTGGCGATCATCGTCGGGCTGGTGGTCCTCGCGCTGCTCGCGGTGGGCGGCTACATCTATTGGCTGCGCAACATCCATCCCTTCGAGACGACCGACGATGCCTTCGTCGACTCCCGGCAGTTTCCCATCGCGCCGAAGGTGACCGGCTATGTGACGGAGGTCGCCGTCGCCGACAACCAGCATGTCCAGGCCGGCGACCTGCTGTTCCGCATCGATCCGCGCGATTACCAGACTTCCGAGTTGCAGGCGAAGGCGCAGATCGATTCCGCACAGGCGGCGATCGACAGCGCCGACGCCCAGATCGCCGCCCAGCGCGCCCAGATCGACCAGGCGCGGGCCGAGGTCACCCAGGCCCAGGCGGCGGTCAAGTTCGCGGAGGAGGATGCCGCGCGCTACCGCGACCTCCAGTCCCGCGGTGCCGGCACCGTTCAGCAGGCGCAGCAGTCGGCGGCGAACCTGCAGGAGCAGCAGGCGAAGCTGACCAGTGCCAACGCCGCCGTCCTCGCCGCCGAACGGCAGGTCGGTGCATTGCAGGGCCAGCGGGCGAGCGCCGTCGCCGACCTGGCGCGGGCGAAGGCCCAGTTGGCCCAGGCGCAGCTCGACCTTTCCTATGCCACGGTCACCGCGGCGCAATCCGGCAGGGTGGTGCAACTGTCGGGCGCGGTCGGCCAGTACGCCCAGGCCGGGCAGAGCCTCGCCATCTTCGTGCCTGACGACAAATGGGTCACCGCCAATTTCAAGGAGACCCAGATCACCGACATGCGGCCGGGCCAGCCGGTGGACATCAGCATCGACGCCTATCCCGACCGCAAGGTCACCGGGCGTGTCGACAGCGTCCAGCCGGGCTCCGGCACCGCCTTCTCGCTGCTGCCGGCCCAGAACGCCACCGGCAATTACGTCAAGGTCGTCCAGCGCGTTCCGGTCAAGATCACCGTCGACCAATGGCCCGACGGCGTCTCTATCGGGCCGGGGATGTCGGTGGTCCCGACGGTGACGGTGCGATGAGCGGCGCCGTCGAGGGGGCGAGGGGTGGCGGGGCGTCCGCCTTCGACCCGTCCCAGGGCGCCGCAGGCGGGCACAATCCGTGGCTGATCGCGGTCGTGGTTTCCATCGCCACCTTCATGGAGGTGCTGGACACCACCATCGCCAACGTGGCGCTCCGGTACATCTCGGGGACGCTCGCGGTCGGCGCGGACGAGGCGTCCTGGGTGGTCACATCCTATCTGGTGGCGAACGCCATCGTGCTGACGGCCAGCAGCTTCATCGCCAAGCGCTACGGCCGCAAGCGCTTCTATCTCGGCTGCCTCGCGCTGTTCACGGCCAGTTCGCTCGCCTGCGGCTTCGCCTGGAACCTGGAATCGCTGCTGCTTTTCCGGGTTCTGCAGGGGTTCGCCGGCGGCGGCATGGTGCCGATCTCCCAGTCGATCCTGGCGGACAGCTTTCCTCCCAACAAGCGCGGGCAGGCCTTCGCCATCTTCGGCATCGCCGTCGTGGTGGCGCCGGTGGTCGGGCCGACGCTGGGCGGCTGGCTGTCGGACAATTTCTCCTGGCACTGGTGCTTCCTGATCAACGGCCCGGTCGGCTTGCTCGCCTTCGCCCTGGTCAGCATGCTGGTGCAGGAGCCGAAGGCAGCCATCGAGGAGCGCCGGCGGCTGAAGCGGCAGGGCGTCAGGCTGGACGTCGTCGGTTTCCTGCTGGTGGCGACGTTCCTCGGGTCGCTGGAAGTGATCCTCGACCGCGGACAGACCGACGACTGGTTCGCGTCCAACTTCATCGTCGGCTTCACCATCGTCTGCGTGCTCGCCTTCTGCCTGATGATCCCCTGGGAGATGACGCGGGAAAACCCGATCCTCGACCTGCGGATGGTGGCGACGCGGCAGTTCGGGTCGTGCTTCCTGGTGATGATGGCGACCGGCGCCATCCTGATCGCGACGACGCAGTTCCTGCCCGAGCTGCTGCAGAGCTACTACGGCTTCACCGCCACCTGGGCCGGCCTCGCGCTGTCGCCGGGCGGTCTGGTGACGATGATGATGATGCTGGTGGTCGGGCGGCTGTCCAGCCTCGTCCAGCCGAAATACCTGATCGCCACCGGGGCGGCCATCGTCGCCCTGGCGATGTGGGACCTGACGCGCCTGAACCCCGATTCCACCTTCTGGTTCTTCGCCTGGTCGCGCATCTATATCGGGCTCGGGCTGCCGCTGATCTTCATCCCGATCACCACGGCCTCCTACTACGGCATTCCACGCGAGAAGACCGATCAGGCCTCCGCCCTCATCAACGTGGCGCGCAACGTCGGCGGCTCCATCGGCGTCTCGATCGCCCAGAACGTCCTGGCGTTCCGCGAGCAGTTCCACCAGAGCCGGCTGGTCGAGCATGTCGTCCCGTCCAGCCCCGGCTACCAGCAGGCGATGGAGCAGGCGACCCGCTTCTTCTCCTCCGCCGGCGGCGGGGCGGTGGCGGCGAGGGAGCGGGCCATCGCCTGGATCGGGCAGCAGGTGCAGCTCCAGACGGCCTATTGGGCCTACATCGACGTCTTCTTCGCGCTGATGCTGATTTCGCTGGCGGCGGTGCCGCTGGCTCTGATCCTGCGCCGGGTCAAGCTGTAGGCGGCCCTGCGGCGGCAGCGGCCGCCGGCATGGCCGCTGCCAGTCCCCCGGTCAGAACCCGCAGCCCGAAGAGGAAGCGGTCGTCCGGATCGTCGGCGGCCAGGGCGGTCAGGGCCGAGACTGCCAGCGGGTGGCGGCCTGCCTCCCGGTCGGCCGCCTGCCGGGCCAACGCGCCGAGGTCGACGCCCCCGCTCCCGCTCCCGCTCCCGCCCGTCGATGCCTGTTCCTCGATGGTGAAGCCCAGCACGAAGCATTGGATGGTGAAGAGGGCGCGGATGGCCGTGCGTTCGTCGGCGCCGGCCTGCAGAAGGGGAGCGATCAGCCGCTCCGTCAGGCCCAGCACCCCCTCGGTCACCGGGAAGGTCCCCGCATAGACGCGTGCGCCGTCGCGGCGGGACTTGAGGACGCGGCGCTGCTCGACCGCCACCGCCTGGAGCCAGCCGGCCCAGTCACCCTCCCTGGCCGGTGGCAGGGCGAGCTCCGCCAGCATCGCGTCGGCCATTGCGTCGAACAACGACTGCTTGCCGGGGAAGTGCCAGTAAAGCGACGGCGCCTGGATGCCCAGCGCCTGCGCCAGACGCCGCATCGTCAACCCTTCCATGCCCACCTCGTCCAGCAGCGCGAGCGCCGCGGCGACCACCTCCTGCCTCTGCACCTTCACGCTCATCCCCACTCCAATCGTCCCGGCCGTTCCCGTCCTGCTTGACAGCCTAACGGCGTTAGGCAAATCTAACAACGTTAGTTTTGTCGCTCCGGAGCCACGCCATGGACCCGCACCGCATTTGCACCATCGAAGAACTGCGTCGGCATTACGACCAGCCGACCGAACGCCTGCGCAGATCGACCCTGTCGCATCTCGACGACCACAGCCTGCGTTTCATTGCCGCGGCGCCGTTGGTTTTCATCGCCACCATGTCGGATGCCGGCATGGATTGTTCGCCGCGCGGCGGCCGACCCGGCTTCGTGCGGGCGTCCAACCGGCGAGAGCTTGCGATTCCGGACTGGCCGGGGAACAACAAGCTGGCTTCGATCGAGAACATCCTGGCGTCCGATGGCGCCTGCGGCCTCGTCTTCCTGGTTCCGGGGCAGGACCTGTTCCTGCGGGTGAACGGCACCGCCACGGTGACGATGTCCCCCGATCTGCTGGCGCTGGCGGCCGAAGGCGACCGCAAGCCGAAGGCGGTCGTCCGGCTGGCGGTTGCGGAAGCGTTCTTCCATTGCGGCAAGGCGCTGCGCCGCTCGCACCTGTGGCAGCCCGACCAGTGGGTGATTCCCGCCGACATGCCGACACCGGGGCAAGTGGTGAAGGACCAGACGGGATTTGCCGACTTGTCGGTGGAGGAGATCGACGCCCTTTACCGGCAGGGGCTGGCCGCCGATCTTTATGGCGGCACCGGAAACTGACCGCCCGCCACCGGGAGCTCCGGCGCTGCCGGCCTCCGGCCGGCGCGCCGGGAACCGGCCCGGCCGGCCTTGCGGCCGGAGACCCGTCAGTCCGCGAGCCTGGTGGTCAGGCGCGGTGCCGCCGCGCTGGCGGCGGCGATATAGCGGGTCCGCAGCGGCTTGAGGACGAACAGCGCCAGGAAGGCGGCGAGCGCGTTGACGATGGCGACGCTGTAGAACACCGTCTGCCAGCTTCCGGTCGCCTCCACCATCAGGTTGCCGAGCGGCACCAGCAGCGCCGCCGTGCCCTTGGCGGTGTAGAGCAGCCCGGCATTCGTGGCGGCGTACCGCGAGCCGAAGGTATCCCCGCAACAGGCCGGGAACAGGCTGTAGATTTCGCCCCAGGCGAAGAAGACCACGCCCGTCAGCACGACGAAGGCGAGTGGGTCGCTGCCGTAGGCGCTGAGCGCCATCACGCCGACCGCCTCGATGGTGAACGCGATGAACATGGTGTTCTCGCGCCCGATATGGTCGGACACCCAGCCGAAGAAGGGACGGGTGATGCCGTTCATCACCCGGTCGATCGACAGGGCGAAGGTCAGCGCCGGCAGGGTCAGCCCAAGCAGGCTGACGGGTGCGTCGATCAGGTTCAGGTCGGTGGCGATGGGGCCGAGCTGCGCGGTCACCATCAGCCCGCCGGCCGCCACCATGGCGAACATGGCGTACATGATCCAGAAGACCGGCGTCCTCAGCATCTCCTGCGGGGCATAGTGCCGGCGCTTGGCGTCGGCGGCGGCAGCGCGCGCGCCTGCGGGCGCCGTGGCGTGCGGATCGGCGAGGAACCAGGCCAGCGCCAGGATCACCAGCCCCTGGCCGACGCCGAAGGCGAGGAAGGTCGCCTCGTAGCCGGAGGATTCGATCATGGAGGCGATCGGCACCACCGTCAGGGCCGAACCGGCGCCGAAGCCGGCGGCGGTGAGGCCGGCTGCGAGGCCGCGGCGGTCGGGGAACCATTTCAGGGCGTTGCCGACGCAGGTGCCGTAGACGCCGCCTGCGCCGATGCCGCCGATGACGGCGGCCAGATAGAGTATGGGCAGCGAGTCGGCCACGGCGTTCAGGACCCAGGACAGCGCGCACAGCGCCCCGCCCACCAGGACGACGATGCGCGGCCCGAACCTGTCGACGAACCAGCCCTCGACCGGCACCAGCCAGGTTTCGGTCACGATGAAGATGGTGAAGGCGATCTGGATCGCGGTGCGGCCCCAGCCGGTTGCGTCGTCGATCGGCTCGACGAACAGCGTCCAGCCATATTGAAGATTCGCGATCATCGACATGCAGACGACGCCGATCACCAACTGCATCCAGCGCCCACCCCAAGGTGCGACTTGGGGTGCGCCGCTGCGCGCGTCACGCACCATGTCTTTCCTCCCGATATCCACCCGACAGTTCTTTCGGACGTCCGGACCGTTACTTCTTTTGCATTGATGCGTTTTATTACCGCTCTTGCGGTCCGGGATGGAGACGGTACGGGACTTTGTGAACAGCCAGCGAAGGTTGGCATGCCAAATGCCCCATGCCCACGCTTACGATCATCAGTTTAACGGACAGTGTCAATACGAAGCATTCAGTGTCGCGATTGGTATCGCTGTGAAGGTCCAGTGGATCGCCGGATTTTTCCGGAGCTTGGAAAAAAACTGGATCCAGGAGTCGGGTGGCGGCGCCGACTCCTGCGATGATGGGCCGGTCGAAAGGGAAAGGGTGTGTCATGCCGTTGCCGTCGCCGCCGCTGATGGTCATCACCGACCGCCGGCTTGCCGTGGATCCGTTGCCGGAGTTGGCTGACCGCCTGTTTGCGGCCGGCGTCCGCTGGCTGTCGTTGCGCGACAAGGATTTGCCGGCCGGCGAGCGGCTGGGGCTGGCCAAGGCGCTGGCCGCACGCGCGCTCCGTTGGAATGCCATCGTCACCATGCACGGCGAACCCGAACTCGCGCGGATGGCCGGGCTGTCGGGGGTGCATCTGGGGGCCGGCAGCGACCCGGCTCGCGCCCGCGCCCTGCTGGGGCCGGCGGCCCTGGTCGGGCTGTCGTGCCACGACTCGGACCAAGGCGTCTTGCCGGCCAGTGAGCAACTTATGGTGGATTACCTATCCGTATCGCCGGTCTTCCCGTCGGCCAGCAAGCCGGGATACGGACCGACGCTGGGCGGGGAGGGCTTGAGACGGTGGGCCGCCGGGGGCATTCCGGTGCTCGGCCTCGGCGGCATCGACGAGGCGGAGGCGGCGACCGCCTGCATGGCGGTCGGTGCCGCGGGGGTGGCGGTGATGGGGCTGGCGATGCGCCGGCCGGAGGCGCTCACTCCGCTGCTCAGGGCGGTTGCCGAGGCGGGCGGGACGGGGCGCGCCGACGGTTGACGCGCTGCAGAAGACGGCGGCCCCCTGGACATTTCACCGGCTTGCATGCATCTGGTATGTAGGATACGAAAATCCGCCCTGCCGTCCCCTGTACGGGCGAGGCATGATCTCCGGGCCGCCGCCCGGACATCCGCCGCAACCGGCGAGACACCCGGCGGTACACACGGCGACATGCCACGGCGACATACAAGGACATCGACTCCATGACCGTTCCCGCGCTCAACGTCCAGCCCCTCGACACCGGAACGACCTTCCGCAGTCAGGTCTACCATGCGCTGAAGCAGGCGATCACGGAGATGGATATCTACGACCATGACCGCGAGATCCGCCTGGACGAGCGGCAGCTCAGCGACAAGCTCGGCGTCAGCCGCACCCCGATCCGCGAGGCGTTGACCCTGCTGGAGCAGGAGGGTTTCATCCGCCTGCAGCCGCGCCGCGGCATCTTCGTCGTGCGCAAGACCAAGACCGAGATCGTCGAGATGATCCAGGTCTGGGCGGCGCTGGAGAGCATGGCCGCCCGCATGGCCGCGGAGCATGCGCCGGCCGCCGAAATCCATAAGCTGTGGGACCTCTTCGGCGCCTTCGAGCAGCGCAGCCCGAAGGAGCATGTCAGCGAATACTCCGACGCCAACATCGCCTTCCACAAGAGCATCATCCAGCTCAGCGGTTCGAAGCTGATCCAGGACGTCACCGACAACCTGTTCATCCACATGCGGGCGATCCGCAAGCTGACGATCGGCCAGGAGGATCGGGCCGAACGCTCGATCCACGACCACCGTGCCATCATCAAGGCCCTGGAGGCCCGTGACGCCAACCTCGCCGAGCGGCTGGTGCGCGAGCACACCATGGGCCTGGCGGCGCATGTGGAGAAGCACTGCGACTTCCTGGAATAGGCGCCGCGCCGCCGATCCCCGTTCCCGGCCGCGCCGCCGGGACGGGGGAACGGCGGCATCGATCAGGCCGGCGCCGTTTCCAGTGCCGGCATTGCCTCCGAAGCCGCCCCCACCTGCGGGGCGGCGCCATCGTCGATGGTGACCACGCGCAGGGCGTTGGTCTTGCCGGGCGTGCCGAAGGGGACGCCGGCGGTGACCACCAGCGGTTGGCCGGGACGGCCGATGCCCGCCTGCGACGCCGCGGCCAGGGCACGGCCGACCATTTCCGAGAAATTGGCGACGTCGTCGGTCCACACTGCGTGGACGCCCCAGGCCAGCGACAGCCGCCGCGCCGTCTCGCGCCGGGAGCTCAGGCCGAGGATCGGCACGGTCGGCCGCTCGCGCGAGGCGCGTTGGGTGGTCGATCCGGTGGTGGTGTAGGTGACGATGCCGGCGGCGCTGATGGTTTCCGCGACCTGGCGGGCGGCGGCGGTCAGGGCGTCGGCGGCGGTCGCTTCGGGGTTGGGGTGGTCGGCGTCCATGATCCGGCGGTAGAGGGGATCGCGCTCGACCCGGCGGACGATGCGGTCCATCATCCGCACCGCCTCGACCGGATAGCGGCCGGACGCCGATTCCGCCGACAGCATCACCGCGTCGGCCCCGTCATAGACCGCATTGGCGACGTCGGAAGCTTCGGCGCGGGTCGGGGTCGGCTCCGCCACCATCGATTCGAGCATCTGCGTGGCGACGATCACCGGCTTTCCCATGGCACGGCTCAGCCGGATCATCTTCTTCTGCAGGCCCGGCACGTCCTCCGGCGGCAGTTCCACGCCCAGGTCGCCTCTCGCCACCATCACGGCATCGGACAGTTCGATGATGCGGTCCAGCGTCGGCAGGGCGGCCGGCTTCTCGATCTTGGTCATCACATGGGCGCGGTTGCCGATCAGCGCGCGCGCCTCCAGGATGTCCTCGGGGCGCTGGACGAAGCTCAGCCCGATCCAGTCGACTCCCAGCTCCAGCCCGAAGGCGAGGTCGCTGCGGTCCTTTTCCGACAAGGCGCTGAGGGCCAGCGCGGCGCCGGGGACGTTCACGCCCTTGCGGTCGGAGAGCGGACCGCCGGCCACCACCTCGGTCTCCGCATGGTCGGGGCCGCAATCGCGCACCCGCAGCCGGATGCGGCCGTCGTTGAGCAGCAGGTCCAGGCCGGACCGAAGGGCCGCGAACACCTCCGGATGGGGAAGGCTGACGCGGCGCGCGTCGCCGGGCCGGCGGTCGAGGTCCAGCCGGAAGCTGTCGCCGATCGCGAGTTCGACCGGTCCGGCGCCGAAGGTTCCAACCCGCAGCTTCGGCCCCTGGAGGTCGAGCAGCACGCCAAGCGGCCGGCCCAGCCGGTCCTCGACGGCACGGATGCGGGCATGGCGCTCGGCGTGCTCGGCCTGGGTGCCGTGGCTGGCGTTCAGGCGGAAGACGTTCACGCCGGCTTCCGCGAGGGCGACGATCTGGCTTTCCGAGGAACTGGCCGGACCCAGGGTGGCGACGATCTTTGTGCTGCGGTGATGGGGCATGACGACAGCCTTCCTCCGCCCGGCCCTCGGGCGAGAGGCCGGGACTGGCGAGTGAATGTTCCGGACGATGACGGGTGACGGTGATGGCGGCGATGCTGGAAGGGAGAGGCCGTACGGTCAAACGGCGCCCCGTCTCTTTCCGCATCGTGAGAGTGGTTCTTCGCACCGCCGGTGGACAGCCGCAGGCTGCGTCGGCGACACTGGGACATGCCCGACAGCACCCCCGACCTGCCCGCCGTCCCCCATCCGGTCGCGCCGCGACCCGCCGCCACGCTGGTCCTCCTGCGCGACGGGACGGAGGGGCTCGAACTGCTGATGATCGAACGGCATGGCGGCCTCAGCTTCGCACCCGGCGCCAGCGTATTTCCCGGCGGGCGGCTGGAGCCGGCCGACCACGGTCCCGGCTGGCATGTGCATTGGCCGGGCCGCGGCATCCCTGCCGACCTTGCCCACCGCGTGGCCGCCGTCCGTGAGACCTTCGAGGAATGCGGGCTGCTGCTGGCCGACGGTCCGGCCGATCCCGGGCGGCTGGCGGCGTTGCGCAAGGCGCTGGCTGCCGGGGCCGGTTTCGCGGACGCGTTGGCCGATGCGGGGTTGCGTCCGGCGCTCGACGGCATGGTGCCTCTGGCGCGCTGGGTGACGCCGGAAAGCCTGCCGCGCCGGTTCGACGCGCTGTTCTTCCTGGCGCCGGCACCGGTGGGGCAGACGCCGCTGTGCGACGGCGGCGAGGCGGTCGCCGCCTTTTGGGCGACGCCGCGCCGGCTGCTCGCCGAGGAGCGGGAGGGCGCGCGGCGGCTGGTCTTCGCCACCCGGATGAGCCTGCTGCGTCTCGCCGCCTGTGGCGGCGTCGAGGAGGCGCTGGCCTGCGGCCTTCACGGGAGGCGGGCTTTGCCGCCGGCGATCCTGCCGCGCCTGGTGCAGACCGCAGCCGGTCCGGTGTTCCGGATCCCGGAAGGCTGCGGCTTTTCGCCACTGGAGACGCCGACAGGAAATGTTAGGCTTGGGTAAGAATAGTAAGCATGCGTGGGTTTCCGCGATGTGAAAATTACCCGATGGTGCTATTGTGCGGCGCGGCAAAAGCCACCAGTGTCAAGGGTGGCGGTTTCACGGATGGACGTGCGGTCCTACGCACGGACGTTGGGACCGACGAGCCGGAGGCGGAACGATGGCTGGATGCGTTGACGGCGGGATTGCGGGTTGGCAAGGCCGGGCGCATGGGACCGGTTGCCGCCGGCCCACGGCCGTGCGCGGCCATGCCGATGCCCGCCGGTCCCTGCACCCTCCGTTCCCGGCCTGCCCCGGTGCTTGCGGCATCCGCAGCATCACCGATCAGCCCATCTCCGCAGGATGATGACGTCCATGGCTCCCGACAGCATCCCCTACGCCCCCCTGCCGCCGGATGGCCTCACCGCGAAGACCGTCCCGGTCGGGCCTGTTGCCGCCCTGGCGGGTGCCGTCACGGGCGCCGCCGTGGGCGCCGTCTCGGGCGCGGTGGCGATTGATCCGGCGGCGGATGAACTGGTGGTTGCCTTCGGCCCCGGCCTCCGGGCCGCCGCCGACCCGGAGCGGTTGGGCAACAAGGGCGCGCGGCTGGTGGAAATGGCGGCGCTGGGCATCCCCGTGCCGCCGGGCTTCGTCATCGCGGCGGAGGCGGGGCGGAGGCTCGATGCCGGGCAGGCTCTGCCGGAGGCGCTGCAACGCCGCATCGGTGCGGCGGTGGCGGACCTGGAGGCGCGGATCGGTGCGCGGTTCGGCGACCCCGGCGATCCGCTGCTGCTGTCGGTCCGCTCCGGCGCGGCGGTGTCGATGCCCGGCATGATGGACAGCATCCTCAATCTGGGCCTCAACGACCGGACGGTGGAGGGGCTGGCGGCGCGGTCCGGCGATGAGCGCTTCGCCTGGGACTGCTACCGGCGGCTGGTCCAGTGTTTCGGCTGCGTCGTGATGGGGGTGCCCGGCCACCGCTTCGAGGCGCTGCTCGACGAGCACAAGGACGGGCACGGGATCTTGCGCGACGCCGAGATGGGCGCCGACGACTGGCGGGCGCTGCTGCCGCGCTATTTCCGGCTGATCGAGACGCGGTGCGGCCGGCCCTTCCCGCAGGAACCGGCGGAACAGTTGCGTGCCGCGGTGGCGGCCGTGTTCGGCTCGTGGATGAACCCGCGCGCCGCCGCCTACCGGTCCCTGCACGACATCCCCGACGATCTCGGGACCGCGGTGACGGTACAGGCGATGGTGTTCGGCAACCGCGGACCCGATTCCGGCACCGGCGTGCTGTTCACCCGCGATCCGTCGACCGGCGCACCCGGCCTTTGCGGGGAATTCCTTGCGGATGCCCAGGGGGAGGACGTGGTGTCGGGGACCTGCGACCCCGATCCGCTGAGCGCGGCAGAGGGCGAGGACGCCGCCACGGGGGCCGGGCGCTCCCTCGAAGTCCGGATGCCCTCGGTGTATGCGGAGCTGCGGGCGGTCGCCGGGCGGCTGGAGCGCGAGTTCGGCGACATGCAGGACATCGAGTTCACGGTCGACGGCGGGCGCCTGTTCATCCTGCAGTCGCGCAGCGGCAAGCGCTCGTCGGAGGCATCGGTCCGCATCGCCGTCGATCTCGCCGACGAGGGTGTCATCACCCGCGCACAGGCGGTCGGCCGCGTCGATCCGCAGTCCCTGGACGAACTGCTGCGACCGGCCGTGGCGCCGGACTCATCTGCGTCGGCGCTCGCCATCGGCCTGCCGGCCTCGCCGGGGGCGGTGACCGGGCATGCCGCCTTCACCACGGAGGATGCCGTCCGGATGGCGAGGGGCGGAACCCCCGTCCTGCTGTGCCGGCCGGAAACCTCGCCCGAGGACATTCGCGGCATGCAGGCCGCGGTCGGCGTCGTCACCGCGCGCGGCGGCTTCACCAGCCATGCCGCCACCGTCGCCCGTGGCATGGGGCGGCCGTGCGTCTGCGGCGCGCGGACTCTCCGCATCGATCCCGAGCGCGGTGAGATGACCGTCGGTGCCGTCACCGTGCGGACCGGCGATCTCCTGACCATCGACGGCGCCAGCGGTGCGGTCCTGCTTGGGGCCGTGCCCCTGCGGCGCCCCCAGCCCGACGGTGCCGTCGGCCGGTTGCTCGACTGGGCTCGCGCCTGCGGCGGCACGGCCGCCGCGGGGTAGGCGCCGCAGGGTAATCGCCGCGGCGGGCGCCGTACGCGCCCAGGGCGCCGTCAGAGCGCCTCTTCCGTCTGGAACAGCCGCTCGACCGCATCGGCGGTCTGCTGATAGTGGTCCCTCAGCGCCTCGACCGCTTCCTCGGCCTTGCGCTCGATCGCGCAGGTCATGATCCGCTCATGTTCGCGGACGACGTCGCGGTTCTGCTTCGGCACGCTGACCGACATCCGGCGGTAGCGGTCCGCCCGGACGAACAGTTTTCCGCACAGCTCGATCAGGATGGGCGAGCCGCAGGCCGAAATCAGGATGCGGTGGAAATCGGCATGCCGCTGCTCCCAATCCTCCCGCATCGCGGTCGGCAGGTCGTCGCGTTCCCGGGGCAGGCGCGCCATCAGGTGATGGGCGGCCAGCAGGTGGCCTTCCCATTCGGCGTCGCCATGCTCGATCGACAGGCGCAGGGCTTCGCCTTCCAGCAGCTTGCGGGCGTTGACGATGTCCAGCAGCTCCTCGACCGACAGCGGGGAGACCGAAAACCCGCGATGGTCGTCCGAGACCGTGAAGCCCTCGGCGGTCAGCCGCACCAGGGCCTCGCGCACCGGCGACACGCTCATCCCGCACAGGGCCTGCAACTCGGCGAAGCGCAGGCGCTGGCCGGGCTTCAGCGAGCCGGAGCGGATGGCCCGGTGGATGGCGGCATAGGCATCCGCGGCCAGCGTGCGTGCCTCGGCACGGTCCTTCATGACTGCTCCTTCCAGTTCATCGTCAACATTTTCGAAAATCCATGGATCGTTCGAAAAGCCGTTGACACCACGTATGATCCGTGGAAACTGTATGTTAACTCAGCGATCATCAAAAGACGACCGCTAAGTGGGCTGGTGTAAGGAGACGTCGCTTTGAAACTCGTTCGCTTCGGAGCCCCTGGCCAAGAAAAGCCGGGGTTGATCGACAAGGATGGTCGCATCCGTGACTTGTCTTCGATTGTCGAGGACATCAACGGTCATTCCCTGAGCAGCAGCAGCCTGGAGAAAATCCGGTCGGCTGCGGTGTCCGACCTTCCCTTGGTTTCCGACGGCGTGCGGCTAGGACCCTGCGTGACCGGCGTCGGCAACTTCATCGCGGTCGGCCTGAACTATGCCGACCATGCCGCGGAAAGCGGCATGCCGGTCCCGGCCGAGCCGGTGCTGTTCAACAAGGCGCCGTCCTGCATCGTCGGTCCGGATGACACCGTGCTGATCCCGCCGGGCTCCGAGAAGACCGATTGGGAGGTCGAGCTCGCGATCGTCATCGGCGAACGCGCCTCCTATGTGTCGGAAGCGGACGCGCTGAACCATGTGGCCGGCTACTGCGTCTGCAACGACGTGTCGGAGCGGGCCTACCAGCTCGAGCGCGGCGGCGGGCAGTGGGCGAAGGGCAAGGGCTGCCCGACCTTCGGCCCGCTCGGCCCGTGGCTGGTCACCAAGGAGGAGGTGGAGGACGTCCACAACCTCGCCATGACGCTGACGGTGAACGGCGAGACCATGCAGAACGGCTCGACCCGGACGATGGTCTTCAATGTGCCGTTCCTCGTTTCCCACATCTCGCAGTTCATGACGCTGATGCCGGGCGACGTCATCACCACCGGCACCCCGCCGGGCGTCGGCATGGGGCAGAAGCCGCCGCGCTACCTGAAGGCCGGCGACACCATCCGCGTCGAGATCGAGGGGCTGGGCGTTCAGAACCAGCGTGTCGCCGCCACCTGAGCGGCGCAACAGGAACGTTGTTGCGGGCCACGCGGGTCGTGGCCCTGGTCCGGGAACGCGCAGGATGGACGGACGGTCCGCTCCACCCGCGCGTTGCCGCCCGTTGCTGCGGCGCGATCGCCGCAGCGACCAATTCCGCTGCCGACCATAAAGAAGCGGGGACACGCCCGGCGAGCGATGGCGCCCGCTCATCCATCCGAGATTCGAGGAGGAAGCGCCCCATGAACATAAAAGACAGGATTGACCGGCTCCCCGGCGGACTGATGCTGGTGCCGCTGCTGCTCGGCGCGCTGTGCAAGACCTTCGTTCCCGATGCGCCCGCCTATTTCAAGGGCTTCACCCAGGGGATCATGACCGGCGTGGTGCCGATCCTGGCCGTCTGGTTCTTCTGCATGGGTGCGTCCATCAAGCTGAGCGCCACCGGAACGGTGCTGCGCAAGTCGGGCACCCTGGTCCTCACCAAGCTGATCGCCGCCTGGATCATCGTGCTGGTGGCATCGCAGTTCATTCCAGTCGAGGGCATCCACAGCGGCATGTTCGCCGGCCTGTCGATCCTCGCCATCGTCTGCGCGATGGACATGACCAACGGCGGCCTCTACGCCTCGCTGATGCAGACCTACGGCACCAAGGAGGAAGCCGGCGCCTTCGTGCTGACCTCCATCGAGTCGGGTCCGCTGATGAGCATGATCATCCTCGGCGCATCCGGTGCCGCGCATTTCGAACCGCAGGTCTTCATCGGCGCGGTCCTGCCCTTCCTAGTCGGCTTCGCGCTGGGCAACCTGGATCCGAAGCTGCGCGCCCTGTTCGCGCCGGGCGGCCAGTTGATGATCCCGTTCTTCGCCTTCGCCCTCGGCAACACCATCAACCTGGGCACGCTGTTCTCCCCGCTGCTCGGGCTGGGGGTGATGCTGGCGCTCGCCGTCATCGTGCTGACCGGCATTCCGCTGATCCTGGCCGACAAGATCATCGGCCGCGGCACCGGGACCGCCGGCATCGCGGCCTCGTCCACCGCCGGCGCGGCAGCGGCCAACCCGGTGGCGATCGCCGCCGTGGCCCCGCAGTTCGCTCCCGCCGCAGCCGATGCCACGGTGCTGGTCGCCATCTGCATCATCGTGACCTCCATCGCCGTGCCGATCATCACCGGCCTCTGGTACAAGCGCTACGGCCAGGGCCGCGCCGAAACCGACCGTGCGGACGCGCCGGTGATGCCGCTGGGCGCCACGCCGGTCGATTGAGGCCGCCGCCCCGGTACCGCCCCCGGGTGCCGCCCCGGGTGCCGCCGACCACCACACCATTCCATAGTCGCCAATCCTTCCAGGGATCGTTTCAGGAGTGAGGACCATGACCGGGAAACTAGCCGGCAAGACCGCCGTCATCACGGGTGCGGCACAGGGGATCGGGCGGACGACCGCCGAGCTCTTCGCCCGCGAAGGCGCCAGGGTGGTCGCCACCGACGTGAACGGGGCCAAGCTTTCCGAACTCGACGGGCAGGGCATCGAGACGCGGGTGCTGAACGTGCTCGACGATCAGGCCGTGCGCTCGGTTCTCGATGGCCTCGGCCGTGTCGACATCCTCTTCAACTGTGCCGGGGTGGTCCACAACGGCACGATCCTGGAGATGACCGACGAGGAACTGGAGTTCGCGCTCGACCTCAACGTCAAGGCGCTGGTCCGCACCACCAGGGCGGTGCTGCCGGGCATGCTGGAGCGCGGCGACGGCTGCATCATCAACATGTCGTCGGTGGCGTCCAGCGTGAAGGGGGTGCCCAACCGCTTCGCCTACACCACCAGCAAGGCGGCCGTCATCGGGCTGACCAAGTCGGTCGCGGCCGACTATGTCGCCAAGGGCATCCGCTGCAACGCGATCTGCCCGGGAACGGTCGAATCGCCGTCGCTGCAGGAGCGGCTGTCCGCCCAGGGCGATTACGACAAGGCGCGCGCCGCCTTCATCGCCCGCCAGCCGATCGGCCGCATCGGCCGGCCGGAGGAGATCGCCGATCTGGCGCTCCACCTCGCCACCGCGACCTACACCACCGGCCAGATCCACATCATCGACGGTGGTTGGGCGATGTAAGGGTCTGTCTCCGACGGCATGCGGGCGGGCTCCGGAGGGTACCGGATCCCGCCCGCATGCCGTTTGCCCCGCCTGTCCTGAAGTTCGGCGGAGTCAGGCCGCCGCCAACGCCTTCAGGTGCGCCGCGCACCCCTCGGCGAGGCCGACGGCGTCATAGCCGCCCTCCAGGGCCGAGACGACGCGGCCGCCGCAGACACGGTCGGCGACCTCCGCCAGCTTGCGGGTGACCCACTCGAAATCCTCCGCCGTCAGCCCCAGTTGGGCCAGCGGGTCGCGCTTGTGGGCGTCGAACCCCGCCGAGATCAGCAGCAGGTCCGGTGCGAACGCCTCCAGCGCCGGCAGGATCGCGCGCTCCATCGCCTGGCGGAATTCGACGGTGCCGCTGTAGGGGGCCAGCGGCAGGTTCAGGATGTTGCCGTCCACCCCCCGTTCCCAGGAGTTGCCGGTGCCGGGATAGAGCGGCGACTGGTGGGTCGAGGCGAAGAACAGGTCGGGATCGTCGGCGAACATCGCCTGCGTGCCGTTGCCGTGATGGACGTCGAAGTCGACGACCGCCACCCGCTTCAGCCCGTGGACCTTGCGCGCCTGCTCCGCTCCCACCGCGATGTTGTTGAAGACGCAGAACCCCATGGCGCGGGCCGGCTCGGCATGGTGGCCGCAGGGGCGCACCGCGCAGAACGCATTGGTCGCCTCGCCGGCCAGCACGGCGTCGACGGCGGCACACACCGATCCGGCGGCGCGCAGGATGGCGCCGCGCGAGCCCGGCGACAGCAGCGTATCGCCGTCCAGCCGCTGGTAGCCGTCGGCCGGCACCGCGTCCAGCACCGCTTCGACATAGCGCCGCTCATGGACGCGGGCGAGCTGCTCGACGTCCGCCTCGGGGGCCTGCCGGCGTTCCAGCCCTCGGAACTCCGGCCGGTCGAGCACCTCCCAGACCACCGCCAGCCGCTCCGGCGCTTCCGGGTGGCCGGGACCGGTATCATGGGCGAAGCAGTCCTGATGAGTGAAGATCAGCGTTGTCACGGTCGGCGTCTCCCATGGAAAGGCACCGCCGGGCGGCCTGTCCCGGCAGTGCGCTTGCTGCCGCGCTGTGGACGCGTGCGGATCAGTGGGCGTAGGCGGGCGTTTCCGCCGAAGGCTGCGCCACGCTTTCCAACTCCTGCAACTGGAGCTGCGTGAAGTCGCGCGCGCTGACGACGCCGATCAAATGCCCGTCCTCCAGCACCGGAAGATGGCGGATGTGGTGGTCGGCCATCAGACGGAGCGCGTGATGCAGGCTGTCCGACGGGGCGCAGGTCACCGGTTGCCGGGTCATCAGTTGTGAAACCGGCATCGACAGCAGCGAGGCGCCGCGTTCCAGCAGGGCATGGACGATGTCGCGCTCCGACAGGACGCCGGCCAGCGTGTTGCCCTCGGTCCGGCAGACCTCCTTGACGACGAGTGCGCTGATGTTCTCGGCCTTCATCAGGCGGATGGCTTCAGCGACGGTGGCACTCGTCCGGACGGCGACGACCCGGGCTTCCTTGGACTGGAGGATGTGTTCGACCTTCATGGCATGTCTCCTGAACGGCCGGTGGCTGTTCGGCCGAAGCGGCTGATGGAACGGCGGAGTGGCGTCCTGTGATGATAGCGATGGTATACCAAATACAGTACGCCACACAAACAGTTTCTGACCTCGACCTGTCGCGTGGCGGAATTGCCTTCCGCGCTGTTGGCCTTTTCGGAAGCAGCCTGTTTGGGAACGGAAGATCAGTGCAGCGATATGTGCGTTACGCATATCAAATAGCGAGCGGCATGCGGTATTTGCATAAGCGGCATCTTGTACCTTGTATACCAAAAAACTTGATCCATATGCTGCGCTGCGTCATAAGCGTCTTGTCGCGTTCAAGCCTGCCAAGAAATCACCACCGAGACACCGGAGCGAAGAACATGTTGGAAATGCTGATCCTGGCCCTCGTGCTTTCCGTCTTCGGCGGAACGGTTCACCACATCCTGTCGCTGCAGGTGGCCGCCGCCGGCAAATCGGCCGGCGAGCGCGATTTCTCCGCTGCGCCCCTCCGGCTGGCGAACCCGACCGAGCAGGATTTGAAGGAGCAGGAGGACGAGCTTCCGTCCGGCCCATCCTGGGCGAGCTTCCCGCGCGCATTCTGACGTTCATCCCTTCCTCCGAAGGGCGCTCATCTTGAAAGGACGGCCAGCAAGGCCGTCCTTTCGCTTTTTTGCGTCGGAGAATCCCGTGCCGTCGGCGGTTCAGGTGCCGGCGGTTCAGGTCAGCGGCAGCACGAGTTGGTAGCTTTTGATGGTCATCCGCTTGCGATGATAGAAGCGGTGCGCCTCGCCGCGCTGGACCCCGGATATGATCTCCATCTGGGCGCAGCCGCGCTCGCGCGCCTCGTTCGCCAGCCAGTCGAACAGCTTGTCGCCCAACCCGAACGAACGCTTGGCGGGGCTGGTCACCAGATCCTCCACATACATGTAGCGTCCGCGCGACAGCGTCTCGTGCACGCGGAAGCCGCCGCAGCCGGCGACCTCGCCGTCGATCTTCAGCAGGGCGAGGGTATAGCCGTCGTCCATTTGCCTGCGGATTTGCGCCCGGTAGGCCTCCGGATCCGTCATATGGGTCCGCAGTTCCTTAACGACCGGGTAGCTGGCGGCGATGTCGGCGTCGTCCTTCGCCATGACGATCTCGATGGTGGGTTGCTGGTCCATGGCGGTCGGCTCCTTATGGATATGGGTTTTGCCGGAAGCTCCATGACGGGTGCCGTGCGCCCTGGGCAGCGCTGCCGCCATGTCTGGCATACCATATGCCAACAGTTTGCCGGACCCTCAAACCGGCCGTGATCGCTTTCCGCGTGCCGGAAAACCAAGCAGTCGACGTGGCTGCCGTCCGTGGCGTGAATGCAGACTCCCAAAACAGTTTGCCCCTTCCACTAACCGCTTGCCAGGTTTTGGGCATCTGGTATACCATATTGAAAATTCCAGATCGGTGCATACCATGCCGGCCTGGAAGGAGCGCAGACAGCGCCTCCCAGTAACGTGAAGCACGGCAGGGCCGCATACCCGCCGTGTATCGCGATGAACAAGTACCGCGCCTCAGCGCTGAAGTACCAAGCAAGCACCTAAGCATCAAAACAGAAGCGAAGCCCGATACGGAAGAGAACCGCTTCATAGGAGGAGATAGAAGATGCAGCATGATAGTTCGGGGGCGCAGAGCGCACCGCTCGGCGGCCGCTGGATGCAGTTGGTCATCGGCGTGATTTGCATGTCGATGATTGCAAACCTGCAATATGGCTGGACGCTGTTCGTCAATCCGATCGAGGAGAAATATCACTGGGGCCGTGCCGCCATCCAGGTCGCCTTCACCATCTTCGTCGTGACCGAGACCTGGCTGGTCCCCGTCGAAGGCTGGTTCGTCGATAAATTCGGCCCCCGCATCGTCGTCCTGATCGGTGGCGTTCTGTGCGCCCTGGCCTGGGTCATCAACTCGTTCGCGGACTCGCTGGCGCTGCTCTATATCGGCGCCGCCGTCGGCGGCATCGGTGCCGGCGGCGTGTACGGCACCTGCGTCGGCAATGCCTTGAAGTGGTTCCCCGACCGCCGCGGCCTCGCCGCCGGCCTGACTGCCGCCGGCTTTGGCGCGGGCTCCGCCCTGACGGTCGTGCCGATCGCCAACATGATCCAGACCTCCGGCTTCGAGCAGACCTTCCTGGTGTTCGGGCTGGGGCAGGGCCTGATCGTCTTCGCGCTGGCCTGGTTCCTGAAGGAACCGCATCCCGACCTGCTGCCGAAGACCAAGTCCAACATCGTGCAGAGCCGCCGCAGCTACACCCCGCAGGAGACGCTGAAGTCGCCGGTCTTCTGGGTGATGTACCTGATGTTCGTCATGGTCGCCGCCGGCGGTCTGATGGCCACGGCACAGCTCGGCCCGATCGCCAAGGACTTCCACCTCGACGGCGCGCCGGTCAGCATCCTGGGCCTGACCCTGCCGGCGCTGACCTTCGCACTGACCATCGACCGCGTGCTGAACGGCGTGACCCGTCCCTTCTTCGGCTGGGTGTCCGACCATATCGGCCGCGAGAACACCATGTTCGTGGCCTTCGCCATCGAGGCCGTCGGCATCCTGGCGCTGAACCATTGGGGCCAGAACCCGGTTGCCTTCGTCATCCTGACCGGCCTCGTGTTCTTCGCCTGGGGCGAGATCTACAGCCTGTTCCCGTCCTGCTGCGCCGACAGCTTCGGGTCCAAGTTTGCGACGACCAACGCCGGCCTGCTCTATACCGCCAAGGGAACCGCGTCGCTGGTGGTCCCCTTCGCCAACGTGATCGTCTCCTCCACCGGAAGCTGGCAGGCGGTGTTCTTCTTCGCCGCCGCGGTCAACGCCATCGCCGCCTTCATGGCCCTGTTCATCCTGAAGCCGATGCGGGCCCGCCAGATCGCCGAGGATACCCGGCAGCCGGTCGGCAAGCTGGCGACCGAAGGGGCCGACTGACACCGGAGCGAAGGAGCGGGCCGAAGGAAAAGGGAGAGCCCGGTCTGTCGGGGGGCAGGCCGGCGGTCCCGATGAGGTCCGCGAATTCCTGAAGGGTGCAGACGAAACGAACCGACATCGCGGCCACCGCATTGGCCCCGGCGTCGGTTCGTTGCGTTTTCGGGAGCCGCATCCGTATGGACCGCGTCATTCGCGCGGAGCAAGCCGGCGTGGAACACCGAGAGCCGCTTCAAAGGCTGATATTCTGTATACAGAATACGAAAGCGGATGTCAACTCGTTTGGAAGGAGGGGCGGGCATGGTGGGTATCCTTGTCCTGATGCTGGCGGCTTTCTCGTCCGGGGCTTTGAACGCGATCGCCGGCGGCGGCGCGTTCATCACCTTTCCCGCACTTCTGTTCGCCGGGGTGGCTCCGGTCGCCGCCAACGCGTCGAGCACGGTCGCCTTGTTTCCCGGCCAGGCTGCCAGCAGTTGGGCCTACCGGCGGGAGATTGCGGCGGCGCGCCAGGTGAACCTGCCGGTCTTCGTCGCGCTGAGCCTGGTCGGCGGGCTGATCGGTGCGCTCCTGCTGCTTGTCACCCCCAACACCGTCTTCGCCGCCTTCGTCCCCTGGTTGCTGCTGTTCGCGACGGCGGTCTTCGCGATCGGCGCCTATGCGCCGGGCGTGGTCGCGCGGTTCAGCCTGGGCGGGCGCAGCGTGCTGGTGGTGCAGTTCGTGATCTCGATCTATGGCGGCTATTTCGGCGGCGGCATCGGCTTCCTGATGTTGGCGGCGCTGACCCTGTTCGGCATCCGCGACATCCACGCGATGAACGGCCTGCGCCTGCTGCTCGCGATGCTGATGAACGGGGCCGCGGTCGCGACCTTCGTCTTCGCCGGGGCGGTGTCCTGGCCGGAAACGGCGGCGATGGCGGTTGCGGCCGTTGCCGGCGGTTATGCCGGCGCCATGGGCGCCAAACGTGTCGATCCCCGGATTCTCAAGACGCTGGTCGTGCTGATCGGCGCCTCGCTGACCTTGTACTTCTTTGTGGCTGGTGCCTGATTCCGATGGCCTGATCCCAACGGCCTGATCCCATTGGGGAGAATCGCCGATCGCAATCTCTCCGGTTTCCCCACATTCCGCATTGACATACGGTATGTGGTATACCAAACTCCAGACACAGTTTGCGCGACAGACTGTTGGATGCCGCTGCAAAGCGACCGGCCTGCCGATGGATGCGGCCGGCGTGGGTCAACCGGCATCGCCCGGCGCTCCACAGCATTCAAAAAGTGAAATCGGGGGAGAGGGGAATCCGGCATGAAGATCTGCATCTACGGATCCGGAGCCATCGGAGGCTATCTCGGCGTGCGCCTTCACCAGGCGGGAGCCGAGGTCAGCCTGGTGGCGCGCGGCGCGCATCTGGCGGCGATGCGCGAGAACGGCGTTACCTTGCTCATGGGGGAGGAACGGACCGTCGTCCGCCCCCGCTGCACCGACAACCCGGCGGACCTCGGTCCGCAGGATTATGTCGTCGTCGCCCTCAAGGCCCATTCCGTTCCCGGCGTCGTCCCCGCGATGCAGCCTCTGCTCGGTGACCACACCGCCGTCGTCACCGCGGTGAATGGAATCCCCTACTGGTATTTCTACGGCACGGGTGGCGCCTTTGACGGCCGCATCCTGGAAACGGTCGATCCCGACGGTGCGCAGTGGCATGGCCTCGGGCCGCAGCGCGCCATCGGCTGCGTCGTCTATCCGGCGACCGAGGTGGTCGAGCCGGGCGTGATCCAGCACGTCTACGGCGACAAGTTCTCGCTGGGCGAACCGGACGGCTCCCGGTCGGAGCGGGTGACGGCACTCTCGCAGGCCATGGAGGCCGGCGGCCTGCGGGCGCCGGTGCTGGACCGCATCCGCGACGAAATCTGGCTGAAGCTGTGGGGCAACCTGTGCTTCAACCCGATCAGCGCGTTGACCCACGGTACGCTTGAGGTCATTTGCGGCGATACGGAAACCCGTGCCGTCGCCAAGGCGATGATGCTGGAGGCGAAGGAGATCGGCGACCGGCTCGGCGTGCATTTCCGGGTCGATGTCGAACGCCGCATCAATGGCGCCGCCGCCGTCGGCGCGCACAAGACGTCGATGCTCCAGGACCTGGAGCGTGGCCGCCCGATGGAGATCGACGCCCTGCTTTCGGTCGTCCAGGAGATGGGCCGCATGGTGGAGGTGGCGACCCCGACCATCGACGTCGTGCTGGCCCTGGTCAAGCAACGTGGCGAGACCGCAGGCTGCTACAGCCGGCCGGTTCCTGCGGCGCCGGCGGTTCCGGAGGTCGTCGCCGCCCAATAGGGCGAAACCGGCGGGAGCGGCGGCCCGGTGAAGGCCGCCCCCGCCCGCAAACCGGAAGCGAAAAGGGGAGGAGCGTCATGAAGGTCGAGGACATTCTCCGCAAGAAGGGCACGCGCATCGGCACGGTGCGCATCAACGAGACGGTCGCCACGGCGCTGCGCCTGATGAAGGCGGAGAACACCGGCGCGCTCGTGGTCAAGGACGTCTGCCGGACCGAGGGCAACACGGTGGTCGGCGTCATTTCCGAACGCCATGTGGTTCGCGCTCTTGTCGATCGCGGGCCGGGCATCCTGGATCAGCCGGTTTCGGCGCTGATGGCGCGTGATCCCTGCAGCTGCCGGCCGTCCGATCCGGTTCGCCATGTTCTGACCCTGATGGACGAGCATGGCGTCCGCCATGTCCCGGTGCTGGACGGCGCGTCGCTGGTCGGTGTCGTCAGCGTCCGCGACCTGATCCGCCGCCAACTGGAGGATCTGCCCGCCGCCGCCGAAGACGACGACAGCGGTGACGGTGACGTGGTGGCCAAGGCCGACGGGTGGGATTATCCGATCGCCGCCAACCAGTAGGCGGATCCGCCGGGACCCTCGCGAAGGGACCCCGGCGAAAGCGCCACGGGATCGGCGGGCGACCAGTCCCGCCGATCCGTCCGGTTCGACAGTTCAGGCCGTGGCCGACGCGCCCGCAGGCGGCGGCCCGGCCGTTCCGGCCCGGCGCCCGTTGCCGGGCCAGGCATCCGCATGCCCGGCGCGACGGCCGGCTTTCGAAAGCAACACCATGAAGATCGCCATACCCAGGGAGCGCCGTGCCGGCGAACGCCGTGTCGCCGCGTCTCCCGATTCCGTGAAGAAACTGAAGGGCCTGGGACTGGACGTCGTGGTGGAGAGCGGGGCCGGCCTCGGCTCCAGCATCACCGACGCCGCCTATGAGGCGGCCGGGGCGTCCATCGCCGCCGATGCCGCCTCGGCCCTGGCCGGCGCCGACATCGTGCTGAAGGTGCAGCGCCCGCTGATCGCCGGCGAAGGGGAACTGGACGAACTGGCGCTGATCGCCAGGGGCGCGCTGCTGTTCGCCATCCTCAATCCCCACAACAGCCGCGACCACTTGAAGGCCTACGCCGATGCCGGCGTCAACGCCTTCGCCATGGAGTTCATGCCGCGCATCACCCGCGCCCAGGTCATGGACGTGCTGTCCTCCCAGGCCAACCTCGCCGGCTACAAGGCGGTGGTCGATGCCGCCTCCGAATATGGCCGGGCCTTTCCGATGATGATGACCGCCGCCGGCACGGTGCCGCCGGCGCGCGCCTTCATCATGGGCGTCGGCGTCGCCGGCCTCCAGGCGATCGCCACCGCCAAGCGGCTGGGCGCCATCGTCTCGGCGACCGACGTGCGCCCGGCGGTGAAGGAGCAGGTGCAGTCGCTGGGCGGCAGCTTCGTCGCGGTGGAGAACGACGAGTTCCGCCAAGCGGAGACCGCCGGCGGCTACGCCAAGGAGATGTCGGACGACTACAAGCGCCAGCAGGCGGCGCTGGTCGCCGAGCACATCAGGAAGCAGGACATCGTCGTCACCACGGCGCTGATCCCCGGCCGCAAGGCGCCGATCCTGGTGACGGCGGAGCATGTGGCGTCGATGAAGCCGGGCTCGGTGATCATCGACCTGGCGGTGGAGCAGGGCGGCAACGTCGAGGGCTCCAAGCTGGGCGAGGTGGTGACCACGGCCAACGGCGTGAAGATCGTCGGCCATGCCAACTACGCCAGCCGCATCGCCGAGAGCGCCTCGCTGCTCTATGCCAAGAACCTGCTGGCGCTGCTGACGGCGCTGCACGGGAAAGAAACCGGCGTGGCCGTAAACTGGGACGACGAGATCGTCAAGGCCATCGCGCTGACCCGCGACGGCGCCGTCGTCCATCCCGCCTTCGCGGACGTCCGCGAAGCGCAACCTGCGTGAGGAGGCGGATCCCATGGAACACCCGGATCCCGCAAGCAACATCGCCGCTTTCCGCCAGACCCTGGCAGCCCTGACCAATCAGGTCGACGCGCTGGCCGTGCAGGTGGCGCAGCTTTCGCCGGTCCCCGTCACCGAGGTGGGCGGTGGCCACGGCAGCTTCTTCGTCACCGGCCTGACGGTGCTCGTGCTCGCCTGCTTCGTCGGCTACTACGTCGTCTGGCGCGTCACCCCGGCGCTGCACTCGCCGCTGATGGCCGTCACCAACGCGGTGTCGTCGGTCATCATCGTCGGCGCCCTGATCGCCGCCGGCCCCGCAGGCCCAATCTTTGGCGATGGGGGCTTCTCCAAGGTCCTCGGCTTCCTCGCCGTCATCCTGGCAAGCGTCAACATCTTCGGCGGCTTCCTGGTGACCCAGCGCATGCTCTCCATGTTCAAGAAGAAGGGCAAGTAAGACCATGGAAACCTTGTCGGCCCTTCTCTATCTCGTCGCGTCGATCTGCTTCATCATGGCGCTGCGCGGGCTCTCCAGCCCGGAAACCTCGCGCCAGGGCAACATCTACGGCATGGTCGGCATGACCATCGCCATCCTCACCACGCTGGCCTCGCCCATCGTCCAGTCTTACTGGATGATCGTGCTCGGCATCGCCATCGGCGGCGCCATCGGCTATGTCGTGGCCAAGAAGATCGAGATGACGGCGCTGCCGCAGCTCGTCGCCGCCTTCCACTCGCTGGTCGGCCTCGCTGCGGTGTTCGTGGCGCTTGCCGCCTTCTACTCGCCGGAGGCCTACGGCATCGGCCTGCGCGGCGCCATCGCCAAGGGCTCGCTGGTCGAGATGGCGCTCGGCACCGCCATCGGCGCCATCACCTTCACCGGTTCCATCGTCGCCTTCGCCAAGCTCCAGGGGCTGGTCACCGGCAAGCCGCTGGTCTTCCCGATGCAGCACCCGCTGAACGCGGCGCTCGGCGTGCTGACGCTCATCCTGATCGGCTGGCTGGTGCAGTCGAACGCCGACGTGGCGATCTGGCTGATCGTCGCCGTTTCCCTGGCGCTCGGCTTCCTGTTGATCCTGCCGATCGGCGGCGCCGACATGCCGGTGGTGATCTCGATGCTGAACAGCTATTCCGGCTGGGCGGCCTGCGGCATCGGCTTCACGCTGCAGAACAACCTGCTGATCATCACCGGCGCGCTGGTGGGCTCCTCGGGTGCGATCCTGTCCTACATCATGTGCAAGGGCATGAACCGCTCGATCTTCAACGTCATCCTCGGCGGCTTCGGCGGCGAGAGTGCGGCCGCCGGCGGTGCGGCCAAGGGGCCGCAGGGCTCGGTGAAGGCCGGCTCGGCCGAGGACGCCGCCTACATCATGAAGAACGCCCAGTCGGTGATCGTGGTGCCCGGCTACGGCATGGCGGTCGCCCAGGCTCAGCATGCGCTGCGCGAGATGGCCGACAGCCTGAAGCATGAGGGTGTCGACGTGAAGTACGCCATCCACCCGGTGGCGGGGCGCATGCCGGGCCACATGAACGTGCTGCTGGCCGAGGCCAACGTGCCCTACGACGAGGTGTTCGAGCTGGAGGACGTCAACCGCGACTTCGGCACGGCCGACGTGGCCTTCGTCATCGGCGCCAACGACGTGACCAACCCGGCGGCCAAGACCGACCCGGCCAGCCCGATCTACGGCATGCCGATCCTCGACGTGGAGAAGGCCAAGACGGTGTTCTTCATCAAGCGCGGCATGGCGGCCGGCTATGCCGGCGTCGAGAACGAGCTGTTCTTCCGCCCCAACACCATGATGCTGTTCGGCGACGCCAAGAAGGTCACCGAAGAGGTCGTCAAGGCGATGGAAGCGTAACGGGCAGACAGTTTGACGGCAAAAGCGCGCCGCTCCGATTGGGGCGGCGCGCTTTTTTTGGTTTTCCGGAGAGTTGCTGACCGGGATGCCCCCACCCTGACCCTCCCCCGCTGGGCGGGGGAGGGGATAAGTGCTTGATTGGAATGGCAGCGGCGGTTCCTCCCCCGCCCAGCGGGGGAGGTTAGGTGGGGGCATCGCCAGCCGACGCTATCTCATCACCAGATCGTCCAATCTGAACCCGGCGATCTTGTAGATCTCCTCCAGCGCCCGGCCGAACTCCACCTCCGGCTCATTCGCCACACGTTGGCGCATCGCCGCCAGGATCTCCTGCTTGCTGCTGAAGCGCACCGCCATGATGAAGGGGAAGCCGAAGCGCGCACGGTAGGCGCGGTTCAGATCGCGCTGTTCTGCGGCTTCCGCCTCCGTCAGCTCGTTCAGGCCGGCCTTGGCCTGTTCGGTCTGCGAGAAGGCAGTCAGGGTGGCCGGGCGGCTGGCGCGGTCGGCGAGGTCGGGATGAGACAGGATCAGCGCGCGCTGGCGGTCGGTCCCGGCCTCGCGCACGATGCCGGTCATCGCGGCGCGCAGGGCCGCCGCGTCGGCGAAGGGGCGCTGGTCCCAGGCAGCCTCGGCCACCCAGGGGCTTTCCTCGAACACCGCGCCCAGCGCCGCGACGAAGGCGGCGCGGTCCATGCGGTTCAGGTCGTCAATGCTGTAGGGCAGGCTGTAGGGCATCGTCGGCCTCATTTGGCGGCGTAGGGGTGTTCGGCGATCCAGTGGCGGGCGATGTCGAGCCTGGTCGCCACCCATGCCCTGTCATGGCCGCGCACATAATCGAGGAAGCGCGCCAGCGACGCGGCGCGGCCCGGGCGCCCGACCAGCCGGCAGTGCAGCCCGACCGACATCATCTTCGGCGCCGTCTCGCCCTCGGCATAGAGCGTGTCGAAGCTGTCCTTCAGGTAGGCGAAGAACTGGTCGCCGCTGTTGAAGCCCTGGTTGGTGGCGAAGCGCATGTCGTTGGCGTCGAGCGTATAGGGCACGATCAACTGCGGCCGGCCATGGCTGTCGTCCCAATAGGGCAGGTCGTCGGCGTAGGAGTCGGCGTTGTAGAGGAAGCCGCCTTCCTCGGCGACCAGCCGCCAGGTGTTCGGGCTGCAGCGGCCGAGATACCAGCCGAGCGGGCGGGTGCCGGTGACGCGGGTGTGGACCTCGATGGCGCGCAGCATGTGCTCGCGCTCGACCTCGGCCGGCAGGTGCTGGTAGTCGATCCAGCGCCAGCCATGGGTGGCGATCTCCCAGCCCGCGGCCTTCATGGCGGCCACGGCGTCGGGGTTGCGCTCAAGCGCCATGGCGACGCCATAGACGGTGACCGGCATCCCGCGCTCGGTGAACAGGCGGTGCAGTCGCCAGAAGCCGGCGCGCGAGCCGTATTCGTAGATCGACTCCATGTTCATGTGGCGGGCGCCGGGGACCGGCTGGGCGCCGACGATTTCCGACAGGAAGGCTTCCGACGCGGCGTCGCCATGGAGGACGCAGTTCTCGCCGCCCTCCTCGTAATTGATGACGAACTGCACCGCAACCCGGGCACCTCCCGGCCAGTTGGCCTGCGGCGGGGTGGCGCCATAGCCGATCATGTCGCGGGGATAAGCCGGGTCGGTCATCGTCGTCTCGCTCTTAACGCTGCGGTCGAAGCGGAGCCTACGCTAAGCCATTGGTGGCGGGGGGTTCAATCGGCCGATTGGACGCCGCGCCGCGGAGACAGTTTCCGGATTTCGGCGGGTGGGCAGGGCAGGGCGGTTGGGCTTAAGCTGCCGGTCGTGAACTGTCGTCGGCCGACGCCTGAATACGGAGACACGCACCCATGGGCCGCCTGACCACCCATGTCCTCGACATCGCCTCCGGACGCCCGGCACCCGGCATGCGCATCCGCCTGACCGCACTCGACAGCGGCACCGTCCTGGGTGAGTTCACCACCAACGCCGACGGCCGGCTCGACGCTCCGGCGCTCCAGGGCGAAGCCTTCCGGCCCGGCCGCTACGAGCTGCTGTTCATGGCCGGCGAGTATTTCCGGCGCATCGGCGCCATCGACGGCGACGGCCCCGACTTCATCGACGAGGTTCCCCTGCGCTTCGGCATCAGGGATGCCGGCCAGCATTACCATGTGCCGCTGCTGGTCTCGCCCTGGGCCTATTCGACCTACCGCGGGAGCTGAGCCACCCGAAAGCGCCGCTTTCCAGCCTGTGGAAAAGGCACCCCGTTGAATTGCCGCAGCGGTGCCCGGCACGCTTAGCTGTCCTCACGAACAATTCGCGTCTTTTGTGAGGAGCCGAGCGATGGCGAGAATGACGGCGGCGGAAGCGGCGGTCCGGGTGCTGGAACGGGAGGGCATCGACGTCTGCTTCGGCGTCCCCGGCGCCGCGATCAATCCCTTCTACGCGGCGATGCAGCGGCGCGGCACCATGCGCCATGTGCTGGCCCGCCACGTCGAGGGCGCCTCCCATATGGCGGAAGGGTACACCCGCGCCGCGGCCGGCAACATCGGCGTGTGCATCGGCACCTCCGGCCCGGCCGGCACCGACATGATCACCGGCCTCTATTCGGCGATCGCCGATTCCATCCCCATCCTGTGCATCACCGGCCAGGCGCCGCGCGCCCGCCTGCACAAGGAGGATTTCCAGGCCATCAACGTGCCGGACATCGCCAAGCCGGTGACCAAGTGGGCGCTGACCGTGCTGGAGCCGGCCCAGGTGCCCTACGTGTTCCAGCAGGCCTTCCACCTGATGCGCTCGGGCCGGCCCGGCCCGGTGCTGATCGACCTGCCGATCGACGTCCAGATGGCGGAGATCGAGTTCGACGACGAGACCTACGAGCCGCTGCCGGTCTACAAGCCGGCGGCCAGCCGTGCCCAGGTCGAGAAGGCGCTGGCGATGTTCGCCGCGGCGGAGCGCCCGCTGGTGGTCGCCGGCGGCGGCATCATCAACGCCGACGCCTCCGACAGGCTGGTCGAGTTCGCCGAACTGCTCGGCGTGCCGGTGATCCCGACGCTGATGGGCTGGGGCACCATCCCCGACGACCACCCGCTCATGGCCGGGATGGTCGGCCTTCAGACCGCCCACCGCTACGGCAACGCCACCATGCTGAAGTCCGACTTCGTGCTGGGCATCGGCAACCGCTGGGCCAACCGCCACACCGGCTCGGTCGAGGTCTACACCAAGGGCCGCAAGTTCGTGCATGTCGACATCGAGCCGACCCAGATCGGACGCGTCTTCATGCCCGACCTCGGGATCGTGTCGGACGCTGGTGCGGCGCTCGATATGTTCATCGAGGTGGCGAGGGAGTGGAAGGCGGAGGGACGCTTCAAGGATCTCGGCGGCTGGGTCAGGGACTGCCAGGGCCGCAAGCGGTCGCTGCACCGCCGCAGCGACTTCGACCAGGTGCCGATGAAGCCGCAGCGCGTCTACCAGGAGATGAACAGTGCCTTCGGCCAGGATACCACCTACGTCACCACCATCGGCCTGTCGCAGATCGCCGGCGCGCAGTTTCTGCACGTCTACAAGCCGCGCCACTGGATCAACTGCGGCCAGGCCGGCCCGCTGGGCTGGACCCTGCCGGCCGCCCTCGGCGTCCGGGTGGCCGATCCGAAGCGGCGCATCGTGGCACTCTCCGGCGACTACGACTTCCAGTTCATGATCGAGGAACTGGCGGTCGGCGCCCAGCACAGGCTGCCCTACATCCACGTCCTGGTGAACAACGCCTATCTCGGCCTGATCCGGCAGGCGCAGCGCGCCTTCCAGATGGATTTCCAGGTGCAGCTCTCCTTCGAGAACATCAACGCGCCCGAGATCGGCGTCTACGGCGTCGACCACATCAAGGTGGCCGAGGGGCTGGGTTGCAAGGCGATCCGCGTCACCGAGCCCGACCGCATCCAGGATGCCTTCGCCCAGGCCCAGGCGTGGATGGACGAGTTCCAGGTGCCGGTGGTCGTCGAACTGGTGCTGGAGCGTGTCACCAACATCGCGATGGGCACCGACATCGACAACGTCACCGAGTTCGAGGAAACGCTCGACCTGCCGGTCGAGGAGAGCGAGACCGTCCTCGTCTAAGGCCGGCGGGACTGCCCGGAATGGAAGGCGCGCCCTGGTGGCGCGCCTTTCCGGTTTCAGCTCATGGCAAGGCAGCCCTCTCCGCCGCCGGTCTGCAGGGGATAGCCGATCGCCGCGAGGCTCTCGGCCGAGAACACGTCGGCCGGATCGATGACGTTGAGCGAGGCCGAGGTGACGATGCCGTACAGGTTGGCGTCGAAATTCACCGGTCCTTCGCGGAAGCGCGAGAAGTTTGCCACCATTTCACCGCCGGGCGGCGGAATGAAGGTGGTTTCCTCTTCCAGATCGAAGCCGTCGACCATCGTGCCGCCGGGATCGGTCAGGGAAATCTGCGTGCGCAGCCACACCTGTTGGCCATTGGCCGGGTCGGTCGAGGTGCCCGGCGCGATGACGCTCAAAAGGTCGGCCGGGGTGCGGGGCGGCTCCGGGATCTCCAGGAACTCGCGATACAGCGTGTCGTCCCCGACCACCAGGATCGTGCCGTCGTCCGGCTGGACCGAGGCCTGGACGACATGCTCGATCTCGCTGTCGCCGACCTGGACGGACAGCAGGAAGCTGTTGGGCTGGTCGTTGAAGTAGCGCTGGTAGGTGGCATCGTCTGTCCCGACCACCGGATCGTCGAAGGTCATGGCCACCGTCATGCGGAAGGGATCACCGGACTGCACGTCCTCGTCGAGGAAGGGAACCGGCAGGTCTATCACCCCCTGCACGTCGACGACGTAGAGGCCGTCGTAGGCATCGCCCCCGCCGGGGCCGCCGGTACCGGGATCCTGGCCGTTTCCCGGGTGAGGGCCGTGTCCGTTCCCATGCCCCCAGCCGCCATTTCCCCAGCCGCCATTTCCCCAGCCGCCATTTCCCCAGCCGCCATTTCCCCAGCCGCCATTTCCCCAGCCGCCATTTCCCCAGCCGCCATGTCCCTGGCCGCCATGTCCCTGGCCGCCATGCCCCCAGCCACCATTTCCCAAATCGCCATGTCCATGCTGGTCGTGTCCACGGCCGCTCCACTGGTGGCCTTGGCGGTTGCCGTCGAACATCGTTCCCTCCACGTTGATCGCATCCGTTGTGCGGGGCCGCGACCACCGCGACCAGCCGTTGAGGATAGGCATCGGCTGGGCGCCGAGGCGGGAGGGCATCGGTACATATCTCCCCCTGCCTCGCCGGCAGGATGATGTTTTGCAGTGCAGCGCCACGAACGGGCGGGTCGATTCCCATCGGCCGGTGCAGCGTGCTAGCTTCGTCGTCGACCGGTAACCCACCGGTCCGGCAGGGAGTCCTTCCAGGCATGGCGTTGCTTGAGAACATGCGCATCTTCGTTCGGGTCGTCGAACTCGGCAGCCTGTCGGCCGCCGGCCGCAACCTGCGCATGTCCCCGGCCATGGTCAGCCACCGCATCCAGCAGTTGGAAGCCCATCTCGGCGTGCGGCTGCTGAACCGCACCACCCGGCAGCTCCAGGCCACCGAGACCGGCATGGATTTCTACCAGAGCTGCCTGGAGGTGCTGGAAGCGGTGGAGCGTGCCCACAGCAGCATCGCCGCCGGAGCCGGCGTGCCGTCGGGCAGCGTGCGGGTGACGGCGCCGCTGGGATTCGGCCGGCGCATCCTGGCGCCGCTGGTGCCGGATTTCTGCACCGCCCATCCACTGGTCGAGGTGCGGCTCCGGCTGTCCGACCATCTGCTCGACCTGCTGCGCGAGGCGGTGGACGTGGCGGTGCGGATGGCGGCGCTCAAGGACTCCAGCTTCGTGGTGCGCAAGATCGCCGACCTGCGCCGGGTCCTGGTCGCCGCGCCGGCCTACCTGTCGGAACGTGGCCGGCCGTCGATGCCGGCCGACCTGTCCGGGCACAATTGCCTGCTGCTGCGCTTTCCCGGCACCCAGCAATATCAATGGAGCGTGATGGAGGGCGGTGAGCCGGTGAAGCTGCCGGTGTCCGGCCGATTCGACGCCGACGACGGCGACGTGCTGACCGGCTGGGCGCTGGACGGGGGCGGCATCGTCATGAAGCCGCTGTGGGAGGTGGCGGAGCATCTCGCCAGCGGCGCCCTGGTGCCGGTGCTGCCCGACTTCCCGCCGGAACCGGTGACCCTGGCCGTGCTCTATCCTCACCGTGCCCTGGTGCCGGCCAAGGTCCGTGCCTTCGCCGACCATATGGTGCCGAAGATCAAGGCGGCACTGACTTCGATATCGCCGGAAGCAATCCTGTGACGCGCGGAACCGGTCATCAGGGATACTCCCGACTGGTTCCCCGTGATGTTTGGCATATGAATTCCCTCATCGCCGCGCTCTGGTGCTGACCGATCCAAGGTCTCTGCTTCATACCTCGGTATGTTTTTGCGGTTTCCGCGAAATAAATGCAGTGATCGACGATCCTCGACTGTCGCGCACCTGTTCGGCCCGATCACGGGATGGGGAAGACATCATGTTCCTGTTCACCAGAGGCGCGAGCAACGACCGCACCAAGCTGGATGCCCTCGACCGGTCGCAGGCCGTGATCGAATTCTCGCTGGACGGCACGGTTGTCGACGCGAACCGGAACTTCCTGGAGGCGATGGGCTACAGCCTCGCCGAGGTCAAGGGCCGGCCGCACAGCATGTTCGTCGACCCCGCCCATGCGCGGAGCGACGAGTACCGGCAGTTCTGGAACGACCTGCGCGCCGGCCGCTTCCAGTGCGCGGAGTTCCGGCGCATCACCCGCTCCGGCCAGGAGGTCTGGCTGCGCGCCACCTACAACCCGATCCTCGGCTTCGACGGCCGGCCGACCGGCATCATCAAGTTCGCCACCATCATCACCGACGAGAAGCTGAAAGCGACCGACGCCGAGGGCAAGCTGGCCGCCATCGACCGTTCGCAGGCGGTGATCGAGTTCGCGCTGGACGGCACCATCCAGTTCGCCAACGCCTGCTTCCTCGACCTTATGGGATATCGGCTGGAGGAGGTGCAGGGGCGGCACCACAAGATGTTCCTCAACCAGCTCGACGCCGCCGATCCGAGATACACCGCCTTCTGGGACAGGATCCGCCAGGGCGAGCATCAGAGCGGCGAGTTCCGGCGGCTGACCAAGGGCGGGGGCGAGGTTTGGATCCAGGCAACCTATACCCCGATCCTCGACCCGGCCGGCCGGCCGTGGAAGGTGGTGAAGTTCGCCACCGACGTCACCGAGCAGCGCCGCCGCAACACCGACTTCCGCTCCCAGATCGAGGCGATCAACCGGTCGCAGGCGGTGATCCAGTTCCGGACCGACGGCACCATCCTCGACGCCAACGAGAATTTCCTGGACGCCGTGGGCTATGGGCTTGACGAGGTTGTCGGGCGGAACCACAGCATGTTCCTCTTCCCCGAACAGCGCGACACCGCCGAATACCGCGAGTTCTGGGAGATCCTGCGCAGCGGGAAGTTCCACACCTCGCTCTACCGCCGCCGGGCCAAGGACGGGTCGGAGGTCTGGATAAACGCCAGCTACAACCCGGTCATGTCCGACCGGGGCGAGGTGGTGAAGGTGGTGAAGTTCGCCTCCGACGTGACGAAGATGATCCGGACGCGGCTGAAGTCCATCGACTTCGCCAAGGAGACGACCCAGAAGGTCGCCGAGGTGAGCCAGTCGGTCGAACAGATGTGCAGTTCCGCCACGCGGATTTCCGCCGACATCCTGAAGTCGCGCGAGGTGGTGGACGAGATCGACCACCGCACCGCCACCGCCGACGCCGCCACCGGCCGCCTGAACGAGGCCGCCGCGGCGATGGACGGCGTCGCCAAGTTCATCGACACCATCGCGTCCCAGATCAAGCTGCTGTCGCTGAACGCCACCATCGAGGCGGCGCGGGCGGGCGACGCCGGGCGCGGCTTCGCCGTCGTGGCGACCGAGGTGAAGTCACTGGCCGAACAGACCTCCGGCGCCACCGAGCGGATCGGCGTCGAGATCGTCGCCATGCAGGAGGTCGTCCGGCAGGTGGTCGACGCGCTGAGCGGGATCGCCAAATCGGTCGACAGCGTGAAATCGACCGTCCATGAGGTCACCGCCGGGGCCGAGGAGCAGAGGGCGCTGACCGACGGGGTGGTGTCGAGCATGCGCCAAGCCCAGAGCGGCGTCGAATCGATCAGCCGCAATCTGGAGGAGATGCTGATCCGCTCCCGTTGAGCGGGCCGGCTCCTCCTCCTCTTCACATCCCCCTTTACATTCCCGCCTTTCAAATTCCCCTTGCGCGCACCAGCAGCACCCGCGCCTCTTCCGCGGCGCGCTGCAGGTGCGGCAGGAGTTGCACCTCCATCTCCGGGCAGGTGACGCGGGCCGCCTGGGCGCTGACGTTCATCGCCGCCACCACGGTTCCGGCCGCCGTGCGGATCGGCACCGCGACGGAGCGCAGCCCCAGCTCCAGCTCCTGGTCGACAAGAGAGAATCCGCGGTCCCGTACCCGTTCCAGCTCGCGCTTCAGTGCATCGGGGGCGGTGATCGTGCGTTCGGTGAAAGGCTTCGGCGGCACGCGCGACAGGTAGGCGTCCAGTTCGGCCTCCGGCAGCGCCGCCAGAAGCACCCGCCCCATCGACGTGCAGTAGGCGGGCAGCCGGCTGCCGACATTCAGCCCGACCGACATGATCCGTTTGGTCGCCGCGCGGGCGATATAGACGACGTCGTCCTCGTCCAGCACGGCGGCGGAGCAGGATTCCTGCACCGCGGCGCTGACCTGTTCGATCAGCGGGTCGAGGATCGTCGCCAGCGGCGCCGACGACAGGAAGGAATAGCCCAGCGCCAGGATCTTCGGCTTCAGATGGAAGGTCCGGCCGTCCGACCCGGCATAGCCGAGCTGCATCAGCGTCAGCAGGCAACGCCGCGCCGCCGCCCGCGGCAGGCCGGTGATCTTGGCGATGTCGGCGATGGTCAGGTTCGGTTCACGCTCGGTGAAGGCGCGGATCACCGACAGGCCGCGGGCCAGCGAGGTCATGAAGTTGGGGTCGGGAGCATCCTCCGCCGGCGCCGTCCCGATCCGTGCCTGCTGCCGGCCTTCGACCATCTGCGCTGTCCCTTCCCGAATATGCCCACGGTCCTTCCGCCGGCTGGCGAGAATAGGGCGATTATCGCGCGCTGGCTAGAAAAATCGCACGCAATTGCCGCAGTCCGTCTGCGGCGGAAATAGTTCGAGGTGCCCGCAATTGCGCTTGCGCCTCATCTGGCATCTGGTATACCGTATCGATAATTCAAAAACGACGCGCCACTCCTCATGAAGGGCACGGGCGGTCATCCGAACGCTCGCACGAGTAACGCTCACGACAACAAGCGGCGCCGCCGGCGTCGGCGCGCAAAGGGTCGGAACCGTGATGAACCGAGAAAGATTCAGTGTCGAACCCCTCGAACAGGGGATGAGCTTCAAGGCGAAGGCCTACCAGGCGCTGCGACAGGCGATCACGCAGATGAACATCTACGGCCAGAGCAGCGAGATACGGTTGGACGAACGCCGCCTGTGCGAAGCGTTGGGTGTGAGCCGCACGCCGGTGCGCGAGGCGATGGCGCTGCTGGAACAGGAGGGGTTCATCCGCTCCCAGCCGCGGCGCGGGATCTTCGTGGTGCGCAAGACGAAGGCCGAACTGGTGGAGATGATCACGGTATGCGCCGCTTTGGAAGGCATGGCGGCCCGCCTGTTCGTCGAGAACGCCACCACCGACAAGCTGGAGCTCCTGCACGCCGCGTTCGACAAATACACCAAGGCCGAACTGGCCGAACATGTCGCCGAATATTCGGACGCCAACATCGTCTTCCACCAGAGCATCGTCCAGGCTTCGGGCTCCACCCTGATCTCCGACCTGACCGACCGCTTCTTCATCCATATGCGTGCGATCCGCCGCGCGACCATGGGCATCGGCGACCGTGCCGACCAGTCCATCCACGAGCATCGGGACATCATCGAGGCGCTGGCCGCCCGCGATGCCGATCTCGCGGAACGTCGCGTCCGGGAACACACGCTCGGTCTCGCACAGTACGTGGAACGGCATTGCGCCTTCCTCGACTAACCGATCTTGAACCTTTTTGGAGCCTCCGGGAGGAGTTACCCTTATGTCTACTGCGGCTGCAACGATCACTAAGAACCAGGCCACGGAAGCATCTGTTGTCGAAGACGCGCCGGCGCTGACCGACGGCTTCCAGCTCGTCATCGACGCGCTCAAGCTCAACGACATCGAGAACCTGTATGTCGTCCCCGGTATTCCGATCTCCGACCTGCTGCGCATGGCGCAGGCCGAGGGCATGCGCGTCGTCTCGTTCCGCCACGAACAGAATGCCGGCAACGCCGCCGCCATCGCCGGCTTCATGACCAAGAAGCCGGGCGTCTGCATGACGGTGTCGGCGCCTGGCTTCCTGAACGGCCTGACCGCGCTGGCGAACGCCACCACCAACTGCTTCCCGATGATCCTCATCAGCGGCTCGTCCGAGCGTGAGATCGTCGATCTCCAGCAGGGCGACTATGAGGAGATGGACCAGCTCGCCATCGCCAAGCCGCTGTGCAAGGCCGCCTTCCGCATCCTGCACGCCCAGGACATCGGCATCGGCGTGGCGCGTGCCATCCGCGCCGCCGTGTCGGGCCGTCCGGGCGGCGTCTATCTGGACCTGCCGGCCAAGCTGTTCTCGCAGGTGATGGACGCGGCCGAGGGTGCGAAGTCGCTGGTCAAGGTGGTCGATCCGACCCCGGCGCAGTACCCGTCGGCCGACGCTGTCAACCGCGCGCTCGACCTGCTGAAGGGCGCCAAGCGTCCGCTGGTCATCTTCGGCAAGGGGGCTGCCTATGCCCAGGCCGACGACACCATCCGCGCCTTCGTCGAGAAGAGCGGCATCCCCTTCCTGCAGATGAGCATGGCCAAGGGCCTGCTGCCCGACACCCACCCGCAGTCGGCCGGTGCGGCCCGCTCGCTGGTGCTGCAGGACGCCGACGTGGTCATGCTGGTCGGCGCGCGGCTGAACTGGCTGCTGTCGCACGGCAAGGGCAAGACCTGGGGCAAGCCGGGTTCGAAGAAGTTCATCCAGGTCGACATCGAGCCCAGGGAGATGGACAGCAACGTCGAAATCCACGCTCCGCTGGTCGGCGACATCGCCTCGGTCATGGAGGTGCTGCTGAAGGGCATCGACGGCGGCCTGACCCCGCCGACCGACTGGATGAACACCGTCGCGGCCAAGCGTGAGCAGAACGTCGCCAAGATGGCGCCGAAGCTGATGAGCAATGCGTCGCCGATGAACTTCCACGGTGCGCTGGGCGCGCTGCGCCGCGTCATCAAGGAGCGGCCGGACGCCATGCTGGTCAACGAGGGCGCCAACACCCTCGACCTCGCCCGCGGCATCATCGACATGTACCAGCCGCGCAAGCGCCTGGACGTCGGCACCTGGGGCGTGATGGGCGTCGGCATGGGCTACGCCGTCGCCGCGGCGGTGGAGAGCGGCAAGCCGGTGCTGGCGGTCGAGGGCGACAGCGCCTTCGGCTTCTCCGGCATGGAGGTGGAGACGATCTGCCGCTACAACCTGCCGGTCTGCATCGTCATCTTCAACAACAACGGCATCTACCGCGGGACCGACGTCAACCCGACCGGCAAGGCCGACCCGTCGCCGATGGTCTTCGTCCCCGGCTCGCGCTACGACAAGATGATGGAGGCCTTCGGCGGCGTCGGCGTCCATGTCACCAACCCGGACGAGCTGTACCGCGCCGTCACCGAAGCGATGGACAGCGGCCGTCCGACCCTTGTCAACGCCGTCATCGACCCGGCCGCCGGCACCGAAAGCGGCAACATCGGCAGCCTGAACCCGACCAGCTCGGTCCGCAAAATGCCGTCCTGAAGGGCGGCCACCAAGCAAGCGGCCGAGCCGACCACACGACTTTGAAAAGCAGGGGGAGAAATACATGGGCAAGGCACTTGAGGGCGTCCGGATTCTCGACTTCACGCATGTCCAGTCGGGACCGACCTGCACCCAGTTGCTCGCCTGGTTCGGCGCCGACGTCATCAAGGTGGAGCGGCCGGGCGAGGGTGACATCACCCGCAGCCAGTTGCGCGACCTGCCGGACGCCGACAGCCTGTATTTCACCATGCTGAACCACAACAAGCGGTCCATCACCCTCGACACCAAGACCCCCAAGGGCAAGGAGGTGCTGGAGGCGCTGATCAGGACCTGCGACGTGATGGTCGAAAACTTCGCCCCCGGCGTGCTCGATCGCATGGGGTTCACCTGGGAACGCATCCAGGACCTGAACCCCGCGATGATCGTCGCGTCGGTCAAGGGCTTCGGGCCCGGGCCGTTCGAGAACTGCAAGGTGTACGAGAACGTCGCCCAGTGTGCGGGCGGTGCGGCCTCGACCACCGGCTTCGACGACGGCCCGCCCATGGTCACCGGCGCCCAGATCGGCGACAGCGGCACCGGCCTGCATCTGGCGCTCGGCATCGTCACCGCCCTCTACCAGCGCAAGACCACCGGCCGCGGCCAGAAGGTGCTGGCCGCCATGCAGGACGCCGTGCTGAACCTGTGCCGCGTCAAGCTGCGCGACCAGCAGCGCCTGGCCCACGGGCCGATGAAGGAATACCCGCAATACCCGAACGGCGAGTTCGGCGACACCGTGCCGCGCGCCGGCAACGCGTCGGGCGGCGGCCAGCCGGGCTGGATCCTGAAGTGCAAGGGGTGGGAGCGTGACCCCAACGCCTACATCTACTTCATCGCCCAGGCCCCGGTCTGGAAGTCGATCTGCAAGGTCATCGGCAAGGAGGAGTGGATCACCGATCCCGACTACGCCACCCCGGTGGCCCGCCTGCCGCGCCTGATGCAGATCTTCGCGACCGTTGAGGAGTGGACCAAGACCCTGACCAAGTTCGAGGTCATGGACATCCTCAACAAGTACGACATCCCCTGCGGTCCCATCCTGTCGATGAAGGAGATCGCCGAGGACAAGTCGCTCTACGAGACCGGCACGCTGGTCGAGGTCGAGCATCCGACCCGCGGCAGCTACCTGACGGTCGGCAACCCGATCAAGCTGTCCGACAGCCCGACGGAGGTCACCCGCTCCCCCCTGCTGGGCGAGCACACAGACGAAATCCTGCGCGACGTTCTGGGGTTCGGCGAACGCGAGATCATGGACATCCGCGACAGCGGCGCCGTCGGCGTCGTTGAGCGGCTGGCGGCGGAGTAGAGTTCTCTGCCCCCTCCCTAACCCTCCCCCGCTTCGCGGGAGAGGGGACTGCCGCCCACTCCGACACTTACTCCCTCTCCCGCGAAGCGGGGGAGGGTCGGGGAGGGGGCAAGACGTTGCACCGATAGTGCCTTGGAATATTCAACCGCGCCCCCCTCTCCCCGACCGACCCCTTCCCGGTCGCCGGAGAGCCGAAGCCCGGACTTTTAAAAAATCCGCCGCCGGCCGGCCGATGAATTCCCGGCTCCCCGCGGCATCCAGAAGACCATTCCGACAGGGTCAGAGACGCAAGCCATGAACATTCACGAGTATCAGGCCAAGGATCTGCTGCGGGGGTACGGCGTCGCCGTGCCGCGCGGCGGCGTGGCCTTCACCCCGGAAGAGGCTGAATCGGTCGCCCGCGAGCTGGGTGGTCCGGTCTGGGTGGTGAAGTCCCAGATCCATGCCGGCGGCCGCGGCGCCGGCCGCTTCCAGGGCAACGCGCAAGGCAAGGGCGGCGTCCGCGTCGTCAAGTCGATCGAGGAGGTGGCCGCGAACGCCGCCGAGATGCTGAACCACGTGCTGGTCACCAAGCAGACCGGCGCCGAGGGCCGCGAGGTCAAGCGCCTCTATGTCGAGGAAGGCGCCGACATCAAGCGCGAGCTGTATCTCGGCCTGCTGACCGACCGTGCCTCGGGCCGCGTCACCATCATCGCCTCCACCGAAGGCGGCATGGAGATCGAGGAGGTCGCCCACAACACGCCGGAGCGGATCGTCAAGGTCGCCGTCGACCCGGTCACCGGCATCCAGGGCTACCACACCCGCAAGGTCGCCTTCGCGCTCGGTCTGGAAGGCAAGCAGGTCTCGGCCGCCGCCAAGTTCATCACCGCCGCCTACAAGGCGTTCGTGGAGCTGGACTGCCAGATCGTCGAGATCAACCCGCTGATCGTCACCGGTTCGGGCGACATCCTGGCGCTCGACGCCAAGATGAGCTTCGACGACAACGCCCTGTTCCGCCACAAGGAGGTCGCCGCCCTGCGCGACGAGGCTGAGGAGGACCCGGCGGAGATCGAAGCCGCCAGGCACGAGCTGAACTACGTCAAGCTCGACGGCAACATCGGCTGCATGGTCAACGGCGCCGGCCTGGCGATGGCCACCATGGACATCATCAAGCTGTACGGCGGCGAGCCGGCCAACTTCCTCGACGTCGGCGGCGGCGCCACCAAGGAGCGCGTCACCGCGGCCTTCAAGCTGATCCTGTCGGACAGCAACGTCGAAGGCATCCTGGTCAACATCTTCGGCGGCATCATGCGCTGTGACGTGATCGCCGAGGGCGTGGTCGCCGCGGCTCGCGACGTGAAGCTGCATGTGCCGCTGGTGGTCCGCCTGGAAGGCACCAACGTGGCGCTCGGCAAGCAGATCCTGGCCGACTCCGGCCTGCCGATCCTCTCGGCCGACAACCTGGACGATGCAGCCAAGAAGATCGTGGCGGCCGTGAAGAAGGAGGCCGCGTGAGATGGCTGTTCTCGTCGACAAGAACACGAAGGTGATCTGCCAGGGCTTCACCGGAGCCCAGGGCACCTTCCATTCCGAGCAGGCCATCGCCTACGGCACCAGGATGGTCGGCGGCGTCACCCCGGGTAAGGGCGGCAGCAAGCACCTCGACCTGCCGGTGTTCGACACCGTGGCCGACGCCGTGGAGAAGACCGGCGCCAACGCCTCCGTGATCTACGTGCCGCCGCCGTTTGCCGCCGACGCGATCCTGGAAGCGGTCGACGCCGAGATCCCGCTGGTGGTCTGCATCACCGAGGGCATCCCGGTGCTCGACATGGTCCGGGTCAAGCGCGCGCTCAATGGATCGGCCACCCGCCTGATCGGGCCGAACTGCCCCGGCATCATCACGCCGGACGAGTGCAAGATCGGCATCATGCCGGGCCACATCCACAAGCGCGGCAAGATCGGCATCGTCTCGCGCTCCGGCACGCTGACCTACGAGGCGGTGGCGCAGACCACGGCGGCCGGGCTTGGGCAGACCACCTGCATCGGCATCGGCGGCGACCCGGTCAACGGCACCAACTTCGTCGACGCGCTCGAGCTGTTCGTGAATGACCCGGAGACCGAGGGCATCATCATGATCGGCGAGATCGGCGGCGACGCCGAGGTCAAGGGTGCGGAGTTCATCAAGGCGTCGGGCACGAAGAAGCCGGTCGTCGGCTTCATCGCCGGCCGCACCGCCCCTCCGGGCCGCCGCATGGGCCATGCCGGCGCGGTGATCTCCGGTGGCAACGACACCGCCGACTTCAAGATCGAGTTCATGAAGTCGGTCGGCATCGCGGTCGCCGACAGCCCGGCCAGCCTGGGCTCCACCATGCAGACGATTTTCAAGACCTGACTCCATGTCGCGCGGCGCGCCTCCGGGCGCTTCGCGCGGCCGATACGGCTTCGCCTGCAGGTTCGTTTGCTCGCACTTCGTCTATCCGTGCCTGGTCATCCGCATCTTTCAGCCGCAACAGACAGGCGCCGCAAAGGCACCGGACATCCCGAGGGAGATGGGACATGAAAGCGCAAGCCCAAACCACCACGATGGCGCGTCGGATCATCCATGACGATCCGAGCGAGGGCGCCGCGGCGATCATCAAGACGGCGATCATCGAGACGCCGCGGGTGAAGAACGACAACGCGAAGGCCGACCGCGGCCAAGTGGTGCAGTCGCTCTGCCGCGCCCTGAACATCCTCACGATCCTCGGTGCCCAGGACGGCCCGATGACCCTCACCGAACTGGCCGAGGCCGCGAACCTGTCGCCTTCGACCACCCATCGCCTGCTGACGACCCTGCAATACGAGCGCTACGTCCGCTTCGACCAGAGCGCGCGCGGCTGGGTGATCGGCGTCCAGGCCTATATGACCGGCACCAATTTCCTCAAGACCCGCAACCTCGTCGATGTCGCCCGCCCGCGCATGCGCCGCCTGATGGAGGAGAGCAGCGAGATCGTGAATCTGGCGGTCGAGGAGAATGGCGAGGCGATCTATCTGGCCCGTGTCGGCGGGCCGCGCGCCGCCCAGGTCGCCATACCCCAGACCGACCGTACGCTCCTGCATTGTTCCGCCGTCGGCAAGGCGCTGCTCGCCGGCATGACCGAGACCAAGGTGCAGACGATCGTGACCCAGCGCGGCATGCGCCAGTTCACCCGCAGCACCCTGTCGTCCCTGCCGGCCCTCTATCGCGACCTCTCCCTGGTCCGTACCCGCGGTTACGCGCTCGACCAGGAGGAGCGGGTGTCCGGGCTGCGCTGCATCGCCGCCCCTATCTTCGATGAGAATTCCCGTGTGATGGGAGCCCTGTCGCTGTCCGGTTCGAGCCGGCGCATCGAGGATGCGCGGGTCCGGGCGTTGGGCGAGATGGTCAAGCGCGCCGCCGAGGCGGTGACCCTCGAACTGGGGGGCCGGATGCCGGTCGCGAACTGACGCCCCGAGGCCCCGCAGGCCGCTGCCGGCCGGGGCAGCCGGGACAACCGACGCCAAGAGCTGACGGCAAGTGGTGCCCGTCGGCGTTTCCTCCCTGGCGCACTCGGGCCGCACTCCTCATGGGGTGCGGCCTTTTTCCTTGGAAAATCGCGGTTTCCACGGAATGGAAAAAGGAGATGAATCCTCGGGCATTCTTGCCGTCGTTATGAGAATTTCTGTCTCGGGAAAGGCGTTCCTTTCTCATCGGGCGGATGTGTTGTTTTGCATGTTCGCGCTTCTCTCGGAGACTGGCCGTGCTGATCACAGCACGGCCATTTTTTTTCGTCTTTTCCATGTGATGAAATCGCCTTTGGCGCCATGTTGCCGCGTCCCGGCCGCCGGCGACACAGTGCCCCCTTGCGCCTTCATCGACCACGAACAGCAGGGGACAATCGGAATGGGCGAAGCGAGAACCATGGTGGCGGTCGAGGTGACCGCGCCCGGCAAGCCGGAGGTGCTGCTGCCGGGGCGCCGCCCGCTCCCCAAACCGTCGGCCGGAGAGATCCGCATCGCCGTGCAGGCGGCCGGCGTCAACCGGCCGGACGTGCTCCAGCGCCTCGGCAAGTACAACCCGCCGCCGGGGGTTACCGACATCCCCGGCCTGGAGGTTGCCGGGACGGTCGATGCGTTGGGCGACGGGGTGGAGGGCTGGGCTATCGGCGATCCGATCTGTGCCCTGCTGGCCGGCGGCGGCTACGCCGAGTACTGCGTGGCTCCGGCCGGCCAGTGCCTCCCGGTCCCTGCTGGCCTGTCGATGGCCGAGGCGGCGGCCCTGCCCGAGACGGCCTTCACCGTCTGGTCCAACCTGTTCGAGCGCGGCGGCCTCGGACCGGGAGAGGCGCTGCTGGTCCATGGCGGCACGTCCGGCATCGGCACCACCGCGATCCAGCTCGGCACCGCCTTCGGGGCGCGGGTCTTCGCCACCGCCCGCGGTGCCGACAAGTGCCGGGCCTGCGTCGACCTGGGGGCGGAGCGCGCCATCGATTACGAAACGGAGGATTTCGTCGAGGTGGTGAAGGAGGCGACCGGCGGTGCCGGGGTGAATGTCGTGCTCGACATCGTCGGCGGCGATTACGTCGCCCGCAGCATCGACGCCCTGGCGGTCGAAGGCCGGTACGTCTGCATCGGCTTTGTCCGCGGAGCGACAGCGACGGTGAATTTCTTCCCGGTGATGACGAAGCGCCTGACGCTGACCGGCTCGACGCTGCGGGCACGGCCGTTGTCCTACAAGACGGCGCTCGCCGGGCAGCTCCGCACCCGCGTCTGGCCGCTGGTCGCCGAAGGCCGCGTGAGGCCGGTCGTGCACGAGGTCTTCCCGCTGTCCGCCGCCGCCGAAGCCCATCGGCTGATGGAAAGCAACCAGCATGTCGGCAAGATCGTGCTGTCGGTCGGATAGGCCGCAGGCCCGCCTGCCGGTGTGGGCGGGGAGAGGCCGTCAGTCCAGCATCGGCAGGCCGGTTTCGATCCGCACCAGGGCGGCCAGCAGCGGGGCGCCGATGTCGCGGCGGACGAAGTTGCTGGCCTTCTCCGATGCGTTGATCGCCTGCTGGAAGCTCCGCCGCCAGCGGTCGTCGTTGTAGAAGACCTTCTCCGCCCGCGCCTTCTGGGCCAGCAGGCCGGGCCGGCGGCCGGCGGAATCGTTCGCCAGCTTGGTCAGGCGGTTCATCAGTTCGTTGGCGGTGGCCGGCTCGCCGCGCTTCATCGCGGCGTCGATCAGTTCGGCATAGGCCTCGCCGCGCGTGTCGAGGTCCGGCACCTGCTCGGCATAGTCGGTCGCCATGGCCATCTCCCCGCGCCGGCCGAGGCGGCCGAGCACGGCGGGGATCGTCCAGGGGTTCTCGTCCTGCACCGTGTTGAGCAGCCCCAGCGCGAGCTTGGGATCGCCGAGGTCGGCGGCGGCGACCGCCAGTTCCGGGGGGCAGCAGTCGCCCTTGGTGTCCTTGAACTTCGAGAACTGGGTTTCCACGGTGTTGAGGAAGAGGGTGCGCGCCTGCGCCTCCTTGCCGGCGCGCATCAGCGTCTGCGCGACGAGCCCGAGCTCCCAGCTACAGTTGTGGCTGGCGGCGTAGCTCTTCGCCTCGTCGGCCAGTGCGCTGGTCAATGCGGAATCGCCGCGCCAGGCGGCCGCCTTGGCGATGTCGGCGAGGTTGTAGATGCGGGTCGAGCAGTCGTTGATCTGACGGGTGATTTCGAGGGCGAGCGGAGTCTGCCCCATCAGGGACAGCGCGCGGGCGACGAACAGGTCCTCGCCCGAGCTGTCGGCCACCCCGCCGCGCCGAACCGCGCTGACGAAGGGCGCCACGATCTCCTTGGCGCGGCCGGGATCGCCAAGCTGCTGGTAGGCGACAGCCAGCGACAGCCAGTCCCAGCGGGCGGCGGTGATCGGCGTCTCGACGGGGGGCAGCATCTCGCCGACGCGGTGGAGGAAGCACAGGCTGGTCATCGGATCGTTGCAGACCAGCGCGCGGATGCGCGAGCGGAACTCGAAGAAGTCGAAGTCGCCGACGAACTGGTTGGTGACGAGCTGCACCGCCAGCGCGCTGTCGGGATACTTCGTCACGATCTCGTTGAACAGCTTGTCCGCCTCCTTCAGAAGGCGGGCCTCCTCGGCGCTGTCATAGGTGTTGTCGGCTTGGCGGATGAGCTGCAGCGCCTGCACGAACAGCCGGTTGGCCGGGCCGGGCGTGCCGGCGAGCGGCTGGTCTGCGCCGCCGCCATCCTGCCCGTCTCCGTCCTGCCCGCTCCCGTTCTGCCCGGTGCCGCCCGGCGCGGCATCCTGCGCCGGCACGGGGCTGGTCGCGAGGGCCGTCGACAGCAGCAGGACGGCGGCGACGCAGACGGTACGGACGAGCGCGAGGGCGCGGGCAGGGGCGGGGGCCATGGCGGTTGGACTTCAACCCTGGAGGTTGGAAAGCAGTTGGACGTAGCTGACGACGCGTTGCACCTTGGGGACCGACCGCGCGTGCTGGACCACCCGGTCCAGCTCCGCCTGCGAAGCGGCCACTCCCATCAGATAGACAACGCCATCGACAGTATCGATGCTGTAGTTCTGGCTATGAATGTTCGCGTCGAAAGTGATGCGGCTTCGCAGTTGAGTCGAAATCCAGGTGTCGGTTGCGCTGTCGAGCAGGCTCGATCCATTGTCGATCTGGATTTCATTGATGACTTCCTTGACGCCGGGCGCCTGCCAGGTGAGCCGAACCGCATCCAGGCGCATCTGCGGATCCGCGGCCCGGCCGGTCAGAAGGACGCGCCCCTGGTCGACGGTGAGGCCGATCCGGTTGGTCATGTCGAGGGAGTGCTGGACCCACAGGTGGTTGATACGGGCACGGATTTCGGTATCGCTGACGAAGCCGCCGAACCCGCGTTCCTGCGTCGCCACGACGGCGGCGCCGCCGGCGGTTCCCAGAACCAGCGGCGCGCAGCCCGCCAGCGGCAGACCGGCCGCGCAGGCAAGGCCGAGCAATGTCCAAAGGCGGCTCAAACCCGTCACAGCGTGCCTCCCCCTGCCAGCGTGCGGAACGCGCGGCGGACGCGGCGCGCGGCCGGAAAAAGTCACGGCGGAACGGGGTTTGCAACGGGGAATTTCGAGGCTCTCGCCAGTCATCATCGATTTGTCCCGAGGTGATGCACGGATGTTGCAGTTGCTGCGGCTGCGAAGGGCTTTCCACCGCTGTTGCGGCGGCCGGCCCCCGCACAGTTTCGGGACGAAATCAGGCGAAAGCTGGGCTGGAAAGGACCTTGGCGATTTCCCGCCCGAGGATGCGGGCGACCACGCGCCGGGCCGCCGGATCGCAGAGGATCTCCTCGTCCCGCGGATTGGACAGGAAGCCGGTTTCGACCAGGACCGACGGCACATCAGGCGCCTTCAGGACGGCGAAATTGGCGGCACGCATCGGGTTTTCCAACAGATGCAGCTCCCGGCCGGCGCCCTCGACCAGCAACTGGCGGGCAGCCAGCGAGGCGGTGCGGGTATGCCGTGCCGTCAGGTCCAGCAGGATGTCCTTCAGGACCCTGCTGCCGGCCGCGCCCGGCTTGCCGAAGCGGTCGGCCTGGTTCTCTTGCTGGGCGAGCCTCGACGCGAACGCGTCGGAGGCCTTTTCGGACAGGATGTAAGCCGACAGCCCGCGGGCGTCGGCCGTGGGGGCGCTGTCCGCATGAATGGACACGAACAGGTCCGCCCCGGCTTCGCGCGCCAGCGCCACCCGCTCGTCGAGCGCCAGGAACCGGTCGTCCTGTCTGGTCATTCTGGCGGCGACGCCGTGACGGTCCGCCAGCGCGCGGGCCGTCTCCCGGGCGATGTCGAGCGTGACGTCCTTCTCGAAGGTCCCCCGCGTGCCGATGGCCCCCGGGTCGTTGCCGCCATGGCCGGGGTCGAGCATCACCAGGCGGCGGGCGTTTGCTGGAGACTCCGGCTTGCGGTCGGGGCGCCGCTGCGCCGCGAGGGCTGCCCCCGACCGCAGCGGCTGGGCCAGCGCCAGCCCGGCCACTCCGAAGCCGGTCAGCCAGAGCTTGCCGAGACCGAGCACCGCCCGCCGGTCAACGGCGGTGGCGCTGGCACTGGCGACCGTGGCAAGGGGGGCGGGAACACTGGCCGGAACGCCGGACGGATCTAGGGACGGATCTGGGGCCGGATCGGTCGCCGTTGCGGCGGCAGGGTCCGTGTCGGGGTCCATGACGAAAAGCACCGCGCGGGAGGAGAGGTCAAACAGGGGGCGCCAGTGGGCAGGGCCGCAAGGCACCCTCGCTCAGTCGGTTCACGTTAACCAATGCGTCAGCGAAAAAGTATTGTCAAGGCCGCGCAGATTACCATCCCTGAATATTTGTGATCCTCCGCTAACCGAGTCAGACTTGAACTGACGAGGATTCAACAGATTTTAATGGTTGCTTGGTGACCGAAGCCATTTGGTTGCTTGATGACGGATTGGGAAAGCGCTAAAATTTAGCGATCCAGCTCGGGAGGTGTCGATGTTGAGAAAAGCCTTGTTCAACATCATCCGGCAAGAGCAGCGCGAAGTTGAGGACAAGCTCGAGCGCGAAGAACAGCAGCCGAGCCCCGACGCCCGCCGGATCGTCGGCCTGCGCCAGGAAGCGAGCAGCCTGCGCCGCGAACTGGAACATTTCAACGACGTCTGAGATGCCGGTTCCGCACCGGCAGCCTTGAGCCGAACTTGATCGCATGAATGGTCGAGCCCTCTCCCCACGGCAAGCCGGGGAGGGGGTTTTTATTTTATCGCCGGAAGCGCAGGCGGGGGATGGCGGCGGAGACGCGGGGCGCCCCCGCGGAGGTCCTGCCCGGGCATAGGCCTACTCCAGCTTGACGTAGCCGCGCTCGATCACCCGCTCGGCGGCCTCGTAGACCGCCAGCATTTCCTCGTAGGCCGACCGCAGCCGGGCAAGCTCGGCGACGGCCTTGGGATCGGGATGCCGGGCTTCGGAGGCCGACAGGCCGGCGCGGATATAGTCGGCGCGCAACTCGGCCACCCGCACCGCCATGCGCAGGATCGACTGCCGGTTCAGGTTCGGCAGTTCCCGCCCGATGACCTCGCAATTGGCTTCGAGGATCGCGGCGTCCATGTTCTCCAGGAAATGGCGGATGCGCTGGCTGCGGCTGCTGTCGGCGGCGTCGGCCGTCAGCAGCTTGTCGACCTTGCCCTTGCTGTATTCGCCGATGATCTTGCCGCCGCCTGTCATGGGTGAGCCTGCCTTGCAGTGGGATCGGGGTGGCGGACCGGGACCGCCGGCGGGGATTGTCGCACCGCCGGGCTGCCGGCGCCAAGGGCGCCGTGTTGCCGGTTGAGCCGCGGATGAAGGCAGACCTACACATGAAGCATATGCAACGCCGCAACGATCGTGCTAGGGAAGCCTCCCCCTTTTCATGCTGTACGTCATGGTGGACGCGCAATGTCTGAGACCGGCTCCGACTATATTCTGACCATTTCCTGCCCCGATACCGTCGGCATCGTCTACGCGGTGTCCGGCTTCCTTGCGGAGCGGAGCTGCAACATCATCGACAGCGCCCAGTTCGGCGACCGGATCTCGGGGCTGTTCTTCCTGCGCATCAGCTTCAATGCCGGTGCCGCCGGCCCGTCCCAGGCGCAGCTCGAAGCCGATTTCGCCGCCCAGGTGGCGGAGCGCTTCGCGATGACCTGGAAGCTGCACGATGCCCGGCGCCGCCCGCGCGTGCTGATCATGGTGTCGAAGTTCGGCCATTGCCTGAACGACCTGCTGTACCGGTACCGCACCGGCTACCTGCCGATCGAGATCCCGGCGATCGTCTCCAACCACCGGGATTTCTACCAGTTGGCCGCCTGGCACAACATCCCGTTCCACCATCTGCCCGTCGGCCCTGAAAACAAGGCGCAGCAGGAAGCGCGCCTGCTGGAGATCGTCGAGGAGGAGAAGGTCGATCTGGTGGTGCTCGCCCGCTACATGCAGGTGCTCTCGAAGGCGCTGTGCGAGCGGATGGCCGGCCGGGTCATCAACATCCACCACAGCTTCCTGCCGAGCTTCAAGGGCGCCAAGCCCTATCACCAGGCCCACGCCCGCGGCGTGAAGCTGATCGGCGCCACCGCCCACTACGTGACCTCGAACCTCGACGAGGGGCCGATCATCGAGCAGGAGGCCGAGCGCGTCGACCATACGATGACGCCCGACGACCTGGTGGCCATCGGGCGTGATATCGAGAACATCGTGCTGGCCCGTGCCGTCCGTTTCCATGTGGAGCAGCGGGTGCTCCTGAACGGCAACAAGACGGTGGTTTTCCGCTGACCGGCGCAAGCCGGTCGTACTCCTCTGGCCCCGGCGCAAGCCGGTCGTACTCCTCTGGCCCCGGCGCCAGCCTGTCGCTTTACGCCGCCCCTGCGGGCCGGTCGCGGCCCCTCAGTGGGGCTGCGCCGTCTCGCGTGCGTCTTCCGGCTGGGGCATGAAGACGGCGCGGGTGATCGCCTGCTCGATCTGGTCGCGGGTGAACGGCTTCGGGATCACCGGACCCAGATGCTCCAGGCCATGCTTGGCCAGGTCGTCGGGGAATGCGGTGACGAAGATCACCGGCAGGAAGCGCCGGGCCCGCAGTTCGCGCGCCACCTCCAGGCCGTTGTCGCCGTCGGCGAGGCGGATGTCCATCAGGGCGAGCGTCGGCCGGTGTTCGGCGGCCAGCGCCAGCGCCTCGTCCATCGTCGCGGCGTTGCCACAGACGATATGACCCATGCCGCGCACGGTTTCCGCCAGATCATACGCGATGATCGCGTCGTCCTCGACGATCAGGATGGTGGCGGTCAGCCGGGCCCGGACACGCTCGCGGGCGTGGTTCAGCCGTTCCATCGCCTCTTCCGGCGGCAGATCCAGCACGGCGGCGGCATCGCCGACGGGCAGGTCTTCCAGGTTGACCAGCAGATACAGGCGACGGTCCAGCTCGTCCAGCGTGGCCAGGGCGGACTCGACGGGATGGTAGGGCGCGATGGAGGGCGGAAGGCCTTCCTCGTCCTGCAGCTTGTTCAGATGGCGATAAAGCAGGCCGCGGGAAAGGTCGGATTTCCCGTCCTCGACCTCGTCGGCCTCGAGATACCACTCTAGGGTTCGGGTAACCAAGGCGTCCCCGCGTCCGTTCGTCCCGGTCAGCGCGCGGGCGTAGCGGCGCAGGTAGGGCAAATGCTGCATGAAGTGACCGGTGTACTGCTCCATCTCTCTCCCCGTGCCTTTTCTGCGGCGCGTGTTCCTGGCTTCCGGCTCCGGACCGCTGTCCCGACTGGCGTCGGGCGCGGTCGGCGCCTCTGGTGGCATCCACCGGGCCGCTGCGCCCCGGCTGGCATTTCCGGCTGGCATCACGGCGGTGCTTGCGCTGCCGAACGTGACGCCGTCCCGAAGAACAGACTGACGCATCCCGACCCGCAACGGTCGAATTCATATGGCGCAGTCCACGGCCAATCGGGAGTGAACCCGAAAGATTTATTGGAGATACCTGCTTTGGATTACTCCGCAGAGATAGTTGCGGAGTCTGGAGGCTCATGCCTGAAGGGCAGGGATGCGGCGGCCGCTTCCGTCCCTCATAGGGGGAACCGGATGTAGAGTCTTAACCGTTCGGAAAGGCTTAGCTGCGCACTCTGGTATCGCCCTCCGGCCCCGGCATCGGGTGCGCGAGGGCAAGGCGAGTGTTCCCGATCCTCGAACGCGCCGGCCTCCCCCAGGCCGGCGCGTATTTCTTTCGGCGACATTCTTCCGGGGCGCGGTTCTTGTCGGCAAACGCCGGTCGGCGGCGCGCCCCGTTCATGGTCTCTGCTCCCAGGAACCAATCCCGGCCCGTCCTGTTTGGAATGGCACTGGTGTGATTCCTCCCTGAACCGCCATAACCTGACGCCGCCGGATGCCGCCGCACAACAGCAGGACGGCGCCGGCGGCGGAATTTTTCGGGCGCTTCCTTCCTGCCCGATCCCGGCTTGGCGGGGCGGATGCGGTACGGTGAGCGCGGGGCTGCATTTCCCCGGCCGTGTTCCCGCCGTCAATCGGTATTCGTCACAAGCCGGGGCTTGCAACGGGTTTAATCGGGCGTTAAGGACATCGGCTCACGGTTTGCGGTGCAAAGGGTGTACGGCGCGGACGGGCCTGCACCGGCCCCCAAGCAGTCGGTTCCGCCTCGCAGGCTGCCGCATCGGGTCCGGGTTTCTCGCATGGAAGAGCAAGATTTGGATCGGTCCCTGATGGAGGGCATCCCGCCGGACGAACTGGCGGATTATTCCCGGTGGCGCGAGCGCGTGCAGGGAACGAACATTTCCGAAAAGACTTTGCTGGCCACCGACTATCTCAATCACTTCAACGAAATCGTGATGCTGATCGAGATGATCCCCGACATGCCCGACATGTTCGAGGAGTGCCTGATCTGGCAGCCTAAGACTTATTCCGAGCATTTCCACGACAGCGGGTTTTCCGACCGGAAGCTGGCCATCGAAGCCTACGAGCATGTGCCGTCGAAGTTCCGGCGGCCGTTCGAGGATACCATCGCCCAAGCCCACCAGGTCATCGGCCGCACCCTTGAGCGCATGCGCACCGACATCGACGGCGGTGATCCGGAAAAGCTGCGTCTCGACTGCCAGTCCTCGGCCGCGATGATCCACCGCATCATCCAGGTCGCGAACGGGATCATTCACGGCACCGCCCATGTCATGGAACAGGACGAGATCGACCAGTATCTGCGGAATGGCTGATTGCCGCCATAAAAACCTGTCCATTTGGAATGCAACGCGGGTCTGACCAACAGAAATTCGCCGTTTTCCGACAGTTGTCCCGGCAGGAATGGCGATTGATGGTGCATCCACCATTCGTTCGTTGCATGGCTCATCCTCCTCACCCGGCACTATAGTTGGGGCATAAAGAAAAGACGGGGGCGTAAGCACACGTCCTCCGCGGGGGGAGATGGAGCATTGCCCATGAAGGGATGCGCTTTCGCGCCGGCCGATGGCATGGTCGTGTCTGAACCGCGTGTGTGGCGGCCAGGTCCGCTCGCCGATCATGCACCCCTTGCCGTTCCCATCATCCAACGCACAGAGGGGCAACGCACAGAGGGCCAGCGCCCAGATGGCCAGCGCGGCGAGGGTGTGCCGGCGATGGCCAGGACCGGACATCGGGACGGGTTCGCCCGCGACCGCCTCCCGCCTCCCTCCCAACGCCCCGACCTGATTCTCGACCGTCCGGAACTGCGGTATCCGGAGCGGCTGAACGCCGCCTCCGCCCTGATCGACGGTTGGCGCGACCGTGGCTGGGACGAGCGGCCCTGCCTGATCGGCGGCGACGGCGACGTGTGGAGCTACGGGCGCATGCGCGACACCGTCGACCGCATCGCCCGCGTGCTGACCGAGGATTACGGGCTGGTCACCGGCAACCGCGTCCTGCTGCGCGGGCCGAACACGCCGATGCTCGCGGCCTGCTGGCTTGCGGTCATCAAGGCCGGCGGCGTCCTGGTGCCGACGATGCCGCTGCTGCGGGCGCCGGAACTTGCGGACATGCTGAAGCGCGCGTCGATCGACATGGCGCTGTGCGACACCCATTTCCTGGACGATCTGGAGGAGGCTGCGGCGCCGTCGCTGCGCATCGTCGGCTTCCGCAACGGCGAGCTGGAGCACCGCATCGCCACCAAGCCCGCCGGCTTCACGGCGGCTGACACCGCCAACGACGACGTGGCGTTGATCGCCTTCACCTCCGGCACCACCGGCACGCCGAAGGCGGCGGCGCACCTTCACCGCCATCTGCTGGCCATTTCCGACCTGTCGCCGCGCTCGCTGCTCGGGACGAGGCCGGACGACGTGTTCTGCGGCTCTCCGACGCTGGCCTTCGCCTACGGCATCGGCGGCCTGCTGCTGTTTCCCCTGCGCATCGGCGCCTCGGTCATCCTGCTGGAGCGCGGAACCGCCGACCGGCTGCTTGAGGCGGCCACCCGCCACAGGGCGACGATGATGTTCACGGTGCCGACGGTCTATCGCGGCATGATCAGCCGGATGGCCGAGGACCCGGCCCTCGTCGAGGGGTTGCGGTCGCTGCGCCTGTGCGTTTCCGCCGGCGAGCCGTTGCCGCAGCAGACCTTCGAGGGCTGGCGGGAGGCCACCGGGCTGGAGATCCTCGACAGCCTGGGCACCACGGAGCTTCTGAACGCTGTGCTCCACGCGGTGCCGGGCGATGTCCGTCCGGGCTCCACCGGGAAACCGGTTCCCGGCTACGAGGCGATGGTCGTCGACGACCAGTTCCGCCGGGTTCCGCCCGGCCAGGTCGGGCGGCTGGCGGTGCGCGGGGCGACAGGCTGCCTCTACCTCGACGATGCGCGCCAGGAAAGCTATGTCCAGCAGGGCTGGAACCTCACGGGCGATGCCTTCCACGTCGATGAGGACGGCTTCTTCTGGTACCACGCCCGCACCGACGACCTGATCGTTTCGGCCGGCTACAAGATCTCGGGCCTTGAGGTCGAGAACATCCTGCTGAGCCACGAGGCCGTTCAGGAATGCGCGGTGATCGCCGCCCCCGATCCCGTCCGCGGCACCATCCCCAAGGCCTTCATCGTCCTGCGTGACGGCCTCCATGCCGACGATCATCTGGCCGAGGAACTGCAGGGCTTCGTCAAGGAGCACATCGCGCCCTACAAGTACCCGCGCGCCGTGGAATTCCTTGATGCCCTGCCACGGACGGAAACCGGCAAGGTCCAGCGCTTCAAGCTCCGCCGCCGTGCCTGGGAGCCTGAGGACGGGCGGTGACAGGCGGCGAGCCGGCTTTCGGGCCGGCGTTCCGGCGGGCGGCTCAGGGCGGCAGCCCGCCGAACCGGCTCAGCCTGATGTTGCGGTGGTCCAGCAGGGCGGCGAAACCGGGACTCCTGAGATAGTCGTATTCGGCGCGGCGCGGCTCGACGAGGCTGTCGACCCGGCGCAGCTCCTCGTCGGGCAGGCCGGGATGGACCATCACCAGGGGGCGGCCGGACAGGCCCTCGGTGAAACGCGGCATCAGCTCGGCAAAGGGCCGTGCGTTCGCGAAATCATAGATCCCGCCGAAGCGGTTGTTGGCCGGGATGCCACGGTCCCGCACCATGCGGGCAAGCCCCCTGCCGAGCCCCCCGATCAGCAGGGCCTTCGGGACTGCGACCCCCCGGCGCAGGATCGCCGTCGCCGGTTCGGCGCACAGGCGGACATAGGCGCCGGGCAGGGCGGCCAGCGCCTCCACCACCGCGTCGCGGATGCCCGGCAACTGATGGATATGCTGGTGGCCGTCGATGTAGTCGGGCGGCGCTCCCCAGGCATCGGCGAATGCGGCGATCTGCCGTGACAGCTCGTCACGGATTTCGGCGCGCGCGGCCGGACCGGACAGGCGGCCGGCGTAGGCCCATCCCATCAGCCGTCCCAAGGCCGGCAGCGTGCCTTTGGGAGCCAGCAGCGGCATCGCGCCCAGCGGCGGCTGGTCGGTCAGGGTGAAGTGCAGGCCGACATCGGCCTTTTCCTTCAGGTCGCGCAGGGCGGCGGCACCCGGCCGCCAGTGCGGGCACAGGCTCATCACCGAGGTCGCGGTGAGGCGGCCGGCGGCGATCAGCTCGCGGATGGCGGCATTCACCCCGGGTGCCAGGCCGTAGTCGTCGGCACAGAGCAGCAGTGCGGTCGGTGGAGTGGGTGGCATGGGTGACGGGGCTCGATTGCGGAGGGCTGACGCAGGATAGGTGGGGAGACGGCCGCGCCAGACAATCCGCAGGCCGGCCGATCAGGCAGCCTCGTCAGCCGGCCTCAGCCGCCGCAGGCGCCACCGGGCCGCGGGCGGGCAGGGTGGCGAGGGTCACGCCGGGCAGCACCAGCAGCACGCCCACCAGGTGGAAGCCCTGCAGCGGCTCGGACAGAAGCTGCCAGGAGGCGAGCGCCGCCCACAATGGCGAGACGTACAGCGCGGTGGAGGCGCGTGCGGCCCCCATCATCTCGATGGTTTTCTGGTAGGCCAGCAGCGCCAGGACCGACGCGAACAGCGCGACCCCGACGATCGACAGCACGGTCGCCGTCGTGAAGGGCACCGACCGCACGGCCACGGTTTCCCAGGCATAGAAGGGCGCCAGAACCAGCACTCCGGCCAGCGCGTTGGCCGCGAAGGCGGTGACCACCGGCAGCGGGGCGCCGGACTGCCGCAGGAGGATGGTGTAGACCGACCACGACACCGCACCGGCCAGCACCAGCAGGTCGCCGCCGTTGAAGGAAAGGCGCAGCAGCGCTTCCAGGTCGCCGCGGGCCAGGATCGCCAGCACGCCGGTCATCGCCAGCAGGATTCCCAGCACCTGCCGGGACCGGATCGCGTCGCCCAGCCACACCGCGGCCAGCGCCAGGATCATCGCTGGACTCGTCGCGTAGATCAGGCTGGCGTTGGTGGCGCTGGTGCGCTGCAGTCCGTAATAGACCACCGCCCCGGAAATGCCCTGCCCCAGCACGCCGAGGAGCAGGTAGCGCTTCCAGTCCGCCCGCAGGCGGTGCCGGTGCGCCAGCAGACCCGGCAGGGCGAAGGGCAGCACGATCAGGAAGGCGATCAGCCAGCGCCAGAAGGCGAGCCCGACCGGCGGCACCAGGGATGCTGCCGCCCTGCCGACCACGGGGTTGGCGGCCAGCAAGGCCGACCCGGTCAGGTAGAGGCTGTAGGCGGCCAGCGGACCGGAGCGGAACGGGGTGGGCATCGATCGGTCATGCTCGCGGTGGACGGCGACGCCGTGGGGGCGACCCTAGCATGGCCACCGATACCACCTTGCACGACGGCGCTGCATGGCTGCCCCCTACCGTGTCCTTCCCGTCGCGGCTTCGCGGGCTGCGAGCGGGATTGCTGATTCGGTGGGGAAGGAGGCTTCCCTTTCGGTCAACCGGATCATCGGCTTTGCGGCTCTTTCGTTTCCGGGCCCGGTTTCGTGCCCCCAGCGTCGTAATGTCGCCATAAAATCAGCCGCATGGTACGCTATAGCCACATATGCATGTTGGCGTTGACAGGCGCCTTGGGCACGCGCCAAATGGCGGCACTATTTCCAAAGGCGACTTGGCAAATTCCACTTCAACGCTTCAACCGGAATCGGGAGGCAAGACGAATGAAGCGCATCCTGCTGGGTGCCGGGCTTGGTATGGCCGCGGCGCTGGCGCTGACGGCGCCGGCCCAGGCCGCGAAGACCCTTGTTTATTGCTCCGAGGGTAGCCCCGAGAACTTCAGCCCGATGTTGAACACGACAGGCACCAGCTTCGATGTTGCGCTGCCCGTTTACAACAACCTGGTCCAGTTCGAGTATGGCGGGACCAAGGTGGTGCCGGGCCTTGCCGAATCCTGGACGATCTCCGACGACGGCCTGACCTACACGTTCAAGCTGCGCGCCGGGGTGAAGTGGCACAGCAGCAATGACTTCAAGCCGACCCGCGACCTGACCGCCGACGACGTGCTGTTCACGTTCGAGCGCCAGTGGAAGCCCGAGAACGCCTATCACAAGGTGTCCGGCGGAGCCTACGACTACTTCAACGACATGGCGATGCCCAAGCTGTTGAAGTCCGTCGAGAAGGTCGACGACCTGACGGTCAAGGTCACCCTGAACACGGTCGAGGCGCCGTTCCTGGCGGATCTCGCCATGCCGTTCATGGCGGTCATGTCGTCGGAATACGCCCAGGCGCTGCAGAAGAAGGGCACGCTGGAGAAGATCGACCAGGTTCCGATCGGCACCGGCCCCTTCCAGTTCGTCGCCTACCAGAAGGACGCGGTGATCCGCTACAAGGCGTTCGAGCAGTATTGGGGCGGCCGCCAGAAGCTGGACAACCTCGTCTTCGCCATCACGCCGGATGCCGCCGTCCGGCTGGCCAAGCTCAAGGCCGGCGAATGCCAGATCATGCCCTACCCGAACCCTGCCGACATCGACGCCATGAAGAAGGATGAGTCGATCGTCGTGCAGCAGCAGGAAGGGCTGAACGTCGGCTATCTCTCCTTCAACGTCACCAAGAAGCCGTTCGACGACGTGCGGGTCCGCCGCGCCGTCAGCATGGCGATGGACAAGAAGGCGATGGTCGAGGCGGTGTACCAGGCGGCCGGCGTGCCGGCCAAGAACCCGATCCCGCCGACCATGTGGTCCTACAACGACTCCATCGAGGATTATCCCTACGACGTCGAGCGGGCCAAGAAGCTGCTGGCCGAGGCCGGCTACCCCAACGGCTTCGAGACCGACCTGTGGGCGATGCCGGTGCAGCGCCCCTACATGCCGAACGCCAAGCGCATCGCCGAGATGATGCAGGCGGACCTCGCCAAGGTCGGCATCAAGGCGAAGATCGTCCAGTACGAGTGGGGCGAGTACCGCAAGCGCCTGCAGGCCGGCGAGCATCAGCTCGGCATGATGGGCTGGACCGGCGACAACGGCGATCCGGACAACTTCCTCTACACCCTGCTGGGGTGCGAGGCGGCCCGTCCGGGCGGCAACAACCTGTCGAAGTGGTGCAACAAGGAGTTCGACGACCTCGTCGTCCAGGCCAAGCGCACCAACGACGTGGCCGCCCGCACCAAGCTGTACGAGCAGTCGCAGGTGATCTTCAAGGAGGAGGCCCCCTGGTACACCGTCGCCCATTCGGTGGTGTATGTGGGCCTCGCCAAGAACGTCGTCGGCTACAAGATGGACCCGTTCGGCGTCCACCGCTTTGAGAGCGTCGACCTGAAGTGAGGCCGGGTCGCCCCGGAACCCGGGGGGACGTGGACTCTGTTGCCGCGGGGATGGGCAGGCGTTGACGGCCGATCCCCGCACTCTTCCGCTTGACGGGAGAGGATGCCGGGCCGTCTTTCGAGAGCCATCGTCCCGTTCCGGCGAGAGCCGGGACGGGACAGGGGGGCACGGGCCTCCGACGGAACGGGGCGTTGTCGAGGCAGCGCTCCGTTCCAGTATTCACCGCAGTTTTAAAAAATGAGTTCCCGTCGATGCTTCGCTTCATCCTGACGCGGGTGAGCCTGGTGATTCCGACCTTTCTCGGCATCACCTTCCTGACCTTCATCCTGATCCGGCTGGTGCCCGGCGACCCGATCGAGGTCCGCACGGGCGAGAGAGGCATCGCGCCCGAACGGCTGGCTGCCCTGCGCCACGAGATGGGGCTCGACCGGCCGATGTGGCAGCAGTTCCTCGACTATGTCGGAAATGTGCTGCACGGCGATTTCGGCCTGTCGCTGATCACGCACAATTCGGTGCTCGGCGAATTCCTCACGCTGTTCCCGGCAACGCTGGAACTGGCGATGTGTGCCATGATCTTCGCCACCCTCGTCGGGCTGCCGGCCGGCATCCTGGCGGCGGTGAAGCGCGGGTCGGCCTTCGACCACGGCGTGATGGGCGCCAGCCTGACCGGCTATTCGATGCCGATCTTCTGGTGGGGCCTGCTGCTGATCCTGTTCTTCTCGGTGCAGCTCGGCTGGACCCCGGTGTCCGGGCGGCTGGACCTGGTCTACTACGTGGAGCCGACGACCGGCTTCATGCTGATCGACACGCTGATGGCCGGGGATTACGAGGCGTTCCGCTCGGCGCTCGGCCATCTGGTGCTGCCGACCATCGTGCTGGGAACGGTTCCGCTGGCCGTGGTGGCGCGCATGACCCGATCCGCCATGCTGGAGGTTCTGGGCGAGGATTACATCCGCACCGCCCGCGCCAAGGGGCTGGCCGACAACCGGGTGATCGGGCTGCATGCCCTGCGCAACGCGCTGATCCCCGTGGTGACCGTCATCGGCCTGCAGGTCGGCACGCTGCTGGGCGGCGCCATCCTGACCGAAACCATCTTCTCCTGGCCGGGCGTGGGCAAATGGCTGATCGAATCGATCAACCGCCGCGACTATCCGGCGCTCCAGGGCGGGGTGCTGCTGATCGCAACCTCGGTCATCCTGGTCAACCTGCTGGTGGACGTGCTCTACGGCGTCCTCAACCCCCGCATCCGTCACGCGCGGTGAGGCGAATCCATGTCCACTGAACTCTCGACCACTCCCGAACCCGCCGCCGATCCGGCCATTCCGGTATCGCGCCCGCCGCATCCGCTGGCCGAGTTCTGGTATCACTTCAGGCAGAACAAGGGCGCGCTGGGCGGCCTGGTGGTGATCCTGGCGATCGCCGTCATTGCCCTGTTCGCCGGGCTGATCGCGCCGCACGACCCCGACATCCAGTACCGCAGCGCCATCCTGACGCCGCCGGTCTGGCAGGAGGGGGGAAGCTGGACCTTCATCCTCGGCACCGACGACATCGGGCGCGACATGATGTCGCGGCTGATGTACGGCGCCCGCCTGTCGATGCTGATCGGCCTGATCGTCGTCACCCTGTCGCTGGCGGTCGGGCTCGGGCTCGGGCTGCTTGCCGGCTTCTTCGGTGGCATGACCGACGTCCTGATCATGCGCGCCATGGACATCCTGCTGGCGCTGCCCAGCCTGCTGCTCGCCGTCGTGGTCGCCGCCATCCTCGGGCCGGGGCTGGTGAACGCCATGCTGGCGGTGTCGGTGGTGGTCATTCCCCATTACGCCCGCCTGACCCGCGCCGCCGTGCTGGCGGAGGTCAACAAGGATTACGTCGTCGCCTCGCGCGTCGCCGGCGCCGGTCCGGTGCGGCTGATGCTGATCGTGGTTCTGCCGAACTGCGTGGCGCCGCTGATCGTGCAGGCGACGCTGGGCTTCTCGACAGCCATCCTGGATGCGGCGGCGCTCGGCTTCCTCGGCCTGGGCGCCCAGCCGCCGACGCCGGAGTGGGGCACCATGCTGGCCTCCTCCCTCCAGTTCCTCCAGCGCGCGCCCTGGGTCGTCACCTGGCCGGGCGTGGCCATCCTGGTGACCGTGCTGGCCTTCAATCTGTTGGGCGACGGACTTCGCGACGCGCTCGACCCCAAGCTGAAACGTTGACGCCATGCCTCTTCTCGACATCAAGAACCTGTCGGTCGAGTTCACCACCCGCGCCGGCACCTTCCGCGCGGTGGACGGGATCGACCTGACCGTGGACGAGGGCGAGGTCGTCGGCATCGTCGGCGAGTCCGGCTCCGGCAAGTCGGTGACCTCGCTGGCCGTCATGGGGCTGCTCGGCTCCAACGGACGGGTGGTCGCCGACCGGATGATGTTCGCCGGCCGCGACCTGCTGACCATGTCGCCCGGCCAGCGCCGGAAGATCACCGGCAAGGACGTCGCCATGGTCTTCCAGGAGCCGATGACCAGCCTGAACCCCTGCTTCACCGTCGGTTTCCAGATCATGGAAACCCTGCGGGTGCACGAGGGGCTGTCCGGAAAGGCGCTGCGCAGCCGTGCCATCTCGCTGCTGGAGCAGGTCGGCATCCCGGCGCCGGAGACCCGGCTGTCGGCCTTCCCGCACCAGCTCTCCGGCGGCATGAACCAGCGCGTGATGATCGCCATCGCCATCGCCTGCAACCCGCGCCTGCTGGTGGCGGACGAGCCGACGACGGCGCTGGACGTCACCATCCAGAAGCAGATCCTCGACCTGCTGGTCCAGTTGCAGCGCGAGCGCGGCATGGCGCTGATCCTGATCACCCACGACATGGGGGTGGTCGCCGAGACGGCGCAGCGCGTCGTCGTGATGTATGCCGGCCAGGTGGCGGAAACCCGCCCGGTGGACGCCCTGTTCGAAAAGCCGCGCCATCCCTACACCGGCGCCCTGCTCGACGCCCTGCCGGAGCGCGCGCTCGGCAAGCGCCGGCTGCCGACCATTCCGGGCATGGTGCCGGGCATCGCCGACCGTCCGTCGGGGTGCCTGTTCAGCCCGCGCTGCCGCTTCGCCGACGTCCGCTGCCGCGCCGAGCGGCCGGCGCTGTTCGACGTCGACCAGGGCCGCGCCCGCTGCTTCTACCCGCTTGCGGACGGACAGCACGCCGCCGGGGACATCCCTGGGGAGGTATTCTGATGAGCATCGAGACCCACAGCCCGGTGATCGAGGCGGAAGCCGACCGGTCGGTCGTGCTGGAAGCCCGCGACCTGCGCAAGCATTACGCGGTCAAGCGCGGCGCCTTCAAGCCGATGGCGACGGTCAAGGCGCTGGACGGCGTGTCCTTCCGGCTCCAGGCGGGCAAGACGCTGGCGGTGGTCGGCGAGTCCGGCTGCGGCAAGTCGACGCTCGCCCGCTCTGTCACCATGATCGAGCCGCCGACCTCGGGGGAACTGCTGTACGACGGCCGCGACGTCGTCGGCCGGAGTGCCGCGGAGATGAAGGAACTGCGCCGCACGGTGCAGATGGTCTTCCAGAATCCCTACGGCTCGCTGAACCCGCGCAAGACCGTTGGCTCCATCCTGACCGAGCCGCTGGTCATCAACACCGCCATGGAAAAGCACGAGCGGCGCGAGCGCGCGGTGGCGATGATGGGCAAGGTCGGGCTCCGTCCCGACCAGGTCGACCGCTATCCGCACATGTTCTCCGGCGGCCAGCGCCAGCGCATCGCCATCGCCCGCGCCCTGATGCTGAATCCGCGCGTCGTCGTGGCGGACGAGCCGGTGTCGGCACTCGACGTGTCGATCCAGGCGCAGGTGCTGAACCTGATGATGGACCTGCAGGAGGAGCTGAACCTCGCCTACCTGTTCATCTCCCATGACCTCAGCGTGGTGCGGCACATCGCCGACTCGCTGATGGTCATGTATCTCGGCAAGCCGGTCGAGCATGGCGCGAAGGACGTCGTCTTCACCCGGCCGCGCCATCCCTACACCCGCATCCTGCTGGCCGCCACCCCGCGGGTGAATGCGGGTCTCCGCAGCGAGCGGGTGGTGCCCAAGGGCGAGTTGCCGTCGCCGCTCAACCCGCCGCCGGGCTGCGCCTTCCACAAGCGCTGTCCCTTCGCGACCGAGCGCTGCGCCGCCGAGGTGCCGCCGCTGCGCCCAGTCGACGAGCGGCTGGTCGCCTGCCACTATGCCGAAGAGATGAACTGAGGTCCGGGCCGGGCCGGGGAGGAAGGCCGCTGTTGAGTGCGGCGGCCGTCTTCTTTACGGTGCGGCCGATCCATCCGGCCGATCCGGTCAAAGCCGTTTTTCAGGGAGTAAGCCGCCATGCCGTCGTTCGACATCGTGTCCAAGACTGACGTCCACGAGATCGACAACGCCATCGCCGGCGTCCGCCGCGAGATCGAGACGCGGTTCGATTTCAAGGGCTCGAAATGCACCGTCGAGCGCATCGAGAACGACATCACGCTGCTGGCCGACGATCCGACCAAGCTGGAGCAGATGCAGGAACTGCTGCGCGTCTATGTGACCCGCCGCAAGCTCGATGCCGCCGCCCTCGATTTCTCGGCGAAGCCCGAACGGGCCGCCGGCGACGCGCTGCGCCATGTCGTGACCGTCAAGCAGGGCATCGCGCAGGATCTGGCCAAGACCATCGTCAAGGGGATCAAGGACAGCAAGATGAAGGTCCAGGTCTCGATCCAGGGCGATGAGCTGCGGGTGACCGGCAAGAAGCGTGACGACCTCCAGGACGCCATCGCCCTGGTCAAGCGGCTGGGCATCGAACAGCCGCTTCAGTACCAGAACTTCCGCGACTGACCGTCGCCCCGCAGTCCGGCGGCTGGGCAAGCCTTGCCCGGCCGGCGGGTAACTTCTGCCGGGTGGCTGGGAATTTTTTGCCGGGCACAGGGCCGCGGAGCCGCGAAGGCTCCTGCGGCCCTTTGCCTTTCACGGTGGCGTGACTCTTGCTTCGTGGTTGGCGTTCGCCACGAGCCGCAGGGGATGGTCCCATGTCGATGATGGCCAACAGCGAGGCCACGCAAGCCGTGCGCATCAGGGCGGAAGACGTCCTGGAGCGCAAAGGGACGTCCGCGTCCCGGCAGGCGGGGGCGCTGGCCGGCCAGTTCGCGGCGATGCTGGAGACGCTGAACGGCGTCGGCGAGGGGGGCGCCAGCGCGGTCGACGGCGCCACTGCCGTTGACGGCGGCGTGATGGCGAACGCGCAGCCTTCCGTTCGGCTCGGCGTCGGCGCCGTGACGCTGTTCGCCCAGGACGAGGGGCAGTCCGCCCAGGTCGCGGTGCCCGACCCGCAGGACCCCAACACTGCGCTCCAGGTCGTGGAGAGCGCCATCCAGTCCGGTGACGGCTCCAACTTCCGCTGGCTGACGACGCTGCTGACGCAGAATTCCGCGGCCTGACGGCCGGGCCATCCCAACAGGGCAGGGCGGCGGCGGGGATCCGGTTGCCGCGAACTCCACTGGCCATGTCCTCGGGTGCCCGGTCGATGCCGATTGCTCTATGCCGGTCACTCGGTCCGCTGTTGGCCGGCGAGAGCCGGGATGAGGCCACGCGCTGCATGGGCTCCCGCCGGCGTGTAGATGTTGATGCACGCCATTTCGGACGGTTCGGACAATGACCGGCGCGGTGTGCGGGCGGGGATGTGCAGTCCCTGGCCGGCCGTGATGCGGTGATCATCGGCGTTGCCGCCCATGGGCGCAAGGGAGGGATGGCGGAACCCCGGCAAGGACGGAGCGCCGGAAAGCCAGGAATCCTGCCGGAATTCCACCATGTGGGAAACGGCTGCGGATACCGTATCCGGTATTTGGGATACTGAATGTTCGGGTCCACACTCATCCCCATGCGGTGCCCGCCCCGTCGCGGATCGGACTGACGTCGCGCATCCCCCGGCCCGGGCACCCCCACGCTCAATGGGATTATGGGGCATGACCACAGAGACGACCGAGAACAACGGTCTTCTGACCAACAAGTGGATCCAACTCAGCGTCGGGCTGGTGTGCATGGCGATGATCGCCAACCTCCAGTATGGCTGGACGCTGTTCGTCGATCCCATCGACGCCAAGCATGGCTGGGGCCGTGCAGCGATCCAGATCGCCTTTTCCGTCTTCGTCTTCACCGAAACCTGGTTGGTCCCCGTCGAGGGCTGGTTCGTCGATCGCTATGGCCCGCAGGTCGTGGTGCTGGTCGGCAGCCTGCTGGTCGGTGCCTCCTGGGTGATCGACTCGATGGCATCCTCGCTGGCGGTGCTCTACACCGCGGCGGTGGTGGCCGGCATCGGCGCCGGCTGCGTCTACGGCACCTGCGTCGGCAATGCGCTGAAGTGGTTTCCGCACCAGCGCGGATTGGCGGCCGGCATCACTGCCGCCGGGTTCGGTGCCGGGGCGGCGGCGACGGTGATCCCGATCGCCAACATGATCGCCAGCGCCGGGTACGAGCATGCCTTCCTGGTCTTCGGCATCGGCCAGGGGGCGGTGATCTTCCTGATGTCCTTCTTCCTGCGCAAGGCGCCCAAGACCGCCGGCCCGGCCCGCAAGTCCGGCCTGATGCAGACCAAGGTCGACCATCCGCCGGGCCGCGTCATCCGAACGCCCGTCTTCTGGCTGCTCTACGTCATGTTCGTGATGGTGGCCTCGGGCGGGTTGATGGCGGCGGCCCAGATCGCGCCGATCGCCCACGACTTCCATGTCGCCGAGTCGCCGATCGCGCTGTTCGGCATGGTTCTGCCGGCGCTGACGCTGGCCATTTCGCTCGACCGCGTGCTCGACGGCGCCGGCCGGCCCTTCTTCGGCTGGGTGTCGGACCGGATCGGCCGAGAGAACACCATGTTCATCGCCTTCGGCACCGCCGCGGTCGCCATCATCCTGGTGACGCAGCTCGGCCGCAGCCCGGTGCTGTTCGTAGCCTTCACCGCGCTGTTCTTCTGCGTCTTCGGGGAGATCTATAGCCTGTTCCCGGCCACCGCCGGCGACACCTTCGGTTCGAAGTTCGCGGCGACCAACGCCGGCATGCTCTACACCGCCAAGGGAACGGCGGCGCTGCTGGTGCCGGTCAGCAGCCTGATCGCCGCCCATTTCGGGTGGGCCGCGGTGTTCTACATCGCCGCCAGCTTCAACTTGGTGGCGGCGATCCTGGCGCTGTTCGTGCTGAAGCCGCTGCGCGCCACCTTCCTGCAGGCCGACGACTACGGCATCCAGGCCGTCGGCGTGACCGCCGACCGGTAAAGGCCGGCGCTGACGGCGGCGCGGCCGGGCTACAGCCCCAGCCGCGCCCAGGCCAGCCGTTCCTCGACGGCGCTGAGCGCCGCGGCCGGCAACGCTTCCACCGCCGATCCGAGCGCCCCGGCGTCCAGCGCCGGGGCGCTTGCGAGTCGCGCCCGGAAGCGCAGGCGCGACATCAACCCGCGCTCCGCCTGAACCACCCGCAGCCGGACCTTCTCCCCGAAGCGGCCGCGCATCACGGCGCGCAGGTCGCCCAGCCCGTCGATCAGCCCCAGCTCCTTCGCCCGTCGCCCGGCCCAGAAGGCGCCGGAGAACAGTTCCTCGTCCGATCCGGCCAGCCGGGTGCCACGCCTCGCCCGCACCATCGCCTTGAAGGCCTCGTGGATGTCGGCCTGCAACGCCTTGAGATGGGCGACGCCATCCTCCCGCTCCGGCAGGAAGGGGTCGAGCAGAACCTTCTTGTCGCCGGCGGTATAGAGCCGGCGCTCGACGCCATGCCGCTCCAGCAGTGCATGCAGCCCAAAACCCGAAGACACCACGCCGATCGATCCGAGGATGGAGCTTTCGTCGGCCCAGATCTCGTCGGCGGCGCAGGCCAGCCAGTATCCGCCCGACGCCGCCGCATCCTCGCAGAAGGCGAAGACCGGGACCTTCTTCTCCTCCGCCAGATCGCGGATGCGCTTGGCGATCAGCGCCGACTGAACCGGCGAGCCGCCGGGGGAGTTGATGATCAGCGCCACCGCCTTCTGGCCCTTCGGCGCGAAGGCGCGCTCCAGCAGCGGGGCGACGGTCGCGAGGCTCAGGCCGGGGCGCAACGCGCCGCCCGTGCCGATGATGCCGGACAGGCGGACGACGGACACCATCGGCCCGGCCTTGCGCCAGGGGCCGAAGGGGAGTTTGGCGAGGAAGGATCGTAGGCTCATACCGCCAGAGATGGGACGGAAGTCCGTGGTTTAAAAGGCTCCGCCCCCGCTAAAACACCAGCGCCCCGGCGTCGCGCAGCACCCGCGCCGCCTCGGTGCTGTAGCCGCCGTCCGCGCCGTGCACCACCAGGCCGGCGGCGAGGCGCGCCGGCGCCCTCCCGCCCTTGCGGGCGATCACCAGCAGGCGCTTGGCGTCCTGTCCGGGCCTGGGCCACAGCGGCGCCAGGACCAGGCTCCCGAACCGGCCTTGCAGCGCCGCCAGGATGTCGTCGATCCGGTCGGCGCGGTGGACCATCGTCAGGCTGCCGCGCGGCTTCAGCATGCGGGAGGCGAAACGCACCCAGTCGGGAAGCCCGGCAGCCCCTTCGACATTCGCCGCCGCCTTCCAGGCGTCGGGAGGGTGGCTGGCGGCATCGGACCTCAGGTAGGGCGGATTCATCATCACCCGGTCGAATCCGCCCGGCGCCAGGCCGTCCGGCGGCGCCAGCAAATCCCCCTCCACCACGGCGACCTGCTCGGCGAGGCCGCTCAGCGCGGCGTTGCGGCGGGCGAAGCCGCAGGCGTCGGCCCGCTGCTCCAGCCCGACCACCGTCACGCCCGGCACCCTCGCGGCGAGACACAATGCCGCGGCGCCGGTTCCGGTGCCGACGTCCAGCACCCGCTCGCCGGCGGTAGCGGCGGTCGCGGCCGCCAGGAAGACCGGATCGATGGCGGCGCGGTAGCCGCTTGCGGGCTGCAGCAGCCGCACCCGGCCGCCCAGCAGGAAATCAGGTGAAAGGGAGTCGGGCGGAAGCCCGTCCGGCGGCAGGGCATCCGGCCGGGACTCGGACGCGCCGTTCATGCCTCGCCCGCCTCGCGCAGGATGCGCATCGCGCGGTTGGCATCGTCGGCATCGACCATCAGCCGCCTCGGGATGGCGCCGATCGATCCTTCGAGGATGCTGGTGTGGGTGTCGAGGATCACGGCCTCGATCCCGGCGTCCGCCAGCAGGGCGACCAGCCAGGACAGGCGGACGGGGTCGGTGGTTCGCAGCAGTTCGGTCATGGCGTCTCGAAAGAACGGTCCCCTGCGGACTTGACCGAAGAGGCTAGGCCGTTATGCTCCCTAGCGCAATTTCTGGCGTCAATCACCCGTGGAGTCGACCTTGGCGGTCGTGACCAACTTCGAGCCCAAACGGCGCAAGTCTAATCCGCTCGACGACCTGACCGCTCTGGTGGCCGAGGACCTCAGCGCAGTCAACCAGATCATCCTCGACCGGATGCAATCTTCGGTCGAGATGATCCCGCAGCTCGCCGGCTACCTGATCGCGGCCGGCGGCAAGCGGCTGCGCCCGGTGCTGACGCTCGCCGCGGCCAACATGTGCGGCTACAAGGGGGAGCATCACCGGCTGCTGGCCGCGGTGGTGGAGTTCATTCACAGCGCCACGCTGCTGCACGACGATGTCGTCGACGAAAGCGACCTGCGCCGCGGCATGGCCTCGGCCAACGCGGTGTTCGGCAACAAGGCGAGCGTTCTGGTCGGCGACTTCCTGTTCTCCCGCGCCTTCGAGATGATGGTGGAGGTGCAGTCGCTCGATGTGCTGCGCATCCTGTCCGGCGCCTCGGCCATCATTGCCGAGGGCGAGGTCCTGCAGCTCCGCACCACCAACGACACCGAGACCAGCGAGCAGGCCTATCTTGAGGTCATCAAGGGCAAGACGGCGGAACTGTTCGCCGCCGCCTGCCGCGTCGGCGCCGTCGTCGCCGCCCGCCCGCAGGCGGAGGAGATGGCGCTCTACGATTACGGCATGAACCTGGGCATCGCCTTCCAGCTTGTCGACGACGTGCTGGACTATTCGGCGCTTCAGGCCAAGCTGGGCAAGACCGTCGGCGACGATTTCCGCGAGGGCAAGATCACCCTGCCGGTGGTCCTGGCCTTCCGCCGCGGCAACGACGAGGAACGCGCCTTCTGGCGCCGCGTCATGGAGGATCTCGACCAGAAGGACGGCGACCTCGAACGGGCGCAGTCGCTGATGGCCCGCCACAACGCGCTGAAGGACACGGTGGAGCGCGCGCGCCATTACGGCTCGATCGCCCGCGACAGCCTGGGCCTGTTCAACGACGGCCCGATCAAGCAGGCGTTGCTGGAAGTCATTGATTTCGTGATCGATCGCGACTTCTGACCGTCGCCGGGACGGGGAGGGCGCAAGCCCGAAACTTTTTGGCGCCGCCGCCTCTTTTTGCGTTGCGCCCCCGTCCGGGACCGTTTATACACCCGCTCCACCGGCGGACGACACATCCGCCGGTGACTTGATCGGAGAGTAGCTCAGCCTGGTAGAGCACTGCTTTCGGGAGGCAGGGGCCGGAGGTTCGAATCCTCTCTCTCCGACCAACAGAACAAGGGCTTCCGGAGTGATCCGGGAGCCCTTTTCCTTTTCCCCGCTCGGGAGTTTTCCCACGGGAGTTTTCCTCGGAACTCTTTCGGAATTTTCCTCGACAAACCGGGGCCGCGCGCCGGCCGCTTCATGTGTTTCCGGCATGGCAAAAATGCGGTGTCCTGACTGTGACTTTGCATTGCGCACCCGGACGGAAACGGTTATACACCCGCTCCACCGGCGGACGACACATCTGCCGGCGACTGATCGGAGAGTAGCTCAGCCTGGTAGAGCACTGCTTTCGGGAGGCAGGGGCCGGAGGTTCGAATCCTCTCTCTCCGACCATAGTCCCTGACGGGACCAGACACTTCGGGCACCCCTCGTGGGTGCCCGAAGTGCTTTCCGGGGATGCTTTTCCCCCGGCCCCCCTCATCGCAGCCGTCATCCCGTCACCTCCACGCCGCCATGATGCGGTCCGGGCGCCGTCCCGCGTGCACGCCGGACGGTGAGTGCAGGCGCGTCGGCATCGAGCAGGCGCGCTCGTTGAAACCACTCTCACCATTCCGGCAGCGGACGCTCGTGTTCACTGTCTGACAACGCTGGCCGCGCATCCGGCACCTCTTCTCCGGGGGAGGACGACCGGGAAAGGGACGAGCTCCCGGCGGCCCACAAGCATGGCCCGAGCCCTGACATAACCAGATCACCTGTGGCCCATCTGTTTGGAGCCTCACCCAAAACCGCGGTCCGGGGCATTGAAGCCGTCGGTTTCGCTCAAAACCAGACTGGTTCTGATCCCCACTCCAAGCCCCGCCAGTCGTCGGGCACGGGAAAGCGCATGGATGCCGCCGCAGGAGCATTCGGTTGCTGCCGGATCGGAATTTGCCGGACCCCGATTTCTGTCGGGCTGGAGCCGTCTCCCGCGGCAGGACGCCGGGTGCGGCAGTCGAGGAGCCACCGAACCCACCGCTGCATCCACGGGCAAGATACGCAGCTCCGACGTGCGCCTGCCGCTTGTGTCCGGCGATCGGCGAAGATTGCTCCAGCCGTGCGAGAAACGGGGCACGCGTGGAACAGGCCCCGTGATTGATGGCATCGCCAAATAAATTGTCTTGCGTAAGAGTTTTTCTATTAATCAGAACATTTTTCTTCCCGGTATTTCTTTGGGCAGATACTAACCGCATTTCTACAGCTGAACATAAGATTTACCTCCAATTAGGTGGTGGACGTACAGAGCTTCAGCTCGGCAGTCTCACCCGTCGAACGGGCATTCCTTACTTTTCCAAAACTTGGAATAGGGGACTGATCAAGATGGGAATCTTGGAGGCTGATTTAGATCGCTGCATATCAATGTATGCAATTAATTGCTCACCCCATTGGGCGTCGGGCGCGAGTCATGGCGCGGCCGTCCGGTGCATTGCCGGCCCGTCGGTTCTTCCGACCGGACGCTAGCCACCGGCGGCCCGGAAACGGCAGTCCTGCCGGCCGGCGCCGCCCCCACCCAACACCGTCCGGACCGCACACCGCGAGGTGCCGCAGCCGATCCTGCCCGCAGCGCGGATGGGACCGGCGGCGGCAGCGATGCCCCACGCCCCAAGCCGTCCGTCGCAGGACCCGTCCTTCGCAGGGAAGGGGGCAAGGACGGGTGGCGAGGGTGGCGGCCGGCTTCACCCAGACGAAACCCAGGCCGAACGAGAATCAGGGAGTTCAAGCATGACGCTCGCCACCCCGACCAGCAGCCCGGTCGACAACACCATCGCCAACCGCAACGCCTATCTGTCCACCCAGGGCAACCAGATCGGCTACACCGACGAAACCGGGTGGCACAGCGTCGAGCTGAACAGCATCAACTGGGGCGGCTTCCAGATCTCGGCCTATCTGCCGACCCTGCTCGACCGCGCCGACTACACCGAACATATGGACCGGATGAAGGCGTTCGGTTTCAACACCATCCGCCTGCTGTGGTCGGACGACTGGTTCACCCACAAGGACGAGGTGCCGAACCAGTGGGGGCTGAACACCAACTTCCCCGGCAACGCCGAGCTTGCCGGGCTGACCAGCATCCAGGTGATGGACAAGATCGTCGAGTATGCCGGCTCCATCGGCCTGCGGGTCATCCTCGACCACCATCGCAACGATGCCGGCGGCACCGGCGGCACCAATGAACACGAATACTGGTATTCGACCGAGGATGCCGGCTACCAGGGCAGCTCGGTCTACACCAAGGAGGATGTGACGAGCCATTGGGTCTGGCTGGCGCAGCATTACAACAACAACCCGACCGTGATCGGCGCCGACCTGCACAACGAGCCGTGGGGCAAGCTGCTGTGGGACGAATGGGCGGCCGACGCCAGCGCGCTCGGCAGCGCCGTGCTGCAAGCCAATCCGAACCTGCTGATGTTCGTGGAGGGAACCCAGTTCAAGGACCAGTACGACAACTGGTCGCAGGCCGACTGGTGGGGCGGCAACCTCCAGGGGGCCGCGACCGATCCGGTGACCTTCGCGGTGAACGGCACGCCTGTGACCAACAAGCTGGTCTACGCCCCCCATACCTATGGCCCCGGCGTCAGCCCGCAGAGCTGGTTTGCCCCCGGCGATCCCGCCCAGTTGCCGGCCGACCTGGAGGCGCGGCTCGACGACTATTGGGGCTACCTGTCGAAGCAGGGAACCGCGCCGATGTTCGTCGGCGAATTCGGCGGCTCTCTGAAGACCGCGCAGGAGCGTCTGTGGTTCAGCACGCTGGTCGACTATTTCGAGCGCGACCTTGACCGCGACGGCGTCCGTGCGGCCGGGCAGACGCCGATGAGCTGGTCGTTCTGGGAATGGAGCCCCTATTCCCACGACACCGGCGGCTTCATCGACCCCGAGATCCTGACCCAGAATTCGACCACCCAGGCGGCCGGTTTCGAATACGGCAAATACAACCTGATGAAGCGCGCCATTACCGGCCAGCTCGCCGACGTGATGGGGGGCGACGGCGACGACCAGATCGCCGCCAATTCGCTGTCGCAGGTGATCGACGGACGCGGCGGCAACGACACCATCGACGGCGGCGGCGGCGACGATCTTCTGCGCGGCGGGGCCGGCAACGACCTGCTGCTCGGTGGCGACGGCGAGGACGACCTCCAGGGCGAGGCGGGCAACGACACGCTGGTCGGCGGTGCCGGCGCCGATTTCCTCCAGGGCGGCCTCGGCAACGACAGCCTCCAGGGCGGGGCGGGCAACGACACGCTGGCCGGCGGTGCCGGCGCCGATACGCTCGACGGCGGCGACGGCATCGACGTGGCCGACTACAGCCTCTCGGCGACCGCGATGACGCTCGACCTGTCGACCGGCACGATGTCCGGTCCCGACGGTGCCGGCGACGTGCTGACCAGCATCGAAGGCGTGACCGGCACCTACTACGACGACACGATCATCGGCGGCAGCGGCGACAACGTCATCAACGGCTGGGCCGGGCAGGACACCATCGTCGGCAGCCTTGGCAACGACACCATCGACGGCGGGCTGGCGACGGGCGGCGTGAACACCGACCTGCTCGACTATTCGGGCCTGTCGGGAACGGTGAACGTCGACTTCAACACCCGTTCCGCGGTCAAGAGCGCGGGTGGAACCGACACCTTCTCCGAGGTGGAGTTCATCCGCGGCACCGCCAACAACGACACCATCATCGGCGACGGGTCGTGGAACCGGTTCGAAGGCGGCGGCGGCAACGACCTGCTGAACGGTGGCGGCGGCAACGACACCCTGGTCGGCGGCGGCGGCAACGACACGTTGAGCGGCGGCGAAGGCCAGGACCGCTTCGAATTCGCCGCCTCCGGAAACGGGACCGACCTCATCACCGACGCCGCGGCCGGGGACGAGATCCGCATCCTGGGCACCGCCTTGACCTCGGTGTCGGCCGGCAACGGCGCTGCGCTGGGTCAGAACCAGGTCCAGGTCGAGACCCTCGGCGGCAACACGATCCTTCACATCGGCACCGACGGCACGGCAGGCAGCGACGTCGACATTACCCTGTCGGGCATTTACGCCGCCGCCGGATTCTCCGTGTCTGGCGACACGATCAGGCTGGTGCAGGGCCCCGGTTCGGCCCCCACCCTGGCCATCACGCCGGAAAGCGTTTCCCACGCCGAAGGGCCGGGAGGCACCACCTACACCTTCACGGTGACCCACAGCGGCGGGGCCGCCTCGGTCGACTGGGCGGTGGCCGGGTCCGGCGCCTACCAGGCCTCTGCCGCCGACTTCGCGGGCGGGGTGCTGCCGTCGGGCAGCCTGTCCTTCGCCGACGGCGAAACCAGCAAGACCATCAGCGTGACCGTCGCCGACGATTTCCTGGTCGAACAGAACGAAACCTTCTCGGTCCTGCTGTCCAACCCGACCAACGGCGCGTCGGTGACCACCGCCTCGGCCCAGGGCATCATCCTGAACGACGACACCAGCTTCGCCATCGGCCCGGGACCGCTGTCCCAGGCGGAGGGAAGCGTCGGCACCAGCACCTTCACCTACACGGTGACCCGTGCCGGCAAGGCAGACACCACGCAGACGGTCGATTGGGCGGTCACCCCCTTCGGCAACGCGCCCGTCAACGCCGCGGATTTCGCCGGCGGCACCATGCCCTCGGGGACGGTGACCTTCGCCGCCGGGGAAACCAGCAAGACCATCGCCGTCACCGTCGCCGGCGACACCATGGCCGAAGTCGACGAAGGCTTCGCGGTCACGCTGTCCAACCCCAGCCAGGGTACCATCTCCGCCGGCAGTGTCATCGGGACCATCCTGAACGACGATGCCACCACCACCCTGTCGGTGGCCGCCATCGACCAGGCGCAGGCGGAGGGGGATTCCGGCACCACCGCCTTCACCTTCCGCATCACCCGCAGCGGTGACCTTACCGCGTCGACCACGGTCGGCTGGTCCACGGCCGGCCTCGCCCCGAACGCCGCCGGGGCCGCCGACTTCGCCGGAGGCGTCCTGCCGTCCGGCACCGTGGTCTTCGCCGCCGGGGAAACGGTGAAGGACGTCGTCGTGCTGGTGGCGGGCGACACGGCCATCGAGGCGAACGAGGCCTTCTCGCTGACGATCGCCAGCGCCTCCCCCAACGTCGGCATCCAGACGGACCGGGCGACCGCGACCATCCTGAACGACGATGCACTGCCGGTGCTGAACATCGCGGCGGCCGACGCCGTGAAATCCGAAGCGAATTCCGGCACCACCGCCTTCACCTTCACCGTCACCCGGTCCGGCGACACCACCGGCGCGTCGACCGTCGCCTGGTCCGCCGCCGGGAGCGGCCAGAATCCCGCCGGCGCCGCGGACTTCGCCGGCGGCACCCTGCCGTCGGGCACCGTCGGCTTCGCCGCGGGCGAGACCAGCAAGACGATCACCGTCGCCGTCGCCGGGGACGCCGCGGTCGAACCGGACGAGGGTTTCACGATCACCCTGTCGTCCCCCACCGGCGCCACCATCGGCACGGCCGCGGCGGCCGCCACCATCCTGAACGACGACGCCCCGCCGTCCACCGGCAACGAGACCGTCTATGGCGGCGACGGCGGCGATCTCCACACCACCGGCAGCGGCAACGACTTCATCTATGCCGGCGGCGGCAACGACACGGTGATCGCCGGGGCCGGCGACGACCAAATCTTCGGGCAGGACGGCGACGACAGCCTGGAAGGCGGCAGCGGGGTCGACCAGCTCTTCGGCGGCAACGGCAACGACGTGCTGTGGAGCGGTGCCGGCTACGACTACATGGAGGGCGGCAGCGGCGTCGACCGCTTCATCTCCAAGCCCGGCGACGGCTTCGACTATATCGGCGACTTCAAGGCCGGCAGCGGCGGTGACGTGATCGACCTCACCGCCTGGTCGACGGTCCACAGCCTGTCGGACCTGACGCTGTCGCAAAACGGGACCGACACCAGCTTCGCGCTGGACGGCGCCAACGGGCTGACCCTGGCCGGTGTCACGGCCACGGCACTGGTCGAGGAGAATTTCCTGTTCTCCACCGTCGTGCACAACGGCACCGCCGGCAACGACCAGCTTGTCGGCAGTGCCGCCGGTGACGAGATGTACGGCTATCTCGGACACGACACACTGACCGGCGGCGCCGGCAACGACCAGCTCTACGGCGAGGACGGCAACGACCACCTGTTCGGCGGCAGCGGCAACGACCTGATGCTGGGCGGGAGCGGCGAAGACCAGCTCGACGGCGGCGATGGCAACGACGACATGAGGGGCGGCGACGGCAACGACCTGCTGATCGGCGGGAGCGGCGCCGACCAGCTCGACGGCGGAAACGGCAACGACACCCTGCGCAGCGGCGCCGGCGATGACTTCCTGATCGGCGGGGCCGGGACCGATCGCTTCGTTCTCCGCCCCGGCGACGGCTATGATTATGCCGCCGACTTCCAGGCCGGCTCGGGCGGCGACGTCCTCGACCTCTATGGCTATGCCGGGGCGACCGACTATGCGACCGTGATGGCCAAGGCGGTCCAGTCGGGCGGCGACACCATCATCGACTTCGGAGACGGGACGGGGATCACCCTGGCCGGCGTCCAGAAGGCGGCGCTGACCTCAGCCAATTTCCAGTTCGCCGCAACCACCACGATCGGCGGCGCCGGCGACGACATCATCATCGGCACCGCCGGCAACGACATCTTGTCCGGGCTGGGCGGCAACGACCAACTGTTCGGCCTCGGCGGCGACGACAGCCTGCTGGGCGGAGCCGGCGTCGACGCCTTCTATGGCGGGGACGGCAACGACACCATCTCCAGCGGCGCCGGGTACGATTACATCGAGATGGGCAATGGAGCGGACGTCTTCGAATTCCAGCCCGGCGACCAGTACGATTACATCCAGGACTTCGTTCCGGGATTTGGTGGCGACGTGATCGACCTGCGCGCGTGGAACGACATCCATTCGCTGGCCGATCTGCAGCCCTATATGACGGCCAGCGACCAGAACACCATCATCAGCCTTGGAAACGGTGACGGGATCACGCTGGCCAATCTCCCGCCATCGTCCCTGACTTCCTCGAACTTCATGTTCGCGTAATCCGGACCCGGCGGACGGCGGAGCCATGCCTTGGACATCTTCGAGGTTTGGTTCCCCCGTTTGCCGGCATCGACAGGTGCGGGCTCCGGTGCAACGTCGGCCCGCACCTGAATTCCGCGCATCTTTTCCGAACGCTTGCCCGGTAATGCGCTGACCCGGACGCAGATCCGCTCCAGGACGGTGTCATGCACCGGCATCGGGGGCATGGCGGCGGAGGGGCTGCCGGCTGCTCGATGCCCGACCGAGCGCGGATGCCCCGGGCCTCACACCGTGCAGAGGAAGCGTCGTTCCGTCCCCTCCAGCACCAGGGCGGTCAGCCGGTTGGTGGCGTAGGCGCCGGTGTCGATCCCGATGCGGTTGGGACGCAGCTCCGGCTCGGGCGCGATGGTGTGGCCATGGACGATGATCTTGCCATGGTCGGCACGCGAGGTCAGGAAGGCCTCCCGGATCCACATCCGGTCCTGGTCCCTCTGGCAGTCGAGCGGCACGCCCGGCCTGACGCCGGCATGGACGAAATGGTAGTCGCCGATCGTCAGGTGATGCCGCAGGCCGGTCAGGAAGGCCCGGTGGTGCGGCGGCAGCGCGGCGTTCAGCATCTGCTGGGCCATCTGGAGATGCTCCGGCGGGGCATCCGGCGCCGGGGCGGGGATGCCGTAGCTGTTCAGCGTGGCGTCGCCGCCGTAGGTCAGCCAGCCGGCCGCCTCCCGCAGGTCGCACAGGAAGCCCAGCATCGTGTCCTCGTGGTTGCCGCGCAGGCACACCGTGCCGAAGGCGGGCGGCAGGCCGCAGGACAGGCGCTCGATCACCAGCCGCGAATCCGGTCCGCGGTCGACGTAGTCGCCGAGGAAGACCAGGTATTTCAGCAGGCCCGGCGCCTGGTCGGCATCGCGCTGGATCTGCCCGAGCATCTGGTCGAGCAGGTCGAGCCGGCCATGGATGTCGCCGAGCGCATAGACGCGCATGCCCCGCGGTATCGAGGCCGTTCCAGGCCTGCCGCCCGAGGTGGCTTCCGTCCACAGCTTCCGCGCCAAGCTCAACACGGCATCATTCTCGAGTCCATCGCATCCAGGTCCCAGAGCTGTGTCGGCGTCCTCCCGCCGTCAAGGTCACCCCACCTGCTGCATCGCGAAATCACCTTTGCGGCGGGGAGGGCGAACGAAAACGGATGATTCCGCTTTGACAGGAAGGGCATACGGGTGGACTCTTCCGTCGTCCGAACTGTTTGCGTCCAGCCAAAGGTATCCGTTTCATCATGACCAACGATCATAAGAACCGCCGCGACGGAGGAATCACCCTTAGCCGCCGTGCGCTCGGCCAGGCGGCGATCGCCGGCGGCGTGCTCGCGGGCTTCGGCCGCGCCCCGGCCTTCGCCCAGGGCACCGTGCTGAAGGTCGGCGTCCTGCTGCCGCGCTCCGGCCTGCTGGCCCAGGCAGGCCAGGCCTGCCAGCGCGGCGCGGAGATCGCCCCGGCGGTCCTTTCCGAACTCGGCTACAAGGTGGAGGTCATGTCGGCCGACACCGAATCGAACGCCGACGTCGCGCGGTCGCGCACGGAAAAGCTGATCAACGACGGCGCCAACGTCATCGTCGGTGCCTTCGACAGCGGCCAGACCGCCGCCGCCGCCCAGGTCTGCGAACAGCGCGGCGTGCCGCTGGTGATGAACATCGCCGCCGCCGACAAGCTGACGGAGCAGGGATACAAGACGGTCTTCCGCAACTTCCCGACCTCCACCATGCTGGTGTCGAACGGCATGGCGCTGATGAAGGACCTGTTCGCCGCCACCGGCACGACCCCGAAGACGGCGGTGTTCCTGCACGCCAACGACACCTTCGGCATGGCCAACAAGGCCGCGGTCGACGCGCTGTTCCCCAAGCTGGACATGCCCTTCCAGATCGTGGAGTCGATCTCCTACGACCCGCGGGCGCAGGATCTGGCGGTCGAGGTGGCCAAGGCCAAGGCCAAGGCCACCGGCGCCGAGCTCGCCATCGTCACCACCCGCGCCAACGACGCCATCATGATGGTGCGCGAGATGGTCAAGCAGCGCTGGGAGCCGAAGGCCATCGTCTCCCCCGGTTCGCCCGGCCTCTATGACGAGCAGTTCTACAAGGTGCTCGGCAAATACTCGGACTTCGCCATCACCAACCTGCCCTGGTACGACCCCAAGGCGGCGATGACCAAGCGCGTCGAGGCGGCGTTCAAGAAGCAGTATCCGAACGACCGTTTCGAGGGCTACGCCTTCAACGTCGCCTTCACCTTCGAGGCGATCCTGATCGCCGCCGACGCCTTCAAGCGGGCCGGCACCGCGGAATCCTCGGCCATGCTGGCGGCGCTGCGCCAGACCAACCTGGCCGACAAGCTGATGGTCGGCCCGGCGATCACCTTCGACGAGAAGGGCCAGAACACCAACCTGGTCTCCGCCTGCATCCAGAACCACAAGCAGCGCCCGACCGTGGTGCTGCCGAAGGCCTCGGCCGAAGCCGACCCGGTCTTCCCGATGCCGGGCTGGGGCAAGCGGGCGTAAGCTGCCGCGAGGCTTCCCGTCCCGGGCGCCGGGACGGGAGGCGTCAGCTTCCCGGCGCGCGCGGGGCGCTCCAGCCGCGGAGAACGCTGACGACGCGCAGGGCGAACACCGCCGCCGCGCCGACGACGGCGACCGGGACCGGCGGCAGGCCCAGATGCTGGCCGGCGATCACCACCGCCGCCCCCAGCAGCGACGCCATGGCGTAGATCTCCTCCCGCAGCACCCGGGGCACCTCGGCCACCAGCAGGTCGCGCATCGCGCCGCCGCCGCAGGCGGTCATCACCCCCAGCAGCGCCGCCGGCAGGGGCGTGAGGCCGTAGGCCAGCGCCTTGCTGCAGCCGGCGACCGTGAACAGGCCGAGCCCGGCGGCATCGAGCACCATCACCGGCTTGCCCAGGCGGTTGATCGGCCGGTGGAACAGGAAGGCGGCGAAGCCGGCGGCGAGCGCCGCCAGCAGGTAGCGGTCGTCGCGCAGGCTGGCCGGCGGTGCTGCGCCGATCAGGAGGTCGCGGAACACCCCGCCGGCCAGGGCGGCGGCCAGCGACAGCACCATCACCCCGAACAGGTCGAGGTTCTTGCGCACGGCCAGCGTTCCGCCGCTCAGCCCGAACACGAACACGCCGATCAGGTCCATCGCCAGCAGGAGGTCGGACAGGCTGGTCGGGATCGGCAACGGGATCGGCGGCATGGCGGGGGCGGTGCTCGTGCTGTCAGGGGCTGTTGCTCAAGGGTTGAGCACACACGGGCGCCGGGAACCAAGCGAAACCTTTGCCACACCGTGCCGGGTGCCGCGCCCGGCGCTACACCGTGTCGGGCGCTGACAGCCGGATGCCCATCCGTCGGGCCTCCAGCATGAAGGCGCGCGTCATCTGCAAGAGGTCGGTGCGCCAGTAGAGCTGGGTCAGCGGCTCGTCCAGGAAATCCTCCGGCAGCATGGCGTAGCAGTAGGTCTCGACCACCCGCAGGTCGTGGTCCCAGGGATCGACGCCGTCGCGCCAGCCGATGGTCCAGCCGGCATGGCCGGCGCCGATGGCCCAGCGCTCGAAATGCGGGGCGATGGTCTTGCTGTCGATCGGGTCGGACACCGGGACCTGGTAGATCGCGACGAAGCGCCAGACATTCAGTTGAAGCCGCATCAGCAGCGAATCCCCGAAGGCGCCGATCCGGTAGAGGCAGTCCGGGGAGCCGGGGGCGTGGCTGAAGGTGATGTCCGCCCGCCGCAGGTCCGACAGCGGCCGGTCCGACGGGGCATTGGCAAGCGGCGGCGTCTCGTACTCCACAGCGCGCAGATCCTCGACGATGTCGCGGGTCAGCAGGTGGGAGACGCGGCTTTGCGCCTCGGCAATGGTCAGGCGGGTCACGGGCGGCCCCTCGGCTGTTCAACGGACTGGCCTCAGACGAACGCGCCGGCAGAGCCTTTGTTCAGCACCGCAGTCGCGGGCCGCCGCGGGTTGACGATGCGTCGATCCGCCCCTTGACCTTCCAATCGCTGGAAGCCCCATATCACTCCATGCCGCACTGAGCGAAGGAGAGCCGGCATGACCGCCATCCAGCAGACCCGCACCGCAACGCCCGCCGCGGCGGAGCCGGCCGAACTCGACATCGGTGTTTCGGGGATGACCTGCGCCTCCTGCGTCCGGCGTGTGGAAAAGGCGCTGTCCCGCGTGCCCGGCGTTGCCGCCGTGTCGGTCAATCTTGCGACCGAGCGCGCACGGCTGAGCTTCACCGGCCGTCCGGACGCCAGGGCGGCGGCCGAGGCGGTCGAGGCGGCCGGTTATGGGGTGGAGCGGCAGGAGGTCGACCTGTCGGTGACCGGCATGACCTGCGCCTCCTGTGCCGGCCGGGTCGAGAAGGCGTTGTCCCGCGTGCCCGGCGTCGACTCGGCGGCGGTCAACCTGGCGACGGAGCGGGTGCATGTCGTCGCCTTCGCCGGCAGCGCCGCGCCGGCCGACCTGATCGCCGCGGTGGAGAAGGCCGGCTATGGCGCCACCCTGGTGGACGAGGGCGGCGGCGATGCGGACGCCGCGCGGGCGGACCGCGACCGGCGCGAACTGCGTCACGTGCTGATCGCCGCGGCCCTGTCGGCGCCGCTGCTGGCCGGCATGGTCGGCGACCTGTTCGGGGCCGACTGGATGCTGCCGGGCTGGGTTCAGATGGTCCTTGCCGGCGTCGTCCAGTTCTGGTTGGGCGCGCGTTTCTACCGCGCCGGCTGGAACGCGCTGCGCGCCGGGGCCGGCAACATGGACCTGCTGGTGGCGCTCGGCACCTCCGCCGCCTGGGGGCTCAGCCTCTACCTGCTGCTGACCGCGGCGCACGGGCATGAGCCGCACCTGTATTTCGAGGCGTCGGCGGTCCTGATCACCTTCGTGCTGCTCGGCAAATGGCTGGAGGCGCGGGCCAAGGGCCGGACGGCCGCGGCGATCCGCGCCCTGATGGACCTGCGCCCGGCCACCGCCCGGCTGCGCCGCGACGGGGTCGAGACCGAGGTGCCGGTGGAGCGGGTCCGCGTCGGCGACCATGTGGTGGTCCGCCCGGGCGAGCGGGTGCCGGTCGACGGCCGGGTGGTCGAAGGCGGCGGCGGGGTCGACGAATCCATGCTGACCGGCGAGAGCCTGCCGGTCGACAAGGAGCCGGGCGCCCGCGTCACCGGCGGTTCGATCAACGGCGACGGCCTGCTGGTGGTGGAAACCACCGCGGTCGGCACCGAAACCATGCTGGCGCAGATCGTCCGCATGGTGGAGGGCGCCCAGGCGTCGAAGGCGCCGATCCAGCGGCTGGTCGACCGGGTCAGCGCCGTCTTCGTCCCGGCGGTGCTGGCGGTCGCGGCGCTGACGCTGGCCGGCTGGTGGATCGCCGGTGCCGGCCTGGAAACCGCGATCGTCACCGCCGTCTCGGTGCTCGTCATCGCCTGCCCCTGCGCGCTGGGCCTGGCGACGCCGACCGCGATCATGGTCGGCACCGGGGCCGCCGCCCGGCACGGCATCCTGATCAAGGACGCCGAGGCGCTGGAGCGCGCCCACGCGCTGACCGCCGTCGCCTTCGACAAGACCGGGACCCTGACGGAGGGCAAGCCGCGGGTGACCGACCTGATCCCGGCGGCGGGCGTCGACGGGGCGACGCTGCTGCGGCTGGCCGCGGCGCTCCAGTCCGGCAGCGAGCATCCGCTGGCCCATGCCCTGCGCCGCCGCGCCGGGGAGGAGGGCATCGCGGCCGGGCGCGCCGGCGATTTCCGTGCGCTGGCCGGACGCGGCGTCGGCGGCACGGTCGACGGGCAGCGGCTGCAACTCGGCAATGCCCGCGCGGTGGAGGAGGCTGGGCTCGACCCGGGCGCACTGGCGGAACCCGCCGCCGCGCTGGCCGGCTCGGGACGCACGCTGTCCTGGCTGGTCGAGACCGGCGAGGCGCCGCGCCTGCTCGGCCTCGTCGCGTTCGGCGACACGGTGAAGGACGGTGCGGCGGCGGCGGTCGCCTCGCTGAAGGCGCAGGGGGTGGAACCGGTGATGGTGACCGGCGACGGTTGGGGCGCCGCCCGCGGGGTGGCCGGCGCGCTGGGGATCGAGCGCGTCTTCGCCGAGGTGCTGCCCGGCGAGAAGGCCGCGGTGGTCGCGACGCTGAAGGGGGAGGGCAGGACGGTCGGCATGGTCGGCGACGGCATCAACGACGCCCCGGCGCTGGCCGCCGCCGATGTCGGCATCGCCATGGCCACCGGCACCGACGTCGCCATGCACAGCGCCGGCGTCACCCTGATGCGCGGCGATCCGCGCTTGGTGGCCGGGGCCATCGACGTGTCGCGGCGTACCTACGCCAAGATCCGCCAGGGTCTGTTCTGGGCCTTCGCCTACAATGTGGTCGGCATCCCGCTGGCCGCCTCGGGCAACCTCAGCCCGGTGCTGGCCGGGGCGGCGATGGCGCTCAGCTCCGTCAGCGTGGTGGTGAACGCGCTGTCCCTGCGCGGCTGGACGCCGCCGGAGGGACGGCGATGAAGGCGGGAATGACGATCGGCGAGGCCGCCAGGGCCTCCGGGGTGAATGCGAAGCTGATCCGCTATTACGAGTCGATCGGCCTGATCCCGGAGGCCGGGCGCACGGCATCGGGCTATCGCGTCTACAGCCCGACCGACGTGAACGTGCTGCGGTTCGTCAAGCGGGCGCGGACGCTGGGGTTCGGGATCGAGCGCATCCAGAAGCTGGTCGGCCTGTGGCAGGACCGCTCGCGCTGCAGTTCCGAGGTCAAGCGGATCGCCACGCAGCACATCGACGAACTGGATGCCAAGATCGCCGAGCTTCAGGCGATGCGCGATACCCTGCATGAACTGGCCGAGGCCTGCCATGGCGACGAGCGGCCGGAATGCCCGATCCTGAAGGACCTCGAATCCTGAGGGGCCGGGAGGCCTGACGGCGCCCTCCGCCGGGGCCGGCGGAAGGCGCCACGTCCGGCGTCACCGTTTGGTCTTCGGGTCGTGGGTGTGGTGGAGGTCCCGCTCGCCGCCGCCGCCGGACGAGCCGGACTGGCGGGTGTTGGTGGGTTCACCCGGATGCGGATGCTTCTCCGGTGCCGGTTCGGGCTTGTCGGCATTCTGCTGGCTGCTGCCGGGGCCGCCGTGATGGCGGTCGGTCGCCTCGTGTCGCTTGCTCATGCGTCACCGATCCTGCTGGTAGCCTTGATGGGTGGTGTTCTGGTGGGTGTTGCCGGGCTGGCCCTGTTCCTTGGTGTGGGGGGCGCCGCGGCTGCCGCCCTGGTCCGTCGGGGAGCTCGCCGGCGGCTCGCCGGGGCCCTTGTCGCTGCGGCCTTCCGGCGGAACGGGCGGGATGTGCTTGGTCATGGTGGCGCTCCTCTTTTCTGATGGGTCGCGCCTTTTCCAACAGGAGGGGCGAGCGGGCGGTTCCCTGCCGTGCCCGCCCGTTTGGAGCCCACCCGGCTGGAGCCAGCCCGGTTGGAAACCAAGCCCGGCGCTCGGCTTTCGCAACGCTTGCATGCGAAAATGCTGCGCGGGCGAAGCGACCGCCTGCCTCTATTCTCTCCGCATGCCCGATATGTCAGCCCCGACCTCCGCTTCGCCCGCCACCTCGCCCCCAGGCAGCGCGGCCCGCCAGCCCGCGGCGGCTGTTCCGGTACAGGATGGCCTGCCGCTGCCGCAGCGCTATTGGGCGATGGCCGCGATGACGGTGGCGCTGATCATGGCGGTGCTGGACGGGGTGGTCGCCAACATCGCCCTGCCGACCATCCAGCGCGAATTCGCCGTCGACGCCGCCAGCGCCATCTGGGTGGTCAACGCCTACCAGATGGCGGTCACCGTGGCGCTGTTCCCGCTGGCCTCGCTCGGCGACATCGTCGGCTACCGCCGGGTCTATGGCGTCGGGCTGGCGGTCTTCACCGTCGCCTCGCTGGGCTGTGCGCTCGCGCCGAACCTGCCGGTGCTGACCATCGCCCGCGTCCTGCAGGGCCTCGGCGGCGCCGGCATCATGAGCGTGAACCTCGCCCTGGTGCGGCACATCTATCCCTCCACGCATCTCGGCCGCGGGGTCGGCTACAACGCGATGATCGTCGCGGTGTCGTCGGCCGCCGGTCCCAGCCTGGCGGCGCTGATCCTGTCCGCCGCCTCCTGGCCCTGGCTGTTCGCGGTGAACGTGCCGCTCGGCCTTGCGGCGCTGGCGGTGGCCTCGAAGGCGATGCCGGTCTCCAATCCGGCGGGCCACCGCTTCGACTGGCTGAGCGCGGCGCTGAACGCCGGCACGCTCGGCCTGCTGATCGTCGGCTTCAAGGGGATCGACGGCAGCCAGCCCGCCTGGCAGGTGGCGGCGGAACTGGCGGGCGCGCTGGCGCTGGGCGTGACGCTGGTGCGCCGGGAGCTGTCGCAGACCACGCCGCTGCTCCCGGTGGACCTGCTCCGCCGTCCGGTCTTCGCCCTGACGGTGGTGACTTCGGTCTGCTCCTTCGCGGCGCAGAACATCGCCTTCGTGTCGCTGCCCTTCTTCTTCGAGGACGTACTGGGCCGCTCGCAGGCGGAATCGGGCCTGCTGATGACGCCGTGGCCGCTGATGGTGGCGCTGGTCGCGCCGATCACCGGGCGGCTGGCCGACCGCTACGATGCCAGCCGGCTGGCCTCCGTCGGCCTCGGCCTGTTCGCCTGCGGCCTCGCCCTGATGGCGTTGCTGCCGCATGACCCGACGGTGGCCGACGCGGCGTGGCGGATGGCGCTGGCGGGCTTCGGCTTCGGCCTGTTCCAGACCCCCAACAACAAGGTGCTGGTCAGCAGCGCACCCAAGGAGCGGAGCGGCGGGGCCAGCGGCATCCAGTCCACCGGCCGGCTGCTTGGCCAGACCCTGGGTGCGGCAGCGGTCGGGCTGACCTTCACCGCGCTGGGCAAGGCCGACGGCACGGTGGCGGTGCTGTGGCTGGCCGCCGGCCTGTGCCTCGTCGCCTGCGTGGTCGGCGCGCTGCGCGGCCGGCCGGCCCACTGACGGGCGTGACGCCGGCCGCGGCGGTTACCTGCCGGTCACTTCCCGTCGGGCCGCGTCAGGGTCCGCTCCTGGCCATAGGCGAAGGTCGGGGCGCTGCCCAGGTCCTGTTCGCTCATGTCCAGCGCCGGCCCCTTCGGCCCGTTCATCAGGGCGCCGACCGGCACCGCCACCAGCTTCTGTCCCAGCCCCAGCACCTCGTTCGGCGCGACGACGACCCGGCTGATGCTGCCGCCGGGATCGGCGAGCGTGAAGTCCAGGATGCGGCCGCCTGGCTGGCCGTCGCGGGTGAGCAGTTCGGTTCCCACCAGCGAGCGTGCCTGCTGCGGGTCGAGGGCCGCATCGGGCAGCGCCGCGACCGGCGGGGCGGATGCGGAGGGGATGCCGCCGGCGGAGGAGCCGGCGGGCGCCGCCGGGTTCTGCACCTCCGTCGACGGGGCTTCGCCGCTGACGCCGGGCGGCGACGTCACCGGGTCGGTGGCCGGCTGGTCGTCCGGCCGGGGGGCGGTCATCAGCGGCGGGGCGGTGCCGGGGGCCTGTGCCTGTGTCTGGGCCTGTGCCTGGGGTGGGGCCGGCGATTGCGCCAGGGCCGTCCCGGTCAGCAGGAGTGCCGCGGCCGGCACGGCGACCAGCAGCGGGCGCAGGCTGTTGTCTGGGAATCTGCGGGCGATGGCGGGGCGGAGCATGGGGCAACCCTTCCGTTCGGAGGCGGTGTTCCCCTGCTAAACACCCCAGACCGCCCGCAGGTTGCCTCGGCGGTCGTCAAAGCGTCGCCCTGGCCTTTCGGCCGGACGGCGCCGGCCTCTGCTGGCCGCGCCCGGTCTTCTCCTGAAGCGCATCGATCCGCTTCGACGCGTCGGCCTTGGTGAGGCTGTCGTCGAACGCCTCGCCGGCCTCCTCGCTCAGGGTCTTCAGGTAGGAGGCCTGGGCGCCGGTCATCGGCTCGTCGCCGGTGGTCCAGTCGTCCGGATCCTTGTCGCGGTTGGAGGTGTCGGGACCGGTCTTGGGGTTATCGTGTCCGGAATGATTCGTCCCGGAATGGTCGGGCCGATGGGACTCGCGACGGTCGTCCTCGTGCGCGGTGGTCTTCTTGGTGGTCATGATGGTCACCTCGTCGAAAAGGAACGCATCATGAACACTTGGGCGCGGTGAAAGGTTCCGCTCACCCCCGCCGCAGCAGGAACACGCCCTGCTCTCCCAGAAGGTTGGCGAAGCCGGAATGGGCGCGGCTGGTCACCCGGCCGGCCCGGTCGATGATCCGGGTCTGCTCAATGGTGATTCCCATCTCCTCGGTCAGCACGACGAAGTCGCGCAGCGTGCAGAAATGGATGTTGGGCGTCTCCCACCACTGGTAGCCCAGCTTTTCGGTCACCGGCATGCGCCCGGTGACCATGAGCTGCATGCGGACGCGCCAATAGCCGAAATTCGGCACGGAGACGATGGCGCGGCGGCCGATCCGGCACATCATCTCCAGGACCTCGCGCGGCTGCCTCATCGCCTGCAGCGTCTGGCCGAGGATCACATAGTCGAAGGCGTCGGCCGGATAGTCCTTCAGGTCGGTCTCGGCGTCGCCCTGGATCACCGACAGGCCCTGCGCCACGCAGCGCCGCACGCCGTCCATGCTCAGCTCGATGCCGCGCCCGTCGACGTTCTTGGCATGGGTCAGGTGGTCCAGGAGGGCGCCGTCGCCGCAGCCGACGTCCAGCACCCGGCTGTCCGGCGCCACCATCTCGGCGATCAGCTTCAGGTCGTCGCGGATGTCCACCATGGCGGGAGGTCGGCCTTTCAGCGGGCGCGGCGGCGGGGGGAGAGGCCGCGATGCTCGGCGCAGCCCTCCAGGAAGCCGTGGATGACCTGATGGAACTCCGGCTCGTCCAGCAGGAAGGCGTCGTGGCCCTTGTCCGTCTCGATCTCCACGAAGCTGACGTTGGCGGCGACCGCGTTCAGCGCATGCACGATGGCGCGCGATTCGGCGGTCGGGAACAGCCAGTCGCTGGAGAAGCTGGCGAGGCAGAAGCGCACCGGCGTCGTCCGGCCGCCCGGCCGGAAGGCGTTGGCCAGCGACCCGCCGGCATCGGCGGCGAGGTCGAAGTAATCCATCGCGCGGGTGATGTAGAGGTAGGAATTGGCGTCGAACCGCTCGACGAAGGCCGCACCCTGGTAGCGCAGGTAGCTCTCGACCTGGAAATCGGCGTCGAAGCCGTAGGTGACGGCCTTGCGGTCCTGCAGGTTGCGGCCGAACTTGCGGTGCAGGGCCGTTTCGGACAGGTAGGTGATGTGGGCGGCCATCCGCGCCACCGCCAGCCCGGCTTCGGGCCTGGTGCCCTCCAGCAGGTAGTTGCCGCCGCGCCAGTTCGGGTCGGCCATGATCGCCTGCCGCCCGACCTCGTGGAAGGCGATGTTCTGCGCCGAATGGCGGGCTGCGGTGGCGATGGGAACGGCGGCGAAGACCGTTTCGGGGTAGGCGACGGCCCATTGCAGCACCTGCATCCCGCCCATCGACCCGCCGACGACGCAGAACAGCCTGTCGATGCCGAGATGGTCGATCAGCAGCTTCTGCGCCCGCACCATGTCGCCGATGGTCACCACCGGGAAGGACAGGCCATACGGCCTGCCGGTGGCCGGATCGGCGTCCTTCGGCCCGGTGCTGCCGAGGCAGCCGCCCAGCACGTTGGAGCAGATGACGAAGTAGCGGTCGGTGTCCACCGGCTTGCCGGGACCGACCAGCATCTCCCACCAGCCGGGCTTGCCGGTGACCGGGTGGCGCTCCACCACGAAGTGGTCGCCGGTCAGCGCGTGGCAGACCAGGATGGCGTTCGACCGGTCGGCGTTCAGCGTGCCGTAGGTCTGGTAGGCGATCTGGAAGCCGCCGATCTCCACCCCGCTGTCGAGCCGCATCGGGCGGTCCACTGCCAGCCGCACGCGCTTGCCGGGCAAGTCGCGCCCCTCGGCGCCGGCGGAGCCGGGCTGCGAAGTCTGGTGCGCCACCGGCTGCGCGGGCGGCTGCGCGGGCGGCGGCGCGGGCGGCGGTGGCGCTGACATGGGTGGCTCGTGCCTTGGGGATCCTGCCTGGAAAACACCGACGGTTTCCCCGGGGGCGCATCGTCTGCGGGCCGGGGAATGAGGGCGGAACGGGAGCGTATAGCTATTAAGCTGCGCTCCGGAGTGTCAATGTTTTCTTTGATTTCATGACGCATGCGGACTACTACTATCCGGCTTTGCCTCTTTAGGTTTCCTGCCCCATGACCGCCCGGACACCGCTCGACGATTTGCGCCGCGAGATCGACCAGATCGACGACGCGATCCATGACCTGCTGATGCGCCGCGCCGCGGTTGTGGAGCGCATCGGGACGGTGAAGGGCACCCTGCCGGCCGCTGTCCAGGCGGCGGGGACGGGTCATGCCGTCTTCCTGCGGCCGGCGCGCGAGGCGACCATCCTGAGGCGCCTGATGGCCCGCCATTCCGGCTCCTTCCCGGCCCAGGCGGTGGTGCGCATCTGGCGGGAGATGATCACCGCCTTCACCCGGCTCCAGGGTCCTTTCGCGGTCGCGGTCTACGCGCCGGAGGATCGCCGCGGCTTCTGGGACGTCGCCCGCGACCATTTCGGCAGCTTCGTGCCGATGACCGCGGTCAACACCCCCGCCGCCGCGCTGCGTGCGGTGTCCGACGGAACCGCCACCGTCGCGGTCGTTCCCTATCCGGCCGACGACGACAGCGATCCCTGGTGGCGTTTCCTGGTGTCGTCCGACGTCAGCCGGCCGCAGGTGGTGGCCCGGCTTCCGTTCGGCGGGCGCGGCAACGGCCGCGGCGAGAACCGCGACGCGCTGGCCATCGCCGCCGTCCCGCACGAGCCGACCGGGGACGACCGCAGCCTGCTGAGCATCGAGATCGGCGGCGATTTCAGCCGCGGCCGCCTGAAGGACATGCTCGAGTCCTGCGGCCTGCCGCCGGTGAGCTTCTGCACCTGGCACCCGGCCGGCCACGCTACCAGCCCCTCGGGCAGCGCCCATGGCGGGCCGTCGGTGCATCTGGTCGAGATCGCCGATTTCGTCGGCCACGGCGACCCCCGCCTTGCCGCCCTGGCCGAGCGGTCCGGGGAGATTCCGCTGCGGGTCAACCTGGTCGGCGGCTATGCGGTGCCGTTGCATCTGGGCTGACCGGCCCGCTTCGGGCACAGTGCTCCGTCCGCTTCACGTTCATCCTCATGAGTCAGAAGGTTCGCACGCCATGACCGAGTCGAACGGCCCGCAGCCGCGTCCGGGGATTCTCGACATCGCCGCCTATGTCGGCGGCGAGCATCAGGGTCATATCCGCCTCGCCTCCAACGAGGGGGCGCTGGGCCCGAGCCCCAGGGCGATGGACGCCTATGCCGCGGCGGCGTCGACCCTGCACCGGTATCCCGACGGCGCCTCGGCCGCCCTGCGCGGCGCGATCGCCAAGCGCTTCAACCTGGATGCCGACCGCATCGTCTGTGGCGCCGGCTCCGACGAGATCATCAGCCTGCTGATCCGCTCCTACGCCGGGCCGGGCGACGAGGTGCTGTACTCGCAGTACGGCTTCCTGATGTATCCGATCGGTGCCAAGTCGGTCGGCGCGACGCCGGTCACCGCCCCGGAGGACGGGCTGACCGCCAGCGTCGACCAGTTGCTGGCGCGCGTCACCCCGCGCACCCGGCTGGTCTTCCTCGCCAACCCCAACAACCCGACCGGCACCTATCTGCCGGCGTCGGAGGTGGCGCGGCTGCATGCCGGCCTGCCGTCGGACGTCATCCTGGTCATCGACGCGGCCTATGCCGAATACATGAACAAGGACGACTACACCGCCGGCGAGGAGTTGGTGGAGAAGTTCCCGAACGTCGTGATGACCCGGACCTTCTCCAAGATCTTCGCCCTGGGATCGCTGCGCATCGGCTGGTGCTACGGGCCGGCGGCCATCGTCGACGTGCTGAACCGCGTCCGCGGCCCCTTCAACGTGTCGAACGCCGCCCATGTCGCCGGCATCGCCGCCGTGGAGGATGCCGAGTTCCTCGACCGCTCCCGCCGCCACAACGAGCAGTGGCGCGACTGGTTCTCGTCGGCGGTGCGCGATCTCGGCCTGACGGTGCACCCGAGCGTCACCAACTTCGTCCTGGTCGACTTCAAGGGCCAGCCGGCCGGCAAGGACGACGCCGAGGCCGCCCGCCAGTTCCTGAAGGCCCGCGGCATCCTGGTCCGCCAGATGCCGTCCTACGGCCTGCCGAGCTGCCTGCGCATCACCATCGGCACCGAGGAGGACATGCGGGCCGTCGTCGACGCGCTGAAGGGCTTCCTGGCGGGGTGACGGTCGGCGGCAGTCCCTCTGCGGCGACGTGGAAGGGGGGCAGGAGGGGGCAATCGCCAGACGTCCCCTCACACCCGCCGCAGCCGTCCCATCAATTGCGGATTGTCCCAGGTCGGCTGGCGGTCCTCGATCACGACGCGGTGCGGCAGGGGGGCGTCGCGTTCGACCGTCACCTCGACCCATCGCGGCACCAGTTCGTTGTTGATGTCGTCCAGCAGGGCCAGGGCCAGGGCCTCCAGGCCGCCGGGGAAATCTGCGAAGCCGCCCAGATAGCCGGCGAAGCCGGCCGGCTCCAGCACCAGCCGGTCCGGCACCAGCCGCAGCAGCAGCCGTGTGCCGCCCTGCGGCTCGCCGCGAAGCTCCACCAGATAGTCGTGGCGCGGGTCGGGAGAGGGCTGGGTGACTAGGCGGTCGCGTCTCATGCCGACACCCCCAGGCCCGCGCGCCCGGCGCGGGTCAGCTTCACCCAGCTTCGGGCGCCCGACTGGAAGGACAGGCCGCCGGTATAGCCCACCGCGCGGATGCTGTCGGCGAAGATCTGGATCAGCTCGACCCGCAGGTCCGGCGGCAGGGCGGCGTGGCTGCGCAGGATCAGGTCGAAATGGTTGGGCCGCACCAGGCCGTCGAGCTGCATCGGGCCGAAGCGGCTGAGATCCACGTCGATGACAAAGCGGCTGCCGGGCTTCTTGCGGTCCTTGCCTTCGCCGCCCTCTTCGTCCTCGCTCAGGGGATGGACATGGAGCCGGACCGGCTTCGGCACCCCGGCATCCATGAGCGGGATGGTGTACTGGCGCCAGTCGCCGGGAAGCGGCTCGGCGGCGTCGCGGCGCAGGCCGTCGAAATCCTTTTCGAGACGGTCGAGCAGGTCGCGCCGCCCCCCCTTGTCGAGGGCGGCGGCGGCATCCTCGCCCAGCCATCCCTGCGCATCGCCGCCGCGCAGCGCCGACAGGAAGAAGCTGAGCGCCGCCGTCAGCTTGCGGTTCGGCTGCGGCATCGTCGCCTGCATCGACCGCGCCAGCGCCGGGTCGGCCGCCGCCAGCGCCGCCATCAGTTGCCGCATCGCCGGCCAGTCCCGCTCGCCGAGGGGACCCGGAGGGCCGGGCTGCGCCGGCGCCAGCCCCTGCATGGCCTGGGCGAGATCGGTCAGCGCTGCGGTCACGCGCGCGCCCTGGGGCAGGCTTGCCGGAACCGCCAGCGCCAGCATGCCCTGTCTGGTCGCCAGGATGGGCTGGCCCTGGGGGGTGCTTCCGGCGACGGTGGCCCGCAGCACCGGGAGGTCCGCGGGCTCGCCCAAGTCACTCGGCGGGCCATTCGGCGGGCCATCCGGCGAAGCATCGGGGACCGATGGCATGGACGCGGCTTGGCCGCCGCTCTCCTGGCCGCCGGCCGGCCTGCCTCCCATGCCGCCGCCTCCGGCGCCGGCCTCGCCGGGGGCTTTCTGGTCCGGAGGCAACGTCACCGTCAGGATCCTGAGCGCCACGGTGGCACCGCGTGGAAGGTCCGGCGGCTCGGCAGGCTGCCGGCCCGCCGTCGGCGGAAGAGCGGCCTCGTCCGCCGGTCCGGCATCGGAGGGCGCCATCGGGGCATCGGCGCCGGGATGGGCGGCATCCCCTCCCAGCTCGATCGGCACGCCGAAGGTGGCGCCGCCGCCGGCCGGGGGCAGGGCGGATTGCGCCGCCGGTGCCGCTCCGGCCGGTGCGCCGGGCTTGGTGCCGTCGGATGTTGCCGCAGGGTCCGCGGGTGGTGCCGCCGCCATGGCTGTCGCAGTGGCCGCCGCAGTGGCCGCCGCAGCGGCCGCTGCGGGGCCGGCCAGCGGGGCGCCCGCCGCAGGCTTGCCTGCGGATCCGCTGGCGAGCACCAGGGCGGGGACGATGGTGCCCGGCAGCAACGGCGGCAGGCCGGCAACCGCCGGAGCCGACGGCGGTGCCGGCAGCAGCACCGCCGGCGTCGACCCGAGACCCGCGGTGCCGGCCGGCGCGCCGGGCAGGGGGGCGGCAGCGGGAGCCGGGCCGGCGGCCGGGCCGCCCAACGCCTGGAGGAGGATCAGGGCCGTCGGCCTCGCCGTAGCGGCGGGACCCTGCGGGGTCGAGGGGGGAACCGTCGCGCCGGGGGTGATCTGCACCGTTACCGGCTTGTCGGGCGGCAGGTCGGCTTGGCTGTCGAGCAGCAGGTCGCCGGCGGCGGTGCGGACGCTGGTCAGTCCCTCCGGCGTCTGTCCGGTGACGGTGCCGGTCAGCACCACCGGCCGGGTGACCTCCGGCAGGCGGTCGGGAAGCCTGACCACCGTGGCCTCGGCGGTTACCGTGGCGGCCGCGGGGGCGGCGGGTGCCGACGCGGCGCCGGCGGCGGCAGGGCTGACCGATGCGGGGATCGAGCCGCCCATCCGCCGGTTACCGGGTGCTGGCGAGCAGCCGCTGCACGATCGCCTCGACGTCGCGCGCCGCATCGCTGGCCGGCGAGCGGGTGAGCAGCGGGGTCTGGCTGCGGATGGCGTCGCGCACCTTCAGGTCGCGGCGGATGATTCCCGCCAGTGCCGGCTTGTATTTCAGGAAGTTCTGGCAGGCCTTCAGGATGGTGCCGTAGGTCCGTTCGCCGTCCTTCACGCTCTGCGCCATGTTCACCACGATCCGCAGGTCGGCGGACGGGTTGGTGGCGTGGGTCAGCTTGATGAAGGCATAGGCGTCGGTCAGCGAGGTCGGCTCGTCGGTGGTCACCACCAGCGTCACGCCCGCCGGGCCGGAGAGGGTGCGCACGGTGCGGTCGACGCCGGCACCCATGTCCATCACCACCCGGTCGTAGCTCCGTGCCAGCTCCAGCAGGTCGTTACGCAGCCCGGACAGGCGCTGGCTCGGCAACTGCGCCAGCGTGCCGGACCCGGACCGCCCGGCGATGATGTCGAAGCCGGTGTCGGGGAAGCGCTGCGCCGCCTTGGCCAGCGTCACCTCGCCGTTGATGACGGCGCCGAGGTCGTTCTTCGGCGAGAAGCCAAGCTGGATGTCGACGTTGGCGAGGCCGAGGTCGCCGTCGAACAGCAGCGTGTTCATTCCCGCCTTGGTGAGGGCATGGCTGAGCGTGATCGAGAACCACGTCTTGCCGACGCCGCCCTTTCCGCTGGCCACGGCGATGACGTTGGCGCCGCGCAGCGGGCGAACGTTCTTGAGGGCGGCCGGGAACACCGGGTCGGTCATGGCAGGGTCCTCGACGAGGGGGAACTGGAGGCTTTGGCCTTCGTTGCGGGTTTGGCGGGCTTGGCCGCGGCGGCGGCCCTTCGCGGTGGCGGGGCCGGTTCATGGTCGGGGTCGAACCGGCCGGCGTCGACAGGGTTCCTATCCACAGGGTTTCTGTCGACGGGACGCCTATCGGCATGGCGCCTGTCGGCATCGCGGGTATCGGGGCCGGGATCCGGCTCCTCCTCGTCGTCCCACGTTGCGCGCTTCGGCGCCGTTTCCTTCACGGCCTGGGCCTGCTCCTCGGCCGGGATCATCATGCGGGCGAGCAGCAGCGGGTTCAGCGTGGTCAGCCCCTCCGCCACCTTCGCCGACACGCTGGCGTCGCAGAAGGCCAGGCGGGCGCGCGCGGCGATCGCCAGCAGGCTGCCGAGGCGCCGGGCCATGTCCAGCCGCGTGACCAGCATGCGCCGGACGCCGACCGCCTTGAAGGCCAGCGCCATGTCCGCGGCCTCCATCGCGTCGAGGCCGGCGGGAAGCACCAGCACGGGCTCCACCTCGCCGGCGGCCAGCAGGCTGCGGAGGTCGGCCATGTCCTCGGCGTCGAACGGGTTGCGCCCGGCGGTGTCGACCAGCACGAGGTCGGTCTTGCGATGGACCTCGAAGGCGCCGGCCAGTGCGTCGGGGTCTTCCACCGTCGCCAGCTTCAGCTTCATCAGCCGGGTGAAGGCGGCAAGCTGGTCGACGCCGCCGGCCCGCACCGTGTCGGTGGTGATGACGCCGACAGACCGCTTCTTGAACACCGCGCGGGCCGCCAGCTTGGCGGCGACGAGCGTCTTGCCGGAGCCGGGCGGTCCGACCAGCGCCATCGGCTTCACCGCCGTCCGCCCGTCCGGCAGGGGCTTGAAGGTGAAGACCGAGTCGAGGGCGGACCCCAGGGCCAGCCGCGGGTCCTCGGTGTCGAGGCCGGAGGCGGCGTCGATGAGCTGTTCGGCAAGTGCTGCCGGCACGCCGTGGCGCTGGAGCGCGTCGGCGACCACCTCGCCGACGTCGATGTCCGGCTCAGCCGGAACCGGCGCGGCGCGGCCCCGGCCGCCGCGCGCCGGGGCCGCCGGAAGCTCGTCCTCCTCCACCGCCGCCGTGACGCGCACGCCGCCGCCTTCCTCCTCGCGCGTGGCGACGATGATGGCGTCGTCGCCCAGCGACTGGCGCACCATCCGCATGGCGTCGGACATGGTCTTGGCGTGGAAGGACTTCAGCCTCATCGGCGCAGCCTTCGGTCAATGTCGGGATGGCGGGCGGCCGGCACCATCAGATCTGCCCCAGCGTCTTGATGCGCGCCTTGGGATGGATCTCGTTCTGCGACATGACCACGGTGGCCGGCCTGAACCGCTCGACGATGGAGCGGACGAAGGGCCGGATCAGCGGGCTGGTCAGGAGAACGGGGCTCTCGCCCATCATGGCGTGTCGCTCGAAGGTTTGACGGACGGAGGTGATGAACTGCTGCAGGCGGGAAGGCGCCATCGTCAACTGCCGGTCGTCGCCGTCGCCCACCAGCGACTCCGCGAACGCCTGCTCCCATTCGGGCGCCAGGGTGACCAGCGGGATGAAGCCCATCTCGTTGGTGTTCGCGTCGCAGATCTGCCGGGCAAGGCGGGACCGCACATGCTCGGTGATCTGGGTGATGCTGCGGGTCTGGCTGGTCGCTTCGGATACCCCTTCCAATATGGTGGGAAGATCCCGGATCGAGACGCGTTCGGCAAGGAGATTCTGCAACACCCGTTGCAATCCGCCCACAGTGATCTGATTCGGCACCACGTCGGCGATCAGCTTCTGGTGTTCCTTGTCGACCTCGTCCAGCAGCTTCTGGGTTTCGGTGAAGGACAGCAGCTCCGGCATGTTGTCCTTGATCAGCTCGGTCAGGTGCGTGGTCACCACTGTCGAGGGGTCGACGACGGTGTAGCCCTTGAACAGCGCCTCCTCGCGGTAGCCGGGCTCGACCCAGATGGCGGGCAGGCCGAAGGTCGGCTCCACCGTCTGTTCGCCGGGCAGGCTCATGGCGTCGCCTCGCGGATCCATCACCAGCAGCATGTTCGGCCGGATGTCGCCGCGCCCGGCCTCGATCTCCTTGATCCGGATGATGTAGGTGTTGGGCGGAAGCTGCAGGTTGTCCTGGATGCGGACCGCCGGCATGACGAAGCCGACCTCGCCGGCGATCTGCCGGCGGAGCCCCTTGATCTGGTCGGTCAGCCGGTGGCTGCCGGCCTGCGGCTGGTTGATCAGCGACAGGAGGCCGTAGCCCAGCTCCAGCCGGATCAGGTCGATGGCAAGCGCGGTGGCGATCGGCTCGTCCGGCGCCGGCCCGGCGCCGGGTGCGCCGCCCGGCCCGGCACCGCCGGCCGCCGCCGCTTCCTCCGCCGCCGCGGCCTCTTCCGCCTCCTTCTTCGCGCGCAGGCGCGGCATGTACCAGGCGGCACCGCCGACGGCGGCGATGACCGGGGCGAGCGTCAGGATCGGCATGCCGGGCAGCAGGGCCAGAACGCCGATGGCGCCGGCCGACAGGGCCAGCGCCTGGCCGTGGCCGGTGAGCTGGCCGACCACCGCCTTGTCGGTCGAGCCGCCCATGCCGGCCTTCGATACCAGGAAGCCGGCGGAGATCGAGATCACCAGCGCCGGGATCTGCGACACCAGCCCGTCGCCGATGGTCAGCTTAGTGAAGGTGTCGAGCGCGGTCATCACCGGCATGTCGTGGCGCAGCACCGCGATGGTGACGCCGCCGATGATGTTGATGAACATGATCATCAGGCCGGCGACCGCGTCGCCCTTCACGAACTTCGACGCACCGTCCATCGAGCCGAAGAAGGCGCTTTCGTCCTCCAGCTCCTTGCGCCGGACCCTGGCGGTGCCCTCGTCGATCATGCCGGCCGACAGGTCGGCGTCGATGGCCATCTGCTTGCCGGGCATGGCGTCGAGGGTGAAGCGCGCCGCCACCTCGGCGATGCGGCCCGAGCCGGCGGTGATGACCTTGAAGTTCACGATCGTCAGGATGGCGTAGATGATCACGCCGATGACGAAGTCGCCGCCCATGACGAGGCTGGCGAAGGCCTCGATGACGTGGCCGGCGGCGGACGTGCCCTCATGCCCCTGCGTCAGGATCAGGCGCGTGGAGGCCATGTTCAGCGACAGGCGCAGCAGCGTGGTGATCAGCAGGATCGTCGGGTAGGAGGACAGCTCCAGCGGCTTCTCGATGAACAGCACCACCATCAGGATCAGGATGGAGATGGTGATGTTCAGCCCCAGCATCATGTCGAGCATGATGCTGGGCAGCGGCATGATCAGGCCGACCACGACGATCAGGATGCCGATGGCCATCGCCACGTCGCCGCGCTTCAGCGACGACTTGACGACCGTCCACATCTCGCCGAAGGCGGCCATGTTGCCGGCACCGCCGCCCGCGGGGCGGCCGCCGCCCGTGTTCTGCTCCGTCAGGGCCATGGATGCTCCCGCCGCTCCCGCTTGCCTGGACTAGGCCGTAAGTTCAGCCGTCAGGCGGTCGCGCGCTCGTCGTTGCCCGGTGCGGGCACGTTGCGGCCCTCGTCGCCGTACTGCTTCAGCTTGTTGCGCAGGGTGCGGATCGAGATGCCCAGGATGTTGGCGGCGTGGGTGCGGTTGCCCAGGCAGTGGGTCAGCGTCTCCAGGATCAGGTCGCGCTCGACGTCGGCCACCGTGCGGCCGATCAGCGCCCCCAGGCCGGCGCCGGAGCCGCCGGCGTTGGCGGCCGCCGCGGCGCCGCTGTTGGCGGCCATCCCGTAGGGGCCGGGGCGGCCGCCCTTCGGGCCGTAGCTGGTCGGCAGCGCGCCCGGCGGCGGGACCACCAGCGGGGCGGACGGCTGCGGTGCCGGCTGTGCCGCCGGAACGGTGCCGCCGGGGCCGGCGAAGGGGTTGGCGACCGGCGAGTCGGCGGGGATGGAGGACTGGGCGCTGCCCTCCGGCGCCAGCATCTTGCTGGTCAGCATGATCGCTTCCGGCCCGACCTCCTCGCCGCGCGACAGCAGGACGGCGCGATGCATGGTGTTCTCAAGCTCGCGCACGTTGCCGCGCCAGTGATGGCCCTTCAGCATCAGCAGCGCGTCCTCGGTCAGGCGCTTGTCGCCCAGCCCGTTGGCCTCCGCATACTTCCTGAGGAAATGCTCGGCGATCATCGGGATGTCGGCCGGGCGCTCGCGCAGGGACGGGATCGCCACGCTGAAGACGTTCAGGCGGAAATACAGGTCCTCGCGGAAGTTGCCGGAGCGGACCTCCGCCTCCAGGTTGCGGTTGGAGGTGGCGATCAGCCGGACATTGACCTTGACCGGCTGCGACGAGCCGATCCGGTCGATCTCCTTCTCCTGGATGGCGCGCAGCAGCTTGGCCTGCAGGCGCGGATGCATCTCCGACAGCTCGTCCAGCAGCAGGGTGCCGTTGTTGGCCTCCTCGAACTTGCCGAGCCGGCGGGCGACCGCGCCGGTGAAGGCGCCCTTCTCATGGCCGAACAGCTCGGATTCCAGGAGGTTCTCCGGGATGGCGGCGCAGTTCACCGCGACGAAGGGCTCGTTTGCCCGCCGGCTCTTGCGGTGGATGAAGCGGGCCATCAGCTCCTTGCCGGTGCCGCTCTCGCCGGTGATCATCACCGAGGCGTCGCTGGGCGCCACCTGCTCGGCCAGCCGCAGCGTCGCCAGCATCGCCGGGTCGCTGCAGACGATCGAATGGCTCTCCTCGGCAACCGCCTCCAGCACCGCGGCGATCAGCTCGGCATTCGGCGGCAGCGGCAGGTATTCCTTGGCGCCGGCGCGGATGGCACGCACCGCCGCCGCCGCGTCGGTGCCGATGCCGCAGGCGACCACCGGGATGGTGATGCGTTCCGACTTCAGGCTGTCGATGAAGGCGGCGATGTCCAGCTTGACGTCGATCATCACCAGGTCGGCACCGGCAGCGGTGCGCAGGGCGTTCAGCGCCCCGTCTATGCTGTCGGTGTGCGACACCTTGGCCCCGCGCTTCATGGCGATCTTGCCGGCGGCGGTGATGTAGCCTTCCAACGTACCAACGATCAGCAGACGCATAGCCTTACGCTCCCACTCTCGGGGCTTCCCGGTCGAAATACTGGATCCGCTTTTCGGGCGGCAGGACGGCGTTCAGGAGCATCTCCAGACGCCGCGGGTTCTCCTGGCGCGCGATGGACACGGCGCCGATGGTGTAGAGGGTCTTGACCAGCGCGTCCTCCTCGGCCGACCGCTCCACCTTGGCGGCGAGCGGGGCGAGGACGACGTTGCCGAGCACGGCCCCGTAGAAGGTCGTCAGCAGGGCCAGCGCCATCGCCGGGCCGATGGCCGACGGGTCGCTGAGGTTGCCCAGCATCTGGACGAGGCCGACCAGCGTGCCGATCAGCCCCATGGCCGGTGCCACCTCCGAGGCGCGGCGCAGCACGCCGGCGCTCCGTCCGTGGCCGCCGGCGGTCGCCTCGACCTCTCCCGTCAGCATCCGCTCGATGGCGTCGGGCGGCAAGCCTTCGGTGATCAGCGACACGCTGCGGTGGAGAAACGGCTCGCCGCGCAGCTCCGGCAGCAGGTTGCGCAGGGTTTCCGGCCCGGCGCGCCGCGCCGCTTCGGCCAGCAGCAGGACCTGGCGCGCCACGCCCTTGGGGTCGAGCGTCTGGTGGACCAGGACCGCCGCGGCGTTCCGCCAGGCGACGGCGACGTCGCCCAGCGAGAAGGACGCGGTGGTGACGGCCAGCGTGCCGCCGAGCACGATCAGCAGCGACGGCGGGTCGAGGAAGGCGCGCAGGTTCCCGCCGGTGGTGATCGCCAGCACGATCACGGCCGCCGCGGCGGCCAGCCCGACCAGGGTCGCGAGATCGAGCCCGCCGCGCAGGCGCACGCTGCGGCCCGGCGCGGCCGCGGGTGCCGCCATCGGTGCCGCCGCGGGTGCCGCCATGGATGCCGGTGCGGGGGCCGCCTGGCCGCCGCGGCCGGCGGCCTTGGCGCGTCCGGGCGTCGCGCTGTCGGACGGAACCGCCATCAGCCGCGGTCCGACTTGATGATTTCGGTCATGGTCACGCCCAGCCGGTCCTCCACCACCACCACCTCGCCGCGGGCGACGAGGCGGTTGTTGACGTAGATGTCGATCGCCTCGCCGACCTTGCGGTCCAGCTCGACCACGGCGCCGCGGCCCAGCTTCAGCAGTTGCGCCACCTGCATGGTCGATTTGCCCAGCACCGCCGAGATCTGCACCGGAATGTCGTAGACGGCTTCGAGATCCTTGGCGATCCCGGGGCTTGCGTAGTCCTCGCCGTCAGCGGGGTTCAGGTCGTTCAGCGAGAAGTTGTCGCTCGGCATGTCGGTCTTGGACCTCCTTCAAACCGGCTCCCTCAGGCGGGGGCCGATGCCTCCAGCATATGCGCGATGCGCTGCTCGATCTCGGCGATCAGTTGCGCGGTGTCGCGCTCCATCCCGCCTTCGGCCCACTCGATGCGGCAGCCGCCGGGGGCGATCGACGGATCGCCGATCACCATCAGCTTGGCCCCGAACCCGCGCGAGCCGATCGTCTGGTCCAGATGCTCGCGCACCAGGTCCATCATGTTGTCCGCCACCCGGATGACCAGCCGCGGCTCGTCGATCAGGTCGGTCAGGCAGACGCGCACCATTCCTTCGACCTCGACCATGCCGCCGCGCCGCGTCCATTCGGGAAGCAGCTTGCGGACGATGGCCACCGCCAGGTGGAGCGGCTGCTCGCTGCGCGAGGCGTTGCCGGCCTCCCGCTCCGCCAGCAGCCCGGCGACCCCGTCGGCGATCTGGGCCAGGGCGTTGGCGATGCGGTTGTTCACCGTCGCCTCGATCTCCTTCTTCCCGCGCTCATACCCGGTGTTCTGGCCGGCGGTCATGCCCTCGGTGAAGCCCTTGCCGTAGCCGGCGGCGGTGCCCTCCGACTTCCCGGCCGCCACGCCCTCTTCGTAACCGCGGGCGTGGGCCGCGGCCAGTTCCTCCTCGCCGAAGGTCGGCGCCGGCGGCGGGGGCGGCTCCTCCGGTGCGGGCGGGAGGTGCAGATCCGCTTCCGGCAGCAGGTCGTCGTCATCGACATGGGTCATCCGCGGTACGGCGTCCACGTCGAATGACTCGTCGAACAGGAATTTGCGCACGCTCATGCCGGGAGCGCTCCCGTGGAGGGGCCGCGGGCGGTCATGGATCAGCTCTCCTGGTAAAGCCAGTTGCGCAGGATGGCCACCGCCTCTTCCGGATGCTTGTCGACGATCTCACCCACCTTGCGCAGCGACGAGGCGCGGACCCGGCCCTCGACCCGGTTGATGTCGATCATCTGCTCCAGCTCCTCGTCGGCCTGGGCGGCTTCGAGCGCCAGATCCTGGGCCAGGGCGCCGGTGGGGGCCGCCAGCGCGGCCGGCATGCCGGCCTGGTCGGTCAGCAGGCGGTCCATCTCGTCCTCCTCCTGCATCTCGGCCCTTTCGAAGGCGCGGGAGATCAGCGGGCGGATGACGAGCAGGATGATCAGGACGGCGACGATGCCCAGCACGACCATCTCGGCGATGCGGAACAGGTCGTCCTTGGTCATGCCCATGAACAGCTCTTCGGGCTTCTGGATGTCGTCGTCCGGCGACCAGAAGCGCATGTTCACCACCTCCAGCGTGTCGCCGCGCACGGCGTCGAGCCCGACGGCGGAGCGCACCAGGGCCTTGATGCTCTCCACCTCCTGCTCGGTGCGCGGCTGGTAGACCGGGCCGGTGGCGTCCTTGGGCGTCTGGTAGGTGCCGTCCACCAGCACGGCGACCGACAGGCGGCGAACCTGCCCGGCCTCGCGCACATGCTGTTTGACGGTCTTGGTGATCTCGTAGTTGATGGTCTCTTCGTTGCGGTTCGACTTGTTGGACGACAGCGGGCTGGCGCTGCTGCTCGCCTGCGACGTCGGCAGGTTCTGGTCCACGGACACCGGGGCCAGGGGATCGCGGTCGCTGCTCTCGTTCGCCTCGGTGACCGTCTGGGTCGAGCGGACGACCTGGCTTTCCGGGTCGAAGATCTCGGACTGGGTGGTGATCCGGTCGAAGTCGAGATCGGCCGACACCTCCGCCCGCACCTTGCCGTAGCCCATCGTGCGGCCCAGCAGATCCTCGATGGTGCGGGCCAGCCGGTTCTCGTACGCCTGCTTCTGCTCCTCCGCGGACGCCATCATGGCGTCCGGCGTGTCGCTGCCGGTGCCGCGGGCGAGCAGGTTGCCCTTGTCGTCGACGATGGAGATGCGGCCGGGTTCGAGGTTGGGAACCGAGGCGGCGATCAACTGCTGGATCGCCTGGATGTTCTCGTGGCTCAGCTTGGCGCCGGGGCGCAGCTTCAGGAAGACGCTGGCGGTCGCCGGGTTCTGCTGGCGGGCGAACAGCTCGCGCTTGGGCAGCACCAGGTGCACGCGGGCGTTCTGCACGCCGTTCAGCGTCTGCACCGTGCGCGCCATCTCGCCTTCGAGCGCGCGCAGGTGGTTGATGTTCTGCATGAAGCTGGTGGCGCCGAAGCCTTCGCCCTTGTCGAACAGCTCGTAGCCGATCGAGCCGCCCGAGGGCAGGCCCTGGGCCGCCATGCGCATGCGCATCGGCCCGACCTGGTCGGCCGGCACGGTGATCTTGGTGCCGGACTTGTCGACGCTGTAGGGGACCTTCGCCTCCTCCAGCTTCTTGGCGATGGCCGCCGCTTCCGTCGGCTGGAGTTCGGAGTAGAGAAGCTCCATCTCCGGCGTCGACAGGCGGGTCGTCAGGTAGACGAAAAATCCGATCAGCAAAAGGCCGACGCCGCCGATCGCCGCGAGGCGGGCAGGTCCGAGATTGCGCAAGGTCTGGAGCAGGTTGTTCACGCGCGATCCCCGATCGGAAGTCTGCCCGGCATTCTCTCCACGCTGCCTGTTTCGCGATTGCGAAGCGGTTTGTGCAAGTTCCGCGCCGGGCTTGTGCCACGAACAGGCATGCTGCGTTGTCTTGATGAAGAGAGGGTTAATCGGCGGCAGCTTTTGCCGGGTGCCCGGCAAAATATGCCTAGCGCCCCGTAAATGTTGCAGCCTTGCAGCAGGCCCGGGGTGGTCAGGGGGGCGGCCGAGGGGGCAGCCGTCCGCGCACCGCCCGGCGCCATGGCCCCATTACGGCTCCTGGCGGCGGGGCATGGCTTCGGCACCGCGGGCGGAAAGCCGCGACCAGGGGGTAAGATGATACCGTTCATTGCACGAAAAGATAGAGCTCACGCAATACTGCGGGCGTATTCCGCGAAATACCCTTTACCCAAAAGAGGTAAAATCCCGAGCGGAGGTTGACAGGACCAAGTCCCGGTCATAGCTGAGTTGTAATAGATTTCCGAAAACTGCCAATTTGTCTTTCTCGGAGGGGCCGCCATCCGGTACGTGCAGCCGATGTGCGGAGCCTGTGTGCAGGGCAGGGCGGGCATCCAGACCGCATTATCATCGAAGGGGAAGCGCCATGAAGCGACGCGGCCGGGAAAAGAAGGAAGGGCTGAACGAGGTCGACGTCTTTGTCGGTCAGCGTCTGCGCGAATTGCGCATGTTGGCCGGACTGAGCCAGAGCGACGTCGCCTCCGCATTGGGGCTGACCTTTCAGCAACTGCAGAAATATGAACGCGGCTTCAATCGCGTGTCCTCCAGCCGCCTGTTCAAGCTGGGCCAGTTCTTCCGGGTTCCGGTGTCCGTCTTCTTCGAGGGTCTGGAGAATCGCCAGCCGGCCATCGAGGGCGAGGCGCCGGCCGCCGGCGGGGACGAGCAGGACAACACCTTGCAGTCGCGTGAGGCGCTGATGCTGGCCCGGTATTTTCAAAGCATCCGCGATCCCCAGGTGCGCGCCGCCATCCGCGAACTGGCCGAACGCTGCGCCGACCAGATCGCCGAACCGGCGGCCGACAAGCCGGAGGCCGCCCCCGTCGCCGCCAAGCGGGGACGCGGCCGGCGGGCGGAGCAGGGCGGCCACGCCTGACCGCCCCGTCGCGCGTCCGTCAGTCGGCGGGCGACGCGGCGGGCCGAAGGCGCCGGTAATGGTCGAGGAAGTCGGCCAGCGCCTCTTCCGGCCCCAGCGGCACGATCACCGCCTCGTCCGGCGGCGGCAGATCCTGCCAGTTGACCCGGTGCGGCGCGCAGAGGTCGCGCAGCTCGGTCGCCAGCGCCCGCTGGTCGGCCAGCTTGACCGCCTTCGGTTCGGGATGCCTGAAACCGAACCGTCCGGCGAGCGCCAGTTTGATCGGCTCCACCGCCTTGCGGACGACGTCGCGCCCGATCCGCGCCTTCCAGGGGGTCGGCCAGTCGCCGGTGAACGCCTCTTCGCAGTCGTGCATCAGCGCGTCGTAGGCGTAGCCCTCCGGCGCCAGCCGGCTTGCCAGCACGCAGTGCTGGGCGACGCTGAAGAAGCTGCGCGTGTTGCCGACGAATCGGCATTGGTAGGCCAGGGGGCGCGCGATGTCCTCGATGTCGAACCGGCTGAAATCCGGATGCTCCAGATCGACGGTGCGGCCGGAATAGGTGATCATGACCGCCGTCGGATCGGGCACGTCGAGCAGGTCGAACTGGTCCGGGTCGGTGACGCGGGCCGACGCGCCGCGTTGCTTTGATGTCGTCTTCTTCATCCCGGAACCTGTAGCAGATCGGCCGCCCGGCCCTCAACCAACCCCCACGGCCATCCGTTCATGGCCTCCTTCACGGCCCCCGTTCATGAAGGCACCGGACGCTCGTCCGGCGGGCCGCTGACCATGCGGCTGGTGGCGGCGACGGCGATCTCCAGCAGGGGAAGCAGGGCCGCCACCTTCTCGGTGTCGGTCGGGTTGTCGTTGATGGCGCGGGCGATGGCCGCCACCCGCGGCGCACCGAAATTCGCGGCGAGGCCCGAAAGCGTATGGGCCGCCTGCTTCAGCTCCTGCGGCCGGCCGCTCGCCAGCGCCGAGCGGATCGCCGCCAGTTCGCGCAGCGTGGTTTCCGGCAGCAGCAGCAGCATGCCGTCGAGCGCCTCGCCGCCCAGCGCCAGGCGCAGTTCCGCCTGCTTCACCCGGTCGACCAGCGGCAGCCCGGCGAAGCGCTCCCCCTCGGACGGCGCGCGGACCGGCATGGGCACGACGCGGCCCTCGCGCGGACGCACCGCCATGTCGACCAGGACGGCGTTGAGCTGCTCCCAGTCGATCGGCTTGGTCAGGTAGGCGTCCAGGCCGGCAGCCATGTGGCCGTCGCGGTGTTCGGGCAGGGCGTCGGCCGACAGCCCGACGATCGGGATGCGCGCGACCGGGCCGTCCATCCGCCGGATGGCCCGCGCGGTCGAGCGCCCGTCGAGCACCGGCATCTCCATGTCCAGGATCAGCGCGTCGTAATCGGCCGCCTGGATCGCATCCAGCACCGCCCGGCCGTCGCTGACCGCGTCGATGCGGTGGCCGAGGCGGGTCATCATCGCGGTGATCAGCATGCGGTTGATGTCGTTGTCCTCGGCCAGCAGGAGGCGCAGGGCGACCAGCGTGGCCGCCGGCTCGTCGCCGGCGGGCAGGGTGGGCGGGGATGCCAGCTCGCCGGTCGGCGGCGCCTCGGCCGTGCGGGCCTCGATCGAGAACCGGAAGGTGGACCCCCGCCCGGCGATGCTGCTGACGGTGATCTCGCCGCCCATCGCCTCCACCAGCCGCTTGCAGATGGCCAGCCCCAGGCCGGTGCCGCCGTATTTCCGGTTGGTCGAGGCGTCGGCCTGGACGAAGGCGTCGAACAGACGCCCGCGCTGTTCCGCCGTCATGCCGATGCCGCTGTCCTGCACCTCGAACCTCAGCGTCAATGGCTGCGGCCCGTCGGGCGCCCCGGCGATGCCGGCGGACGGGGGCGGCGGATCGGGCGACCACACCGCGATCTCGATGGTGCCGTGGTGGGTGAACTTGATGGCGTTGGAGACCAGGTTGAACAGGATTTGCCGCAGGCGGGTCGGGTCGCCGCGCACATGGCGCGGCGTGTCGTCGGCGATGGAGGCGGACAGCACCAGCCCCTTGGCGGCGGCGCGCACCAGGAAGAGCTGCACCACGTCCTCGACCAGCCGCGGCAGCGAAAAGTCGATCTGCTCCAGCGTCAGTTGCCCGGCTTCGATCTTCGAGAAGTCGAGCACGTCGTTCAGGATCGTCATCAGCGTGCCGGCGGACGACCGCAGGGTCTTCACGAAGGCCTTCTGCTGGTCGGTCAGACCGGTGCCGGACAGCAGGTCGCCCATGCCGATCACCGCCGTCATCGGCGTGCGCAGTTCGTGGCTCATCATCGCCAGGAAGCGCGACTTGGCGAGGCTGGCGTTTTCCGCGGCGACGCGGGCGGCATCCGCCTCCTCGCGGGCGCGGTCGAGGTCCTCGGCCAGCGCGAATGTTTCCGCCGCCAGCCGCGTCAGCTCGTCCTGGGCGGCGCGCAGCTCCCGTTCGGAGGCGTGGCTGCGGGTGACGTCGGCGCAGGAGATCGCGACCCAGCGGTCCCGGCTGCCCGCCTCCGGGCCGGAGGCCGGGACCGGGCGCAGGGTCAGCGCGTTCCAGAAGGCGCTGCCGTCCCTGCGGTAATTCACCACCTCCACGGAGAGGGGCCGCGCCGCAGCCAGGGCGGCGCGGATCTCGCGGGCCGCCGAGGGATCGGTTTCCGGGCCGTAAAGGAAATCCGCACTGCGCCCCGTCACCTCGCTGGCGTCGTAGCCGACCATGTCGAGGAAGGCGCGGTTGCAGTAGACGATCGGATGGCCGGGCCGCGCGGCGTCGACGACGGCGATCCCGGTCCCGCTGGCCTCCGTCACGGCGGCGAGCATCATCGCATCTGGCCGGGCGCTGTGCCCGCCGTCGTCGTGGGCGGGGGCGTGATCGGCGGGCGGCGCGGCCACGGGGCGGTTCGTCCTCTTCTCGCTTGCGGCTTGGACCGCGGCCAGGATAGGCCGTCCGGCGCGGGATTGCCATTCTTCGCTGCGCCCTGGCCATCCGTTACCCTCCGGGAGACGGTTTGTGTTAACGAGTGTGCAAGACTGTGTCGGGAAAGCTGTTCCCGGCCGCCCTGGCTCCTGCCAGGGGAGAAGATGAACGCAGGGGGGTGACGAGATGGTCGTGCAATCAGACGGCGGTACGCGTCCGGTCCGGACGATCCACGACCTCGGCGTGCTGCTGGTCGAGGACGACGACTTCACCCGCAAGCTGATCGCCCGCCTGCTGCTGGACATCAAGGTGCGGGCCGTGTTCGAAGCCACGGACGGCGTCCAGGCGCTGGACATCCTGCGCAGGGACACCGCCGCTGTCGACATCGCGATCTGCGATCTGGAGATGCCGCGCATGGGCGGCCTCGACCTGCTGCACGCCCTGCGGACCGCCGCCGGCCACCCGCTGGCCGACCTGCCGGTGCTTGTCCTGACCGGCCACAGCGAAGCCGACACGGTGAAGCGGGCGATCACCTACGGCATCTCGGGATACCTGGTGAAGCCGGTGTCCAAGGCCGACCTGATGAAGCGCCTGACCTTCGCCATGCAGAAGAGGCGATAGGCCGGCCGAAAGGAAATGGGGCCGCCGTGCGCCTCAACCGGCGCTGGCGCTTCCGTCCGCCATCCTGTAGAAAGGACGGCACCGCCGCCGCACTGCGAAAGGACCATGGGTTCCTGCCTTCCTTCGCCCGGCCCGCTCCGATCCCTTTCGCGGCATCGGGGAGAGCCGTGAGCAAAGACCGACCTCCCGGGTCGTCCGACGCCCACCATTCCGGTGCGCCCCAAACCTGCGCCCGCGTTTCGGATTTGCTGGACGCTTTCCTGGCGCGCGGCCACCAGCCCGCCCCCGGACAATCCGCCTCCTCCGGCCCGCCGGACCGTATTTCCCTGGCCGAGGTGATGGACGCGCTGGGTGACCGCGCCTTCGGCACGCTTCTGCTCATCCTGTCGATCCCCAATGTCCTGCCGGTTCCCGGCCTGTCGACGGCCACGGGTGTCCCGATGATCCTGATCGGCGCGCAGATGGCGCTCGGCCGCCCGCAGCCCTGGCTGCCGCGCCGCATGCTGGCCGTCGGCTTCGACCGTGGCGCCTTCCTCGGGGTGATCCGCCGCGCCAAGCCGTGGGCCGACCGCCTTGAGCGCCACCTGCGTCCGCGCCTGCCGGCGCTGGCGGGACCGGCGGCCGAGCGGATGCTGGGGGTGGCGGTGATGCTGCTGGCCGGCATCCTGGCCCTGCCGATCGTCTTCGGAAACCAGCCCCCGGCCCTGGCGATCGCCCTGATCGCGCTGGGTTTGATGGAATCCGACGGCGCCTTCGTCGTCGCCGGCCTGATCGCCGGCGTCCTGTCCATCGCCATCATCGCCGCCGTCCTGCTCGGTCTCGGGCAGGCGGCGGTCGCCGTGGCGCAACAATTGATCGGTTGAGGGAGCGCCCTTCGGGCATATCGCCATGATCTGGGAACTTTTGGTCATCGTCCTGCTGATCCTGCTCAACGCCTTCTTCGCGATGTCGGAGATGGCGCTGGTGTCGGCGCGCCGCGCCCGGCTTCAGCAGATGGCCGAGGAGAAGGGCGGGGCGGGTGCGCGCGCGGCGCTGGAGCTGTCGGAGGATCCCAGCCGCTTCCTGTCGACCGTCCAGGTCGGCATCAGCCTGACCGGCATCATCGCCGGCGCCTACGGCGGCTCGACCCTGGCGGAACGGCTGGGCGGCGTCCTGGACGAGCGGGTGAGCTGGATCGCGCCCTACGGCCACACCGTCGCCTTCGCGCTTGTGGTCGCCGCCATCACCTACTTCTCGCTGATCATCGGCGAGCTGGTGCCCAAGCGCATGGCGCTGGTCGCATCGGAGCGGATCGCCGCCCTGGTCGCCAGCCCGATGCGGACGGTGTCGCGCCTCTCGGCGCCGGTCGTCTGGCTGCTGGGCGTGTCGAGCGACGCCGTGCTGAAGCTGCTGCGCCTGCCGACCTCGCGCGAGCAGACGGTGACGGAGGAGGAGGTGAAGACCCTGATCGCCGAGGGCACCCAGAGCGGCGTCTTCGAGCCGGCCGAACGCCAGATGATCGAAGGGGTCATGCACCTGTCGGACCGCACTGTGCGGTCGATCATGACGCCGCGCCCGGACCTGATCTGGCTCGACATCGACGACACGCCGGAGATCGTCGGCCGCGAAATCCGCGAGAGCGGCTATTCGCGCTTCCCCGTCTGCCGCGGCGACGTCGACGAGGTCCAGGGCATCGTCTCGGCCAAGGGCCTGCTCGACCAGTCGCTGAACGGCATGGCCTTCGACCTGAAGTCGGCGATGACCAAGCCGCTCGTCGTCCATGACGGCACGCCGGTCTTCCGCCTGCTCGACCTCTTCAAGCAGGCCAGCGTCCACATGGCGGTGGTGGTCGACGAATATGGCAGCGTCGAGGGGCTGGTCACCATGACCGACATCCTGGAGGCGATCGCCGGCGAACTGCCGGACAGCACCCAGGAAGGCGATTCGGCCGCCGTCCAGCGCGAGGACGGCAGTTGGCTGGTCGACGGCATGACGCCGGTGGAGGAGGTGGAGGCGCTGGTCGGCGTGAAGAACATGAAGGGGGACGGCGACTTCCACACCATCGCCGGCTTCCTTCTCGACCATTTCGGCCATGTCCCGACCGCGGCCGAGCATTTCAACTGGAACGGCATCCGTTTCGAGGTGGTCGACATGGATGGCCGCCGCATCGACAAGGTGCTCATCCAGTTGAACCCGGAGGTTTCGGAGGGCTGAACCTTTAGGCGGCCGGCCTGCCGCCGGTCGCCGACCCGGGCATCAGAATGGCCGTTTTCAGGGATTTTCTGTCACAATACAGAATTTATCCGCCGCGGCAAATCGGCCAAAACTATCGGCATGACCGCGATGCCGACCATCCATACCCGCCCGGCCAGGACCTGTGCAGCAGTGCTGCGCGCCGGTTCGAGCGCCCTTCGCACGCCCGCCATGACGGTGGACGCGGATGCGATCCTCTTTTCGGCCAAGAGCTTCGCCGCGGCGATGCTGGCCTATTATGTTTCGCTGCGGATTGGGCTGCCCAAGCCGTTCTGGGCCATCGTCACGGTCTACATCGTCTCCCAGACCTCCGCCGGTGCATCACTCAGCCGCGGTGTCTACCGCTTCGCCGGGACGGTCGTCGGCGCGATGGCGACGGTGGCGATCGTGCCGAACTTCGTGAACGATCCGATCGCGTGCAGCCTCGTCCTCGCCGGCTGGATCGGCCTGTGCCTGTTCTTCTCGCTGCTTGACCGCACGCCACGGGCCTATGCCTTCGTCCTCGCCGGCTACACGGCCAGCCTGATCGGCTTTCCGGGCGTGCTCGATCCCGGTGTGGTTTTCGACACCGCATCCCTGCGCGTTCAGGAAATCTCCATCGGGATTCTCTGCGCGGTTCTGATCCACCGCTACGTTCTCCCGAAGCCGATGACGGGCCAATTCACCGGCAAGCTGTCGGCGACGCTGCGCGACGCCCGGCGGCTCGCCGGCGACGCGCTGGCGGGAACCCCCGAAGAGAACCGCAGGGACCGCCACCAGCTTGCCGCCGATCTCCTGGCGCTTCAGGGGCTTGCGACGCATCTGCCATATGACCCCTCGCCGGTGACGCCGCGGCGCGGGACCTTGCACCTTATCCATGACCGCCTCTCCCGCCTTCTTCCGCTGACGGCGGAGGTCGAGGACCGGATACAATTCCTCCGCATGGACGGCGGCGGAAGGGCTGATCGGCTCACCGCCTTGGTCGGCGAGGTCCGCGCCTGGGTCGAAACCGACAAGAGGGATGGGGGGGAAACGGCGGCAGCGCGGCTGATCGCGCAGGCAAGGGCGGTCCAGGGCAGTCTGGGCGCGGATGCGGCCGTGCCGGCCGATGGCGTCGGCGCCAATCTGGCCGGCCATCTTGCGGAAATGATCGGTCTTCTGCAGGACTGCGACAGGCTCGGGCAGGGCATGTCCGCCGGCCGGCCTTCACGGAAAGCGGCATCGCTTCACGGGCCGATGCGGGCGAAGGGCTACGTCTATCACCGCGACCCCTGGATGGCGGCCCGTGCGGCGCTGGGCGCCTGCGCCGGCATCCTCGGCGGCTGCGCCTTCTGGATCGGGTCGGGCTGGCCGGAGGGGGGAACCGCGGTCTCGATCCTCGGGGTCTGCTGCAGCCTGTTCGGCAATGTCGATGCGCCCGCGCCGGTCGTCGTCAAGTACCTCGTCGGCTCGATCTACGGGGTGCTGGTCAGCCTCGTCTACAGCTTCGCGATCCTTCCCCAGGTAACGGGCTTCACGGTGCTTGTCGCGGTCCTGGCCCCGGCCTTCCTGTTCGCCGGCTCCCTGCAGGCGCGCCCGCCCACGGCTCTGATGGCGATGGGGATCACGCTCACCATCCCGATCCTCTCGGGACTGGGCACCGCCTACGCCGGCGACTTCGCCGGCACCCTCAACATGGTGATCGCACTCTTCTTTGCGGTCGGCTTCGCGGCGGTCAGCATGTCCCTGTTCCAGACCGTCCCGGCGGACGCAGCGATCAACCGGCTGCTCCACCTCAGCCGGCGGGATGTCGGCCGCCGCGCCCTCGGCACCGCGCCGAACGAGGCGCACTGGACAAGCCTGATGATCGACCGCACGGCGCTGCTGCTGCCGAGGCTGCGGGCATCGGGAAAGGACCATGCGGACATCCTCGACGATACGCTGCGCCATCTTCGCATCGGCCATGCCGCCGGCCGGCTTCGCACGGCGGTCGCGCAGGTGGACGGCGAGGCCGGCGTCGCGCTGAACGGCCTTCTTTCCTCGATCGCCGCCTGTTTCGGCACCCGGGGGCCGGCAGCCCCGGCCGATCTCGACAATCTCGCCGAGCTCGACCGGCGCATCGGGGCGCTGATGGCGATGCTCGGGACCGTCGCATACGGCAGCCGGCCGCGGATTGGCGACCTGCTCATCGATCTTCGTTTCGCACTCCGCTCCGGAAGAACGGCAAAGGGAGGAGCATCCCCCTCATGATCGTCGATTTCAGCATCGCAGGCGTCTTCATCCCCGGCCTGCTGGTCCTCGCCTTCGTCTCGCTGGTCGCCACCATGGCGATGGTGCGCGTCTTCTCCGTCACCGGCATCTCCCGCCTGTTCGCTTTCAGGCCGCTCGTCGAGACCGCCACCTTTCTCATCATCTACGGCCTGCTCATGCAGTCCCTGCCACTGATGGGGCTATTGTCGTGAAACCTCTTCTGCTCCTGTTCGGCCGGTATGCCCTGACCCTTTGCGTGGTGGCGGTGTCCGCCTTGATCGCCTGGCAGGCATGGAGCCGTTACGAGCGAACGCCCTGGACACGCGATGGCAGGGTCGGCGTGGATGTCGTGCAGGTCGCGCCGGAGGTTTCGGGTACGATCCGCGCCGTGCCGGTGGCAGACAACCAGTATGTCAGGCGGGGCGACACTCTCTACCAGATCGACCCCGAGCGGCCTCGGCTGGCGGTGTCGCTGGCGGAGGCCGACGTCGAAGCACGGCGCCAGGACATGATCGCCCGCCAGGCGACCGCCCGGCGGCAGAGCCAGCTCAAGGATGTCGTATCACCGGAAGCCGTGCAGCAGTCCGGCGCGGCGGCGGCGGTGGCCGGCGCCGCCTATCAGGCCGCGGTGGCGACGCTCGAACTGGCCAAGCTCGATCTTGCCCGCTCGACCATCCGGTCGCCGGTCGATGGCTATGTCACCAATCTGCGGCTCCGGCCCGGCGACTATGCGACCGCGGGCACGACCAGGGTCGCCATCCTCGATGCCTCCAGCTTCTGGATCACCGGCTATTTCGAGGAAACGAAAATCCAGAAAATCCGCGTCGGGGCTCCGGCGCAGATCATGCTGATGGGCTTCGATCAGCCGGTGACCGGCCATGTCGAGAGCATCGGCCGCGGCATCGAGAACGGCAACGACGCGCCCGGCCACCTCGGCCTGCCCAATGTGGCGGCGACCTTTTCCTGGGTGCGCCTCGCCCAGCGCATCCCCGTCCGCATCCACATCGATCAAGTGCCTCCAGGCGTCGAACTGGCGGCTGGCATGACGGCGACCGTTGAGATAACCCCCGCCGAAATAACCCCGGCAGAAACACCCCCCGTCAAGATCACGCAAGGCGACGGCAACGCCGACACGGGCAGGCGGCTATGACGCGTGCGTTCCCTTGCTGGCCGCACGCGGTCACCGGCCCTGGCGCTTCAGGCCGATGGCGCCCCGCAGGTCGGCGCCGGTGAGATCGGCCTCGCGCAGATCGGCATCGGTCAGATCGGCGTCGACCAGCACGGCGTTGCGAAGATCGGCCCCGCGCAGGTCGGCGGCTCTCAGGAGGGCCTGCGCGAAGGTCGCCCCCTGGAAATTGCCGGCCCGCAGGTCGGCATCGGTCAGATCGGCATCGCTGAAATTCGTCGGCCAGTCGATGGAGTTCAATCCGGCCCTGATCTTCATCGGCGAGCAGTCGGCGTCGGGCAGGCGGATGCGCTGCAGCATGGCGCCCTTGAAGTTCGTGCCCCGGCAGTCGGCATCGGTCAGGTCGGCCCCCATGGCGTTGCAGGACGACAGGTCGGCCATGGTGAAGCAGCAGTCCATCAGCCTGCTGTCGAACAGCATGGCGGTCTGGAAGTTGGCCGCCGAGAAGTCGGTGCCGCTCAGGTCGACGTCCCTCAGGTCGACGGCGGACAGGTTCGCCTGTGCGCCGCTGGCGCCGAGGGAAAGAACCCACTGGGAATGCGCGCGGATGATGTCCTGGATCGACTGTTCCAGCGACTCCAGCCCGCGCGGCAGCCGGGCGTTGCGCACATCGGCCTTGGACAGCGCCTCGCGGCCGACGACCGTCGTGGTCAGGTCGGCATCCTGGAACTGGGCGCCGTCGAGGATCGCGCCGGCCAGGATGGCGCCCTGGAGGTTGGCGCCGCAGAAATTGCAGTTGCTCAGATTGGCGCCGGTGAAGTTGACCTTCTTCAGGGTGCTGCCCACGAAGTCCGCCCCGTTCATGCGGGCATTCTCGAAATTCGCATTGGTCAGGTCGGTGCCGGCGGCGATCGACCGAGAGAACTTCGCCCCCTTGGCCTGGACGTTGCGGAACATCGCCTTCTCCATCAGCGAGCGTCCATCGTCGGCGTAGGCGTTCACCAGGGCGCCGCGGCTCTTGTTCAGCAGCGTGCCTTCGCGGAAGTCGGCGAAGTCGAGAACGGCCTCCGACAGGTTGGCGCTGCGCAGGCGGGCGCCCCTCAGGTCGGTCTTCCTCAGGGTCGCATAGCGCAGGTCGCAGTTGATCAGGCTGGCGCCGAAGAGATTGGCCTCCGACAGGTTGGCGCGGGTGAAGGTGCTGCCGTCCAGCAGGGCGCCGGTCATGTCGGCGGCCATCAGGAACTTCGACGAGAAATCCAGCCGCTCCGCCCGCTTCATGTTCAGGGCGATGCGCTTGCCGCCCTTGCGCCGCAGGAACAGGACGTGCTGGCCATACAGCGCGTCCAAATCCGCCTGGCTGATGCGTGCCCGCTCATCCGTCTTCATCATTCCCTTCGTCGAGATGCGTCACCGCCGCGCGGAGAGGAGGCGATACGAAGCAGTGCTTAGTATACGGAAGCTATGCAGTGATGTGTTAATGTGGCGTTAACGGAAATCCCGTGGCGGTAGCGCCGTCTGAAGAAGGCGGATATGGTGATGAAGGATTGGTTCGAGAGATTTCAGACGGACGGAATGGCCCAGAAGCTATCCATGGCGGGATTGGCGACGGTCGTGGAGAACACGTCCCGGCTGTTGCACGCGTCCGGCCACTCGGATGGGCTCTATCCGGCGCAGTGGGTGGCGCTCCGGTATCTGGCGGAGGTGTCCGAGGCGCAGAGGACGGCGTCGGCGCTGGCGCGCTACCAGGACTTGGCCATCGCCAGCGTCGCCCGCACGGTCATCACGCTGGTGGACAAGGGCCTGCTGGTCAAGCTGCCGAACCCGCGCGACGCACGGGCGGATTTGCTGGAACTCACCGACAGGGGCCGTGAACTGCTGAAGCGGGATCCGCGCCTGGTGCTGGAGCGTGCGCTGACCGAACTGCCGGAAGAGGATGTCGAGGCCTATGCCCGTTCCGCGACGAAGCTCCTGCAGCGGTTGCTGGAGCTGAGGAGGGAAAAGGGCCACGGCTGAGGAGGGTGTCCGAACCCCGCCCACCGATGGGCGGGCGCGGTCACCCGTCCCCGTCCGGCCGCGTCGACCGCTGGCGGATGGCCGCCACCAGATCCTCGTTGTCGAAGGGCTTGTAGAACACCTGGTCGGCGCCCCAGGTTCGTGCCATTGCCGCCGTGCTCTCGATCGGGATGCGGGCGGCGCCGCCGGTGATGACGAAGACGGGAATTTCAGGGCTGACCGTCCGCAGCCGCTGCAGCAGGTCGATCCCGTTCAGGCGCGGCATCCACACGTCGGCGACCACCAGATCGACGGCGCCGGACCGGAGCTTCGCCAGCGCCTCCTCGCCGTCGGCCGCCTCCTCCACCTCGTGCCCCGCATCCTCCAGGCTGGTGCGCAGCGAATAGCGGACATGTTCGGCATCGTCGACGATCAGGATTCTCATGGTTCCTCGCTCAGCAGTGCTCTGCAAGGGTTAGCACGAAGCGGGCGCCCTGGGGAGCCCGGGTGACGAGTGCGATCGTGGCGTTGCGGCGCAGCAGCAGGTCGCGCACGACCGCCAGCCCCAGCCCGGTCCCCTGGCCATGGGGTTTGGTCGTGAAGAACGGCTCCATCACCCGGTCCGCATTTCCGGCCGGGATGCCGGGTCCGTCGTCCTCCACGGTCACGGTCACCGCGCCGTCGGCGGGCCTGCCGATATGAAGGCTGAGCCGTCCCCGCTGGCCGGTCGCATCCAGGGCGTTGACCACCAGGTTGGTGACGATCTGGCTGAGTTCCGTGCGGGTCAGGCGCACCCTGACCGCGGCGGTATCGCTGGTCATCGCGATGGTGAAGCTAGGGGGCAGGGTGGCGGTGAGCAGCGCCACCACGTCGCGAAGGGCGCCCACCAGCTCCGTTCCGCCGTCTCCCTCCTCGTCGTTCCGCGCGAAGGACAGCACCTGCCGGACCAGCCTTGCCGAATTGCGGGCGCTCTCCTCGATGATGGCGAGCGCCTTCTCCAGCCGTTCCGGCCGCCGGACGGAGGCCGGAACGATTTCCAGGCCGGCTTCCCTGCGGGCCTGCTGGCTGAGGTTGATGACCGGGTGCAGGAGGTTGTTCAGCTCGTGGGCCAGCCCGCCGGCGATCTCGCCGATGGCGGCCATGCGGCGCTGGTGCTGCTCCGCCTTTTCGCGCCGGCGCTGCTCCGTCACGTCCTGCTGGATGGCGATCAGCGTCTCTCCCGACGGGGATGCCGTCGCACGCTTGACCGTCCAGTTGAAGGTCCGGCCGTCGACCTCCATGTCGCCCTCGAATCCTTCTCCCGGCCGCAGCCGCTGGATGATGGGCGCGGCGTCGGCGTTGAAGCGCAGGAAGGCACGGTTGGCGAAGGCGACCTGCACGCCCCCGGCCTGCCGTTCCAGCAGGGCGATTCCCAGCGGGGCCGCCTCGATGGCATGGGCAAGCTGTGCGTTGCGCCCGAGCAGCTCGGTCCGCGTGCTGCCCAGCGCCCCCAGCAGCAGGCCGGTCGCGCCGGCAGCCAGCATGAAGACCTGGAGATCGATCGCCTCGGCGGTCCCGAGACGGTCGTGCATCAGCAGGACCAGCCCGCCATTCACTAGGAAGGCGGTCAGCGTCGACGCGCCGAAGCCCCACAGGAACCCGGCGGCGGAAATGGGAAGGATGAGGAGGAAATATGAGCTGGCCGGGGTGGACAGCAGGTCATGGGAAAGGAACCAGGCCAGCAGCGCCGCGGCGCTCAGCCCGGCCGCCCGCAGGGCGGTCTGCGCTCCCGGCATGATCCAGGGGCCTGCCGGCCCCCCGCTTGGCCGTGTGATGTGGAAGACGGCGAGGAAGACGGGGGTGCAAAGCAGCATTCCCGACATGTCCCCCAGCCAATAGGCGAAGTTGAGGTTGCCGGCGATGGAAATGTTCCGCGCGGTGATCGCCTGGACCGCCGCGGTGGAGGCCACGAACAGCAGGGTCTCGGCGGCGACGGCAACCGCTATGAAGATGATGACGTCCTTTGCCGAGCCCAACGGGCTTTCGCCGCTCCACCGCCGGAGCAGGAGCCCGGCCGCGCCGACGATGATGGCCTGCGGGATGATGAGGAGGCTGTAGCTGGTCACCGTGCCGTAGGTGAGCAGATCGGACGGGATGAACAGGAAGGGAATGGCGGCCGGGCCGCTGTGAAGCACGAAGGCCAGCATCAGGCCGATCGGCGGATACCAGGCGCTGGCGTTCGGAGCGACGTCGAACAGGCCCGCTGCCCGATAGAGAAGCGCCTTCAACAGCAGATAGGCGATGGCGGTCAGCACCAGGGCGGGCAGGCGCGGGCGATCGAGGGGCAAGGGGGGATGCTCCGGGCAGGTCGGCGACCATACTGGGAGCATGGCCGCGACCGCCGGGCAAGCATTCCCGTTCGCGCCGGCAGGCGCCGGCGGCAGGCCGCCGGGTCAGTGCAACCGTGGCCGGCTTCCCCCCTCGCCGTTGGTCCGCACGGCGTCCACGAGGTCGCGCACCTCGGCGGTCAGGGCGTCCGCGCTCCAGCCATGATCGTCGGCACCGGCGACCACCAGAAGGCGCAGGGTGGTGCGCAGCAGGTCGCCGTCATTCCAGCCGTGTTCGCGTTCGGTCTGCCGCGCCATGCGAAGCAGCGAGGTGGCGCAGTCCAGGACCTCGGGATCGACCTTCATCGGAGGCTCCTCCTCGCCGTGGGGCGGCGAAAACGTTGGTCATGCCAACAATATCGAGGCCGGAGCCTGGGTCTGTCAAACAGGTCTTTCGGCGCGCCTGCCGTTCGCCTTAGGGGCCGTTCCGGCTGGAGGACCGCTCCTGTTCCGCCGGTGCCCTGTCCAACGGCGGCATCCGGGAGATGAACCGGCCCTTCACGCCCTGCGGCCAGTTCCGGAACGGCACGACCCCGTCCTCGGTCTGGGCGTAGGCGCGCAGATAGGCCGTCAGCGTTTCCACCGCGCTGTCGTCGGGCGGCAGGTCTCCCAGCACGTAGCTCATCCGCTCGGCGGACCGCACGGCGACGGCGCAGGGCCGGCGGCAGCTCATCAGGCACCGCATCGGGCGCACCCTCACCTCGGCCGCCAACGCGGGGTCGGCAGCCAGCGCCCGCTCCATCAGCGCCAGGAGTTCCGCCCCAGGACGCGGCCCGTCCGGAGGATCCCCGGGGCGGCGGCAGGTTTCGCAGACGATGAGCTCGACGGTCATGGTTCCGCTTTCGCAATGATTTTATGGAGGGCGGCAGCGGGTCGGCGCCGGTGGCAGAGCTACCGGCAACCGCCGGGGCTGTCAACCGCCGGCCCCGGTGCGGGCACGGCCATCGCATATGGCTGTTGCGGCTTGCCAAGGGGCGGCAAACTCCCGACGATGCCGGGCGAAGGCTGAGGGGCGGGCGATGGTCTCGAATGGCGGAAGTGCGGGGGCGCCGATGGACGGCATGACGGGCGGCGCGGGGGCATGACCGCGCGGCAACGGATCGTCCGCGAACGGCGGCAGTACAACCAGCTCGCCGCTGACCAGACGATGGAGGATTACGCGCTGCGCTACACCGCGGAGCGGGCGCGGCGCTGGAGCGCTTGGCGCGTCGCCAACACCGCGCTGGGCGCCATTTCCTTCCTGGCCTGCGAGGCGATCGGTGCGGCGGTGACGCTGACCTATGGCTTCGAGAACGCCATGGCGGCCATCCTGGCGACGGCGGTGCTGAACGTCCTGGTCGGGCTGCCCATCACCTACCATGCGGCCAGGGCTGGGGTGGACATCGACCTGCTGTCCCGCGGCGCCGGGTTCGGCTATCTGGGCTCCACCATCACCTCGCTGGTCTACGCCTCCTTCACCTTCATCCTCTTCTCCATCGAGGCCAGCATCATGTCGGCCGGGCTGACGATGGTCCTGGGCATCCCGGCATCCGTCGCCCATGTCATCAGCTCGCTGGCCGTCATCCCGATCGCGATCTACGGCATCCGCGTCATCAGCCGCGTGCAGTGGGCGACGCAGCCGGTCTGGATCATCCTGCAATGCGTGCCGCTGGCCTACATCGTCCTGCTCGACCGCGAGACGCTGGCCGAATGGATGGCGCTGCCGGGCATCTATGCCCCGGACGGCGGGCTTGCGCTGCTGCCCTTCGGCATGGCGGCGTCGGTGCTGCTGTCGCTGCTGCCGCAGATCGGCGAGCAGGTCGACTACCTGCGCTTCCTGCCGTCGCCGGCCCGGATCGGCCGGACGCGCTGGTGGGCGGCGATGCTGGCGGGCGGCCCCGGCTGGGTGGTGATCGGCAGCCTGAAGCTAGCCGCCGGGTCGCTGCTGGCGTTCCTGGCCATGAGGCATGGGCTTCCGGCCGCCGATGCCGTGCAGCCGAACATGATGTACCACGTCGCCTTCCTCGACGTGTTCGGCTCGCCCGGCGTGGCGCTGGCGCTCACCGGCATCTTCGTCGTTGCCTGCCAGATCAAGATCAACGTCACCAACGCCTACGCCGGCTCCATCGCCTGGTCGAACTTCTTCTCCCGCCTGACCCGCAGCCATCCCGGCCGCGTCGTCTGGCTGGTGTTCAACGTGCTGCTGGCGCTCCTGCTGATGGAGATCGGCATCCTCGGCGTGATCGAGAGCGTCCTCGGCCTCTACGCCAACGTGGCGGTCGGCTGGCTGGGCGCGGTGGCCGCCGACCTGGCGGTCAACAAGCCGCTGGGCTTCAGCCCGCGCCATATCGAGTTCAAGCGCGCCCACCTCTACGACATCAACCCGGTCGGCACCGGGGCGATGGCCGTCTCGGTGCTGTGCTCGACCACCGCCTTCCTCGGGCTGCTGGGGCCGGTGGCCCAGGCGCTGGCGCCCTTCATCGGGCTGGTGGCCGCCTTCCTCGCCGCGCCGCTGATCGCCTGGAGGACGAAGGGCCGCTATTATCTCGCCCGCCAGTCGCCGGAGCTTCCGGCCGATGCCGCCGTCATCCGCTGCTCGATCTGCGAGAACCGGTTCGAGCGGCAGGACATGGCCTTCTGCCCGGCCTACGACGCGCCGATCTGCTCGCTCTGCTGCACGCTGGAGGCGCGCTGCCACGACCTGTGCAAGACGAACAGCCGCTTCGCCGACCAGATCGCCCACAGCCTGCAGCGGGTTCTGCCCAGGCGGATGGCGGCCGGCGTGCACACCCGCACCGGCCATTTCATCGGGGTGATGACGCTGTTCTCTCTCGTGCTCGGCGGCGTCCTGGTGGTCATCGACTTCCAGTATGCCGGTGCCGGGGCGGCGGAGCTCGCGGCGATCCACACCGCGCTGTTCACGGTCTTCATCTGCCTGTTCATCCTGTCCGGCGTCGCCGCCTGGCTGCTGGTGCTGGCCCAGGAAAGCCGCCGCAAGGCGGAGGAGGAGAGCGCCCGCCAGACCGCCATGCTGATGGACGAGATCGCCGCCCACGAGCGCACCGACGCGGCCCTCCAGAAGGCCAAGGAGGTGGCGGAGGCCGCCAACGCCGCCAAGAGCCGCTACATCATCGGCGTCAGCCACGAGATCCGGGCGCCGCTGAACGCCATTTCCGGCTATGCCCAGCTTCTGGAGAGCAACAGCACCGAGCGCCCCCAGGACGCCGTCCGCGTCATCCGCCGCAGCGCCGAGCATCTGTCGAACCTGATCGACGGTCTGCTCGACATCTCCAAGATCGAATCCGGCCTGCGCCGGCTCAGCCGCGACAAGGTCAGGCTGATCGACTTCCTCGACCAGCTCGCCGACATGTTCCGCATCCAGGCGGCGGCCAAGGGGCTGGAGTTCCGCTACGACCGGGTTCCCCATCTGCCGGCCTTCGTCCACACCGACAGCAAGATCCTGCGGCAGATCCTGATCAACCTGCTGTCCAACGCGGTCAAATACACCCAGGCCGGCCATGTGGCGCTGAACGTCCGCTACCGCAGCCAGATCGCCGAGTTCGAGATCATCGACACCGGCATCGGCATCCGGCCCGAGGACCTCGAGCGCGTCTTCGAGCCCTTCGAACGCGGCCGCGGCGCCGCGGTGCGGGCGGTGGCCGGCACCGGCCTCGGCCTCACCATCACCCGCGTCCTGACCCGGATCATGGGCGGCGACATCACGGTGCGCAGCACCGTGGGGCAGGGCAGCGTCTTCACCGTCCGCCTGCTGCTGTCGGAGGCCATGCACCGGCCGGGCGAGGAGGTCGAGCGCCGGGCCGTCACCGGCTATGCCGGGCCGCCCATCCGGGTGCTGCTGGTCGACGACGACCGCGACCATCTGGCGCTGATGACCGACATCCTGCGGCCCCTGGGCTTCGTGCTGTTCACGGCGTCGGACGCCGCGACCTGCCTGGAGCTGGCGGCGCAGTGCAAGCCGGACGTCGCCCTGCTCGACATCTCCCTGCCGGGGGAGAGCGGATGGGACATCGCCGAGTCGCTGCGCCGGCTGTTCGGTACCGGCATCCGCATCGTCATGGTCTCCGCCAATGCCTATGAGGCGCAGGGGCCGGGCGATGGCCGGGCGCCGCACGACGCCTTCGTCGCCAAGCCCATCGAGATCCACGCCCTGCTCGACCGCATCCAGGCGCTGACCGGCCTCGAGTGGATCCATGCCGGCGAGGGGGCGGCTCTCCACGGCACGGAAAAGGCGGAGCCGGAAGCGGCGGTTCCGGCCGCGGCGGCGCAGGATGCCGGCCCGCCCCCGGCGGTTCCGGCCGTCGCCCGGCCTCCGGCCTCGGCGCTGCGTCACATCGACGACCTGCGCCAGCTCGGCCGGATCGGCTACATTCGCGGGATCGAGGCCAAGCTGCGCGAGATCGAGGCGGAGGATGGCGAGGCAGCGGCCTTCGTCGAGGGGCTGCGCAAACTGGTGCGCGCCTTCGACCTGAAAGGCTATATGCGTGCGCTGGACGCGGCCGCCGCCGCGGACCCCGATGCCGCGGGTCCTGATGCCGATCGGGCCGGGGGAGATGGTGGAAACGGGGAGAGTGCCGGCAGTGGGGAACGGGACGGGGCCATGACACCATGAAGCGCCGCGACATGATCCTGGTGGTGGACGACACCCCCGACACGCTGGGATTCCTGACGGAGGCCATCGAACGGGCCGACCTGACCGTGCTGGTCGCCATCGACGGCGAAAGCGCGTTGGAGCTGGTCGGCCAGATCACCCCCGACCTGGTCCTGATGGATGCGGTGATGCCAGGGCTCGACGGCTTCGAGACCTGCCGCCGGCTGAAGCAGATCCCCCACCTGTCGCACATCCCCGTCATCTTCATGACCGGCCTCAGCGACACCGAGCATGTGGTGAAGGGGCTGGAGGCGGGCGGCGTCGACTACGTCACCAAGCCCATCGTTGTGGATGAGCTGATCGCCCGCATCCGCGTCCACCTGACCAACGCCCGTGTCGCCTACGGCGCGCGCGCGGCGCTGGACGCCACCGGCCGTTTCCTGCTCGCCGCCGGGGCCGACGGGCGGATCCTGTGGTGCACGCCGCAGGCGGAGCGGCTGCTGGGCGGCCTGCTGCCGGGCGCCGACGGGCCGGGCCGCGACGCCGTGCCGCTTGCGGCGACGCTGGCCGCCGGACTGACCCGCCTGCGCCAGGCCGCGCCCGGCGCCGCCGAGACCTTCACGATGGAGCTGCCGGACGGCGAGCTGGTGCGGCGGCTGGAATTCTCCTACCTCAGCCCGGCCAACCCGGACGAATACCTGTTCCGCCTGAGCGAGCCCGCCGCCGGCCGGCAGGAAGCGGTCCTGCGCGATGCGCTGGGGCTGACCGCCCGCGAGGCGGAGGTCCTGCTGTGGATCGCCGGCGGCAAGCCGAACCGAGACATCGGAGAGATCCTCGGCATCAGCCCGCGCACCGTCAACAAGCATCTGGAGCAGGTCTTCGCCAAGCTGGGGGTGGAGAACCGGGCTTCGGCCGCCGCCCTGGCGATCCGCACCCTGGCGGCCCGGGCCTGAGCGCGCTACCGGGAACTTGCCGCTTCACCCCATCACGGGAACTTGTCGCTTGTCGCGGCTTGATTGCCCGTGAAGCATCCCTCCGCAACGCATGCGGAGGCACTGATGAATCTCTTCTATGGAAAGATGAATTCGCCGGAATACCAGGAAAAGCGCAAGGGCATGGTCGCCTGGATCGTCGAGGCGCTGAACTGCACCGAAACCAATGCCGGCCAGTGCCTGAACGATGTGGAAAGCCATTCGGGAACGTCCGAGGGCGGCGGCTCCGGGGTGACGGCGCTGAAGGTCACGGTCGGCAGCGAGACCTGCGAGGTGTTCCACCATTCGGCCGGCAGGCCGGGGACCGACAAGACGGCGACCGTCTTCTGGATCCAGTACCCCAAGGGCATCGCCAAGGTCGTCGGTCTCGCCAAGCACCAGACCGACACCACCTATCAGTTCCTCTGGCTCGCCGGTGCCGGCTTTGCCTTCACCAGCACCAAGAAGCCGACCCAGGGCAGCACGATCAATCCGTTCTGACCTCCGCCGGCCGCCGCCTACACCGCCGCCTACACGGCCACCGACCGCGTCGCCAGGATGTGGTTCATCGTGCAGGTCATCACCGGCTCGCCCCGCTGGTTCAGCGTGGTGTAGGCCAGGCGCACCGTTCCGCGGTCGCCGCGCCGCGACGGCTTGGTCTCCGCCACCTCCGCCCGGACGCGGATGGTGTCGCCGGGGCGGACCGGCTTCAGCCAGCGCAGGTCGTCCAGCCCGGAGCCGCCCAGGCTGGTGCCGGTGATGACCCCAGTGTCGCGCAGCAGCCGGAAGGTCAGCGACAGCGTGTGGAAGCCGCTGGCGATCAGGCCCTGGAACGGGCCGTCCGCCGCCGCAACCGCATCGAGGTGGAAGGGCTGCGGGTCGAAACGCAGGGCGAAGTCGAGGATCTGGCTCTCGGTCAGTGTCGCCCCCTCGGATTGGATCACGTCGCCGATGTGGAAATCCTCGAAATAGCGGCCGTGCATCGCCTTCCCCCGTGATGGTTGCCCCGCCGCCGTCGCCAGCGCAAGGCGGGCGGCGGCGAGACGGCGGTCATGGACGATCCTTGAAGGCCGCTGCGCTGTCCAGCGGGAAGCACCGCTGAATGCGGCCGCGGCTGGGCTGCGGCTGCCAATCGGGGGGGCTCGGCGCACAGGCATAGGACATGTGGCGTAAACCTTTGGAGTAATTCGCATCCCGGTCGTGATGGGGCATGTTCCCGGTCGGATTCCAGACCATCGACGGACGGATGTCACTCCACCCCACGCACATCGTCTTCCCGCAATCGTCGTTCCGCTGCGTCGTTTTCTCGGTTGCCGGCCAAGCGCTGGCGCTGCCGGTGGAGGCTGTGCGGCGATTTTTGCCGTTGCCGCGCCTGGACCGCCTTCCCACGGCGCCGCTGCCGGTCGAAGGTGTGTTCCGCTACCATGGCGAGATCGTGCCCGTCCTTCGCCTGGGGGCTCTGCTCGACCTCGGCGCCGCGACCGCCGGGCTCTACGCGCCGCTGATCCTGATCACTTGGCAGGGACGCCCGGCGGCGCTCCTGGTCGACCAGGTGCATGGCGACGTGGCGGTGCCGGTGGAGGAGCGGGTGCCGTCGGACCCGTCGCTGTCCTTCAACGGCTGCGCCGTCGCCGCCTTCCCCGACCGGGTCACCGGCCGCCCGGGCACTGTGACCCTGCTCGACCCCGGCCGCCTGTTGAGCGAGGCGGAATCCCGCCTGCTCGACGCCTTCCGGGCCGCGGAGGAGCGCAGGCTCGGGCAATGGAACGATGGCCAGCCTGCCGGCATGGCGGCGGGCGGGGAGGGAGTGCCGTGATTGCGTCAACCAGCGCGATCGAGGCGATTCGCCGCGACCCGAGCTTCCAGCGCCTGAAAACGATGGTGATCGGCGATACCGGCCTCGCCTATTACGCCGACAAGGACGCGGCCTTCGCCGAGCGCATCAACCGCCGCCTGCCTTTCGGGCGGATCTCGACCGTCGCCGGCTATCTGTCGGCGCTGGAGGCCCAGGGACCGACCGGGCCGGAATACCAGGGGCTGATCAACGAGCTGGCGGTCGGCGAAACCTTCTTCTTCCGCTACATCGAGCAGTTCGAGGCGCTGCGGGCCGTCGCCATCCCCGAATGCCTGCGCCGCAATCAGGCGACCCGGCTGCTGCGCATCTGGAGCGCCGGCTGCTCGATCGGGCCGGAGGCCTACACGATCGAAATCCTGCTGAAGCAGCATTTCGCCAGCCAGCTCGAAGGCTGGCAGGTCCACATCATCGGGACCGACATCAACGACGCCTTCCTGGAGCAGGCGCGCCGCGGCGCCTATGGCGACTGGGCGGTCCGCGGCTTGGCGCCGGAAACGCTGGAGGCCTGCTTCGACCGCCAGGACAAGCTGTGGTCGGTCAAGCAGAAGTACCGGCAATGGACGAGTTTCATGCACTTCAACCTGGTTGAAGGGGAAATTCCGTCCTATCCTCACGGCATCGGGCATTTCGACATCATCCTGTGCCGCAACGTCATGATTTATTTCGACGAGGCGACACGCCATCGGCTGCTCGGCGACCTGCATCATGCGCTGGCCGACGGCGGCTGGCTGGTGGTCGGCCATGCCGAGGCCGGACCGCAAATGAACGAGCTGTTCATCCCGGTGTCGGTGCCGGGCGCCACGCTCTACCGCAAGCAGGCGGAACAGCCGGCTCCCCCTCCCGCTTCGGCGGCCCTGCCGGCCGGGTCCGCCGCGGCGGCCAGGCTGCAGCGGTCTGCCGCCGCGGCCTCGTTCCGCCCGGTATCGCCACCGCCACCGCCACCGCCGCCACCACGGGCGGCGACGCCGCCCGCGGTTCCGGCTCCTCCCGATTCGGCGGACACCAACGACCGGTCGACGGTGCTGGAAGGCTGCCTCGCGCGGGTCGAGGCGAACCGGCTCGATCCCGCCGCCCACTACCAGCTCGGGCTGGCCGAGGAGGAACTGGGCGTCGGCGATCCGGTCGCCGCCTTCAAGCGGGCGCTCTACCTAGATCCGCGCTTCGTGCTGGCGGACTATCACCTTGCGCTCGCCTACTGGCGGCGCGGCAAGCTGGCTCCGGCCCAGCGCCACTTCCGTAACGCGCGCGAAGCGCTGGACGACCGCTCCGACGAGGAGGCGGTGACCGAAGGCGGCGGCCTGACCGTGCAGGAGCTGCGCGGGATGCTGGACCTCTGGCTGTCGGGTGAGGAGGCATGATGGGGGCGGGGGATTTGCCCGACGGCACGGCGCCGCCGGTCCAGGGAGCGCGTGTCGACTGGGAGGCGGTGCGGCACCGGATGGCGCGGCGCAACGCCGAGCTGTGGGAGGTCTTCGACGGCCGTGGGCCGTGGGCCGACGCGGTGCTCGAACGCCGGGCGGCCGAACTCGCCGAGCGTCCGGACGCCCCGGATGCCAAGTCCACCGGCATACCGATGCTGGTCGCGCGCGGGGAGGCGACGGTCTATGGGCTGGAACTGCGCCATCTCGGCCATATCGTGCCGATGCCGCGGCTGGCGCGGGTGCCCGGGGCGGCGCCGGCGGTGCTGGGGGTGATCGCGGTGGCCGGGCGGGTGATGCGGCTGTTCGACCTCGACCGGCTGTGCGGCGGCGTCGGGGCAACGCCGGGCGGCGAGGGCAGCCGGGAGGACGCCGGCTATGCCGTCGTGCTGCGCATGGGCGGTGCCCGTCCGGCGGCCTTGCGGGTGAGCGCGGTCGACCGGGTGGCCGACATCGAACCGCCGCGCGCGGACGCACCGGAAGAAGCCGGGCAGTTCGTCAAGGCGATTACCAAAGACCGCATGGCGATCCTCGACATGGGCGCCCTGCTCGAATTCGTGAAGAGCTGATACCGGCAGAACCGGGGCTGGAGTCCAAGAATGAACATCAAAGTCGCGCACAAGCTGGTCCTGGGCTTCGCAGTCGTCTGCGTTCTGACGGCGCTGCTCGCCCTGTTTCAGATGGCCCGATTCTCCGACGCGCTGACCGTCATCATGGCGGTGTCCAGCTACGACAACGAAGCGTCGGACATGGTCACCAGGGTGGGGACCCTGCAGGGTGAGCTGCGCAGCACGCGCGAGACGGCGCTGAACGGCGTCGCGATCGCCAATGCCGAGGGGCGCGTCGCCGAAATCCCGACGATCCTGCTCCCGCTGCACCGCCATTACGACCAGACCAGCGTCCAGTTGCGCGATCTGCTGGGGCGCCTGCGCTCGGTGATATCGGAGCGGGTCTCCCGGTCGACGGTGGACACCCGCCGCCGCCGGTGGATCGAGCTGGACGCCGCCGTGACCGAGATCGCCGGCGCCGTGACCCAGGTCGGGGACGAGGCGCAGGCGATCTACACCATGCTGGAGAACAATCAGGTCCCCGAGGCGCTCCAGCGCCGCGCCCGCGTCGAGGAGCTGCGCAAGACGCTGGATGCCCGCATCGCCCAGGCGCAGGACACCATCGACAAGCTGACCGACGCCGGCCGCGAGGAAATCCGCTCCATCTATGATTCGGCGGTGCAGGCGTCTCTGATCGCCCTGGTCGTCGTCTTCCTGACCGCCGTGGTGGTCGCCTTCCTGATCGGCAGCTCCATCACCCGGCGGCTGGGCCGCGCCATCGACTTCGTGACACGGGTCGGCCATGGCGACCTGACGCAGGAGATCGCCATCGCCGGCAAGGACGAGCTGGCGATCCTCGGCCAGCACCTCAACGAGATGGCCGGCCGGCTGAAGTCGATGGCCACCACCACCCGCGAGACGGCGGAAAGCGTCCACGCCGCGACCGCCCAAATCCGCGCCTCCACCCAGCAGCAGTCGGCGAGCGTCGCCGAGCAGCTCGCCGCCGTCGAGCAGACCACCGCGACCCTGTCGGAGATCACCGAATCGGGGGCGCAGATCAACCGCCGGGCCCAGGACGTCGCGCAGGGCGCCCAGACGGTGGCGGCCTCCAGCCATTCCGGCATGAAGGCGGTGGACGACACCATCCAGGCGATGGACGCCATCCGCGAGCAGGCCGAGGCGGTCGCCGAGAACATCGTCATGCTGTCCGAACGGACCCAGGCGATCGGCGAGATCATCGTGACGGTGAACGACATCGCCGAGCGCTGCCACCTGCTGGCGCTGAACGCCGCCATCGAGGCGGCCGCGGCCGGCGAGCATGGCCGGACCTTTTCCATCGTCGCCGGCGAGATCAAGAGCCTCGCCGACCAGTCGAAGGAGGCGACCTCCCAGGTCCGCTCCAACCTCTCGGAGATCCAGCACGGCATCAACGCCTCGGTCATGCTGACGGAGGAGGCGGTCAAGCGCGTCGCCGCCGGCAAGCGCCAGACCGACGCCACCCAGTCCACCATCCGGACGATGGCGGAGAACATCCAGGAGAGCGTCCTCGCCTTCCAGCAGATCGTCGCCGGCACCAACCAGCAGCAGATCGGCCTGGAGCAGGTGATCCAGGCGCTGCAGAACATCCGCGAGGCCAGCAGCCAGACCGCCGCCGGCACCCGGCAGCTCGAAGGTGCCGCCGCCAACCTGAACAACCTCGGCCAGGGCCTGGTCGAGGCGGTGCGGAACTACCGGGTTTAACGGGAATGAAGGCCCTCCCTCTCCGCCGTCCCGGCCGCCCTCCGCGGGAAGCCGCGACCCGCCCGCCGCCGGGAACCCGGCCGTGCCGGACCCGCCTGTGCCGGACCGTGCTGTCCCGAACCGGGCCGTCGGGGCGGGGGGCCTGATGGATATCCGCCAGCGCCTGCTCGCCGCCTTCGAGCTTGAGCACAAGGATCACCTCGCGGCGATCCGCAGCGCCCTGCGCGATGCCGAGGCGACCGGCGAGCCGCCCGACATTGTCGACATCCACCGGCGCGCCCACAGCCTGAAGGGGGCTGCCCGCGCGGTGGACCTGCCGGAGGTCGAGGCGATCTCCCACCGGCTGGAGGCGGCCTTCATCGCGATCCAGAAGGGCGAGGCGACGCTCGACGCCGTCGCGGCGTCGACGGTCCGCCGTGCGCTCGACGCCATCGAGGATCTGGTCGCCTGGTCGCTCCGGGGCGGCGGCGAGGTGGAAACCGCCGGCGTGCTGAGGGACCTTGAGGCGATGGCCGGCGGCCGTGCCGCCTCGCCGTCCGCCGCTTCGTCGTCCGCCGCGTCGACTCCGGCTGCGCGGCCGCGCCGGCCCGCGCCCCAAACCGGCCCGGGGGCTGCCCCGAGCGCCGCCCCGGGCGCCGACCATGGGGCAGCCGACGCCGAGATGCCGTGGACGCCGCCGCCGCGGCGCCGCGCGGCACAGGACGACTCGGACAGCTCGTCGCTGGTCCGCATCGCCGCCCAGGGGCTGGAGAGGCTGTCCGAGACCGCGTCCGCCCTGCTGCCGGAGGTCGAGGCCCAGGCGGTGCTGGGCGAGCAGCTCCGGATGCTGCGACAGGAATGGCGGGCGCTGGACCGGGCCTGGCGGCACCTGCGGGTGCAGATCGGCCGCGGCGAGACCGTGGGCGCCGCGACCGGCAAGGGCAACGACGACTGGAGCGAGGGGCGGGGCACGCTGCCGGCGGTGATGGCCTTCGAGCGGCGGTTCCGCGCGCTGGGCGGTGCGCTCGACTCCACGCACCGCAGCCACGACCGGCTGCTGTGGTCGATGCGGCGCTGGGGCGGCGGCTTCCAGCAGGACATGCGGCGCCTGCGCATGCTGCCGGCGGACAACCAGCTCGGCGGGCTGGGCCGCATGATCCGCGACATCAGCCGGGCCGAGGGCAAGGAGGTCGAGGTCGACGCCCGCGGGCTGGAGGTGGAGGCGGACCGCGCCGTCCTCCAGCGCCTGAAGGACCCGATCCTGCACATCGCCCGCAACGCCATCAGCCACGGCATCGAGACGCCGGCGGAACGACTGGCGATCGGCAAGCGGCCGGCCGCCCGCGTGACCATCGCGGCGTCGGTGGAGGGGGCCAGGCTGCGCCTGTCGATCGAGGATGACGGCCGCGGGCTCGACCGCGCGGCGATCCTGCGCAAGGCGGTGGAACGCGGCCTGATCGATGCGGACAAGGTGCCGGACGATCCCGCCGCCATGCCGGTGGAGCAGATGACGGAGTTCCTCTTCCACCCCGGCTTCTCCACCGCGGCCCGCACGACCGAACTGGCCGGCCGCGGCATGGGGCTGGCCATCGCACGGCGGGAGGTGGAGCGGCTCCAGGGCAACCTGACCATCGCCGAACGGCCAGGCGGCGGCACCGGCGTGGTCATCGAGGTGCCGCTGAGCCTGCTCAGCCAGCGCCTGGTGTTCGTGGCGGTGCAGGACCAGACGCTGGCGATCCCCGCCGCCGACGTCGTCGGGCTCCGCCGCACCACGGCCGACGCGCTCTTCTCCGGCATCGGCACGCCGATGATCCGCATCGGCGACGACGAGATCGCCCTGACCTCGCTGGCGGCCCTGCTGGGCATGGAGGCGCCGGTGGTGCCCTCCGCCGAACGGACGCTGGCCCTGGTCGTGGTGCGGTCGGGCGAGCGGCGGCTGGCGCTGGCGGTCGACCGCTTCGTCGCCACGCGCGAGACGGTGGTGACGGCGGCCGAGGAGACCGGCCTCGACCCCTCGCGCTACATCGGCACGGTGCTGATGGATGACGGCGGACCCGCCCTGGTCCTCAACATCGCCGGCCTGATGCCGCTGCCCGGCAGTGTCCTCCCTCCGCCGGCGCGGCCGGGGGACGATGTGCCGAAAGCCAAGGCTCATATCCTGGTTGTCGATGACAGCATCACCACCCGCACGCTGGAAAAGAGCATCCTCGAAGCCCATGGTTATCGGGTGACGCTGTGCGTCGACGGGCGCGAGGCTCTGGAACGCCTTTCGGAAGGGATGGAGGTTGGCCTGATCATCAGCGACGTCGAGATGCCACGGATGGACGGCTTCGCCCTGCTGCAGGCGGTCAAGGCGGACAAGAGGCTGGCCGAGCTGCCGGTGATCCTGGTGACGTCGCGCGCCAGCGACGAGGACCGCGAGCGCGGCCTGCGGCTCGGCGCCGACGCCTACATCGTCAAGACCCGCTTCGACCAGAACGAGCTTCTGGCCGGCATCCGGCGGCTGCTGTGACGGGCGGTGCGAAGCCCGGCGGTCGCCGCATCCGCGTGCTGGTGGTGGAGGACAGCCCGGTCATCCAGCAATTGCTCAGCCACGTCATCGACTCCGACCCGCGGCTGGAGGTGGCGGGCATCGCCTCCTCCGGCGAGCAGGCCCTGCGCATGATCGAGCGGGTGATGCCCGACGTCGTGTCGCTGGACATCCGGCTGCCGGGGATCGACGGCTTCGAGGTGACCAGCCGGATCATGCGCCAGCACCCGCTGCCCATCGTGGTGGTGGCCTCGGACGTGCGCGACCTCGGCATCCCGATGCGGGCGTTGCAGGCGGGCGCGCTGGCGGTGGTGGAGAAGCCCGGCAGCGTCGCGCGGGCCGACTACCAGACCGTCGCGCATCATCTCTGCACCCAGCTCTACATCATGAGCCAGGTCAAGGTGATCCGGCACCGCATCTCCGCGCGCCCTCCGAGGCAGGAAACCCGCACGCTCGACCGCGAGCCGCCCGAGGAGGCGGTCACCGTCGGGGGGCGCAAGCGCCGCTACCGGGCGCTCGGCCTCGTCGCCTCCACCGGGGGGCCGGCGGCGCTGGCGCGGCTCCTCAAGGAACTGCCGACCGACTTCCCGCTGCCGGTCTTCGTCGTCCAGCACATGGGAGCTCCCTTCATGGCGGGCTTCGCCAACTGGCTCGGCACCGTCTGCCCGCTGCCGGTCCAGCTTGGCGAGCATGGCCAGACTCCCCGGCCCGGCACCGTCTACGTCGCGCCCGGCGACCGCCACATGCGGGTGGAGAACAGCACCATCCGCCTCGGCGACGATCCGATGGTGTGCGGCCAGCGCCCGTCGGGCGAGGTGCTGTTCCAGTCGATGGCCCGTGGCTACGGCGTCGACGGCATCGGCGTGCTGCTGACGGGAATGGGGGAGGACGGGGCGCGCGGTCTGTTGGAGATGCGCCAGGCCGGCGCCTACACCATTGCCGAGCACGCCTCGACCGCCGTGATCCACAGCATGCCCGGCACCGCGGTGCGGCTGGGCGCCGCGGTCGAGGAGCTGCCCCTCGACCGCGTTGCCGGGCGGCTGCTGCAATTGACCTCCGATGATAAGATAACGTCATGAACGGACACCGCACCCTCGTTGTCATGGCCTCGCAGACCCAGGGGCTGCTGTTGAAGCTGCTGCTGGAGGAGCGCGGTGTGGACACCACCTGCGTCGAGGGCGTGGAGCCGGCTCTTTCCGAGATGGCGCGGGTCTCCTACGACCTGCTGATCGTCGAGGGCGACCTCGCCGGCACCACCGGGCTGGCGGAACTGCGTGCCCGTTCCAGCGCCTCCGTCATGGTCATCGGCCGCGGCGAGGGCGAGCACGACTCCTCCGACCCCCAGGGGCTGGTCGCCCAGGCCGTGGCGCTGTTGGAGCGCCGGACCGCGCCGCCGAGCGCCGCCGACATCTTCCGGCGCGCCCGCATCCTGATCGTGGACGACAGCGCCACCTACCGCGAGTTCCTGCGTGCCGAGCTGGAGCAGGAGGGCTGCGCCGTCACCGCCGCCCGCAACGCCGACGAGGCGGTGACGGCGCTGGCCGGCGGCGGGCTCGACTGCGTGATCCTCGACCTCGTCATGCCCGGCACCAGCGGCACCCAGCTCTGCCAGCGGTTCGACCGCTTCCGCCGGCAGCGCGGCCTGTTCTTCCAGATCGTCATCCTGACCAGCCAGGACGACGAGGACCAGTTGATGATCAGCCTCAATGCCGGCGCGGATGATTTCGTCGGCAAGGCACAGACGATGGACGTGCTGAAGGTACGCCTGATGGCATTGCTCCGCCGGAAATACTTCGTCGAGGACCACCTGTTGCGTCTGTCGCGGCTTGCACCTTCCGCATAGGAGGGAGTAGAGCCATCGTGTGATTTCGGAAGCGGAGCCGTGCGTTTATTCTCAGGCGGCTTGTCGAAACTTACCGATGGTCGGCCCGGTGCCCATGGCGATCAGCCTCCAGACCCTCCACGAGACCGGGCTCCCGCGAGACACCAACACGATGCACAGACCCTCGGCCACCCCGATGTCCCCGACCGATCTGCGCTTTTGCGAGTGCCTCGACAACGCGCGCCGGGTCTGCGCGGCCGGGACCGTTCCGGCCATGCTGGTCGTCGGTTCGCCGGAGACGGCCGCCGTCCGCTGCAACGAGATGCTGGCCGCCCTGCTGAACCGCCCGCGCGCCGCGAACCGTGACGAGAGCGGGTCGGCGCTGTTCCCGGACGCCTGGCGGGCGCTGGCCGAGGCGCTTTATCCGCTCTATGGCGACCCGGGCGTGGGCGACGTCATCCCCGACTCCGTCCTGCTGACCCTGCCGGTCAGCCCGCCGCTGATCTTGCGGGCGGTGCCGCTCCTGGTCGACGGGCGGGCGGTCGGCGTGCTGGCCAGCGCGACGCTCGACGGCGCGATCGCCAGCATGACCGAGACCATGCGGGCGGAGGTGGACCGCACCACCGCCGCGCGTTCCCGCTTCCTCGCCTCGGCCAGCCACGACCTGCGGCAGCCCTTCCAGGCGATGCGGCTGTTCCTGGATGCCCTGACCACCCAGGTGGAGGGCAATGCCCGGGCGATGCGCACCGCGGGCATGCTGGCCAATGCGATGACCGCCGGCGAGCGCCTTCTCAACGCGCTGCTCGACATTTCCACCCTCGACGCCGGCACGGTGGAGCCCGACCTGCAACCGGTGTCCCTGAACGGCCTGCTGCAGTCGCTCGCCGACGAGTTCCGGCCGCAGGCCGAGGAGAAGGGGCTGCGCCTGCGCGTCCATGTCACCGGCCAGGCGGTCACCCGCAGCGACCCCGTGCTGCTGGGGCGCATCGTCCGCAATCTGCTGGCCAACGCCATCCGCTACACCCAGCAGGGCGGCATCGTGCTGGGGCTGCGCCGGCGCCGGGGGCGCTGGCGGATCGAGGTGTGGGATACCGGCTTCGGCATCCCGCAGGACAAGCTGGACGTCATCTTCGACGAGTTCCACCAGCTCACCAACCCCAGCCGCGACCCGACGCGCGGGCTCGGGCTGGGGCTCGCCATCGTCCGCCGCCTGTCGCTGCTGCTGAACGCACCCATCGACGTGCAGTCCCGCTCCGGCCGCGGCTCGGTCTTCGCCGTCACGGTGGAGCAGATCGAGGGCGAGGCCGTCGAGGAGGCCCCGCCTCCTCCCGCCACCGCCGGCGAGGCGGCCGGCCTGCCGCTGGAGGGGATGCGCGTCCTGGTGGTGGACGACGACAACATGGTGCTGTCGGGCCTGCTGCTGACGCTGGAAAGCTGGGGCTGCGCCTTCGTTTCGGCGTCCAACATGCGCGAGGTGTTCGCCGCGGTCGACGGGCTGGAAGGCCCGCCCGACGCCATCCTGACCGACCTGCGCCTGCCGGGGAAGGTCTCCGGCTTCGACGTGATCGACCGCGTGCGCAAACTGTTCAAGACGAACATCCCGGCGGTCGTCCTCACCGGCGAGACGGCGCCGGAATCCCTCCTGGAGGGCCAGCGCCGCGGCTGCGCCTTCCTGCACAAGCCGCTGCATCCCGGCGACCTGCGCCGTGTCCTGGAAGAGGTGAGGAGCGAGGCGGCCGCCCAATAGGCGGTGGCCCTTGAAGCGGTGGCCCTTGAAGCGGTGGCCCTTGAAGCGGTGGCCCTTGAAGCGGCGCCCCTTGAAGCGGCGGCGTGACCGCACTTCATCTTGGGGCAGGGCGGCCGCACGCCTCCGCCTCCGGCTCGCAGCCGGGCCGGTCGGGGGCACGCGGCCGATGTGATCCGGGAGGGTGGGCATGCTCCGGCCGGATTTTCGCCACCGGCTCGTCAATCATATCCAGTCGCTGCTCCTGATCGCCGGCATGGCGGCGATCGCCTGGCTCTGCATCTCCGCGGTGGCGGGCGGGATGCTGACGCTGCTGGTGGTGGCCGGGGCGATCCTCGGGCTTCTGCTGGCGCCGGGCATGCCGAAGCGCGTCCTGCTGTCCGCCTACCATGCCCAAAGACTGCGAGGCGCCGAATTTCCGGAGGGGGCGGCGCTCCTCGCAGAACTGGCGCAGCGGGCCGGCCTGCCGCAGCGGCCGGAGCTGTATTACATCCCGAGCTCGATGCCGAACGCCTTCGCCGTCGGCGATCCGGAGGACAGCGCCGTCTGCGTGACGGACGGCCTTCTGCGGCTGCTCGACCGCCGCGAGTTCGCGGGCGTGCTGGCGCACGAAGTCGCCCACATCGCCGCCCGCGACCTGTGGATCATGGCGGTCGCCGACGTGATGTCGCGCGTCGTTTCCCTGGCCTCGTGGGTGGGGCAGCTCATCCTGCTCCTCAATGTCCCGCTGCTGCTGGCCGGGGCCGCGGTGGTGCCGTGGCATGTGCCGCTGCTGCTGATCTTCTCGCCGACGCTGATGTCCCTGCTCCAGCTTGCGCTGTCCCGCACGCGGGAGTTCGATGCCGACCGCAACGCCGTGCGGCTTACCGGCGACGCGGGCGGCCTCGCCTCGGCCCTGATGAAGCTGGAGAGGCGGACCGGCCGCTTCTGGGAGGACATCTTCCTTCCCGGACGCCGCATTCCCGAGCCGTCGCTGCTGCGCACGCATCCGCCGACCGAGGCGCGGGTCGCCCGGCTCCGCGACCTGGCGGGCGCTTCCACGCCGCCCCGCCGGCCGGCGCGTCCGCTCGACATCCATCGTCCCGCGGTCCTCCGGCGGCCGGGCTACGGGCGCTACGGCGTCTACCGGTAGCCTCATCCCGTCGGTCCGGTGGCCGGGCGGTCCTCCGGCTGCGCGTTTCCGTCGCAGGTGCGTTGCGGCGACCGGGAGGGCATTTTCATTTGACCCGGGCGGCGTGGGATGAGAATGATTTTCACAAGCAAACGCTCATCCAAGGTTCAAGGTTTCCCGCGAATGCCCCGCTTCCTTCCTTGCCGTGCCTCCGCCCTCTCCGCCTGCGCGCTGGCGCTGTCGGCCGCCCTGTTCCTTCCCTCCTCGCCCGCCCGTGCCGACGACCCGGTGACGATCGTCATCAAGGAGCACAAGTTCGAGCCGGCCGAGGTGAAGGTGCCGGCCAACAAGCGGGTGACCCTGCTGGTCGACAACCAGGACGCGACGTCGGAAGAGTTCGAGAGCGGCGAATTGAAGGTCGAGAAGATCGTCGGCGGCCGCAAGCAGATCAAGGTCATGATCGGGCCGCTCGCGCCTGGCCGCTACCCGTTCTTCGGCGAGTTCCACGAGGCGACGGCGCAGGGCGCCGTGATCGCCGAGTGACGGTTTCCCTCCCGTCCGTTCCGCCGCCCGCCCACCGGAGACGACCATGCTCGCCAGTCTGATCATCGTGTTCCGCGAGGTCCTCGAAGCCGGCCTCATCGTCGGCATCGTGCTCGCCGCCACCAAGGGCGTCGCCGGGCGCGGGCGATGGGTGGCGCTGGGGATTCTCGGCGGCATCATCGGGTCGTGCATCGTCGCCGCCTTCGCCGACGGCATCAGTTCGCTGTTCGCCGACACCGGGCAGGAGCTGTTCAACGCCGGCGTCCTGCTGGTCGCCGTCGTGATGCTGGCCTGGCACAACGCCTGGATGGCGCAGCATGGGCGCGAGCTGGCGCGCGACATGAGGGCGGTCGGCCAGGCGGTGTCGAGCGGCGAGAAGTCGCTGGCGGCGCTTGCCATCGTCATCGGCGTCGCCGTGCTGCGCGAGGGCTCCGAAGTCGTGCTGTTCCTCACCGGTATCCTGGCGTCGGAGGAGGGCGGCATCGCCACCGTTGCCGCCGGCGGGCTGGGCGGCATGGCGCTGGGTGCCCTGGTTTCGGTGCTGCTCTATGCCGGACTGCTGCAGATTCCGACCCGCTACCTGTTCCAGACCACCACCTGGCTGCTCACCCTGCTGGCTGCCGGCATGGCGGCGACCGCCGTCAACTTCCTGGCCCAGGCCGGCATCCTGATGGCGGGCGGCCAGATCCTGTGGGACACCTCGGGCGTGCTGCGCGACAACAGCCTCGTCGGGCAGGCGCTTCACATCATGGTCGGCTACACCGACCGGCCGACCGAGGCGCAGCTCATCGCCTATGTCGCGGTGGTGGCCGGCATCCTGCTGCTGACCCGCTGGGCCGCCCGCGGCAACCCGCCGTCTAACGGCCCGCGCATGGTCAACGCCGCCGAGTGACGCGGCCCCCCTGCCGCACACCACCCCTGGAGTGTGTTCGTTTCAAGCGGTATCGCTTGAAACGTGAGTCACAGGCAAAACCAATAGTTTAGAGTCTATCCGGTGCTGCCATAAGCACCGGATAGACTCTAAGTATGGTGTGTGCAGGCCGACAAGTGTCTAGCCTTGGCAGTTGAAAACACGCCATAGTCCCCCGGCCACAGCATTTCGGCGGGGGACATGGCGGAACTGGTGACGTTGGTGGTGCTGTTGGCGGCGATGGTGGTCGCCGTGCCGGTGGCCAAGCGCTTCGGCTTCGGGGCGCCGCTCGGCTATCTCGCCGCCGGACTGGTCGTCGGCCCCGCCGGGCTCGGCCTGGTTTCCGGCGCTGGGGCGATCGGCCATGCCTCCGAACTCGGCGTGGTGATGCTGCTGTTCCTGATCGGCCTGGAACTGCGGCCGGCCCGCCTCTGGGTGATGCGGAAATCCGTCCTCGGGCTGGGCGGGGCGCAGGTCCTGGCGACCGGCGCGCTGGTGGCCGCGCTCTGCCGCTGGGGGCTCGGCCTGCCGCTGCCCGGCGCCGTGGTGCTGGGCTTCGGGCTGGCGCTGTCCTCCACCGCGATGGCGCTGCCGATGATGGCCGAGCGCGGACTGCTCGCCAACCAGTCGGGGCGCAACGCCTTCTCCGTCCTGCTGTTCCAGGATCTCGCCATCATCCCGGCGGTGGCGCTGCTGCCCCTGCTGGGCAACGGGTCGATGCCGCAGGCGGACAACGCCTGGCTGGCGGTCGCCAAGGCGGCGGTGGCGGTGGTGGCCGTGCTGATCGGTGGCCGGTACCTGCTGCGTCCGATCTTCCGCACCGTCGACCGTGCCGGCGCTCCGGAGATCTTCACGGCGACGGCGCTGCTGATCGTCATCGGCACCGCCGTGCTGATCGAGGAGGCTGGGCTGTCGATGTCGCTCGGCGCCTTCATGGCCGGCGTCCTGCTGTCCGATTCCGAATACCGCCACGAGGTCCAGGCCGACATCGAGCCCTTCGAGGGGCTGCTGCTCGGCCTGTTCTTCGTCACGGTCGGGATGGGGGCGGACATCCCGGCGCTGCTCGCCCATCCCGTCCGCTTCTTCGGTCTGGCCGCCGGCCTGCTGATGGCCAAGGCGCTGGTGATGCTGCTGCTCGCCCGTGTCGCCGGCGTGCCCTGGGCCGGGGCGGTCCGCATGGCGACGGTGCTGAGCCAGGGCGGCGAATTCGGCTTCGTGCTGTTCGGGCTGGCGGCCGATGGCGGCGCCATGGGGCGGGAGCAGGCGGCGTCGGCCATGCTGGTGGTGACGCTGTCGATGCTGGCGACGCCGCTGCTGTTCGCGGCGGAGGAACGCTGGATCGCCCCGCGGCTCCTGTCGAACAGGCCAAAGCGCCCCTTCGACCCTCTGCCGGACGACCATCCGCCGGTGATCATCTGCGGCTTCGGCCGCGTCGGGCAGGTGGTCGGCCGCGTGCTGCGGGTGCGCGGCATTCCCTTCACGGCGCTGGAGCAGAATGCCGCCCAGGTGGATTTCGTCCGCAAGTTCGGCAGCAAGGTCTATTACGGCGACCCGACCCGCGTCGAGCTGCTGCGCGCCGCCGGGGCCGAGAAGGCCAAGGTTCTGGTCGTGGCGCTCGACGACATGGAACAGTCGCTGAAGGTGGTGGAGCTGGCGAAGCGGCATTTTCCCGACGTGACCATCTTCGCCCGCGCCCGCAACCGCCGCCACGCGCATTTCCTGATGGACCGCGGCGTCACCCACATCGTCCGCGAAACCTTCGACAGCAGCCTGCGCCTGACCGCCGACGTGCTGCGCAACATGGGCCTTGCGGAAGCGGACGTCGTGCGCACCCTGGACACCTTCCGCGCCCACGACGAACGCACCCTGATCCGTCAGCATGCGGTCCACCAGGACGAATCCCAGCTCATCCAGACGTCGCGTCAGGCCGCGGAGGAACTCCAGGCCCTGTTCGAGGCGGACCGGGAAACCGGGCCGGCTGGCGCCGATGGGGCCAATGGGGCCGGCGCCAATGGGGCTGGCAACAATGGATCCGGCGCCGGTGGCGCCCGGGCCTCCGGCTGAAGCCCCAAGCGGGGCGGATCAGCCTTCGGCAGGGCCGTCCTTCCGGTGCAGGGCGAAGCCGGCTGCCGTGGGGCCGCCCAGGCCCGGCCGCAGCGTCATCGCGGGAATGAGGTAGTCGCCGTCGTTCTGCCGGCGGTAGGGGATCGGCGGGGTGGTGGCGAGCGTCCGCATCCGTTCGCGCAGCCCGGCCGCCACGCGCTCGAAGCCGGCATCGTCGAGACGGTCGGCCTGATAGGCGACGAAGGGCGGGAGCACCTCGAAGCCCGGATAGAACAGGATGCCGTGGTTGATCGGGAACAGCAGGTCCTCGATGGGGCCGTTGATCCCGCGCGCCGAGTAATGCTCCTCCCAGCCGCCCGCGGTCACCACCAGCATGGCGCGCTTCCCGGCCAGCAGCCCCTCGCCGTACCGGTCGCCCCAGCGCCGGTCGCTGTGTTCGCCGACGCCGTAGGCGAAGCCGCGGGCATAGACCCGCTCGACCCAGCCCTTGAGGATGGCCGGCATGGTGAACCACCAGAGCGGGAACTGCAGGATCACGGCGTCCGCCCACAGCAGCTTCTCCTGCTCCGCCCTGACGTCGGCGGTCAGCGTGCCGCCGGCATGGGCGTCGCGCGAGGCGGCGGGAACCTTCAAGCGCTCCGCCGGCCCCAGGGCCGGGAAATCGTCGCGGTCGACCTGCGCTTTCCAGCGGTCGGCATAGAGGTCCGACACGCGGACCTCGTGGCCCTGGTCCTGAAGCTCCCGGACGGCGACGTCGCGCAGCGAGGCGCTGAGCGACGACGGCTCGGGATGGGCGAAGACGAGCAGGACGTTCATGCAGGCGGCTCCTTCGTGATGGGGATGACGGGTACGCCCTCCCAGGTAGCCGAGCCGCGATCCATCCGCTATACCTTGTGGACGGATAGGATTGTGCCGGAAAATGGATAAATCGGACGTCACCCTCGACCGGATGCGGATCTTCGTCCGCGTGGTCGAGCGCGGCAGCCTGTCGGCGGTCGCGCGCGAGATGGGGATCGGGCAATCGACGGTGACGCGCCAGCTCCGCGAGCTTGAGGAGGCGCTCGGCGCTGCGCTGCTCAGCCGGACCACGCGCCGCCTCAGCCTGACCGAGGAGGGACAGCGCTACCATGCCGACTGCGTCCAGATCCTGCGCCTGGTCGAGCAGGCCGGCGACGAGGTGCGGGGCGCGCGGGGGGCGCCGGCCGGCACCGTGCGCATCTCCTGCACGGCGGCCTTCGGGACGCTGTGGGTCAGCCGGTTGATCTTCGCCTTCCAGGATCTGCATCCCGACATCGCCGTCGACTTCAGCCTGTCCGACCAGCGCATCGATCTGGTCCGCGACGGGGTCGACATCGCGATCCGCCTCGGGCCGCTTTCCGACAGCTCCATGAAGCTGCGCCCGCTCGGCGAGTCCCATCGGCTGCTGGTGGCGGCGCCCGGCTACCTCGACCGGCGCGGCCGCCCGTCGGTCCCGGCGGACCTCGCGCTGCATGAGGGCATCCGGATGACCAACGTCGCGGGCAGCGACAGCCTGACTCTGCTGGGTGCCGACGGACGGCGGACCGACGTCCCCTTCGCCGGACGGTTCCGCGTCGACCATGGGTTGGCCGTCCGCGAGGCCCTCGTCGCCGGCCGCGGGATCGCGCCGGCGCATCTCTGGCTGGTCGCGGACCATCTCGACGCCGGGCGGCTCGAGAAGGTCCTGCCGGACCAGTCGCTGCCGCCGGTTCCTCTCAGCATGCTGATCGTTCCCGAGCGCGCCGGCATAACACGCGTCCGCCTGCTGATCGACTTCCTGGCCGGGCATATCGGCCGATTGCCCGGCATCCTGCGCCCCGGACGCCGGAGCGATTGACCCGGCGTGGACGGCAGGAGGGCCGGAGCGCATGCCCCGGCCCCCGCAGCGACGCGAACGGTCGATCCCCCGCTGACAGGCTCAGCCTGCCGGCATCTGGCCGGTGACCCAGTAGTCGACCCGCTCCTTGTGTTTGGCGATGTAGTCGTCGATCGCCTTGTCGTAGGAGCTGTTGTCGGCCTCCAGCATGATCCCCTCCAACTCCTCCAGGGGCAGGTACATGCGGGTCAGGAATTCGGCGATGTCGGGATGATCCTGGTAGAAGCCCTTGCGCCCCATGACCTGGACGCGCTCCAGGCCGCCCAGCGCACCCTCGGGATCCTCCAGGTAGCGCAGCTTCCACTTGGCGAACATCCAATGCGGATTCCAGGCGGTGACGACGATCCAGTCCTTGCGCCGTTCGGCGCGGCCGAGCGCGGCGGTCATCGCGGCGCCGCTGGCGGAGACGAGGCTGTAGTCCTTCAGGCCGTACGCGTCGATCGCCTTCTCGGAGGCCTTCATCAGGCCGGCGCCAGGATCGATGCCCTGGATCCTGCCGCCCAGCTTCGCCCGCACCTCGGGTTTGGCGAGGTCGGCGACGGTACGGACCTGGTCGGCCGGGACATAGTCCGGAACCGCCCAGCCCAGGCGTGCGCGGGTATAGAGGATGCCAAGCGGCACCACCTTGTCGCCGAGCTTCTCCATGTAGTCGGCATGGGTGGCCGGCAGCCAGGACATCATCATGAAGTCGAGGTCGCCCTTGGCCAGGCCCTGGTACTGCAGGCCGATGTCTGCCAGGACAAGCTCCACCGGCTGGTGCAGGCGCTCCGTGATGAGCCGTTCGGCGAGCCTTGTCACCGCCTCGGCGTCCGACCAGGCGGTCCAGCCGATGCGGACCGGCTTCGTCTCGGCGGCGAGGGCGGGTGCCCCCAGCGTGGCGCATCCGACGGCCGCGGCGGCACCGAGGGCCAGCATTTTCAGAAAAGCGCGTCTCATCAAGATCAATCCTTCCGATACTCTCTTGCGGGGGTTGGCTCACCCCGCCTGTTGTGCTCCTTCAGGGCGGACCGATCCGGCCTCGCCCGGCTGCGGCGCGCCGGCCGGAAGCAGCCGCGCGCGCAGCGCGGACAGGCTCGGCCGGGGCGTGGGGGCGCCGGCGCGGCTTCCGAAACTCTGGGTGATGCGGTCGAGCAGGACGGCGAGGATCACCACCGCCAGGCCGCCGTTGAAGCCCTGGGCGATGTCCAGGCGCTGGATGCCGCTCAGCACCTCGTTGCCGAGGCCGCCCGCGCCGATCATCGAGGCGATCACCACCATCGACAGCGACAGCATGATGGTCTGGTTGATGCCGGCCATGATCGAGGGCAGGGCGGTCGGGAACTGGACGCGGCGCAGGAGCTGCGTCGGCGTGCATCCGAAGGCCAGCCCGGCCTCGACCAGCTCGTGCGGGACCTGCCGGATGCCGAGGCTGGTCAGGCGGACAACCGGCGGCATCGAAAAGATGATGGTGGCGATGGTTCCCGGCACCCGCCCGAGGCCGAACAGCATCGCCGCCGGGATCAGGTAGACGAAGGCCGGCATCGTCTGCATCAGGTCCAGCGCCGGGCGCAGCACGGCCTGCACCCTGTCGTGGCGGGCGGCCAGGATGCCCAGGGGAATGCCCACCACCAGGGCCACCGCGGTGGAGGTCAGCACCAGCGCCAGCGTGTCGACCATCTGCGGCCACATGCCGAGGCCGACGACCACCAGCAGCGAGGCCAGGGCGAACAGCGCGAAGCGCCAGCCGATCCGCCACAGCCCGACCAGCACGATCAGCGCGGCGAGCGCCGTTCCCGGCAGGGAGGTCAGCGCGCCCTGGACGCCGTCGGCGACGGCGCCGATCACCGCGTCGATGCCGTCGAACAGCCATTGCGCATGATCCAGCAGGAACAGCACGGCCGCTTCCGCCCAGGATCCGAACGGCAGCTTGAAATCCATGTCCATCGTCAGGCTCCCCGCCCCAGCGTTTCGAGATAGGCGGTTTTCGAGATCGCCCCCAGGAAGGCGCCGCCGGCGTCGATCACCGGCAGCGGGCAGGGACTGGCGGCGACGCGCTGGCGCACCTCCTCCATCGGCAGGTTGGACGGCACCGCCTCGATCCCCGGCAGCAATGCCTGGTCGATGGTGGCCGAGCCGTTCGACCGTTCGATCGCCGCCAGCAGCGTGTCGGTGGAGACGACGCCCTGGAACCTGCGCCGCCCGTCATGCACATAGGCGAACTCGCGGTCGCGCTCGCGTAGCTGCCGCAGCGCGGCCCGCGGTCCTTCACCGGTGTGGCGGACCACCGTCACCTGGTCGCGGCGGGCGATGTCGCCGGCGGTCAGCACCTTGGTGACGTCGATGTTGCGGAAGAAGCTGCGGACGTAGTCGTTGGCCGGGTTCTTCAGGATTTCGTCGGGCCGTCCGACCTGGACCACTTGGCCGCCTTCCATGATGGCCAGCCGGTCGCCGATGCGGATCGCCTCGTCCAGGTCGTGGCTGATGAAGACGATGGTGCGCTGGCGTTCGGCCTGCAGCCGCAGCAGCTCGTCCTGCATCTCCGCCCGGATCAGCGGATCGAGGGCCGAGAAGGCCTCGTCCATCAGCAGGACCGACGGCTCGTTGGCCAGCGCCCGGGCCAGCCCGACGCGCTGCTGCATGCCGCCCGAAAGCTCGCGCGGCCAGCTTTCGGCATAGGCGCCGAGCCCCACGGCCTCCAGCGCCTGCTGGGCCTTGTCCCGGCGGGCGGCGAGGTCGACGCCGGCGATCTCCAGCCCGAAGGCGGCATTCTGCCAGACACGCAGATGCGGCATCAGGGCGAAGGACTGGAAGACCATGGACAGGTCGCGCCGCCGCAGGTCCATGAGGTCGCGGGCCGACAGGCGCGTGATGTCGCGCCCGTCCACCAGGATCTCGCCCGCCGTCGGGTCGATCAGGCGGTTCAGCATCCGCACCAGCGTCGACTTGCCGGAGCCGGACAGCCCCATGACGACGAAGATCTCGCCGGGCTGGATGTCGAAGCTGGCATCGAGGACGCCGACCGTCTGGCCGGTCTGCTTGAAAACCTCGTCCTTGGAACGGCCGGCCTTCAGCAGGGTCATTGCCTGGCGCGGCTGGTTTCCGAAGATTTTGGTGACGCCTTTGACGGCGATTTTTGCGGTCATGCGCTGATGTCTCCCGGGATGGCCCGAAACGGCATGGCGACGCCCGGTCCGTCCTCCGCATGGGAGTCGGAATGGCGGCTGCGACCATTGTCGGGTGGGAGCGTGCGGCGGCCCGCAGGGCACGCGATGAGGCACGCTGAGAAGGACTTAGGTCCGATGGCGCCGATGGCGCGCGGACAGGATGCGATTGCTAGCAGGCAATCACTGCGTCACGGGATTGAAGATGCTGCCAGTAAAGAAGTGGTGATCCTCAAATCCGATAAGTCCGGCGAATGGGAATGTTCCTGAATCCTATAATAACAACTGATCAAACCTCCTCGCCGTTGGGCGAATGATTCCGGCATATGACCTGTCGGTCAAGCGTGATTGTGGCGCAAACAAGGCGGACACCCGTGCTTGTGCCGGAGGTCAAGCTAACATCAGTGCGATCGAATTTGAACCCTTTTTGGGGCATAATTTGCCCAAGCGCCCAGGAGGACCCTGGGCGGCCTGGAATATCGGAATAAAAACCTATGAAGTTGCCGGCTCGCGCGGGGCGGGAGCGGTGCCGGTTCCGCTCAGTCGCGCGGCGGGCTCTGCATGTAGAGCACGAGCAGGCGGACGAGGCTTTCCAAGGCGTTGACGTGTGTCCGCTCATAGCCGTGCGATGCGTCGATGCCGAAACAGATCAGCGCCGTGCGGATGTCGTTGCCGGCCTCGATGGCGGATGCGCTGTCGCAGCGGTAGTAGCGGAAGACGTCGCGCTGGTGCGGGATGTTCTGTGCCTCGCATAACGACAGGAGGGAGCGGGTCAGCGCCATGTCGAACGGGCCGGTGCTGTCGGCCATCGCGATGGTGACGCCGTATTCGCTGCTGTTCTGGCCGGGTGCGACGGTGCCGTTGTCGATGGTGACCATCTCGGCGACGTCCTGGTGCAGGACGGACGAGGCTCCCGACCCGACCTCCTCGGAGATCGTGAAGAGCAGGTGGCAGTCGACCGGCAGCGGCACGCCGGTCTCGACGACGGCCTTGGCGGCGCCGAGCATCACCGCCACGCCGGCCTTGTCGTCGAGATGGCGGGAGACGATGAAACCGTTCTCCAGGAATTCCGGCTGCGGGTCGATGGAGACGAAGTCGCCGATGTTGAAGCCGCGCTCCTCCAGCTCACGCCGGTTGGTGCAGGGGGCGTCGACGCGCAGTTCCACCTGCCGCCAGCTCACCGGCTGGGTATCGACCTCCTCGTTGTAGGTGTGGCCCGACGCCTTCAGCGGCAGGATCGTGCCGCGCCACGGCCCGCGGTCGGTCAGGATCGTGCAGCGCGCGCCCTCGGCGAAGCGCGATGACCAGTGGCCGACCGGCACCAGCTCCATCCGCCCGTTGTCCTTCAGCATCTTCACCTGGGCGCCCAGCGTGTCGACATGGGAGACCAGCGCGCGGTCCGGGCTGGACTGCACGCCTTTCAGGTCGGCCCGGATCGCTCCGCGGCGGGTCAGCTCGTACCGGATGCCCATCCGCTCCAGCTCGGCGCAGCACAGCCGGATCACGTCGTCCGTGCAGCCGGTCGGGCTGGGCGTGGTCAGCAGCCGGAACAGGATGTCCGTGACATATTCCATGTCGATGGGCAGCGGAACGGCCATGGTCGGTCCTCAAGGGTTGCGGGGGAACAGGTGGTTCGAGGTGGGCGGCCGCCCCCTCCCGGCCCGTCCCGCGGCGTCAGCGCCCCTTGGGGATGCCGGCGCGGGCGGGGCGCGCAGGGGGCGGGTCATCGGAGGCATCCCGCATCCGTCTCACAGGATGCCGCGCGTCTGCGGGAACAGCAGGTCGACGAAGCGCTCCGCCGTCGGCTGGGGCTCGTGGTTGGCGAGGCCCGGACGCTCGTTCGCCTCGATGAAGACGTGGCCGGGACGCTCCGGCGCCTCCACCAGCAGGTCGAAGCCGACCACCGGAATGTCCAGCGCGCGGGCGGCGACCGTCGCGACCTCCACCAGCTCCGGGTGCAGGGCGTCGGTGACGTCGTGGATGGTGCCGCCGGTGTGCAGGTTGGCCGTCTTGCGCACCGCCAGCACCTCGCCGGCCGGCAGGATGTCGTCGTAGCCCTTGCCGGCGGCGGCCAGGCAGCGCTCGGTCTCGGCATCCATCGGGATCCGGCTCTCGCCGCCGGTGGCGGCGGCCCGCCGGCGCGTCTGCGCCTCGATCAGTTCGCGGACGCTGTGGGTGCCGTCGCCGGTCACCTCGGCCGGCCGCCGCACGGCTGCGGCCACCACCTTCTTGTCGATGACGATGATGCGCAGGTCCTGGCCTTCGCAGAACTGCTCCAGGAGCACGGTGTCGCAATGCTGGCGGGCGGCGGCGATGGCGCGTTCCATGGTCTCGGCATCGCGGATGTCGACGGTGATGCCGCGGCCCTGCTCGCCGCGGGCCGGCTTGACCACGATGCGGCCGTGCGTCTCCAGGAACCGGGCATTCTCCTCCGGCTCGCCGGCGACCGCCTGGGCCGGAACCTTCAGCGAGGCGCGCTCCAGCACGCGGCGGGTGACCGCCTTGTCGTCGCACCGGCTCATGGCGATGGCGGAGGTCAGCTCGCTCAGCGATTCGCGGCAGACGACGCTGCGCCCGCCCCAGGTCAGGCAGAAATAGCCGGCCTCGGCATCCAGGATGTCGACGCCGATGCCGCGGCGCCGGGCCTCGTTGACGATGATCGTCGCATAGGGGTTCAACTGCTCGCCGGGTTCCGGTCCCATGAACAGCCGTTCGTTGATCGGGTTCTTGGTCTTCAGCGCGAAGGCCGGGATGCGGCGGAAATTCAGCTTCTCGTAGAGCGCGATCGCCGTCTCGTTGTCGTGCAGGACCGACAGGTCGACGAAGGCGCGGCCGCGCGCCTGCATGTGCTCCGCCACCGTGCGCACCAGCGTCTCGCCGACGCCGGGGAAGGAGGCCTGCGGATCGACCGCCAGGCACCAGAGGGAGCTGCCGTTCTCCGGGTCGGCGAAGGCGTGGGCATGGTCGACGGCGGTCACCGCCCCGATCACCTCGCCGGTGCTCTCGTCGCAGGCGATGAAATGGGTCAGCAGCCGGCTGTTGCGCGTCGCCACCAGGAAGGAGGCGGACACCGGGACCATCCGCCGCCGGGCGTAGATGCGCTGGACGCCCTCGGCGTCCTCGCGGGTGCGCAGGCGGCGGACCGTGTAGCCCTTGGGCCGGCGCCGCGAAGGCCGGTAGTCGGTCAGCCACAGGCGGAACGTGTGGGAGGGGTCGAGGAACAGCTCCTGCGGCGCCTGGGCCAGCGCAACATGGGGGTCCTGCAGGTAGAAGGCGATGTCGCGGGTCCCCGGCGCCTCCTGCCGCAGCGTCCCGACCAGCCGGTCGAGGTCGTCGAAGGTGTGGGCGAAGATCAACCGGCCCCAGCCGCAATCGATCACCACGTCGCGGCGCGGCGTGGTGCCGTCGTCGGCGTCGTCGTCGACGGTATGGCGCCCGGTGTGGCGAAGGCTGGCGCTGGCGGCACGTTCGAGCCGGTGCGGCTTTACGCGGGCGTAGGTCATGCTGTGGATCTCCCCGGGTGGTCGGCCGGTCTTGCCTTTCGGATCCCGCTGCGGTGGCGGCGAGGGGCACGGGAGGGCGCCTCGCCGGCCGTTGCGCAGGGGGCCGTTGCGCAGGGGGCCGGTTCCTGTTGGCGGTTGCCGCCGGTGCCGTCTCAACCGCGGCACCGGCGGATCGCGGTCAGAGCCCCTGTTCCTGGAACCAGAACTCCAGGAGCGCCGCCTGCCACAGCTTCGAGCCGCGCAGCGGGGTGATGTGCTGGTCCGGATTGGCCAGCAGCCGGCCCAGATAGTCGGGACGGAACAGGCCGCGCTCGCGGGCCGCCGGGGCGCTCAGCACGTCCTGGACCAGGTCCAGGAAGGGGCCGCGCAGGTATTTCAGCGCCGGCACCGGGAAATAGCCCTTCGGCCGGTCGATCACCTCCGCCGGCACGACGCTGCGCGCCGCTTCCTTCAGGACGTATTTGCCGCCCTCGGCCACCTTCATCTCGGCCGGGATGCGGGCCGCCAGCTCGACGAGCTCGTGGTCGAGGAAGGGCACCCGCGCCTCCAGCCCGGCGGCCATCGTCATGTTGTCGACGCGCTTCACCGGATCGTCGACCAGCATCACGGTGGTGTCGAGGCGCAGGGCCTTGTCCACCGCCCGCTCGGCGCCTGGCTGGGCGAAGCGCCCTTCCAACCAGTGGCGCGAATGGTCGTCGCCGACGAGCCGCGGGTCGAGCGCCTCGGCCATTTCGGCATGGTCGCGGTCGAAGAAGACGCGGGCGTAATCGGCCAACGCGTCGCCGCTTTGCAGCAGCGGCGGATACCAGTGGTAGCCGCCGAACACCTCGTCGGCGCCCTGGCCCGACTGCACGACCTTGACGTGCTTCGCCACCTCCTGCGACAGCAGGAAGAAGCCGATGTTGTCGTGGCTGACCATCGGTTCCGACATCGCCCGGACGCAGTTGGCCAGCTCGGGCAGCGCCCGCCCGCTGTCGACGAACAGCCGGTGGTGGTCGGTGCCGAAGCGCTCGGCGACGATGTCGGAATACTGGAATTCGTCGCCGCGCTCGTCACCCACAGTCTCGAAGCCGATCGAGAAGGTCTTCAGCCCGCTCTGGCCGTTCTCCGCCAGAAGCGCCGTGATCAGCGAGCTGTCCAGGCCGCCGGACAGCAGCACGCCGACCGGCACGTCGGCGACCAGGCGGCGGCGCACGGCGAGCGTCAGCTTTTCCAGCACCAGGTCGCGCCAGTCGGCGAAGCTGCGGCCTTCGTCGCCGGCCTGTGGCCCGAACGTCAGCGACCAGTAGGTGCTTTCCTGCCGGGAGCCGTCGGGCTCGACCGTCAGGATGGTCGCCGGCGGCAGCTTGCGGACGCCCTTCAGGATGGTGTATGGCGCCGGCACGACGGCGTGGAAGCTCATGTAGTGGTGCAGGGCGACCGGATCGACGTCGGTGTCGATGCCGCCCGAGGCGACCAGCGCCGGCAGCGAGGAGGCGAAGCGCAGGGCGCCCGGCACCTCCGCCAGGTAAAGCGGCTTGATGCCGAGCCGGTCGCGGCCCAGCACGACGCGCCCACTGTCGCGCTCGTGGATCGCGAAGGCGAACATGCCGTTCAGCCGCTTGACGAAGTCGCGGCCCCAGGCATGGTAGGCCTTCAGCAGGACCTCGGTGTCCCCTTCGGAGAAGAAGCGGTAGCCGAGCCCGGCCAGCTCCTGGCGCAGGTCCCGGTGATTGTAGATGCAGCCGTTGAAGACGATGGTGAGGCCGAGGTCGGCGTCCACCATCGGCTGCTGCGAGGCCTCGCTCAGGTCGATGATCTTCAGGCGCCGATGTCCGAATGCGACGCGCCCATGGGCGAACAGGCCGTGGCCGTCCGGTCCCCGTGCCGCCATGCGGTCGCACATGGCCTGCACCGCCGCCACATTGGCCGCGTGACCGGTCTTGAATTGAATCTCACCACTCAGTCCGCACATCGGCTGTCGAGCCTCCTCGTTGGTTCAGGACGAAGGGGCGCTCGACCCGCAAGAAGGGCCAAACACCGGGGGCGCCGGCTGCGGAATGCGGCCGCCACCCGTTGCAGGCGGTCGCGACGACCGCCGGGAACGCTTGCTGCGTCCGCACGGCATAACGTCCCGCACCGGCCAGGGTTCCACGCCGGAATCCCATGCCGGTATTCCATGAGGGTTGGACCCGGCGAAAGCCGGCGCGGAGGGCCGTTCGACGCCTGCGTCCGGCCGCGCGCCCATCCGGCGCTGCGATCGGAGGTCGATAGATGGGGACCGGCGCCGGCCACGTCCACCAATCCCGGGTGGCAAAATGGCCTTGCCACGGTGGGGCAGGGTGACGGTCCCTGGTGGCGGAGGAAGCTGATGCCGCCGGGGTGCCCGCTACGGTCGCCGCGTCACAGGCCGAAAATCCCGCGCAGGCGCGCCAGCAGCGCCTGCTTTTCCGCATGCGGCGGCGGTGCCGACCCCTCCGGGCGGTCGGGACGGGTGTTGTTGCGGCTCTGGCGGTCGGCCATCAGTTCCGCCAGCCGCTCGGCCAATTCCGGGCGGCGGCGCAGCACGGGATCGAGATGGCTGCGTTCCAGCTCGAAGATCACCGCGTCGGTACAGGCGACTACCGAGGCGCTGCGCGGCTGGCCGGTCAGAAGGGACATCTCGCCGAACAACTCGCCGGGGCGCAGCCGGGTCAGGTGGCGGACGGCCGGCCGGCCGCCGGGGTCGGCCGCGGCGACCTGGACGTCGAACACCCCCTCCGCGATGACGAACAGCGACTCGCCCGCGTCCCCCTGGCGCACCGCGGCGCTGCCGGCGGCGATGAGCCGCCGCCGCATCGCGCGGCCGAGCGCCTCGATCTCGGGATCGTCGAAGGCGTCGAACAGCTCCAGCCGCCGCAGCAGGCTGCGCCGCAGGGAGCCGCCTTCGACGCCGGCATCCGCGCGTGGGCGGGATTCCTGCTTCGGGCGGGCTGGCTCGACCCCGGCATGCGCCAGGTTGGACAGGGCCGCCGAGAGCACGGCGTCGCGCACCTGCGACACCCGGCCGCCGTCGTCGATCCAGAAGCGGACCAGATAGTTGATCCCGTTGGGGGTCACGGCATCGACGATCACGTCCGGCTGCGGTGTCGGCAGCACGCCGTCGGCGCAGAGCAGGGCCGACAGCAGGATGCGCTTGGCGCGCTCGACCGGGATGTCGCTGTCGAGCAGGATGGCGGCGGTGGTGCGGAAGGCCGGGTTGGGCCAACTGAAATTGACGAACCGGCTGCCGGCGACGATGCCGTTCGGCACGATGAGCGCGGTGCCGTCGGATGCGATCAGGCGGGTGGCTCGCCAGTTGATCTCGTCCACCCGGCCGGAGACGCCGGGCGACAGCTCCAGCCAGTCGCCGATGCGGTAGGGATGCTCGATGTTCAGCGCGATCCCGGCGAAGATGTCGGCGATCATGTTGCGCAGGGCGAAGCCCAGCACGGCGATGGCGACGCCCGACGTCGCCAGCAGTCCGGTGACCGGCTGGTTCAGCACGAAGGCGAGGATGCCGACCACCGCCACGCCGTAGACCAGGAAGCGCAGCAGGTCGCTGAGCAGGCGCGGAATGCGCGGCTGCCGGGGAACGGCGCCGTTCGTGCCGCCGTTGCTGCCGCTGCTCCCCGCCGCCAGCAGGTCGATCACCCGCGAGCCGACCCAGGCCGCGACCAGCCAGGCCGCCGCCGCCACGGCAAGATCGAATCCGGTGCTGAGCCCGGGACCGGCCAGCCGGTCCAGATGGACGTGCAGCCAGGGCTTCGCCGCAGCCAGGGCACCCAGGATGGCGAGCACCAGCACGGGAGCGGACAGACGCCGCAAGGCGTTCATCGGACCTCATTCTCCTCGACGGCCGGCCGGGTTGGCGTCGGTGTGGCCGGGCGAGGTGCGACCATGCCATGCAAAAGCATCCCGTCAAGCTGTCCGTGGCGCCTAGAGCGTGATCGTTTCAGGCGCTGTCGCTTGAAACGTGAATCACATGGAAGACCAGAAGCACCAGACAGACTCTAAGGGTGTCCGCCGCGGATGAAATTGGCGATCACCTCGTTCTTCCCGGCCAGCGTCACGGCGAACTCGTAGGCGCGGCGCAGGACCGCCAGTGCCACGTCGGGATCCCGGCTCCGCGACCGGAACTCGCCGGCCCGGCGCAGGCCGGCGAAGTCGCCGGTCCAGAAGGACGGATCGTCGAGCGGACCGACATTCATCGCCCAGAAGCCGAAGCTGCGGTCCGGTCCGCTGTCGTGGCACAGGGTGACGGTGACGTTGGTATGCCGGGTGTCGGCTTCGATCCGCTCGAACAGGGCGAGGACAGCGTCGGACTCCCCTTCGAGGATCTGAAGGAATGTTCCTTCATGCTCCACCAGGAAGCCGGTGATTCCCAGCGTCCGGTTCTTCCGGGCGCTGCGCACGCAGATGTCCGCCAGCGCGGAAAAGGGCAACAGGGCAACGGCATCGCTGCGGTACAGCAGCGTCTTCATCGGCGTCCTCCCGTCTTCATGGCCCGCGGGCCGGCGTCACCCCGCATCCCTGAACCGCTCGGCGTCGGCCCGCTTGAAGTCGAGCCCGAGCCCCGGCCGGCCGGGGTCCGGGGCGAGCAGGCCGTTCCTGGGAACCGCCGCCCCCTCGAACAGCATCCGCTCGATGCGGGCGTGGTCGTGGAAATACTCGATGTTCATCATCGGACGGCAGGCGCATGCCACCTGCGTGTGCAGCGAGGGCGCCGTATGGGCGGACAGTGGTGTGGCGAACGCCTCGGCCAGCGCGGCCACCGCGAGGAAGCCGGTGATGCCGCAGCGCGTGGCATCCGCCTGGATGACGTCGACCGCCCCCGCCTCCAGCATGCGGCGGAAATAGGCCGGCGTGTAGCCGTATTCGCCGGCGGCGATCGCCATGCCGGCCGGCCCGCGGTCGCGGACCAGCCGCAGCCCCTCCAGGTCGTCGGAGGACACCGGTTCCTCGAACCAGGTGACGCCCAGCCCGGCCAGCGCCTCGGCGGTCGCCAGCGCTGCCTTGCGGCTGCAGGCGCCGTTGGCGTCGACGTAGAGGTCCACCCCGTCTCCGATCGCGCCGCGCGCCACCGCCGCCCGCCGCGCGGCGGTGGCCGGATCGCCGCCGATCTTCATCTTGACCGCCGTCAGCCCGTCCCCCGCCCAGCCGGCGAGCTGGTCGGCCAGCATCCGGTCGGAATAGCTGGTGAAGCCGCCGCTGCCGTAGGCGGGGGTGGCGTCGCGGGCCCGCCCGAGCAGGTCGGCGACCGGGCGGCCGAACAGCTTGCCCTTCAGGTCCCAGAGGGCGGCGTCGACGGCGGCGATCGCCATCGACGCGATGCCCGGCCGGCCGAGGTTGCGCACGGCGGCCGTCATGGCGATCCAGGCCCGGTTGACGTCGAGGGCGTCCATGCCCGTCACCAGCGGCCCCAGCGTGCCGGCGATCAGCCGGGCCGTCGCCCGGTCGGCATAGCCGTAGCCGAGGCCGTTGCGGCCGCCGCCCTCCACGCTGACGACCACCAGCACCGTATGGTCCCAGCCGAAGGTGCCGTCCGCTTCCGGCGCGTCGGTGGGGATGGTGAAGGTCTCGACGGCGATCCGGTCGATGGCCGGGCGGTCTGTGGTGGGCCGGCGGTCGGGCATGGCGGCCTCGCGGGACGATTGCCTCAGATCACTTCGCGCGCGCGGTCCTTGAACACCGTCGCGGCGATCTTCAGGGCGTCGGGGGTGCCGCGGGCCAGCGCCTCGGCGAAGTGCGCGGCCTGCTTCGCCTGCACCTTCGCCGGCATCGGCGGCTCGTTGGTGTCGACGATGCAGTCGACGACCACCGGGCCGGGATGGGCCAGCGCGGCGTCGAGGATGGCGCCGCAATCCTTGGGGTCGCGGATGGTGAAGCCCTTGCCGCCGCAGGCCTCCGCCACCTTGGCGAAGTCGATGGGGTGCAGGTCGCAGACATATTCCGGATTGCCGAGCATCACCATCTGCTCCCACTTGATCTGGCCGAGCGAGGCGTTGTTGTTGATGATGATCTTGATCGGCAGGTTGTATTTCACCGCGGTGACGAAGTCGGCCATCAGCATCGAGAAGCCGCCGTCGCCGACATAGGCGACGACCTGGCGGTCGGGATAGGCGACCTGGGCGGCGATGGCGTAGGGCAGGCCCGGCGCCATGGTGGCGAGGTTGCCCGACAGCGAATGCATCTGGCCGCGCTTCACCGGGATCTGGCGCGCCCACCAGGTGGCGATGGTGCCGCTGTCGCAGGCGACGATCGCGGTGTCGGACAGGCGCTTGCCCAGTTCCCAGGCGGCGACCTGCGGCTTCATCGGCATGTCCTGGCGGGTGCCGCGCTCCTCCATCAGCCGCATCCACTCGGCCTTGCCCTTCTGCGCCCGCTCCAGGAAGGAACGGTCCTCGTGCGGCCGCACCCGATCGATCAGCAGGTCGAGCGCCAGCCGGCAGTCGCCGACCAGCCCGGCCTCCACCGGATAGCGCAGGCCGATGCGGGCCGGGTCGATGTCGATCTGGACGCCGCGCGCCTGGTCGGGCTTCGGGTAGTATTCGATGTAGGGGAAGGTCGAGCCGGCGATCAGCAGGGTGTCGCAGGTCTCCAGTGCCGTCTGCGACGGCTCGGTTCCCAGCAGGCCGATCTGGCCGGTGGTGTAGGGGCTGTCGTCCGGAACGGCGGCCTTGCCCAGCAGTGCCTTGACGATGACCGCCCCGGTCTTCTCCGCCAGCCGTTCGAGCTGGTCGGTGGCGTGCAGCGCCCCTTGGCCGGCCATGATGACGATGCGCTTGCCGGCGTCCAGGATCTCCACCGCCCGGCGCATCTCCGCCTCCGACGGCACCGGCAGTTCCGGTGCGAACAGCGCGGTGTTGTGGCCCTTGACGTTGCGCGGCGCCCGCATGTCGTCGCCGGCGGCCTGCTCCTGGAGGTCGACGGGGATGGTGATGTGGGCGACGCCGCGGTAGGACAGGGCGGAGCGGCAGGCGAGCGTCGCGATGTTGCGGACATGCGCCGCGCCCATGATGCGCTGGTTGTAGACGGCGACGTCCTGGTAGAGCTTGTCCAGCTCCACGTCCTGCTGCGTGTGCGTGCCGACGAGGTCGTGGTATTGCAGCCCGGTGATCGCCAGCACCGGCTGGTGGTCCAGCTTGGCGTCATAGAGCCCGTTCAGCAGGTGGATGCCGCCGGGGCCGGAGGTGGCGATGCAGACCCCCAGCTTGCCGGTGAACTTGGCATAGCCGCAGGCGGCGAAGGCCGCCGCTTCCTCGTGCCGGACCTGGATGAAGCGGATCTCGTCCTTGCGCTTGCGCAAGGCCTCGATGATGCCGTTGATGCCGTCACCGGGGATGCCGAAGATCGTGTCGACTCCCCAGTCGACCAGGACGTCCACCAGGATGTCGCCTGCCGTGCGTGCCATGGGATGTTCTCCGTGCCGCGTAGCCCTTCGGGCCGCTTGGATTGGGGTGCTTGAAGCGGGCTGATCGGGGACCGTGGGCGCCACCCATTGGCTCCCGGTCCCCGCGTCCGGTCTCCTGGGCTCCAACATGATCCCTGCGGCCCGGTTCCGGTTCCCGGCAATGCGGGACGCGAATGCGTGCCCCGCGGGACCTTCCTGACCGGCGCGGAGTTACCCCTCCGGCTGCGGCGTCCGCGACGTGCCGCTCGCCGCAGGCCCGAGGCAGGGCAGGCCCCAGGCAGGGCAGGCCCCAGGCAGGAAGGAAGGGCATGACGATGGCGCTGCTCCCCCTTACGGCGCTTGACGCCGTCCGCCCGCCGCCGGGCGGCGTTCCGGCGGGGGTTGCCCGCGACCCGCTGGGCGCCGGCCGCCGCCGCGTTCGCAACGGGCTGCTGGCCGGGCTCGGCGGCGTCGCCGCGGCGGCGGCGCTCGCCTGGGTGCTGCGGCCCGGCCCGTCACGCGCCGCCGGCACGGATGATGGCGCCCCGGATGACGGGGGCTCTACGGTGCGGGCCGGCCGCCGGCTGAACCGCGCGGCGGCCCTGCTGGGTGCGTCGGTCCTGGCGGACAGCGCCGTCGAGCATTATCGCGGATCCTTCCACAACCCGGCGATGATCACCCCGCTGCTGGCGTCGGGCGCCACCATCGCCGCCAGCCTGCACGGCTCGCTCGACCGGCGGCCGCGCGCCCACCGGTTCCGCGACGCGACCTATGCCGCGGCGGCGCTGACCGGCATCGCCGGCACCGCCTTCCACCTCTGCAACGTGACGCGGCGGCCGGGCGGGCTGTCCTGGCTGAACCTGTTCTATGGCGCTCCGATCGGCGCCCCGGCCGCCATCGGCTTGGCCGGCCTCCTCGGCTTCGCGGCCGAACGGGTGCGCCACGGGCCGGATGGTCCGCCATCGGTCGCCGGCCTGCCGGCGCCGCAGGTGCTGACCGTCCTGTCCGCCGCCGGCATCCTCGGGACGGTGGCGGAGACGGCGCTGCTGCATTTCCGCGGCGCCTACCACAACCCGGCCATGTATCTGCCGGTCACCATCCCGCCCGCCGCCGCGGCGGTCCTGCTGCGCACCCTGTGGCACGACGGGCCGGGGCCGCGGAGGGCGGCGCGCCTGGCGATGCGCGCGACCGCCGGGCTCGGGCTGCTGGGAACCGGCTTCCACGCCTTCGGCGTCCACCGGAACATGGGGGGCTGGGGCAACTGGCGGCAGAACATCCTGAACGGTCCGCCCCTGCCGGCCCCGCCGAGCTACACCGCGCTCGCCTTCGCCGGGCTGGCCGCCCTGGCGTTGCGGGACGAGGTCGCCGGAAGCGGCCGTGAGCAAGGAGACGGGCGATGAGCGACCGCTATCCCGGCTACGACGTTCTGGCCAAGCGCGACGGCCTGTCCTGGAACGACAAGACCCGCGAGGTCGTCGGCCGCCGGCTCGCCGTCGGCATCGACGACCATCGCTTCTTCGACGAGGCGGAATGGGGCGTCCTGCGCGCGCTCTGCGACCGCATCCTGCCGCAGCCGCCGGAGCGCGAGCGCCCGGTGCCGGTCGCAGCGTTGCTGGACCTGCGCCTGCGCGAGGGGCCGGGCGACGGCAATCGCGACGTCGCCCTGCCGCCGACGGATGTCGCCTGGAAACGCGCCCTGGCGGCGCTGGACGCCGAGAGCCGGCAGGCCCAGGGCCGCGGCTTCCCGGACCTGACGCCCGCCGAGCAGGACGCCCTGCTGCGGGACATGCAGGAGGGCAGGCTCGCCGGCCCGGCCTGGCAGGGCATGGCGCCGAAGACCTTCTTCTCCGCGCGCCTGCTGTACGATCTGGTGGGCCTCTATTACGCTCACCCGGCCGCCTGGAGCGAGATCGGCTTCGGCGGCCCGGCGAGCCCGCGTGGCTATGTGCGCATGGGGTTCGACGGCCGCGATCCCTGGGAGGCCGCGGAAGCGGCGCCGGGGCGGGAGGATGCGGCGCGCCGGGAGAACCGCCATGTCCGATGAGCGTCCGGGGGGCGGCGATCCGGCCGAGGCTCCCCGCGCCTGCCATGGCCGCGCGCCGGACGTCTTCGTGCCCGGCGGCTGGGTGCCGATGCGCGAGCACGGCGAGGACGAGCCGGTCGACTTCGCCATCGTCGGCACCGGGGCGGGCGGCGGCACGCTGGCCTGCAAGCTGGCGGAGGCCGGATTCTCCGTCGTCGCCTTCGACGCCGGCGCCTACTGGCGGCCGCTGGAGGATTTCGCCTCCGACGAGATGGAGCAGCAGAAGCTCTACTGGACCGACGACCGGCTGTGCGACGGCGAGCTGCCGTTGAAGCTGGGCGCCAACAACAGCGGCAAGGCGGTCGGCGGCAGCACCGTGCATTTCGCCATGGTCTCCCTGCGCTTCCGGCCCGACTGGTTCAAGTCGCGCAGCCGGCTCGGCTACGGCGCCGACTGGCCGATCGACTGGCGCGAGATGTGGCGCTACTACGCGGAGGTCGAGCGGGCGCTGCAGATCTCCGGCCCCGTCACCTATCCCTGGGGGCCGAAGCGCCCGCGCTACCCGCGCCGCCCGCACGAGCTGAACGCCGCCGCCCAGGTGCTGGCGGCGGGCGCGGAGGCGCTGGGGATCGGCTGGTCGTCGACACCGCTCGCGACCCTGTCCTCGCCGCACGGCAAGGCGCCGCCCTGCGTCTATCGCGGATTCTGCGTCACCGGCTGCTCGACCAACGCCAAGCAGAGCGTGCTGAACACCTGGCTGCCACGGGCGCTGGCGGCCGGGGCCGAGATCCGCGACCTCGCGATGGTCGGCCGGGTCGAGACGGACCGCCGCGGACTCGCCACCGGGGTGCATTATTGTCGCGAAGGCCGCTGGCGCTTCCAGAGGGCGCTCAACGTCGTGGTCGCCGGCTACGCCATCGAGACGCCGCGGCTCCTGCTGAACTCCGCCAGCGGCCTGTTCCCCGACGGTCTGGCCAACAGCTCCGGCCTGGTCGGCAGGAACCTGATGGTGCAGCTCAACCAAGCGGTCTGGGGACGGATGGACCGCGAGGTCCGCTCCTACAAGGGGCCGCCGTCGCTGGCGCTGACCGAGCACTGGAACTATACGGACGAGGGCAAGGACTTCCACGGCGGCTACTGCTACATGAGCCAGGGGCCGCTGCCGATCGTCTGGGCCAGGACGCTGAGCGGACGCGGCCTGTGGGGCGAGGCGCTGATGCGCGAGATGGCGGACTACAACCACAGCGTTGGCCTGAAGATGGTCGGGGAGTGCCTGCCGGACGAGCGCAACCGCGTCACCCTGGCCGACGAGACCGACCGCTACGGCCTGCGCATCCCGCGCATCACCTACGGCTTCGGCGACAACGAGAAGCGGATGATCCGCCATGCCCTGGACTTCATGGGCCGCGCGCTGGAGGCCGCCGGCGCCCGCGGCGTGTGGGAGCAGGACGACGACACCTGCCACCTGAACGGCACCGCCCGCATGGGCGAGGATCCCGCGACCAGCGTGGTGAACGCCGATTGCCGGAGCTGGGACGTGCCGAACCTGTGGATCTGCGACGGCTCGGTCTTCCCGACGGTCGGCGGGGTCAATCCCTCCCTGACCATCCAGGCGGTGGCCTGTCGCACCGGCGACCGCATCGCCGCGCTGGCGCGCCGCGGCGAGCTTTGATCCGCCGGGACGGGCGGCCCTCACCGGCAGACGCCGAAACGCCCCATGTCGAGGTGGAAGTGGTTGCGGTGGGCGGCGTTGTAATCGGGTCCCAGCACCACGTCGAAGAAGCGGCAGGCGCCGTCGCGCAGGTCGCGCAGGAAGGCCGCCTTGCTTTCGCCGTCCGGGCGGCCGCCGACCCCGGCGTCCCCCCAGTCGTTCAGCACGCTGATCCGCGTGCCGTCGGCCAGCACGAAGGCGGCGAGGTCGATGGCGTTGGCGCTGGCATGCTCGCTGCGCCGCCCGGCGGCGCGTCCGTAGACGTTGCGGCAGGCGTAGGTGCCGAGATGCTCGACCCGCGCCACCCGCCGGCCGAAACGGCGCTCGGCCGCCGGCTGCAGCACGTTCGCCTCGAACAGCGTCCAGGCGGCCGCCAGCCCGCAGGTGGCCATGAAGCCGCTGCTGAAGGCGACCTCGGAGCGCGCGACGCGGACCACGTCGCGCAGCGGGCAGTTCTCGCCGCCGTCACGGTCGGGGAGGGCGGTGAAGCGCAGCTCCGTGTTGCCCAGCGCCGCCCGGCACTGCTGCGGGTCGTCCGCCAGCCGCGCCAGCTTGAAGCCGGTCAGCCAGTCCGGCTCGGCCCGCAGGTCGAGCGGCGCCCATGGGTCGTAGCGTGGCGGCACGGCGACCAGGCCGCCCCACAGCGCCGCCCCGCCCGCCAGGACCGCGAGCAGGAGGAGCAGGGTCAGCCACCGGATCAGGCGCACCGTGGGCGACCCCGCGTCAGCGGTCCAGCAGGCCGTGGCGCCGGTGCCAGTCTTCCAGCGACTCCTCGGGATAGCGGGCGAAGTGGCGGTCCTGCGGGCCGGACGGCACCTCCACCCAGGGCGCCTTGTAGTCCAGCATGATGTGCACCCGCTCCGGCGGCACCGGCAGCGGGGTGTCGATGGCCGAGGCGAAGGGATGCACCAGCTCCGGCCAGGCCGGATCCTCCGCCCACAGCGCCGTGCCGCAGTGCTTGCAGAAGTGCCGGTGCGACGGGCCGGGGCAGGTTCGGCCGGGATGGTCCGGATCGTCGATCGGCGCGCGCCATTCCGCCACGGCCTCGCGGCCCTCGACCTCCAGGCTGCCGGCATCGCCGCCGAGGTTGATCGCATAGCCGCCGCCGCCGGCGCTCTTGCGGCAGATGCTGCAATAGCAGCGCAGGAACGGATAGGGTGTCGGCGAGTTCAGCGAGAACCGCACGGCGCCGCAGCGGCAGGACCCTGAAAGCTTCATGGTGTGATCTCCGCGAGTTGAGGCGCTGGGCGCTGACTTTTCCCCCTCCCTAACCCTCCCCCGCTTTGCGGGAGAGGGAACTGCCGCCGCTCTGCTGATCGGTTCACGCCGACAAGCATCCTGCCCCCTCTCCCGCGAAGCGGGGGAGGGATGGGGAGGGGGTGAGGCCCCACACCTTCCGTGCCGCATGACATGGGGGCGGACTCGCCGTTTGACAGCACCTTCCGGTGCGGAACGGTGGCGGACCGGCGGTGTTACCAACCCAGCCAAGACGCGCCGCCGCCCGCCTGGAGCGGGCGGCCCCTGCGTATTCCAGCCGATCGTGGAGAGGTCATGTCCCAGCCAACAGGCAGCGCGTCCCTTGGGCACGCGCAGCAGCAACCGGCACCGCCGCCTCCCGACCTCGTCGAGGTCACCCTGACGATCAACGGCAGTCCGAAGACGCTGCACGTCGCTCCCTGGACCAGCCTGCTGGACGCGCTGCGCCTGCAGCTCGACCTGACCGGGACCAAGAAGGGCTGCGACCACGGCCAGTGCGGCGCCTGCACCGTGCTGGTCGACGGCCGGCGCATCAATTCCTGCCTGACGCTGGCGGTGATGCAGGAGGGGCGGGCGGTCACCACCATCGAGGGGCTGGCCCGCGGCGACGCGCTGCATCCGATGCAGGAGGCCTTCGTCGAGCATGACGCCTTCCAGTGCGGCTACTGCACGCCGGGCCAGATCTGCTCGGCCGTCGGCATGCTGGAGGAGGGGCGGGCCACGACCGACGACGACATCCGCGAGCTGATGAGCGGCAACCTGTGCCGTTGCGGCGCCTATCCCAACATCGTCGCCGCCATCCGGCAGGTGATGGACGCCCAGGCAACGGACGCCAAGGGAACGGACGCCAAGGCAACGAACAAGGCCGGAGGCCCGTCATGAGGGCCTTCTCCTACGATCGTCCCGACGGCGTCGACGCCGCGCTGCGCGCCGTCGCCGGACAGGCGGAGAGCGGGTCGCCCGGCTCCGCCCAGCCGCCGGTGAAGTTCGTCGCCGGCGGCACCAACCTGCTGGACCTGATGAAGGCCGACGTGATGCGGCCGGACCGCCTCGTCGACATCTCGCGCCTCGGCCTCGACGGCATCGAGGAGACCGACGGCGGCGGCCTGCGGCTGGGGGCGCTGGCGCGCAACGCCGACACCGCCTACGACGAGCGGGTGAGCACGCGCTATCCGATGCTGTCCAAGGCGATCCTGGCCGGCGCCTCGGCCCAGCTCCGCAACATGGCGACCAACGGCGGCAACCTGCTGCAGCGGACGCGCTGCTACTACTTCTACGACACCGGCACCCCCTGCAACAAGCGCGAGCCGGGCACCGGCTGCGGCGCCATCGGCGGCGTCAACCGCATCCATGCCATCCTCGGCGCGAGCGACCAGTGCATCGCCGTGCACCCGTCGGACATGTGCGTCGCCCTGGCGGCGCTGGAGGCGGAGGTCCGCGTCACCGGGCCGCGGGGCGAGCGCGTCATCCCCTTCGCCGAGTTCCACCGCCTGCCGGGCGACACCCCGCAGATCGACAGCACGCTTGCCGCCGACGAGCTCATCACCGCCATCGACCTGCCGCCCCAGGGCTTCGCCGCGCATTCCACCTACCTCAAGGTGCGCGACCGCGCCTCCTACGCCTTCGCGCTGGTCTCGGTGGCGGCGGCGCTGGAGCTGGAGGGCGCCAACGGCGCGACGATCCGCTCGGCGCGGCTGGCGCTCGGCGGCGTCGCCCACAAGCCCTGGCGCGACCGCGAGGTCGAGGCGGAGCTGGCCGGCAAGCCGGCCTCGCTGGAGACCTTCCGCGACGCCGCGCGCCTGCTGCTGCGCGAGGCCAAGGGCCGGTCGCACAACGCCTTCAAGATCGGGCTTGCCGAGCGCGCCATCGTCCGCGCCCTGGCCGAGGCCGCCGGAGTGGAGCACCCATGATCGCGAAACCGACCATTCCCGACCTCCTCGACCAGTCGCCGGACCGTCCGGGCGCCCAGATCGGCAAGCCGGTCAGCCGCGTCGACGGCCGCCTGAAGGTGACCGGCGCCGCCAAATACGCGGCCGAGTTCAACACCCCCGGCCTCGTCCACGGCTACATCCTGTCGAGCGCCGTCGCCCGCGGGCGCATCCTGCGCATGGACACCGCCAGGGCGCTGGCATTGCCCGGCGTGCTCCAGGTCTTCACCCACGAGAACCGCCCGAGCCTGCCGTGGTTCGACCGCCGCTGGAAGGACGACGACGCGCCGAAGGGCTCGCCCTTCCGGCCGCTCTACGACGCGACCATCCACCATGCCCTCCAGCCCATCGCGCTGGTGGTGGCGGAGAGCTTCGAGCTGGCGCGCTACGCCGCCCGGCTGATCCATGTCGAGTATGAGGCCGACCCGCACCAGACCGACCTGCAGGCCGCCAGCGCCGCCGCCTTCACGCCCGGCAAGGACAAGGGCGGATTCGAGCCGCCCCCCAAGCCGCGCGGCGACGCCGACCGGGCGCTGGCCGAGGCCGAGGTCAGCGTCGACCTGGAGTTCACCCAGGCGGTCGAGCATCACAACCCCATGGAGATGCACGCCTCCACCGTCGTCTACCACAATGACGGCACCCTGACCGTCCATGACAAGACGCAAGGGCCGCTGAACACCCAGACCTACGTCTGCAACGTCTTCGGCCTGCCCAAGGAGGCGGTGCGGGTGATCAGCCCCTTCGTCGGCGGCGCCTTCGGCTCCGGCCTGCGGCCGCAGCACCAGCTCTTCATGGCGATGCTGGCGGCGACCACGCTGAAGCGGTCGGTGCGGGTCGAGCTGTCGCGCCCGCAGATGTTCAGCTTCGGCCACCGGCCGGAGACATTGCAGCGCGTGGCGCTCGGCGCGCGCAAGGACGGCACGCTCACCGCCATCATCCACGAGGCGGTGCAGGAGACCTCGCAGACCGAGAACTATGTCGAGGTGGTGGTCAACTGGTCGGGCCAGCAATACAAGTGCGACAATGTCCGGCTCGACTACAAGCTGGCGCGGATGGACACCCACACCCCGCTCGACCAGCGCGCCCCGGGGGCGGCGACCGGCGTCCCGGCGCTGGAGATCGCCATGGACGAACTGGCCGCCAGGCTCGGCATGGATCCGCTGGAGCTGCGGCTCAGGAACTACACCGAGATCGACCCCAACACCGGCAAGCCCTTCTCCAGCAAGGAGCTGCGCGCCTGCTTCCGCCAGGGGGCGGAGCGCTTCGGCTGGAGCCGGCGCAACCCGGTGCCGCGCTCGATGCGCCAGGGGCGGCAGCTCATCGGCTGGGGCATGGCCACCGGCGTCTGGGACGCCATGCAGGGGCAGGCGTCGGCCCGCGCGCGCCTGGGCATCGACGGCACGCTGACGGTCGGCAGCGCCACCGCCGACATCGGCCCCGGCACCTACACGGCGATGACGCAGATCGCCGCCGACGTGCTGGGCCTGCCGCTCGACAAGGTGTCCTTCCAGCTCGGCGACAGCAACCTGCCGATGGCGCCGCTGCAGGGCGGTTCCTGGACGGTGTCGTCGGTCGGCTCGGCGGTCAAGGCGGTCTGCGACCGGCTGCGCGAGCGGCTGGCCAAGCTCGCCACCGGCTTGAACGACGGGCCGCTGAAGGGCCTGAAGGCCGGCGATCTCGACTTCGCCGGCGGCTTCCTGGTCGCCAGGTCCGACCCGTCCTGGCGCCTGTCGATCACCGAGGTGATGCGCGCCAACGACCTGCTGGTCCTGGAGGAGGAGGCGCTGTCGGTTCCCTATTACAAGGCGCAGATGCAGCACAAGGCCGGCACCCATTCGGCGGTCTTCGCCGAGGTGCGGGTCGACGAGGATCTGGGCACCGTCCAGGTCACCCGCGTGGTCAGCGCCGTGGCGGCCGGGCGGATCATCAATCCCAAGACGGCGCGCAGTCAGGTGATGGGGGCGGTGGTCTGGGGCCTGGGCATGGCGCTGGAGGAGGAGACGATGACCGACCAGCGCCTCGGCCGCTTCATGAACCACGACTTCGCCGAATACCACATCCCGGTGAACGCCGACGTCCACGACATCGACGTCATCTTCGTCGAGGAGCATGACGAGGTGGTCAACCCCCTGGGTGCCAAGGGCGTCGGCGAGATCGGCATCGTCGGCGTTCCCGCCGCCATCGCCAACGCGATCTATCACGCCACCGGCAAGCGCATCTGCGACCTGCCGATCACCGCGGACAAGATCCTGGAGGGGTGAAGGCGGGGGGCGCGGCCGCCGGCAGGCCGGCGAGGCCGGCAAAGGGCGGCAAAGGGCGGCCGGGGCGGCGGGGCATCACGCCGCTCCGCGGCCGGCGCCGGATCAGGCGCGCCGGCCTCCCTCGCCGCCGGTGAAGAGCCCGATGAGGCCGTGGGGGGCGCGGTCGCCGAGCGTGAGGTCCAGGGTCACGTGCGTTTCGGCCGCCTCCGCAGCACTGCGCACGAACATCGTGGCTTCGTAGGCGGCGAGCGCCGCCTCGGCGTCCTCCGGGTTCGCGGCGATCGCCAGCCCGAGCTCCGCGCCGTCGAGCATCGCCAGGTTGGCGCCTTCACCGTTCGGCGGCAGCAGGTGCGCGGCGTCGCCGAGCAGCGTCACGCCCGGCACGCGCTCCCAGCGGTGTCCGTCCGGCAGCGTGTGGAGCGGGCGCGCGACCGGTGGCGTATCGCTGTCGGTGATCAGCGCGACGAGGGCCGGCGCCCAGCCGGCGAACTCGGCCGCGACCCGTGCTTTCGCATCCGCGGCATCGGCGACGTCCATGCCGTCCGCCCAGCCCGCCGGGCACCGCAGCATGGCATAGGCGTGAATGACGTTTCCCGCCTCGCGGTGGGCGATGAGCCCGCGGCCCGGGACGACCGCGTATGCGGCTCCCCTGCCGATCGCCGCCGCCGTCGCCGGATGGCGCGCATCGACATCGTGAAGGTAGGTTTCGACCGAGGTGAGCCCGGCATAGGTTGGCCGGGCGTCCGAGACGAGCGGGCGGACCCGCGACCAGGCACCGTCCGCGCCGACGAGGATGTCGCTGGTCTCGCGTGAGCCGTCCGCGAAGGTCAGTTCGTGCCGGCCGCCGCCGAGCCCCCTCACGGCCGCCAGCTTCCGGCCCCAGCGGACGGTTCCCGGCTCCAGCGCATCGAGAAGGATGCGGCGGAGATCGCCGCGCAGCACCTCGGGCCGTTGGCCGGTGCCGGTGTCGGGCTGGTCGAACAGCAGGGTGCCGTCGCGGTCGAGCACCCGCGATGCCTCCGCCCCCTCGTGGATGATCGCGCGGAACGCCTCGGTCAGCCCGGCGATCGCCAGCGCGCGCTGGCCGTTGTGCGGATGGATGTCGAGCTGCCCCCCCTGCGTGCGGGCCTGCGCCGAGGCGTCCGCCTCATGAACCGTTACGGGGATGCCGTGCCGCTGAAGGACGCGGGCAAGGACGAGGCCGCCGAGACCGGCGCCCACGATGGTGATGGGTGTCGTCGTCATGATGATCCTGATCGTCTATGGAACGATGTTCCAGTACCCAAGTCTTGGAACGATGTTCCATCCATGTCAAGATGCCGCTCATGACGGGCAAGGCACGACAGACGGGACGGCGCGCGGATGCGCTGTCGAAGGAGCGGATCGTGGAGGCGGCGATCGCCATCCTCGACGCCGAAGGCGAGGGCGCGCTGACCTTCCGCACGCTCGCCGCCCGGCTGGCGACCGGGGCCGGCGCGCTCTACTGGCATGTCGCCGACCGGGGCGAGCTGATGACGGCGGCGGTCGACCACGTCCTCGCCACGGCCCTGGCCGGCGTGGGGGATGCCGCTGATCCGCGAAGCGCCATCCGCGCCGTCGCGCTGGCGGTGTTCGATGCGGTCGATGCACACCCCTGGGCCGGCGGGCAGCTTACGCGCGAGCCCTGGCGTCCTGGTGCGCTGCGGCTGTTCGAGGGGATCGGGGCCGCACTCCTCGCGCTCGGCGTGCCCGAGCGGGCGCGCTTCGACGCCTGGTCGGCGCTGGTGAACTACATCGTCGGCGCCGCCGGCCAGAACGCCGCCAACGCCGTCAGCGCCCGGTCGCGTCCCACCGGCGCCGACCGGTCGGCCTTCCTCGGCGGCGTGGCCGAACGCTGGGCGCGGCTCGACCCCGCGGAGTATCCATTCGTGCGCGATCTCGCGGCCCGGATGCGCGACCATGACGACCGCGAGCAGTTCCTCGCCGGCATCGACATCATCGTCGCGGGGATCGAACCCCTTGCACGGCCGCAGCGGTCGCCGGGCGACGAGGTGACCCACGGCAATCGCATATGGCAATAATCGCCCACTCCCGCCCCGGGAGAGGGAGGGGACCCACGAAGTGGGGAGGGTGAGGGGTGTTCCAAGACCCCGGAACCGCAGGGTTTCTTGCATCACCCCTCACCCTTCCCATGCTCCGCATGGGCCCCGAGGTCGCTCGCAAGGCTCGCGACCGCATTCCACCTACGACTGCCTTGCAGTCGTCCGGCCTGCGGCCGTCGGTTCCATGCCCTCTCCCGGGGCGGGAGAGGGGCCATATGCGATTGCCCTGCGAGGCGGCGTGAGACCTGTTCCGCCTTTGGGCGGAAGGCTCTGGCTTCAGACACTCATGCTTGGCTTGCGGGCGCTGGAGACCGGGTTGCCGCATTGACCGGATCCGTCGCGGAGTAGTTCCGGTGGCCTTGCCAGGCCGCTCCGTTCGTCATCGATGGTGTCCACCGCCGTCATCAAAGGAAGACGAAAGGAACACGGACGAGCAGGAACAGGCTCCCTCCGTCGCCGCGCTCGACCGGCCGCCAGCGACCGGCCTGCATCATGGAACCCATGGGCAGGGTACGGCCCGCTCATAAAATTTCAGGCGTAATTAGTTTGACTATATCCCGTAATGAGGGTAATTTCCGCGCAAAAACAACAGCAAGTTCGTGAAATCCCAGAAAGAAAACTACTATTAAGGGATTTTCCCCTTTCCCAACAGTGCGAGGATGGAAGCCCCATGACCAATGGATTCGTGACGTTGCCGGGAAGCCACCGTGGCCATAAGCCCGCCACCCGGCGGCTTGGCGGGATCGCGCAGGACGCGACGCTGGAACTGACGATCGCGCTTCGAGGGCCCTCGCTTCCGAAGGCCGACGAGATCGGGCTCAAGCCGATGTCGCGGGACGAGGTCGAGGCGGTGCTCCCGGCGTCTGCCGACGACGCCGACAAGGTCGTGAAGGTCCTCGAAGGCTTCGGCTTCCGGATCCTGGACGTGTCGCTGCCAACCCGCTCGATCCGCGTGGCCGGCACCGTCGCCTGCGCTGAAGCCGCCTTCAAAGCCAACCTCGCCTTCTACCATGACGACGCCCAGGGCACCTTTCGCGGTCGCGAGGGCGAGCTTTGCCTGCCGGCGGATCTCGATGGCATCGTGACCGGGGTCTTCGGTCTGGACGAGCGCCGGGTGGCACGGCGCAAGACGGCCGCCACCGGCACCACCGCAACTGGAACCGCCGCCACCGGAACGGCGGCCGGAACGACCTCCGCCGGGGACCTGGCCGGTCCGGTGACGCCCGCCGACATCGAGCGCCACTACAATTTTCCGCCGGGCGATGGGGCCGGGCAGCGCATTGCCATCGCCGAATTCGGTGGCGGCTATTTCGATGAGGACCTCACCGAATTCTGCGCCAGGAACGGCCGTTCGAAGCCGACGGTGCAGACTGTGCCTCTTGGTGCTCCGGCCCTGACGCTGGACCAGATCCTGGCTTTGCCGCCGCACGAGCGCGACTCGCAGCTCGAAGACAGCGGCGAGGTGATGATGGACGTGGAAATCGTCGCCGGACTCTGCCCGGCCGCCGATATCCTCGTCTATTTCGCCCCATTCACGCAGAAGGGCTGGGTCGATCTGCTCGACGCCATCATCAAGGATGCCGCCGACGGCACCCCTCTGACCGTCTCGATCAGTTGGGGCTATCCCGAGGATGTCGCCGACGGGTTGTCGGCGGCGGCGATCCAGGCCATCGGCCAGAAGTTCCAGACCCTTGCGATGATGGGCGTCACCGTCTGTGTTGCCGCCGGCGACGACGGCTCGGGGGATAATGTCGAGGACGACCGGGCGCATGTGAATTTTCCTGCGTCCAGCCCCTTCGTCCTGAGCGTCGGCGGCACGATGGCGGCGAGGAGGTCGTCTGGTGGACCAGCCCCGGCTGGCGGAAGCCCAAAAGCCATGGCGGTGCGACGGGCGGCGGCATCAGCACGGTTTTCCCGCGGCCGGCATGGCAGGCGGTGCAGGTCTCCTCGCTGAACCAACCCTCCCTCGACGGCCGGGTGGTTCCCGATGTGGCCGGCCTGTCCGGCAATCCCTTCTACTCACTGATCCTGCGTGGCGCAGAGTCGGCGAACGGGGGCACCAGCGCGTCCGCGCCCATGTGGGCATGCCTGGTCGCCCGCATGAGCGCCCAGTCCCCGGCCGGCGGGCAGAAGCGTTTCCTTACGCGCCTTCTCTATGAAAAGCTGCCGGACGGTCGGACGGTGGGAAGCGTCGGTTGCCGCCCCATCACCCAGGGCAACAACGCCTCCTATCCTCACCCCGGCAAGGGGTACGACGCAGGACCAGGATTCTCCGCCGTGGCCGGCTGGGGCGTCCCGGACGGGCAAGCGCTCCTCACCGCCCTGGAGCAGGTCGGCACCGGTGCGTCCGCCTAGAGTGTGATCGTTTCAAGCGGTATCGCCTGAAACCTGCTCAAACGGAAAAGGAAAAGCCTGAAGCCTCCGCACAACGCCGTAGGCGATCGGGAGGCGGTCTGGTCGCATGAGGATCCCCCTCCCGGTGTCGGGAGGGGGAAGTGAGCCTCGCGTATCAACCCATGATGTTTTCGTCGACGATACGACGACCGAGGTCGGCACGCTGTTCATGATCGGCCTTCGGGGTCTTGGCGATGGTTAAGCCAAGCCCTGATAAAAGAAGGACGCTCAACGACGCGACGGTGACGAGATTGCAAAGCATGTGACCAACCCTTTCGATACCTGGCCCTTGAGGATCCGGATCCGTGAATCGCACGATCCCTTCTGCGGTCTTTTCCCGAACCTTTGACGTCCGGGACGCCGCGTTTAATCCGCCAGCCTTCCGATGGTGCCGAACCGGATGATCCGCATTACGGAACATATTGATTCCAACATCTTATCGGCGTGAGCCGCGCGGGAGGCGTGAGATAATCCTACCCGCTGGGTACGGCAATGGATCAAAGATGGATCACGGCGCAGCTCAGGCACTCGTAAACGGCATAACAAAAAATTCACCAAACCGTGGCATTGCCTGCAACCCCTCGTCGCCACCCCGTCCGTCCCCCATTTTCCGTGGGAGAGAGAGGGCAGGATGCTTGTCGGCCTGAACCGATCCGCAGACCGGCGGCAGTCCGCTCTCCCGCCTCGGCCGACCGAAGGTCGGCCCGAAAGCGGGGGAGGGTCGGGGAGGGGGAAAGTCAGCTTACCGATCCCCGGAAACCTGTGCATGCGCGCAACGTCTCCCGGAACGCCACCCGTTCACACACGCGTCGGCTCGCCGGGCGCAAGGCCGGGGACTCAGACCCGGATCAGTGCATAGGGCCGGCCGGTGTCCTTCGGGATGGTCTGGGCGACGTTGTAGACGGGGGTGCCGCGCAGCGTGGTGCCGGTATAGCTGCCGTGATGCGCATGGCCATGCGCGATGGCACGGACATTGTCGAAGCGGTCGATGGTCTCGGCCAGCCGCGAGGAACCGAGGAAGGGGAAGATCTCCGTCGGCTCGCCTTCCACCGTCGCCGCGATCGGCGCGTAGTGCAGGACGACGAACACGCGCTCGGTGTCCAACTGCCGGAGTGCGCTTTCCAGCCGCATCGCCTCGTTGACCGCCTCGTGCACGAACTGCTTGATCGCCGGCTCGCCGAAGCTGTCCAGCATCCGGTTGCCGAAGCCGCCGCCGAAACCCTTCACCCCGGCGAAGCCGACGCCCCGGATCTCCAGCGGCGCGCCGTCGAGGAAGCGGACCCCGGCCTGCTCCAGGATGTGCTGGACCTCTTCCAGGTGGCCGCACTCATGGTCGTGGTTGCCGAACACCGCGACCACCGGAATGCCGATGGCCCGCAGATCCTCGGCGAGGATCTCGGCCTCGCGCGGCTTGCCGTGGTTGGTCAGGTCGCCGCACAGCGCCAGCACATCGGCTTTGCCGGCGATCTCCTGGAACAGCTCCCGGAAGGGGTGCTGCGAGGTTTCCCCGACATGGATGTCGCCGATGGCGGCGACGGTCAGCGTGCTGTCAGCCATTCTTGCCCTCCTCTCCAACGACGTCGGCGAAGCCCCACTCGGTGACGTCGATCAGGTAGTCCTCGCGCGAGAACAGGCGGCCGCGGCAGATGCGGGTCTGGGCGACCGGGAGCTTGGCGCGCTCGTGCATGCGCTCCAGCAGCTCCGACACCAGCCAGTCCGGCACGCAGTCACGCTCGGTCGGATAGATGAAGCGGAAATTCAGGAGATGGATCAGCAGCACCTCCCAATACTGCCCCATGTGGGCGAGCAGCCGCTTCCAGTCGATCGCGTCATGCTGCTTCAGGATCAGGTGCGCGACATCGGGACCGTCATACTTGTGCCGCATCTGGACGAAGGATTTCGAGAAGATCATTTCGGTCGGCGCGACGATGCGGACGTCGGTGCCGCAGATCACCGCCCGGTGCTCCTCCTTGAACCAGCGGTCGGTGACCGGGTTGATCGCGACCGCCGAGTTGAAGATGACGTCGAAGAACAGGTCGCCATGCTTGACCTTGCCGATCCAGCGCTCGTCCTCGATCTCGGTTTCGAAGCCGTGGTCCTGGAAATGGCCGAGGATGCGGGGAAAGTCGCCGCCGCAGCAGAAGATGTCGATGTCCTTGGTCGGCCGGGTGATGCCGGTGTAGGCGCTGACCGCATAGGTCCCGCCGAGCAGGAAGGGAATGCCCGACTGCGTCAGCAGCTTGAGGCTTTCGGTATAGAAGGCCTCGGCCTCCGCGCTGACCGTGGCGTTGCCCTCACGGAGTACGCTCATGGACCACTCCCCTTTGCATGCCGCGCTCGGCACGTTGCCCGGGTACAACAGGGCAACATGCCGAAGCGTTGCAGGCCGCTCGGGAGCGGCTTCAACCGTATGACGCCCGCCGGTTCGTCCGCCCGATCGCCGCGGCGATGGTCCGGTCGAGGGCGGGCGGCACCTCATGCCCCACGCCGTCGAGCATCATCAGGGCCGCCTGTAGGATCGACGGCCCGGTATCCCGGCCGAAGGCCGGCGGGAAGAGCGGGTCCTCCATCCCATGGACGACGAACGTGGGTGCTGTGATGGTCACCAGGCGCGCACGACGGTCGCCCGCCACGGCCATGGCCGCGATCTGAAGTCTGGGGCCGGCGGAATCGTGCCCGCGGCGGGTTTCCTCCAGGATGAGGAGGCGGTGATGCGCGTCGTCGAACGGATATCGGGATCCGGAGAGACGCCGCGCGAAGGCGAGACGGTGTGCCAGGACATCAAGCCGGTCGGCGGAGGGATCGGTCGGCGGACGCATCAACATCACCATGATCGCCGTGCTCTCGGTCGAAGCTGCTGGTGGCGGCATCGGTCCAGGGAGTTCCCCGCCTGTCGGTTCGGTTTCAGCCGGCTCCGGCGTGATGGTCACCGCCAAGAAACTGGACGGTTCGGACATGGCGGTTCCGCTGGACTGCATCAGCCTTCGTCAGCGGTACAGCAGGCTTTCGTGCACGCCCGGCCGGCGGGCCGCTTGCATCACCACCACACCGGGGCGGAACGCCTCCTCGACCATCCGCACCTTCTCCGCCGACATGTAGGTCCGCCGCCGCTCCGTCCCACTCAGAACCTCGACCCGTTGATAAGCCATGACGTTTGCAACTCGTTTGCGTCCGCGCGATGACGCGCCGCGCAAAACTCGGACGGTGGACCCTGCTTTGCCAAGGCGGTGCTCACCGGGGGCGTACTACTCGGACCTCGTCATCTCCAGAAGGTCGGCTCCGGCGGCCCGCGAGAGGCGACCGGTCATCGCGCCGCCAAAATGGCTGGCTCTCGCATCGCCAATCTCATGACCGCCTGATCCCATAAACGATAGCCACCACGGAAACCGCGACGGGCGCCCAGAAATGGATGAGGCCGATCTGGCTCCAGACACTGAATTCTTCGCGGCAGCCGGTGGGGTTCATCCCACAGCCAAGCGGCACGAAATAGGAGAACCACACAAATGTTGCGATGAGGAGCAGGATGCCAAACAGCAGGGAGAATATTTTCACGGGGTTTCCTATTTGCCGTCGACCGTCCAGCCGCTTTATCATTTGCTTGAGTGTCTCCCGGCGGACGATTACCGATCTCGATATCCGAAAGTGACCGTTTCGACTTGCCTATAAGCCTGTCGCGGGCAATCCGCTTCTTGCGTCAGCCGTTATCCCGCGAATTTCGTAGCGCGATGGTACATGTTTACCAGACGGCGGCGGAACGCCTGCCGCTGATCGTGGTCGACAACAGAGGCGGCACGGCTCAGCTCCCCGCATTGTCCGGCAAACCCAACGACTTCGACATCCTCCGCGCAACGGCCGAGCCAGTTCGCCGATTGCGCCTCCGCCCGGCTGTAAATTGCCAGCGCCCGATCGCAAAGTCCGGGCATGCCGTCGCTGCAGCCCATCGCAAAGGCGAGATAGGCGATATACTCCGGCTGCCATACGTGTTCGTCGACGCCCATTTCGTCCGCGTCGGGAATGCTGTCGGCGAGAACCTCGCACCCGTTTCCGTCGATGAACGGCTCGGGATTGTGCAGGAAGCATGCGCGCGAGAGTTCCGCAAAGGCTCGGTCGATCCGCGGCTCTCCGGTGAGGCCTTTGCGATAGATGATGCCCAGATATTTGCAGGCATAGGGGCCGATCCCGACGTCATCCGAACCACAGACGATTTCCATCCTCTCCTGTGCGGCTGCATAGTTGCGGAGATCGACGTTCAGGAAATAGATCTTGCCGGCCTCGTAGCAGCCGCCCACCTGAAAGCCCGCATCGCAGGACGCTTGGTAAGCCGCGAGCGCCGCCTTCGCATCCCCGCGTTTTTCCGCCGCAACGCCGGCTTCCCAGCAACTGTCCACATTGGAGACTGGTGTGCAGTCGACAAAGGTCTGTTCGCCCGTCGATGGTTCTGTGCTCTGCATCGGCTCGGCGGTCGCAGAGCCCGACACTGCCGCCATGCCCGTCATCAGGACAAAGGCCGCCAGGATTGATTGCATGTTTCCCTCCCGAACGCTGGCGAATTCTCTTCCGAGACCCAGCACCTTGAGCCGCGCCGCGTTGTGGTTCGGGGGCGGGCTTCTATAGTTTCTCATATCGTTTTTGAATAAGAAACTTAAGCTATCGGTTGCAGCCGGCGAACGCATCGGCCTGCAGCCAGCCCGTGAAGCCGGCCAAGTGCCGTTCGGGATGCTCGCCCTTGCTGCCTCGCGAGTAGTGGAACAGCGCCGCCGGTGGGGCTTGGCCGGCGAACGGCCGGTCATCACGCACGTACACCGACAGCCGCCCGGTGTCGGTCTTGCCCTTGGCCAGCACGGGCACCGGCGTATCGTCGCCATGCAGCCGCCATCACATGCGCGGCGATCAGGTCGTGCAGCGGCTTCAGCACCGCGCCGGCGGTGCCCATCTGGTCGGCCAGGGTGGACAGGCTGACCTCGATGATCGCCGGGCTCGCGGTCGATGTTGCTGGTGGCGGCATCGGTCCAGGGAGTTCCCCGCCTGTCGGTTCGGTTTCAGCCGGCTCCGGCGTGATGGTCACCGCCACGAAACTGGACGGTTCGGACATGGCGGTTCCGCTGGACTGCATCAGTCCTCGCCAGCGCTACAGCAGGCTTTCGTGCACGCCCGGCCGGCGGACCGCTTGCGTCACCACCACACCGGGGCGGAACGCCTCCTCGACCATCCGCACCTTCTCCGCCGGCGTGCAGGTCCGCCGCCGCTCCGTCCCACTCAGAACCTCGACCCGTTTATAAGCCATGACGTTTGCAACGCGTTTGCGTCCGCGCGGTGACGCGCCACGCAAAACTCGGACGGCGGACCCTGCTTTGCCAAGGCAGCGCTCACCGGAGGCGTACTACATGTCGCAGCGTCACTCGCAGAACCCACGGAAGGCTGCATTCAATGCAGCGCCGATTTATCCTGATCGCCGACTGTATCGAGATCTCGGCATCCCGCCGTCTTCCTTCAGACCTGAGAGAGTTGCAGTGGCAAAGGCGAAACGAAAGACGTTGCCGAAGGACTTCGAGAGCTTGCTGAAGACAGGCGATGTCGAAGCGCTGAAGGCGGTTTTCGACGGCTGTGACGTGAATGCCCGCGGCGGGGTGTTCAAGCAGACCGCTCTCGCGTTCAACGATTGCCCCGACGAGCTCGCCCGCTGGCTCGTCGATAACGGCGCGGACTGTTCCGCACCCGACAGTTATGGCGACACTCCGCTTCATTCGCGCTCAGGCCATTGGCAAGGCCGAATCCAGATCCTGCTGGACCTGGGCGCCGATGTGCATAGCGGCGAGAATGGGCGCGGCACGCCGCTCCACAAGGCGGCCGCGGTTGGCAATCGGCGCGCGGTCGAGCTGCTGCTGGAGCATGGCGCGCGCGTGGACGCGCTCGATGGCAGCGGGCAGACGCCCTTGGTCTATGCATTGCGGCGCTGCGCCAATAGCGACATCAGGCGGGTGGAAGCCGTTGCCCAACTGCTGGTGGCGGCCGAACGGCGGCCGGTGGAGGCCAAGCCCAAATCGCTGCTCAGCCGCTTCCTCGGCAGGGGCCATGGCGAGAAGACCGTCGCGACGCCGGAAATCGCGAGCCTGGTGGAGCGCATAGGCAAGCAGTTCGAGTTCCATCGCGCCGGATACAATCCCGACGACGTGGAGGCGACGAGCGCGGCGCTTGACCGGCTTTATGCACTGTTCGGCGTGATGCCGGTTCCACGCCGCGTGATGCATGACGGCAAATCGCCTGTCGTCGCCACCGCGGCCCGGTGGGAAGACCGTTACCAGGAGCTTTGGGACCTGCTCGTACCCTCGGCCGGGCACGCGGACACGGTACAGGGGGAGGTCATCCGCATTGCAGGCAGGATCAACGACGAACTCGAACGCAACGGCGGCGTCAACTGGGATGCGGACTATCGAAAGATGGCCGACGCCTTTCTGCACCACATCCGCTCCGCCACTCCTCTGCCCGACGCCGCGCTGTCGGAGGCCGACCGCCTTATTGCCGAGGCGAAGGCCAGGATCGGTGACGACACCGCCCGGCTTCGTGCGCTCGCCGTCGACTGGGTGGCGTTGAACCCTGCACCCCTGCACCTGCCGCAACCACCCTACAGACGCTGAGACCGCAGCGTCGGGCGTTTCCCGCGGGCGTACGGCGCGGCAGCCTATCCAACGATGCGCGCGGCGGAGTCCAGCCGCCGAAAGGCGCGTCGCCAAAGAGGGGGCGCTTCATCCAGAGCATTCTTGAACAAAAATCCCAAGAGTAGAAAATATTCCTATAGACTCGCCCGCAAGTCCCCTCTCTTGCGGAGTGCCACCATGCCGGTTGACGCCAGTGCCCTCAACCAGGACCGTCTCCCCCGCTGGGCGGAGGAGCCGCCCATTCCCTCCGATGGTTCCCTGGTCCCCGGTTCGCAGTTCCATGAGGAACAGTGGATCATGGCCGCCGGCATGCTGGCCCGCGGCAACTCCTTCCTCCAGGTCGCCCGCGCCATGGGCTGCAGCCGCACCACGCTGTGGCGGGCCTATTACGGGTCGAAGGACCTCCGCGTCCGCGTCTGGTGGGAGCGTGAGGCGCTGAACCGCGAGGCCGAGTTGCGCCTGTCCTCGCTGCGTGCCCTGGTGGCCGAGCAGATCGAGCGGCTGGTTTCGGCCGGCGATCCCTCTACCGTCCGCTGGCTGGCCGAGCGGCTCGGCCTGTTCGCCGGCCTCGACGCCGCTGCCGCTGCCGCCATCCCGGCGGCAGCGGCCCGGCCCGAGGCGCCGCCTGCCGGCGGGTCGGTGGTTGCGCCGATGGCCGGACCCGCCGTCATCGTCCCTGAACTCGACGACGACGCACCGGGTGCGTTGCGGGAACGCAGACCGCCCGATCCGGCGGCGGTCGCCGCCATTCTCGCCCATCCGGAAGCCGAAGGCCCGAAAGGCGTCTACCCCTGGACCCTCAACCCCGACGACCCTTTTCCCAACCTGCCGCCGCTGCCGGGCGGCCGTGGCAGGGCCGGCGTCTTCTCCCGGCGGCTGTAGGCCGGCCGGATGGAACGGCATCGGAAACAACGTTCCATGACGTTCCATGCCGCAGGCCGGCGCAAGGGAAGGGAGCGCCGCCGGTCAGGCCGCGAAGTCGGGCTTGCCGGCCAGGATGTTGGCGGTGACGTCCTTGATGTCGCGCAGGCCGCACATCGCCATGGTGACGTCCATTTCCTTGCGGATGATCTCAAGGCACTGGGCCACGCCGGCCTCGCCGCCGGCGCCGAGGCCATAGAGGAAGGCCCGGCCGATGAAGGTGCCCTTGGCCCCGAGAGCCAGCGCCTTGACCACGTCCTGGCCGGAGCGGATGCCGCCGTCCATCAGCACCTCGATGCGGTCGCCCACCGCCTCGACGATGGCCGGCAGCGCCGAGATCGAGGAGACGGCGCCGTCGAGCTGGCGGCCGCCGTGGTTGGAGACGATCAGGGCGTCGGCCCCGGTGTCGGCCGCCATCACGGCGTCTTCGGGATCGAGGATGCCCTTCAGGATCAGCTTGCCGCCCCAGCGGTCGCGGATGCGGCGCACGTCGTCCCAGTTCAGCGTCGGGTCGAACTGCTCCGCCGTCCAGGAGGACAGCGACGACAGGTTGCTGACGCCGGTGGCGTGGCCGACGATGTTGCGGAAGGTGCGGCGCTTGGTGCGCAGCATGTTGATCGACCAGCGCGGCTTGGTCGCCATGTCCAGGATGTTGCCGATGGTCAGCTTCGGCGGCGTCGACAGGCCGTTCTTGATGTCCTTGTGGCGCTGGCCGAGGATCTGGAGGTCCAGCGTCAGCACCAGCGCCGAACAGCCGGCCGCCTTCGCCCGGTCGATCAGCTTGTCGATGAAGCTGCGGTCGCGCATGACGTAGAGCTGGAACCAGAAGGGCTTGTCGGTATTCTCCGCCACATCCTCGATCGAGCAGATGCTCATCGTCGACAGCGTGAAGGGCACGCCGGCCTTGGATGCTGCGCGGGCGGCCAGGATCTCGCCGTCGGCGTGCTGCATGCCGGTCAGGCCGGTCGGCGCCAGCGCCACCGGCATCGCCACCGGCTGGCCGACCATGGTGCTGGCCAGCGTGCGGTTGGTCATGTCCACCGCCACCCGCTGACGCAGCTTGATGCGGCCGAAGTCCGACTCGTTGGCGCGATAGGTCGACTCGGTGTAGGAGCCGGAATCGGCGTAATCGTAGAACATCCGCGGCACGCGCCATTCCGCCAGTTGCCGCAGATCCTCCACGCAGGTGACGGGCTGGTCGGTGAACAGGTTCGCCCAGCGCGACGGCGGCCGCGACGAGGGCATGCGAACGGAGGTCATGGGACGTGTCTCGACGGTTGCGCATGAAACGAAAGGGGGTAGGATTTGGCCATCGCCCTCGCGCACCGTCAAGCATGCCCTTTCCGCCGGGTGGCGGAGGGCGGCCGCCGCGACGCTCAGCGGGCGGTTCGGCCTTTCCGTTTGGAGCGCGACGCGGCGGGCTTGGGCGGCGTCGTCATCGCCTTGAACGCGGCCGTCTGGTTGCGCTTCGCCGCCGACATCGCGGCGGTCGTCCACAGGCTGGTGGCACGGTTGGCCCAGGACAGCCATGCGCTCATGAAGGGGTTCTTGGTCATCGCCGCGCCTCGGGTCAGGGGATGGATGATCGATTCAACAGGGCCGGCGTGCCGCTGGTTTCACAGGACCGGCGCCTAAACTTTCGGCAGGCGCGCCAGGATCTTGGGCACTTCCTCCCGGCGGATTTCCGCCGCCCCGCCGGCCGGCGCGGGGGACCCGGCCGGTACATGGTCGGGCGGGCCGCTGGCATGTCCGTTGCTTCGCCGGACGGTGGACGGGATGCGGGTGGGGGCGGTGGCGATGGGAACGGAACGCGAGGGCAAGGGGGGTGGAACGGGCACCGCGGCCGCACGGTTCCTTCGGGCCGCCACTCTGTGCCGCATCCGCGACGTCGAGCAGCTCCTGGCGGTCGGCGCGCTGGTCGGGGACCTGTGCGCCCTGATCCACGCCCTGCAGAAGGAACGCGGCGCCTCCTCGATCTATCTCGGCTCGGGCGGCAGCCGTTTCGCCGAGGACCGCGTCATGCGGGCGGCCGAGTCGCAGGCGCTGGAGACGGTGCTGCGCGGCAGGCTCGACCTTGTCGACGAGCGGCTCGGCCGCCTGGGTTCGGGGGCGCAGTTCTACAACCGGGTCGCCATCGCCCTGCATGCGATGGACGGGCTGCCGGCCCTGAGGCGGCAGGTTGCCTCGCTTGCCCTGGTGCCGCAGGATTCCGTCAAATCCTTCACCGACGTCATCGGCCACCTGCTGGCGGTGGTGTTCGAGGCGGCCGACATCGCCGCCGACCCGGAGATCTCGCAGGCGCTGGTCGCGCTGTTCAACCTCGTCCAGGGCAAGGAGTTCGCGGGGCAGGAGCGGGCGACCGCCGGCGCCGGATTCTCGCGCGGGCGCTTCGACGGCGCGGAGCATGCCCGGCTCCTCCACCTGATCGCTGCCCAGAACCGCGCCTTCCGCATCGTCGCGGAGTTCGCCGATCCGGCCCACGACGCCGCGCTGCGCGCCGCGCTGGCCGACGCGGTGGTGGCGGAGGTCGAGCGGATGCGCGGGGTGGCGCTGGGCGAGGACTCCCGCGACGGCGGCCTGCCGGGCGTCACGGCGGAGGGCTGGTTCGACGCGGCCACCCGGCGCATGGATCTGATGAAGTCGGTGGAGGACCGCCTGACGGCGGACCTGCGCGGCCTGTGCGAGGCGAAGCTCGCCCAGGCCCGCGCCGACCTGGAGCAGGCCGACTTGGAGCAGGCAGACTTGGAGCAGGCAGACTTGGAGCAGGCAGCCGCCGCCGGTCCGGACGCCGTGCTGCCGGTCGCCATGGTGCTGGCCATGCAGTTGATCGACGCCGATCCGGCGGCACCGCAGGATGCCGGGCAGCCCGGAAACCATGTATCCGGCCTCTATGCCTCCGACGGGCTGCGGCCGAAGCTGATGCGCTCGGTGCTCGATGTCGTGCAGGCGCAGTCGCAGCGGCTGCGCGACGTCAGCCTCGAACTGGAGACGGCGAAGGCGGCGCTGAACGAACGCAAGGTCATCGACCGGGCGAAGGGCCTGCTGATGTCCACCCGCAACCTGTCGGAGGAGGAGGCCTACAAGCTGATCCGCAAGACGGCCATGAACCAGAACAAGCGGATCGTCGAGGTGGCCGAAGCCATCCTCAGCATGTCGGACATCCTCCGGGGCGTGACGGCGGGGGGCGCCTAGGCCGTCGCCTGAATCGCGTCGGCGACGACGTTGAACAGGCGGTCGAGGTCCTCGCGCTCGCTGATGAAATGCGGGCCGAACTGCAGCGTGTCGCCGCCGTACCGCACGTAATGACCGGCGTCCCAGCATTTCATGGCGACCTCGTAGGGGCGCCGTGCCGGGTCGCCCGCCAGGGGGGCCATCTGCACGGCGCCGGCAAGGCCGCAGTTGCGGATGTCCGCGACGTTCTTCAGCCCCTTCAGGCCATGGATGAGATCCTCGAAATGCGGCATCAGCGCCGCCGCCTTGTCGGCCAGCCGCTCCCGCTCGAACAGCTCCAGCGCCGCGAGGCCGGCGGCGCAGGCGACCGGATGGGCGGAATAGGTGTAGCCGTGCGGGAACTCGACCAGATGGTCCGGCCCGCCATTGTCCATGAAGGTCCGGTAGATCTCCCGGCTGGCCACCACCGCGCCCATCGGGACCGCGCCGTTGGTCAGGCCCTTGGCGACGGTCATGATGTCCGGGACCACGCCGAAACAGTCGGCGCCGAAGGCGGTGCCCATGCGGCCGAAGCCGGTGATGACCTCGTCGCAGATCAGCAGGATGCCGTGCCTGGTGCAGAGCTCGCGCAGGCGCTGCAGGTAGCCCTTGGGCGGCGGCAGCACGCCGGCGGACCCGGCCATCGGCTCCACCATCACAGCGGCGATGTTGGAGGCGTCATGCAAGGCCACCAGCTCTTCGAGCGCATCGGCGAGATGGGCGCCCTCCTCGGGCATGCCCCTGGTGAAGGCGTTCTGCGGCAGCAGGGTATGGGGCAGGTGGTCCGCGTCGACGCCGGTGCCGAACAGCTTGCGGTTGCCGACGATGCCGCCCAGGCTGGTTCCGCCGAAATTGACCCCGTGATAGCCCTTCACCCGGCCGATCAGCTTGGTCTTCGCCGGCTGTCCCTTCATCCGCCAGTAGGCGCGCGCCATCTTCAGCGAGGTGTCGGCGGCCTCCGACCCGGAGTTGACGAAGAAGACATGGTCGAGCCCGGCGGGGGTCATCGAGGCGAGCTTGTGCGCCAACTTGAAGGCGGCCGGATGCCCATGCTGGAAGGCGGGGCTGTAGTCGAGCGTGGCGATCTGCGCGGCGACCGCGTCGGCGATCTCGCGGCGGCAATGGCCGGCGCCGCTGCACCACAGGCCCGACAGGCTGTCGTAGATCTTCCGGCCCTGGGCGTCCCAGTACCAGGCACCCTCCGCCTTCACCATCATGCGCGGGTTCTTCTTGAACCCGCGGTTGGCGGTGAAGGGCATCCAGTGGGCGTCGAGCTCCTCGCGGGTCACGCCGCCCGCCCTGTCGGCAGCGGGGCCGGGGTTGCTCGAACCGAAGTCGTTGTCCAGGGGTGCCATGCCGCCGCTCTCCTGTCTGCGTCCGGGGAGGAGGAACAGTGTGCCGGCGCCGTTCCTGTGGTTAAATCCAAACCATCCGAACTTCACATAAGCCGCAGCTTACCTGTCCGGAACCGGTCCATGAGCAAGCCCGCGAAACCGCTTCCCGCCGTCACCGATGCCGACATCCGGCTGCTGCGCGTCTTCACCACCGTCGTCGGCTGTGGCGGGTTCTCGGCGGCCGAGGTGGAGCTGAACATCAGCCGGGCGGCGATCAGCCAGCACATGGCCGACCTGGAGCGGCGGCTCGGGCTGTCGTTGTGCCGCCGCGGCCGGGCCGGCTTCATGCTGACCGACGAAGGGCGCCTTGCCCACGAGGCGGCGCTGCGCCTGCTGGCCGGCCTGGAGATCTTCCGCGGCGAGATCAACGCCGCCCATGGCCGGCTGCGCGGCGAACTCAACATCGGCATCACCGACAATCTGGTCACCATGCCGCGCATGCGGGTGACCAACGCCCTGCGCGGCCTCAAGCGGGAGGCGGCGGAGGTCCGCGTCAACATCCGGATGATCCCGCCCAACGAGATCGAGCGCGGCGTCCTGGACGGCCGGCTCCATGTCGGCGTCGTGCCGGAGCGCCGGGCCTTGCCGGGACTGGCGCGCCTCCCGCTCTACGACGAGGAGTCACGGCTCTATTGCGGCATCGGGCATCCGTTGTTCGATGCGGCGACCGTCTCGCGCGAGGCCGTGGAGGCGGCGGACGCCGTGGCCCCGACCCGGTCGCAACCGCCGCATGCCCTGAACGCCACCGCCACCGCCACCGACCGCGAGGGGGTCGCCTTCCTGCTGCTGACCGGCTGCTACATCGGTTTCCTGCCGGTCCACTATGCCGCCCGCTGGGTGGAGCGCGGTGCCATGCGCGCCCTGCTTCCGGACAGCCACCATTACCGGGTGCAGTTCAATGCCGTCACCAAGAAGGGCGTGTCGCCCAACCTCGTGCTGGAACGCTTCATGGAACTGCTCCAGCGGCCGGAAGATGGCGCTGCCCCGCCGGCCTGACCCCTCGCCGGCGGGCGAAGGGTCAGGGCGTCGTCCGCACGGGCGAGAAGGGCAGGCCCGCCTGGTCCAGCGCCCGGTCGATCACCGCCTCGGACTTCTGGTCGAAGAGCTGGAGCAGCAGGTCGTCGACCATCCAGTCGTTGGTCGGGGTGCAGGCGGTGAACAGGTCGCTGATCACCTCCGACTGGAAGTCCTCGCGACCCTCCTCGGCGCCGTCATAGTCCAGCCGCTTGACGACGGCGACGGCGACCTGGAAGGGGTGCAGCAGGCCGGGCGCCACACTGGCCTTCTTCAGCAGCGCCGCCATCCCGAGCTCGCCGTCGTCCCAGGCCAGCTTGCGGGCATTCTCCACCGGGATGCCGGCACGGGCGGCCATTCCGGCGACGAACAGGGGCAGGTCGCCGGCGCACAGGGACCGGAACAGCAGCACCGGGGTCAGCCGCCGGTTGGTGTGCAGCCACTGGATCACCGCATCGACGTCCTCGGCCCCGCGCAGCACCGGACGCAGCAACCGCATGGTCGCCGCCTCCCGTCCGCGCTCCACCAGCCGGTCGACCAGCTCGCGCGACAGGCCGTGGGCCTGCATCAGCGTCGTGCGCATGGACTCGGAGACGAAGCCGACGACCCGCTCCACCATGGCCAGCGACAGGCCCGGACGGGCCGCCGCGGCCTCGCTGACCATCCGCACCCGGCCGAAGCGGTCGAGCGCCCGGCTCATGGCGCTGTCCGGCACCTCGGCACCGTCGTTGCGCAGCAATGCCGTCACCGCCACCACGTTTCCGCGTTCCGCGATGGCGCCCGCCACCCGGGCGGATACCCTGGCCCGGTTCGCCACCGCCACATGCTTGCCCGAGTCGGGATCGGACAGCACGTCGAGCAGCAGGTCGTCGGTCAGACCCGCCGCGTCGCGCAGGATGGGGAAGGCGACCCGGCCGACGTCGCGCACGAGGCGCTCGGCCAGTTCCTCGGTCAGCAGCGGGCTGTTGCGGAGCTGCCAGGCCACCGCCTCGCGCACCGCCACCTGGGCGTCGCCCGCAAAGCAGTGCACGACCTCGATCGCCAGCGACCGTTCCGCGGGGGTGAGCGCCCCCGCCTCCAGGTCGTGGAACAGCTTGCGCATCGTCTCGATCCGCGTCTGGGCGGTCGGGGCGGCGAGCAGCCGCTCCACGTCCTTCGGCGACAGGGCGTTGAGTGGCGGAAGCTCGGGGAGCGGGCCGAGCGGCGGCTCGGACCGGGGCACGGATCGGGACATCGGGTCACCCGTCTGCGGCATTGCAGGGAAATGCGGTCAATCGAAGTCGAGGCACGAATAGCGGATCATGTCGCCCCACAGCCGGTCGAGCCGGCGGAGGGTGCGGTAGCTCGCCTTCAGGTCGCGGGCCTCGGCCTCGTTGCGGACCAGGGCTTCGGCCTGCGTCTGCTCCATCCGCCGCAGGCCCTCCCACAGCTCCCGTCCCTTGTCGGTCAGTTGCAGGCGGGCTGTGCGCCGGTCGCGCTGGTTGGCGGCGCGGTTGATGTAACCGGCGTCGACCAGGATCTTCAGGCTGTAGGACGCGTTGGAGCCGAGATAGTAGCCGCGCTCCATCAGGTCGCGGACCGACAGCTCGTCCTCGCCGATCAGCATGACCATCAGCGCCTGCACAGGTCCGATGTCCTCGATGCCCTGTTTGGACAGGCTGACGCGCACGACGTCGAGGTACCGGCGGTGCATCCGCTCGACCAGCCGGGCCATGCCGTGGAAATCGGCAAGGTCCAGTTCCTCTCCGCCTCCCTGGCCGGCGGGCCGGTCCTCCGGGCCGCGGCGGGCCGCATCGTCATCGTCCCAGTTCAGGTTGCTCATCGCCGACACAATCCCGACTCTGCCATGCCTGCCTTCTCACTCTGCCGCGGCGGCCAGGCCGCGGTATCCCAGGGGGTGTGCGCTGCGCCAGGCCCAGGCGCTGCCGATGATGCTGTCCAGTTCCGCAAAGCGCGGCTTCCAGCCGAGATCGCGGCGGATGCGTTCCGACGAGGCGATCAGCACCGGCAGGTCGCCCGGACGGCGCGGGCCGACCTTCACCGGGACCGGCCTGCCGGTGATGCGCTCGACCGACGAGATCACCTCGCGTACGCTGTAGCCGGTGCCGTTGCCCAGGTTGTAGCGGACCGAGCGGTCCTCCAGCGCATCCAGCACCCGCAGGTGGGCGTCGGCCAGATCGCAGACATGAATGTAATCGCGGATGCAGGTTCCGTCCCGCGTGTCGTAGTCGTCGCCGAAGATCTCGATGTGCGGGCGCTTGCCCGCGGCGGCGTCCAGAACCAGCGGGATCAGGTGGGTCTCGGGGCTGTGGTCCTCGCCCAGCTTGCCGTTGGGATGCGCACCCGCCGCGTTGAAGTAGCGCAGGCAGGCGGAGCGCAGCCCGTGGCAGCGGTCGGCCCAATGGAGGGCGCGCTCGATGATGAACTTCGATTCGCCATAGGGACTGCCCGGGTCGATCGCCTCGTCCTCGTCGATCGGGATGCGCGCCGGCGATCCGAACAGGTTGGCGGTGGAGGAGAAGACCAGCTTGGTCACCCCGGCATTCACGGCCGCGCGGATCAGGTTCAACGACGTGACGGTGTTGCCGTGGAGATAGGCGTGGGGGTCGCGCATCGATTCGCCCACGACCGAGAGCGCGGCGAAGTGGAAGACCGCGTCGAAGCGCCATTGGCCGAACAGCCGCGACAGCGCCGCCTCGTCGGCAAGGTCGGCCCGGACGAAGGCGGCTTCCGCCGGAACGGCAGCGGCGTGGCCTTGCCTCAGATTGTCGAAGACGACGACCTGATGGCCGCGCTCGAGAAGTTCCGCCACGCAGTGGCTGCCGACATAGCCGGCGCCGCCGGTGACGAGGATGGTCTTGGACTCTGTCATGAACGGGATTCCTTGAACCGGTCTTCAGGCCGCAAGCCGGGCAACGGGTGCATGGGCGCGGCCGGTGTGGTGGAAGGAAGGGGGGCGGGGCAGTGCTGAAGGCTGGGGGAGGCCCTTGACTGCGCAAATGCATCGCGACGCAGCATGCCTGAATGGCTCCACGTCTGGCCAGAGAGGAGCAAAACCTACCCATAATGATTTAAATCGTTTGGATAGGAGAGCAATTTCTCTTCTAGAACAATGACTTAATGCCGCGGTATTGTCTCTTTTTCGGATGCCGGAAAGGGGTAGGCCCCGAAATTTGTCACACGTACCTAAAATGTCCCCGGGGTAAAGCTTAAGTCACGGAACGCCCCTCCGCGCTGCTCCCCCCAAGCACGCGCCGCGGCTTCCGGTACATACGCGGTTCCACCGCACCCGGCCTCCCCCCGAGCCGACCAGACTGTCCCGCGCACTGTCGCCGCCGGCAGCTTTTTTCGTTTCCAACGCGTCCCCTGCTCCCGGCCGGCACCCTCAGGCGGCGCCGCTCCGGGATCATCCAGCCCTCCATCGCGAAGGATCAACGATGAGTTCCGTGGATCGGCCCTTGCTGACCCAAGCCTACCGGAAGATCGGACATGGCCTGCTGCTGGCCGGACTCCTCAGCCTGTTCGTGAACGTCCTGATGCTGGTGGTTCCGCTCTTCACCATGCAGGTCTACGACCGCGTGATGAGCAGCCGCAGCCTGGAAACGCTGACGATGCTGGCGATCATCGCCGTCGGGGCGCTGGTGCTCTACGGCGTGCTGGACTTCATTCGCGCCCGTGCCTTCCTGGTGACGAGCGCGGTGGTCGCGCACCGCTTCAACGTACCGGCCCTGGAGGCGTCGATCGTCGATGCCCTGTCCGGCGGCTCGCGGAATGCCGCCCAGACCATGCGGGACCTGAATGATCTGCGCAGCTTCATGACCAGCAGCGCCGTCACCGCCCCGCTGGAACTGGTCTGGGCGCCGATCTTCCTTGCCATCCTGTTCCTGCTGCACCCTGTCTACGGCTTCATCGCGATCGGTGCGGCCTTTCTGCTGACGGTGATGGGTGTATTGACCGATGCGCTGACCCGGCGGCCGATGGCCCAGGCAAACGAGGCGTCGGCCCGGGTCTTCGCCGATGTCGCCGGGACCGTCCGCCATGCCGAGGCGATCGAGGCGATGGGCATGCTGCCAGCCTTGGCCCTGCGCTGGCAGTCGGCGCAGACCGGATCGGCCGGCATGATCGACCGTGGCGCCACAGTGTCCCGCGCGATGGCAGCAGCCTCGCGCTCGTTGCGCCTGATCCTGCAGATCGCCGTGATCTCGGCCGGTGCCACGCTTGTCATCGACAATCTCGTCACACCCGGCAGCATGATGGCCGCCGGCCTGATCACCGGGCGACTGCTGCATCCGTTCGAACAGCTCGTCGACGGCTGGCGGCAATGGGTGAAGGCGCTGGAGGCCCATCGCCGCATCCGCGACCTGCTGAACAACGGCGCCCACGCCCGTTCCACCATGCCGCTGCCGGCGCCGCAGGGAAAGCTGACGGTCGACCGTGTCACCCACGTCCCCGCCGGGCTGAGCCGGCCGGTGCTGCGCGGCGTCACCTTCGCGGCGGAGGCCGGCGAGGTGCTTGGGATCATCGGTCCGTCCGGTGCCGGCAAATCCACGCTCGCCCGCCTGTTGGTCGGGGTATGGCAGCCGACTGCCGGCGGCATCTATCTCGACGGAACGAGCACCTACCTGTGGGAGCGCGAGAGCTTCGGCAGATATGTCGGCTATGTGCCGCAATCGGTGGCTCTCCTCGACGGCACCATCGGCGAGAACATCGCGCGCATGGCCAATGCCGACCCTGCGGAGATCGTTCGCGCGGCGCGACTGGCCGGCGTGCACGAGATGATCGGGCGGCTGCCCTTCGGCTACGACACGCCGGTGGGCGAGAGCGCCTTTTCCCTGTCCGGCGGGCAGCGTCAGCGTATCGCGCTGGCCCGCGCCCTCTTCGGACGGCCCCGTCTTCTGGTGCTCGACGAGCCCAACTCCAACCTCGACCACGAAGGCGAGCAGGCTCTTTTAGCCGCCGTCGCCAAGGTGAAGGCGGAGGGTACCACCGTGGTGATGATCGCCCATCGGCCGTCCATCGTCGCCGTCGCCGATAAGCTGGTGGTGATGAAGGACGGCGCCGTCGAGCATTTCGGCGCGCGTGGCGACGTTCTGAAATTGGTGCAGCCAGCGGCCGTGCCGGCCGGCGTGGCCCGTCTCGTCCGCACGGGAGAGCAACGATGACCGATATCCAGTCGCGTCCGGCGATCGCATCCGGCACCTGGACCGCGACCATCGACGTGGCCCCGGCCGAACCGTCGCTGCGCAATACCGCGCTCGCCGGTGCGCTCGCGGTGCTGGTTGGCTTTGGCGGCTTCCTCGGCTGGGCCTGCACCGCCAGTCTGGACAGTGCGGCGCTCGCCGCCGGCACGGTGATGGTCGAAAGCCACCGCAAGACCGTTTCCCACCTCGAAGGCGGCATCCTGCGCGAATTGCTTGTGAAGGACGGCGATTTGGTGAAGGCCGGGCAGGTGCTGCTGCGCCTCGATTCGACGCAGAGCCAGGCAGTCGTCGCTCAGTTGCAGGGACAATATTGGACGGCGCTCGCCCGGCTCGGCCGGTTGCGCGCTGAGCAGTCGGACGCATCCCGGCCGTTGGTCCCCGAAGACTTGGCGGCTGCTGCGCGCACCAGCCCGGTGGCGGCCGAAGCACTGGCCGTCGAGGAACGCCTCTTCAAGTCGCGCCATGACAGCCACGAGGCGCAACTCGCCATCCAACGCAAGCAGATCTCCCAGCTTCGCGACGAGATCCAGGCGCTGGAATCGCAGCGCAAGGCCACTGCCGATCGCCTGCGCTACACCCAGGATGAGCTCCAGGTGGTGCAATCCCTGTTGGCCAAGGGGTATGAGCGCAAGCCGCGCCTGCTGGAACTTCAACGCAATGTCGCCGATTCCCAGGGCCGGCTTGGCGAACTGATGGCCAACAAGTCGAAGGCTGAGCAGGCCATCGCTGCCGCCGAACTGGAGATGATCAACCTCGGCAACACCCGCCGGTCGGAAGTGGGGGTCGATCTTCAGGTCGCCCAGGCCGGTGTGGCCGACCTGTCCGAACGCCTGCGGAGTGCCGACGACGTGCTGTTGCGGCAGGCGGTCACGGCACCGCAGGCGGGTCGCGTCACCGGGCTGAAGTTCTTCACGCCGGGCGGCGTGATTCCGGCAGGCGTCGGAATCCTGGACATCGTGCCGCAGGACGACGCCATGATCGTCGAGGCGCGCGTGTCGCCGGCCGACGTCCAGAATGTCGATGTCGGCAGCCGCGCCGTCGTGAAGTTGACAGGGTACCGCCAGCGCGCGGTGCTACCGGTGCCGGGCGAGGTGGTTTCGTTGTCGGCGGACCAACTTGTCGACGACCGCACCGGATACCCTTACTTCGCGGCGCGGATCAAAATGGATGCCGCAGTGTTGAAGGAGATGCCCACCGTGGAGTTGCATCCGGGCATGCCGGCGGAAGTCATGATCCATGGCCATGCCCGCCGCGCCATAGACTATTTCCTGACCCCGCTGACCGACGGCCTGCAGAAGGCTTTCCGCGAAAAGTAAGCGCGGACCTCTGATCCCGCCGGCTCCCCGTTCGGACCGTCGGGAAAGGGGTGCTCGCGGGGGGCCATCCACCGCGGCGCTCCGCGAAAGGGCCGGCGTCCCCCACGCCGGCCCTTTTCGTATGCCTTTGCTAATTCCCTTCACTTGGTTCAGCAAACCCAAGACGGCGATCTGCTGATATTTTCTGATTCAGGTTGCGAAATTATACGTCAGTGCAGCAATTTTTAAAATGCAAAATGTTTTGAAAGTCGACTTAATTCAATATAACTCTCTATTTGAAAGTACAGAGAATGCGTTCTTCTGTGAGAATCTTTTGTTATGACTCAACTTTCTCTTTCACTGGCCTAAGTTTTATCACACTATGCCGCCTATAGTTTTGGTTACACCGAAAGGGCGAACTCAGCCTTTCGCGCAAGGCCGGAAATGCCGGCCCAACAATTCAATCACATCGCAAGGAGACACCTACGATGGCTACGGTTCCTGGGGGCAACTACGACGATGTGCAGATCGGCACGAATCACGGCGATCTGCTGACAGGCGGGCAGGGTAGCGATCTGTTGCTGGGGGGCAACGGCAACGATACCCTGCTCGGCGGTGCCGGACACGATGCCCAGTTCGGGGGAAATGGGCAGGACGTGATCCATGGCGGTTCGGGCGCGGATGTGCTGCTGGGGGGGAGCGGCAGCGACATCGTGGATGGCGGTGACGGCGACGACATCATCCTGGGGGGGAATGGTGACGACGTACTGATCGGTGGCCGTGGGCGCGACGTGATCGACGGCGGCAACGGCGACGACGTGCTGACCGGCGACGACGGCAACGACGTGCTGACCGGCGGCAATGGTGACGACACACTGTCCGGTGGCGGGCACGACGACATCCTCGACGGCGGCAAAGGCAATGACGTCCTGCATGGCGGCACCGGCAACGACGTGCTGAACGGCGGCGACGGCAGCGACATGCTGTTCGGTGACGACGGCAACGATATGCTGGCAGGCGGCAGGGGCAACGACCTCCTGGCCGGCGGCGCCGGACATGATGTCTTCATCTTCTCCGGCGGTGGCGGCCAGGACGTGGTTCTGGACTTCAAGGCCGGCGAGGACGTCCTGCAGATCTCCCGCAACATCAATGGCCTGAAAGTGACCGACGCCGCCGATCTGGCGTCCCGCGTCACCGACCATAACGGCGATGCCGTGATCGATCTCGGCCACGGCGACAGCATCACGCTGAAGGGCGTGTCGGCTGACGACGTCCATAACCACCCGAACGATTACTTCGTCATCCACTGAGGCCTGAGCTCAGGTCGGGTGATCGCCTGAAAGGTGGACCGGCGGCGTAAAGCCGCCGTCGGTCTCCCCTTGCCTGATTTCCGCATTCGAAACCCTCCGACGCTGCCGGGACAATCATCCATGACCGTCATCGCCGTCCTGCCGAACTCGGTGTCGATCGCTCCCGCCCAGCGCCTCGCGCTTGGCCGCCGCTTTGTCCTGATTTCCTGGACCATGGATGGGGCCCCGGACGGGTCGGCCGCCAGCAGGGAGCCCCTGGGTTCCATCACGCCGGAGATCGGCGGACGCCCGGTGCGCCCGCCCTTCACCACGCTGACCATCAACAATGAATGGGGCGGCCGCCGCATCCTGTCGATTCTTCCGGCTCCGCAAGACCCGTCGGAGCCTATCCGCTTCGTCGCCGGGAACCGTGTCGTCGCCGAACTTCGCGCCGAAGCGGGCGGCGCCGACCTCGACCCGGCGGGGCTGCTCGGCAGCCTGGAGGGACCGGCGCGCCTCCGCGTCCTGCGTTTCTTCTTTGACTTCGCTTGCTCGACCCCGGCGCTGCGCCGCGACGCCGGCTTCGCCGCGCTGTGCCGACGTCTGGTGCTCGACCGCTCAGCCGACCCGGCGACCCTCGCCGTCCGCGCCGAAGCTGGTGGCGGACTGCTGTTGTGCGCCGGCGCCCTGGCGCCGCGGTTCGGCGCAATCACCGGGTTGGTCGTACTGTCCACCGACCGGGTGATCCCGGCACCGTTCGACGCCTGCGTCGGCAACGATCCCGCTGGGCGCGGCCGGGTAGCTTTCGACCTGCTGATCGACCGCGACCTTTGTACGCCGGGCAACCTGTTGGTGGTGCTCGGCGCCAACGGCATGGCCTGCCGGCGTTTTCCCGAGCGCCCGACCGCAGTGCCGACGCTGACCGAGCGGCTGAACGCCCGACCCGATACGCCGGCGGCGGTGCGTCACTATCTACTGTCCTGCATGGCGGAACGCGGTCGCAGCGAGCCGTCCGCCGCGTCGGCCGTCACGGAGTTGCAGGCACTGGCGCCGTTGCCGCGGCGGCAGGCGGCCGACGCAAGGCGTCCGATCGGCGCATCGCTCGACCTCGCCGTCCCGACCGCGGACGGTGGCCTGTTCCTGGCGGGCTGGCTGCATGATCCGCACGGTCTCGCCGCGGATCTGGTGGTGCGCACGCCTTTCGGCGGCGAACGTCGTGTCGACGCCTTTCCGCACCGCTTTCCTCGCGAGGATGTCGCCAAGCTCTATGGCTCCGCGGGCGTCGACCGCAGTGGCTTCGTCCTCCACCTGCCGGGCAGCCCGGAAGCCGGCGAAGCGATGCAGGTCACAGCGGACCTGCGGCTGGCGTCTGGCGGATCGCTTCCCCTGGTGCCGGCGCCGCGCCCGCGTGCCCATGCCGACGCCCGTGCGGCCGTGCTGGGCAGCCTGCCGCCGCGTTTCGCGACGCCGGAACTGCTCCGGACGGTCATCGCGCCGGCTGTCGCCCCTCTGCACGCAGCCCATCTCGCCACCCGCGGCGAACCCGAACTGATCGTCTTCGGCGAGCGACCGGCGGTCCCCCCGGTGTCGGTGATCATTCCGCTCTACCGCACGTTGGAGTTCCTGCGCTTCCAGATCTCCAGCTTCGCCACCGATCCGGCAATGCGCGAGGTCGAACTGGTCTTCGTGCTCGACAGCCCGGAGCAACGCGATGAGGTCGCGCACTTGCTGCGCGGTTTCCATGCGCTCTATGGGCTTCCGATGCTGCTGTTGGTGCAGACAGCCAATTTCGGCTATTCGGCCGCCAACAATGCCGGCGTGGCGACCGCCCGGGGTAACCGGCTGCTGTTCCTCAATTCCGATGTGGTGCCCGACCGTGCCGGCTGGCTGCCGGCGCTGGTTGCGGCGCTCGATGAGCGGCCCGGCACCGGCGCCGTAGGCCCGAAGCTGCTGTTCGACGACGACAGCCTGCAGCATGCCGGCCTCTATTTCGATCGGGACCTGCAGGGAGCCTGGTACAACCATCACTTCTTCAAGGGTCTGCCGCGCGAGTTCGCTCCCGCCTGCCTGCCGCGCCGGGTTCCGGGCGTCACCGGTGCCTGCCTGCTGACCACCAGGGCCATCTATGCAGCCGCCGGCGGTTTCTGCGAGGACTACGTCATCGGCGACTTCGAGGATTCCGACCTCTGCCTGCGTATCCGGGAGCAGGGGCTGGACATTCGCTACACCCCGTCGGTGGAGCTGTATCACCTGGAACGCCGCTCGATCGGCCGCCACCAGGGTTACACCCGGGGAGTCGCCTCCGAATACAACCGCTGGCTCCACGGCCGCCGCTGGGCAGGCCCGATGGCTGAACTGATGGCTCGCGACTGGTTCGCCGGGGACGAGGCGCCTCTCCCGGCCAAGCGAGCCCGCAAGACCCTACAGGTGACCCGATGAACGCGATCGTGCCGACCCCGCAGCTTGCCGTCCTGCGCCGCCAGACCGATCCGCGCCTGGAATGGCTGTGTGCCCACATCGCCCGCAACCGCTTTCTGCCTGTGCCGCCGCCCGAACTGCACTTCATCGGCGACGGCGACTTCCGCGCCATCGGGGCGGAGTTCCTGCGTCATTTCGTCCGGTTGGGTGGCCTGCGCCCCCATCACCGGGTGCTGGAGATCGGCTGCGGTGTCGGCCGCATGGCCCTGCCGCTGACTCAGTACATCGAGTGCGCCTATGACGGCATCGACATCGTGCTGGATGGCATCCGTTGGTGTGCCGACACGATCACCCCGGCTTTCCCGGAGTTCCGGTTCCATCATCTCGACGTCGCCAACGGCCTCTACAATCCGGGCGGCCGGCTCGAAGGCGGGACTGTGTCACTGCCGTTCGGCACCGGTACCTACGACTTCGTCATCCTGACATCGGTCGTCACCCATCTGCGGATTGCCGATACCAAACGCTATGCCGCAGAGATCGGTCGGCTGCTGAAGCCGGGCGGGCGCTGCTTCCTCAGCCTGTTCCTGGCCGATGAAACTGCCCGCACCGGCATCGCCGCCGGCAGCGCACGCCCAGCCTTCAAGGTTGGGCCGGACGTGGAACTGCTGGCCGATCCCGACCATCCCAACGCCGCCGTCGCCTATGACGAGGCGTTCCTGCTCGACCTGTTCGCGGCACACGGCCTACGGCCGGCCCGACAGGTCGCCTACGGGCATTGGAGCGGCCGGCGCGAGGCCGAAAACTTCCAGGATCTGCTCGTGCTGGAGAAGGGGATCGGCCGATGACCCGCCGGCGTCTTCCATTGGTCGCCGCCGGGCAGCCGCTCCCCCGCCCGCCCGCCAACCGGTCGCGCCCGCTGCCGCGTGCCAGTGCAGATCGCCCGCCGCGGATTCTGCTGATCGCGCACAACCATCCGAGCCTGCATCCGGGCGGCACCGAGATCTTCGCCCACGAACTGTTCGGCGGCCTCAAGGCGGCCGGCGCGGAATGCCTGTTCCTGGCCTGCACCAACGATACCCATCGGGCGCCCCGGCCGGGCACCGGCTTCCAGACGCTTGGGCGCAGCGCCGACGAGGTCCTGTTGTGGGCCGGTCATTTCGATCATTTCCACCAAAGCCAGATCGACCTGCACGGGCTGGTGCCCGACCTGTCGAACCTGCTGCGCGCCTTCCGGCCCGACATCGTGCACGTTCACCACACGTTGCTGCTGGGCGTGGAGATGCTTTTCCTGATCCGCCGCGTCTGCCCGGACGCGAAGATCGTCTACACGCTGCACGACTACTACCCGATCTGTGCCAACGACGGGCAGATGGTGACGGCGGCCGACCGGGCGCTGTGCGAGAAGGCCTCACCCGACGCCTGCCATCGCTGCTTCCCCGAACGCCCGGCCGACCAGTTCCTGCTGCGCGAGAAGCACATCAAGGCGATGTTCGGGCTGGTCGACCGCTTCCTGGCGCCGAGCCGCTTCCTGCGCGACCGCTACGTCGCCTGGGGTCTCGATGCCGACCGTATCGAGGTGATGGGGAACAGCCGCCCGGTGGTCGAGCCCGCACCGTCACGCGAGACTGCCGATGGCGGCCGTCGCGACGCCTTCGCCTATTTCGGCAACCTCAATCCTTTCAAGGGCGTCACCGTGGCTTTGGAGGCCGTGGCCAGCATGGCGCGCCAGGGTCTGGCGCCGTCGCTGGCCGTCCATGGCGGCAGCCTGTACCAAGGCCAGGAGTTCCGCGGGCGGCTGTCCGACGCCTTTGAGGCGGCGCGTGGGCTTGCCACCCCCCGCGGCCCGTACCGGCGCGAGGAGATGCCGGCGCTGATGGCGGCGGCCGATTGGGTCGTGATGCCGTCGGTTTGGTGGGAGAACGCCCCTTTGGTGATCCAGGAGGCCTTCCAGCATCGCCGGCCGGTCATCTGCAGCGGCATCGGCGGCATGGCGGAGGCGGTGCGTGACGGTGTCGATGGGCTGCATGTCCGCCCCAACGACCCGGCCGACCTTGCCCGCGTCATGACCCGCGCCATGACCGAACCCGGCCTGTGGGAGCGCCTTTCCGCCAACATTCCCGCCGTCCGTCCAACCGAGGAGGCGGCCTTGCTCCACCTCGCCCTTTACGGCGAGCTCCTGGCATCCATCCCCGCCACACTCACTCAGGGAAGCCGCTAGCGATGAAGGACCGCAGCACCAAGGCCGACATCACCGCCGCCGTCTTGCTGGACGAGGACACGCTGATGCTGTTCGGGGCGATCGACCAGCCCCTGCCGGCCGAGAGCGTGGTCCTGCTGGACGGCACCGCCGACGGCCGGTTCCGCGGCGGCGGCTGGACCGACGGCGCGGGGGAACGGTGGTTCCTGGCGACGATCAGCGTCGGGGGGCTCGCCCACATGCGCCCGTCCCGCATCGAGATTCTCGATGGCGCCGGCGGGCGCCTGTCGCTGCCGCGCCTTTCCAACGTCCGTACCAACCCGGCCCATATGGTCTCGGCCCTGGGGGAGGCGCAGCCGCAGTCGCTGGGTGCCGCGCTCGATGTCGCGGTCCTTTTGATCGCCGAGGACTGCGTATCCGCGGAAGCCGACCGGCACCGCCGCCTGCTTGCCGGCTTGGCGCAGGAGGCGTCGCGCCCGGACGGCTTCGCCGAGGTGCTGGGACGCTTCCGTGATGGTGCCTTGATGGTGCAGGGCTGGTCGCACGGCTTTCCTGCCGGCGACCACCGGGTGCTGGTGGAATCCGACGACCTGCGGGTGCACGCGGCGGCGGCGGCGCCTTTCCACCGCCCGGACCTGCCCGACACCGCGGCAGGCGTCCTGGCGGTGCTCGAGGGGCCGGCGCCATCGCCCGGCGCCATCCGCCGCATCCATTTCCGCGCCGACGACGGGTGGCGCCATCTGGCCATCTTCGAGCACCGACAGATCCTGGCCGACGGCGTTGCCGCAGCCCATGCCCGGGACATGCTGGGCCAACTCCAGGGCGAGCCGGCGCGGCGCGTCGTCGCCACCGCAGTCGCTGCTCGCTACAATGGGGTGGAGACGGTTTCGCAGCTCGACGTTCCGGTGCGCATCGGGCTCGACCTGGCGGTGCGCGTCGTCGGCGCTGGGCTGTTCGTCAGCGGCTGGCTGCTCGATCCCACCAGAGCGGTGCGGGCCGTCACGCTGAAAGGGCCGGGGCTGGCGGTGCGGATCGATGCGGACTGGTCCCGCCAATCCCGCCGCGACGTCAGCGAGGCCTTCGCGCACGATCCCGTGTTCGCCGGCCGGCTGCTTCCGGGAGACGACGGCCACGGCTTCATTGCCTTCGCCCGCGAACCGGCAGGCTTGCCGGCCGGCGCCGACTTCCACCTCGAACTGGCCCTCGCCGACTTTCCCGCATTCCTGCCGCTGCCTTGTCCGCCGGCCGCCGGTGAGGCGATGCGGCGCATGCTGGGGGCCGTCAATCCAGACAGCCCGTCTATCGACCGCATCATCGCAAACCATCTCGGGCCGATGCTGCAGACCGCGTCCGCCGCCGCCCTCGGAAAGGCCGCGCCCGCGACCCTCCACGCCATGGGCCGTACCGTGAAGAGCCCGCGGGTATCGGTGATCCTGCCGGTCTGCGACGGCCGCGAGGATGTCGACTTGAACCTCGCGCGCATGGCCAACGATCCTGACTTTGCCGAGGCCGAGATCCTGGTGGTGGCGGGGGAACGGGCGCATGAGCGACTCGCGGGCATGGTCCGGCAGGCCGCCGGCTTCTACCGGCTGGCTGTCGGCTTCATCGAGGCATCGTTGGCTGCCGACCCGTTCGAGGCGATCGCTGCGGCGCTGCCCCATGCCCGCGCCGACCGGGTGCTGCTGCTCTCGCCGTCGGTTCTCCCGACCGAGCGGGGTTGGCTGTCGGCGCTGGAGCGTGCGATCCGTCGCCCGAATGCTGTCGGCGCCGCGGCACTCGCCCCGGTTATGGCCAGCCCGACCCTGCTGTACGAGGACCATTCGATCCGCTTCGCCGGGATCGTCGCCGTCGAGGGTCCGGGCGGCGCCGTAACCTACGAACGCCGTTTTGCCGGCTATCCACGCGACTGGCTGAGGGAACAGGAGGCGTCCGCCGTGGATGCGGCCTCGGCCGACTGCGCGCTGCTGCCCCGCGACCTGCTGGCACGGGCGCTTGCCGAGCGCGGGCGCTTTCTCGGCGCCGACCTCAAGGGCCTCGATCTCTGCCTGCGGGTACGGGCGGCCGGAGGCTCCTGCCTGTGGCTGCCGAAGCTGCGGCTGGTTGCGGTGGATGAGCAGTCCCGCAGCACCCGCGACCCGCGGCTGGAGCGCATCAGCGCGTTGGTCGACCAGTGGGGCTTTGCGAAGCACTGGAAGGCATCGATCGCGGCCTGAATCGTGGCGCTCAATCACCAACCCTCCCTCCTCCTCTCCGGCAAAGCGGGGGAAGGGAGGGGGTAATAACAGGGACGGGGCCGCAGGCACCGCCAAACTCTCACCTCCGGACAAGGACAAGCGGTCGAACGATGAGCAAGACCAAGCGCGCGTTGATCATCAGCCATGGCCATCCCTCCTTCTCTCTGGGCGGGGGTGAGGTCGCCTCCTACAACCTGCATAACGGCCTCCACGAGTTGCCGGGGTGGGAAAGCCACTATCTGGCCCGTACCGCACCGCCGATCACCCGCCACAGCGGTTCGGCCCTGATGGCGCTGCGCCAGAAGGAGCGGGAAGTCCTCTACTACGCGAACGATTACGACCATTTCCGCCTGTCCAACCGCAACCTGCCGGGGTTGGAGAAGGATTTCGTCCGCTATGTCCGCGACCTCCAGCCGGATGTCGTGAACTTCCATCACTTCCTGGGACTGGGGATCGAGACGATCCAGGCGGTCCGCCAAGCCCTGCCGCGCGTGCCGATCGTCGTGACCCTGCACGAGTATCTGTCGATCTGCCATCACCATGGCCAGATGGTGAAGACCAGCCGCAATGCGCTGTGCTACCGCTCCAGCCCGGCCGACTGCGCCGGCTGTTTCCCGCATATCGGCGAGGCGGAATTCTTCAAGCGCGAGCTGTTCCTGAAGACTTTCCTGGAGCAGGCGGATTTCTACGTCAGTCCGTCCAATTTTCTGATCGACCGCTACGTCGACTGGGGGTTGCCGCGGGAGAAGTTCCGCATGATCGAAAACGGGCTGACCATCGAGGGCGTGGCGCCGCCGCGTCCGCTGGCCCGCGGCGGCAAGCGCAACCGCTTCGCCTTCTTCGGCCAGCTCACCGAGTTCAAGGGCGCGCATCTTCTGGTGGAGGCGGTGTCGCGCCTATCGGAGAAGGCGTGGGGCGAGGACGGTGCGCTGATGATCTTCGGCGGCAACCTGGAACGCCAGCCGGAAGCCTACCAGAAGCGCTTCAACGATGCGGTCGAAAAGGCTGGGGACCGGGTACGCTTCTACGGCAGCTACCGTTCCGCCGAGTTGCCGGGGCTGATGAAGGACGTCGACTGGATGATCATCCCGTCGATCTGGTGGGAGAATTCGCCGGTGGTGATCCAGGAGGCCTTTCTGCATGGCCGGCCGATCATCGCCAGCAACATCGGCGGCATGGCGGAAAAGGTGACCCACGGCGTCGACGGCTTGAACTTCCGCAACGGCAGCGTCGAGGATCTGGTGGACCGCATGACCGAGGCGCTGACCACCCCCGACCTGTGGGACCGGCTGCGCCTGCGCATCCGCCGCCCGATCGACCGTGCCGAATGCGCCCGCCAGCATGCCGAGCTGTTCGACGCGCTGCTGGTCCGTGCGGCCGGCTCTGCCACCCTTCCCGAACGCGCCGTCGCGCAGCGATCGTGACTGGCCGCCAAGACCCCGTTCCGCCCGGCCGCCAGCCGGGCACCCGTCATCCCGCACAGTTGCTTCATTCAGGGAGAGCCGCCTTGGCCAACATCCTCGTCATGATTCCGTCGGGCGAAGTCTATGATCATGACTGCGTGCGCTGGTACAACCACAGCGACATCCAGCGCAGCATCAACCACTATCACAACATCGGTGACGCCTTCGTCTATGACTCCTCGCTGAAGCTGCTGGCGTACGACAAGCTGGATGTGCTGGAGATCCGCGAGTTCCGCCAGGACGTCGTCGACCGCATCAACGCCGAGTATGATTATGTCTTCCTGCGCGGCAGCAACTATATCCATGACTCGATGGACTGGCCGGCGGCCACACTGCAGGTCCTCTCCAAGCTCCGCATCCCGGTGATCGGCTTTGGTGTCGGTGCCCAGGCGCCGGCGACCGGCAAGCTGCAGCTCACCGAGGAAAGCAAGCGCATCTGGCGGACCATCGCCGACAAGTCGGCGACGCTCGGCGTCCGCGGCACCTACACGGCCGAGGTGCTGTGGGACCTCGGCATCAAGAACACCCGCATCGTCGGCTGCCCCACCGCTTTCCGCAACCGCGATCCGGAACTGCGGATCGACCTTCCGGCATTGGACAGCGTGCGCAAGGTCGGCGTCACCATGCGCCGCGAGGTCTCCAAGCACTACTCGCCGGATGTCCGCAAGTATCTTGAACGCCACCGCGATTTCGTCAAGGACGTGTCCCGCCGCTTCGACACCGTGCTGATGATGCAGGGCGAGGTCGAGGAAAAGAAGCTGATGTGGGGCACCGACGAACAAAAGGCCGAGGCATGGACCCAGCTTCACGAGAACGACTGGCTGAGGCAGTGGTACTTCGACGAGGAGATGGACGGGCTGTACCGCAACCGACTGTGGTATTCGGATGTCGTCGCCGACTATGAGAGTCTCGTCCGGTCGAAGGACCTGGTGCTCGGCTATCGCCTCCACGGCAACCTCATGGCCCTGTCCAACGGCACGCCGTCTGTCTACTTCAGCTACGACAGCCGCACCGCCGAGTTCGCGGAGACCTTCGCGATCCCCTGCTACAATGTTTATTCCGACAAGCCTTTCGTGCTTGAGGAGTACTGGGACCAGGCGCTGTTCGAGAAGTTCAACCGCACCTATTATCAGCGTTACCGCGACATGCGGGAATTCCTGGACGAGAACTACATCCCGCACCGCATGCCGAGTCACACCCTCCGCCGGACGGTCGAGCGCAAGGCCGCGTAAGCCGCCTTGCACAGGTGAAACTCCCCTCTCCATCCTGGGGAGGGGGCGATGACGGGAGGCCGGCGATGGGCGGCGTGCCTTCCCGCAAACCAACTGGAGAGGGTGTCATGTCCGCCACCGCGAAGATCGTCGACCTGCACGAGGCTTCGGCCGAGGCCGGTCCGCAGCCGGCCGCGATCGAGGGCCACATCGACGCCGTGCAGGACGGCCGGCTCTTCGGCTGGGCCTGGGATCGCAACCATCCGGGCGACCGGCTGACGGTGGAACTCCGGCTGGAGCGCGACGGCGGGCCGCCTTTGTCCCTGACACGGGTGGCGGCCGACCGGCCGCGCCCCGACCTCGCCGGCGGCGGCATCGGTGACGGCGCCCATGCCTTCGAAGCCGAGCTGGCCCTGCCGGAAGGTGCGGATCCGGTGCGGGTGGTGGCGGTCGTCGGCAGTCCCAGCACGGGCGAGACCACGATCTTCGCTCAGCCGAGCCCGGAGGACCAGAGGCTCGACCGCCTGCTGGGGCAGCATCTTCAGCGCCTGTCCGAGCGGATCGACGCTCTGCGCCGCGACCAGCGGCAGCTCGCTGCCGGGCAGCAGGCGCTGGGACGCCTCACGCGGGAAGCGGGCGAGGGGGTGGCCGCGCTGCGGGCCGATGCCGGACGAGCGGAGACGGCGCAGGGCGAGCATCATGACGCCGTCGTCGACGCGGTCGCCGGCCCGCTGCGGGAGCTGTCCGAGCGCATCGGGGGGCTTGAGGTCTTCCTGATGCGCATGGACCAGAGCCTGCGCACCCTGGACAGGTTGCTCGCCGACAAATCCGGCAGTCCGGGCTGGCCGCCTGTCGTGGCCGTTCTGGCCTCCGCCGGTGCGTTCCTTGCGGCTATGGCCGGCATGCTGCTGTTCCGCTGAGCCGGAGGGTTCCGCTACACGGAAGGTCAGGCAACCGTGGGGGCTTGGCGGGTGTTGACATCCTGCGGCCGTTCGCGGGCCGCGTGGTGCCAATGACCGGAGCCAGCCCATCATGCTCGACGGAGCCCCCGTCGCCGTCCTCTCGCCGGACCATCCGGCACTTCCCGATGTCCTGACGGTCCGCAGCGAAGGTGAACTGGCCGTACGGCTGGCGTCGCTCGCCCGCCGCCCGGGCGGATTGCTGATGCTCGCCCGCAGCGACGGGCGCGCAGCCCGGCTCGCCCGCTTGGCTGGCGATCTCGCACCCAGCCTGGAGGTCATCCTGCTGCCGATCGACGAAACGGCGGCCGGGGACCGCGCCGCACCGTCGCGGTCGGTCCTCGGGCGCCGGGCTGCAGGATTGATGGCCTTGGCCGAGGGCTATGGCCGGGAGCGGCCCGGCGGGCTGCTGGTGGTCGCCTCGGCGGACCTCGCCTTGCAGCGCCTGCCACCATCGGAGAATTGGCGCGATGGCCGCTTTCGTTTGACGGAAGGGATGAGGTTCGACGAGGCCGCTTGGCGCGGCTGGTTCGCCCGAACCGGTTACGTTCTGGACGACCGGGTCGACGAGCCGGGTGAGGTCGCGATTCGCGGCGCGGTGGTTGAGGTGTTTCCCGGCGACGGCGACCTCCCCGTCCGCTGCGACATCGCCGACGGCGTGGTGCGCGACCTGCGCCTCTACGATCCCGTCTCCCAACGCTCGATCGCTGCCATCGAGGAGGTGACGCTGTCGCCCGTCACCGACCTGGTCACCAGCCCAGGCGTCCTGGACCGGCTGGCGACCAAGCTCGCGTTGCTTGGAACCACCTTTCCGACCGAACTTCGTGAGGCGGTGGAGGAGGGCAGGCGGCCCTACGGCTTCGACCTCCAGCTTCCCAATGCCTTCGATGAGTGTCCGCTCCTGCTGGACCTGCTGCCGAACGCGGCGGTGATGCTGGATGCCGGCGCCGGGGACCGGATCGAGGCCCGCATCGCCGATCTTTCCGTCGCCGATCTGGCCACCGACGGGTTGCAGCGCCGGCTCCGCGGCGGCGTGTCGACGGACCTGCCGGTTCCCGCCATCGAGCGGCGGCTGATCGATGCGGCAACCCTCGACGCCATGCTTGCCGCGCGTCGAACCGCTTCGGTGGAATTCGTGCAAGACGGCAAGGCTGACGCCGTGAGCGAACCGGCGCGGACGGAACGCACCCTGTTGCGGCGTGCCGGCGCCTTGCTGGCCGAGGGGGCTCCGGTCCTTCTCGCCGCCGCCGGCCGGGAGGAGGCCAAACGCCTGGCCGGGCGGGCGGACCGAGGCCTGGGGCGGGAGGTGACCCTGCTCGACCGCTGGCCAGAAGCACCGCTGCCGGGTGGAAGCTGCGCGGTCATGGCCCTATGGTCCGCCGAAGGATTCGTCTGCGACGGCATGACCGTCCTGGTGGCGCCTCGCCACGGTGAGGAAAACGCCGGCGAGGCAGCGGCCCGGGCGCCGCTTGCGCCGTCGGAATTGGCGCCCGGAGACTTCGTCGTCCACCTCGATTACGGGATCGGCCGGCTGGTCGGGTTGGAGACGGTCGACGGGGACGGCGCCGCAGCCGACTTCCTCGTTCTGGAGTATGCCCATGACGACCGGCTGCTGGTGCCGACCGCCGATTTCGACCGGCTGTGGCGCCACGGTTCGTCGGACAGCGGTGCCCGTCTCGACAGCCTGAAGAATGCCGGCTGGCTCGATCGCCGCGCCGCGCTGGAGGCAGAGATCGCCGAAACCGCCAAAGGCATGATGCGGGCCGCCCGCCAGCGGCTGAGGGAGGTTGCGCCGGCGGTCGATCCGCCGGCCGACCGTATGCGCCGTTTCGGCGCGCGCTTCGGCTTCGACCCGACGGAGGGGCAGCGCCGCGCCATCCATGCGGTGCTGGATGCGATGCGGCAGGGCCATCCGATGGACCATCTGGTCTGCGCCGACGTCGGCTATGGCAAGACGGAAGTGGCCCTGCGCGCCGCGGCGTCCGCGGCCTTCTGCGGCCTGCAGGTCGCGGTGCTGGCGCCGACCTCGGTGCTGGCGCGCCAGCACCTCGACGTCTTTCGCCGCCGCTTTGCCGGATTCGGCGTCCGTATCGAGCCGCTGACCGGCGCCATGCCGAAGGCGGACCAGGAACGGGTGCGCGGCGGGCTGGCCGATGGGTCCGTCGGCATCGTGATCGGCACGCATGCATTGCTGTCGAAGACTGTGCGGTTCCATCGGCTGGGCCTGATGGTGGTCGACGAGGAGCAGCGCTTCGGTGCCGCCCAGAAGCAGGCGCTGCGGCGGCGGACCCGTGGTGCCCACTGCTTGGCGCTCAGCGCCACGCCGATCCCCAGGACGCTCCAAGGGGCTTTGGCCGGCCTGCGCGGCCTCAGCATCATCGACACGCCCCCGGCGCGGCGCCGGCCGGTACGCACGGCGGTGATGCCACGGGATGCATCCACCGCCCGCGCTGCCCTGCTGCGCGAACTGGGGCGCGGCGGGCAGGCATTCTGCGTCACCCCGCGCATCGCCGACCTGAAGGAGTTGGAAGCCTGGGTGCGCACACTGGTTCCGCACGCGCGCATCTCCGTGGCGCACGGCCGGCTGGGGGCCGCGGCGCTGGATGACGCCGTGATCGACTTCGTCGATGGTCGGTCGGATATCCTGGTGGCGACACCGATCATCGAATCCGGCATCGACATTCCGCGGGCCAACACGATGCTGCTGTTCCGCCCCGACCTTTTCGGCCTGGGGCAACTCCATCAGTTGCGTGGCAGGGTCGGGCGCGGGGCGGTGCAGGGCTACGCCTACATGCTGACCGACCCTGAGCATCCGCTGGAGGAACAGGCAACCCGCCGCCTCGGCTCGCTCGAGGTGATCGAGAGCCTCGGCGGCGGCTTCGTGCTGAGCATGCTCGATCTCGACCAGCGCGGTGCCGGCGACCTGCTGGGCGAAGACCAGAGCGGTCATCTGCGGGCAGTGGGGACCGAGCTGTACCAGCGCATTCTCGCCGATGCGCTGAGCCGGCTTCGTCGCCAACCCGACCGTCGCTGGGAGCCGGAGGTGACGGTGGCGGTGCCCCACTGCATTCCCGCCTCCTACATCCCGGAGGAGGAGCTGCGGATCGGCCTGCACCGCCGCATCGCCAGAAGCAGTGAGGCCGGTGACCTGGATGCCCTGTACGAGGAGGTCGAGGACCGCTTCGGTCCTTTGCCGGAGCCCGTCGAACGCCTGTTGGCCATTGCAGCCCTGCGTTGCCGCTGCCGGGCGCTGGGCATCGCCACGCTGGGTGCAGGCCCATCGGGGGTGGCGCTCACCCTGCACAGCGCCGGCTCCGACCCCAGGCGCGCGGAACGGCGCGCCGCGACACTGGCCAAACGCTCCGGCGGGCTGTTGAGGGCGCAGGAGGATCGCTTGAGCGCCGCGCTGGAGGCTGCGGACGGCGGCGCCCGGCTCGCCAATGCCCTACGGGTTCTCGACTGTGTCGAGGAGATCGTACGCAAGGCGCAGCGGCGCAAGCGGTCTGGCTGACCTTGTCCGCGGGGGAGGGGGAAAGCAATTCGGGAGCAAGCGGCGGAGTGCGCCGTCGTCCATGTCGTTCCAGATTGGCGTCCAACCCCGCCGGCAACGCCGGTATGGTTCTGGATGGGAGAGGAAGCCATGACCGCTGCACCCGATACCGAAAGTCCGGGCACTGAAACGCTGGACCCCCGCCCCCTGGATGCCGAGCGCTGGGACGCTCTGCGCCGGCGCGACCCCACCGCCGATGGCCGGTTCGTCTATGCCGTGCGTAGCACCGGCGTCTATTGCCGGCCGAGCTGCGCGGCGCGACCGGCGCGGCGTGAGAACGTCGTCTTCTTCGCCAGCAACGCGGAGGCCGAACAGGCGGGCTTTCGTCCGTGCAAGCGCTGCCGTCCGGACGGAGCCAGTCAGGCGGAACGGTGGGCCGAACTCGTCGCCCGTGCCTGCCGCCTGATCGATGAGGCGGAGGAGGCTCCGGCACTGGGCGGGCTGGCCGAGGCGGTCGGGATGAGCCCCCACCATTTCCATCGCGTCTTCAAGCAGCTCACTGGCGTGACGCCGCGGGCCTATGGCGCTGCCTGCCGCGCTGCCCGGGTCGCCGGCAGCCTGCCCACCTCCGCAAGCGTGACCGAAGCGATCTATGAAGCGGGTTACGCCTCGTCCGGGCGCTTCTACGAGGCGGCCGGCGCGCGGCTGGGGATGACGCCGACCGCCTTCCGCCGGGGCGGGCAAGGGGAGACGATCCGCTTTGCCGTCGGGGCCTGCAGCCTGGGCGCCATCCTGGTGGCGGCCACTGGGCGCGGGGTATGCGCCATCACGCTGGGGGAGGATCCGGATGCGCTGGTCCGCGACCTCCAGGAACGCTTCCCGAAGGCCGAGCTGATCGGTGGGGATGCGGCATTCGAGGCGATGGTTGCCCAGGTGGTCGGCTTCGTCGAGGCGCCCGGGACCGGGCTGGACCTGCCGCTTGACATCGGGGGCACGGCGTTCCAGCAACGGGTCTGGCAGGCACTGCGGGCTGTCCCGCCCGGCCGGACCGTCACCTACACCGACATCGCCCGCGCCATCGGCGCGCCGGCGGCTGTGCGGGCCGTGGGAGCCGCCTGCGGCGCCAATCCCATCGCCGTGGCGATCCCCTGCCACCGGGTGGTGCGCACGGACGGGGCGCTTGCCGGCTATCGCTGGGGCGTGGAGCGCAAGCGCGCCCTGCTGCGGCGCGAGAGCGAGGAGGCATCGCGATGACGTCGCCCGCCTCCGCTTGCGTCATGCCGGCCGGCCGGCTCGCCGCCCTGGTGGACGGGCTCGACTGGGAGCGCATCGGCGCCGATCTGGACGAGGCTGGCCACGCCCTGACCGGGCCATTGCTGACGCCGTCGGAATGTTCCGGACTGTCGGCGCTCTATGAGCACGATCAACCCTTCCGCAGCCGCGTGGTGATGGAGCGGCACGGCTTCGGCAAGGGCGAGTACAAGTACTTCGCCGACCCGCTGCCGGAAGCAGTGGCCAACCTGCGGGCGCTGCTCTATCGGCGACTGGCACCGGTCGCCAACCGCTGGGCGACGGCGATGGCGCTCGACCACCGCTACCCGGCGGACCATGGCGAGTTCCTCGATCGTTGCCATGCCGCGGGGCAGCGGCGGCCGACTCCGCTGCTGCTGAAATACCGCCCCGGCGACTACAACTGCCTGCACCAGGATCTCTACGGCGAGACGGTGTTCCCGCTGCAGATGGCGGTCCTGCTGTCGGTGCCGGGCACCGACTTCTCCGGCGGTGAGTTCGTCCTGACGGAACAGCGCCCGCGGATGCAGTCGCGCGCCACCGTCGTTCCGCTGTCGCAGGGGATGGGGGTGGTCTTCGCGGTCGACCAGCGCCCGGTACAGGGCATACGCGGCACCTACCGCGTCCGCCACCGACACGGCGTCAGCCTGCTGCGGTCGGGCGAGCGCTTCATGCTCGGCATCATCTTCCACGACGCCGCGTGAGGCCCGTTCAGCCCGCGGCCGGAGCCCGCGAGCCCATGCCGCGGGCAGGGGAGTAACCGCGCACCGCCAGCGCTGCGAACAGCAGCGTCGCCCCGGCCACCACCGCCAGCCCTTGGCCGTCGAGCTGGCCGTAAAGCGCGAAGCGGATCAATTCGACGCCGTGGGTGAAGGGGTTGAGGCTGCAAAGCCACCACAGCAGCGGCCCGGCCTCCTCCATCCGGTAGAGCGGGTAGAGAGCGGAGGACAGGAAGAACAGCGGGAAGACGACGAAATTCATCACGCCGGCGAAATTCTCAAGCTGGCGGATGGTGGATGCCAGGACCATCCCCAACGCCCCCAGCATCAGCCCGTTCAACAGCAGTGCAGGCAGCACCGTCAGCGGTGCCATAGTCGGCAGGTCGATGCCATAGAGCCGGACGATCAGCAGGAAGGCCGCCACCTGCAGCACCGACACCACGACCCCTCCCAGCAGGCGTGCCATCAGCAGGAAGCCGCGTGGCAGCGGGCTGGTCAGCAGCACGCGCATGCTGCCCATCTCACGGTCGTAGACCATCGACAGTGATCCCTGCATGCCGTTGAACAGTTGGATCATGCCGATCAGCCCCGGCACGATGTAGACCTCGTAAGGGATGTAGGTCTCGTAGGGCGGGATGATCGCGATGCCCAGCGCGGCGCGGAAGCCGGCGGCGAAGACGAACAGCCAGACCAGCGGACGCACCAGCGCCCCCAGGAAACGTTCGCGCTGGTGGACGAAGCGCAGCACCTCGCGCGCCACGATCCCGCGCAACGCGATCAGCCAGATGGTCATGCCGCCGCTTCCCCGATCGACGAGGATTCCTTGGCCGGCCGCGTCGCGGTCAGCCGGTCGAAGGCTTCCGCCACCGTGGCGCAGCCGGCTGCGGCGCTCACCGCGGGCGCAGCGCCGCTCGCCCGCACGCGTCCGCGGTGCAGCACCACCACATGATCGGTGGCGGGATCGATCTCGTCGATCAGGTGGGTTGCCCACAACACCGCGATGCGGTCGCCGTCGTCGCCAGTGCCGTCGCCTGCGCACAGCGCGTGGACGTGGCGGATCAGGGTGCGCCGGGCTGGGATGTCGAGCCCGACCGTCGGCTCGTCGAGCAGCAGCAGGCTGGGGCGGTGCAGCAGGGCGCGGGCGATCTCCGCCCGGCGGCGATGGCCACCGTTCAGCGCCCGGACCTTTTCCCCGGCCCGCTCGTACAGCGAAAGCCGCACCAGTTCGGCTTCAATCCGCCGGTTGGCCTCACGCCGGCCTATGCCGTGCAGGGCGGCGAAATAGCGCAGGTTCTGCATGACCGTCAGGTCGAGGTCGAGGGTCGGCTGCTGGAACACCACGCCCATGCGCGCCAGGGCCTTTCCGGGCTCAAGGGCGATGTCGTGGCCGTGGATGCGCACATGCCCGGCGGTCGGTCGCAGCAGGCCGGTGGCGAGGGCGAACAGCGTGCTCTTGCCGGCGCCATTGGGGCCGAGCAGGCAGGTGAAATGCCCGGGCATCACCGTGAAGGCGGCGTCCTCCAGCGCCATGCGCCCGCCGCCGTAGCTGTGGCGCAATCCCGCCGCCTCCAGTGCCGGAACCGTCATCCGCCTCATCCTTTCACCGCGACGCCCCAGGGATAGCGGCCGACCTTGATCGACTTGGTGACCGTCAGGCTGTCGATGTCGATGACCGACACGTCGCCGCTGACCCCGTTGGTGGTGTAGAGGGTCTTCTGGTCGGGCGTCAGCGCGAGCTGCCAGACGCGCCGGCCGACCAGCAGGTAGTCCTTCACCTCGTAGGTTTTGGCATCCACCACCGCGACATGGTTGGCCGGCCCGAGCGCGACGAAGGCGTAGCGGCCGTCGTCGGTCAGCTTGACCCCCACCGGCTGGATGCGGTCCTTGGACACGCCCTTGATGCGGAAGTCGATGACCTTCTGGACCTTGTGCGTCGCGCTGTCGACCACGCTGACGGTGCCGCCGATCTCCGACGACACCCAGAGCTGTGCCCCGTCCCTGGTGAACTGGGCGTAGCGCGGGCGCGGGCCGACCAGGGTGTTGTCGACCACGGCGCGCTTCTCCATGTCGATCCAGTGGACCATGCTGGTCGTCTCGGAGGTGTTGACGCCCCAGCGGCCGTCCGGGCTGACGTCCATCCCCTCGGGCTCCACCCCGACGTCGACCTGGAAGGCGACCTTGCGCGACGGCACGTCCACCACGGTGACGATGTTGCTGTCCTCATTGGCGATGAACAGGCTTTTCCCGTCGGGGCTGAGGGCGAACTGCTCCGGATCCTCGCCCGACGGCAGGTTGTGGATCACCTTCTTGCTGGCGAGGTCGAGAACCTGGACGGCATGGTCGTCGCTGGCGCAGATGAAGAGCTGCGAGCCGTCCTTGGACAGGGTGATGCCGCGTGGCCGCTTTCCCACCTTGATGGTGTCGGTCACGGCCATGGTCTTGCCGTCGATGATCGACAGCGAGTTGTCCTTCTCGTTGGACACATAGATCGTCTGGGCGCCCGCGGCACCGGCCAGGCCGGCGGCCAGGAGGGCAGGGAGGATCGAGGCGGCGATGCGGCGGGAGGCGGTGCGGGAGGCGGTCATGGCGTCTTCTTCCCTCGGGTCTTGCAGGGCGTTTCCGGCTGGTCGTAGCCGAGCGTGTCCAATTCTGTGCGGGGGTGCAGGAAACCGTCCTGGGGCGACACCGAGACGACCGAACGGTCGGCCGCCAGCAGCACCGGCTGGCGGAGCTGCCCGTCCCAGGCGCGCAGGCTCAATGGCGCCCCCCGGAAGGCGGACATCGTGAAGTCAGGCGCTTGGATGGCGGCGATCAGGCGGTCCGGATCGGCTTGGTGGCTGCGGGCCGCCGCCTCGCCGATGACGCGCACGGCGGTCCAGTCATTGTGGTCGCGGGGCGTCATCTGCCGCTTTGCCGCCGCCTTGAAGCGCGACTGGAGTTGGGCGGCACCCCACTGCTCATGGGTGCGGTGCCAGACGGTGGGAACGAGGCCCTGGGTGCCGGCAACCGGCCGTGGATCGGCGGTGCGGTATGAGAGATAGTCGCCGAACTCTCCCACTTCGTCGGCGACGACCAGCACGTCGTAGCCTTTGGTCTGGGTGAAGACCGGAATCTCCGCTTCGGCCGTGCGGTTGACGTCGCTGTCGGCGGTCCACTCCTTCTCCGCGACGATCTGGGCCCCGAAGCGCTTGGCGGCGCGTCGGACGGCCTCGGCGTAGAGCTTGTCCTCCGGGCGCCGGCCGGTGACCAGGAACCAGCGCGACCAGCGCTTCTTCACCAGATACTGGCCCAGCGCGTCGGCCAGCATGGCGCGGCTCGGCGCGACGTGCAGCAGGTTGGTCGCGCAGGAGGCACCGCGCAGGGAATCGTCCGGCGCCGTGGCGTTCAGCAGCAGGAGGTTGGCCGCCTCGGGCAATCGCGCCAGGGCCTCGACCGTCGCGCCCGGCGCGTCGATGACGATGAAGCGGGCGCCGCGGCCTGCCAGTTCGCGCAGGGCCACCGCCGCGTCGCCGTCCGGCGCCACAGTCACCGGATCCAGGAGGAAGGACTGGCTCAGGAACTTGCCGGTGGTGTTGTTGTCGGTGATGGCGAGCATCGCCCCCGCGAGCCCATCGTCGTTTGCCGGCACGTCGGGATCGGCGACCGATGCCGGCGGCTCGGGCGTCTGCGACAGCAGGCCGATGCGGATCTCCTGCGCCGCATGGGCGGCGGGTGCGACAGCCACGAGCATGATTGCGAGCGCCGTCCGGGAAACGGTGCGGAACAGGAAGGGCAGGCGGCGCTGGATCATCATACCCGTCGGGCGGCAAACAATTGGGTTTCCACCCTATCTGCCGCCACCGATACCTGAAATGCGACTATGGAAGGATGGACAGGACGGGCGGCACCGGCGGCAGGCCTCTTGTACGAAAGTCCAATTATTGGCGTTGCGGAGCAACGCTATCCTGGCCGCCCGCTGGAGATCAGCCCCCATTCCCGGACCTCCGATGGCCGTCCTCACCCGCCGTGGCCTTCTCGCCGGCTTGGCCGCCGGAACCTTCCCGCTGGCGCTGCCAGTCCGTCGGGCTGCCGCCCGCCCCTTGGACGAGGTGATGGAGCGCGGCCGGCTTCGGGTCGCCGTCTACCGGGACTTCCCGCCTTTTTCCTTTCGCCGCGACGGCCGGCTGGTCGGCATCGACGTCGACCTTGCCGGGGCCATCGCCGGCAGGCTCGGGGTGAAGCTCGACTGCTACGAGCAAATTCCCGGCGAGACGGTGTCCGATGACCTGCGCGTCGCGGTCTGGCGCGGGAGCCTGTTCGGCGGCGAACTGGCGGACGTGATGATGCACATTCCCTACGACAAGCGCTTCGGCCTGATGAACCCGGAGGCGGTCCTGTTCGCGCCATATCACCACGAGGTGTTCGCCCTGGCCCGCGACCCGCAACGGGTGCGCCAAGCGATGCTGGCGACCCTGCCGGACGAGCCGATCGCGGTGGAGGTCGACAGCGTCCCGGACTTTTTCCTGTTGGGGATGCAGGGCGGCCGCCTGCGCAGCCGCATCATCCATTGCCCGACGCCGGAAGCGGCGATCGAGAAGCTGACTGCGGGGGAGGCCGCCGCCGTGTTGGCGCCGCTCAGCCAGATGCAGGCGGCGCTCGGCCCGCGGACGGCCGACTTCCCGGTCACGACGGTCGCCCTGCCGGGGATGATGACGTCCGACTGGAACATCGGCATGGCGACCAAGGAAAACTCCCGCGACCTCGCCTACGCCATCGGGGACGCGGTGACGGCGTTGACCGACGATGGCAGCCTTGCCGCGATCTTCGCCCAGTATGGCGCCACCCACACGCCGCCGCCGCTGGTGGAGTAGGCGGCGTCCGCCGTTTCCATCCTGTCGCCGGAGTAACCGTTGGAGGTGAGTGCGATGCGCATGGCGCTTCTCGTTGCCGGCATGGTCGGCACCCTGCCCCTTGGCGTGCCGGCCGTGGCGGCACCGGTTCCCCGGCAGGCCGATCCGCTCGGCTCGGTGATGTGGGAGGCCGTGCGCGACCAGTATTTCGGCGACGCTCCGGTCGTCTTCGACGATGCGGTGCGGGTGATCGCTCCCGCTGCGGCGGAGGATACCCGTGCGGTGCCGCTGGCGGTGGATGCGACGGCGCTCGACGGCGTCGTCGAAATGCTTGCCATCGCCGACCTCAACCCTTTTCCGCTGGTGCTGCGCTATCACCCGGGCACCTCGGCGCCGGCCTTCGCCACCCGCATCAAGGTGCAGCAGGCCACCGCCGTACGCGGGGCCGCGCGGACCGCCGATGGGGTGTGGCACGTCTCCGGCATGCTGGTCGATGCCGCAGGCGGCGGTTGCAGCGCTCCGCCCGTTTCCTACGCACAGAAAGATTGGGCCGACCATGTCGGCGAGGTGCAGGCGCGGCTGTGGCCCGCCGGGCAGGATGGCATCGCCCGCTTGCGCATGCGCATCCGTCATCCCAACGACACCGGGCTCGTCGACGGCATTCCCGCCTATTTCATCGAAACGCTCAGCGTCCGCGCCGAGACGGCTGGCGGCACGCCGGAGCTCGCGCGCATCGACAGTCTGGAGCCGGTGTCGGAGAATCCGGTCTATACGCTGGACGTCCGTCCACCTCCGGGCGCCACGGCGCTGATCCTGCACGGCCGCGACAACCAGGGCGGCGAGATCCGCGCCACCATCCCGATGCCGCCCACCGGCGCACAACCGGCGATGTCGCGGATGCGCGACCCTCGGAGGAGCATCGGGCAATGAGGACTCGCGGTTTGCGCCGGCTGGCATTGCCCATGTGCCTGGCAGCCCTGCTGTGCTGCGGTCCGGCGGGGGCGGGGGCAGAAACGGCCGGCCCTCTGACCTACGGTCTGACGCCGAAGCAGGTGGCGTCAGACACCTATGTCTTCGAAGGTTCGACCAAGCATTTCACCCGCGCCAACGGCGGCAACATCCTGAACTCCGGCTTCATCGTCACGGCCGACGGGGTGATCGTCATCCAGACCGGCCCGTCGCGTCGCTATGGCGAGGAGATGCGGGCCGCCATCCGCCGGATCACCGCCAAGCCGATCCGCAAGGTCTTTGTCAGCAACCTTCACCCCGATTATTGGCTGGGAAACCAGGCGTACAGGGACGTGCCCATCGCCGCCCTGCCCGGCACGATCGCCGGGATCGAAGAGGAGGGGAAGGGCATCGCCGACAACATGTACAGGCTGGTCGGCGACTGGATGCGTGGCACCGAGGTGACGCTGCCGACCGAGCCAGTCCATGGCTCGACCGTCAGGTTCGGCGACCATGTGCTGCGGCTGATCCCGCTGCACGGCCATACCGCTGCCGACCTGATGATCCTGGACGAGACCACCGGCGTGCTGTTCACCGGCGGCGTCGTCTTCTGCGGCCGCACTCCCACCACGCCGCACGCCACGATCGCCGACTGGCTGTCGGAATTGGACGAGGTCGACCGGCTGGACATCCGGTTGCTGGTGCCGAACCACGGCCACGTCCGAGCCGACAAGGCGTGCGTCGCCCAGACCCGCGACTGGTTGACCTGGCTGGACGGTGCGTTGCGGCATGCCGCGGACTCCGGGCTCGACATGGCGGAGGCACTGGAGTTGCCGATCCCCGAGCGCTTCGCCGGACTCGACGTGCTGCGTGAGGAGTACAGGCGCTCCGTCGCCCATCTGTGGCCGGCGATCGAGCGCGAGCTTCTGCCCCGCGTGGAGTGAGGGCGCCGGCCGCGGACGGCGGCTGCTACTATCCGACAATTTACCCGACGAACCGTCCGCTTACACTGCCGATATCGTGAAGCGACGCGGCCCCTCCGGCCGCCAACCGTTCAAAGCCGCCCCCGATCCGCCCCATCGCCGGACCCGCATGTCCGGCGGCAACGGGTGGGCCTTGCCAGGGCGGTGCCGTCATCATCAGTCTTGGGAGGCAACCGCATCATGAAGCGTCTGGTTTCAACCTTCGCCCTTGCCGCCGCCCTGGCCGGCTTCGGTGCGACCGGCGTCATGGCCGCCGGAACGGGCGCCGGCCCGACCGACGAGGATCTGCTGAAGAGCGCCGGCAACACCGAATCCGTGCTGACATATGGCCTCGGGCCCCAGGCCCAGCGCTTCAGCCCGCTGACCGACCTCGACACCGACAGCGTGAAGAAGCTGGTGCCGGTCTGGTCCTTCTCCTTCGGCGGCGAAAAGCAGCGCGGCCAGGAATCCCAGCCGATCGTCTATGACGGCACCATCTACGTCACCGGGTCCTATTCCCGCCTCTACGCCGTCGACGCCCACACCGGCGAGAAGAAGTGGGAGTACAATCACCGCTTGCCCGACGGCATCATGCCCTGCTGCGACGTGGTGAACCGCGGGGCGGCCATCTACAAGGACAAGATCTATTTCGCGACGCTCGACGCCCGCCTGGTGGCGCTGAACCGCGAAACCGGCAAGGTGGTGTGGAACAAGAAGCTCGCCGACTACCAGGCCGGCTATTCCAACACCGCCGCCCCGCTGATCGTCGACGGCAAGATCATCACCGGCAACTCCGGCGGCGAGTTCGGCATCATCGGCATGGTCGAGGCCCGCGACGCCGAGACCGGCGAGCTGATCTGGCAGCGCCCGACCATCGAGGGCAATGTCGGTACGCTGAAGGGCAAGGACTCGACCATGACCGGCAAGCTGAACGCCAGTTGGCCGGGCGACATGAACAAGACCGGCGGCGGCGCTACCTGGCTGGGCGGTACCTACGACCCGGAAACCAAGACGCTGTTCTTCGGCACCGGCAACCCGGCGCCGTGGAACTCGCACCTTCGGCCCGGCGACAACCTCTACACATCCTCGACCCTGGCCATCAATCCCGACGACGGCGAGATCAAGTGGCACTACCAGACCACGCCGCATGACGGTTGGGACTTCGACGGCGTGAACGAGTTCGTGTCCTTCGACCTGAAGAAGGACGGCAAGGTCATCAAGGCGGGCGGCAAGGCCGACCGCAACGGCTTCTTCTACGTCATCGACCGGACCAATGGAAAGCTGATCAACGCCTCGCCCTTCGTCAGCAAGATCACCTGGGCCAAGGGCATCGACGTCGAGAGCGGCCGGCCGATCTATGTCGACGAGAACCGCCCGGGTGCTCCGGCCACCGGTGGGGAGCACGACGCCAAGGGCACCTCGGTCTTTTCCGCCCCGGCCTTCCTGGGGGCGAAGAACTGGATGCCGATGGCGTACAACCCGCAGACCGAGTTGTTCTACGTCCCGGCGAACGAGTGGGGCATGGATATCTGGAACGAGCCGATCACCTACAAGAAGGGGGCGGCCTATCTCGGCGCAGGCTTCACCATCAAGCCGCTCTATGACGACTATATCGGCGCCCTGCGCGCTGTGGACCCGAAGACCGGCAAGATCGTGTGGGAATACAAGAACGGCGCTCCGCTGTGGGGCGGCGTGCTGACCACTGCCGGCAACCTGGTCTTCACCGGCACGCCGGAAGGATACCTCAAGGCATTCGATGCCAAGACCGGCAAGGAATTGTGGAAGTTCCAGACCGGTTCGGGCGTGGTCGGCAGCCCGGTCACCTGGAAGATGGACGGCGAGCAGTATGTCGCCGTGGTATCGGGCTGGGGTGGTGCCGTTCCGCTGTGGGGCGGCGATGTCGCGAAGAAGGTCAAGGACATCAACCAGGGCGGTTCGCTCTGGGTCTTCAAGCTGCCGAAGGCCTGACCGGAGAGGAGTGCAGTGTGGAATTGCGGGCCGGAGTGATCCGGCCCGCGAACTCTTGCGATTACTATTTGTGTTTTCCGCTTTCCGATTTTGTTTGTCCTACCATAGTCCAATTATTCTGAAGTCACTCTGGTGATACTGTCTGTACATGCGAAACAATCGCCACAGGGCGATCAGATACAGAGGGAACGTCCAACCCATGAACACACGGAAAATCCGAACTCTCGCCGCTGTTGGTCTGTTGGGTGCGCTCGCCGTTCCCGGTCTCGTCTATGCCCACGGCGACGTCGTCCCGCAGCCGGTGGACACCAGTGGGCTGGAGAAGCTGGGAGAGGCTTGGCGGGACAGCAATCCCTACCGCGGCAACCCACGGGCGATCGAGATCGGCGCTTCCGCCTTCAACCAGAACTGCGCGCGCTGTCATGGCCTGGGTGCGGTATCCGGCGGCATCGCCCCCGACCTGCGCTATCTGGAGAAGGGCGATGCCGGCGACGAGTGGTTCAAGGAGCGCGTCACCAACGGCTCGATCCGCAACGGCGTGACCTACATGCCGAAATTCGGCGAGGCGCTTGGTCAGGAGGCGCTGTGGTCCATCCGGTCCTGGCTGGAAACCGTGCACGAAGAGTGATCACCGTTTCTCACCGCATTTTTTCCGACCAAAGGTGCAGGCCAATGCTTCACAAGAGACTTTCCGTCGTCGCCGCCGCGGCCCTGCTGGCCGCCTCCGCCGTCTCCCCGGCTGCTGTCGCTGCCGATCACGCCTCCTCCGACCAGGCAAAAACCCTGGTCGCCGACGCCGTCGCCTACCTGAAGGCGAAAGGGCCGGACGAAGCCACCAAGGCATTCCAGGACCCGAAGGGCAACTTTCGCCGCGGTGAGCTGTATGTCTTCGTCTTCGACACCAACGGGCGCTATGTCGCCTCCGGCGCCAACCCTCGGCTGGCCGGCTCCGACGCCGCCAACCTGAAGGACGCCGAGGGCAAGCCGATCGTCCAGGCGATGATCACCGAAACCCGGGAGAAGCCCGATGCCGTCATCGACTATGTCTGGCTGAACCGCCAGACCAACAAGGTCGAACACAAGCACTCCTATGTGACGCGCGACGGCAACTACATCGTGGGGGCAGGGACCTACGACGACTGACGTTTTACCGACGAGAGGGGCGCTCCTTCCGCTCCGTGCATCGGCGGGGAAGGGAAGGGAGATGCGGCGGCGGTCGACTCTCCCTTCATTGATGCTCCCTCATTGTTTGATATACAAACCAATGACCCGCCCCTAAGCTGCGTGAGGCTCCGGGAGTGGGGGAGACGTCCATGACGGCAGGCTGTACGAGACGCGCACTGCTGCTCAGCTCCGGAGCATTGGCAGCAGCGATGGCGACGGCAACGGGACGCCGTTCCGCCATGGCCGCCTCGCAGACGGTCGCAACAAGGCCGGCCATACGGGCCGGTGTGCTGAAATTCGGCACCGTAAGCTGGGAACTCGACACCGTACGCGCGAACCGCTTCGACGAAGAGGCCGGGATCGCGCTGCAGCTCACGGAACTGGCCGGCAATCAGGCGACCCAGGTCGCGTTGCAGGCCGGTGCGGTCGACGTGATCGTATCGGACTGGCTGTGGGTGTCGCGCATGCGGTCGCAGGGGGAGGCGCTGTCCTTCATCCCCTATTCGACGGCGTTGGGTGCGCTGGTGGTGCCGGCCGGCTCCGGCATATCCGGCATTGCCGACCTGCGCGGCAGGCGCATCGGTGTCGCCGGCAGTCCGCTCGACAAGAGTTGGCTGCTGCTGCGTGCGCTGTCCGCCGACCGCTACGGCTTGGCGCTCGACCGCGATGCCGTTCCGGTCTTCGCGGCGCCGCCACTGTTGAACGGCAAGCTCATCGATGGAGAACTGGACGCGGTGCTGACCTACTGGCCCTTCGCGGCACGGCTGGAGGCCCAGGGCCAGCGCGTGCTGATGACGGTGTCCGGGATGCTGGAGGCGCTGGGTCAGGCGGCGTCGGTGCCGTCCGTCGGCTATGTCTTCAAGGAGCAATGGGCGCGGGCAAACCCGGCGGCCCTGGCCGGCTTCCAGGCGGCGGTCGCCCAAGCGCGGACGTTGTTGGCCGGAACCGGCGCCGCATCGGACGCTGCCTGGAACCGCCTCGCTCCGATAATGAAGGCGGAAGATGACGCGACCTTCCGGACGTTGCGCGACCGTTTCCGCGACGGCATCCCCCGGCGATGGGGAGAGGCGGAGCGTGAGGGGGCGGCGAAGCTCTATTCGCTGCTCGCGTCGCTCGGCGGTCGGGAACTCGTCGGTGACGGCCGGACACTGGCTCCCGGAACCTTCTGGACCGGCGCGGAGTAGCCGATGCGCCTGCACGCGACCAGCCGCTGGGTTATGCCGGTTCTTTCGATCCTCCTGTTGCTGGCTGTCTGGCAGTCCGCCACCCTGGCGATCGGTGGTCGCCTGCTGCCGGGGCCGGCAACAGTGGCCGCCGCATTGCTGCGCGAGGCCGAGACCGGCGCGCTATTCCACCATCTCGGCATCACCCTGTTGCGGGTGCTGGGGGCCTTCACCATCGCAATGTCGGTCGGCGTCGCGCTCGGCGTGCCGATGGGCCGGTCGGCATTGCTCGACCGGCTCTTCGGGCCGTGGCTGGTCTTCTTCCTGAACCTGCCGGCGCTGGTGGTGATCGTGCTGGCCTATGTCTGGTTCGGCCTGACCGAGGCGGCGGCGGTCGGCGCCGTCGCCGTCAACAAGATCCCCAACACCATGGTTCTGGTGCGGGCCGGGGCCCGGTCGGTCGACGAGGGGCTGATGGAGATGGCCCGCGTCTACCGCCTGTCGCCCTTCGAAAGGCTGCGTCATGTGCTGCTGCCGCAACTGACCCCCACCATCGCCGCCGCCGCGCGGTCCGGCCTCGCACTGATCTGGAAGATCGTGCTGGTGGTCGAACTGCTCGGCCGCAGCGATGGCGTCGGTTTCCAGATCAACCTCCTTTTCCAGACCTTCGATGTCGCAGGAATCCTGGCTTACACCGTCGCCTTCGTTGCCATCGTCCAACTGCTCGAATATGGACTCCTCCAGCCGGTCGAACGGCATTGTCAGCGTTGGCGGCGGATCGCGGCTGAGACTTGAGATCCGTTCCAAACGCTACGGCGCCGCCGAAGCCCTGCACGACCTGGTCATGACGGCGGCGGCAGGCGAGGTCGTGGCCCTGGTCGGTCCCAGCGGATGTGGGAAGACGACGGCGCTCGGCATCATCGCCGGGCTCGATCGCGCCTTTGAGGGTACGGTGTCGATCGGACCGCGTCCCGACGGTGAGCCCGCCCGGCTTGGTTACGTCTTCCAGGAGCCGCGGTTGCTCCCCTGGCGGACGGTGCGGCAGAACCTGCTTTTGGCACTGCCCAAATCCCGGCGGCTGGGCTCGGCGGTCGACCTCATGCTGGAAGCGATGGAGCTCTCGGCCCTCGCCGATCTTTTTCCCACCCAGCTTTCGCTTGGCATGGCGCGCCGGGTGGCGTTGGCGCGCGCCTTCGTGGTCGAGCCCGACCTGCTGCTGATGGACGAACCCTTCGTCTCGCTCGATGAACCGACGGCAGTGAAGTTGCGCGCGCTGCTGGTGCGGATGCTGGAACGCCGTCCGGCGACGGTCCTGCTGGTCACGCACAATCTCCGCGAGGCATTGGCCTTGGCCGACCGGCTGCTGATCCTGACGCCGTCGCCGGGCCGCGTGGTGGCGGAGGTGCCGGTCGGGATCCCGCGCGGGTCCCGCGACGACGCGGCCATCGAGGCTCTGCGCAGCGACCTGCTCTCCCGCTCCGATCCCGCCTTCCGCCTGCTCGCCTGATCCACCCCGTCCCCCGCCCCTTCACCAGGTGTGGGTCCATTTGCCGCTCGTCGCGCTCGAGCTGCTGCGCTATCGTGCGCAGCGCCGGCCGGTCCGGCATGTCATGGGAGCGGCGGGACGCGATGGCGTTGCGGCGATGGACGGAGCGGCGAGTGCGGCGCCTTGGCCTTGCGGCCGGGATGGCGGCGCTGTTGCTGCAAGTCGTCGCCTGGGGGTGGATGCTGCCGACCATGGGCGTTGCCCAGGCCGAAAGCACGCTGCCTTGGCTGATCTGCACGGCGGACGGGCTGAAGGTCGTTGCCGCCGATGCCACAAGCGGCGGCGGCAACGGTCCGGAAGAAGCTGCGGAAAAACCGAGCAAGTCGGGATCGCAGGATGGCGATCATGCCGCCGGTCACTGTCCGCTTTGCCCGCTGGTCGCGGGGCTGGCACTGCCGCCTCCACCCACGCTGGTCCACCCCCTGCCCATGACCGCACGCGACCCGCGCCTTTTGCCCGGTGAGAGGATCGCCGCCGGTTGGTTCCTGTCGACACTCCAAGCGCGCGCGCCGCCGGCGGCCGTTTGAACGCCGCCTTCTGAGTCCGGCTGCGCCGGAACCCGGCGCCAGAGTGTGATTCACGTTTCAAGCGGTATCGCTTGAAACGTGAATCACACGGAAGACCAAAAGCTAAGAGTCTGGCTGGCCGGCCCCCGTGCCGCCTGAATTCCCCCTTCAGCGCACCGCCGCGCCGTTCCTCCGGTTCCCCGCCGGGGATCGGCTGCGCGCCGTCGATTCCGTACCCGATTTCACTCCAAGGAGAGTCTGATGAAGCGTGTTCTCGCCATCGCCACCGCCCTGTCCATGCTCGGCGCCGCGGCTGCCCTGGCACACAGCTACAAGGCCGGCCCCATCGACATCGGCCATCCCTGGGCGCGCGCCACCGCCCCGTCGGCGCCTAACGGTGGAGCCTACCTGTCGCTGAGCAACACCGGCGCCGACGGCGACCGCCTGGTCGCCGCTTCCACCCCGGCGGCCGAGAAGGCCGAACTCCACACCCATCTGAACGAGAACGGCGTGATGAAGATGCGCGAGGTTCCCGGCATCGACGTTCTGGCCGGCGAGACCGTGAAACTGGCGCCGAGCGGCCTGCATGTCATGCTTCTCGGCCTGAAGCAACCGCTGGTCAAGGGAACCCGCTTCCCGATGACGCTGCGCTTCGAAAAGGCCGGCAGCGTCGATGTCGAGGTGGCGGTCGAGGGCGCCGGGGAAACCGGGGCAGGGCACGAGGCCGGGCAGATGCAGCATGGCGGCATGGATGCCCAGGGTCATGGGGCCGCGCACGGCGCCGGAAATGGCGCCGACAAGTCAAAGATGCAGTAACGATGCTGTCGGGGCGAACCGGCCGACGCCGGTTCGCCCCCTGGCAGGAATGGGCGCGTGGACCAGGGCCCGCCGTCAACTCGGCCGGTGGCGGCTCAGTGCATTGGTGATGTCGATGTCGCGGAAGGGCTTTGCGATCACGGGCCGGCCGCGATGCGCGTCCGGCAACCCTTCCGCCCCATGGCCGGTGGTGAAGACAAACGGAATGCCTTCTGCCGCGAGGCGGTCCGCCACCGCGTCGACCCGTTCGCCACGCAGGTTGACGTCCAGCAGCGCGATGTTGAAACCGCCCGCCTTGATCATCTCCAGTGCCGCGCCGACCGATCCGGCCGGACCGACGCAGGTCACACCGTGATCCATCAGGACATCTTCAATGCTCATGGCGATCAACGGTTCATCTTCGACGATCAGTACGGTGAGGTCGGTCAGGTTCTCAACGGTCACTGCGGGCTCACTCGTGCGGACAGGGGAATCACCAACCGGCATTGCACACCGGTCGCATCGAACGCAAGGGAGACTTCGCCCTCTAGCTCATGCGACAAACCCCTTTCGATCAGTCGCGAACCGAAACCGCGTCGTGTCGGCGGCACCACCGGCGGACCTCCGCTTTCCCGCCAGTGCAGGACGAGCGCATCACGTTCCGGGGCGTTTCGGCTTTCCAGTGGTTGGCGCACGAGATTCCAGTTCAGGTCGATACGCCCGCTTCCGGTCGACAACGCACCGTACTTGGCCGCGTTGGTGGCTAGTTCATGGAAGGCAAGGTGCAGGGATACCGCGACACCCGTTGTCAGGGTCACTCCCGGACCGCTGACCTGGACACGGCCGGCCTCCATGTGCGGCTCCAACGTCAGGGCTGCGATTTCGCTGAGCGACGCGCCCTGCCATTGCCGCCGCGTGAGCAGGTCGTGGGCCTGGGCCAATGCCCGTAGCCGTGACTGGAAGGCATCGGGAAACGCCTCCACCGACGGCGTTGCGCGCAGGGTCTGCTTGGCGATCGACTGGACCATCGCAAGCGTGTTCTTGACCCGGTGGTTCAGTTCTTCCAGCAGCAGGAGCTGGCGCTCCTCCGCCTTCTTGCGGTCGGTGATATTCAAGGAGACGCCGGCCAAGCCGGTGGCGATGCCATCCCTGTCGTAGACCGCGCGGCCGCGGATCTGCACCCAGTGGAGGCTCCCGTCCGGCCAGACCGTCCGATACTCCACCTCCAGTGCCGATCCGCTGGCCACCGCCTGCCGTACCGCGGCCTGCTGGTACTCGCGATCCTCCGGATGCACGCGCCGCAGCAGCGCATCGTAGGTGGCGAGCTCGGCCGGATCGGCGAGGCCGAGGTTGGCGGCGCAGATCTGTGACACCCGCATCTGGCCGGTCGCCAGCGTCAGTTCCCAGGAGCCCAGCCGTCCAGCCTCCAGCGCAAAGCGCAGCCGCGCTTCGCTTTCAGCCAGCGCCTGGCGCTTGTCCGCCAGTTCGTTGCGGTCCCGCGCCTCCACCAGGGCGCGGCGCACCACCACCTGCAGGCGCTCCATGCGCAGCTTGACCACATAGTCGGTGGCGCCCTTCTTGAGCGCCTCGATCGCATTCTCCTCGCCCAGCATGCCCGAGACGAAGATGAAGGGGACGCGCGGCAACCGCTCGCGAGCGATCGCGAGCGCCGACATGCCGTCGAAGTCTGGGAGATCGAAGTCCGACAGGATCAGGTCGAAGTCGCCATCGGCATTGACGGCGTCGATGAAGTCCTTGCGGGTGTCAACGCGACGGACCTCGAACTCATGATCGTCGATCAGCAGGAGATGCTCGCGCACCAGATCGGCGTCCATGCCGTTGTCTTCCAACAGCAGGACACGGCAGAAAACGGTGGCGCGATCCTGAGCCGGCGGAACCTTCGCCCCCCCGAAGCCGGGAGGCGGCATGGCGGTTGCTGAATGAAGAAGCCGCGCCATCAGGCACCACGCGGCCGGCGGGGGTGGCAGCCGGGAGGTGGTTCGTTCAGGATCGCCCAGAAGCTCCCGATGTCGCGGATGGCATCGAAGAAGTCCTTGAAGCCGACCGGCTTGACCACGAAGGCATTGACGCCCAGCCGATAGCTTCGCACCAGATCCTGCTCCTCCTTCGACGAGGTGAGCATCACCACGGGAATGGCCCGGGTATTCTCGTTGGCTTTGATCCGTTGAAGAACCTCGATGCCGTCGACCTTCGGCAGCTTGATGTCTAGGATGATCACGGCCGGGTATTTGGGGTCCGACGGCTTGGAGACGGCTTCGCCGTCATCGTGGAACAGGTACGACAGCGCTTCCGCACCGTCGCGCGCCACGACGATGTCGTTGGCGAGCTGCGCCTCCGAGAACGCCTCCAGCGTCAGCTCAAGGTCCTTCGGGTTGTCCTCGACCAGCAGGATCGGTTTCAGCTCGGCCATGGGGCTACCTCGGGTCTGCGGCGGCGGACCGCGGCAGGGAAAAATGGAATGTTGCGCCGCAATCCAGCTTGCCTTCCGCCCACACATGCCCGCCGTGGCGCTCCACGATACGGCGGACATTCGCGAGGCCGATGCCTATCCCCTCGAACTCTTCTTCGCGGTGAAGCCGCTGGAATACGCCGAACAGCTTACCGGAATAGGCCGGGTCGAATCCACGCCCATTATCCTTGACATAGAACTCATGGGCATCTGCCGTCGTATGGCAGCCGATCTCGATTTCGGTGTCCGCGCGTTCCCTGGTGTACTTGATGGCGTTGGACAGCAGGTTCTGCACGACCAGCCGCAGCATCGTGGGATCGCCGTTCACGCAGGGTAGGGGATGCACCGTCCAGTGGATTGACCTTCCCTGAAGCTCCGGCAGCAGAAGATGCTGCACCTCCGCCACCAGCCGCTCGACATCCACCTCCTTGCGCGCCAGCGTCGCCCGGCCGAGCTGCGAAAAGTGGAGCAGCCCATCCACCAACGTTCCAGCGGCGCCCGCGGCCTCGATGATGCTGTTCAGGTAATGGAGCTCGCGATCGCTCAGCTTGCCGGCGGCCCGCGATCGCAGCAACTCGGCGTAGCTGGAAACGTGGCGGAAGGGCGCCCTCAGATCATGTGACACCGAATAGGAAAAGGCGGCCAATTCGCTGTTGCTGCGGCGGAGTTCATCGTTGAGCGCCGCCATTTCCTCGGCCTTGCGCAGCACGATGCTGACGATCGCGTTGCGGAAGTCGCCGGCGGCTTCGACCTCGCCGTGGCGCCAGGGCAGGGACTGCCCGCGCACGGTTTCCTTCCAGCTTTCGAATGAATTGCGCGGCGACAGCCGGCCGGTGGGATCCATCGGCTTGTTCGGATCACCCGCCCAGTCGATGGTTTGGACGATTTCCGGCCGGAACCACATCAGGTAGCTGGGATGGAGCTGGGAGATCGAGATCGCCAGCAGGCCGCTGGCGCTGTCCTCCATGCCGGCCGCCGACTGCATATCGGCAGGAAGGTGGTGGCTCGCGAACAGATCGCGGATTCCCTGGCCGGCGAGTTCATGGGCGATCGCCTCCACCGCTTCTTGCGGCGGCGTATGGCCGATCAGACGGCAATGTCCGTCGAACAGGATCGCGGCGCCTTCTGCATTAACCAGGGTCAGCAGATCGTCGGGATCGGCAGCCAGCCCGTCGACGAAGCGTTCGGAAGCCGCCATATGTGCCAGCAGGCGTGCCTGTATGCTTTTCGAGCGGATGCGGTGATCGGCCTCTTCCGCTCGCTCCAGCGCGATCATCTGGCTGGACAGCACCTGTCCGAGCAGGTCGCAGGCGGTGCGCACGGCGAAGGAAACCTGCCTCGGTTCGGCATGATGGCAGGAGATGAGCCCCCATAGGCGATCGCCGTCCATGACGGAAATCGACATGGAGGCCGGCGTGTCCATGTTGCGCATGTACTCCAGATGGACCGGCGAGACGCTGCGCAGTACGGAGAAGCTGAGATCCAGCGGCGGCGCCTCCGCCTCCCTGGCAAGGATCGGCACCGGCCGGTATCGGGCGTCGGGGATCAGTCGCAGGCGGCTCAGCGCATAAAGCCGTCGCGCCTGCTGTGGTACGTCGGAGGCCGGAAAGCGCAGGCCCCGATAGCTCGGCAGGCGTCCGTTGCCGTCCTCGGCAATGACGGTGCCGTTCCATTCCTCATCGAAGCGGTAGACGAGCACCCGGTCGAAGCCGGTCAGTGCCCGCACTTCCTGCGCGGTGCTGGCAAGCAGCGCGTCGAAGCTGGGAGCGGCCTGCATGCGCCGGATGGCTTCACGCATCTGGGGATACAGCGCTTCGAGCGTGCCGACCCCGGCGGCAGCCAGTTCCTCCAGCTCAAGGATCACCAGATCACCGGAGCGATGGGCGATGGCCTGATGATCACTTCCGCTGCGCAGGTGCAGGATATCGAGCTGGACCGGTTCCGCCGGTGCGTTGCGCAGGCCGGCTACGAGCCTCGCAAGATCGTCGGCGTCGAGCAACCGGTCGATCGGTTGACCGAACGCATCCTCCAGCGGCCGATTGAGCACTGCGCCGGCATGGGCGCTGGCGCGCACGATCCGGAGCGTTCCCTGCTCGATGGCCAGGAGATGGCCGTGCGGCTGGATGCTGCCAGGAACGTGGATGGGCTCTCTCGCGCAAGCGTCGAGGTCAAGCGTGCCGGCCCCATTGTCGGGCCACGGTTGCGATCCGGTTGCAGACGTCACGATTGTCCTTTGCTCGTCACCATACAAACCAACTGACCGGGTCGGGAGCGGCCCAATCCATAAAAAGCGTCTGAAAACAAAAAGGCTCTGGAATCCGTTGATTACACTCTTGTGGTGTTGCAAGTGGATCGCAACGGATCCCGCTGTCAGCCGGAAACCAGCCATTCATCAGTCGCTATACTATTATCATCATGCGGTGGCTTTTCCAGCCTTTTGCATGGATATCTCCGCGCTTGCGCTTTATTCATAGGCGAAAGATCATACGCCGTTTTGGCGAGCCACGCGTGTTGGGAAGGCGGAGCCGGATAGATGCCGGGCAAGGTTGCAGAGGCCGCACACCAGGAGTGGAGCGATAGGAAGGTTGAATAACCAAGCGGCTTTGACAGCATCCCGAAAAAAGCGGTTGGCTTGGATTTATGCACCAGGTTGTGTCCGCGTTGGCCTCAAATGAGTCCAAACCTGCTCGAATGGCTGCTGGACCGGGAGCGGGTCAAACCTTTGATTGCTTTCAGGGCAACGAGCGCCGGGGCGGAATGCGGGGCAAGGCGAAGGCGCTCGGCACCACTGAAGAATGGCGGGGAAGAGACCGTCGACTTAGAAGATCAACTTCAGGATGCCCGTGACGACCAGAAGGCCGATGATGAAGATGACCAGAATGGCCCAGCCAAGAATCTTGAACATGAGGGTATATCCCCGTTGTTGGATTGGCGGTTCTGCCAACGCCGTCAGGCAAGACCGGAAGACCGGCTGGTGCCGCCGCGCTCGCGTTACGAAAAGTCAACGGCATGAACGGGGAGGGGTTCCCTCCCAGCCGTCGCAAACCTGACCGGAGACTGACAGTTCCATCTTGCACTGGACTGACATTTTGACATTGCGCCTACAACAATGAGCGCATAAGCAAGCTTATGGAAATAGAATCTCCTGCCTCTCTCTTGAAGGGAGGCGGCGTTGAGGTTGGCAAAACTGGCAAGCAAGAAAATGGCGGCCACGAGAAGTCTCGCGGGCCGCCATAAGTGGGTTCGGGAGGAAACGCAACCAAGTTGCAAGCAAAGGTATAAGGCCGACATGGTTAACGCGTGGTGAATGAAGACGCGAAATTTGCCCCTACCACCATTTTGCGAAATTTCCGTTCCAACCGCCCAGCCTCCGATAGGGACGGAGGAAACGGCTTTCGGCTGCATTTCGATGAATGGCGGGGTGGCGTCGCCCTGCCCCACGCGCTATGACAGGCACCCTTTCCTTCGTCACCAGTTCGCGGGATTCCTGCCCTATGCTGTCCATCAGCCAGCGCATCGCCGACGAGTTGTCGGTTCGCGAAGCCCAGGTCGCCTCCGCCATCGCCATGCTCGACGACGGATCGACCGTTCCCTTCATCGCGCGTTATCGCAAGGAGGCGACCGGCGGATTGGACGACACCCAGCTCCGCACCCTGGAGGAGCGGCTGGGCTATCTGCGCGACCTGGAAGACCGTCGCGCCACCATCCTCTCCACCATCCAGGAGCAGGGAAAGCTGACGCCGGAGCTGGAGCGCCAGATCAGGCAGGCGGAGACCAAGACCCGGCTGGAGGACCTCTATCTCCCCTACAAGCAGAAACGCCGTACCAAGGCCCAGATCGCACGCGAGGCCGGGCTGGAGCCGCTGGCCGATCTCCTGTTGGGCGATCCGAACAAGCATCCGGAGCGCGAAGCCGCGGCCTTCGTCGAGGCTGAAAAAGGCGTCGCCGACGCCAAGGCGGCGCTTGACGGCGCCCGCCATATCCTTATCGAGCGTTTCGGCGAGGACGCCGAACTGGTCGGCCGCCTGCGCACCACGATGGCGGAAAAGGGCATCGTCACCTCAAAGGTGATCGACGAGAAGAAGGCGGAAGGGGCAAAATTCTCGGACTATTTCGACTTCTCCGAAAACTGGGCGAAGCTGCCTTCCCACCGGGCGTTGGCGCTGTTCCGGGGCAGGTCCCAGGGCGTACTCGACATCAGACTCGACCTTCCGGTCGAGGACGGCCAGCCCCACCCTGCCGAGCGCACCATTGCCGCCCACACCGGCATCCGTGACCAGGGCCGTCCGGCCGACAAATGGCTGTCGGACGTCGTGCGCTGGACCTGGAAGCTGAAGGTCGGCCCGCACATCGAAACCGACCTGATGGGCAGCCTGCGCGAACGTGCCGAGGATGAGGCGATTCGCGTCTTCGCCCGTAACCTGCATGATCTGCTTCTGGCTGCCCCGGCCGGCCCGCGCGCGACCATCGGCCTCGATCCGGGCATCCGCACCGGTGTGAAGGTCGCAGTGGTCGACGCCACCGGCAAGCTGGTGGAAACGACGACGGTCTTCCCGCATCCGCCGCGCAACGATTGGGACGGTTCCATCGCCGTGCTGGCCGCGCTGGCCGTCCGGCACAAAGCGGAACTGATCTCGATCGGCAACGGCACGGCCTCGCGCGAGACGGACAAGCTGGCCGCCGACCTGATGAAGCGCCATCCCGAACTCGGGCTGACCAAGCTGGTGGTGAGCGAAGCCGGCGCCTCGGTCTACTCGGCGTCGGAAACCGCCGCGGCGGAGTTCCCCGGCCTGGACGTCAGCCTGCGCGGCGCCGTCTCCATCGCCCGGCGTCTTCAGGACCCACTGGCCGAACTGGTGAAGATCGAACCGAAATCGATCGGCGTCGGCCAATACCAGCACGACGTCGCCGGTGGCAAGCTGGCCCGGTCGCTGGATGCGGTGGTCGAGGATTGCGTGAACGCCGTCGGCGTTGACCTGAACACCGCGTCCGTCCCCCTGCTCACCCGGGTATCGGGCCTCAACGAGACCATCGCCCGCAACATCGTCGAGCATCGCGACCGCAACGGCGCCTTCCGCTCGCGCAAGCAGTTGCTCGACGTGGCGAGGCTGGGACCGAAGACCTTCGAGCAGGCGGCCGGCTTCCTGCGCATCCGCGACGGCGAGACGCCGCTCGACGGCTCCTCGGTCCATCCGGAAGCCTATCCGGTGGTTCAGCGCATCGTGAAGACCACCGGCCGCGATCTCGGCAGCGTGATCGGCGATGCCCGCTTCCTGCGCAGCCTGAATGCCGAGGACTTCACCGACGACCGCTTCGGTGTGCCGACGGTGGAGGACATCCTGAAGGAGCTGGAAAAGCCCGGCCGCGACCCGCGTCCGGAATTCAAGACCGCCACCTTCAAGGAGGGCGTGGAGGAACTGAAGGATCTCCAGCCCGGCATGATGCTCGAAGGCGTGGTCACCAACGTCACCGCCTTCGGCGCCTTCGTCGATATCGGCGTTCATCAGGACGGGCTGGTGCACATCTCCCAATTGGCCGACAGTTTCGTCAAGGACCCCCACACGGTGGTGAAAGCCGGCGACGTGGTGAAGGTCAAGGTTCTGGAGGTCGACATTCCGCGCAAGCGCATCGCCCTGACGATGCGCATGGAGGAAGCCGCTCCCCGCCCCGCCCGCCGTGACGAGCGGCGTGAGGAGCACCGCGACGGGCGCAGCCCCGGCCGCCCGCCGCAGGGCGATCGTCGCGGTGGCGCCCCAGCGGCGAAGCCGGCGTCCAAACCGGCAAAGGCGCCGGAACCTGTGAACAGCGCCTTCGCCGAAGCGTTCGCACGGGCGCAGGCGGGCAAGAAGAAGTAGCGCCGGTCGCCGGATTCTCCCGCTCTCGACCGGAAACGGCGGAGAGCGGGCATTGCCTCATAAAAAAATCCCCTCGTCCGCGGGGGGAACGAGGGGAGGAGGCCGATGGCCTGGCCATTACGGGGATGTCATTCGGCGGCCATCAGCACCGGAGCCTCGTCGCGCGCGTGGTCGGCAGGTGCATTGGCTGCGACGTAGCGGTCGAGCGCCGCGAGGCAATCGCTGACGGTTCCGGAACCGACCGCCCGGCAGTCCTCGAAGGCGTGCGGGTCGGGGCGGAACCAGTGGGTGATGTAGCATTCCTCGCGCCCGTCCAGGCTGAGGGTGAGGGCGAAGCGGCCCTCACGCCCGATCCGGGCTTGAGCGGCGCGCAGACGCGCCTGGACCTCTTCTATGGTCATGAGAGCGAATCCTTCTTCTCATCAGGCGGCAGTGGCGAATGACGCGTCGCTCCTGCCGCCGTCGGGAGCAGACTCTTCCAACCGTTTTGCCCAGTCGATGTCACGCGCCAGAGACTCGACCAGGACGCGGGCCGCTCCCGCTGTTTCCGCCGGGGTGTCGGGTCGCAGCAGCCCCGACAGGCGCAATGCCAGCGTCTCGGCCTCCGCCTCCACCCAGCGGGCGTAGTGGCGGCGACGCTGGTCGCGGTTCCAGTACCACCGCGGAAGCTGGGCGTTGGCACGCTCGAATTCGCCTTCCCAGGCGCTCATGCGGAACAGGCCGCTGGGAGAATGCCCCTGACTCGACGCGTGTTGAGTGGAATATGCCATGCGGACCGTCAGGCGGCTTCCCGCCCGTCCTCTTCCTCTCGCTTCAGGATCTCGGCCTTCTTCTGGGCGAAGAGGCCGGTGATGCGGTGCTGCGCCGCGCGGTCGACCGCGCCGATCTCTCGCAGGCGGGTGCCGACGCCGGATCGCCAGACCTCCTCCAGGTCGTCCAGGTCCAGGCAGGCGCCGAGCCGGCGCTTCACCTCGGCCTCGAACGCCTCGACGGCCGCCGGCTGCAGCTCCGGGTTGGATTTGGCGGCATAGAATGCCTCCGATTCCTCCCGGTATTTGCTGTCGTCGAACTGCCCCATGTAGACGTCGGCGGCGAGGCCGATCTGCAGCAGGCATTTGCCCACCGCGTCGGTCATCGACATCTTGAAGCACTCGTCGTCCGGCATCTCCATGCCGTTGCGGCGGCGCACCATCTCGGTTCCGCCCCATTGCGGCCCGGTGAAGCACTTCTCGCGGGTTTCCGGATCGACGTACCAGACGCGGGCACAGATGAAGATCATCCGCTCGGCGATGGTCCAGTCCATCTGCTCGTAGCCCCAGCCTTTGCCGATCGGCCCGAACACCTCCGTCATCATCTGGAAGCGCCAGGTCGGATCGATCTGCGTGCCGCGGAAGCCGCCCGCCCGGGTGAAGGGCTTCGTCGCCTTCGGATCGGTACGCTTCAACCGGTTCCACAGGTACAGGGTGTCGATGCGGGTCGGCTCCGACGGTTTCGATGGATCGGAGGGATTGGACCCTTGCGGGGCGGAGGCCGACGCGGGCTTCCCGCCGGTGCCCGGCGTCGCTGCCGCCGCTGCGACCGCAGACTCGGTGGCGGCGGAGTCGGCGACGACCGTCTCAGACTTGCTCATGCGTCCCATGACGTGGGTCCTTCTTGTGCAAAGGTTTCTGCTCTCCCCTCACCCCAACCGGCGGACAGTACCCGGTCGAGGCTGAGCTCCACCGCGTTCGGGTCAGAAGAGGGCATCCAGGGTTGCGCGTCGGCGAGCGCCCGGCGCGGCGGTGCGCCGTAGCGCAGACTGAGCCGGCCCTCACGATCGCGCGTCAGGTAGAGGCCGCCGGAGGTGCCGTCCATGCGGCCGGTTTCCACGAAGGCGATGCGGGCGTCGTCGGGCATCAGAGCCTTCAGCGCCGCTTCGGCCTCCTTCGCTTCGAGCGCCGCCGGTCGGCCGGCCACCAGCCGGTCTGCAAGCACACGGAACCGGTTGTGCCGGCCCATGTCGAGGATGCGGCCGTTCTCGTAGGACGGGCCGTCCAGCGGCAGCGGATCGGTCGGCTCGACGTCGTTGACGACGTGCCACCAGAAGGCCTCCAGCGTCTCCACCAGCCGTTCGATGTCGTCCTCGCGGCGGTCGACCCGGACCAGGGCATGCCCTGTGGGCCGGAGGATCGACAGCAGAGCCCGATCCAGGCCAACCACCGCAAGCTGGTGCTGGATCTGCCAATGGTAGCGCCGGGCCAGATCCGCGTCGTTCTGGAAGCCGCTGTTGAACTTCGCCTCCACGATCGTGTCGAACTCGCCATCCTCCACGCTGCGGGTCAGGAAGTCGGGATGGGCGACCATCCAGTCGTGCTCGGCATGACGATAGCTGTCGTTGGCCTCGCGACAGGGCAGGCCGGTCGCATGGGTGACGAACCGCGCGTGCAGATGCTCGGTCGCGATGCCGATCTGAACGGCGGCGACGAGGTCGAGGTTTTCGGGTTCGATACGTCCGGTCTTTTCGCGCCATAGCGACAGCCAGTCGCCAGCCATGACGCGCGTTGCGTCCGACGACCCGACCCGTCCGGCACGCCAATCCCGCTGCGCTTGAGTGATCGCCATGCTGTCCCGTCGTTCCCGGTTGCAGGCCCTACGGCCCCTCGCCGGCTTGTAAGCGCGACCTGAACTGCGTCTTCGCAGCATCTTCACAGGTGCGCCTTACCGGACCCTGAATATGGGATGCGAACACGCAGCTTTCAAGAACAAAACGTGAATCTTTGGCTTGGCCATAAACAAGCCCAAGAGCATGAAAAACCACTATATTTGGTGTCTTTTTTGCCGCTCCATAACAACGGAAAACGAACGGAGTAGATGCGCCCGTTTTCGCGAGTCGCCGGGCGGCGGTATCCGGTCGGCGACTCGATCGCGGCTGGCGCTTTACATGCGCAACGCGCGCACGACCTGCACGGCGACACCGGCCACATGGGCACGGTCGATGGCAGTCGGGCGGCAGTCGGGATCGGTCGAAACCGGCATCAGGTGCGGCGGGAAGAACCGGTAGCCGCAGATCGTGCCGTCACCGACCGTCACCACGACGTCGCCGGGCTGCGGCGACAGCACATCGAGCGGTTCCAGCACCACGCAGTCGCGCGGAAGCACGCCGGCGGCATCCAGGCTCTTCGATACGATGCGCAGAGCGAAGGCGCGGCGGGACGTCCCACTGTCCATCGCCACCGACGCCGCGCCGGCCTTCAAGGTGCCCGCCAGGAACTCCTCTCCCGCCTTGCGGCCGAGATCGAGGAAGAGATGAGCCTGTTCCAGCGTCAGCACCGGCACGCGCGTGACCGGGCCATAGGCATGATCTTCGAGGAAGCGCGGCTCCGAACCGGCAATGCGCGCAAGGCGGGCCAGCGTATCGGCGCTCGGCAGGCTGCCCATCACCGGATCGCGCAGGAAGCGTGTCAGGTTGGTGGCGGTCACGCCGGCCAGCCGCGCCCAACCGCCGGCGCTCCAGCCTCTCGCCTCCATCACACCGGTCATCCAGCGCAGGATGGCACGCCGCGTCTCGTCCATCGGTTCCCCTCACCCTCCGGCCCGATCATGCCGGAACGCAGTCCTACACGCTCAGGGTGGCTCCGGGGAAGACGCGATGGACTCAACCCCGCTGCGATTTCGCAGTGCCGCCTTGGACTCTGCCGTGACCGGAACCATCTGTGCGGCAGCGAAACAGCCAGGGAAGCAGAAGCCATGATCGTCACCAGCACCGATTCCGTGGAAGGCCGGCGGGTGGTCGAATATCTCGGCATGGTCGCCGGCGAGGCGGTCATGGGCGTGAACGTCTTCCGTGACATGTTCTCGTCGATCCGCGACATCGTCGGCGGACGCGCCGGCGGCTACCAGGCGGCCCTGCGCGACGCGCGCGAGGCGGCCTTCGCGGACATGGAGGAGGCCGCCCGGGCGTTGCGCGCCGATGCCATCGTCGGGGTCGACGTCGATTACGAGGTGCTGGGCAAGGAGAACGGCATGCTGCTGGTGTCGGTCAACGGCACGGCGGTTCGACTTTCGTAAGCGGAACCTTAACCGATGTCCGCTGGACAGGCCCTGCCGTATGGTTAGACTGCCCGCCCATCGGACAATCGGGGAGGGACGTCGATGCGGGGAGTTGCCAGCGGTACGAAACGGCGGAACCGGGACCTGTCCCGCCGCCTCGGCGCACTCGCCATGGCCGCCAGCCTGTTCGGCGCCCTGCCCGCGCTCGCCCTGGACGGCATCGTCGAGAAAAAGGTCTTCGAGATGCCGTCCTACACCACCGTCGGCGGCGGTACGATCAAGAACGTGCGCGTCGGTTGGGAAAGCTACGGCAAGCTGAACGAGGCCAAGGACAACGCCATCCTCGTCACCCATTTCTTCAGCGGCAGCAGCCACGCCGCCGGCAGATACAAGGCCGAAGACCCGGCACCCGGCTATTGGGACAGCATCATCGGACCGGGCAAGCCGCTGGATACCGACAAGTACTTCATCATCAGCTCGGACACGCTGGTGAACCTGTCGCCCAAGGACCCCAATGTGGTCACCACGGGTCCGGCCAGCATCAACCCGGACACCGGCAAGCCCTACGGCATGAGCTTCCCGGTCGTCACCATCCAGGATTTCGTGAATGTCCAGAAGGCGCTGCTGGACAGCCTCGGCATCAAGTCGCTCCAGGCGGTGATGGGCGGCTCCATGGGCTCGCTCCAGGCGTTCGAATGGGGCGCCGACCATCCGGAGATGGTCAAGCGCGTCATCGCCGTCATCGGCGGGCCGGAGGCCGATCCCTTCCTGATCGGCTGGCTGAACCTGTGGGCGGCCCCGATCAGGCTCGACCCGAACTGGAACAACGGCGACTATTACGGCAAGGCGGAACCGGTGGCCGGCCTGACCGAGGCGTTGAAGCTGGTCACCCTGCAGGCCCGGCACTGGAAGTGGGCCGATGCGGCCTTCGGGCGCAAATGGGCGGAGGACGGCAAGGACCCCCGCGCCGCGATGGGCAACCAGTACGCCATCGAAGCCTGGCTGGACAAGGCGGCTGCCGGCCGCGCCGCCGTCAGCGACGCGAACCACCTTCTTTATCTGGTCAAGGCCAACCAGACCTTCGTCACCGGCAACGGGCCTTCGCTGGAGGACGGGCTGGCGAAGATCAAGGCACCGGTGCTTCTGATCCCTTCGGCCGACGACCTCGTCTTCCCGCCCGACCGCAACATGCGGCCGCTGAAGGACAGGCTGGAGAAGCAGGGAAACCGGGTGGACTATACCGAGGCGATCACTTCCACCCAGGGCCACCTCGACGGCATCGCCAACATCGCCAAAGCCGGCGACGCGATCACGCAGTTCCTGGCGAAATAGGAATCGGCACGGGACTGGGGCGGCGGCTCCGCCCCTGCCCGGTCAGTCGGCGACCGGTGTTCCGCGGAAGTTCAGCAGGCTCGGCGCCTTGTCGATGATCTCTTCAAGGATCAGGGACGCCGTCTCCAGGTCGCGCTCCAGCTCCGGGCCCAGCTTGCCGGCATAGGCGGGACGCTTCAGCTTTTCCGCGGCGTCGTGCAGGCTGCGCAGTTCGGCGACGAAGATCTCGCGGGCGCCCATCGGCAGGATCGGGTTGGCCGACAGCACGAAGAAGAACCGCATGCTGGCACGGACCAGCAGCGCCAGCATCACCGTGTCGAGCTTCTCAAACTGGTCGCGCAAATCGTCGGAGCGTGCGTCGACGAGATTTCGCATGCGCTGTTCGATCAGGATCACCAGCGCCTGGAACTCGCCCACCTTGTCCCTGAACTCGCGGTAGGCGCCGAAGCTGTGCTTGCTGGCCTCGTGTTCGGCCAACTGGGCCAGCTTGGAGGCCTCGCGGCACTGGCGCTCGAGGGCACCCAGCAGTTCCTTGACCTCGGCTCTGGTGTATTGGCGCTTGCTCATGGGCTCGGGCGTTGGCTCGGAAGGGGCGTTCGCCGGAAGCTATAGCACAACCCACGGGCGGCAACCTATGCCGCCCGTGTGCCGCGGCCTCAATGATCGGCCTTCACCACGCCGCCCGGACGGCGCACCAGCGGCATGAACAGCAGGGCGCCGAAGAAAACCGCCGACATCAGCAGCATGGCGTCGTTGAAGGTCAGGATCAGCGCCTCGCGCTGGACCAGCCCGACCAGCCTCGCCATCGCCGCGGCGGTGGGATCGGCGACCAGCCCGTCGAAGCGCTGGCTGAGGCCATCGACCATCTGCTGCACCTCCGGCCGGGCGAGGTTGACGTTGTCGCCGAGCCGGTTCATGTGCAGGGCGTTGCGATCGGTCAGCACCGTATTGATCGCCGCCAGCCCGATGGCGCCGCCCAGGTTGCGCATCAGGTTGTAGAGCCCGGACGCGTTCTTCAGCTTGTCGGGCGGCAGGGTGCCCAGCGCCACGCTGTTGATGGGGATGAAGCACAGCATAAGCGACATGCCGCGCACCGCCTGCGGCAGGAACAGCTCCCAGAACCCGGTTTCGGCGGTGAAATGGCTGTTCATCCAGACGCCGCTGCCGAACAGGATCAGCCCGAGCGCCAGCATGGCACGCAGGTCCATCCGCTTCGACAGGGCGCCGGCGATCGGCGCCGACATGAACTGGAAGGCACCGGTCACGAACATGATGGTGCCGATCTGCAGGCTGTTGAAGCCGCGCACGCGGGCAAGGAACAGCGGCTGCAGGTAGACCGACCCGTAAAGGCCGATGCCGAGGATGAAGCTGTAGAGCGAGCCGATGGCAAAGTTGCGGTCGGCGAAGGCCCGCAGCTCGACGATCGGGTTGCGGTAGGACAACACCCGCCAGAAGAAGCCGATGCCGCCGATGGCCGCCACGATGGCCAGGGCGAAGATCGCCTCGTCGTCGAACCAGTCGTTGCGCGGCCCTTCTTCAACCACATATTCGAGGCTGCCGAGGAAGGTGGCCATCAGGGTGAGGCCGATGAAGTCGAAGCCCTTGCGCAGCTCCGGGTTCGGGCGGTCGACGTCGACCAGGATCCAGACCAGCGAGGTCACCAGGATGCCGGGTATGACGTTGGCCAGGAACAGCCAGTGCCAGGACATGTGCTGGGTCAGGTAGCCGCCCAGCGTCGGACCGATGGTCGGCGCCATGGTGGCGACCAGACCCATCATCACCGACACGCCGGCCCGCTTTTCCGGCGGGAAGATCATGAAGCTGGTGGCGAAGACGGTCGGGATCATCGCGCCGCCGATGAAGCCCTGCAGCGCGCGCCAGACGATCATCGACTCGATTCCGCCGGCGAAGGCGCAGGCGACGCTGGTCAAGGTGAAGCCGGCGGCGGCCATGGTGAACAGCACCCGGGTCGACAGGATGCGCGACAGGATGCCCGACAGCGGGATCATCACGACCTCCGCGATCAGGTAGGAGGTCTGGACCCAGGAGATCTCGTCGGCGCTGGCCGCGAGGCCCGCCTGAATTTCCGACAGCGAGCTGGAGACGATCTGGATGTCCAGGATCGCCATGAACATGCCCACGACCATCGAGAAGAAACCGACGATGTCGCGCTTGGTGAGCGGGCGCATGCCCGGAGCCGATGTGGCCATGGAACGCTGCCTTCCGATGATGCCGTGGCTGGCGATGCCGGAGCGGACCGGCCGCCCTTGCCGCGCGCCCTGTCCTTATTTCGCGGCCACGGCCTGCTTGTCGGTCAGCGCGCCGAACACGCCGCCCGCTGCGACGTGCGGCTGGGTGTCGGCCCCGCGGGTGTCGACCTCCGCGACCACCGACAGTCCCGGACGCAGCAGGCCGGCCAGCGCGTTGTCGCGCGGCAGGGCGATGCGCACCGGCACGCGCTGGACGATCTTGGTGAAGTTGCCGGTGGCATTCTCCGGCGGCAGCAGCGAGAACTTGGAGCCGGAAGCCGGCGCGAAGCTCTCGACCCGGCCGACCAGACGGCTGTCCGGGAAGGCGTCGACGGAGATCGACACCGCTTGGCCGGGCCGCATGCGCTCCAGTTGGGTTTCCTTGAAGTTGGCGACGACATAGACGTCGGGAAGCGGCACCAGCGCCAGCAGTTGCACGCCGGGGCGCGCGTACTGCCCGACCTGGACACCGCGGTTGCCCACCACCCCGTCGACCGGGGCATGCACGATCGTGTTGTCCAGGTCGATGCGAGCGGTCTGAAGCGTGGCCTGCGCCTGGGCCAGATGCGCCTCCGTCTCCGTGCGGGTCGCCTGCAGGACGTTGACCTGCTCGTTCTCGGCGGCGAGCGCCGCACGCGATTTGGCGACCTGGGCCACCGCCTTGCGCAGGTCGGCGTCAGCGGTCTCGAGCTTCTGGCGGCTCGTCCAACTGTCGTTGGCAAGCGAGCGGCTGCGGTCGTACTCCTGCTGGGCGCGGCGCTGCTCCGCTTCCGAACTCGCCAGCGTGGCGGCCGCCTGATCGATGACGGCGCGCTGCAGCGCCAGCTTGGTGTCGAGCGTGCCGAGCGCCGCCTTCTGCGCGGTCACCGCAGCTTCCGCTTCGGCAACCTTCGCCCGGAAATCCTGGTCGTCCAGGACCGCGAGCACGTCGCCCGCGCGGACGAGCTGGTTCTCGGCCACCTTGACATCGCGGACATAGGCGGAAATCTTCGGACTGACGACGGTGATGTCGCTTTGCACATAGGCGTTGTCGGTGGACTCCATGAACCGGCCCTCGGTCCACCAACGCTCCCCGGCAATGCCGCCGCCCACCAGCACGGCCACGGCCACGCCCGACAGCACGATCTTCCGCACGCCATTCGCCATTGTCTTCTTCCCCATTCCACTGCGGCCCCGCACCGCGTCCGCTTGCCCAGCCTTGGGGCGTCCGCTGAACAAACTGAACCGTTCAGTTTAGTCTTGCCGGAAAATGGCGGATGGCCTATCTGTTGTCAAGACCGAACTGAACGGTTCAGTTTTCGGAACTGTCTTTCCAGGGGCTTGCCGGGCGATGCGGAACGCAGTAGGGGCCAAGGGGTTGGAATCAAGCGAGGTGCGCATGACCACACTTGTTGCCCCCAATCCCGAAGCCGGGTCCAAGCCGGCACAGATCCTGGAGGCCGCCGGCCTGCTGTTCATGGAGCATGGCTATGGCGCGGTCAGCATGGATGCCGTGGCCAAGAAGGCGAACGTTTCCAAGGCGACTCTCTATGCCCATTTCGGCAGCAAGGAGGAACTGTTCCGCGCCATGGTGGCCTGCGAATGCGCAAGCTCCGTTCTGGCCGGGATCTGGGACGAGGCGACGAGGCTGCCGGTGGCGGAAGGGCTGCGCCTGATCGGACGCACCTTCGTCAAGTTCGTCGCGTCCCCCAAGGCGCTGTCCGTCTACCGCATGGTTCTGGGCGAAGTCCTCCGCTTTCCGGAGCTGGCGCAGGCGTTCTATGACAGCGGCCCGGCCGAGACCTTCATCCGCGGGCGCGAGTTCCTGGCGGAGGCGGCCGCCAAGGGAGAATTGGCGATCGAGGATGCCGATCTCGCGACCCACCAGTTCTTCGGCCTGCTCAAGGCCAACATGCACATGAAGCTCCTGCTTTGCCTGAGCGAGCGCCCGAGCGATGCCGAACTGGAACGGTTCGTCGATGCCGCCGTCGACCTGTTCGTCAAAGGCTATGCTCCCGGCGCACGATGAAATGTTGCGGTGAAAGGTTGTTGAAATATTCGCAGAAGCGATAACAATGAGCTGAAAGGCTCGGAGGTTCCGTTTCAGAGTTCCTTCCGTATGCCTTGTCAGCACTCAAGGCTTCGGCTAGCTTTCGGGAGACATACCGGCGTAATCGTGCAGGATGACTCTGCGCATGAATCTCGACACGGCCTTCATCGCGCAGGTCATAACCATCATCAGCTTCGCCGTCGGCCTGTCGGTCATCGTCGCATCCGGCCGTTACCCGATACACATCCGGCGATCGCTGCACGCCTATGCCCATGGCAAGTTCCTGCTCGGCTCGGCCTTCCTCGTCGCCGGCCTTCGCGACGGCCTTTGGTCCGAGCTGCTGATCCCTCTTGTCAACGGCTTGGCCATCTCCGGCCTGACCTTGAACTATACCAGCGTCCGGCATCTGCAGAGCCGAAGGGTATGGAATGCCCTCCCCTTCGCGGCCGGCGTCGTGGTGGGTCTCTGCTGCCTCGCCATCGTGATCGCCGGGGGCGGTCTGGCGGGCGTGCGCACGCTGACGAGCGGCGCGGCGGCGCTCGTCCTGGCCGCCATCGCCATCGAGGTGCTCGTCCGCTACGAGGCGCGCGGCATCCCTCACCATGTCACGGGCATCCTGTCGGTCGGTCTTGCCTTCGGCTATCTGGTCCGCATGGGATCCGCCCTGATGGGCGACGCATCGCCGCTCCACCGGATCGCCGACGACCAGGTGGAGCGGGTGATCTTCGTGATGACGTTCCTCGGCACGGTCATCGGCGCCATCAACTATGTCCTGATGGCCAGTGACGAGTTCAATCGGGAGCTTTCCAGGCTCGCCCATACCGACGGCTTGACCGGGGTTCTCAACCGCCGCCGCTTCTTCGAAAAGGGAGAGGTCGAATTCCGCCGGGCGCGGCGGCATGGACGGGCGTTGACGGTGCTGATCCTCGACATCGACCGTTTCAAACTGATCAACGATCGCGCAGGGCATCCCTTCGGCGACCGCGTGATCCGGGCCGTGGCCGATTGCTGCGCCGGGCAGATCCGCAAGGAGGACGCCATCGGGCGCGTGGGCGGCGAGGAATTCGCGCTGATCCTGCCGGAAACCGATGCGGAGACCGGCCAGCACGTGGCGGAGCGGCTGCGTGCCGCGATCGAACGCCAGGTCGCGGGCTTGGCGGCCGAACGGGGGCTGACGGTGACGTGCAGCATCGGAGGCGTGGCGATGTCCGCGGAGCATGGCGAGTTCTCCGACCTCATCGCTCAATCGGACAGCGCGCTCTACGATGCCAAACACGCCGGACGGAACCAGGTTCGCTTCGTGCTCCCGGCACAGCGCCGCCCGTTCACGGTCCCGGCCTAGCGGCCGACACAACCCGTCCGGCAACGCCGGCGGTAAGAAAAAGCGGCCCGGCCGCATTTTGCGCTGTGCCCGGCTTTACCCGCCGGACCGCTTGGCCCATTATCCGCGCGCATCGCCCCTGCCGGCCGGACCGGTCCGCCGGGGCCGGTCCGGCAGCATTCCTTGCGGCAACATCGGCAAATGGTCGTGGTTCTTTCCAATCTCGGCTCCGGCGGTCTGGAGCCGCAGCGGTCCCAACTGACGCTCGGGACGAAGTTCAGGCTCATCAACTGGGGCCTCGTCCTGCTGGTCTGCACCATCAGCGCGGCGGGGATCGGGCTTCTCTACTCCGCCGCCGGCGGCCACTGGAAGCCGTGGGCGCAGCCCCAGCTTGTCCGTGCCGTCCCGGGCTTCGTCCTGATGCTCGGCATCGCGCTGATCGACATCCGGCACCTGATGCGGTCGGCCTACGTGATCTTCTTCATCGTCCTGTGCCTGCTGATCGCCGTGGAACTGATGGGCCGTATCGGCATGGGCGCCCAGCGCTGGATCGATCTCGGCTTCTTCCAGCTCCAGCCGTCGGAACTGATGAAGCCGGCGCTGACCTTGGCGCTCGCCCGCTATTTCCACGGCATCACCTTGGACCAGATCGGACGCCCTCTGCTGCTGATCCCGCCGCTGCTGCTGGTCTTCACGCCGGTCGCCTTCGTGCTGATGCAGCCGAACCTCGGCACGTCGATGCTGCTGATCCTCGGCAGCGGCGCCATCTTCTTTGCGGCCGGGGTGCGTGTGTGGAAATTCCTGCTGGTGATCGGTGGCGGCCTGTCGGCGATTCCGGTCGCCTGGGAATTCCTCCACGATTACCAGAAGCAGCGCGTCTACACCTTCCTCGATCCCGAAACCGATCCCCTCGGCGCCGGCTACAACATTCTTCAGTCGAAGATCGCGCTCGGATCCGGCGGCCTGTTCGGCAAGGGGTTCATGGCGGGGTCGCAAAGCCAGCTCATGTTCCTTCCGGAAAAGCACACCGACTTCATCTTCGTCGTGCTGGCGGAGGAGTTCGGCATGGTGGGGGCCCTGGCCCTGCTGGCGCTCTACCTGATGCTGCTGATCTACGGCTGGGTGATCGCGCTCAGTTGCCGCAGCCAGTTCGCGCGGCTGGTGGCGGTGGGCATGACCGCCCAGTTCTTCCTCTATGTCTTCGTCAACGTCGCCATGGTGATGGGCCTGATTCCGGTGGTCGGCATTCCGCTGCCGCTGGTCTCCTACGGCGGTTCGGCGATGATGACGCTGATGATCGGCGTCGGCCTGCTGCTCAGCATGTCCGTCCACCGCGAAATCCGCATTCCCAAGAGCGGCGTCACCGACCTCTGATCCCGTTCCGCCGGTTCCTCGCGCCACCAGGAGTAAATCCGATGGCGCAGCACCGCAACCCTGTCGCACCGTTGCCGATCATCGCTTCTCTCGCGATATCGGGGTGGAGGCCGCCCGAAATTGCGGGGTGGACAGTGACAGCGGGAGGAACGGGCATGCGCGGCAGTCGGAACGGAATGCTGATCAGAGCGGGCTTGGCCGCCCTGTTGACCGGTGCCGGCGAACCGGTGCTGGCCGACTCGTGGCTCAGCCATCTCGGCGGTAGCTTCAGCGACCGGATGACCTCCTACGAATCGTCGCGCTGGCAACGGTCGGATGGCTGGAACAGCGGCGGCCACATGAGCTGCTCTTGGAACCGCGAGAACGTCGCCTTCCGCGACGGGCACCTTGCACTGTCCATCACGGACCAGCCCGGCGGGCGCGAACGCTATTCCTGTGGCGAATTGGCCAGCCATCGCTTCTACGGCTTCGGCAGCTATCGGGTGAACCTGAAGGCAGTCAAGGCGGACGGGGTGATGACCTCGGTCTCCCACTACACCGGCCCTCCCTTCGGCGACCCGTGGGATGAGCTGACCATGGGCATCGCCGGCAAGGACACCACCAAGCTGGAACTCAGCTACGTCGCCAACGGCGTCGGCCATCGCGGTACGGTGATCGATCTCGGCTTCGACGCCGCCAAGGGGACTCACAGCTATGGCTTCGACTGGAAGCCGGATGGCATCGTGTGGATGGTGGACGATAAGCCGGTACACCGGGTGGCGGCGAAGCCGGAAGATCTGCCGCGCATGCCCGGCCGCCTGATCCTGCGCTTCTGGAGCGCGTCCGGCGACACCCAATGGCTGCGCCGCTTCACCTATCCGGGACACGCCCTGACGGCCGAAGTGGCCTCGGTCAGCTTCCGAGAGGACGCGGCGAACCTGAGCAACTGACGCGGCCGGTGACGGCCGCGCCCCACCCCACAGCGGCGCGCGGCCGTCACCCCAGCGCTTCGGCGCCCAGGTAGGATTCGATGACGCGGGGGTCGGCGACGACCTCCGCCGGTGCGCCGTCGGCGATCTTCTCGCCGTGATCCAGCACCACCACGCGGTCGGACAATGCCATGACCGCGCGCATCACATGCTCGATCATCAGGATCGTCAGGCCCTCGCGGCGGTTCAGGTCGCGCAGCACATCGACCATCCGGTCGACCTCCGTCGGGCGGAGCCCGGCCAGCACCTCGTCGAGGAGAAGCAGGGTGGGCCGGGTGGCGAGCGCGCGGGCGACCTCCAGGCGCTTGCGGTCCGGCAGCGTCAGGCTGCGCGCTGGGCGCCCAGCCTGGTCGTCGAGTTCCAACCGTTTCAGGACCGCCCTCGCCTCCCGGCGTGCCGTCTCCACCGACGCCTCGCGCGCCAGCGCGCCGACGAGGACGTTCTCTTCGACGGTCAGATGCCCGAACGGCTTCACGATCTGGAAGGTGCGGCCGATCCCGGCGGCGCACACTTGGTTCGGCTTGAGGCCGGTGAGGCTCCGGCCCTTCAGCGCGACCGTACCCTGGTCGGGCGCGAAGACGCCGGCGATCAGGTTGAAGGTCGTGGTCTTGCCGGCACCGTTCGGGCCGATCAGGGCCAGGATGCGGCCTTCCGGCACGGTGAAGCTGACGTTCGACACCGCCTTCAGGCCGCGGAAGCGCTTGGACAGGTTCTCGACCTGGAGCAATGCGGTCATCTCAGCTCTCCTCGCCGGGCTGGCGCACCAGTCTCAGGCGGCGGGCCAGCCAGGGCCACACGCCCTCCGGCCTGAACACGACGATCACCACCAGCGCCGCGCCATAGAAAAGCTGCTTCAGTCCCGGCAGGTCCAGCCCGCCTGCCTCGATGACGAAGGTCAGCACCTCGCCCAGCGGAGTCAGGATGAAGGCGCCCAGGATCGGCCCGACCAGCGTGCCGATGCCGCCGACGATGGCCGGCAGGATGATCTCGATCGAACGCCCCATCGAGAAGACCTGCTCGGGGAACAGGTTGTTGAAGTAGAAGGCCTGAAACACCCCGCCCAGTGCGGTCAGCGCCGACGACACCGCCACGGCGGTCATGCGGGCGCGGAACAGGTCGACGCCGGATGCCTCGGCCGCGTCCGGCTCCTCGCGCACGGCCAGCCACTGGTAGCCGAGGCGGCTGTGCAGCAGCAGCCGCGAAAGCGCCAGCGCCCCCAGCACCAGTCCCAGCACCACGTAATAGAACAGCGTCGGCGAGCCGCGCAGGTTCAGCAGGTCGTTCTCCCCCGCCCCGACCGGCAGGAAGAAGCCGGCGGAACCGCCGACCCAGGTGATGTGGTCGAAGCCGATGCGCGCCACCTCGGCGAAGGCGATGGTCAGCAGGGCGAAGTGGACGCCCTTCACGCCGAACCGGAAGCCCAGGAAGCCGATGATGCAGCCGGCCAGCACCGCCGCCAGCACCGCCGGCACCAGTCCGGCCCATGGGCCGATGCCGAAATGCACGAACAGCGCCGCGCTGACATAGGCGCCCAACCCGACATACAGCGCGTGCCCCAGCGACAGCAGGCCGGAGAAGCCCATCATCACGTTCCACGCCTGCCCGACATAGGCGAACCACAGCACGGTGGTCAGCACCGACAGCAGATAGCGGTCGGCGACGAAGGGCGCAACCGCCAGCAGCAGGGCAGCCAGCACCATCAGGACAAGCCCGCGCCCGGTCACTCCAAGGGTTCCCATCACGACCGTTTCCCCAACAGCCCCTGCGGGCGGAGCAACAGAACCACGATCAGCACCCCGTAGCTGAACAGGGATTTCAGTGACGGCATCAGCAGGAAGCCGGCAAGCGCCTCCGACACGCCGATCAGCATGCCGCCCAGCAGCGCGCCGGGCAGGCTTCCCAGTCCGCCGACGATGACGATGATGAAGCTGAGCAGGGTGTATTCCGGTGCCAACTGCGGCCGGGCATCGACCAGCAGGGTCATCAGCGCGCCGGCAACCCCCACGACGGCGGCCCCGATCCCGAAGGTCAGGGCATAGAGGCCATCGATGTTCAGCCCGACCACGCGGGCGCCCAACGGGTTGTCAGCACAGGCGCGGATCGCCTTGCCGGTCCGGCTGAAGCGGAAGAAGGCGAACAGCGCCGCCGCAACCAGCACCGCCGCGGCGCCGGCGCGCAGGCGCACGGCGTCCAGCAGCAGCGACCCGATCTCCACCGTGTCGAAGCTGTAGGGCACCTGCACGTTGCGGGCATCCGGTCCGAACAGCATCAGCATGGCGTTGACGAGGACGGTGGCGATGCCCAGCAGCAGGATGAACTGCATGTGCTCCGGCCGCTCGACAAACCTGTTCACCAGCCCGCGCTGCAGCAGCCAGCCGGCGGCGAACAGCAGCGCGGCCATCGCCGGCGCCGACAGCAGCGGATCGATGCCGAACCAGCCGCCGAGGAGCACGGCACCGTACATGCCGGCCACCATCATCTCGCCATGGGCGAAATTGACCACGCGCACCACGCCGAAGATGACCGACAGCCCCAGCGCCGCCAGGCCGTAGACAAGGCCGGTCAGCAGGCCGGATGCTGCGATGTTGAGGTAGTAGTCGATCGGCATTGTCACGAACTGTCCGAACGGTGGGGTCCTGCGGGTTACCAGCCCCGGCGAATCCAGGCAAGAAAGAACGTAGCGGAACTGACGATTCGCACGTCCTTATGGTCTGGCCGCGAGCCGGGTGCCGCCGCCGAGCGCCGCGATCCGCTCGTTAACGTCGGAGATCCGCCGCTCCAGCGCGTCAGACAGGCAGGATTGTGCCGCAGCAGCCACCGCCGGGTCGCCTTCCGTCCCCTGCCGCACCCAGCAAAGGGCGGAAATCCGCTCGTGGAAGCGCCTTTCGTCCTGGATGAAGCCGTAGGATGCCTCAGCCCGCGCCTGCGGATCGGCGACGGAGCCCAGGAACCGCATCTGGAGCCCGCGGGCGCGCCCATCGAGCAGCGCCAGCGCCGGCAGGTCGCAGATCATCCGCCGCAGCGGTGCCGTCACCGATTCGCAACGCGGGTCAGGAACCGGATCGGGGGGCAAGGCGCCGGGCGAGGGCCTTGCCGGCGCCAGCCTGACGGGTACGGCCGCAATCGGTGCGGTCGCACGCCCCGCCGCGGTGGGATTGTCTGCTGCCGCGGCCGGAGGTGCGGGCACGGGTTTCGGCTCCGACGGCAGGCCGCCCTGCCCGCCCAGGGACCCGCGCAACACCCGGACGGGGGTACCGACCTCGGCGGCGGCGAAGACGGTCGCGATATCGCCCGGCAGCATGCGGAAACAGCCGCCGCTGGCTCGCCTGCCGACGGACTCCGGCTCATTGGTGCCGTGAATTGCGATGGCGGGCCATCCGAGATCGAGTGCGAATTTTCCCAGCGGGTTGCCGGGTCCCGGTGGCACGGCGGACGGCAGCGATGGCTTCTCACGCCGCTGATGCGCCGTCGGGTGCCAGGTTGGATCGCGCCGCTTGCGTTTCACCGCGCTGTCGCCCACCGGAATGGAAACGCCCGGACGGCCGATGGCGACGGGAAAGCTGCGGGTACCGCCATCGGGAGTTGTCAGGTAAAGCCGGCGGTCGGCGAGGCTTATGGCGATGGCGGGCTGTCCGGCGGCCTGTGCCGAGGCCGGGCGTGGGGCGACCCCGCCCTGCACCGCCACCAGGACGAGGGCCACCGCCCACCAGGGCAGGACGGCTTTCGGTGAGGCGGCTGCGGTCGAGGGGGCGGCCGCGGGGGCTCGCCGGAGGGGCGAAAATCCATCCATGCGGAAAGTTGATCGCCTGTCTCCTAAAACAGGGTAAACAGCAGGGACAAACAGCAAGAAGGCGGCGGCCGCCGGTTGCGTGGGGGCGTCCAGCCAGCCCTCCGTTCCATCGGCCCCGCCCTGGCAGCAAGGACTTGTACCATGGACCAGATCGAGCAGACGTTGGCCGTCGCGACCGAACATCACCGTGCCGGCCGCACTGCGGAGGCGGAGCGCCTTTACCGCGCCGTGCTTGACGCCTCTCCCGGTCATCCCGACGCGCTGCATCTGCTTGGCGTGATCGCCCTGCAATCGGGCCAGCCGGCGGAGGCGGTGGACCGCATCGGGCAGGCGGTCGCAGCCGACGAGTCCTCGCCACTGTTCCATGCCAATCTCGGGCATGCTCTGCATGCCAGCGGCCGCCATCGCGATGCGGCTCTCAGCTTTGCCCGCGCGCTTGCGCTCCTGACCAACCAGGGCGAGGGCTGGGGCAACATCGGCGCCCTGGCGAACCTGATCCGCCGCTATGACGACGACGTCCGCCGCGAAGCGGCGGCGGAGGTCGATGCCAAGTACGCCATGGGTGACGTGATGCGGCGGCAGTCGCTGCTGTTCCTGCTCACCGGCGACATCGCCCACTACCACACGCTGGTCACGGCGGTGCTCGACGATCCCCTGCGCTTCTCGGTGCCGTCGCTGCATTACGCCTATTGGGGCATCGCGATGCGGCTGTTCCAGGGCGAGGCGCGGTCCGGGGATCTTTCCGCCTTCGTCCAAGGCGACTTCCGGCAGTTCTATCGCATGCTCGTGGAGGAGACCGGCCGCCGCTACGGGCTCGACCTGCGCCTGCAACGGGTGGAGCCGCGACCGCTGGTGAGACGGGTGGCGCTGGTCACCAACCAGATGCTGGGCGAGGGACACCAGCCGACGGCGGACGCATTCGATTATGCCCGCCGCCTCCAGGACGAGGAGGGCTGCGAGGTGCTGATCGTCAATCCCAACGCGATGGCGATGTCCGGCGAAAACGGCTTCGTCCCGGAATACAGCTACAACGTCACCGAGGAATACGACGGCGAGCAGGTGATCGAGGCCCACGGCGCGCGTGTCCGCATGGTGTCCTTCCCGCAGCCCCGTTTCGACGAGGAGAAGCTGACCGCCGTCACCGACGCGGTCGAGCGCTTCGACCCGGATGTGGTTGTGGCCTTCGGCGGCTCCAATGTGGTGGCCGACCTGTTCGCTTCGGTGCGACCGGTGGTGCTCGTGCCGACCTCGTCCGGCCTGCCACCGTCCCTGGCGGCCCTGCTGCTGGGGTACGCGCCGGAGGACGACGCCAGCGGCTGGCCGGAGGAGGAGCGGGAGCGCTTCCGGCATTTCTCCTTCGGCTGGGCGCTCCCGGACGGCGGTGCCGCGCGCAGCCGGGCCGACTTCGGCCTGCCGGACGAAGGACCGCTCTATGTCGTGGTCGGCAATCGCCTGGACCAGGACGTGAGCGCGACGTTCCTTGATACGCTTGACCGGCTGCTCGATCGGGTGCCGGACGCTCGTATCGTCTTCGCCGGTGCGGCGCGGGACCTCCCGGCTCGTCTCGCCGCCGCCCGCAACGGCTCGCGGATGCTGGCGCCGGGGCATGTCGACGGGATCCGGAGCCTCTATGCCCTGGCGACGGCCTACCTCAACCCGCCGCGACAGGGCGGCGGGGGCAGCGCCGCCTTCGCATTGGCCGAGGGGTTGCCGGTGGTTTCCTTTGCCGGGGGCGACGTCTCCGCGGTCGCAGGGACGGGCTTCATCGTCGCGGATGATGCCAGCTTCCTGGACCGTGCGGCGGCATTGGCGGAAAACGCCACGATGAGGGTGGAGGCGGCGGATTTGGCTCGCAAGCGCTTCGCTGAAACCGGCGACCGCTCCCGGTCGGTGAAGCAGTTGCTGGAGTATGCACGCGAGGCGCAGGGGCTGTTCTGAGACCCTCGGGCTCCTGATCTCTGCACGGGCTTGAGGCGGAAATAGAGAATTCCGCCTCAAGCCCCTGTAACGACCGGCTCATTGCTCATGAGACCAGGCCGGGGACAAGGCCTTCGTCTCGCGGCTTCCTCCATCTAGAGGCCGAGATAGGCCTGTTTCACCGCCGGGTCGGCCAGCAGCGCCTCGCCGCTGCCCGACAGAACCACCCGGCCGTTCTCGAGCACATAGGCCCGGTCGGCGAGGCGCAGCGAGGCGGCGACATTCTGCTCGACGAGGATGATCGTCATGCCGTCTTCGGCCAGCCTGCGGATGATGCGGAACAGCTCCTGCACCAGCGCCGGCGACAGGCCCAGCGACGGCTCGTCGAACATGATCAGTTCCGGCTTGCCCATCAGGCATCGCCCGATCGCCAGCATCTGCTGCTCGCCGCCCGACAGGGTGCCAGCCGCCTGGTCCAGCCGTTCGCGCAGCCGGGGGAACAGGTCCAGAGCCCGGTCGAAGGTCTGCTTCGCGGCGGCTCGGGCGCGCGGGATGACCGCGCCCATCTCCAAATTCTCGCGCACGCTGAGAGTCGGGAAAATCTGCCGCCCCTCCGCCACCTGGCCGATACCGAGGTCGCAGACGACGTGGCTGGGCAGACCGGCGATGTCCCGGCCCTTGAACCTTATGCTGCCACGCGCCGGCTTCAGGATTCCGGCGATCGACCGGATCAGCGAGGTCTTGCCCGCCCCGTTGGCGCCGACGATGGCGGTGGTTCCCCCGGCCGCCACCTCCAGCGTGACGCCGTCGAGCGCCTGGGCATCACCGTAGAACAGGTCGAGGTCGGATACGGTCAGCATGGCATTGTTTCCATAGGCGGGAGAGCGCCTTCTATAGCCTGATCACTTCAGGAAGAACACGGCGCTCATCACCAACCCGACGGTGATGATGCCGGCACGCAGCGCCGTCTTGGGAATCCGCCGCCCGATCCGCGCGCCGGCATAGCCGCCGGCAACCGCGGCCACGGTCATCAGCAGCGCCTTCGGCCATTCGACGGCGCCGCCCGCCGCATAGGCGACCACGGCGATGGCGGTCAGCACGGCGGAGAACAGGTTCTTCAGCCCGTTCATCGCATTGAGATCGGTCATGCCGAACAGGCTGAGTTGCGCCAGCAGCAGGATTCCCAATCCGCCGTTGAAATAGCCGCCATAGACGGACACGGCGAACAGCGTCCCCAACATCGCTCCGTCGCCATGCAACCCCAGCGCCCGCAACCGTTGCGCCAGCAGGCCCCCGAACGCGAACAGCGCCGTGGCGACGAGCAGCAGCCACGGCACGATGCCGCGAAACACCGAATCGGGCGTCAGCAGCAGCAGCCCCGCCCCGGCCAGCCCGCCGGCAAGGCTGACGGCCGATAGGACCGGCAGGCCGAGCGAACCGACCGGCGCCAGATCCTGCCGATAGCCGTAGATGCCGCTGGCGTAGCCGGGCAGCAGCGCGACGGTACCGGTGGCGTTGGCGGCGACCGGCGGAACACCGGCATAGATCAGGGCCGGAAGGGTCAGGAAGCTCCCGCCGCCGGCAACCGCATTCATCGCCCCGGCCAGAAAGGCCGCAGCCAGCAAGATCAGTTCGATCATGATGTTAGGGCCGGGTCCTCAGCTCACGCCTGATGATCTTGCCGGTGGTGGTCATCGGCAGCGCCTCCAGGAACTCGATGGCGCGGGGGTACTCGTGGGCGGCCAGGCGTGTCTTCACATGCTCCTGGATCGATGCGACCAGGGCGTCGTCGGGTGTCACACCCTCCTGCAGGACGACGAACGCCTTGACGATCTCCGTCCGCAACGGGTCGGGCACGCCGACCACCGCGGCCATCCGCACCGCCGGATGGCCGATCAGGCAATCCTCGATCTCTCCAGGGCCGATGCGATAGCCGGCCGAGGTGATGACGTCGTCGTCGCGGCCGACGAACCGGATGTAGCCGTCCTCGTCGAGTTCGCCCTGGTCGCCGGTGACCAGCCAGTCGCCGATGAACTTCGCGGCGGTGGCCTCCGGATTGTTCCAGTAGCCGAGGAACATCACCGGATCCGGCCGATGCACGCCGATCAGCCCAAGGCGGCCGGGGGGCAACCGGTTGCCGTCGGAGTCGATCACCGCGACGTCGTGGCCCGGTGCCGGCCGCCCCATGATGCCGGGCTTCGCCGGCATCAGCGTCGCGGCCGAGGACACGATCATGTTGCACTCGGTCTGGCCGTAGAATTCGTTGATCGTCACGCCGAACGTCTGGCGCCCCCAATCCAGCAGACCGGCTCCCAGCGTTTCGCCGCCGCTGGCGACCGAACGCAGGGCGTAGGCATGGCGTGCCTGCGGGTCCTGCACCGTCCGCATCATCTTCAGCGCCGTCGGCGGCAGGAAGCAGTTGCGCACCCGGAATTCGGCCAGCAGGGCGAAGGCGGCCTCGGCGTCGAACTTCTCGAAACGGTGGGCGACGACGGTCACCCCATGGTGCCAGGCCGGCAGCAGGACGTCGAGCAGCCCGCCGATCCAGGCCCAGTCGGCCGGCGTCCAGATGCGGTCACCCGCCTGCGGGAACAGGTCGTGAGAAATCTCCACTCCCGGCAGATGGCCCAGCAGCACCCGGTGGGCATGCAGGGCGCCCTTCGGCTGGCCGGTCGTGCCCGACGTGTAGATGATCAGGGCGGGATCGTCGGCGGCGGTGTCGACCGGCGTGAAGCGATCCGAGGCGCCGTCGCACAGGCCGTGCCAGTCGAGGCAGCCGGGGCCGGAACCGTCGATGCGGAAAACCGCCTGCAGTGCGGGCAGCCGGTCGCGGATCTGCGCGATCTTCGCCGCGCCGGCGGCATCGGTCACCACGGCACGGGCAGCGCAGTTGGCCAAGCGGTATTCCAGCGCCTCCACGCCGAACAGCGAGAACAGCGGCACCGCCACGGCCCCCATCTTGTAGACCGCCACATGGCTGATGGCGGTCTCCGGTGCCTGGGGCAGCAGGATGCCGACGCGGTCGCCGCGCGCGACGCCGTGGCCGGCGAGAGTGTTGGCGAAACGGTTCGAAAGTGCACGGATGTCGGAGAAGCGGTATTCCTCGACCCCGCCGTCACGGCGCTTGTGGATCAGGGCGAGCCGGTCCGGCTCGGCCTCCGCCCATCGGTCGCAGACGTCGACGCCGATGTTGTAGCGGTTGGGCACCTGCCAGGCGAAGTGGCGGCACACCCCTTCATAGCTGTCCGCTTTGGGCAGCATGTCCGTTCCCTCCCAAGGGCTTGTCGTCGATTCCTTTGCGGAATCCTTGTGGCAATCATAGGGGCAACCGAGGCACCGCGTCACCTATCGGGAATAAGTTGCGGGTCTGCCATGTTGAAGACTGCGGAACCACCGTTTCGTGACGACCAAGAACAGGACGAAGCCCAAGATGAAAGCCAAGCCCTATCTCGCCGCCGCCCTCTCCGCCAGCCTGCTGGCGGCGCCCCTCGCCGGCTGCGCCCAGCCGGGCTACGGCGATTCCTCTTACGGCGGCATCTCCGCCAACAAGCAGACGGCAGGCGCGGCCCTGGGCGGCGTGGTCGGCGGCGTCGCCGGATCGCGGTTCGGCGGCGGCGCCGGCAAGCTCGCGGCGGTCGGCGTCGGCACGCTGCTGGGCGCCGCGCTCGGAAGCGCCGCGGGCGCCTCGCTCGACCGCGCCGACCAGACCTATGCCCAGCAGGCCGCGGTCAACGCCTACAGCGCGCCGACCGGCAGCACGATCCGCTGGAACAACCCGGAGACCGGCAACTACGGCACTTACACGCCGGTCCGCGACGGCACCGGTCCTCAGGGCCAGGTCTGCCGCGAGTACCAGACCACCATCGTCGTCCAGGGGCGTTCCCAGCAGGGCTTCGGCACCGCCTGCCAGCAGGCCGACGGAACCTGGCGCGTGGTGAGCTGACCGGGGAGCTTCATCCCCCTGCCGACCGCCGTCCCGAAGCGGCGGCGAGCGGCAGGGGGCCGGTTAGCGCACCGGCGATGCGCATCGCGCCGTCCCCATCCAGCCCGAGCGCGATGGCGGCCTCCTGCATCCGCTGCCGTCGCGGAACGTCGGCCCACAGGGCGAGCGCCCGCGCGGCGATGGCCCCGGCGGTTCCGTCGACGGCGCCGTTCCGGGCATCGACCGTGATGCTCCAGCCCAGTTCGGCGGCATCGCCGCTCGCCATGGCTTGGTTGTCGGCGACAACGGCCAGCAGCGTCGGGACCGCGAGCGCCGCCAGCTCGGCCATGGTGCCGCCGCCAGCCGACACCGCCAACCCGCTTTCGGCCATCAGCGCACCCATGCGGGTGCTGTCGATCTCCACCGAGACATCCGAACCCAATGCCGCGGCACGCTCCGCCACTTCGGCGGCGCGTGGATTGCTGCCCCCGACGGCGGCCACCAGCCGGCAGCCGGCGGGCCGCGCGGCGGCGAGCGCCTCGATCACCGGGCCGGTCAAGCCGCGCGGATCGGATCCGCCGAACGTCACCAGCAGCAGAGGGCGCATGCCGAGAGAGCGAAGCGGCTCGCGTGCCGCCAGCCGCACCTCACGCCGCAAGGGAGCGTAGGCGGGACCGAGCAGCAGGGCCGCTTCCGGCGCCATCGCCCTGTAGGGCAGCAGGGCGGCCTGCGGCGCGGCATTGACGACGATGTCCGCATGCAGCGGCGTCCCGTCGCCGAGATCGTCCCAGGCCAGCACCCGTGCGCCGGCAGCCTTCAGGCCGGCACGGTAGGCTTCACCGAAACGGTAGCCGTCCAGGATGACTGCACTGCCGTGCTCGCGCCGCAACAGCGAACGGGTGGCGGCCAGGTCGGCCGCTTCCCCAACCGGATCGGGAAGCCTGATCCGGTGGAACCCCTCGCCGGCAAGCCGGCGGTCGATCGCCGCGGTGGACTCCGCCATGGCGAACAACGGCTGGTGCCCCTGGTCGCGCAGGGCTTCGGCCACGGCGAGGCAACGCATGACATGACCGGTGCCGACGGCGGGAGAGGCATCGGCACGGATGATGATGACGGCCATGGGGGCTGGTCCGATGGGGCGCTGTTGGCGCGGGCAGGGCTGCGCGGCGGCATCTTGCCCCCGGAAACCGGGGGGAGTCCAGGGACCTCGGATAGGGAAACTGCCCCTCCCTTGCCGTGCTTCAGCTCTCCCGCCCGGCGATGACGCTCGCGGCGGCGGCCAGGCTCTCGGGGGTACCGATGTCGAGGAATCGCGCCTTGGCGATATGGGCGTTCAACGTGCCGGGCGGCAACGTCTCCAGCACGTCGGCTTCCAGGGACACCGCGCCCGCCGCGATGAAGCGGTCGACGAAGGCGGCGGAGAACAGGTAGACGCCGGCATTGATGGTGCCGCTGCCCGGCGCCTTCTCGAGGAAGCGGCGAATGCGACTGTCGGGACCGATTTCCACCCGGCCGAAGCGGGAGGCGTCGTCCACCGTCACGCACAGCACCGACGCCTCCGCCCCGGACAGGCGGTGGGACGCCACGAACGCGCGCAGGTCGGCGTCGAGGAAGGTGTCGCCGTTCATCACCAGGACGGTGCCGCTCCGCAGTTCCTTGCGGACATAGCCCAGCGCCCCGGCGGTGCCGAGCGGCCGTGGTTCGATCTGGCACACGACATCGATGGTCCCCGCCGAATCGCCGCGGGCCAGCCAGGCGGTGACCCGGTCGGCGAGGTGGCCCAGGCATAAAACCACGCGGCGCGATCCATACGCCGACAGGTAATCCAGCAAGTGGCCGAGGAAGGCGCGGCCGGCGATCGGTGCCAGCACCTTCGGCGTGTCTCCGAGAACGCCCCGGATGCGCGTGCCCAGGCCACCGGCGAGCACCGCGACGTCTATGTTGGCGAGAGCGTCCTCTGACCGCACCGACAGTCCTCTTCTTGAAGTTCCCGTTCGCCCCGCCAGCTTACGACGGCACGAGCGCCGGGTCATCCCTCCTTGAGCGACCCGCCGCGGCTATCGACGGCACCCGGCGGGCATAGTCGATAGCGGCGGGCGGGGGCGGACCGCAATGCGCAATTGCGCGCAAGCGGTGGCGCCCCCGATTTTTGCCGCCTTCATGGCGGATGGCGCGCGTCTCCGGCCAGCAGGCGCAGGCGACGCGCCGCCATGGCCAGGGCGGCGTCCTGGCCGTTCTCAACGCTGACGATGGCCATCGCCGGGAACCATGGCCTGACCGGGTTGCCCAGCGCCGACCAGTCGTCGGCACCGCTGAGTCGCCAGACGGGCGTTCCCAGGGCGGCGGCAAGCTCGCCCACGGCGGTCGGTGCGGTGATGACGAGGTCAAGGCCGGCCATCAGCGCCGCCACTCCCTCCAGATCGTTGCGCAGGTCGAGATCGGGCCAATGGTGCAGGACGGTGCCGAAACGCTCCAGCGCCTCCTCGCGTTCCGCGGCGCTTTCGTCATACTGCAAATTGACCAGGATCAGCCCCGGAACGCGCATGACCGGCAGCCATTGGCCGATGCGGCTGTAGGCGCCGGCCCGTTCCGCGGTAAGCCGGCTGCTGCGCCAGCAGATGCCGACCCGCAAGCCGGGACCGAGTGCTGCCAGCCGCGCGCGCCAGAAGGCCGCCAGGCCCGGATCGGCAGCCAGGAAAGGGGCCGCAGTGGGAAAGGCGGTGGGAAAGGCGGCGAGATCAGGCCGCAGCAGCGCCGCGACGGTCCCCATCGGGGCATGATAGTCGGCGATGTCCGCTCCGGCCTCTCCCCCGGCCGGCCGCAATTCGGCCCCCGGCAGCGCCCGGCGGAACAGCCCGGTCAGGCGCGGGTCGCATTCGACCACCACCCGCCCTGCCCGGCGGATCAGGTCGGGCAGCACGGTGCCGAACATGATCTGGTCCCCGAGCCCCTGCTCGCCCCACACCAGGATTCCTCGTCCGGCCGGATCCTGGCCACACCATTCGGGAATGGAGAAACGGCGCGCGCTGCCCCCGCCGGCGGCGAAGCGGAAGGCATAATCCTCCCATCCGCCGGCAAGCTCGCCGCCGGCCAGCCGCAACAGGGCGCGGTTCATGCGCGCATCGGCGCGGCCGGGGTCGAGCCGCAAGGTGCGCTCGGCACAAAGCCGGGCAAGCCGCGGCGCGCCGCTCGCCTGCGCGGCATGCCCGAGGTTCAGCAGGGCGTCAGGCAGGTCGGGGGCCAGAGCCGCCGCGCGGCGATGGGCCCGCATCGCCGCGTCCCAGCGCGATTGGCCGGCCAGGGCGGTGCCCAGGTTCGACCATCCCTTGGCCGATCCCGGGGCAAGGCGCAGGGCACGGCGGCTGCGGACCGCCGCCTCCGCGAAACGCCCCTGCCCCTTCAAGGCCGCGCCACCGGTGGTCAGCGCCCCGGCCAGCGTCGGAACGAGGGCCGCCGCGCGGGCACAGGCGGCCTCCGCCTCGGCATGGCGCCGGCCGGCCAGCAGCGCGGCACCGAGATTGCCCCAGCTCTCGGCGGACGAGGGCCGCAGCCGGATGGCACGGTGCAGGATCGTTGCGGCCCCGGTCGGATCGCCCGTTCCCTGAACGGCCACGGCGAGGTTGTTCAACGCTTCGACGAAGGCGGGGTCCAGGGCGACCGCCCGCCGGTGCCACTCGGCGGCTTCGGCCGTCCGCCCAAGCCGCAACAGGGTCACGCCACCATTGGTCCAGCCGGTCGCGCGGGACGGTTCGATCGCGACGGCGGTGCGGTGCCGCTCCACAGCCTCGCCAAGTCGGCCAAGCCCGCGCAGGGCAAGCGCCAGCAGATCGACGGCGGCGCCCGCGCGATGACCAAGCGCGAGCGCCTGCTCGAACGCCCTCGCCGTTTCCGCCGGACGATCCTGCCGGTAGAGCGCGGCACCGAGGCCGGCCCAGGCATCCGCGTCTCTGCCGTCGATCGCCAGCGCGGCCCTGTATTGCGCTTCGGCCTCCGCGGCACGCCCGAGATCGTTCAGCACGGCGCCCAGCCCGAGGCGGGCGTCGATCAGCGTGCCGTCGCGGGCGACGGCCTGCGTCAGGGACGCGAGTGCTTCGCTCCGCCTGTCCGTTGCATGCAGCAGCGTGCCGAGGTTGGCGAGCGCCTGAGGGTAGTCCGGCCGATGGGTCAAGGCGGCGCGGTATCGCTCCTCGGCCTCCCGCAGCCGCCCCAACGCCTGAAGCGCGCTGCCGAGGTTGTTGAGCGCGTCTGGGAAAGCAGGCCGCAGCGCCAAGGCCGTTTCGTAGGCGGCGACGGCTTCGGGAAGGCGGCCGAGCGCCTGTAGCACGGAACCGAGGTTGCCATGATAATCGGCGCCATCGCTCCGCCGGGCGATGGCGCCACGGATCAGCCGCTCCGCCTGGTCGTTGCGGCCTTGCTGGTGGGCGGCGACCCCCAACAGGTGGAGCGCTTCGGGATGCCCGGCGTCCATCGCAAGGATGCGGCGGTAGCTCTCCTGCGCCTCCTCCAATCGCCCTCCCCCGTGATGGCGCAACCCGGTGGCAAGCAGTTCAGCAACCCCGGCCGAGCGGTCGCCCGGAACGGGGGGAGCATGCGAAACGGGGCGATCCGACGACGGAGCATCGGGAGCAAGCCGGCGCAGCGTACGGGCCATCTCGGCAAGGGTGGCGGACAACGGCTCACCAGGAGCGGGCTGGAACAGCCGCATCGACGGGTACCAGGGTCGGACCGGTGTGCCCAGTTGCGTCCAGTCGCGCTCACAGAAGCGCCAGACCGGCGCTCCCAACGCGCCGGCCAGTTCGCCCACCGACATGGCCGGCGAGATCACCAAATCCAGCCCGGCGATGAGGGCGGCGACCCCATCGAAATCATCCTTGCGGTCGAGGTCGTCCCAGCGATGCAGGCGGATGCCAAAGCGGCGCTCGGCCTCCCGCAGTTCATCCTCGACGTCGCCGTATTGCAGGACCACCCAGTGGATGCCGGGCAGCTTGAAGAGGGCCCCCCAGGCATCGAGCGGGAGATAGGCCGCCCGGCGCTCGGCGGTCATCATCTGGCTGCGCCAGCCGATGCCCACGCGCAGGCCCGGTCCGAGTTGGGAGAGGCGCTGACGCCAGAGCCCGGCCAGGGCGTCGTCGGGCACGAGCCAACCGGCCTGCGGCGGAAAATCCGCCAGCCGCCGCCTGAGCACCCGGGGCAGCGATCCCATCGGAACATGCCGGTCATAGTCCGGAACCGGCATGCTTTCACGTCCGCCGGCGTCCAGCGCCTGAGCGCGGACCTTGAGGGACGGAAAGGAGCGGGAAAACAGCGGCACCAGCCGCCGGTCGGTCTCCACAATGACGGTTCGGGCGCGCCCGGCCAACTCCGGGCAAAGAGCCGAAAACAGGATGCAGTCGCCCACCCCCTGTTCCCCCCATACCATCAGCCGGTACCCGGCGGCATCCTCGCCCCGCCAAGGCTCCACACGCGGCTGCCGGCCACGTCCGACCTGCCCCGACCCGAACCGCCAGGCATATCCCGGCCATCCCCTGTCGAGGTCACCGACCTCCAGCCGCAGCAGCCCCTTGTTGAAATGGGCAAGGGCGAGATCTGGCCGCAACCGCAGTGCACGGTCGTAGGCGGCCTCCGCGGCAGTGGTCCCGCCGAGCCGCTGGGTGGCAAGGCCGAGATTGCTCCATGCCTCCGCGTAGGCGGGATCGAGCGCCAACGCTCCGAGATAGCAGCCTGCGGCCCCTTGATGGTCGTGAAGCCCCTGGCGGAGATGGCCGAGGTTGTTGCGGGCGGGCGCCTCCAGCGGTGCCAGGCGAATGGCGCGTCGATGCGCCCGTTCGGCTTCGATGAAGCGCTCCGCACCTCGCAATGCGTTGCCGAGGTTGGTGTGCGCCTCCGCCAGTACGGGATCGACCGCGAGCGCCCTGTGCCAAGCCGGCCATGCCTCTCCGGTGCGGCCTGCCCCATGGCGGGCATTGGCCAGGTTGTTCCAGGCGCCGGCGAAGGCGGGACGGCGCCGGATCGATTGGCCATGCAGGGCTTCGGCTTCGGCGAAGCGCCCCTGCAACGCGCGGATGCTGCCGAGATTGTCCGCGGCCTCTGCATGGTCCGGTGCCGCAGCCAAGGCTGCGTCGAAGCAGACGGCAGCATCATCCGCCTGCCCCAGTGCTTTAAGACAAAGCCCCAAGCCATTGAGGCAAAACGCATCTCTTGGAGAAGCCTTCAGGACTGCGGCGTAGCGTTCCGCCGCGTCCGTCAACCTGCCGGCGGCGTGCAAGGCCGCGGCCAGGGCCGATTGGACGCCAACGTCACCGCCGGAGTCTCCCAGGGCGCTTGCGGTGACGAGTGCGTCGGCGGCCTCCGCGCTCCGCCCGAGCTGGTGCAGGCTGATGGCCCGGTTGGTCCAGGGGCGTGGATCGCCCGGCAGCAGTTCTGCCGCCCGACCATGTGCCGCCAACGCTTGCTCCGGCCGCCCAAGCCCTTGCAATGCGGCACCGAGGTTGAGATGGGCGTCGGCCAGGGCGGGAGACAGGCGCGCCGCTTCGGCGTAGTGCACGGCAGCCTCTTCCAGCCTTGCGCTGCCGGCCAACAGCAGGCCGAGGTTGAAATGGGCGCCGACATGGCCGGGATCCCGCGCCAAGGCCTGACGCTGGGCATTCTCCGCTTCCGCCAACTTTCCAAGCCGCTGCAGCACGATCCCGCGGTTGGCGTGATAATCAGCCACCTCCGGAGCGTACTCGACGGCACGATCTATCAAATCAATTGCTTGCTCGTCATTCCCGATCTGATGGTTGAGGACGCCCAACAGATGGAGCGCATCGGCGTGGCGTGGTGACGTCTCCAACAGCCGGCGATACAGCGGCTCGGCCTTGTCCAGCGAACCCGCCTGATGGTGGCTGAGAGCCTGCGCGAAGAGGTCGGCAATATTCACGCTTTACCTTCAAGCAATCGTCTAAGGCGCTGAGAAGCTTTTGGTATCGCGCTGCCGACACCTTGTCCATGATCGGGCGGGATGCAGCGCATGCTGGGAAACCAGGGCCGAACCATGGTGCCGAGCTGCGTCCAGTCCCGATGCCCGAGGCGCCAGACCGGCACCCCCAACGCGGCAGCCATCTCCCCGGCGGATGAGGCTATGGTGACCGCAAGATCGAGGTTGGCCATCAGGGCGGCCGTCCCTTCGAGATCACCGACCTGATCGAGATCGTTCCAGCGATGGATGCGCAGGCTCAGTGCCTTTTCGACCTCCACGATCTCGTCATCCCGCCCATCATACTGCAGGCTGACCACCTGCAGCCCAGGCAGGCGGAGCAACGGCGCCCAGTCCATCAGATCGGTATAGGATCGGCGTCGCTCCACCGTGATGCGCCCGCTTGTCCAGGCGATCCCAATCTTCAGGCCGGGGCCGAGGCCATCGACCCGGCGTCGCCATTCGGCGACGCGGTGCGGGTCGGGCATCAGCCACCCCAGGGGCGGCGGATGCGGCACTGCGCGCCAGAGCAGGCGCGGCAAGGAGCCGAACGGAAGATGGCAGTCGGCGTCGCGCGCCTCCCCGCTCGGCGCCCGGACGATGGTTCCCGGGAAGGACCGCCGCATCAGCGACACCAGTCGCGGTTCGCATTCCACGATCAAGGGACCGAAACGGGCGAGCGCCTCGGGCAACAACGCGCCGAACATGAGCTCGTCCCCCAATCCCTGCTCCGCCCAGAGCAGAAGCCGCCGGCCGGCAAGCTCGTCGCCCTGCCATTCGGGGATTGCGAACGGACGCTTCGGGCGCAGCCGTCCGGAATCGAAGCGGACACGGTAGTCATCCCATCCCTCGGTCAAGCGCCCCTGGCGCAGCCGCAGGATGGCACGGTTGAACCGGCCGAGCGATTGGGAGGGATCCTGTTCCAGTGCGCGCGTGAATTCATGCTCGGCCGCCGCCTCGTCCCCGCTTTCCTGCAGCGCAAGCCCGAGGTTGGTCCGGGCGGCGGCGTAGTCGGGGAGCAGGTCCAGCGCCAGACGCTGCAAGGCAGCGGACTCCACCGCCCGACCCTGCAGGCGGCGGACGGTGCCGAGGTTTGTCAGCGCCTCGACCATCGCCGGCCTCACGTGCCGGGCACGGCTGAAGGCCGCCGCAGCCTCATCCATCCGCTCGGCAGCCTGCAGGGCGAGGCCCAGGGCATTCCACGCCTCGGCGTCGGCGGGATCCAGGGTGGCATGGCGACGATAAACGGGTGACGCGTCCTTACCACCACGCTGCAGCGCTCCGGCCAAAGCCAGCGTCGCGCCCGCATGGTCCGGGCGATGGTCCAGCACCGCCCTCAACACGGCCTCGCCCTCGCGCGCCCTGCCGAGGTCAAGCAAGGTCAAGCCATACGCGGTCTGCGCGTCGGTCAGGCCGGGATTGGCGGCGATGGCCCGGCGGAGCGAGGGTTCCGCCTCCGCCGGGCGACCGAGCGCACGCAGGACGATGCCGAGATTTCCCTCCGCCTCCGCATAGCCGGGACGCGCGTCCAAGGCGGCACGGTAGGCGTGCGCCGCCTCCTCGCACCGCCCCTGGGCGTTGAGGGCGTTGCCCAGGGTATTGGACGCCTCCGGGAAAGGGCGGCGCAGGCGCAGGGCGGCGCGCGCGGCGGCTTCTGCCTCGCTTGACCGGCCCAGCGCCTGAAACGCGAATGCCAGATTGGCGTGGTAGTCGGGGACGTCGCGTTTGGCGGCCACCGCCTTCCCGATCAGGTCGATGGCCTCGTGAAAGCGGCTGGTCTGGCAGGCGACCATGCCAAGCAGGTGCAGCGCATCGGGCTGCCGCGGCCGTACCGCCAGCGCCCGGCGGTAGAGTGCTTCCGCCTCCCCAAGGCGACCGGCCTGATGCAGCGGCACCGCCTGCCCGATCAGGGCGGCGGCGGTGCCGTCGGCGGAGTTCTGGGCCGCCCTGCCGGTCTTGCGCTGCTTGCTGCTCATGCTCCCGGTGTCATCGCTGTCGGCCAGGAGAAAGGCATAGCATGAATCGGGCGCAGCGGAAGGGGGCAGCCGTTGGCCGTCCCCTTCATCGGCTTTCCGGTCCCTTAGACCTCCGCAGGCACCGGCGGCTGAGGCGCCACGTTCACCGGCTCGGCGAGTTGGGCGTCCACCACCGCCACTGCCGTCATGTTGACCAGGCCACGGGTGGTGACCGACGGGGTGACGATATGGATCGGCCGCTGCACGCCCAGCAGGATCGGGCCGACATTCTGCGCATCGCCCAGGATCTTCATCATGTTGAAGGCGATGTTGGCGGCGTCCAGCGTCGGCATGACCAGCAGGTTCGCCTCGCCCTTCAGGCGGCTGTCGGGCAGCAGCTCCTTGCGCAGGGCCGGTGCCAGGGCGGCGTCGGCGTGCATCTCGCCATCGATCTCGACATCCGGCATCTCGGCCGATGCCAGCTCGACCGCCGCGCGCATCTTGCGCGCGGACGGCGTGTCGGCGCTGCCGAAGTTGGAATGCGACAGCAGGGCGACCTTGGGCTCGATGCCGAACCGCTTCACCTCCTCCGCCGCCAGCCTCGCGATCTCGGCCACCTGTTCGGCGGTCGGGTCGGGGTTGACGTAGGTGTCGGTGATGAAATGCACGCCCTTCTGCGAGATCAGTGCGTTCATCGTCGCCGCGACCTTCACGCCCTCGCGCAGGCCGATCAGGCCGCAGATGTGCGCCCAATGCTCGTTGAAACGGCCGGTGGTGCCGCAGACAAGCGCGTCGGCCTCGCCGCGGCGGACCATCAGGGCGCCGAAGACGGTGGGCTGGGTGCGCACCACGTTGGCGGCGTGGCTGGGCGACACGCCCCGGCGCCCCATCAGCTTGCGGTAGATTTCCGAGTAGTTGTGGTAGCGCGGGTCACGGATGACCTCGATCACCTCGACGTCCTGTCCGATCTTCAGGCGCAGCCCCATTTCGGAGATGACGCGCTCGATCACCTCGCGGCGGCCGATCAGCACCGGATGTGCGATGCCGTCGTCCACCACCACCTGGGCGCAGCGGACGACGCGCGGATCCTCGCCCTCGGCATAGACGACGCGCTTGGGCGCGGTCTTGGCCTTGGTGATGACCGGCTTCATGAACAGGCCGGAGCGGATGACATACTGGTTGAGCTGGTCGCGATAGGCGCGGAAGTCAGCGATCGGCCGGGTGGCGACGCCGGAGTCCATGGCGGCCCGGGCGACGGCGGAGGAGACCTCGACGATCAGGCGCGGGTCGAAGGGCTTGGGCAGGATGTAGTCGGGCCCGAAGCGCAGAGATTCCCCGACATAGGCGGCCGCCACCACGTCCGACGGTTCGGCGCGGGCAAGGTTCGCCATGGCGTGGGTCGCCGCGATCTTCATCTCCTCGTTCACCGTGGTGGCGCCGACGTCGAGCGCGCCCCGGAAGATGAAGGGGAAGCACAGGACGTTGTTGACCTGGTTCGGGAAGTCCGAACGGCCGGTGGCGATGATCGCGTCCGGCCGGGCGTCGCGCGCCAGGTCCGGCATGATCTCCGGTTCCGGGTTGGCGAGCGCCAGGATCAGCGGCTTCTCGGCCATCCGGGCGAGCAGCTCCGGCTTCAGCACCCTGGCACCCGACAGCCCGAGGAAGATGTCGGCGTCGTCGATGACGTCTGACAGCGTGCGCGCCTCGGTGTCGTGCGCGTAGGCGTCCTTGTACTCGTTCATCTCCTCGTTGCGGCCCTTGTGGACCACGCCGATGCGGTCGACCAGCCAGACGTTCTCCCGCTTGACGCCCAGCGACAGCATCAGGTCCAGGCAGGCGATGCCGGCGGCGCCGCCGCCGGTGGAGACCACCTTGACCTTGGAGATGTCCTTGCCGACCAGCGCCAGCCCGTTCAGCACGGCGGCGCCCACGACGATGGCCGTGCCATGCTGGTCGTCATGGAACACCGGGATCTTCATCCGCTCGCGGCAGCGGCGCTCGATCTCGAAACAGGCGGGAGCCGCGATGTCCTCCAGGTTGATGGCGCCGAAGGTCGGCTCCAGCCGGACGATGGTGTCGACCAGGGCGTCGACATCCGTCTCGTTCAGCTCGATGTCGAAGCAGTCGATGCCGGCGAACTTCTTGAAAAGGACGGCCTTGCCCTCCATCACCGGCTTGGCGGCCTGCGGCCCGATGTTGCCGAGGCCCAGCACCGCGGTGCCGTTGGTCACGACCGCGACCAGATTGGCGCGGGCGGTCAACTCCGCGGCCTTCGACGGGTCGTCGGCGATGGCCGTGCAGGCGTGGGCGACGCCAGGCGAATAGGCGAGCGCCAGATCGCGCTGGTTGGCCATCGGCTTTGTCGCGACGACGGCCAGCTTACCGGGCCGCGGGTTGCGGTGATACTCAAGCGCCATCGCTTCAAAATCGCCGGACATCGGGTCTCTTCCTCCGGTTAACTAGACTTCGGTTAATTTGTTGGTACGCTTTGCCAGAATGGCGGTTATAGCCCAACCGATGCAGGCCGCCAAAAGGAAAGGGACGATTCGAACCCAATCGAACCGTCCCCCTTACCTTACAGGATCCGAACGCCGGCCGAACGGGTCATCTCTGGTATTTCCAGATTTGGCGCCGCATGCGTGACCGGCATCCCATGCGGGCCTGGCCGCAGTCAGATGCGAGCCAGCTCCGGCTCCTTGAAGTGCTGCTGGTACTCGGACACGGCCTTGCTCTCGTCGAACTCGCCTTCCATCTTGGCGACCACCACCGTCGCCACGCCGTTGCCGATCAGGTTGGTGAGCGCGCGGGCTTCCGACATGAAGCGGTCGACGCCCAGCAGCAGGGCCAAGCCCTCGATCGGCAGCACGCCGGTGGCCGACAGAGTGGCGGCCAGCGTGACGAAGCCGCCGCCCGTCACCGCCGCCGCACCCTTCGAGGTCAGCATCAGGATGATCAGGATGTAGAGCTGCTGCCAGATCGTCAGATCGACGTTGAACGCCTGGGCGATGAAGATCGCCGCCATCGACAGATAGATGGAGGTGCCGTCGAGGTTGAAGGAATAGCCGGTGGGGATGACGAGGCCGACGACATGCTTCGAGCAGCCGAACTTCTGCATCTTCTCCATCATCCGCGGCAGCACGGATTCAGACGAGGAGGTGCCGAGCACGATCAGCAGTTCCTGGCGGATGTAGCGGACGAAGTTCCAGATGCTGAAGCCGTAGAGGCGGGCGATGGTCCCCAGCACGACGAAGATGAAGATCGCCATGGTGATGTAGACCGACGCCATGAGCTGGCCCAGCGCCGTCAGCGAGGAGATGCCGTACTTGCCGATGGTGAAGGACATGGCGCCGAAGGCACCGACCGGGGCGACGCGCATCAGGATGCCGATGACGCCGAACAGCGCATGGCTGATCTTGTCGAAGATGTCCTCGACCAGCTTGCCCTTCTGGCCCATGGCGGACAGCGCGACGCCGAACACCACGGCGAAGAACAGGATTTGCAGCATGTCGCCCTGGACGAAGGCGCCGACCACGTTGTCCGGAACGATGCCGACGACGAAGTCGACGAAGCCATGCTCGTGGGCGCTGGTGGCGTATTTCTGCACCGCGTCGGCCTTGAGCTGGCCGGGATGGATGTTCATGCCGGCGCCGGGGCGCACGAGGTTGACGATGATCAGGCCGATGCCGAGCGCGAAGGTGGTCACCACCTCGAAATACAGCAGCGCCTTGCCGCCGACCTTGCCGACCTTCTTCAGGTTGCCGATCGACGAGATGCCGGTGACCACCGTCAGGAAGACGATCGGGCCGATGACCATCTTCACCATCTTGATGAACAGGTCGCCCAGCGGCTTCATCTCCACCGCAAGGGCGGGATAGAAGTGGCCCAGCAGGATGCCGATGGTGATGGCGGTCAGAACCTGGAAGGTCAGGTTGGTGTAGAAGGGCTTCTTCACCGCACCGTGCCGGGCGGCTGTCGCGTCTGCGCTCATTCTCGTCTCCTCGTGGCGTTCCTGGAACGGAGTTCCTTGTCGGGGCGTCCGTTCTTTCGGCCGGCTGATGCCACTGGCCGGGCGGTCGGTTCCCGAACTGATTGCCAATGAAAGCAAGTGGCGGGCCAATTGCTGAATCCAGCAACATCAAGCATTTGCCGAAAGTGAGAGGGCGAGAATCCGCACGACTCCTGTACCCGCGATGTGCGAAAATCCACACACGCCCGCCATCGCGGACGCAATGTTGCGATGCAGCACGATGAAGGATGACGTTGCTTAGCGATCCGACAGGCAGGACGACAGAATCCGCCCTTCCTTCCCCGCCACAGGACGGGTGGCTGGCGCGTGCCATGGAACGGCCGCGCCGGCTGCTGCTGACGGCGCTGCTGCTGGGCGTCCCGGTGGCGGCCGCGGTTGCGGCCGGCTGGGCCGCCAGCAGGGCGGAGGCAGACCTCAAGGAAAGTGCCGCAGCGCAACTGGCGCTCTACAACGCCAATCTGCGGGCGGAGCTGGAGCGGCATGCCGCGGTGCCGCTGGCCCTGGCGCAGGATGCGGAAGTGAAGTCGCTGCTGTCCAGCCCGTCGCCGGAGCGCGTCGAGCACATGAACCGCAAGCTGGAGGACATTGCGCGGGCCTTGGACGCGCTGGCGCTCTACGTCATGGACAGCAAAGGGCAGACGATAGCGGCCAGCAACTGGAAGACCGCCACCAGCTTCGTCGGCGAGAATTTCTCCTACCGCCCCTACTTCCGCAAGGCGCTGGACCAGGGCGAAGGGCACCATTTCGCGCTCGGTACCACGTCCCTGGTGCCCGGCTACTATACCGCCTACCGGGTGCTGGCGGAAAACCGCACAGTGGGTGCCGTGGTGCTGAAGATCGGCTTCGACCGGCTGGAGCGCGCCTGGGGGCCGGGACAGGAGAAACTGCTGGTCACCGACCGCAGCGGCGTGGCCTTCATCACCAACATGCCGGACTGGCGCTATCATGCCCTGCCCCGGCGCCTGCCGATCGACCTGCCGCTGGTGCCGGAGGGGACCAGCGAGGGGCTGGACGTGCTGCCTTGGGCCTTCGGCGGCGCCAGCGACCGCATCGCGCTGGAGGAGCGGGGCGGGCCGCGGAGCTACCTGCTGACCTCCGTCGCAATGCCAGGCGGCGACTGGACGCTGCACAGCCTGACCAGCCTCGCCCCCGTCACCGTGCGCGCCTGGGTGGCCGGCCTCCTGGCGGCGGCGCTGGTGGCGCTCGGCGCGCTGGCGGCCTATGCGATTGCCCTGCGCCGTTCGGCGCTGGTGGAACGGCTGGTGATGCAGGAGGAATCGCGGATGGAGCTGGAGCGGCGGGTCACGGCCGCGAAGGCGGACCTGCGCGCGGCGGAAAACGAATTGACCCAGGCGGCGAAGCTGGCGGCGCTCGGCCAGATGTCGGCCGGCATCGCCCACGAGATCAACCAGCCGCTGGCCGCGATGCGCAGCTTCGCCGACAACGCGGTGGTGCTGCTGGAACGCGGGCGCGCAGATGCCGTCCGGTCCAACCTTGGAGAGATTGCGGAGCTGACCGACCGCATGGCTGCCATAACGCGCCAGTTGAAGGGCTTCGCGCGCCGGGCCTCCGGGACACTGGGGCCGGTATCGGCGAACGCGGCCGTGACGCAGGCTCTGCTCCTGCTCGATTCCAAGCTGCGGCGGGAAGACGTCACGGTCGAAAGCGACCTGCCCGACACGCCCGTCTGGGTGGTCGGCGAGGACGTGCGGCTCCAGCAGGTTCTCGTCAACCTGATCGGCAACGCGGCGGATGCGATGCGCGGCTGCCCGGTACGCCGGGTGCGCATCGCGCTGGTCGTCGCGGACGGCGAAGCCCTGCTGAGCGTGGCGGACAGCGGGACCGGCATCGCGGAAGCCGCGTTGCCGCGCCTGTTCGTCCCCTTCTTCACCACCAAGGAGGCCGGCGAGGGGCTGGGGCTGGGGCTTTCGATCAGCCATGGCATCGTCGAGGATTTCGGCGGCAGCCTGACAGCCGCGAACCGCAACGGGCTGCCGGGCCACGGCGCCGTGTTCACCCTCCGGCTCAAGACAACGGAGCAGCCCGCATGAGTCAGACCGCGTCCCGCAACGCCGACCTCCAGGATGCCGGCAGCGTCCTGTTCGTCGACGACGAACGCGCCGTGCGGCTGGCCGGCCAGCAGGCGCTGGAACTGGCGGGTTTCGATGTGACCGCCTGCGACGGGGCGGAGCGTGCATTGCGTCATCTCGGTCGTGATTGGCCCGGCTGCCTGGTGACCGACGTGCGGATGCCGCAGATGGACGGGCTGTCCCTGCTGGCGAAGGTGCGCGACCTCGACCCGGATCTGCCGGTGATCGTCATCACCGGGCACGGCGACGTGCCGATGGCGGTGGAGGCGATGCGCAACGGTGCCTATGATTTCCTGGAAAAGCCGTTCCCGTCCGACCGTCTGACCGAGACCGCCCGGCGGGCCGTCGAGAAGCGGCGGCTGGTGATGGAGAACCGGCGCCTGCGGGCGCAACTGGCCGGCGGCGTCGATCCGGCGGGCACCATCGTCGGCCGCACCGCCGGCATCGAGCGGCTGCGCGCCACCATCTCCGCCGTGGCCGACACCGACGCCGACGTCCTTGTCTTCGGCGAAACCGGCACCGGCAAGGAGATGGTGGCCCGGGCGCTCCACGCCGCCAGCGGCCGGCGCAAGAATCCCTTCGTGGCGCTGAACTGCGGCGCCATGCCGGAAGCCATCTTCGAAAGCGAGTTGTTCGGCCACGAGGCCGGCGCCTTCACCGGCGCGGCCAAGCGGCGCATCGGCCGCATCGAGCATGCCGGCGGCGGCACGCTGTTCCTCGACGAGATCGAAAGCATGCCGATGCATCTCCAGGTGAAGCTGCTGCGGGTGATCCAGGAGCGGGTGGTGGAGCCGCTGGGATCGAACGAGCAGGTTCCGGTGGATCTGCGCGTGGTCGCTGCCACCAAGGCCGACCTCAGGCAGGCGGCCGACGCCGGGCGCTTCAGGGCCGACCTCTACTACCGCCTGAATGTGGTGGTGCTGACCATCCCGCCGCTGCGCGAGCGGCGGGACGACATTCCACTGCTGTTCCAGCATTTCGTGCTCCAGGCCGCGAGCCGCTACAACCGTGAGCCGCGCACCCCGTCGCGCGACCAGCTCCAGCGCCTGATGGGACAGGACTGGCCCGGCAACGTCCGCGAGCTGCGCAATGCCGCCGACCGCTTCGTTCTGGGGCTGGAGGAGGCGGCGCCGGCGGCCGAACCGGCCGCGGCGGCGCTGTCGCTGGCCGAACAGGTCGACCTCTTCGAGAAGGGACTGATCCAGTCGGAGCTCGCGCGGCACCGCGGCAGCGTCAAGGCGACGATCGAGGCGCTCAGCGTCCCCCGCAAGACCTTCTACGACAAGCTGAAGCGGTATGGCCTGAGCCGCGAGGACTTCGTGGAGTGACCCGCCTCCGGCCATGGCCCCGCCACCGGCGGCCGGCCGGCCGTCCGGAAGCCCGGCCCATCCCCCATCGGGGCAATTGACGGACGCTTTCGCTTGCCGGCCGGGGCCGCGGTTCCCATGTGCCGTCTCCATCCGTCGGACAGGGGCCGCGGGTGGGGTGGCGGCGCGGACCTTTCCTTCGTGCTGCCTGTTGTACCAAAGGACCATGCAGCATCGACGTCGAAGGGGACGGCCTGAGAATGTCACCGAGGATTAGCACCATGACCCCCCGTCTCCTTGCGGAGCTTCTGGAACCGATCCTGACAGCGGCGGAAGACGACGAGGACGCCCTGTCGGAGGCGGTGAACCTGACCGCGGAAGCCATGGCGGCGCTCGGCGCCACCGTGCTCGACCCCAACGGGGAGCCGGCTCGCGGGGTGTCCGACGAGCGCGCCGTCGTGGCGGCGCTGAATACCCATGCCCACAACCTGATGCGCGACGGCCGCCTCGACGACGTCGTGGAGGCGCTGCAAGTGGCCGAGCGGATCGGCCGCCTTGCTCATCTGCCGCACCACCCGCGCACCGTCTGACTACTCTTTTGGGAGAAGGGCGCGGTCGTTCGTAGAAGCGGCTTCGCGGGTGCGGGAATTCCCTCCCTCCGCGCTGTTTGAGCGACGTGCCACCCAGCGCTCAACAGGGGAGGAGCCCTCGTGCCCACCGCGCATCACGAAGTCTCGCCGTCCAATTTCGAAGGCGAGGTCCTGTCCCGCCTGCAGGACGACCTGCTGCCGGATCATCTGCTGACCCGCCGATGGTACGCCGCGAAGGACGCCGGCCGTCCCACGGTGCGGATCGTCGATGTCCTGCCGCTGCCCCTGCCCGGCGGGACGCAGGCACAACTCTGCCTGCTCCGGGTCGAGCCGCCGGGCCGCGAGCCCCAGCTTTACCAACTTCCCCTGATCCTCGACCCGCTGGTCCAGGACCGCGGCACCAGTGACGACTCCTCGGTGATCCCCGGGACGGAGGATCTGCCGATCGCCGGCCGTCTGCGCGACGGGTACGCGGACGACGCGGTGGTGCGCGCGCTTCTCGGCGTCATGCTGACGGCGGGAAGCGACGGCGGCAGCCCGCTTTCCCAGGGACTGCGCGGCGGGCGCACGCAGGCCTGCGCCGCCATGGCCGACCGGCTCGCCACCGGCGCGCTGCACCGGATGAGCGCCGAGCAGTCGAACACCTCGGTCCGCATCGGCGGTGAAGCCATCATGAAGGGGCTGCGCAAGCTGGAGCCCGGCGTTCACCCGGAGCTGGAGGTCAGCCGCTTCCTGACGGAGGTGGCGGGTTTCCCCAACACCCCCGCTCTGCTGGGTTGGGTTGAGCGCTCCAACTCGTCGGGCTTCACCACGCTCTGCGTGATGCAGGAACTGGTACCCGACGCGAAGGATGCCTGGAGCCATCTCACCGGCTACCTGAACGACCGCGTCGCCCGCTTCGAGGATGGCGCCGACGCCCGCGCCGCCGATGACGGGATGTTCTCGTTCCTGCGCCTGCTGGGCCAGCGCACCGCAGAACTGCACCGTGCGCTCGCCACGCCTGGCGGCGGCGAGGATTTCACGCCCGAGCCGGTGACGGCGGAGCGGCTGCGCGGCTGGGCCGACGGTGTCCGCGTGCTGGCCGAACGTGTGCTGGAGCAGCTTCGCAGCTCGGTTCCCGCGCTGGACCGCGCCATCGCGGCCCAGGCCATGGCGCTGGTGGAATCCAGGTCGGCGGTGCTGGCGCAGATTGCCGCGCTGGCGCCGTCGGACGCAAATCTCTGCGCCATGCGGCTGCACGGCGATTATCACCTGGGACAGGTCCTGGTGTCGCATGGGGATGTGCAGATCGTCGACTTCGAAGGCGAGCCGATGCGCCCGCTGGCCGAGCGGCGGGCCAAGCATTGCATCCTGCGCGACGTCGCCGGCATGCTGCGCTCGATCGCCTATGCCGCGGCGATGGCCGACGCCGCGATCCCCGCACACCTCGACGGACCGTCACGCGATGCCCGCGTCTCTTGGCTCGGATGGTGGGAGAGCGGAGCCTCGGCCGCCTTTCTCGACGGCTACCGCGGTGCGATCGGCGACTGTCCGGGTTTCCCGCGCGAACCGCGGGTGGCAGCGGAGCTGCTGAAGCTCTTCCTGCTGGAAAAGGCGCTTTACGAGGTCGGCTACGAGCTGGCCAACCGCCCGGATTGGGTAGCGATCCCGCTTGCCGGCGTCACCGGGATCATCCGGGCCGATGCCGGGCCGGAGATCGCCAGCCGGGAGCGCGACCGCATCCCGCCGGTCGACGAGCGCCGCCGCAGCCATGCCATGCCCTTCGGCGCGGAGGTACAGCCGGATGGGTCGGTGCGCTTCTCCCTGTGGGCGCCAAGCGCCGCATCCGTCCTGCTGTCGCTGGAAGACGGCGGCCCGCCGCTGCCGATGGAGGACCAGGGCGACGGATGGTATGGCCTGACCACCGCGCGGGCACAGGCGGGCAGCCGCTACCGTTTCGTCCTGCCGGATGGGCTGGCTGTTCCGGATCCGGCCTCGCGCTACCAGCCAGACGACGTACACGGAGTCTCCGAGGTCATCGACCCCGGCGTCCATGCCTGGGCCGATGCCGCCTGGACCGGGCGTCCCTGGCACGAGACGGTGCTGTACGAGCTGCATGTCGGCACCTTCACGCCTGCCGGCACCTTCCTTTCCGCCATCGAGCGGCTGGACGATCTGGTCGAGCTCGGCGTCACGGCGATCGAGCTGATGCCGGTCGCCGACTTCCCCGGGGCGCGAAACTGGGGCTATGACGGCGTCCTGCCCTACGCTCCGGATTCCGCCTATGGCCGCCCCGAGGACCTGAAGACCCTGGTGCAGGAGGCCCACGCGCGGGGCCTCATGGTCTTCCTCGACGTCGTCTACAATCATTTCGGCCCGGAGGGGAACTACCTCCACGCCTTCGCCGGCACCTTCTTCACCGACCGTCACAAGACCCCCTGGGGCGCGGCCATCAACGTCGACGGCGAGCGCAGCCAGCCGGTCCGGGACTTCTTCATCCACAACGCCCTTTACTGGCTGGAGGAATACCACCTCGACGGGCTACGGCTCGATGCGGTCCATGCCATCCTCGACGACAGCGACAAGCATGTGCTGGAGGAACTGGCCGAACGGGTCCACAGCCACTTCCAGAACCGCCGCCATGTCCATCTGGTTCTGGAAAACGACGCCAACCAGGCGCGTTTCCTGACCCGCCATGGCGAAGGCGACCCGCGCTGGCACACCGCGCAGTGGAACGACGACCTCCATCATTGCCTGCACAGCGCCGCGACCGGCGAGGACGGCGGCTACTACGCCGACTACGCCCACGACCCGGCACGGCTGGGGCGGGCGCTGGCCGAAGGCTTTGCCTTCCAGGGGGATCCGTCGGCCTACCGCGACGGCGAACGCCGTGGCGAACCGTCGGCCCATCTGCCGCCGACGGCCTTCGTCACCTTCATCCAGAACCACGACCAGATCGGCAACCGCGCCTTCGGCGAACGCATCGCCCAGATCGCTCCCGCCGAGGCGGTGCGCGCCGCCACCCTGCTCTACCTGTTGGGTCCCGGCATCCCGATGCTGTTCATGGGCGAGGAATGGGCATCGGCGAAGCCCTTCCCCTTCTTCTGCGACTTCGGCGACGAGCTCGCCGAGGCGGTGCGCAAGGGCCGGGCGGAGGAATTCGCCAAGTTCCCCGAGTTCCAGGATCCGGAGGCGCGCGCCCGCATCCCCGATCCGACCGCGCCGGAAACGGCGGAGTCCGCCAAGCTGGATTGGGAGGCCCGCAGCCGGCCGGAGCATGCCGGCTGGCTGGACTGGTACCGCCGCGCGCTTGCCGTGCGGCGGACCGAGATCGTGCCTCGGCTGGACGGCAGTCCCGGCGGGTCCTCCTCCTACGAGGTGGTCGGCGGGACCGCCGTGAAGGTCTGCTGGACACTCGGCGACGGCAGCCGCCTGCACGCCTTCGCCAATCTCGCGAAGGGACCGGCCGCCGGCTTCCCCGAGGTCACGGGCCGGGTGCTGTGGACCGAGGGCGAGGGTTTGCAGGGGGATGCGCTGGCCCCCTGGTCGGTGGTGCTGTGGCTGGAGGAGTCGTCCGCGCTCGACCGGCTGGCGGACCGCATGGGCATCGAGCGCTCCTTTGACAATGCAGCAGGCGAGACGGTGAGCGCCAGCGAGGGCACCGTCCGCGCGCTGCTGACGGCCATGGGGGTGGACGCCGGGACCGACGAAGCTGCGACGGCATGCTTGGTGCGCATGGACCAGGAGGAGCTTACGCGCCTGCTGCCGCCGGTCGTGGTTCGCAGGGCGGGCGCCGCGCCGACCGTTCCGGTCATCCTGCCCGAAGGCGCGCGCACGCTGCGCTACACCCTCACACTGGAAAGCGGGGAGACGCAGAGCGGCGTGGTCGGCGTCGCCAGCCTGCCACGCTGCCGATGCTTCACCATTGGCGGCCGGCGCTATGCCGAGCGCCGACTGCCGCTCGGCGACCTGCGCCAGGCCGGCTACCACACGCTGAAGGTGGAAACCGACCAGGGCGTGGCGGAAACCCGTCTGGTTCTCGTACCCGCCCGCTGCCATCTGCCGACGCCGATGTTGGTAGGGGAACGCCTGTGGGGGATGGCGGCGCAGCTCTATACCCTGCGCAGCGACCACGACTGGGGCATCGGCGATTTCGGCGACCTGCGGACGCTGGCCGACATCGCCGCGGCGCGCGGGGCAGCGGTGATCGGGTTGAACCCGCTCCATGCCCTCTTCCTCGACAACCCGGACCATGCCAGCCCCTATTCGCCGGCCAGCCGGCTGTTCCTCAACCCGCTTTACATCGACGTCACGGCGGTGCCGGAGTTCCTGGACGACGCCGAAGCCCGCAAGCGCGTGGCATCGCCGGAGTTCAGGTCGGCGATGGAGGCTGCACGCTCAACGACCCATGTCGACTACGCCGCGGTCAGCGCCCTGAAGCTCCCTGTGCTGGAAGGGCTGTTCGCCCATTTCCAGACATCGGCCAAGCCGGAGCGGCGGGCCGCCTTCGACCTGTTCTGGACCGAAGGGGGCCGGGGGCTGGAGCGCTTCGCCACCTTCCAGGCGCTGCGCGAACATTTCGCGGCGGCCGGGAGGCCCGACTGGCACCGCTGGCCGGCCGAGTTCCACGACGCCGCGGCGCCCGCGGTCGCCGCTTTCGCCAAGGAGCATTCCGACAGGGTCGCCTTCTTTGCCTGGCTGCAATGGCTGGCTGACGACCAGCTCCGAGCGGCGGCCGAGCGGGCCGCCGGGTTGGGCATGGCGATCGGCTTCTATCGCGACCTGGCCGTCGGCGCCGATGCCGGCGGAGCGGAGACCTGGACGACGCCGCAGGTGGTGGTGGACGCGGCCCATGTCGGGGCTCCGCCGGACCTGTTCAATCCGGCCGGCCAGGACTGGGGATTGCCGCCCTTCCATCCCCGTGCGCTGCGCGAGGCCGGCTATCAGCCCTTCATCGAACTGCTGCGCGCCAACATGCGCCATGCGGGGGCGTTGCGCATCGACCACGTCATGGCGCTCCAGCACGTCTACTGGATCCCCGACGGCCATCCGCCGAGCGAGGGCGCCTATGTCCGCTACCCCATGGAGGACATGCTGGGCATCCTTGCCCTTGAAAGCCAGCGCCATCGCTGCCTTGTGGTCGGCGAGGATCTGGGAACCGTTCCCAATGGCTTCCGCGAGCGGATGGCGGAGGCCGGCGTGCTGAGCTACCGGGTCGTCTTCTTCGAATGGACCGAAGACGGCAGCTTCAAGGGACCGGACGACTACCCGGCGCTGGCGCTCGCCACGGTCGGCAGCCATGACCTCGCCACCTTGCGCGGCTGGTGGGAGGGCGACGACATCACGCTGAAGGCCGACAAGGGCCTTTACCCCGCCGCCGACGAAGCCGACAAGCAGCGCGCCCGCCGCGCCGCCGACCGCACCGCCCTGGTGGATGCCCTGCGCGCCGCCGGAATCGCCCTGCCCGCCGGCCTCACGCCCGACAGCCCCTACGACGACAGCCTGGACCATGCGGTCCACACCTTCCTGGCCCGCACCAACTCGGCTTTGGCGGTGGCCCAGCTCGACGACATGACCAGGGAGCGCGAACAGGTCAACCTCCCCGGCACCACGGACCAGTATCCGAACTGGAGGCGCAAGCTGTCGATGACGCTGGAGGAACTGGCCGACGCCGCCGAACCGGCGGCGGTTGCCGCGATCCTCGCCGCCGCTCGCCCAGCCTCGGCGCCCGTCGCCACCCCGGTCTCCGCTTGACACCACCCCTTGCAACCCCTGTCGCCATTCCCTGTCGAGGAGCATCCATCCATGGCCCCCGCCGCCGGCAAGACCTTCCCTCGCGCGACGTATCGGGTCCAACTGAATGGCGAGTTCGGCTTCGACCGCACCGCCGCCATCGCCGACTATATCGCCCGCCTGGGCGTCAGCCATCTCTACGCCTCGCCCTACATGAAGGCGCGGCCGGGCAGCACCCACGGCTACGACATCGTCAATCACAATGAGCTGAATCCTGAAGTCGGCGATCAGAACGCCTTCCGCGACCTGACCGAAGCACTCAAGCGCAACAATCTCGGCCAGATCCTCGACTTCGTCCCCAACCATATGGGCGTCGGCGGCTCCGACAACGAATGGTGGTTGAGCGTCCTGGAGTGGGGTCAGGAAAGCCCGTATGCCGGGTATTTCGACGTCGAATGGGAATCCGACTACCGCTATCTGCAAGGCAAGATCCTGGTGCCCTTCCTCGGCGACCAGTACGGTGCAGTGCTGGTTTCGGGAGGACTGGAGCTGCGCTTCGACAGCGAAACCGGCAGCTTCGCCGTCTGGGCCTACGGCAGCCACAAGCTGCCCGTGCGCCCACGGGATTACGGCATCATCCTCGGCGACGACCATTCCGACCTGGAGCGGCTCGCCGACGCCTTCACCCACCTCGACGACGCCCGTCCCCACCAGCTTCGGCGCGCGCAGGACCTGAAGGAGGATCTGGCGACCCTGGTGGCGGGCCGTCCGGATGTCGCCGACGCGATCAACCAGCGCCTCGCGGTCTTCCGCGGCTATGCCGGGGAAATGGAGACCTGGAGCCATCTGCACGAGCTGATCGGTCGTCAGAACTGGCGCGTCGCCTATTTCAAGGTGGCGGCCGACGACATCAACTACCGCCGCTTCTTCAACATCAACGAACTTGCCGGCCTTCGCATGGACGAGCCGGAACTGTTCGGCGTCACCCACCGGCTCGTCCTGGCGATGGTGGAGGACGGCACGCTCGACGGCATCCGCATCGACCACATCGACGGGCTGATCGATCCCAAGGGCTACTGCCAACGGCTGGTCCAGGCGGCATCGAAGCCGTTCTACCTGGTGGTCGAGAAGATCCTGGCCCGTCACGAGCGGCTGCGCGAGGACTGGCCGATCGACGGCACCACCGGCTATGAGTTCGCCAACCTGATGGGCGGCCTCTTCGTCGACCCGAAGGGCGAGGATGCCTTCACCCGCCTTTATGCCGGGTTCATCGGCCGCGACCAGTCCTTCGAGGACGTGGTGCAGCAGTCGAAGATCCGCATCATGGAAAGCGAGATGGCGAGCGAGCTGAACGTGCTGTCGCGCAAGGCCGCGCGCATCGCCCGCTCGAACCCGGCCACCGCCGATTTCACCGCCAACATCCTGCACCAGGCGCTGAAGGAGACCATCGCACGCTTCCCCGTCTACCGAACCTATGTCGACGGCACCGCTCCCAGCGACCTGGATCGCCGCGACATCGACTGGGCAATCTCCCAGGCCCGGCGGGTCGAGCAGGGTCCGGACGGATCGGTCTATGATTTCGTGCAGCGGCTCCTGACCACCGATCTGGTTGCGGCGCCGAAGAGCGGCTATAGCCGCCGACAGGTCACGCGCTTCGCCATGCGCTTCCAGCAGTACAGCGGCCCTGTCATGGCCAAGGGGTTGGAAGACACAGCCTTCTACCGCTACAACCGGTTGGTGGCCCTCAACGAGGTCGGCGGCCATCCCGACCATTTCGGCGTAAGCGTCGCCGCCTTCCACCGGGCGAACCAGGATCGCGCGCGCAACTGGCCGGGCAACATGCTGACCAGCACCACCCATGACACCAAGCGCGGCGAGGACACCCGCGCCCGCCTGTACGCGCTGTCGGAAATGCCGGACGAATGGGAACGGCAGGTCCAGACCTGGAGCCGGCTGCTGCGCGCGCGCCGCGGCGACGTCGAGGGCACGGCGCCGCCCGACCGCAACGACGAATACCTGTTCTACCAGCTCCTGCTCGGCGCCTGGCCGGCTGAATTGACCGGCGTGGCGCCGGAGCAGATCGAGCCGGCGGCGATGACCGCCTTCGCCGAGCGCATCGTCGGCGCCATGACCAAGTCGATGCGCGAGGCGAAGCTGCACACCACCTGGGCCGCACCCAACGAGGCCTATGAGAGCGCCGTCACCAGCTTCATCCACGACGCGCTCGACGTGAACCGCCGCAATGCATTCCTGGAGGCCTTCCTTCCCTTCCAGGCGACCGTGGCGCGGATCGGCATGGTCAACGGGCTGGCCCAGACCCTGCTGAAGCTAACCTGCCCTGGGGTTCCGGACATCTACCAGGGCTGCGAGCTGTGGAACCTCAGCCTCGTCGATCCGGACAACCGGCTGCCGGTGGATTACGAGGCCCGCCGCAGCCTGCTAGCCGAGGTGGAAGAAGCGGTCGAACGCGGCGGCACCGCGGCACTTCTGGACCGCTGGACTGATGGGGCGATCAAGCTCGCCGTCACCCGGCAGGCGCTGGCTTTGCGTTCGGAACTGCCGGCGGCGTTCGAGGCCGGCGAGTATCTGCCGCTGGAGGCGACCGGCGACAAGGCCGACCATGTCGTCGCCTATGCGCGGCGCCAAGGCGACGACACCGTGGTGGTCGCCGTGCCACGTCTGGCCGGCGCCCTGGGGCAAGGCCCCGATTGGGGCAACACCTCCGTGCCGCTGCCACGCGGGGCACGCTGGCGTGATCGCCTGACCGGCAAGACGGTGGAGGGCGGCGATGCCATCCAGGTCTCCGCATTGTTCGCCGACCTGCCGGTGGCCCTGCTGGTGCGCGAAGGCTGAGCGGTGCCGTTGAGCAGGCTGGGCACCGTGACGATGCTCCGCCTGCTCCAAGGCCAAAGGGCGCGCGATTTCTCGCGCGCCCTTCCTGAATCGATGCCGTCGATGGATGAAACCCGAAGATACGGGTGTCCACGATCAGCGGGTAGGATCAGCGGCCGGGATCAGCGGCCGGTGCTGCCACCCGACCCCGTCGAGCCGCTCATTCCGCTGCTGCCGGGCTGCTGCGTGCCGATCGGGCCGTCCGATCCGGTGCCCATCGAACCGCTGTTGCCCAGGCTGTTGCCGCCCGTGCCGCTGGTCGAGCTGGATGAGCCGGAGCCGGTCATCGAGCCGCGGCCCGATGAGCCGCTGGTTCCGTTGTCCATGCCGGACCGTCCGGTGGTGCCGGAGTTGCTGTCGACGCCCCCCATGCTGCCGCAGCCGAGCGGGTTGTTGGAGGTGCAGGGCGGATTGGTCTGGTTGGCGTTCACGTCCGGACCGGCACTGTTGGCGGCCGGGCTGCCGGAGATCGAGCCGCTGTCGGCGGCGAACGCCGGGGCGGCGAGCAGGACGACGGCGGTGGCGGCGCTGATCATGAGGCTCTTCATGACGATTCCTTTCGCTGGTGGGTCCGGCGTTCGATGCCGGAACCGCGTGTTCGTGGGACCATCAGGGAAATGGCTGCCAGGGAAATGGCCGGAGCCGCGACGACGGCCCCTCGCCGACGGCGCCGACTTGAATGGCCGGCTGGAAGGGATGGAACATCGTCGCATTCATCGGCACCAACAGGACGAGGACGAAATGGTTGCGCCCTCCGCCGCAACGTCTGTCGGAAATCAACATGCGGCCGCCGGCCGAACCGGAACGGCCGAACCGGAGATGATGCCCAAGGCCCGGAACACAAAAGCCCGCCGGACTGGGCGGGCTTCGAAGGTGCTGGGCAGGGTGTTGGCGGGGTGCCGGGCAAGTGCTCCGGAGGAGGTGACTTTCCCCCTCGCGATCAGGCCGATCTGGCTCTCGGCACCGCAGCCGCAAGCGCGGCGGAACCGGCGAACAGCTCCAGCGAGTCCGGCTTGGACGACGGACGCAGGCCGCCCAGGATCTCGCCGGCAGTGCCGATGGCGGCGACCAGTGCATCCGGCATCACCGGCTTGCGCAGCAGGCCCATGGCGAAGTCTCGGGCATCCTCGGCATGGTGCTCGAAGCCGGTCATCAGCAGCGACGGGACGCCGCTCTCCTGCCACAGGCGCCGCGCCAGCACCAGTCCGTTCTCGCCACCGGCCAGATTGACGTCGACCAGAGCCAGGTCGGGACATTCGCGGGCGGAAACACGCGCGGCCTTGACGGCATCGCGCAGCGGTCCGACCACGGTGTATCCCGCATTCTCAAGAACAGCCTTGACGGCCGGACCGATCAGCGGATCGTCCTCGACGACGAGCAACTTCAAGACGGTACGCTCCCATGATGCATGGTGCGGGCTTATAGCCCGCCCTGTCCGGATTTCGAAGCGAATTGGCTTCGATCGACTGAACCGCCCATGTTTGTCGCGGTTCCCCTCCGTTCAAGAGGTCGAAGGGGTACCCCCTTACGTTCATGGATGCTTACTGAACGTCCGGCTTTGAAACATACACCATTGTGTACCGTTTTACCTGTATGCGAGAGAGGAATCGAAGCATGGCATTCGTTGAATTGACCGACACGAGCGGGGCATCCGTTCTGGTGAACCCGATCTGTGTGGCCTACCTGAAGGAGCGCACAGGCGGCGGAGAGATGCGGACGGAGATTTACATCAGCGGCAGGCACGAGCCGCTTCTCGTCGCGGGTGCCCCCACCGACATCGCCAACGCGCTGGAGAAGGCCGCCCCTACCCCGCCCGACCCGACCATGTCGTTGCTCGCGTGACCCGGGCTGGCGTGAAGGGCGGGGTTGCGGCGGGGGCGGGGGCGGCCGCGCCCCCGTCCCTTCGCCCGAACGGAGGGGCTCACTCCCTCGGATAATCCGGCACCCGCTTTTCGAAGAAGGCGGCAATGCCTTCCGCCGCCTCCACACCATGCAGCGCTTCGGCGAAGAGGGCCGCCTCGCGGTCAAGCTGCTCGTCGGCAGGCCCGAACCCGCTCTCGATCAGCCGCTTGGCCCGCCCGATCGCCAGCGTCGGCCCCTCGGCCAGGCGCGCAGCCCAGGCCGTCGCCTCGGCCAGCGCGGTACCGGGCGGCACCAGCCGGTTGACGATGGCGAGTTGGCCCAGCCGCTTGGCGCCGATCCGCCCACCCTCGAACATGATCTCCGCGGCGAGTTGCGGGGTCGCCGCCCGCGCCAGGAAGGCGGACCCGCCGCCGTCGGGCGTCAGGCCGACCTTGACATAGGCGAGCGTGAAGGCCGCATCCTCCGCCGCGACGATCAGGTCGCAGCCGAGCGCCAGGGAGAAGCCGGCCCCGGCAGCCGTACCTTCCACCGCGGCGATCACCGGTTTGGGGCAGGCGCGCATCGCCCGTGTCCAGCCATGGAAGCTCTCGAGATTGGCGCGGATCTCGCCTGGATCGGCCCGCGCGTTGTCGAGCAGCCTGCCGAGATTGCCGCCGGAACAGAAGGTGCCGTTGGCGCCGGCCAGCACCACCGCCCCGACGCCGGCATCGGCTGCCGCGTCGACCAGAGCGTCTCGGGCGGCCGCCATCATGTCGGGACCGAGCGCGTTCCTGGTGGCTGCGTCGTCCATGGTCAGCACCATCACGCGCCCCTGTCGCGCGACGGTCATGTGTCCGGTCATCGTTCCGTTCCCTCCCGGTTCTCGCTGCCCGGCCGGTATTTGAACATGCCTTCCGAAGTGGCGACCAGCGCACCGGTGTCGCGATGGCGGATCTCCGCCGCCACACCGATGATCTTGCGTCCGCCGCCGCGCAGTCGGCCGGTGGCGACGAGCGTACCCGTACGGGCCTGTCCGAGGAAGCTGGTCGACAGGGACAGCGTCACGACCCGGCGCACCCGGTTTGGAAATGGGCAGTATGTCGCCGAAAATCCGGAAACGGTGTCCAGCAGGGTGGCCAGGACGCCGCCATGAACCACGCCCGCCCTGTTGAGATGGCGGTCATCGATCGGCATCTCCAGTTCCGCCATCCCGTCCTCCCAACGACTGAGCACGTAGCCCAACAGCTTCTGGAAGCCCGAGGGCGCCTCGCCGTTCAGCAGATCGTCCATTCTCCCTCCCATCCGGCATCCGTTTCGTGCATGGAGTAAAGCGCATGCCGGCATTCCGGATCCAGCCGTTCGCCCCCGGCGGCGACCGTTTGGCTGCCGCGGTCCGCCGCACGTGGTCCCCACCTCTGCTCGCCCAAGAGGCATGGCACGGATCCGAGAGGCTGCCGCGCATCCGTGCGGGCTTGCCAACCTGGGGGAAGCGGTTACCCTTCGCAGAACGTCATTGGAGGGTTTGGGATGATCGATCTCTATTTCTGGCCGACGCCGAACGGCCACAAGATCACGATCTTTCTGGAAGAGGCGGGGCTGGACTACCAGTTCAAGCCGGTGAACATCTCCACCGGCGACCAGTTCAAGCCGGACTTCCTGGCCTTCTCGCCGAACAACCGCATGCCGGCCATTATCGACAGCGCCCCGGCGGACGGCGGCGAGCCGATCAGCGTGTTCGAATCGGGAGCCATCCTCGTCTACCTGGCCGAGAAGACCGGCAAGTTCCTGCCCAGCGATCCCCGTGGCCGCAAGACGGTGCTGGAATGGCTGTTCTGGCAGGTCGGCGGCCTGGGCCCGATGGCCGGACAGAACCACCACTTCGTTCAGTATGCGCCGGAGCGGATCCCCTACGCCATGGACCGGTATGTCAAGGAAACCGGGCGCCTCTACGGCGTGATGGACAGGCGACTTGCCGGCAACGAGTTCCTGGGCGGCTCCGACCTGTCGATCGCCGACATGGCCAGCTATCCCTGGATCGTCCCGCACGAACGCCAGCAGCAGAATCTCGCCGATTTCCCCAACCTGAAACGCTGGTTCGACGCCATCAAGGAGCGCCCCGCCGTGGTCCGCGCCTATGAGAAGGGCCAGGCGGTGAACCCGAACCGGACGCCGACCGTGAACGAAGACAGCAAGAAGATCCTGTTCGGCCAGTCGGCCGATACGGTGAAGCGCTGACATCCCATCCACCGTCCCGGTGGCCGCAGACAACCGGGACGGTGGAAATCGGGGCCGCGGAAAGGGATAGGCCGCCCACAATCAGCCTTACCCTTTTTCTCTGCGCAGACTTTCGGGCAGCCCCGGCGTAGACGGGACCGTTCGGACGGCCAGGGTGTTGTTTTCGGCAGAGAGTATCTTCCGGAGACGCCGCGCCGATGAGCATCAGGCCCGACACCGACGCCGACGGCACCGCCATCGTCACCGAACCGGGTGAGATCGATATCGCCCTCCACGCGCTGCCGCCAGCCGAGGCGTTGGAAGCGGTGTGGACCGAACTGGAATCCCGCTCCAACTCCTCCTTCTTCCTGTCCTGGCTGTGGATCGGCCCGTGGTTGGCGCTGATGCCGGCGGGCGTCGATCCTCAGCTTCTTGTCGCCCGCCGAGGCGGCGATCTGGTCGGACTGGCCCTGCTCTGTCCGCGTCGGCGCCGGCGGTTCGGCCTGCTGCGCGGCTGCTGCTGGATGCTCCATGAAACCGGTGACCGCACCTATGACCGGCTGTTCATGGAATACAACGGCATCCTGGCCGATCGCCGCTTCGCCGACGCGGTGGCCGAGGCGGCCATGCTATGGCTGGTCGGGCGCCTGGGCAACACGGACGAGCTTGTCCTCGGCGGCCTGACCGCATCCGCCGAACGCGCCGCCCGCCGTGTGGCGGCCCGGACCGGTCATACGCTGCAACTGCGGACGGCCGACTCCACGCAATGGGTCGACCTGGAGAAGGTGCGGGCACATGGCGGACGCTTCCGCGACGGGCTGGGGCGCAACACTCGGTCGGCGGTGAATCGGACGGAGCGCCTCTACCGCGCCCGCGGCCCGTTGGAATACCGCGTTGCGGCCACCGTCGAAGAGGCGATGGAGGATTTCGCCGCCTTGGAGGTGCTGCATCAGGCCGGCTGGCAGGCGCGTGGGCAGGCTGGTGCCTTCTCCAACCCAGCCTTCCGCCCCTTTCATGAGCGCCTGATAACGGCGGGTGTCCCGCGCGGTGCGGTCCGGCTGTGCCGGGTGAGCGCCGGCGGCGGGCCGATCGGGTACCTCTACAACTTCGTCCATCACGACCGTGTGCTGAACTATCAGGGCGGCTTCGCGTTCGAGCCCGACAACCGGTTGAAGCCCGGCCTTCTGAGCCATGTGCTCGCCATCGAGGAGGCGCTGGCACGCGGCGAGGAAGCCTACGACTTCATGTCGACGCCGGCCGGCCACAAGCCGCTGCTATCCAATGCCGACCAGCCGATGAACTGGCTGTCCCTGGGACCCGACCGGCTCAGCCGCCGGCTTGAGGCGACGATGCGCCAAGCGCGCGGTGTGGTCGGCGATGCCGTCAAACGGACGCTGCGCGGCTGGACGGCTCCGGCAAAGGGCATTTGAAGGTCGACGGGAACCGACGGGAGGGTTCGTGCAATGAGGCCCATCATGACGAAGACCGGGCAGGCGCATGGGCCTTTGGCCTGTGTCCTGGGCGACATGGATCTGGTGCGGCCGTTGGGGCTGGCCAAGATTCGCTGTGCCGTGGTGGCACCTGGGGACAGTGCCGCCGCCCACTCCCGCTTCACCGACCGGCTGCTGGCCTGGGATGGTGCCTGCGACGGGGCGCTGGTCGACCGGCTGCTGCGCTTTGGAGCCGCACACCCCGAAAAGCCGGTTCTCTACTTCCAGGACGACGCCCAGCTCCTCATGGTGTCGCGCCACCGCGACCGGCTGGCCGGCGTCTTCCGCTTCGCCCTCGCCTCGCCGGACCTGGTCGAGACCCTGGTCGACAAGGGGCGGTTCCAGGAACTGGCCGATCGCCTGGACCTTCCGGTGCCGCGCACTCGCCGGCTGCGTCCTGCCCCCGGCAGCGAGGCGCCCGAACTCGATCTCGACTACCCGTTGATCGTCAAGCCGCTGACGCGCCGCCCGCCCTGGGACGAGATCGAGGGGTGGGGCAAGGCCATCCGGCTGGATGGGCCTGAGGATCTGCGGGCGCTGTGGCCACGCCTGATCCCCGTCGGCATCGATCTGCTGGCACAGGAAATGGTCCCGGGGGCGGAGACCCGAATCGAGAGCCACCATCTCTATATCGATCCGGACGGCGAGGTCGCCGGGGAGTTCACCGGCCGCAAGATCCGTACCTACCCGCTCGATTTTGGCCACAGCACCGCCCTCACCATCACCGACATCCATGGCGAGGGCGCCGACGTCGCGGCGTTGGGACGCGGGATCGCCAAGCGGATCGGCCTGACCGGTGTCGCGAAGTTCGATTTCAAGCGCGGCCCCGACGGTCGCCTGCATCTTCTGGAGATCAACCCCCGCTTCAACCTGTGGCACCATCTCGGCGCAGTGGCCGGGGTGAACCTGCCGGCACTGGTGCAGGCCGACCTGACCGGCCGGCCGCGCCCCACCCCGGCCTCCGCGACCGCGCGGCCGGGTGCCCGCTGGTGCCACATCAGCCGCGACCGCCTCGCGGCCCGCGACAGCGGCGTGCCGACGCTGCGCTGGGTCGCGTGGGTCGCCGGCTGCGAGGCGAAGGCGATCATGCCCGACGACCCGATGCCGTTCCTCCGCCCCAAGCTGGACAAACTGCTGGCTCGCATCCCGGGTGGCCGGCCGCCCCGGCTCGCAAAGCCGTGATCCGCGCCGCTGGCAGGGCATACCCATGAAGATCGCCCTCATCTCCGACATCCACGCCAACCTGGAAGCCCTGGGCGCCACCCTTGATGCCATCACGGCCGAAGGAGCCGACCGCATCGTCTGCCTGGGCGACATCGTCGGTTACAATACCGACGCCGCCGCCTGCACGGCGCTGCTGCGACGGGCCGGGGTCATCTGCATCGCCGGCAACCACGACCGTGCGGTCACCGGCGCCATTGGAACCACCGGGTTCAGCGGGCCGGCAGCCAGGGCCGTCGAATGGACCCGTCGGCGCCTGGACGATGAAACGCGTGGCTTCCTCGCCGCCCTGCCGCTGACGGCCGTGGTCGACGGGGTGCTGGTCGCCGTCCATGGCGCCCTGCATCCGGAAGCTGGCAAGGAACTCGTCCGGCTGGATGACGACGCCAAGCGGATGCTCAGCCTGAAGGCGCTTGCCGCCCACCCGTCCGGTGCCCGCCTCTGCGCCTTCGGCCATACCCATCGGGCCGGCCTGTGGGAACTGCATGTCGGCACCCTCCGCGCCGTTCCCATCGACGGAGGTGCGGACCTGCGGGCCGACGCCCACTACCTGCTCAACCCCGGCACGGTCGGCGAGCCGCGGGGGTCCGACAGCCGTGCGAGTTTCGCCTGCCTCGACACCATTCACCATCGGATCACCTTCCACCGCGTCGCCTATGCCCGGCGGGCCGCGCTCGCCAAAACCCGCAAGGCCGGGCTGGCGCCACGTTTTGCCGCAGTCCCCGCGCCGGTGCGCATGCGGTTGATCGAAATTCTTCGCATTCTCGGTGTTTACGAACGGCTGAAACGCATTCTCCCCCGGCGCGCATCAGCATTATGACAGTCCCGTAACGCGGCTGCGCTTCAATAGCCCGGCCGAAATGAGCATAATCCCGGCTTGGGGGGCACCAGTGACGCCGGGCTATGGATAAGAACGCTGTTATGAGTGGCGCCGGGGCAAGAACACCGTTCCGGTTCAGCCGTGGCTTGTCGTCGGTGATCGTTCCCGCCGTGATTGGCGGATTGCTCATCCTCGGCTCCGGGCTCTCGCCGTCCAGCGCGCTGGCCGACCCCGGTACGGCCGACACCACCCTGCCCGTCCGGGTGACGATCCTCTATGCCCAAGGCACGACAGACCTTCAAGAAACCGGCGGACGCGGCGGCTTGGCTCGGTTGGCCGGCGTCATCCGGCAGGAGAAGGCGTCGCATGACAATGTGCTGGTCCTGCACGGCGGGCAGACGCTGGCCCCCTCGGTGCTCGCCTTCTACGACCAGGGCGCACACATCATCGACCTGCTGAACGGCATGCCCATCGACGTGATGGCGGCGCTCAACCGCGAATTCCACCATGGCGACGACAAGCTGAGCGCCCGCGCCTTCGAGGCCGGCTTTCCCATCGTCAGCACCAACGCGGTCGACCGGTCCACCGGCCGCCCGCCCGAGGGGCTGGAGGAGGCCGTGGTCTTGAAGGCCGGCCCCCTACAGGTCGGCGTGCTTGCCGCCACCCCCCTCCTGACTCATGAAACCACGCGCGCGCACAACACCGAGTTCCGCGATCCGGTGACGGCGCTGGCGGCGAAGGCCGCAGCCCTGCGGGCCGATGGCGTCGACCTGGTGGTGGCCATGACCGGCTATGTCGGCGATACCCACCGCGCGGTCCTGTCCGCGAAGCCGGCCGACATCGTGCTGTACCAGGACCGGAACCGTCCCTTCGCCGTCGATTACGACGGGCGGTTCCTGTCGGCGACCAGCGGCCCCCAGGCGGCCTTCGTTCTTGCCATCGACCTCCTGGTAGAGCGGAAGGCCGGAACGGACGGACGGATCCGGACCTCCTGGACCCCGGCCGTACGGGTGATCGATACGGCTGCGGCCACTCCCGATCCCGCCATCGACGTCCGCGCCAAAGCCTACGCGGCGCGGCTCGACACCATGCTGAACATGGAGGTGGGACGTCTCACCGCACCGCTCGACACCCGGCGCGAAGCCTTGCGCAGCGGCGAGAACGCCTTCGCCAACGCCGTGGCCGACACCCTGCGCCGGACGCTGGATGCCGACGTGGCGCTCATCAACGGCGGCGGCATCCGCGGCGACCGCCTCTATCCGGCCGGCACGCTGCTGACCCGTCGCGACATCTATGGCGAACTGCCCTACCATGATGTCGGCGTGGTGCTGGACGTGACGGGCAACCAACTCCGGGAGGCAATCGAAAGCGGCGTCTCCGCCGTCGAGCAGTTGCAGGGACGCTTCCCGCATCTGTCGAATGCCGAGGCAAAGATCGATCTCGGCCGTCCGCCCGGACAGCGGCTCCGCAGCTTGGCCGTCGGTGGAAAGGCCGTCGTTCCCGGTGCCCATTACCGCCTCGCCACCAGCAGCTTCCTGGCTGCCGGCGGCGACGGTTACGGCATGTTGGCCGGCGTGCCACGGCTGGTCGAGGACCGCGACACCGACTTCATATCCACCCAACTGATCGAACAGATCGCCCGCAGCGGCGCTTTCGCGCCCCGCCTCGACGGCCGGATGGCGGTGACGCGGTGAAGGCGGTGATGGCGACCCTGGCGGCGCGGGAAGCCGTGATGTCCAGCGCGGACATGGTGGGGCGGAGCGATGCGCCAAGCCCGCCGCCCCAGCGGCGGAGGCGGTTCGGCATCGCCCTGCGCATCTCGCTGGGTTTATCGGTGATGGCGCTGCTGGTGATGCTGATCGGCGGCTTGTCGATCTCGTCCTTCCGCCTTTTCCGGGCGGAGGTCACCGTCTTGTCGACCAGCACCCTGCCGGAGATGATGACCAGTGGCGATCTGTATGGATCTCTGCAGAAGCTGGTCGCGCAGTTGCCGCAGCTTGCCGGCGCCACCTCGACGCCCCAGCGCCGGTCCATCTACAACGGCCTGGTAGCCGAACTGGACGCGATGCAGCTCCTGGCCGCCCGCATGCGCGCGCTGCTGAAGGACAACGGCGTGGCCGGCCCGGAGCGGGATGGCGGCAGGGATGGCGAGATGCGGCTGCTGGAGCAGACGCGCTCCACCCTGCTCATCCTCGCGGCCACCGTTGCCGACCTCAACGCAGAGGTCACCCGCCAGATCGAGAGTTCCGACCGCCAAGCGGAGGCGGCGCGTGGCCTGACACGGCTGGCGGCATCCATGGATAGCCTTCCCGATGCCGGGGCCTGGGCGGCCGGGGTCGGCGCGCTGACGGCCCGCGCCGCCGGCGCCACCCAGCTCGACCACCTGAGCCGGCTCAAGGGCGAAGCGCGTGCGGCGGAACGCCTGCTCGCCGACCTGGGCCAGCGCGCCGCCGCGGCTCCCGCTCCGGTCGGCCAGGTGATGGCCACCATGCACGAGGAGCTTTTCACCCTGCTGCTGGCGCCGGAAGGCTTGTTCGAAAGCTCCATCGAGCGCCTCCAGGCGCGCAACCGCGCGCAGGCGCTGACTGGGCAGGCCCGCGTGCTGGTGGAAAAGGTCGAGCGTTCGACGCGCAGCCTCTACGACTCGATCCGCGGCCTGTCGGAGGAGCGTACCGGCGCGCTGGCCAGGTTGATCACCATGCGGACGCGGGCTGTGATGCTGCTCGGCGGGGCGTCGCTGATCCTCGCCGTCGGCGTCTACTTCGTCTTTCGCCGCTTCCTGTCGTCCCGGCTGGTGGCGCTTAATCATGCGGTCCTCGCCCGCTTGGCGGGCGGCCGGACGCGGACGGGCCAGGCGATGGTCCAGATCCCCGTCGACGGCGACGACGAGATCACCGATATCGGCGGTTCGGTCCGTTATTTCATCGATGAGATCGACCGGCGGCAACGGGCGCTCGCCGACAACGAGCGGCGGTTCCGCGATCTGGTCGAAGGGTCGATACAGGGCATCGTCATCCACCGGGACTTCCACCCGCTCTACGCCAACGGTTCCTTCGCGTCGATGCTCGGCCTCACGGTCGCGGAAGCCGTCGCCCTCCCCTCCCTGCTTGCGCTGGTGGCGGTGGAGGAGCGGCAACTGCTGATCGACAACTACGACCAGTTGATGACGGGGGCACCGCCTTCATCGCCCCGGCGGATGCGGGCCTGGCGGCCGGACGGCGGCAGCCTGTGGGTGGAACTGACGGAGCGGCGCGTCGATTGGCTGGACGGCCCGGCGATCCAGGGGGTGGTGGTCGACGTCACCCGCGAGGTCGAGGCCGAGGCGGCGTTGCGCCAGTCCCGTGATGCCGCCGAACGCGCGCTCGACGAGTTGAGGGCGACCCAGGCCAGCCTGATCCAGGCCGAGAAGATGGCGTCGCTCGGCCAACTGGTGGCCGGCGTCGCCCACGAGGTCAACACCCCGATCGGCATCACCATCACCGGCGCCTCGCAGATCCAGACACTGGTCAAGGAAGTGTCCGACCGCCACGAAGCCAATGCACTTAGGAAATCCGACTTCCATCGCTTCCTCGGCGATACGCTGGAGATGGCGAACCTGATCCTGTCGAACAGCACCCGTGCCGCCAACCTGGTCCAGAGCTTCAAGCTGGTCGCCGTCGACCAGTCGAGCGACGAACGCCGCCGTTTCCTGCTGAAGGATTACATCGACGAACTGCTGCGCAGCCTGCACCCGACCTACAAGACCCGGACCACCCTGGGGATCGCCGTCGACTGCCCGCCCGACCTGGAGCTTGATGGATATCCTGGTGCGCTCTCGCAGATTCTGACCAATCTCGTGATGAACGCGCTCATCCATGCACTGGCCCCGGAACGCCCTGGGCGCATTGGCATCGCAGCCCGCCTGCTTGCGGACGATTGCGTCGAGTTGTCGGTCGCCGACGACGGCCAGGGGATCGCGCCGGAGGTCCTGCCCAAGATCTTCGATCCCTTCTTCACCACCCGTCGAGGCAATGGGGGAAGCGGGCTGGGGCTGCACATCGTCTACAACCTGGTGACCGGGCGTTTGCGCGGCGCCATTTCGGTGGAGAGCCGGTCCGGCGAAGGCACCCGGTTCACGCTGCTTTTCCCCCGCGTCACGGCAACCGGCTGACCGTCCGGCGTCAGCGCACTGGCCCCTCGAACCAGTGGCGCCCCTTGCGATCCTCCACTTCGATCACCCAGACATCGGGATCGTAGCGGAGCTGGCGGGCGATGTAGGCATCGGCATCCGCCTCCGGCACCGGGTCGGGGCCGGTGCCACGCGACCAGAACAACCGCTCCCCATCCCCTTCGCGCGCCTGCACCAGCACCATGAAGGTCCGGTCGAGACGATTCAGCTTCAGGATGACCGTTCCGCGACTGGGATCGCCCTTGCGCATCACGGTCATCGCCACGCCCTCGGCGTCGGCGGCGCGGATGTGGGCGGAAACCCAGAGATGCGTCGGAAGCCGGTTGTCCATGCCGATACCCTGTCCCCTTGTCTTGCGTCCCGCTTCCCGCGTCCTGCCACGACGGTTCGGTCGCATACCGCCTCGCTCTTCCCGCCGCTCCGGTGTAGAGAGGGGGCATGGGTACAGTCCTGGACGCTCTCGACGCCGCCGTCAATCACCACCTCGCGGGCAATGCCGACGCGGCGGCATCCATCTACCGCGCGATCCTGACGGCGGAACCGGCCCAGCCGGAGGCCCTGCACCTGTTCGGCGTCCTTCGGGCACAGTCCGCTGATGCCACGGCCGCCATCCTCCTGATCTCACGCGCGATCCGCGTCCGGCCGTCGGCAGCCCCCCCTTGGGGGCATCTGGGCGCCGCCCTGCGGGTCGCCGGACGGCTGGAGACGGCCGAGCTGGTGCTGCGGCGAGCGCTGGCGCTCGATCCCGCCAACGGCGATGCCGTGGAGGCGCTGGGCGCCTCGCTGCATGGCACGGCCCTCTACCAGGCCGCCCGCTCCTGGCTGACGCGGGGATGGCGGCTGCGGCCGGATCACCTCGACACGCTGACGAATCTCGGCACTGTCCTGCGGGACCAGCGCCGCTTCGACGAGGCGGATGCCTGTTTCGCGGCAGTGCTGGCCCGTGCGCCCGCCCATGCCAACGCCCATCTGGCCCATGCGACGGGCCGGCTGCTGCGCGGCGACCTGCGCGCCGGATGGGAGGGGTTCGAACATCGCTGGCACCGCTTTCCCGCGCCGCCCTGGGCCGGCCAACCACTCGGCGGCGCCACCCTGCTGCTGCATATGGAACAGGGTTTCGGCGATTCCATCCAGTTCGTCCGCTACGCCCCACTTGCGGCGCGACTGGCGGCACAGGGCGGCGGCCGTGTCATGGTCGAGACGCATCCGCTGCTGTTCCGCCTGTTCCGCAGCCTCGGCCCGACCGTGCAGGTGCTCATTCGTGGCCCGGAACCGCCGCCACACGACCTCCATTGCCCACTGATGAGCCTGCCGCGTGCCTTCGGCACCGATCTTTCGTCCATTCCCGCCACAATCCCCTACCTTGCCCCAGAGCCGGGCGACGTTCTGCGCTGGCGCGACCGGTTGGGCGTGATGCCGTCCGCCGGGGTCGAGCCTGCGGCCTTGCGGGTTGGGCTGGTTTGGGCCGGAAATCCCCGCCACGCCAACGACCGCAACCGCTCGTTGCCAGTCGATTCGCTGCGACCGCTGCTTGCCGTGCCCGGCGTGCGCTTCTTCAGCCTGCAGACCGGCGATGCCCGTGCCGATCTGGCCCGCCTGCCCTTTTCGCGGGAAGGAGGTATGGTGGAGGACGTGATGGAGCGGGTGCGGGACTTCGCCGACACCGCAGCCATCCTGTCGAATCTCGACCTGCTGATCACCGTCGACACCGCGATCGTCCACCTGGCGGGAGCATTGGGGGTTCCCGCCTGGCTGCTCCTGCCCCACGTTCCTGACTGGCGGTGGCTTCTCGACCGTGCCGACAGCCCCTGGTACCCGTCGCTGCGGCTGTTCCGCCAGCCGCGTCCCGGCGACTGGCCGACGGCGCTCGGCACCGTCGCGGCGGTGCTGAAGGCCCATATGCAGCGGGCGGCGCGCCGCTGATGCCGCCCGGCCGAAAAGGCGGGAGCTTTCTTCCCCTCCTTGGCCGCCGGCACTAGGCGAAACTTTCCCACCCCCCGGCAAAATCGGGCGCTACGGCCGGTGAAGGCGCCTTGTGCGAGCGGCACCAACGGGTTGGTGGCTCCGCGGAAGTTGGCATTCCGCTTGCTAGAGAGGACACAGAAGACCTCTGCCCTTTCTTTCGGAGACCCCGGCCATGAGCATTTTCGGTTCGATGACAACCGCCGTTCTCGGCCTGAATGCCCAGTCCAAAGCGCTCGGACACATTTCGGACAACATCGCGAACAGCTCGACCATCGGCTACAAGCGGGTGGATTCCGCGTTCGAGACGATGGTCCTCCAGTCCAGCCAGCGCCTGCACGAGCCGGGCGGGGTCACGGCGCAGCCGGTCTTCATGAACAACATCCAGGGCAACCTGTCCACGGTGCAGAGCCCGACCAACATCGCCATCCAGGGCCAGGGCTTCTTCAGCGTCTCCAAGATCAGCACCCAGGGCAGCAGCACGCTGGTTCAGACCCAGACCGGCACCGTCGCATCGACCGCCGCCTACTACACACGGGCCGGCGACTTCGAGCTGGACAAGAGCCGTTATCTGGTCAACAGCGCCGGCTATGCCCTGAACGGCTGGCTTGTGGATCCGGTGACAGGCACGCTCCACAAGGATCAGGTCGCACCGATCCAGGTGAATTCGCTGATCGACAAGCCGGTGGCGACCAACTCCATCGACCTGTCGGCCAACCTGCCCGCGACCCCTACCCCCGGCCAGAAGGTCCCCGACAGCAGCATCCAGATCTTCGACAGCCAGGGCAACCCGCGGACCGTCAATTTCAAGTGGCGGCAGCAGGCCGACGGCGACTGGCGGATGGTCCTGGACGCACCGGGATCGAACTCCAAGCCTGTGGACGGCACCTTCACCGGAAACCCGGCGACGATCACCTTCGGCCAGAACATCGCAGGCCAGACCGCCGTGGCTCAGGTCAACGTCGTCACCATCACCGGCAACAACACCAACGGGCAGGACAACCTGCGTGTTGGCGACGTGTATTCGGTGAAAGTCGACGGAACCACCTACAGCCTCAAGGTCACGGCCGATAACATCGGCTCTATCCGCACCTATTCGGGCCTCGCCGGCGCTCTGGCGAACCAGATCAACTCGGCCTCGCCGGCGGCCTCGGTGCTTGCCACCTCGTCCGGCCAGCAGATCCGTGTGACCGCGCGCAACGCAGGTACGCCCTTCAAATTGAATACGGAGGTGGTTTCGGGCACGGAAACCAGGAACACCATCGTCCAGCAGGCATCCACTGCGGCCACTGGCAGCGCCGGCGAAATCGACAAGTTCCAGTTTCCGCAAACCCAGGTAGAAATCGGCGACTCGTTCCGCATCAGCGTGAATGGTAAGCCCATCACCTATACGGTGACCGCGGCTAGCTATCAGAGCTATCCGACCATCAGCGACGTCGTGTCCCAGTTGGCCGGCAAGATCAACCAGGCACTCGGATCGAGCGTCACGGCCTCGGCCGCCGGCAATATTCTGTCGATTCAAGCGAATACCGCCGGGGCCAACGTCAACACCTCATTCAACTATCTAAACTCTTCCCCGGGCGTGAACACCATGAGCTCGCTGCCATCGGTGGCCAGCGTGGCCGGTGTCCGCCAGAGCCGCACCGTTACGCTGACCGGCACGCCGGGCGACATCGGCACCCAGTACACGATCAGTGTCAACGGTACGGCGGTGACCTATTCCACCACCGGCGACGAGATGACCATGGAGGACATCACCGCGGCACTGGCGAACAAGATCAACTCCAACACGTCGCTGTCGGTAACGGCATCGGCACAAGGCGGCGTTATCACGGTGACGGCAAAGACGGCGGCATCGCCTACCAGCACCAACACCATGTCCGGCACCGGAAGCATCGTCATGGGCGGCGCATCGACCGTCGATGTCGGCGACACGTATAGCGTCAAAACGAATGTGGGCACCTTCTCCCTACCCATCACCAATGCCAACGTCGGCACCTACAACACGCCGCAAAAAGTCCTCGCCTACCTCGCCGCTCAGATCAACGCCAATGGCGGTTCCGCCAACGTCACCGGAAATACGCTGAACGTCACAAGCGACGCCACGGCGACCGGCACCGTTTCGGATGCTCCCGTTCAGCAATTCACCCTCAGCCAATCCGCCGTGATAGGCCAGACCCCTGCCCATATCGGGCTGACCTTCGGCAAGACGCCGGAAACCGTGGGCACGCTGACCAACATCTCGACGGCACTGGTCGGCACCGGAACGGCGGTCAGCGCCGCCACACAGTCGGCGGGAGCGGATGCCACGGTGACCTTCACCGTCGATTACGGTTTCGGCCCGCAGCAGATTACCCTCAATCTCGGCAAATACCAGAAGCCGGGCGGCCTCACCCAATATGCCGGCGAGGAAATCAACGTCACCCAGCTCGTCCAGAACGGAGCACCGCGCGGGCAGTTCAAGGATGTCGTGTTCGGCGACAATGGAACGGTGCTGGTCAATTACGACAACGGCCGCTCCAAGGTTATCGCCAAAGTTCCGATCATCACCTTCAACAACCCCAACGCCCTGCAGCGGGAGTCCGGCGGCGTGTTCACCGAGAGCGAGGATGCGGGCAAGCCGAACTTCAACGATCCGGAGACCAACGGTGCCGGCGCGGTGATCGCCAACAGCGTGGAGGGCTCCAACGTCGACATCGCCGACGAGTTCACCAAGATGATCGTCACCCAGCGCAGCTATTCCGCCAACGCCAAGATCGTCACCACCTCGGACGAGATGCTCCAGGAAGTGCTTGGTCTGAAGCGCTAAGCGCCTGACGGCCTGACGGGGCGGCCATGCCGCCCCGCCCCTCCCGATCCCCGAAAGGTCCCCTGCCATGTCCCTCTTCGCAGCCTTGAACAGCGCGACCGCCGGTCTGCGCACCGTCCAGGCCAATGTGAAGCTGGTCTCGGACAACATCGCGCAGGCCAACGACCCCAACCGCACGCGTCACACCGCCCAGCAGTCGGTGGACAACAGCGGCCAGGTCATCAGCACCACCTACCGCCGCGAGGTCGACACGGCCCTGTTGGCGCAGGTGCAGGACCTGATGTCGCGGGACGGCGGATCGGAAACGACGGCGACCTACATGCAGCAGCTCGGCGACATGCTGCGCACCACCAACGGCACGCCGCTGCTGAACGACTACGCCGACAAGTTCCAGGCAGCGGTCAAGACGCTCGCCACCTCGCCGGAAAACGAGACCGCGCAGTACCAGCTCGTCCAGGCAGCGGACAACTTCTCCCGCGAGATCCGCCGCGTCTCCGAAGGGGTGGAGAAGCTCGGCCGCGACATGAAGCAGGATCTTGGCTCCTCGGTCGACAAGGTCAACGACCTGCTGAAGCAGATCAACCAGATCAACAACGACTCCGTATCGCTGCAGTCGCAGGGGTCGGCGGCGAACTCGGTGGCCGACAAGCGCGACGGCCTGATCCGCGAACTCAGCACCTACCTGAACGTCCGCCAGGTGGACCGGCCCGACGGACGGGTGGCGCTGTTCACCCCGTCGGGCCTGGCGCTGGTCGACGCCAAGCCGGCAACTCTTTCCTATGACGGCGGCAATATCAACCTACAGGTCGGCAATCAAGTCACCACGATCGACAACCACCTGACGTCCGGCAAGCTCGGCGCGCTGCTGACCATGACCAAGGACGGCTCGACCAGCGAGCCGCCGACCGCCCCGAGCGGCGACCCGACGGCGGAGATCATCCGCAAGCTGCGCTCGCAGCTCGACGAGTTCGCCAACGCCTTCACCGGCGCCACCAAGCCCGGCGAGCCCACCAGCTTCGCCGACGCCTACGACGATGCCAGCCCCGCCGCCGCCGGCGAGCAGGCCAACCAGTTCTTCACGGGGAACGACCGCTTTTCCATCGCGGTGAACGCCAAGCTCCTCGACAGCACCGCGAAGGTCAAGGGAACCGCCATCAACGGCATGGTGTCCGCCCTGAACTCGGCCGGCCGCAGCTTCAATGCCGACGGCTTGGCGATGAAGGACACCACCTACAGCGCCATGGGCAGCGCGATCACCGGGACCTGGATGGCCGCGGCGAAGACGGCCAACAACACCCGTGATTCGGACAAGGCGTCGATGCAGTTGCTGACCGAGCGCTACCAGTCCCAGACCGGCGTCAACATTGACGAGGAAATCGCCCAGCTTCAACAGCTCCAGACGTCCTACCAGGCTTCGGCACGAGTCATGCAAGTGGCCAATGCCATGTTTGACGCGTTGGAGGCGGTTGTCCGATGAGCTCGATTACGGGAGTCAGCAGCTACTCGCAGTATCTGAGCCTTGTCCGGAATCTGTCCGGCGGCCAGAACGACGTCAATCGGCTGTCGGAGCAGTTGACGACCGGCAAGAAGTCGGTCGACCTCAATGCCTACGGCCCCGAAGTCCAGAAGCTTCTCGACCTGCGGTCCGAGATGGCCAAGCGCCAGAATTACGTTCAGAGCATCGACACCGCGGCGCCACGGCTGAAGGCGACGGACACGGTGCTGACCTCGCTGGAGTCGATCGTCTCCAGTTGGACGTCGAGCAGCACCATGCCCTTCCAGCCTGGCCCCGCCAGCGTGACGTCGCCCGTCAACACCAATCCCAAGGGCATGATGGTGGCTGTGGACTCCGCCAAGTCCAAGCTGACGGTCGGCGCGCAATACACGGTCACCGCCGTCCCCTCGCAGACCGGCCCGAACGGAACCTTCGACGTGACGGTGACCGACGGGCTGGGCGGCAAGACCACGCGCCCGATCAACCTCGGCACCACCCCGCCGAACGACGGCAAGGGCTACAACTTCACCATCGCCGGCGGTCCGGGCGAAGGCGCCATGCTGAACCTCAGCTTCGACAAGCTGACCGCCTCCGCCAGCAGCAGCTTCTCCGTGTCCTTTCCCCAGGCCGATCAGATGAAGGAGCGGATCGAGGGCGACATGCGCGACGTCCAGGCGCTGCTGAACCAGCGCTTCGGCGACCGCTACCTGTTCGCGGGCTCGCGCTTCGGCACCGAACCGGTCACCGACCTGATGGCGACGAAGCAGACCAGCAAGGTCACGCTGAACGGCGCGGTGGTGAACCCTGACGATTACTTCGAGGTGACGGTTTCGGGCAAGACCTTCGGGTACCAGGCGGTGGCCGGCGACACGCTGAGCATCGTGGCGCGCGGGCTGTCCAGCCAGATCAATGCGGCCTCGCCGGCCCTGCCGATGACGGTATCCAGCTCCAACGGTATCATCACGCTGATCGGCAACGAGCCCGGCCAGAAATTCGACGTCGCCGCCCGTGTCACCAATGCCGCCACCATCGAGAACAGCATCTCCTCGCCAACAACCACCCAGGCGCCGACGACCTTGCTCAATCAGGTCGACAGCTTCACGCTGAACGGCGTGAACGTCGACATCGGCGACACCTTCGAGTTCACCGTGGCGGTCGGCGACCCGGACGATCCCTACAACCGGACCTACTACACCCAGCATCCGAACGAGCCGCAGGACCTGCCGCCCTACCAGACCTACACCGTGCGCTACACGGTCACCGACACCGACTATGATGCGGGCGTCACCGACGTCGACCACGTCGCCGACAAACTGCGCCAGCAGTTCGCCACCCTGAAGCCGGCACCGCCGGCAACCATTGATCCGCTGGGCAGCGGTCCCGGCATTTCGCTGACCAGCACCGGCAAAGCCGACCCGAACCATCCCAGCCGCAGTTCGCTGTTCTCGACGTCGGCGACGGTCACCAACGGCTCGCTGAACAACACGGTCACCGTGGCCACCCTGCCGCCGGAGCAGGACGATCTCGACGACGTCCCCTACACCGACCCACCCGGCCTGCCCTTCTACGACAGCGAGTACCGCAGCAAGGGAACGAACGCGGCCGCCTACACCAAGTCGTTGGTGACGGTCGACGACAATCTGAACGTGACTTATGGCGTCAGCTCCGACGACAAGTCGATCCAGAGCCTGGTTCGGGCGATGCGGCTGGTGCGGACGGCGGCGACCAATCCGGGCAAGTGGGACGAGTACACCTCCCAGGCCCGCGAATTGCTGACTCAGGCCAAGGACCAGATCCGCTCCATCCATGCCAAGGTCGCCTCCGACAGCGCGACGCTGGAAGACACCAAGACGGCCCATACCGACGCCATCGCCACCCTGACCGACCGTGCGGCCAAGATCGAGGGTATCGACCAGACCGAGGTGGCGGCCCAGGTCAGCAGCGCGATGAATGTCCTGCAGGCGACCTATGCCGTGGCCGGCCAGACGAAAAAGCTGTCGCTGCTGAACTACCTGGCGTGATCGCCAAACATCAAGGGGGCGGCCCTTGCGGACCGCCCCCTTGCCTCTCACCCTGCCCATCCCGTCACTTGGAACGGCCGGCGGTCTGGACGAAGTTGTCGTAGGGCAGTTCCGCGACGCGGAACCAAAGCTGCACCTCTTCCAGGAACGGCTTCCAACTGTCATAGACCGACTTGAAGTCCGGGTTGGACTTGGCAATGTCCTCGTACAGCTCGAAGGCGATCTTGTGGGCCGCCTCCATCAGGTCGCGCGGGTAGGGCCGCAGGACCGCCCCCTTGGCGACCAGGCGCTTCAATGCCTTGGCGTTCTCCGCATCGTATCGCGCGGTCATCGCGCCGTTGCCTTCGGCGCATGCCGCGGCAAGGATCGCCTGATAGGACTTGGGCAGCGCCTCCCATTCCTGCTGGTTGACATAGAGCGAGACCTGCGGCCCGCCTTCCCACCAACCCGGATAGTAGTAGTACTTGGCAACCTGGAAGAAGCCGAGCTTCTCGTCGTCGTAAGGGCCGACGAACTCGACGGCGTCGATGGTGCCCTTCTCCAGGGCCGGATAGATGTCGCTGCCGGCGATCTGGGTCGGAGCGGCGCCCAGCTTGGCCATGATCTGGCCGGTGATGCCGGCGATGCGGATCTTGAGGCCGTTGAAGTCCTCGAGCGACTTGATTTCCTTGCGGTACCAACCGCCCATCTGGGCGCCGGTGTTCCCGGCGGGGAACTGGACGATGTTGTGCTTCTTGAAGAAGGCCCGCATCACCTCCTGGCCGCCGCCATACTGGTACCAGGCGTTCTGCTGGCGGGCGTTGGGGCCGAAGGGAACGGTGGTGTCGAAGGCGAAGGTCGGATCCTTGCCGACATAGTAGTAGCCGCAGGTGTGGCCGCACTGGACCGTGCCGTTCTGCACGGCATCGAGCACCTGCAGTCCGGGGACCAGCTCACCGCCGGCATGGACGCGAATCTGGAACTTGCCGTCGGTCGCCTCGGCGACGCGCTTGGCGATCAGCTCGGAGGTACCGATCAGGATGTCGGTGCTCTTGGGAAAGCTGGAAGCCAGGCGCCACTGGATCGCAGGCTGCGACTGGGCGATGGCCGGAGCCGCGAGGGTGGAGGCCGCAACGGTCGAAACGGTGCCAACGCCGGCCTTGGTGAGGAACGCTCTTCTTTTCACTCCCGCTACTCCACTTGATTGTCTGTGGCCCGCATAATTTCCATGACCCGCGGCGAATCAGGGAATTACAGGCGTTTAGCCTATCGTGTAACAAAGCATCCGATGCGGCGGCCTGCATCGCACAATTGTGCATGCCTGCCTTTCGGGGTGTACCGAGGCTCCCCGAAAGAACAGGTCCAGGCGACGGGAGGCGGTCAGCGGGAGGGGCGCAACCGGCCAAGGAAGGCGGATAGTGGCGGCATGACCAGCAGTCGGCCGTCGGCCGCCACCTCGGGCGAGGCGGAGCCCGGCGCGCGCGGCACGATGAGCGCCTCCACCTCGCCGCGGCCGCGCATGGAGAATTCGGCCGGCCGGTCGGCGAGATTGAAGACGGCCAGAAGACGCTCCCCGTCGAGCGTCCGTTCGAACGACAGCAGATCGCCATGATCCTCCACGGCGGCAACCGAGCCGCTGCGCAGGATCTCGTGGTCGTGGCGCAGGGCCAGCGCCGCGCGCCACACCGCGAGCGGGCTGCCTGCCAAGCGCTCCTGCCGGTCAACGGCAAGCGCGGCATGAGGCGGCGGGACCGGCAGCCACGGTTCGCCGCTGCTGAAGCCGGCATTCGGTTCGTCGCCGCGCCACGGCATCGGCGTGCGGCTGCCGTCGCGGCCAGGAAAGTCGGGCCAATAGGTGATCCCAAAAGGATCGCGCAACTGATGCTGTTCCAGGACCGCATTCGGCAGGCCGAGTTCCTCGCCCTGGTAGACGCAGACGGTGCCGGGAAGGGAAGCCGCCAGCATGGCCAGCAAGGCGTTGAACACCTCCGGATCGGCTCCCTCCGGCAGCCAGCGGCTGGCCGCCCGCTCGACGTCGTGGTTCGAAAGGCTCCAGCAGATGGAGTCCGGACGGGGTACCGCCGCCAGCGCCTGGGAGAAGCCCTTGGCACTGAACGGTTGCTTGGCCAGCGACAGGGTGTAGGCGGCATGCAGGCCCTGCGGCGTGCAGTAGGCGGCGATGCGTTGCACGGCGCCGGGCTGGCTCGACAGCTCGCCCAGCAGCACACGTCCGGGATAGCGGTCGACCGTCTCGCGCAGGCGCGCCAGGATGCCGCCGATCGCCGGGTGCATCATGTCGTAGACATGCTGCTGAAGGGCGAAGGGCTTCAGCGGCGGCTCGGCTTCGCGCCACACCGCGGCCGGGTTGGAGCGGAGTTGCGGGTCATGGGCGAAGAAATCCACCGCGTCGATGCGGAAGCCGTCCACGCCGCGCTCCATCCAGAAGGCCGCCGTCTCGCACAGCGCATCCATCACCGCCGGCTCATGCAGGTTCAGCGCCGGCTGGCTGGGCAGGAAATGGTGCAGGTAATATTGCCGCCGCCGCGGCTCCCAACTCCAGGCGGCTCCTCCGAAGACCGACAGCCAATTGTTGGGTGCCGTGCCGTCGGGCTTGGCATCCGCCCAGACATACCAGTCGGCCCTGTCGCCCGCCCGCGACCGCCGGCTGTCGATGAACCAGGGATGGGCATCGGAGGTGTGGCCGCAGACGAGGTCGACCAGCACCTTCAGCCCGAGGCCGTGGGCACGCTCCACCAGCCGGTCGAAAACAGTGAGGTTGCCCATGCGTGGGTCGACCGCGCGGTGGTCGGCGACATCGTAACCGAAATCCTTCCGGGGCGACGGGTAGAAGGGACTGATCCACACGCCGTCGACCCCAAGGGAGGCCACGTGGTCCAAGCCTTCCAGTACCCCCTCGAGGTCGCCCCAGCCGTCGCCTCCACGGTCGCGGAAGCTGAGCGGGTAGATCTGGTAGATGGCCGCGCCGTTCAGCCAGGACGGGTCGGGACCGGAAGGCGGCATCCGCAGGAACGTCTGGGTCAAGGATCGGGCTCCGCGCCATGGACAGGTGATCAGCTTCCACCGGCATGGCTAACGAAAGGTTACCGCCGCCTGTACTCACCACCCATGCCTTTCGCATGACACAGCCGATCGGGCAGGACCTTGAGGACGAGCCTCCAAGGGGTTGGCGGCGTTGCGGACGGCCTCTATACCACCCGGCAAGTCACCGGCGGGGAGCGGACGGGATGGCACGATGGTGAAGACGGCGGACCGGCCTGCGGGTCCAAGGAAGGAGGGCGCCACCCGTAGCCCGGCCATCCTGCCGGCCAGGGCGGCACCACACCGGCTGTTGCCGATCGGCTGCCTGGCGCTGGCGGCCGCGGTCCTCGCCGTCCCTGCCGCCGCGACCGAGCCTGCGGATACACCGTTGCCTGCCACTCCGCAAACCGGCACGCCGCCGGACCTCGCGGCCCCTTCATCCACGGATGCCGCTCCCCCGGCTGTCCCCGGGCGCCATCGGCCACCGGCTGCAGCGGTGGCGGAAGCGTTGCATGCACTGCCCTGCACGCTGGCGATCGTGGAGGAGGCGAATGGCCGGCTGCTCGTCTCCGGTACCGTGGCGGGAGACCACGCGCACGATGCGGTGCGCGCGGCGGTCGATGCAACTGCCGCCGGGTGGGAGTATGGTTTCGACATGGCCGTCGCGAATCCCTGGTTCTGCCAGCCGCTCTCGGCCGTCGCCGCCGCCATCGCCGCCAACCGCCGCTCGGCCGCGCCCCTCGCGATGACGGTCGATGGTGGCGAAACGCTGAACGCCGGCGCCCCGCTGGTGCTTCAGGTCAAGACGCCCGACCGGCCGGTAAGCCTGAGGATCGACTATTTCACGAGCGACGGCAGCGTCGTTCACCTGCTGCCCAACCCGTCGGCACCTGAAACACCTCTTGGCTCCAACACGGTTCTTCGCCTTGGCAACAAGGCGGATGGCGGGCGGTACTGGACAATCGGGGCGCCATACGGCCAAGAACTGCTGGTGGCGCTCGCCACTCCGGAACGGCTTTTCCCCGTGGAGCGGCCGGAGCAGGAGCCGGCTGCCGCCTATCTGGCGGCGCTGTCCAAAGCACTGTCGGCCCGATCAAGCGCCCTGCCGGATGCCGTCGCCGCAGCGAGCTTCATCAGGACCGAGCCATGACGCGAGGGTTCAGGAAGCGGTGAAACGCCCGATCACCACCGTCACATTGTCCTGGCCACCCGCCTCGTTGGCGGCCTCGATCAATGCCGCGCAGGCACGGGCGGGCTCGGCCTCCTCCCGCAGGACGCGGGCGATTATGCCGTCCGGCACCATTCCGTTCAGTCCATCGGAACAGATCAGGACCGCGTCCCCGGATTGGAGCGAATGCACCGCCACCTCCGGCTCCACGTCCTCCCCGGTCCCAAGGGCACGGACAATGATGTTCCGCTGCGGAGCCGTCCCTCTTCCGCCATTGTCGAGCCAGATCTGATAGAGGCTATGATCGCGTGTCAGAACCGTCAGGTCGCCATCGCGCAGGCGGTAGACCCGGCTGTCTCCGGCATGGAAGACCACGAGTTGCGCCGTGCCCGGCACGTGCCAGCACCCGGCCACCGTCGTTCCCATGCCTCGCCCCTGGGCGAAGCCTCGGGCGCTGTTGAGGTCATAGATCGCCCGGTTGGCCTTCCGAACCGCCGACCGTGCCAGCGACATGGCGCTGCGCACCATCGGTTCGATTCCGGCCAGATCGCCGTGGGTCCGGTCGGCATCACCTGCGTCCGGAGTCACGGTGGTGCCCACTTCCGCGTAGCCGCCAAGCAGGTTCGCGATGACGTCGACGGCCTTGCGGCTGGCGATGTCGCCGCCGGCATGCCCACCCATTCCATCGCAGACGATGGCAAACCCGCCGTCCATGCTGACATGGAAATTGTCCTCGTTGCGGGACCGGGAGCGACCGACGTCAGTCAGTCCGGCGACGGTGAGGACAAGGGCGGCATTGGGCATCTAGGCGGCTACTCCCGGATCGCGGGGCATGGGGTTCGGGCGGACGGGGCCGAGCCCATCGCACCCCGTGACACATGGCACCGGAGGACGGGAAACGGTGATCGGCCGTTCCCCGGATAATGGCGTAAGCCTGTACAAAGATACAGCGGGGATTGCCCGTACGCCCTGGCGCCGGACCGAAGACCGCGGCGGCCGATTCACGCGGTATGGTCCTAAACGACGATGTTCAACCCCTGGCCGCGTGTCGGCGTCACCGATCCGCCGGCACCGCCCGCAGGATCAATCAGCGCCGCGATGGTTTCCTGCTGCTGGTCGGCATTCGCGCTCAGCGCCTTCACGCCGAAATCCATCCGGCTTTGCGCCAGCTTAAGACCGATAGCGGCGCCGGCGGTGGAGGATGTGATGTCCAGACCCATGTGAAACCCCATCTCAGGTGCCGCTTGCCCTATCGCCGGCACCCTGCCGGCCGGATCGCGAGGGCCGGCGCACAAGGACAAATCCCTGCCGTCGACAGCAATACCGGTGGCCGAGTGTGCCACGAAGGCGCCCGCCGCGAAAGCCTCGACCGGTATCGCCGCGGCATCGAAACCAAGCAGCGCCGTCTGGCAACGCAGGTCGCGGGACCGCTGGAACATGTGCCGTGACGATATGGGCGGCATCCGGGGGACGGCCGTCCCGGAAACGGCTGACCGACCGGAGCCGCATCGCGTCCGTCCCGGGTTCCGTCCAGGGCTTCATGCAGGCCGGCCATGATCCGGCGCATGCACACGGCCGGGAGCGGCAGCGTTGGCGCACGGATGTTGAAAAGCTGAGGCCGGCGTTGCACGGGCTTGCGGGAAGGGGGGAGGACGCCCTAATGCGTTGGACCATGGCCACGATCCTCGAAACCCTCACCCTCGCGCTCGACCTGCACCTCGCGGGCCGCTTCGGCGAGGCGCAGGAACTCTATACCCGTATTCTGGAAGCCGAACCGGAGCAGCCGGATGCCCTGCATTACCTGGGCGTGCTGGCGGGCCAGGTCGGCCATGCCGAGTTCGGCCTGACGCTGGTCGGCAAGGCGCTTGGCCAACGGCCGGAGGCGGCGGATATCCACGCCAACCGCGCCAACCTCCTGCGTGGCCTCGGCCGGACGAGCGAAGCGGAAGCCGGCTACCAACGGGCGCTCGCCCTTCGTCCCGACTTCGCCGAGGCATGGACCGACCGCGCTTTCGTCTTCCAGGTCTCCGCACACGACGCGCCCTTATCAGGTGTTTCCCCTTGGGATTCCGCCTGGCATGCCATACCGATGCTCGAGCGCGCCCTGAGGATCGACCCGTCGCTCGACCCCGCGCGCGAGCAGCTCGTCAAGCTCCTGCATGGGCGCGGCAGGCGGCGGCTCGAAACCGGCCAGGTCACCCCGGCATTGGGCGACCTCCTGCGCGCCTCGGCACTCGATCCCCGCGACGCCGACATCGCCTTCCTGGCCGGCCATGCCCTTTATGCGGCGGGCATGCGGGCGGATTCGGTGACCGCCTTCGCCAACGCCCTGGCCCTGGTTCCTGACTTCCTGTCGGCGGCCCTCAATCTGGGGATCGCCATGGCGGCGGTCGGGAACACCACGGCCGCGCTCGCCCCACTGCGCCAAGCCGTTCTGATCGACCCCGATCATCCCGATGCACGCGAGACGCTTGCCCTGGCCCTGCGCAGCCTCGGCCGTCTGGCGGAGGCTGCCGAACTGGAAGACGAGCCGGGGCGTGCGGCGGGAGCCCGTCTCCGGCGGCGCAGACCATGAACGAAGGCAGCTTCCGTCGGCCAGCGCTTTGGCCCCCCTGCCCCAACAGCCGTGTGTCAAACGCCGCCTGTCAAACGCCACGTGTCGGCCGCTCCGCCAGAACCGCCAGCCCATTGACCGGCGCGCCGCTTTCGAAACGCAGGCGGTCGCGGTCGCAGCGCGTCGGCGCCCAGCCGGCGGAGGCCAGAGCCGCGCGCACATAGGACTCGGTGTGGGCATAGCGCCCATGGGTCGCGACGCGATATGGACGCCCGTCCTCCGGTTCCAGTTCCTCGACGGTGAAGACCAGCAGCCCTCCGGGACGAAGCGCCTCGCCAGCGGCGGAGAATACGTCCTCCAGCGCACCGAAATAGCAGAAGACATCCGCCGCCACCGCCAGATCGAACGACTTCGGCCTGGAGGCCAGGAACGCAACCAGTTCCACCGCTTGCAGGTCGTCGTAAAGGCCGCGGGCATCGGCGCGCTCCAGCATTCCCTCCGACAGGTCCACACCCGTCAGATGCCGGGCGTAGGGGCGCAGGAACGCGGCACACAGCCCGGTGCCGCAGCCGGCATCCAGGACGTCGAGGGTCCCGGACGGGACCGGGCTCTCATCCGACAGCAGACCGGCGAGAAGCGCCGGAGCCCTATAATCCAAGTCAGCCAGCTTGCGGTCGAACTCCTCGGCGAAGAGGTCGAAGGTCTGGCGGACATAGTCGTCGGGCGCACGCGCATCCGCCGCCTCGCCGGCGATGGCGGCGCCTATATGGCGGGCCAGCGGGTTCATCGGATGATCTCGCCGCCACCACCGGGCCAGCGCCGCCGCCTCCTTCTCCCCACCCTGCTCGTGCAACAGATAAAGGACGGCGCCGAGATTGTCGTGGGCGTCCGACCAATCCGGACGCAGCGCAAGCGCATGACGATAGCCCATCGCCGCGTCCCCGTACCGCTCGAGGTCGCGCATGAGATTGCCCCAGTTGTTCCATGCCTCGGCATGACAGGGACGCAGCGCCAGCGCTTGGCGGAAGATGTCATCCGCCTCGCCGTGCCGCTCAGCCTGCCGCAACAGGGAGGCAAGATTGTAGTGGGCCATGCCCTCGTCCAGCCCGCGGGCGATGGCCGCACGATAGGCGGCGGCCGCCTCGTCAAGGCGGCCGAGCACGCGCAGCGCATTGCCATGGTTGTTGTGGGTGCCCGCCAGCGTGGGGTCGATCGCGAGTGCCCGCACGTACAGCCCCGCCGCCGCCGCCGCATCGCCGGCAGCGGCCAGCGCGTCGGCCTGCCGGCTGAGGCGCAAGGCCGGCGGTTCGCCCCGGCTGCGCAATGACAAGCGTGATCCCGCCATCGACCGCTCTTCCTTCAACGCCGTCCGTTCGACACCCTCGGACGATATCAATGGCATCTTTACCGTGATCCGCCAATGATGGCACTCCCTTTGGGAAGCCGGTCGGGAGACCGGAGGATCCGGGAGCGGTCGGACAAGATGGCGAGAAACGACGGAACGCTGGCCATGGCGGTGGCTCATCATCAGGCTGGCCGCCTCGACGAGGCGGAGCGAGGATACCGCAGCGTGCTGGCCGGCGACGGACGCAATGCCGACGCCCTGCATCTGCTGGGAGTGCTGTCGCTGCAGTCCGGCCGCGCCGCCGAGGCGGTGGAGATGATCGGCAAGGCGTTGAGACTGGCTGGCGGCGTCGCCGACTATTGGGACAATCTCGGCAGTGCGTTGGCGGCGGCGGGGCGCTTGGCTGACGCGGCGGATGCCCATCGCAAGGCTGCGGCCATCGACCGCACCGGACCGCAGCGCCGGCACAATCTCGGGAACGCGCTGGCGGCGCTTGGCCGGCATGAAGAGTCCGAGGCGGCCTTCAGGGCGGCGCTGGCCCTCAAGCCGGATTATGCCAAGGCCTGGTTCAATCTCGGCAACGGCCGTGCGGCCCGCCGCCTCCACGGCCGGGCCGCAACGGACTTGCGACGGGCAATTCGCCTGGAGCCCGGCATGGTGGAGGCGCACAACAATCTGGGCGATGCGTTGGCTATGACCGGCCGGCTGGACGATGCGGTGGCGGAGCACCGCGTCGTGACGGCGATGCGGCCGGATGACGCCAACGCGCATTACAACCTGGGAGCCATCCTTCAGCAGAAGGGCGCCTATGAAACCGCCGAAATCGCCTATCGCCAAGCTTTGAGGCGCAATCCCCGCCACGCTCCCGCTTTGAACAACCTGGGCAGCGTGTTGAGACGGCTCGGGCGCCCCGACCAGGCCGAGCAGTGTCATCGCCAGGCTTTGGCTCTGCACCCGGACTTCGCCGAAGCACTCTACAACCTCGGCAATGCCTTGCAGGCGCAAGGCCGCTTCGACGAAGCCGCGGCATGCTTCCTGGAAGCCCTTGCTCAACAGCCGGATCTTGCCACGGCCACATACAACCTTGGTCTTCTTGCCCTCCGCGCCGGAGCCTTGGCGGCTGGCTGGTCCGGTTACGAACACCGGTTCGCTACCGGCGAGGCACTGCCGAACCGTCGCTTCGCCACGCCCCGCTGGACCGGAGACCTCCTGCGCGGCCGGCGCCTGCTGATCTGGCGTGAGCAGGGGGTGGGCGACGAAATCATGTTCGCCTCCTGCTACCCCGACGTCGTCGCCTGGGGCGGCGGACCGGTCACGATCGAATGCGACCGCCGCTTGGTCGCGCTGTTCAGCCGCTCCTTCCCGAAGGCGCTGGTCAGGGCCGAAAGCTGCACCGGTGACGCTTTCGGCACCGGTGGCAGCGAAACCGTCGATCCGCCCGATCACGACCTGCAGGTCCCGGCGGGCGACCTTCCCCGCCATCTGCGGGCCAGCCTGCCTGATTTCGAGCAGCAGCCGTCCTGGCTTGTCGCGGACGCGTCCCAGTCAGAGCGTTGGCGGGAGCGTCTGTCGGCGCTGGGTGCCGGCCTGCGGGTGGGGATCGGCTGGCGCAGCCAGATGATGACGGCGGACCGGCGGGCCTCCTACGTGATGCTGGAGCATTGGGGCCCCGTCTTCGCGGTTCCCGGCGTGGTGTTCGTCAACCTGCAGTACGGCGAGTGCGAGGCGGAGCTGTCGCAGGCGGAGGCCCGCTTCGGCGTGACCATCCACCGCTGGGCCGACCTCGACCTGAAGGACGATCTCGACGGTGCGGCGGCGCTGATGGCGAACCTGGACCTGGTGATCTCGCCGGCGATGTCGGCGGGTGAGCTGGCGGGAGCGCTAGGGGTGCCGGTGTGGCGCTTTGGCAGCCGCGACTGGACGCAGCTCGGGACCGGCGTGCGTCCCTGGTACCCGTCGATGCGCCTGTTCCAGCCCGCGGCCGGCCAGGGACTGGAGGACACGCTCAGCGCGATCGCCAGGGAGTTGGTGCGGCTCGCTCCTGCGCCGTCCCCCGGTCCGGAAATCGGGGTGGCGGCGCCGCACTCTGCCGCCCTTCCGCCCCTGCCGACGGCGACGGCGCCGGATTTCGACGGCCTGCTCGATCGGGGCGTGGCGCTGCACCGGGCCGGCAGGTTTGCCGATGCCGAAACCGCCTACCGGGCGGCGCTCGACGCCGACCCCGGCCGCGCCTCCCCCAGCCATGCCGATGCCCTGCACCTGCTGGGACTGCTGCTGCATCAGGCCGGCCGGTCCGCCGATGCGCTGCCGTTGATCAAAGAAGCGCTGCGGCTTGCGCCGGACTTCCCCAGCGCCTGGAATCATCTGGGACTGGTCCATGAGACGGAACAGCGTCATGCACAGGCCGCGCTGGCTTTCACCCGCGCGTTGTCACTGCGCCCGGATTTTCCGGAGGCGCTGACCCATCTCGGCCTGCTGCGCCAGACCGGCGGGCGCGTGACGGAGGCGCTGCGACTGCACCGACGGTCCATCACCTTGAGCGTCGAGAATGCAGCGGCCCAGGCCAATCTCGGCCATGCCCACGAGTTGGAGGGCAGGAATGGCCAAGCCATTGTCCATTACCGCCGGGCTCTCGCCCTGCAACCGAACTCGCCCGATGCCCACAACAATCTCGCCAGCATGGCGACGCTGGACGGCAAGCCTGCGGAGGCAAGGCGCCATCTCGATCACGCCTTGCGCCTGGATCCGGGCTTCGCGCTGGCCGCCTGGAATTTGGGGCTCATGGATCTGGCCGATGGGCACATAACCCGCGGCTGGGCAGGCTATGGGCGCCGATTCTCGGCCCGGCAACTTCAGCGGGCCCGCCGCATCGACCGCCCCACCTGGACGGGCGAGGCATTGGCCGGGCAGCGCCTCCTGGTCTGGTCGGAGCAGGGGGTGGGCGACGAGATCCTGTTCGCCTCCTGCTTCGACGCCCTTCAGGGTTTGGACGGACCTGTCACGGTCGAATGCGACCGCCGGCTGGTCAGCCTGTTCGCCCGCTCATTCCCATGGGTTGCCGTGCGGGCTGAAACCGTGGATGCCGAAGGTCGAGAGAGCACGAACACTCCCGACTGCGATGTCCAGTTGGCCGCCGGCACTCTGCCCGCCCTGTTTCGAGACAGGCTGGGCCACTTCCCCGACCGGGTCTCCTATCTGAAGCCGGAAGCCGGTCGGGTGGCGCATTGGCGTCAAAGGCTTCAGGCCCTTTCCGGGCTGAAGGTCGGATTGGCTTGGCGCAGCCAAGTCGTCACCGCACAGCGGGCCGCCGCCTATACCAGCCTGCCCGACTGGCTGCCCCTGCTCGACCTTCCCGGCGTGAACGTCGTGACCCTGCAATATGGCGACTGCACCAGGGAACTGATGGAGGTGGAAACAGCCAGCCGCCGGCTTCATCGCTGGGAGGATCTGGATTTGAAGAACGACTTCGAAGGCGTGGCCGCCTTGATCGCCAACCTCGATCTCGTCATATCGCCGGCAACGGCGGTGGGTGAACTGGCGGGTGCCCTGGGCGTCCCGACCTGGCGGCTCGGAATGCGCGACTGGACCCAGATGGGGGCTGGCGTGCGTCCATGGTATCCATCCATGCGTCTGGTCCAGCCGGCGCCGGGCGAGGGGCTGGCGGCAGCGGTCCGGCAGGCGGTAACGGCGCTCGCCAGGGCAGCCGGCCTCTGATGGAGAACCGATGTCCTGCCTGAGCACCGATGTCGATGCGTGCCTTGCGGCCGCCTACCACCACCATCAGACCGGCGGTTTCGACGAGGCCGAAGCGCTTTACCGTGGCCTCCTGTCCAGAGCGCCGGACACCGCCACCGGCCTGCACCGCTACGGCCTGCTTGCAGCACAGCTCGGCAGGCTGGAGGACGCCGACCGGCTGCTGTCATGGGCGCTCGCCGTGGTCCCTTCCGATCCGGAAGCGGCCGTCAACCATGGCAAGATCCTGCGCGCATTGCGCCATCCGGGGAAAGCCGCCCGCCGCTTCTGCCAGGCATTGGCCCTCGACCCGACCCTGGCCGCGGCGCAGGAGGGTCTCGGGCATACCGGCCGGGAACGGGGTGATCCGGCAGCGGCCGCCACCGGTTACGGCAGGGCCGTCCGGTGCGGCGGCGGGAGCATCGTTCTGCAGTTGTGGGGCACGGCATTGGCTGCCGCCGGTCGGACCGAGGAGGCGATCGAAATCCTGCAGGACGTCGTTCGCCGTGATCCGATGGCGATCTCGGCGGCTTTCCTGCTCGGACAACTGCTGATCCGCATCGGGAACGGCGCGGAGGCCGCAGCCTGTTTTCGCCGCGTGATCGTTCTCCGGCCGAACCATGACGATGCCCGCCGGTGCCTGGCCGCCGTTGGCAAGCCGCCGGAACCTCTGGAGCGGCGCCGATTGCGGCAGGAATGACTGCCCGTACAACCCGGAAGGTGGCCGACCGGCGCAGTGCGGGACCAGGGGGCATCAACGCCGAAGGCCGATTTCCCGGTCATAACTTCCAGGTCATGATTTCCCGAAGACAGTATCGCCACTGTTATCAAAGGGGCTGACCCCGCCCGGACGGTCCTGCACGAAATGAGATCAATCCCCTACCGTCGCCGCATACGATCATACGGCTGAGCGGTTCAGGCAGTTTTGCGCACGATTTTTGCGCATGAAACGCAAGATTAGGGTTGTTCTGCGGTTCGGATCAGTGAAGACTGGTGTTACCGGCCCGTTACATTGAAACGGTAACCGGACTGACCCTATGGAGAGCGACACATGCACACTGAAGCTCGCCTATCGTCTCTGCAGGAAAAACACATGCGCCTCGACCGCGCGATCCTCGACGAGGAAAAGCGCTCCTGGCCGGATGAGAGTGCGGTAAAGCGCCTCAAGCTCGAGAAGCTGCACGTCAAGGAAGAAATTGACCGTTTGACGCGCACCGACCAGATGAATTGATCTCCCCCAATCACCCAAGCGACCCTATGAGCACCCGGCCCTTTGATGGCCGGATCACCAAGGCAGCCGGGTTGAGGCGGATCGCCTCACCCGGCTTTTCCATTTCGTGGATGGTCTTGAGCTGACATTCCGGGCGATGCTCTCTGGCCAGCCCCTATGCCCGATCCAGCCGCAACCGCACCAGTTCTGCCGCCACGGCAGGAAGCAGGTCGCTCACCGGTGCGCCGGGCGCAGTGCGGAACAGGCGCATCGACGCGAACCACGGCCGTACGGACGTGCCGATGGTCGTCCAGTCGCCCTGCCGCGCCAGCCGCCAGACCGGAACGCCGAGCGCCGCGGCCAGTTCACCTGTGGAGGTGGCCGGTGCCACCACCAGGTCGAGCGCGGCCATCAGCGCCGCAGCACCATCCAAGTCGTTCCGCAGGTCGAGATCGGGAAAGGCGTGCGGCGCACGGCCGAATGACTGCCGTGCCGTCGCCAGTTCGCCGGCACAATCCCCATACTGCAGGTTGACCAGAACAATGCCCGGCAGATCGAGAACCGGTTTCCAGTCCTCGATGCGGGTGTAATCCGCCACACGGTCGGGATCGAGCTGGCCACTGCGCCAGGCAATCCCGACCTTCAGTCCTTCCCCAAGTGCCGCCAGCCTGCTGCGCCAGCGCTCGACTGCCGTAGGGTCGGCCCGCAGCACCGGGGCGATCCGGGCGAAGCCGGCGAGCGACCTGGCCAGATGACGGGCCAGAGAACCGATCGCAACGTGACGGTCGACCTTGACCGCCGGCAAGTCCGGCCAGAAGGGAGCCGGCATGACGGTCGCCTCCGGGAAGGAGCGGGCAAACAGAGGGACGAACCGCGGATCGCATTCCAGCACCACATGGCGGGCACGGCCGATCAGCAGCGGCAGAAGCTGGACGAACATCAACTCGTCGCCGATCCCCTGCTCACGCCAGACCAGCAGCCGCAATGCAGCCGGATCCTCGCCGTTCCACGGCGGCACGCCGGGACGGCGGGCTGCCGGCAGAAGGTCGGGCGCCTTGAACCGGCAATCGTATCCATCCCACCCCCGCGGCAAGCGTCCTGCCACCAGATCAAGCATGCTGCGGTTGAAGGCCGCGACAGGGTGGCCAGGCACCACAGCCAGCGCACGCGTGCACCAGAGGAGGGCCGCTGCATCATCCCCGGTTTCGCGCAACAGCCGGCCACGGCTCGCCATAGCGTCGGCCAGCATCGGGTCCAACGCCAATGCCAACCGGCCCATCGCCTCTGCCTCGCCAAGGCGCCCCAGGCGCCGCAACGCCACCGAACGATTCAGCCAAGCCGAAGCAAGGACCGGCGACAGTCGCATGGCCAAGGCATGCGCCCGCTCCGCCTCCACCCACCGGCCGAGCCGCCCGAGTGTGACGCCCTGGTTGTCGTGCGCCTCGGCAAGCGACGGGTCGATGGATACCGCCCGGCTGTGAGCCTGCAATGCGGCGCCATCATGGCCAAGGGCATGCAGGGCGTTGCCCAGGTTGGTCTGGGCCGTCGCATCGTCAGGGCAAAGTGCCGAGGCGACTCGGAAGCTCACGGTAGCGGCGGCGGCACGGCCCAAGGCCAGACGGGCACTTCCCAGGCTGATATGCGCCGTCGCATAATCGGGCATGGCCGCAATGGCGGCGGCGATCCGTGGCTCGCCTCGTGCGGGATCACCATGCTGGTGGGCCAGAAGCCCGGACAGATGAAGAGCAACCGGATCCCGCGGGCGTTCGGCTAGAACCCGCTCATACAGGTCGGCAGCCTGCCTCCCATTGCCGGCACGATGCGCCGCCACCGCCTGCTCCAGAAGGCCGAGGCCACCCGGTTCGGCATCCCTGCCCTGTCCAGGATCGGGAGGACGATGGCCGCTTGTCGCCAACCGGGGCGGAGCGGCCATGCGGATCAGCTCCCTGGCGATTGCGCTGAGCGTGTCCTCCAGTCCCTGGCCGGCTGCGGGCTGGAACAGGCGCATCGACGGGTACCAGGGACGTACGCCGGTCCCGAGCTGCGTCCAGTCGCGATTGCCAAAGCGCCACACCGGCACCCCCAGCGCCCCCGCCAGCTCACCCGCCGACATCGCCGGCGAGATCACCAGATCCAGATTGGCCATCAGCGCCGCCGCACCGTCGAAATCGTCCTTCAGGTCGAGGTCGGCCCAGCGGTGGATGGTCACGCCGAAGCAGGCCTCTGCCTGCGACAGCTCCGCCTCGCACTCGCCGTACTGCAGGTTGACGAACACCACGCCGGGAACCGCGAAGACCGGCCCCCAATGCTCCAGCATCACGTAGGAGGCCCGCCGGTCCGCCGTCATTATCTGGCTGCGCCAGCCGATCCCCACCCGCAGGCCGGCACCCAGCGCCGACAGACGCTCCCGCCAACGCTCTGACTGGGACGCGTCCACGACAAGCCAGGACGGCCGCTCCGGAAAACGCTTCAGATCGGGTCGCAACAGCCGGGGAAGGCTGCCGGCGGCGATCTGCACATCGGCATCCCGTGGATTGGATGTCTCCGGCCGGACATCCGCGGCGGGGAACGAGCGGGAGAACAGTGGAACCAGCCGGCGATCGCATTCGATCACCAGCCGGCCGGCACGACGGATCGCCTCCTCGTAGCAGGAGGCAAAGAGGATCTCGTCACCCACCCCCTGTTCACGCCAGACAAGCAGCCGCCGTCCGGCGATGTTCTCGCCACGCCACGCCCGGATGGCCAACCGGCGGCGTTGATCCTTGAATTGCGGCGTACCGAAACGCCAGTCATGGCCGGCCCAGCCAGCCCGCAGGGCGCCATCCTCCAGCAGGAGCAGGGAACGGTTGTAATGACCCTGTGCATATTTCGGGTCGGCAGTGAGCGCTGCTTCGAAGGCAGCCAGGGCATCCGCGCGGCGGCCCTGCCGCTGCAGAAGAAGGGCGAGATTGCCATGGGCTTCCGCAAGCGCCGGTGATTGCCTGACCGCGTCGCGATGGCAGGCCTCGGCCTCGGCCAGACGCCCCAGCGCAGCGAGCACGTTGCCCTGATTGGTCCGCGCCACGGCATGCCGCGGATCACTGCGGTTGGCATGGTCCAGCACCCTTGCCGCTTCCGGAAGCCTCGCCGCAGCCTGCAAGGCCACGCCCAGGTTGCTGAGCATATCGGCCGAACCGGGGTCGAGCGCGACAGCGACGCGATGGGCGTCGACAGCAGCCTCGGGACCAGCCGCCAGTTCCCCGCGATGGCCATGGGCGGGCGCCAGATCCGGCCGCAGACGGAGGGCACGAAGGATCGTCCGCCCGGCCTGCTCCGTTCGGGCCATCCGGCGCAGCAGCGCCGTACGGTTCACCCAGTGCCCGGCGGAATCGGGCTGCAGCACGACGGTGCTGCGCGACGGCGCCTCGGCGTCATCAAGACGGCCGAGGCCTTGGAACGCTTCGCAAAGCGCTGCATGGGCCGCCACGTTGGCAGGCTCGGCAGCGATTGCGCGGGCCAAAAAGTCCGCCGCTTCGTTGAAAGCGCCTTGCCGTTTGGCCAGAATGCCGGCCAGGTGCAAGGCCACCGGATGGGTGGGAGTCGAGCCGATCACCTTGCGGGCCAGAAGCTCCGACGCTTCCACATCGCCGCCGCGGTAAAGCTCGATGGCTTCGCTCATCTGCCGGTCCGCCGACCCTGCCTCATCGACACGGGCAGCCGGCATCACCTGAACCGGCGGCTCCATCGGCGGACGCGCCATGCGGATCAGCTCCCTGGCGATCGCGCTGAGCGTGTCCTCCAGTCCCTGGCCGGCTGCGGGCTGGAACAGGCGCATCGACGGGTACCACGGACGCACACAGGTCCCGAGCTGCGTCCAGTCGCGGCTGCCAAAGCGCCACACCGGCACCCCTAGCGCCCCCGCCAGCTCACCCGCCGACATCGCCGGCGAGATCACCAGGTCCAGGTTCGCCATCAGCGCCGCCGCACCGTCGAAATCGTCCTTCAGGTCGAGGTCGGCCCAGCGGTGGATGGTCACGCCGAAGCGGGCTTCCGCCTGCGACAGCTCCGCCTCGCACTCGCCGTACTGCAGGTTGACGAACACCACGCCGGGAACCGCGAAGACGGGGCCCCAATGCTCCAGCATCACGTAGGAGGCCCGCCGGTCCGTCGTCATCATCTGGCTGCGCCAGCCGATCCCCACCCGCAGGCCGGGACCCAGCGCCGACAGACGCTCCCGCCAACGCTCTGACCGGGACGCGTCCGCGACAAGCGCCACGCCACCCGGATTGAAATCCGCCAAGCCAGAACTCAACAGCCCCGGCAGGTCGCCGGCGGCCACATGCGCATCGACATCGGGCGGAACGATGCTCTCGCTGCCATCGGGCCTGACCGTCTCGGCCCTCACCGTCACCCCTGGGAAGGAGCGGCTGAACAGCGGCACGAGACGCCGCTCGCACTCCACCACCACATGGCCGGCACGTGCGACAAGGGCGGCAAGGCATGTGGCGAACATGATCTCGTCACCCACGCCCTGCTCCCGCCAGACCAGCAGACGCAGGCCACCCGGATCCTCGCCCCGCCATTGCGGCGCGGCGATCCGCCGGCTTACGTATCCTTTGGCGCGGAAACGCCAGCGGTAATCCTCCCACCCTTCGACAAGCCTGCCGCACGCGAGGCGCAACAGGCCGCGGTTGAGCCTTGCCGTCCCCAACCCCGGAACGATGGACAGGGCGAAGGTCATCAAGGGTTCGGCCTCCGCCGCATCCTGCCGGACCTGCCAGATCAGCATCCCGAGATTTCCGGCGGCTTCGGCATGACGGGGGGCGATGTCCAGCGCTTCGCGATGCGCGGCTTCGGCCTCGGCGATGCGCCCCTGAAGCTGCAATGCGAGACCAAGGCCGGTGAGGGCCGCCGGCCGCCGGCGATCGATGATCAGAGCCCGGCGATGCAGCCGCTCGGCACCGGTGATGTCGTCCCGGTCCAGGCGCTGCGCCGCCAGATTGACGTAGCTTTCGACGATGCCGGGATCGCAGGCCGCAGCCTTGCGGTAAAGCTCCTCCGCACTGTCGCGGTCCAGCCGGGCAGCCTGAAGCCCGCCAAGGTTGAGCCAAGCCTTGCCATAGTCCGGTCGCAGACGAATTGCCCGGCGATACCATCTTGCGGACGGTCCGTTGTCGTGCTCCGGATCGTGCCGGTCATCCAGCGCGGTGCCATGATTGTTGAGGACCATGGGATCGGCGGGGCTGAGCGCCACCGCCCGACGCAGAACCCGCACCGCTTCATCCCTCGAATCCAGATCCAGCAGCGCGACGCCTAGATTGTTGTAGACGCCCTGCATGGACGGATCATGGGCCAGCGCCCTGCGGAAATGGTCCGCCGCCTGTGCCGGGCGTCCCAAGGCGAGCAGGGCCGCGCCCACGGCAACATGCATCATCGCGCTATCGGGATGACGGCGCACCCCGGGTGCCAGCACCTCCAATGCCTCGGCATGGCGAGCCTGTCCGTTCAGCAGCGTTCCCAGCTCCAGCAACAGCTCGCAATCGTCCGGTGCATCGGCAAGCGCACGCCGCAGGCAAGCTTCCGCGTCCGGATGGCCCAGTCCACGCAGACAGATCGCCAGATGCCGCCATGCTTGGGAATGGGACGGGTCGGCCTGTACCACCGCATAGAAGGCGTTGGCCGCCGCCGGGATCTGGCCAAGCTCGCGCTGGAGGACACCATAGTTGAAACGGACGGTCAGGTTGCCGGGATTGATGTTGAGCGCCCTGGCATAGGCCTCCGCCGCCTCCGAGCCGCGTCCCAGACGTTGCAGGACGGTCGCGCGATTGCCGTGGGCTTCGGCATAGCCGTCATCCCGGGCAATGGCCTCGGCATAGGCCATCAGGGCCTCGTCATACCGCCCGAGGTCGGCGAGAACGTTGCCGAGATTGCTGTGCGCCGGGGCGAAATTCGCCCGCACCGCAAGGGCCACACGCAGGCCGCGAAGGGCTTCCGCCGCATGACCCTCCTGGTACGCGGCCATCGCCGAAAGATGCAGTGCATCGGCATTCGCCGGGTCTTCGACCAATACCCGCCGATACAGGGCCGTCGCCTCGGCAAGGCGGCCGGCACGGTGCAGCGGCAAGGCAAGGTCGAGCAGATCGGCCGGTGTCACGGCGTCCCGTCTTTTTCCACCGGTTCGTTTCTCTCCGATGCCTCCGACGGAGGAACGGCGCCGTCGCCGCCCTCTTCTCCGACGGTCGCGCCGCTGCCGTCCTTGAACATCTTACGGCAGAGCTTGAGGGCGCGATAGTAGTTGCGCCCCTCGACGAGCCGCGTGATCTCGTCCAAGACCTTGGTGACATCAGGCCGTGCAGCCCGCGTCTCCTCCAGGATCGAGGCGAACCGCTGAAGATTCAGCGTGGAATCCTCGGGGAAGATGTAAACGAGCTGGATGACGAAATAGAGCTTCTTCTCGATGCAGTCGATCTGCTCTTCCTTCAGGACCTCGCGTCCACGCAGGAAGTTGGCGGTGTTGTAGAGGAAGAATGATCCTGGACGGTCACCGGCACCGATGACGGCGCCATTGATGATGACCTTTTCATTGGGACGAAGGACGAACTTGAGAGGCATGAGCAAAGGACCTGGTGCGTGCGTGCCGTCGCCGGCCGGCCTTTGCCGACCCGTTTCGACCCCCAAAAGAAAACGGGCGGCGGCTTATGCCGCCGCCCGCCGGGCGTGATCCTAACCGAACTCCCCGGCTTAGAACAGGCGCAGGATCGACTGCTGCGACTGGTTGGCGAGCGAGAGGGCGATGGTGCCGAGCTGCTGGCGGGTCTGCAGCATCAGCAGGCCGGCGCCTTCCTCGTTCTGGTCGGCCAGCGTCAGCTTGCTGGCACCCTCCGTCAGCACGTCGCTGAACTCCTTGGTGAAGTTCTCACGGGTGGTGACGATGTTGAGGTTGGTCGACAGGTTCTGCGAAGCCGAGCGGATCGTCGCCTTGGCATGGTCGAGGCCGGAAACCGCCTTGTCGATGTCGGCACGGTCGCTCCAGTCGTTCTGTGCGGCATCGATCTGCAGGCCCTGGCCGCTGGTGGTCAGGTTAACCGCGTTCACCGTGATCGAGCTGCTGTTGGACTCGTTCAACTGGACGGTGATGTCGTTCGACGAGTTCGCGTCGGAGATTTGCTTGGTGACGAGATTCGCCGAGCAGCCGGCCGACGCCGCCTGCATGATCTTCTTCTGGTCGACGTTGACACGCACCGTGCCGCTGTCGAAGGCATAGGACTGCTCGCCATCCGACAACTTGCTGTCGCCCTGGGTGTTCATGGCGTCGCGGGTGATCTGGGAACCACTGGAGTTGGTGACCTGGATCTGCAGGTCGACCTTCTTCTCGATGGTCGAGACACCGTTGCCCTGGTTGTTGGCGGCCTCCAGCAGGCGGCGGTCGACCGTGAAGGATACGACGGTGCCCGAGGCGAAGCTCTCCGAGATGTGCTTGGTCAGCGCGTTGGTGGCGCTGGTGGTGATCCCCATGTCGCGCACGACGCCAGCCGTCTGCTGGCCAGTCAGCCGGATCGTGCCGGAGCCGCCGATGCTCACGCTCTTGACGTCCTTGCCCTCCAGGCGGCCGCCGGCACCCATCGCGTTGTTGATCGAGTTCGCGAGCCGCGTCGCGACGTTCTTGGCGACGTCCTGGCCGATGGCCACATCGCCGGAGGTTGCAGCATAGCTGAAGGACTGGCCCTCCACCGAGATGGTGAAGACGTCGCCTTCCTCGATCGTGCCGCTGACGTTGATGTTGGCGACCTGCGCCTGGCCGGACTTGGCCGGCTTGACCTGCTTGGCCTCGATCGCCTGCGTGTTGTCGAAGTAGGAGATGGTGCGGCTCTCGTCGCCCTCGCCGACGATGATGTCGCGGGTGCGGCCATTGGCGCCACGCACCTCGACCGTGACGTTCGAGAAGCTGCCCGACGTGGTCGACATCTTGCCCGACAGCTTCAGGCCGGTCAGGCCATGCGCGTTCTCGGCATCGGAGATGTCCCTGGTCTTGCCTTCGATCGAGCCGTCGCCCTTGACGCGGATCGAGTAGGTGTCGGCCTTGGTCACGTTGGTGACGCGGGCGTTGTCGAGGCCGGTGATGGTGTTGACCGAGGCACGGGACTCGCTGGTGCTGTCCATGCTGAGGCCGTTGCCGTTGATCAGGTTCTTGCCGCCGTAGCCGCTGTCGGAGGCCAGCTTGTCGATCTGGTCCTTCAGCGTGTTGAACTGGGAGGCCAGCGACTTGCGGGTGGCGATCGAGGAGGCGTCGTTGCCCAGCGCCGCGTAGGCTGCGGTGGTCAGGCCCTTGGCCTGGTCGACGATCGAATCGATGGCCGTCAGGCCCTTGTCGGCGGCCTGGATGGTGCTGATCGACTGGCCCATCGCGTCCTTCAGCGACGTCAGGTCGCCGGCGCGCTGGTTCAGGCCTTTCGCCGAGAAGAAGGCGGTCGGACCATCGAGGGCAGTGTTGATCTTGTTGCCCGTCGCCAGAATGTTCTGCTTCTTTTCGATCTGCGACTGCGTGCTCTGCAGTTGCAGCAGGTTCGTCCGCATCGACGCGGAGAGGGTAACGTTGCCAGCCATCGAAGCCACTCCTTTGGAGGATCATTATCCGTCCGCGCGCCCTTCGGGGCGCCGCTGGTCCGGAAGGGGACTAATTCCCCTGCCAAAGAGGTAGGCAAGAAGCGGGCCAGTTCGAATTTGCCGGGTTTTCTAGGAAATCGGTTCCGGTAGGCAGGGCGTGGCCCGGCAAATTTTGCCGGGATCCCGGCAGAAACTGCCGGTCAGGAGGCAGAGGTTGCCGGGACGGCAGAATCTGCCGGGCACTTGTTGCCGGGCAACACAACCGTTTCGCACAATGCGAGCGGCCCCATGATCAAGGCCACGCTACCCCAGGACCAGCCCACGCCGAAACCGGACAGCAGCAGGCGGCGGGCGCCATCGGTCAGGGACGGCCCCAATGCCGCGGTCAGTGCCAGCGGAATGGATGCGGAACTGGTATTGCCGAGATCCTGCAGGGCGACGACCGTACGCTCGGTGGCCACACCAAGCTTCCGCCCCAGGTGACGGATCATCTGCGCGTTCGCCTGATGCAGGACGAGATGATCGATGTCGTCGATGGACCAGCCAGCACCCTCCAACGCCGTGCCGATGCTCGCGGGGACCTCGCGAAGGGTGAAGGCGAAGACCTGGGTGCCGTCCATGAAGAGGCGCGCGGGCAGGTCGGGTCGACGCATCGCCCCCCCTTCGACCGACAGATACGGCGCGCCGGCTCCATCGCTGCCGAGGTCGAAGCTCATCGCTGGGGCGCCGCCATCCACCTCCAGGGCCGTGGCGCCGGCCCCGTCTCCAAACAGTGGCGCCACCGCCCGGTCATCCGGGTCGACCAGCCGGGAGGTGGTATCGCCGACCAGCAGCAGGGCGCGCCCTCCCACCGTCCGCAACAGGCCGGCGGCAACCCACAGGCCATAGACGAAGCCGGAACAGCCATGGGTGACGTCGATCACCGCGGCGCCCTTGCGCAGGCCGAGCCGGCGGTGCAGGACCGATGCGGTACCGGGCAGCAGGTGGTCGTGGGTCTGGGTAACGACCACCAGAAGATCGACGCTGTCCGGGGTCCAGTCCAGGCCGTCGAGCAACCGCCGGGCAGCGGCCTCCGCCAGATCACTGGTGCATTGGCCGGGCGCCACGATCCGCCGGGACTCGATGCCGGTGGCGGCGGCAATCCTGTGCGCAGCCTCGTCCCCGAACCGCCGGGCAAGATCTTCAAGGCCTTCGCGACCTTCCGGCACGCAGCCGACGATGCCGCGCAGGGCTATCCCCTCGATCCGGCTGGCGACCATGTCCCCTCCCTCGCGTCTGTCCGGCGGCGGCTTCCAGGTCCCGCGCCGTCAGCAGGTGATGCCGCCGTCGACCGTGATGGTCTGGCCGGTGATGAAGGCGCCGCCCCCGCCCAGCAGGAAACGGACCACCGGTACCACGTCGGCGGCCGTACCGAGGCGGCCGAGCGGGGTGCGCCGGACGATCTGGTCGCGCTGCCCCTGCGACAGGCTGCCCGACATCTCGGTATCGAGATAACCGGGAGCCACCGAATTGACGGTCACCGCCAACCGCCCGACCTCGCGTGCCAGCGCGCGCGTCAGCCCGTCCAGCCCGGCCTTGGAGGCGGAATAGGCAGCCAGCCCGACATAGCCGCGCTGGCCGATGATGGAGGAGATGTTGACGATCCGCCCCGGTCCCCGCGCCAGCAGCTTTGCGCGCAGGAAGGCCCTCGCGGCCTGGAGGGCGCCGGTCAGGTTGGTCTGGATCACGGCATCGGCATCGACGTCCGGAAAGGTCGCCAGCACGCCTTCACGCGCGATCCCCGCATTGTTGACCAAGCCCCATAGGGGCGAATCGCCGCCCCAGGCGGTGGCGGCCTCGAAGAAGGCACGCACCTCGCCCGCCTCGCCGATACGGCAGGGATGCCAGAACAGGTCCGGACAGCCCAGCCGCTCAAGTGCCACCGACGGCTGGCGGCTGCAGGTCGACACGCGGTAGCCGTCCGCCAGCAGCGCTTCGACCAGCGCCAGGCCAAGGCCGCGGCTGCCGCCGGTGACGACCACATGCCGTTTCACGTCCGTGACGCTCATGCGCTTCCTTTCCGGCTCTTCTTACCCGCTGCACTCAAGGGAATGGTCGCGGCCATGGTCAGCGCGCGCGGCCGCGCCGCCGGAACGAGATCCGCGGTGGCGGCACGCAGGGCGGCGCGCAGGGACGGCTCGTCGGCGCCTGGAACCGGAACGATGGTGGCAGTCAGCAGGTGCCCGGTGATCGGGCTCGGCACCGCGGCGACCACGGCATCGGCCACCCCCTCGACCGCCAGCAGGCGCCTCTCCACCGCCTCCGGCGACACCTTCACCCCGCCCACATTGACAAGCCCCCCGAGCCGCCCGGCGAAAAGGACCCGGTCGCCGCAGCGCTCGACGAGGTCGCCGGTCGACAGCCAGCCGTCTGCACCGCCAGCGGTTCCCAGCGCCGCACGCGGGCTCCGCACCTCCAGCACGCCGCCGGCGATGCGCAGGGCGAGGCCGGGTCGGTCTTCGTCCGCTCGCCCCTCCGGTCCACCCCCCCCCTCTTCCGACAACCAGGCGGCTGGAAAGCCCGCTCGCCCGTCGCCCACCGAGAACAGGGCACCGGCTTCGGTCGAGGCGTAGATATGGCGCAGTCTTGCAGTCGGGAAGCGCTCGGCCAAGCGGTCGAGCAGGGGCTGGTCGACCGCCTCGCCGCCCAGCGTCACGGCGGCGAGCGGCAGTTCGGCGCCATCCAGCGCGATCAGGAAGGCACGCCAGAAGCTGGGGGTGCCGCTGATATGGGTGACGGCATGGACCCGCGCCGCGTGCACCAGCCCTGCGATGGCACCGCCGGCCCCGGCTCCCGTCCGGTCCTGCGGCACGGCCACCAGCGTCGCACCGGCCGCCGCCGCGGTCAGCATGACCTGCAACCCGGCGAAGGTTGCCGGCTCATAGGTCAACAGCCAGCGCGCCTCGCTGTCCTCAACGCCGCGCAGCCGGCCGCACAACCGGTCGAAGTCGTGCCGCAGCCGTTTGGGCGCCCCGGTGGTGCCGGAACTTTCCAACGTGACGGAAAACCCCCGGCCCGGATCCCAGCCGGCCGTCTCCGCCTCCCCGCCGCGGGTCAGCAGCAGGCCGCGGTCGGCCACCTCGGCGGCGGCCAGCGCCGCCAGAACCTGGGAGGGGCGACGGGCGACCACGGCGCCGCCGGCAGGCAGCGGCATTGCCGCCAGTTCCGGCCAACCCAGGTCGTGGCCGCCCTCGATCAGGCGGAAGCCCGGATGAATCCAGCCGGGGCGCAGCCGGTCCGCAGGCTTCCCAATGGCAGGCGCCGCGCTCATGCGGCAGCGGTATAGAGAGCCGCCAATTCGCCGACCGTGGTGAACTGGCGGAAACCGGCGCGGAAGGGATCCTTGCCGGTCCGTTGCTCCAGCACCACCAGCAGCGTCGCCAGATCGAGGGAATCGATGGGCAGGTCGCCATCCAGAAAGCGGCTGTCAGGCGTCAGGAGCGGCAGCCGCTCCCCCTTTTCCACGGCGATCCGCTCGAGTTCCTCGGCAATCATGGCAAGCATGGTGTCGGTCATGGGATTGGCTTCGGTTCGGATCAGGGGGAAGGAGAATCGCAACGGTTCAGGAAGGCGCGGATGGCTGCGGTCACCGGGCTTGCAGCCTCGATGTGCGGCAGGTGTCCGGCAGCGTCGAAAACATGGAACGGAACTCCCGATGGCAGCCGGTCGGCCGGCGGCAACGGGATGATGCGATCCTCCCTGCCCCACAGGATCTGGATCGGCATCGGATAGCGGTTCCAGTCGACGACCGGTCCGCCGTCGGCGTATTCGGCGAAGGACGCCTCGATGATCCGCTGCAGCGCCGCACGGCGAACCGGGTCGGCCCCCTGGGCATGCAGGACCTCGCCGACTCTTGGCACCAGGGGTGATCGCCGGGCGAACAGGTGTTCGGCGCAAGCCTTACCTTCCGCCATGTCGGCCGGCGCGACGACCCGCCGCAGGAAGCCAAGATCAAAGGGTGTTCCCAGCCCGGCGCTGGACAGCAGCGTCAGGCTGACCACCCGCTCCGGCACCCGCAGCGCAAGTTCGCGCGCGACATAGCCGCCCATCGAGTGGCCGACCAGATGGACCCGCGGCATTTCCAGCGCGTCGAGGAAGGCAACCAGCCAGGGGGCGAAATCGGACACCCGGCCGCTGCCGACGTCGCAGGTCGAGCCGCCATGACCGGGAAGGTCGACGGCCACGGCGCGGCGCCCCGTCGACAGCGCCGACAGGTTGAACTGCCAGGTCAGCCGGTCGCCGGCGAACCCATGAAGAAGCAGCACCGGTATGCCGCCGCTCCCCACCGACAGGTAGGCGGCAGGACCGCCGGCGATGGTGGCGACGCCGGCGCGCAGCCGGCTGCCTTCCGAGACGGGGCGCGGCACGGCTCAGGCCGCGACCGGGACACCCGCCAGCACCATCAGGTCGGCGACCGTCTTCGCCTTGGCGAGCTTCTCGCCTTCGACCACCACGCCGGTCTTCTCGTCGACCAGGGCGATGAAGCTGATGACCGCGAGAGAATCCCAGTTGTCCAGCGTCTCCAGCGTCTCGTCGCCGGTCAGGGTGCCGGGATCCAGTTCCAGCATCTCGTCGAGGGCGAGAAGGAATTCCTTGCGGTCCATGATTTTCTTCTCCTTGTCCGGAACCTGTACCGCAGCCCGCCGGCCTGCCACCGGGTCTGTCCCGGTTCTGGCCTTCCGGCTCTGCCAGTGCAGCGTCTTTTGCCGGACCGAACGGTTGATGTCCACCCAATCCGGGTGATCGCGAAGAATCCTGCAACAATCTTGCCAGCCGAACTCCGGATTCACCGGGACGAGCGCCTCGATGAGGCGGCGAACCAGGTCATAGTCGGCAGGTTCGTCGACGCACCAGCGCTGGCCGGGCGGTTCCACCGGCGTTTCCGGCGCCAGGGCCGGAGCCACCCGGAAACGGTCGGGACGGTTGTAGATATAGGGGGTGACGTGCTCGCGCTCCGCCGGGTCGACGGCCCGGGAATCCGCCTCCTCCAGCAGAGCGCGCGGGAAGATCTCGGCATCCAGGCCACGGGGATAGAGAGTGCTGTCGATGGACAGGTAATCCGGAGCGGCATCGCTGCCACCATCGCCGAAGGCGGCGATCAGCCGGCCGACCAGGGCGGGGTCGATCAGCGGGCAATCGGCCGTGACGCGCACGACCAGATCGGCACCCGCCATCGCCGCAGCGCCGGCGAAGCGGCCGAGCACGTCCTGCTCGTCGCCGCGGAAGACCGCGACGCCCAGTTGCTCCGCGCAGGCGGCGAGCGGATCATCGGCGGCATTCGCGGTCGTCGCCAGCACCACGGCGTCGAGGCCGGGCGTACGGGCCAATCGCTCCAGGTGATGCGCGAGCAGCGGCTTTCCCGCTGCCGGCAGCAGGACCTTGCCGGGCAGCCGGGTCGAGGTCATCCGGGCCTGCGATATGGCAACGATGCGAGGATCACCCATGCGGCGCCTCGTGGTCCGCCTCATCGCCAGTCTCCAGCATCTCCCATCCGAGCGGCTCGCCGCGGCGCAGCGGCCGTGCGGCCCTGCGCCCGACGACCGCGGGCAGGTGCTTGGGCGCAAGACCGAAGCCGGGGCGGATGGAACGGACGTTGGCGCTGGTCAGCCTCTCCCCCGCCGCGATGTCGGCGACGACGTAGAGCGAGCGGCGATAGTCGCGGCCGCCGGCTTCGCTGGGCTTCACCGCATAGTCCACCCGTCCGATCGCCGCCGTGGCAGTGCGCACCCCGTCCGCCATCGCCCGGAACTCGGCGGGCTCCAAGGAAAACGCGCTGTCGACACCGCCATCGGCACGGGACAGGGTGAAATGCTTCTCGATGATCGACGCCCCCATCACTGCCGCCGCGACCGGCACCGCGATGCCCTGGCTGTGGTCCGACAGGCCTGCGACGACACCGAACGCGTCGGCGAGGTGAGGAATGGTCTTCAGGTTGCACTCCTCGGCCGGGGCCGGGTAGCCGCTGACGCAGTGCAGCAGGGCGACCGGCACCTCCCCGACGACACCGATCGCCTCCTCGATCTCGGCGAGCGTCGCCAGCCCGGTCGACAGGATCAGCGGCCGGCCCGACCGCGCGGCGCGGCGGATCAGCGGCAGGTCGATCAGTTCGAACGACGCGATCTTGAAGGCCGGAGCGTCCAGCCTCTCCAGCAGGTCGACCGCGGTCTCGTCGAAGGGAGAGCTGAAGATGGTCAGTCCAAGAGACCGCGCCCGCTCGAACAACGGCTCGTGCCACTCCCAGGGGGTGTGCGCCTCGCGGTAGAGGTCATGCAGCGTGCGCCCTTCCCACAGCCCGCCCTCCAGCCGGAAGCCGGGGCCGTCGTGGGCGATCGTGATGGTGTCGGCGGTATAGGTCTGCAGCTTCACGGCGTCGGCACCGGCCTCCTTCGCCGCCTCCACCAGTGCCAGCGCCCGACCGAGGTCGCCCTTGTGGTTCCCCGACATCTCGGCGATCAGGTAGGGCGGGTGACCGGGCCCGATCGGGCGGCCGGCGATGACGAGGGGCGGACGGGCGCACGTCGGGCGGACGGAACCGGGCGGAGCAGGCTTGGCGTTCGGCACGGGCGGTGTTCCGAAGGAGGATGGGCGGCTCGACAGCCTGGAGCGTGATCGCTTCAAGCGGTATCGCTTGAAACGTGACTCGCACGGACGATTCTAGCCCGTCATGAAGACGGGAAGGAAGGCCAATCGCGCCGACCGCCGGCTCAACCGCCTCGCTGGCCGCGCAGGATCGTCCGGACCTCCTCGCCATAAGCCAGGAGGCGCTCGACGCAGCGGCGGCGGTCGCCGACCTCCGCGAAACGGGAACGCGCCGCAGCCTCCGCAGCCTCTGCTCCCGCTGCGCCGGCGTTGGCGAGGGCGACGGCCCGCTCCACATAGGCGGTGCGGTCGGCAACGCAGAAGGACGGTCCCGACACGCTGGCGCCATCCCCCCAATCATAGGTGACCACCGGCACCCCTTCGGCCAGGGCGAAGGCGGCCCCGCCCCCGCCGCCCTGGCGCGGCGGATTCAGGAAGACCCGGCATCGCCGGTAGAGCGCACGGATGTCGCCGACATGCCCGAGACAGCGCATGCGCCCGTGGTTGCGCGCCTTGGCCAGCCGCGCCGGCAGGTCCACGACCTCGCCTGCGAAAACAAGGCCCGCGTCGGGACAGCGGTCCAGGATGTCGTCGAACAACGACAACACCTCGCCCGTCACCTCGTGGTCCAGGCGGGTGCCGACCACCGCAAACAGGATGGTGCCTTCGGCGAATCCGGTTTCGATCCGGTCCCCGTCGGATGGCGGCAGGGTGTAGCCGAAGGTGAAGGGACGGAACCGCCGGGCAAAGGGCTCACGGTAGAGCGCCGGGATCGACGCCGTATGATCCCGCTCGTCGAAACCGAGCACGACCGGTGCCAGCGACAGGGTGACGCCGGAACTGGTCGGCAGGCAGAGCACCGGCCGGGCCGCCGCGTCGGCGAACAGGTCGGCGACGATGTTCGAGCCTCCGAAGGCCAGGATGAGATCCGGGTCGTAACCGTCTATGGCCTCGACGATCAGGCTCAGCTTGTCCCTGTTGAAGGCGCGGCCGGTGAAGGAGGCGACCTTGACCTGCCTGCCGAGCATCCGCATGGCGAAGACGCCCTCCATGTCCTCCACCACCTCCGCGACCATCGGCGGTATGAACAGGTTCTCAACCTGGCCTGGCAATCCATTGACGTTGATGATGGCGACGTCCAGCCCGAAATCGTCCTGCAGGCGGGCGGCATAGTCGAAGCAGTCGCGGGTCGGCTGGTGCCCCCGGTTGGTGAACTGGTTGGTGACCACGGCGACGCGGCGGATCGGTCCGTCGCGCAGTGGGGCCGCCGCCGGCGCCAGCCGCCAGGACCGCGTGGTCCGGCGAACCAGCGCGGTGTAATAGCGGAAAAGGTCGCAGGGAACGAAGCTGGCCAGCTTTTCCCCACCGGCGATGCCGAGGAAAAGCTGGCGCGACAGGCACCAGTGGACATAGTGCATCTGCGCCGGATCGACCGCCTCGCCGCCCAGCAGCAGATAGTGCAGGATGCGCTCGTAGTGATAGAGGTCGCCGGTCAGCAGGAACAGGACCGAGCGCAACCGGATGGTGTCCCCGATGGGAGCATCCGCCTCCAAACGCTCCGCCAGGGCGAGCCGACCCTCAAGGCCGATGCCACGCCGAAGCTCGTCGCACAAAGCGGAAAAACGCTCGATCTTTCCGGCATCGAACTGGCTGTCGCCGAGGTAGGCCAGCAGGGCGGCAACGGCCTCGCCGGCATGGTCCGGCGGTTCGATGAGCGGCATGGCTGGACCTCTCGTTCGGGCTTTGCCCGGCTGGGCGGGCTTGGTCGCTGTGTAACGCCGGCCGTGCCCCGGGTGCAAGCCGGGAGCGGAACGGCTTGCACCCGGGACTGCCGGCCCGGTCGGCCTGGCTGGCCCGGTGACCGGGTGGCTCGATAGCGCCGTGGCCGAACTCGACAGGCAGTCCGACGCCGCCAGCGACACCGCGCCCGAGGTCGGTGACCTGGCAGGCGTTCTGGTGGCGGCGCGGCGCGTCGCCGACCGTGCGGCGGGCGATGGCGCCTACAGCTTCAGCCCGGCGACTCCATCCAGGATCGCCCCCTCCAGCAGGGCGCGCCGCTCCAGCTTGGCACCGAACAGCTTGGCGCCGCTGAGGTCGGTTCTGGTCAGATCGCAGCCGCGCAGGTTGGCAAAGGACAGATCCGCGCCGTTCAGCTTCACCGCCCGCAGGCAGGCACCGCTGAGGTCGGCATACCGGAACTTGGCGCCCGACAGGTCGGCAGGACGGGACCGCTGCTCGTCGAACACCAGCGGCCGCAGATTGACGTTGCGCAGATCGGCGTTGTTCAGCTTCGCCTGTCTCAGGCTGATGCCACGCAGGTCGCCGTCGGCCAGCTTCGCTCCGCGGAGGTCCGACTGGTCCAGCACCGCGGCCTGAAGCTGAACCCCGGTCAGGTCGAGGCCGTAAAGCGTTGCACCCAGCGCCCGCAGCATGGTCAGGCAGCCGTGCGCCAGCGACGGGGCGTGGCGCAGGTCAAATCCCGATAGATCGAGCATCGCCCCCTGCGTCCCGTTCGACCCGACCCAGGCGATGTGATCGGCCAGCAGGTCGTCCAGCGATCTCCCCAGTTCGGCGACGACGCGGCCCACCGGCTTGTCGGTGAGCGCCTCGTCCATGTCCGCCTCGGTCAGGTCGGTCATCACCATGGTGGCGCCGGTCAGCACCGCCCCGCGCAGGCAGGCACCGCGCAGGTCGGCACCTGACAGGTCGGCCCCTTCCATGTTGGAGCCCGTGAAGTTGGCGCCGCGCATGGTCGCCCGCACCATCTTGCAGCCCCGCAGCACCGCATCGGAAAAATCGGTGTGAATCGCCATGATGCCCGACAGCCGGGCATTGGTCAGGTTGGCCCCCGACAGGTCGGCACCGTCGGCCTCTGCCGGATTGCCGTCGATCTGCACCATATGCAGATGGCCGGACCGGTCCTTCTCCGCCAGGGAGCCGTCGCGCAGATCAGCCTCGAACAGGTTGGCGCCGACCAGGATCGCACCGCGCAGGCAGGCTCCCCGCAGGTCGGCCTTGATCAGGCTGGCCCCATCGAAGTTGGCCTGCCTCAGGTCCGCGACGAAGAAGGCGGCGCAATCCAGGCGCGCGCCGGCCAGATTCGCCCCGCGCAGGCAGGCGCCGACAAAGTCGGCATGCGCCAGATCCCGCCCCGACAGGTCCAGTCCGGACAGGTCGCAGAAGGAAAGGTTGGCACGTGCCCCACCGATCCGGGCGTTGCGGAACATCTCGTGCCGCCGCACCATCAAGTCCAGTTGCGACTGATCGAGGCGCTTGAGCGCACGAGCCTGTACCATCGGATCCTGTCTCCCTTCCCCGCGACAGCATTGCATGGCCACGCTTCAGAAAGGGTTAATTCAGGCGACCTGCTGGGTTTCGCAGGCCTTCTCGTCCGCAACGCCCGTGGACGGCTCGGACAAGATCGCCGTGATGGCGTCGCGCAGATCATCCGGGGTCACCGGCTTGTGCAGCAGCCGGCATCCCGTGGCGACCGCGTCGCGGATCCGCTCCGGCGCCGTGTCGCCGGTCAGGATCAGGCCGGGAACCGCCCTCCCCAGCAACTCTCCAACCTGCCCCACCGTCTGGACGCCGGTCAGGCGGCCCGGAAGCCGGAAATCGCTGACCACCATGTCCGGCTCCCGCCTGTCCCGGCTGCCAACAACCGCCAGCGCGTTCTCCCCGTCGACCGCCTCCATCACGCTGTGTCCCCAGCTTTCCAGCAGCAGCCGCAAGGCGTCGCGCTGGACTGGATCATCCTCCACCACCAGGATCAGCCGGCCGCCGACCGGTGCCGGCGCGCTGGCGGCCGGGGCGGCGGGAACCGGCCCTTCGATGCCGACCACCGGCACATGGACGGCGAAGACCGATCCGCGTCCCGGGCGCGAGCGCACCTCCACCGCATGCCCCAGCAGCGCCGCCTTGCGCCTCACCTTGGCCAGGCCCAGGCCCAGGCCGTGCCGCCGGTCACGCTCGGGGTTGCCGAGTTGGACAAAGTCCTCGAAGATGTTGTCGAGCTGTTCGGCCGGGATCCCGGGACCGGTATCCCACACCTCGATGCGCAGCCATTGGCCGCGCCGCCGGCAGCCGAGCATGATGCGCCCGGACTCCGTGAAGCGGATGGCGTTGCGCACGAGGTCACCCAGCATCCGGTTCAGCAGAGTGCGGTCCGTGCGGATCACCATCCGGCAGGGCACGGCGGTGAGCACCAGTCCCTTTTCCGCTGCCGAGGACCGGAATTCGGCCAGCAAATCATCAAGCACCGGCGCGACCGGGACGTCGGCCAACTGGGGCCGCACCACGCCCGCGTCAAGCGTTGCGACCTCCAGCAGGGCGTGCAGGAGTTTTTCGCCGGCGTCGAGCGCCTCGCCCATCTTCTCGGCGATGGAGCGATCGCGGGACTCGGAAAGCCGCTCCATCAGGATGTGATGGAACAGGCGAAGCGCCTGGAACGGCTGCCTCAGGTCATGGTTCGCCGCGGACAGGAACCGGCCTTTCGCCTGGTTGGCCCTCTCCTTTTCCTCAAGGGCCCTGCTCAGCTTGACGTTGGCGGCGCTCAGCGCCGCCGTCCGGTCCGCCACCCGCTGCTCAAGCCGTGCGTTCGCATCGGTCAACGCGCGACGGACCGCCGCTTCCCGCCGCAGGCCGCGCATGCCCAGCAGCGCGAGCCCGGCCAGCGTAGCGACGCCCACGAGCATCGCCAGGATGCCCCGCTCCAGCCGGACGTGCCAGGAGGCCAGTGCATCGGACTGCGGCACCGACACGGCGGCCAGCAGCGGAATTCCCTGCATCCGCACCAGTGCCAGCACCGCGGAGGCCCCTGTGCCGCCCCAGCCGGCGATCGTCCGCTCCTCCCCCTCCGCCAGCGTGGGCACGACACCGAGTGAGGACGGGCCTGAGCCGGCGAGCCTCAGCCCGTCCGGACCATAGAGGCCGACCGTCCGGCCATGCTCGCTGTCGAACACGTCCAGGAATGGCGTCAACTCCGACATCGGCACCGCGGCCAGGACGGTCCCATCCAACGCGCCGGCGGCGGTGTGGATGCGTCGCAGCAGGAGAAGTGACGGCTGCCCGGACATGTGCCCGGACAGAACCTGGATGGATCGCTTTTCGGCCGCCTGGAGCCCGGCGCCGGAGGCCGAAGGCGCCGGAAATGGGCGCCCGGCCGACGGCGGCTCGGGCGGACCGGACCGGAACTGTCCCCGGGGGTCGTTGCCACCGTCGAAACCGACCGCCGGACCGAAGCGGACCGCCCCGCCCGCATCGAAAAGGGTCAGCCGGCCGAAGCGCTCGACGAGCATGGCCTCGTCCAGGCTGCGATCGGTCCAGGACTGCAGCCCGCGGCCATCCATGCGGTCGGCGATGCGCACGAGCAATCCCGTGCTGCGCTCCAGCACCGACCGGGCATGCCCGTTGAGGAGGGCTGCCGCCTGCCGGACATCGCGGGCGGCGCGTTCCAACGTTTCTTGGTAGTCCAGAATGGTGACGGTCGCCCACGACCCGGTTCCCAGCAGGCCCAGCACGATGAAAACAGTGGCGAGCATCGGCTTCGATGCCGGCGTGGCGCCTGGCAGATCCGCGGCGCTCGGAAGGCGAAGCAGGTTCTTGAACCGAAACGTGGACGGGAGCCCTTTGAACCGCGTCGACACCGCTTCAGCCCGGAAAGGAGGAAACGGGCAGGCCGGCGGCCCCGGCAGACCGAGCATGCATTGCCGGCGCTAGACAGATGATCATCTGGCACAGATCCTCGTTCGACTGCAGCCGGCACACGCATCGGGCAGGGAAGCGGAGTTCACAACGCAAAGCCATCGCCAACGGCCGGCGCTGCCGCCACGATCACCAGGAACATAAGACAAATCCGCGGCCCGTTTGAATGAGCATGCCGGCAATCGGCACGATGCTATCGGTTCAGGAAGTAAGAGTGTCGATACAGCCAAGCTCAACTTGTAAAACTGAGATTATCATACGAAGAAATCTCACGCGACACACCTTGGCGTCTATGACTATCATCATAGAGCCTTACCCCTTCGAGGGTCTGAAGCAGGCCGCTCCCGGGGGAAAGCAGCATCCGCGGCGAGCAATAATAATTGAGTTTTGCGATTTTATATTCTATCAGCAAATTCTTTGCCGTTCCGTGATGATCCACACGGAATGATGGTGCCCGAATGGCTGGAAGGTGGACGGTCTCCACCGCGGCCGGCCCGTGAGATGCACGCATCCGATTAGCCGCAAGGCCCGGCAAGGGCGAGGGCAAGGGCAAGCACGACAAGGCACGCCGCCGCTCGAAGCGGGGGCGTGCTGGTGATGGTTTCGCCAGGGACGATGAGGACCAAGCCGTCTTCGGCAGGCTAGGTGGCCTTGCCTGCTCACGGGGAATGGGAACCTTCCGGCTGCGGCAGAACGGCAACAACAGCGCCAGGGTCCTGCCGGTCGAAAAGGTGATGTCGGGTAGCCGCGCCGCACCGCTTTGCTGGATGCGGACGGACACCCCCCGACCTGCGTGGGCGGCACCGCAGTGACGACGCCCGACGGCAGGTCCGGGTGGTTTGGTACCGTTTGGAACAAGGCTAAGGCGTCCTTCAGGACGGAAATGGCGAAGAACCGTTTCCTCGTCTCTACGATCATCCCCGCCCTGGCATTCCCGCCCTGGCGAGCTCAGGCCCGCCCCCCCTCCAGCCCCGGGTTGAGCCGGAACGTGATCGCACGCCCCAGCTTGGATTCCCGCAGAAGGATCTGCTTGGTTTCCAGCAGCTTGATGGCCCGGTTCACGTTGGGCCGCTGCATGCCCAGGGCATCAGCCAGCTCGGACTGAAGCACCGGGATGGGGCGGTCGAAATGGAGCCTCCGGCTCAGATAGGTGAACACACGAAGCGCCTCCAGAGTGATCTCTCGGTCGGTCGAAACAGTTCTGGAGAGGACATCATGGTGATGCAGCATCGCAGCCTCTATACGCAAGGTTGTCGGGTTCCGGGAGCGACAATCGCAATTGGCGTGGCAACTCGCCGCACCTCCTTCTGCGGAAGGAAGGCGGCGAACTATGTCCAGGGGCACCGTCCGACATGGTGAACGGGGATGGGCGCCGGCCTTGGATATCCGCCTGCGTCTGTCGCCCCCTCCATCCACACGGGCCGGCGGGGCCGGCGATTTCAGATGCCCTCAAGCTACAGCACGAATATTGTCCGAGTATGTCTTGCCTATTTCGCGGCTGACATAATTGCTGTCTCCGGAAGCAATATTGGGAAAAGGGTTTTTCCCGGCACCTGCGAAGGACGGGGAACCGCCCACGAAGCGCCGATGTTGCTGTCCGGACGTATCCGCCCGACGGGAGATCCGCCATGCATCGACTGATTCTGCTGCGTCACGGCCAGAGCGTGTGGAATGCGGAAGACCGCTTCACCGGATGGACCGATGTCGGCCTGACCGACCGCGGCATCGCAGAGACGCGGCAGGCCGCCGCGCTGCTGAAGGAGGCCGGCATGGACGTGGACATCGCCTTCACGTCCGTCCTGAGCCGTGCCATCGAGACGCTGCACATCGTGCTGCGCGACATGGACCGGCTGTGGCTGCCGGTGCATAAGCACTGGCGGTTGAACGAGCGGCATTACGGCGCGTTGCAGGGTCTCAACAAAGCGGAAACCGCCGAACGCCACGGCGCCGACCAGGTGTTCCAGTGGCGGCGCAGTTGGGACGTGCCGCCACCGCCGATCGAGCCGGACGATCGGCGCTCGGCCGTCATCGACCGCCGCTATGACGGCATCGCCACATCCAACCTGCCGCGTGGCGAAAGCCTGAAGGACACCACCGCACGGGTGGTCCCATACTGGACCGAAACGATCAGCCCCGCGCTGCGCCTCGGTTCCCGCGTGCTGGTGTCGGCGCACGGCAACAGCCTGCGCGCATTGGTGAAGCACCTGGACAATGTCGCCGACCAGGACATTCCCCTGTTCGAGATTCCGACCAGCCGCCCGCTGGTCTACGAGCTGGGCGCCGACCTGATGCCGCTGCGCCGTTACTTCCTCGGCGAGGGCGGCACCGTCGAAGAGATCACCTGGCCGAAGCCGGAGCCGGGCGCGGCGGCCTGAAGCACGGCGCTGCCGGCTTTCCCCCGCCACCGCACGCGCCCCCGCCCCTGCCTCCGCCTCTCGCGCCGCACTCCTATCGCCGGCGCCCCGCAGCCCTCTCCCGTCCCGGGAGGGGGCTCTTCCTGCCGTCCCTGCCCGCACCATGATGGAAATGTTGCGGGTGGGCGTCGGTCTTTTCGCCGCCCGCCTTCTCCGGCCGTTCCGCCCCGCCGCGCCGGCCGCCGCGACGCTCCTCGACCCGACTGCCGTAGCAGGCGTCGCAGACACGGAAGCGATGGTTGGCCTTCAGCCGGGTGCCGCAGACCGGACAGGCCCGGGCCAGCGACCGTTCCGCCAGCGTCCGTTCGATGAAGGCGTTGAGATGCGCTCGGCGTTCCTGGCACAGATCCATCTCGGGATAGGCGTCGGGAAACCGGTAGGCCAGCCAGGCATAGGCGGTCAGCTCCTTCACCGCCCGCTCGGCCTTCTCGAGTTCCACGTCGGTTCCGACATTGTGACGGAACCGCTCCGCCGCGTCGGGGGCGCTGTTGCGAAGTCCCTTGCCCTGGTTGATCGCCCAGCCGCCCAGAAGGCGGAGGTTGTTCTGGTCGCGGGTGTCGATCGGGCAGCGGGCCAGCATGTCGCGGTCAGCCAACGGCAGCCTGGCGCGGTCAACCGCGGCGGCGGCCTGGATGCGCTGCTCCAGATCGGTCATGCGGAAGGTCTGGTTGGCGCGCAGAAGTTCCTGGCCGGCGGTGCGCAGCACCTTGGCGAGGCTGTCGGTGTCCAGTTCGCGGGCGATCGCCTCGACATGGCTGAGGTTGGGGGAGATCCACGAACGCGGGTCCTCCGGCGGCACCGGCGGCGAGGTCAGCGCCCGGCGGACCGGATTGATGTTCTCTCCCTCCAGCACGGCGACACGCCCGTCCTCATGCATGCCGAACCGGCCGGCGCGGCCGCCGATCTGCCGGATCTCCGACGGAGTCAGTTCGCGCTCCTCGCGCCCGTCATATTTGCGGGTGGTGGAGAGAACGACGCGGGCCACCGGCAGGTTCAGCCCCATGCCGATGGCGTCGGTCGCCACCAGGACGTCGGCGGTCCCGTCACGGAAACGGCGCGCCTCGGCCCGCCGGACTTCCGGCGACAGGGCACCATAGATGACGGCGACGTTATGCCCACGCCCAAGCAGGTCGTGCCGCAGGGCCATCACGTCCTTGCGCGAGAAGGCGATGAGCGCGTCACCCGACTTCACCTCCGACAGCTTCACGCGCTCTTCCTGCACGCGCAACGGCGACTTGCGCGTGAATTCGACGACCTCGAGTTCCTCGCCCAATGCATCGGCCAGGCGCTTGAGGTAGGGGATGGCGTCCGCCGAGCCGGTCATCAGGATTTCGGGCGCGGCGACCCCCGCGACGGCCTGGGTCCAGGCCCAGCCGCGGTCGGGGTCGCCGATCATCTGGATCTCGTCGATGACGCAGGCCCCCCACACCTTGACCGTGTTGACCATCTCGATGGTCGAGGAGGTGAAGGAGGCTCCCGGCCGGACGTCGCGTTCCTCGCCCGTGACCAGGCTGCACGGCCGGCCCCGCGTCTCCAGCGCCTCCTGCCCCTCCAGCGCCAGCAGACGCAGGGGAGCGAGGTAGCAGCCGCTTTCCGCCTCCGCCAGCCGGTCCATGGCGGCGTGCGTCTTGCCGGAATTCGTCGGGCCCACGAACAGCCGCAGCTTGCGCACCATCGCGCGGGCGGTGGCGAAGCTGTCGAGATAGACGCCCATCCCCGAGGCGGTTTCCAGCCGCTCGCGCCGAACCTTCAGGCCGGCCCGCGCCGCACTGGTGGAGAATGCCTCCTCCATCGCGTCCAGCAGCGTCTGCAGGCGCGGGATGCGCCCGCCGAAGCCGACCACGCGGCCCAACTCGTCCGCGAACCCCTTGGGCCGCCAGGACTCCCCGAAGCCGGCCGCCCGTTGCGCCATCGAGGCGAACCAGCCGTCGACCCGTGCCTTGGCCTTCTCGATGGCGGGCGAGGACAGACAGGCTGCCTTCACCTTCTTGCCGAGCGCCTTCGCCTGCGGCCGGCCAAAGCCCTCGTCGCTGGTCAGCAGGCCCCACAGCTCGGCTTCGACCTCCGGCAGGGGGCCGAGGGCCACCTTGAAGCGCAGCTTCAGCTTGCGGTCGGTGCCGGGGACCGACACCGGATGGACCACCGCCACCGACCAGCGGGCCGGCGTGCTGTCCCGGTCCACCTCGATGCCGTCGCCGCGCACGACGGCCGCCACCGCGCGCAACGCCTCGCGGCGGTCGAATTCGTCGGCCGTGCCGGGGGTGCGGTCGGGACCCGGGCTGTCGGGGGTATCGTCGGTCATAGCTGTTCTTTTCTTGGAAATAGTCCGGTCATGCAAGGTCAACCGCCGCATCGGCCAGTTGGTATCGTCTTATGACGCCGGAACTCCTCTTATGGGATGGGCTGGCTGTTTCGGCAAGCCGTTTCCCCTTCTTGAGCGAGCCCGGGCTAATTCGAATCCGTCACCGCTTCGCCGATCTCGCCCGTGCGAAAAGGGGGGAGGACCGGCCACATAGAGCCACGCGGGTTTGCTGGTCCGTCCCCAACGGGTTAGCCGCCGCCCTCCGGCGCAGATGATGCGCCGGCACGGCCAACGCTTTGTGATGCCTTCACTTTTCGGGAGATGCGCATGCCGAATCCTCGTGACGTCCTTGAACTGATCGAGCGCATGCGGTGCATTTCGAGCGATACCGAGCGCCACCGGCTGGTGGAGGAACTCGGCGCCGTCAGCCGTCCGACAGTGCTGTCCTTCCTGAACGCGCACGGCGTGAACGTCTGCATGGGATCGGATGCAGCACTGGCCGCCTTCCGCGCCTCCGACGTGCTGCTGCGCGACGGCATCGGCATGCAGGCGGTGCTGCCGGCCCTGAACCGGCCGGTCGGCCTCAACATGAACGGCACCGACTTCATTCCGCTCCTGCTGAGGACGCTCGGCGCACGCAACGTCGCGATCTACGGCACCGCCACCCCCTGGCTCGACCGCGCCCGCGCGGTGCTGGAGGAAACGACGCCGCACCGCTACGCCGACCTCCAGCACGGCTTCCATCCGGCCGAGCATTACGTCGACCGGGCGAGGACGCAGCGGCCGGACCTGATCCTGCTCGCCATGGGCATGCCCAAGCAGGAGGAGGTTGCGGCGCTGCTGAAGCGGTCGCTCGACCATCCCGTCCTGATCGTCAATGGCGGGGCCATCGTCGATTTCCTGGCCGGACGCTTCAAACGCGCGCCGGACGCGGTCCAGCGCTCGGGCCTGGAGTGGGCCTTCCGCCTCGCCCAGGAGCCGCGGCGCCTGTTCCGCCGCTATTGCATCGGTGCCTTCGGCTTCGCCTGGAGCACCCTTCGTCTTCGTCGTGCCGCCTCTCTCCGTACCCGTGGGGCCGCCCCCGCTGCGACCGGCCCGAACACGCCGTCACCGATCCAGCGGTCGCCTATCCAGAAGGAGCTTTAAGACGTGGAAAACCTGCCCCAGATCAACAACGGCGGCCCGCCGGCTCCGGCGTGGCCCTCCCATGTCGGCCACCCGGCGCGTGAGTTCGATGGTCCGGCTCCGGCGATGGGTCCCGATTTCCGTTTCATCCTGCGCGTGCTGGCGGCGCACAAGACGCTGATCGCCGTCATCGTGCTGGCCTTGACCGCCGTCTCGGCCTTCGGCGTGTCGCTGATGAAGGACAAGTACACATCGGAAGCCCTTCTGCTGGTCGATAACCGGCAGGTGCGCGTGGTCAGCGCCGAGGAGCAGGCCCTCAACTCCATCGCTCCCGAGGACGGTGCGATCCTCAGCGAGATCGAGATCCTCAAGTCCAACGCGGTCCTGACGCAGGCGATCCAGGACCTGAAGCTCGCCACCAATCCCGAGTTCAACCCGCCGGTCCAGGCCGACGAGAGCAAGCCCTTCGTCGAGCGTGCGACCGCCTGGGCGCGTGAGCAGGCCCACGGCGTCTGGGGCGACGACGTCCCCGGCGTGATCCAGGCCGTGCTGGCCCACGGCGACGGCATGACCCACGATGCCCAGTTGCGCGAGACCCGTGCCGCCAACAGCATCGACGGCGTGCTCGACATCGTCCGCCGCAACCTCGAGGTCGCCATCGTCGGCCGGTCGCGCGTGATCCAGGTCCGTTACACCGCCCGCGATCCGGAACTGGCCCAGCAGGTGGTCGACACCGTCGTGCACCGCTACATGGAAACGCGCCAGCAGATGGACCGCGACCTCTCCACCAGCGCCATCGCCTGGCTTGAGGATCGCATCACCACGCTGCGCAAGGAAGTCGCGGAAGCCGACAACAAGGTCGACGCCGTGCGCTTCAAGGCCGGCCTCGTCAAGAACGGCAACAACGGCCTGATGGCCACCACCGAACTGGAGCAGGCCCGCCTGCGCCTGGCCGAAGCCTCGGCCAACCGCGCCCGCGCCGTCGCCCAGGCCCAGGCCCTGGAGCGCAGCTCCGCCAACGGCGGCAGCCTCGCCTCGCCGGTCGTGGCCCAGTTGCGCGCCACCGTCGCCGCCATCTCCACCGAACTGGCCCAGCTCTCGCGCCAGTACGGCCCCAAGCACCCGCGCATCCAGGAGCTGCAGGCCCGCCTGAACGAAGCCAACTCCTCGCTGCAGCAGGAAGTCCGGCACGAGATCGCCGGCGTCCGCGAGGCCGCCAACGTCGCGGTCGAGCAGGAAAACGCCCTGAAGGGCATGATCGCCAAGCTGGAGTCCGGCTACCAGACCATGGCCGAAGAGGCCGTGCCGCTGCGCACGCTGGAAGCCGAGGCCGCCGCCAAGCGTCAGCTTCTGGACAGCCTCCTGGCCCGCCTGGAAGAGGTGCAGGCCCAGCAGGACAACCGCGCCTTCCCGACGGCCGTCAAGCTGGTGTCGGCGCCGCAGGTCCCGCATGAGCCGTCGGGTCCCTTCCGCGTGCTGCTCCTGCTCGCCGGGTTCGTCGCCTCGCTCGCCATCGCCGTCTTCATCGTCTTCGGCGTCGAGCTGTTCCAGCGCCGCATCCGCACCCCGGACGCCGTGCGCCGCATCCTGGGCGTCGGCTCGGTCCACATCGTCCCGCACCACTCCACCCGCGGCTCCCGCGGCCGCCTCGACCAGCTCTTCCAGAAGCATCCCTTCTCGCTCTTCGCGGAGTCGATGCGCGCCCTCTACCGCAACAACCTGTCTGATCTGGGTCCGGTCGGCTCGATCGCCGTCACCTCGGCCCGCCCGCAGGACGGCAAGACCTCGATGAGCCTGGCCATCGCCCAGGTCGCGGCCCAGGCCGGCCGCCGGGTGGTGGTGGTCGACACCGACTTCCGCCGGTCGCGCATCGACAGCCTGTTCAACCTGTCGGCCAAGAAGGGTCTGTCGGACTGGATCTCGGGCACCGCGACGCTGGACGAGATCGTCCACGGCAGCGACGACGCTCCCTACGCCATGATCCCGGCCGGCCGGCTGATGCCGGAGACGCTGGACCGCTTCAACGTCGACGGTCTGGTGCACCTGATGGCCGGCCTGTCGCCGCACTTCGACCTGGTGGTGTTCGACACCGCCCCGGCGCTGGCCGTGTCGGATGCCCGCATCGTCTGCGGCGCCGCCTCCAAGGTGATGTTCGTCAGCCGCTGGGGCCACACCACCGCCAGCGACCTGCAGGCGATCGCCGACCTCGGCCCGATCGACCACTCCAAGTTCGTGGCGGTGATGACCGACGTGAACCTGAAGAAGGCGGCCTCGCGCGGCTACCAGGGTCCCTACAACAGCTACATGGCGACCCGGAAGTACTACGGCGATACCAGCCTGCGGGCGGCGCCGTAAGCGGGTCGGCCTGAAGCTCCTTCGACCTTGAGCACCCCTTCCCTTCGGACGCTCCGGCGCCGGAGGGAAGGGGCTTTTCATGACCGGCCCCCGCGCCTCCACGGAGTCCCTTCATGAGCCTGTCTCCCAAGCTTTCCCTTCCCTCCCGCTTGCCCAGCCGGCGCGAGTTGCTGTGGACCGCCGCCGCCGGGGTCGTCCTGGCGAGCTGCCGCGGCGCCTCCGGCCCGACCACCGCCGAGGCCGCGTCGCCTGCCGGCGATGCCGCCCCGGCGGTGACGCTGCGCGATGCCTGCCGCGCGCTCGGGATCCGCCACGGCGCCGCGCGCGACCATTACATCGAGCCGGAAGACCCGATGCTCGACCGCCTGATGGCGCGGGAATGCGATGTCGTCACGCCGGAGAACGGCGGCAAATGGGGCGTCTTCCAGCCGTCGGAGGGACAATACGACTGGCGGCGCTTCGATGCGGCGGTGGAGCTGGCACGCTCGATCGGCGCCACGCCGAACTGGCACACGATCATCTGGCAGCATATGGGCATGCCGCCCTACATGAAGCTGCCGGCCGGGCGGCAGGCGGAACTGGGCATCTCCGAAGGCGCCTACTTCTCGCCCGACGGCACCCTCAGCGAGGAGAATGTCTGGTCGCGCTTCACCGGCGTCGTGGACGCCGTCAAGCAGCGCTACGGCGACATCTTCTATCGCATCGACGTCGCCAACGAGGTCTTCTTCTGGGAGACCGCCGAGAGCCACCCCCGCCAGCAGGACCGCTTCGGCTTCCGCCGCGGCATGTGGTGGGTCGCCGCCGGCGGGGCGGACAAGGGCCCGGAATGGCTCGACCCCTTCTTCCGGCAGGTCCATGCCGCCTTCCCAAAGGCGAAGCTCGTGCTGAACGAGTTCGGCATCGAGATCGACGAGGGATGGCAGCAGCGCAAGCGCGCCTATCTGCTCGACTGGCTGACCGGTGCGGTCCGTCGCGGCGTCCCGATCCACGGCATCGGGTTGCAGAGCCACCTGATCGCCGGGAAGCCCTACGACAGCGACGGCATGCGCAAGTTCCTGCGCGCGGTCGACAAGCTGGGGCTGTCCGTCCACCTCACCGAGATGGACGTCGACGAGACGCGTCTGCCGGTCTCCTGGTCGCGCGAGGAGAAGGACCGCACGATGGCGCTGCTGGCCCGCCGCTATCTCGCGGACGTGCTGAACAACGCCAAGCTGGAAGAGCTGTGCTGGTGGCACCTGCGCTCCGACCTGAACTTCATCGCACGCGAGCACCCGGCCCTGCGCCCCCACCCGTCCCCCTATGACGAACAGTCGCGTCCACTGCCGCTCTACGCCTCGGTGGTCGAGACGCTTCGCGACAAGGCCCGCACCGGAAAGGCGCGTTCGGGTTAGGCCGCAGTCAACGGCATACGCGCTTTCGCTCCAACGGGTTTCCCGTTCGCGCCCGCTCCTCCGCCGCCTCTCCCGTTTTAGAGTAATGCTCGCGTCCGGCACCCCCTATGGAGAGGTCCATCGTGCACGACACCGCCGATTTGCTGCCATCGGACCGCCTTCCCGACATCCAGATGAGCGACGAGGATGTCCTCGCGCGATACCGGAGGAAATTCCATCTATCGCCCGCCTGCCAGCTCGACATGTCGATGGTGCGGCACCACTGGGATCTCGAACGGCGCCTCGCCAGGGAGCTTCTGGGCACGCCGCCGGAAGAGCGGTGGACCGCTTTCGAACAGGCCTACACCACCCTCTACCAGAGCTGCCCGTGGCTGAACGAGGCTGAGGACGATGCCCGCACCCGCGACGACGACCTGGACTTCCGCCATTTCCTGAGCATCCTGGGCGGACCGCAGGACGTGTACGAAGTGGGTTCGGGCAAGGCCCGGCTGCTGCGCTACCTCGCCCGTCACGGCTACCGCTGCGTCGCCACGGAAGTCACGCGCGAGCGCGGCGCCGGCTGGATCGAGAAGGACGCCAACATCGAGTGGCGCTGCTGCGACGGCGTGAACTTGGCCCGCTTCGAACCGGAAGGCCGCTACGACAGCGTCATTTCCACCCATGTCGTCGAGCACCTGCATCCGGACGACGTTCCGGCCCACATGCGGAACGTGGCGGCGATCCTCAAGCCGGGCGGCAAGTACGTGCTGTGCATGCCGCACAAGTATGCCGGACCGTGCGACCTGTCGGACGTGTTCGGGCTCACCGACCCGGTCTGCATGCATCTCCGGGAATACGGCTGGGATGAAACCGCAGCCATGCTGCGCGCCGCCGGATTCGGCCGGATCGAAGCGGTCTATATCCTTCCGTATAGGCTACGCCGTCACCTCAAGCTTCACTTCGCCAGCCGCGCCTACTTCGGCTACATGCGGCTCGTGGAATCCGTGCTCGGGGCATTGCCGTTAACCCTTAATCGCAAGCTCGGAAGGATAGGGCAGCTCTTCCTGTTCCGCCCGGAGGTGTTTATCGTCGCCCATAAGGCCCCCGAACCAACCTGAAGGTCGGGAAAAACTCCTTGTAAATCAGTATATTAGTCGGTGACCTAACCCCTTTGTTGCTGCAAAGCATCGGCAAAGGGGTTTTTCGTGTCTCATTCTTTTCACAAGCGGGAGTGGCATTTGGGTCTCATTTCGCTAAAATCCGAAATACCTCATTAACCTTTTCCGGCGAGATTGGTCTCAAGCGAAACACGGAAAAGAGGATATATCCAATGGCAACGAACCCCGTCGAAATGACCTTTGTCGTCAATGCCTCGGGCGTGGCTGCCGGCGGAGTCTGGCCGCACTTCAAGTTCCTCGTCGACGGCGTCAGCGTCGGCCAGGCGACGGTCAATTCCACCAGCGCCGGCCGTTACAGCTTCACCACCAAGGTGGCGCCGGACGCCGCGCACAAGGTCCAGATCGTCTATGACAACGACTGGCTGTCGACGGACAAGGCGGGCATGTACCGCGACCTCGTCGTCAAGTCGATCGAGGTGAACGGCAAAGCCATCGCCTCCAGCAGCTCGCTGGCGTCCTATGCCGCCGAAGGCCAGGGCACCCTGTCCGGCCGCGAGGTCCTGTCGTGGAGCGGTTCGCTCGACTTCAACCTGAACAAGGACTACTTCGCCAGCTCGGCCGGCGCCCCCTCCACGCCGACGACGCCGACCACCCCCACCACCCCGTCGATCGGCACGCCGATCGTCGTGAACGCCTACGGCAATGCCGCTGGCGGCGTGAATGCCCACTTCAAGGTGATGGTCGACGGCAAGGTGATCGGCGAAGGCACTGCCGGCACCGCTGCGAAGGATTTCACCTTCCTCGCCAATGTCAGCTCGGACGCCGCCCACAAGGTGCAGATCCAGTATGACAACGACGGTGTCGCCAACGGCGCGGACCGCAACCTGTACGTCAACAAGATCACCATCGGCGGCCATGCCGTCTCCCCGACCGACAGCATCGTGTCCATCGACAAGGGCGCGCTCGACGGCAAGGACGTCGTCGCCGGTCAGAAGGGCATGTGGTGGAACGGCACGATGGAGGTCCACGCCGACAAGTCCTGGTTCGGCGGCAGCAGCTCCAACCCGTCGACCCCCTCCAACCCGTCCAACCCGGCGCCGACGCAGCCGAGCCTGTCGGTCAGCGACGTGACAGTGACCGAGCCGACCGGCACCAAGTCCGCGGGCGGCATCCAGGGCTTCCTGCACACCGAGGGCAACCAGATCGTCGACGAGGCCGGCAACACCGTCCGCCTGACCGGCGTCAACTGGTTCGGCGGCGAGGGCTACAACTACGTGCCCGCCGGCCTGTGGGTCGACAGCTACCAGCATCACCTCGAGAACATGAAGTCGGTCGGCTTCAACACCATCCGCCTGACCATGTCGGACTCCATGTTCGACAGCTCGGCGGTGACCAACGGCATCGACTACTCGAAGAACCCGGATCTCGTCGGCCTGACCCGCCTGCAGGTCTATGACAAGGTCATCGACTACGCCGGCAAGCTCGGCATGAAGGTGATCCTCGACCACCACCGCAACGACGGCGGCGCCGGCACCAACGAGCACGGGCTGTGGTACACCAGTGCCCACCCGGAATCGAAGATGATCGAGAACTGGAAGATGCTGGCCAAGCATTACGCCGGCAACGAGACGGTCATCGGTGCCGACCTGCACAACGAGCCCAGCGTCAGCGCCACCTGGGGCGGCAACGCCTCCACCGATTGGGCCTCGGCGGCCGAGCGCATCGGCAACTCGATCCAGTCGGTCAACAAGGATTGGCTGCTGTTCGTCGAGGGCACGGAGTGGAGCAGCACGCTGGCCGGTGCGCAGTCGCGCCCGATCCACTTCGACACCCCGAACAAGCTGGTCTATTCGCCGCACGCCTATGGCCAGAGCGTCGGCCAGTTCAGCTGGCTGAACGACCCGAACTACCCGAACAACCTGCCGGCCCAGTACGACAAGATGTGGGGGTACCTGTACAAGAACGACACCGCCCCGATCCTGCTGGGCGAGTGGGGTGGCCAGTTCAAGAGCTCGGCTGAGCAGACCTGGGCCAGCACCATGGCCAAGTACCTGAACGGCGACTGGAACCTGGACGGCAAGAGCGACATCGCCGCCGGCGACAAGGGCATGAGCTGGACCTTCTGGGCCTGGACCCCGGAATCCGGCGATGTCGGCGGCATCCTGATGGACGACTACAAGACGGTCAACCAGACCAAGGTCAACATCATCAAGCAGGCGATGGGCGGCGCGGTGTTCGACACCGACAACGGCGGCACCACTCCGAACACCGCCAACGCGGTGTTCACGGTGAAGCTGTCGGCGGCTTCCAACACCCCGGTCACGGTCGATTTCGCCACGGTCGACGGCACCGCCAAGGCCGGCTCCGACTACGCCGCCACCAGCGGCAAGCTGACCTTCGCCGCCGGCGAAACCACCAAGACCATCGCGGTCAAGGTGCTGAGCGACAGCGTGACGGAAGGCAACGAGACCTTCGGGCTGAAGATCTCCAACCCGACCGCCGCCACGATCGCCGATGCCAACGGCACCGGCACGATCGTCGACGCCGCCGCCAAGGCCGCCGCAGCCGCCGCGCTGGATGCCAACGCTTTGCTGGCCCACACGATGGCCACTGCCGCCGCCCCGGTGGCGACCGCCGCCAGCCTCGACGGCTCGGTCACCGACCTGTCGCACGCCGCCATCGACACCAGCTACCACGCCGTTGATTGGCACGACCCGGCGCTGGCCCACGCCGCCTGATAGCGGTAGCCATCGCAAGGTGAAAAAGGAAGGGGCCGGCAGCATGCTGCCGGCCCCTTCCTGCTTTTCTTCCCGCCTGCCGACGCGGGCGCCTCCCCGTCGCCGGTCCCGTGCCGGCTCAGCCCGGCATCGGCGCGACGGCGGCAGCCGACACCCCCGGCCTGCCGGCGACCGGTGCCGGGTTGGGGATGTCGGGCACCGCGACCTCCGCCACCGGCTTGCCGGGATTGCCGGCGACCACGGTACGCCGCGGCACCGGCTTGGTGACGACCGAGGAGGCCGCCACGATGCACTCGTCGCCGACGCTGACGCCGATCACCACGGCGTGCGGACCGACCCACACCCCATCGCCCAGTTCCGGGTAATGGGTGACCCGGCCGGAGGGAAGCAGGTCGTCCTTCTGTCCGAGGGTGACGCCGTGGAACAGCGTGACGTTCGCGCCGATCCGGGCATTGGCGTTCACCACCAGTCCCCAGCCGTGCAGGATGCGCAGCCCGGGACCGACCTCGGTCTCCCACGGAAGGTCCATGGCGGCAGAATGCTGGGTCCAGCGGTGCGCCAGGCGGCAGGCCGCCAGCAGCGGGGCGCGCAGCGGGGCCGGCAGTCCCCGGGCCGCTTGGCAGCTCCGCAGGGTGAAGGTCACGCGGAACATGCGGTTTCCGGCAAGGAGCTTCAGCACAGCACCCAGGCCCGAACCGCCGCCATAGCGGATGGCGTCGGCGCCGACTGTCTGCCAATAGCCGTATCGGGACGCGTCCTGCATAGCCCTGTGGTCCTCCGGGTTGGAATTGTGGTGCGGCGCGGGGTCAGGCCGCCTGCGGCCGGCGCAGGAAACGCCCGAGCATGCGGGAGAGCATCGCGCGATCCGTCTTGCCGAAGCTCGGCCCGAACAGGGCTGCGATGGCGGCCAGCAGCGTCAGCCCGACCTTGGCGGCCGCGAAGGTCGGGTCCACCTCGAAGCCGAACAGCGCGAGGCCGGCGAGATAGGCGATGGTCGCCGGGGCCAGGATGCCCAGCACGCGCAGGACGCCCAGCGGCGGCTCCTTCGGGCTGAGGCGCCGGCACAGGGCCTCGGTGGCGCCGACCATGAACAGCTCGCGCAACAGAACACCGACCGCCCCACCCATCAGCCCGAGCGGCCCGAGCGTCGCCGCCATGATCAGCGTTCCCACCACCACGCCGCCCAGCGAGATCATCGGCAGCACGCCGACCTTCTTGGTCTTGACCAGGCCCACCTCAGCATGCATCCGCACGCCGTGCAGCACATAGGCCAGCACCAGCAACGGCATGCAGGGCAGCACCGGCGCATAGTCGTGGGACGCGATCAGCCACAGCACCTCGGGCGCGGTCAGCGCCATGCCGAGGCCGGCGGCGGTCAGCAGCACCAGGAACAGGTAGAACACGAACTCGGACTGCTCGCGGCCGGCGGTGCTGTCCTGCGCCTCGATGCGGCTGACCGACCAAATCTGCAGGAACGATGCGGTCAGGAACATGTAGAGCAGCGTCGCCAGCCGCAGCCCGAAGGACAGCACGCCCACCGCCGCCACGCCCATCAGCAGGTTCACCAGGTAGCGCATGGCGAACTGGTTGCCCATGTCCAGCATGGTCTGCGGCATGAAGGGCAGCCCCAGCGCCGCCACCCGCTTCAGGATGCCGAAGGAGAAGGAGACACCGTTGGCAGCCAGGATGGCGACGGTCAGCCCGACGCCCAGGCCGACGAAGGTGATCGCGTTCGCGAGGAAGATGCCCGTCACCCCCAGGTCCATCGCGAGCAGGAAGCTGAGGTTGAGGCCGATCAGCCCGACCGCCTTGCCGACCGAGATCAGCAGGCAGGTGCCGGAGCGCTTGTGCACCCGGTAATAGGCCAGGGCCAGTTCGAACACCGCGCTGAACGCGATGCCGGCGAAGGCGAAGGCGACGATCGGCGCTTGCTCGGACGTGCCGAACAGCATGTGGCTGGCCGCCCATCCGCCTGGAAAGGAGACGGCCAGCAGCGCCAGCGATGCGACCCACAGGCCGATCATGGTGGTGCTGACCACGCGTGACCGGCCCTTGTCGTCGGGGTGTTCGAAGTAGACGACGGTGAAGGCGTTGATCATGCCGATCATCAGCATGACCGCGACGATGTCGCCGACGACGCTGATCAGCGCATAGACGCCGAATTCCGCAGGCGACAGGACCTTCGTGTAAAGCGGCAGCAGAAGCAGTCCCGCAGCGCGGTTGACCACATTCGCCACCATGAACATCCAGCCGTGCTTGATGATGGTGCCAGCTTCGAGAGACATCCGGTTTCCTTCGCTTCCCGCCTTCCCCTGAGAGCGCGTTCCCCGGTCGGTCCGCCGGGTGGCGCGTGGGTGCAAAATGGGAAAAGTCCGGCCAAATCTCGGGGGCTGGCGGCTGACCGTCAATTCGGCCTTGCAGCGACGAAAAACACTCTTCGGTGCTAGTCACCACGGCTCCGGCACTGTGCCCTGGACGTTCCGATTAGGCGCTCCGGCAGGGCTGCAAGCTGCCTCTGACGCAAGGAAAATGGCAAGGGTGCGTTCGCGCCGCCTGCTCGTCCGGAATCGTCGCGGCTCCTCCATCGGGAATTGTCGGCACCGTCGGCGCGCCGCACGATCGGTCGACACCCCCATTCGCGCACAGGAGAAGGAACCGGAAGGGGAGGCGGCACCCCCTCTCTACCCATTTTTTGCGGCGAGGGCGGGCGCCACCGGGGGTGTGGCACACCGAAGCCGCTAGCCCGAACCGCTAACGCCACCCGTGAGCCTCTCCAAAAGCATCCTCTTTAATATTCGAAGCAACGCACCCTTCGATACCCCGGTGGTATCGCCGATGCGAAATCAACGTCCGTATGCTCTGTTGCTGGTCGGCGATCCTCATCCTAATTCGTCCTCAACGAACCTCGGGATCGGCTGACAAAGATCATGAAAGAGCGTTCTTTACATAAATGCGGCGATGAAAGCGCGTCGGCGCAGCATGGTAAAGGCGGGCCGGTTCCAAAGAGACGCTGATGATGAGCGACCATCCGCGCAGTATCCGCGCGGTGGCTGGCATTCCCTTCAAACCACGGGACCTGCGATGAGCAAACTGGACCCTGAAGTGGCCATCGACCTGACTGCAACAAAAAAGACGGCAATCCCGACGATCGCGCCGGGGCTGCTGCTGGCCCTGTCCGACGGCCTGGTTCTCGCCTTGGTGGGATGGACGCTCAACCATTTCCTCGGCACCGACGTGCTGACCGACCCGGTGGAGGCGGCCGCCTGGCAGAGATCGCTGGTCACCGGGCTGATGCTGGTGCCGCTGGTCAAGTCGGTGTTCGGCATCTATACGCTCGGCCGCTTCGACTACATGGAGCGGACGCGCCGCACCTTTCAGGCCGCCTTCCTGTGCTGCGCCGTCCTTGCCGTTCCCTTCGTCGTCATGGACGGCTTCCGCTCCTTCTTCGTCGAGGCGCTGTCGATCGCGCTGCTCGGCTTCGCCATCACCTACGTCGCCGACCTGCTGCTGATCCAGGGCCTGCTGTCGACGGCGCTCGACTGGCGGACGCCGGTGATGATCGTCGGTGCCGGCCCGCAGGGTGCGGCCATCGCCGAGAAGCTGCAGCGCCTGCCCTGGCTCGGCATGCGGCCCGTCGGCTTCGTCGATGACGACGACAGCCTCTGGCAGACCCGGGTTTCGGGCCTGCCGGTGATGGGGCCGGTGGAGCTGCTGTCCAAGTCGCCGGCGGTCGCCCGCCAGGCCAGCGCCGCCATCGTCGCCGACCTCGGGCGTCACGTCGACCGCCACATGGGTGGCGAGGGGACCGACCTGACCGGGCTGGTGCGCACCCTGCCCTACCGCCAGGTCTACTGCGTGCTCGGCGAAGGCAACGTCAGCGCCGTCGACGCGACCTATCACAACCTTCACGGCTCGCTCGCCCTGCGCGTCAGCGTCCGTCCGCCGACCGTCTACCTGCGCATCCGCCGCGCCATGGACATCGTCCTGTCCAGCATCCTGCTGGTGGCCGTGGCGCCGCTGATGCTGGGGCTGGCCATCGCGATCAAGCTCGACAGCCCGGGTCCGGTGATGTTCCGCCAGAAGCGCTGGGCCGGCGGCAAGCAGACCTTCGACCTGCTGAAGTTCCGCTCCATGCATGTCGATGCCGAGGAACAGCTACAGCATCTGCTGGAAACCGATCCGGTCGCCCGCGAAGAGTACATGACCTACCACAAGCTGACGGTCGACCCGCGCATCACCCCGCTCGGCCGTTTCCTTCGCAAGACCTCGCTCGACGAACTGCCGCAGCTCTGGAACATCCTGATGGGCGACATGAGCCTGATCGGCCCGCGCGCCTACATGCCGAAGGAACTGCCGGAAGTGGGCGAGTCCGCCGCCGTCATCGGAACGGTCCGTCCGGGCCTGACCGGCTACTGGCAGGTGTCGGGGCGTCATCGCACCACCTTCCAGGAGCGCGTCGCCATGGACGTCTTCTACGTCCGCAACTGCGGCCTGCTGTTCGACTTCTTCATCCTGTGCAAGACCGCGGTGATGGTTCTCAAGGGCGACGGGTCGTAACGCGGCGCCCACCGCAGGCCTCCTGATCCTGGCCCCCGCGCATCCCGTGCGCGGGGGCTTTTCTTTTGCCACGGCCGTCTTGGACCCGCGCGGCCGGATAGGGTGGTCCGGAAGCGGCTACCCCTTTCGGGTGCGGCCTCCTTCGGTCTAATGCCACCGCCCGCCTACGCGACGGGGGAAGCGGTACGCATCTTCAGTGCTGCACAGCCGAACACGGACGGCAGCCCAGGGACAGCCGCAAGGAAGACCGATGAAAATCCTGGATTTTCTGGAAAAGAGCATCGCCGTTGTCTGCATCATCGCCTTTGGCGGCTCCGTGCTGCCGCTGATGCTGACCGGTGGCGACCCGCAGTCGGGGGACCTTGAATCCTCCGCCGTCACCGTCCTCTACGGCGGCATCTACGTGCTGCTGCTGGTGGCCATCGCACTCAGGCCGGCGATCGCGTTCCAGATACCCTTCGCCAGTCCGGCGCTGACGATGATGCTGGCCTTCGCCTTCCTCACCGCCCTGTGGTCGCTGTTCCCGGACGTGACGCTCCGCCGGTCGATCGCCTTCCTGTTCACCACCGTCTTCGGGATCTGGCTGGGTTTGCGCTTCCGCTTCCCCGAGATCATGCGGCTGATGGTGATCGGGCTGTCCTTCCTCATGTTCGCCTCCTTCTTCATGATCTTCGCCATGCCGCAGATCGGCCTGGACAGCGCGCAGCATATCGGCGCCTGGAAGGGCGTGTTCTTCCAGAAGAACGTGACGGGCCGCATGATGGTCTGGCTGGTGCTGTGCCTGGTCTGGCTGGACTGGCAGAAGGAGGCGAGCCGCTGGATCACCCGCGGGCTGCTGGCGCTGGCGATGCTCCTCATCATCATGAGCCGGTCGGGCACCGGCCTCGTCACCTCGGTGCTGGTGTCGATGGCGCTCCTGTCCACCACCTTCATGCGCGGCAGCATCCGCAGCTTCGCGCCGACCATGGCGCTGCTGATCGCGCTGCTGGTCATCGTTGTCACCGCGGGCGCCACCTTCTGGTACGACGTGCTCTACGCGCTTGGCCGCGACCCCACCCTGACCGGCCGCACCGTGCTGTGGGAGCATATCGTGCGCTCCGTGTGGGACCGCCCGCTGCTCGGCTACGGCTATGCCGCCTACTGGTTCGGCATCAACGGCCCGGCCGCCAGCTTCACCAGGGACTGGGGCATCACCTCGGCCCACAGCGGCTGGCTGGAGCTGACGCTCGACCTCGGCCTCGTCGGCGTGGTGCTGGTGGTGGCCCTGCTGTCCCGCCTGCTGTTCCAGGGCTTCTTCGCCGCGCGCTACGGCAGCAGCCGCGCCGAGGCCGCCTGGTCCTTCGCCGTCGGCTGCGCCCTGCTGGCGGTGTCGGTATCGGAAAGCGTGTTCGCCGAGCGCCATTCGCTGAACTGGGTGATCGCCACCGTCGCGGTCGTCCGCCTGGTCCAGCAGAGCCGCTGGCAGCGCATGCTCCACGATCGTGCCGAGGAGCAGGCCCGCCTGCACCGCCAGGGCCGGCCCGCGCCGTCGGCGGCCTTCGCCGCCTCAATCGTCGATCAGGGCAGGCCGCTCTACGGCCGCTCCCTCTGATCGCCCCCCAATTCCTCTGCGCCCAATTTCGCTTGAAGGCAGACCCATGAGCCCGATGAAAGAGCCGGCCGGCCACAACGATCCGGCCTCCAACGAACGGGTGACTGTCGTCATCCCCACCCGCAACCGGCCCGATCTGGTAACCCGGGCGGTACGCAGCGCGCTCGATCAGACCTATGCCGACATCGAGGTCATCGTCGTGATCGACGGCCCCGACCCGGCGACCGTCGAGCACCTCGGCAAGCTGGACGACGCGCGGTTGAAGGTCATGGCGCTGGAGACGAACCACGGTGCCGCGGAGGCGCGCAACATCGGGGTGCGCAGCGCCAGCGGCGACTGGATCGCATTCCTCGACGACGACGACCACTGGATGCCGGAGAAGGTGGCCCTGCAGATGGCCGGCCGTCCGACGGGCATCCGCTTCCCGATCATGAGCTGCCGCTGCCAGGTGGTGACCGCGCGCGGCACCTTCGCATGGCCCCGGCGGTTGGCCGGGCCGCAGGACGCCATCGGCGACTACCTGTTCATCCGGCGCGGGCTGTTCAAGGGCGAAACCTTCGCCCCCACGACCACCCTCCTGACGCCCAAGGCGCTGCTGTTGCGAAACCCCATTCCCGAATCCCGGTTCGACGACTGGGAATGGCTGATCACCTGCGGCCGGATCGACGGCGTGGCGCTGGTCCACATCCCGGATGTCATGGCCGTCCACTACACCGAGAACAACCGGGTCACCCTTTCGACCTGCCACAACATCAACCACGCGCTGGAGTGGGCGGAGGCGATGCGCGACCACCTGTCGCCGCGCGCCTACGCGAGCCTGCTGCTGCAGGCCACCGGCGGCGAACAGGCGGCCCGCACCGCCGGCACCCGCTGGCGCATCCTCAATTCCGCCCTGCGTGACGGGCAGCCGACGCCGATGGCGCTGGCCACCTTCACCATGCATTCGCTGATGCCGGTCGGCCTGCGCCGCCGCTTGCGGCAAGCTCTGTTTTCCGCATCCGACGCTGCCTGAGCCGAAAGGATTTCGACGCCTATGGACAGCACCAACGACAGCCGGTTCCAATCCCGTCAAGGGGGAGCCTCCCGCCGGCGCGTCATCGTCTTCGCGACGCCCGGCGCGCTGGACGGCGGCGGCGGGATCGGCCGCATGACGGGCTATGTGGTCGACCAGTTCGACAAGTCCGGCGCACCGGACTCGATCATCCTCGACACCCGGGGCACAGGCAGCGTGCTGCTTTCGCCCTTCTACCTTGGCCGGACCCTCGCCCGGCTGGGGGTCCTGCTGGCCCGACGGCGGGTGTCCGTGGTCCACATCAACGTCTCGGAACGGGCGAGCTTCCTGCGCAAGGCCGCGGTGCAGGCCGTTGCCGGGCTGATGTCCTGCCCGACGGTGGTGCACCTGCATGGCGCCTCCTTCGTCGACTATTTCGAAGGTGGCCGCTTCGCTCGCGGCATCAGCCGCTGGCTGTTCGACCGTTGCGGCCGCGTGGTGGTTCTGGGCGACAACTGGCGCGACTATCTGGTCCAGTCGGTCCGCACCGACCCCCACAAGATCCGGGTGCTGTACAATGCGGTGCCGGACGTCGGGACGGATCTCGGGCCGCGCAGGCCGCCGGAGCCCGGCGCCAGCCTTGCCCTCCTCGTGCTCGCCAACCTTTCCGAACGCAAGGGCATCGGCACGCTGCTGCATGCCTGCGCCGACCTGAAGCGGCGTGGCCAACCCTTCCATGTCACCATCGGCGGCGGCGGCGACGTCGACGGCTATCGCCGGATGGCGGCGGAACTGGGGGTGGCCGAAGAGTGCCGCTTCCTTGGTTGGATCGGGCGGGAGGAGGCGCATGCCCACATCCGGTCCCACGACATGCTGTTGCTGCCCTCCACCCATGAAGGGCTGCCGATGGTGATCCTGGAGGCGCTGTCGGCGCAACTGCCGGTCGTCACCACCGCCGTGGGCTCGATCCCGGAGGTGCTGACCGACGGCGAGACCGCGCGGATCATTCCGGTGAACGACGCCGCCGCCCTCGCGGATGCCGTCGTGCAGCTCGGCAGCGATCCGGAGCTTTACGGCCGCCTTGCCGGGAACGGCCGCCGCCTGTTCCTGAAGCAGTTCGGCATCGACGCCTACGCCAAGTCGCTGCTGGCGATCTACCGGGAGCTTGAAAGGCCGGGCGGTGAACTGGGCGGGCAGCTCGCGGAATCGGCGGCCAGCGCGGCCTCGAAGCGGCGATGAGGAGCTCGATGATCGCCCCCGAAACTCATCGAAATCCCCATGACCGCAAGGGAGATTTGCATGCTCAGGTTGGGTAACCATCCCGACAAGCCAACCCGTTCGGTCGCTCCGCAGCGTATGGCTGCGCCATGGCGTACAGTTGCAAGCGCCCGCCGCCCTGCTCGCGCAAGGCACGGGTTCCGGCCGGCGGTCCGCCGGCTGCTGCAGGACATGCATTCCGCGAAGGCTGGGCGTTCGGAGGCCGGCGCGGCGTGACCAACCGATAACAACAAGCCTGTCGCCGCAGCCGTCGAAGAACGGACGCCATCGGAAAGGACCCGGGGCGAAGCACAGAAGCGGCGGGTTAAAAGGATCAGGAGCGGACATGATCTACATCGTCTCCCCGGGCGGCACCCAGGAGAAAGGCGGCATGGGACGCGTCGTCGACAACTTCACCACGGACTTCAGGCAGAATTGCCCGGATGTCCGGTTCGAGGTTGTGGACAGCTACGGTCCCGGCAAGTTTCACCTGATGCCCCTCTACTTCATGCGGGCCGTTGCCCGTCTTGCCGGCTGCTTCGTCGCCGGCAAGGCCGACCTCGTCCATATCCACATGGCGGAATATGGCAGCGTCGTGCGCAAGGGCATCCTGATCGCCATGGCCCGTGCCTTCGGCGTGCCGGTGGTCCTGCACCTGCACGGTGGACGTTTCCCGAAGCACTTCAAGGACGCCGGCCCGATCAGCCGGTGGGCGATCCGCCGCATGATGGCGATGACCGCGGAGATCGTGGTGCTCGGCGAATTCTGGCGCGACTGGGTCGCCGAAGCCTTCGGGCCGGAGGCGCGCCGCCGCACCACCCTGCTCCACAACGCGGTGCCCGGCCCGGCTTCGCCGCCGGCCCGCGACGATGCGGACAAGGATTTCGCCGGACCGGTCCGCCTGCTGTTCCTCGGCCGCCTGATCAAGCTCAAGGGCATCGACGTCCTGCTGAACGCCCTGGCCTCCCCGGCCTGCCGCGACCGCAACTGGGAAGTGACCATCGCCGGCGACGGCGATCTGGAGACCTACCGCGGCTTGGCGGCCGAACTCGGCATCGCCGACCGGGTCCGCTTCACCGGCTGGCTCGACCAGGCCGGATGCCGGCGCGAACTGGCCGCGGCCCATGTGCTGGTCCAGCCCTCCATGTTCGAGGGGCTGCCGATGTCGGTGCTGGAGGCGATGGCCGAAGGCTTGACCATCGTCGCCACCCCGGTCGGCAGCGTCCCGGACGCCATCGCCGATGGGGAGACCGGCCTGCTGGTGCCGCCGGGCGACGTCGCCGCCCTGTCCGACGCGCTGGTGCGGGTCATCGACGACCGCACTCTGCGCCGCAACCTGGGGGCCGGCGCCCGCGCCCGATGGGAACGCCAGTTCGACGTCGCCGTCTTCCGCGAGCGACTGCTCGACATCTACCGCCGGCATGCCCGCGGCAGCCTGAGTGCCGTCCCCGCCGGCGCGGTCGGCCCCGCCGCCGTCCCGGCCGCCGGACCGACCGGCAACGCCGAGCGCAGGACCGGATGAAAGCCAGAGGATGAGCCCCGTGGCCTGGGCCCGGGAACCGGAAGCACGGGCATCGACAAGAGGAGGGATGCAGAATGAAGGAGGCCATCGCCGGCCTGGTACGCTGGACGGGGTTCGCCGCGATGCAGCGGTACCTCAAGGCGCGTCGCGGCGTCACCATCGTGGTCTACCACGATCCCAGCCCCGAAACCCTGCGCGAGCATCTGCGCTGGTACGCCAAGCACTACAGCTTCGTCACGCTCGATGCCGTAGCGGAGGCGCTGGAGAGCGGACGCTGGGACAGCCTTCCGCCCTACCCTCTGGTGGTCACCTTCGACGACGGGCACCGGAACAACACGGCGCTCGCCCCGCTGTTCCGCGAGTTCGACCTGCGCCCGACGATCTATCTCTGCAGCCAGGTGGTCGGCACCGACCGCCCCTACTGGTGGAAGACCGAGGCGGCCGACCGCATCGGGGTGGAAAGCCTGAAGCGCGTCTCCGACCCCGAACGCCGCCGCCTGCTGGCGGAGGCCGGGAACGATCCCGATCGCGACGGCGCCGACCGGCAGGCCATGACCTGGGACGAGGTCGCGCGGATGGCCGACGTTGCTGATTATGGTGCCCACACCCGCACCCATCCGATCCTCCTGCAATGTGACGATCATCGCTGCACCGAAGAGATCGCCCTGTGCCGGACGGAGCTGGAGGAGGCGCTGGGCCGGAGTTGCGGCCACTTCGCCTTCCCCAACGGCGACTTCGGGGAGCGCGAGGTCGAGGAGATCCGCCGTGCCGGCTATCGCACCGCCCGCACCATCGACCCCGGCTGGAACGGCCCCGGCAGCGATCCGCTGCTGCTGAAGGCTTTCCCGGTTTCCGACGACGTGAGCGTCGAGTGGCTCAGCGTGCAGCTCACCGGCATCCCGGCCTGGCTGCGCAAGCGCAAGGCCCAGCCGGCCGAACAGGGTGCGGGTCATGGACCGGCCCAATGGACTGGCGCGATGGCCAAGCCGAAATCGGCGGGCGTATGACCGCGCGCCGCTGCGGGCATGCCAAAGGGCAGGACATGGATGTCAAGCCCTATTACCGATGAACAGAGTGGCTAACCACAGACTTCAAGCGCTTGCTATCCTTTGATCCCTCGCAAAGCAGCGCAAGTATCACAATAAAATTGCAGTATCACGCGGCTGCAAAAAAACAGAGGCCGGAAGAGCCAAGGGGACAGGGAGGGCCCCAGCCCAACCATCCCGAAGAGCCACCCGGAACCCCCGTTTCCGAACGAACCCACGAGGAGTTTTCAGAGACATGCGGACCGCCACCCTGACCGACACGACCCTGACCGCTCCCGCCCTGCCGGAAATCCGCGCGTTCATCGTGGAGAACTTCCTGCTCGGCAAGGACTCCGGCTTCGACAACAGTGAATCCCTCCTGGAGTCCGGGATCATCGACAGCACCGGCATCATGCATGTCGTCGCTTACCTGGAAGAGCGCTTCGGCATCGCCGTCGACGATGACGACATGGTTGCCGACAACCTTGAATCGGTGGAACGCATCGCCGGCTTCGTCACGCGCAAGCAGGAGCTTCGCAACGCCGCCTGAACGGGCGGCGGAAGGCGGACGGTCCCCCGGACACCCGATGCGGGCTCCGAGACGGGCGCCAGCAAGAAGGGAAGCTTAGATGGCTCACCTGGTTCACCAGCTCCTCACTGAAACCGCCCAGCGCGATCCATCGCGGACCGCGCTGATCGCGGGGGAGGCTCGGCGCAGCTTCCTCGAACTGGACCGCGAGAGCGACGCCATCGCCTGCGCGCTCCAGTCCGCGGGGATCGGCCGTGGCGACCGCGTCGCGGTGATGCTGGAGAACTCGATCGAATACGTCGCCGGCCTGTTCGCCACCCTGAAGGCCGGCGGCGTCTTCGTCCCCGTCACTCCCTCCACCAAGGCCGACAAGCTGTCCTACCTGCTGGCCGACGCCGGTGCCCGGATGCTGATCGCGCCTGCCGCGCTGGCCCGCCAGGTCCTGCCGGCCCTGGCGGAGTTGGTGGCGCCGCCCGCGGTCCTTTGGGTCGGCTCAGATCTGCCCGCCGGCGCCACCGGCCGGCTCTATGCCGAGGCGCTGGGTGAACCCCATCGCGTCCCGGCCGATCCCGGCCTGATCGATCAGGATCTGGCGGTGATCATGTACACCTCCGGCACCACGGGCCGGCCGAAGGGGGTGATGCTCACTCACGCCAACCACGTGAACACCAGTTGGGCGATCTCCAGCTATCTCGGCAACACGCCGGACGACGTGGTGATGTGCGTGCTGCCGCTCACCTTCGGGTACGGCCTGTCCCAGGTCACGACCGCCGCGCGGGTCGGCTTCACCCTGGTGCTTGAGAGGTCCTTCGCCTTCCCCCAGGAGACGCTGAAGCGCCTGGTCCGGCATCGCGTGACCGGACTGCCCGGCGTGCCGACCGTTTTTTCGACCCTGCTGGGGCTGGAGGCGGCGAAGACCGCCGACCTCTCCTGCCTGCGCTACCTCACCAACGCCGCGGCGCCGCTGCCCGCCGCCCATCTGGAGCAGTTGTGCCGGCGTTTCCCGCAGGCGTCCTTCCACTCGATGTACGGCATGACGGAGTGCTGCACGCGCATCAGCACGCTCGCCCCGGCCGATCTCGGGACGAAGCCAGCGTCGGTCGGCCGTGCCATCCCCAACTGCGAGGCGTTCGTCGCCGACGAGGACGGCAGGCGCCTTCCTCCCGGCCAGGTCGGCGAGTTGGTGGTGCGCGGCGCGAACGTGATGCGCGGCTACTGGAACCGCCCCGAGGAAACCGCCCGCCGGCTTCGCCGCGGGCCGCAGGGAGAGACGCTGCTCTTCACCGGCGACCTCTTCACCCAGGACGCCGACGGACACCTCTACTTCGTCAGCCGCAAGGACGACATCTTCAAGTGCCGCGGTGAAAAGGTCAGCCCCAAGGAGGTCGAGAACGCGCTGTACGAACTGGACGAGGTCGCCGAAGCCTGCGTCGTCGGCGTTCCCGACGAGGCGGACGGCCTTGCGGTCAAGGCCTTCCTCGTCCCTCGCGACGGTGCGGCGCTGTCCGAACCCGCCATCCGGCAGCACTGCCGCGGCCGCCTCGAAAGCCATCTGGTTCCGAAGTTCATCGAGATCCGCGACAGCCTGCCGAAGACCGACTCCGGCAAGATCCGGCGCCTCGACCTGATGGAGGCCGCCGCCCCTCTCCCCGTCCCGCAGCCGCTGGCTGCGGGAGAAGGCTAGGACGGGAGCCGCAGGCTTCCCCCTTCAAGAACCCACCCCAGGACAGAGAGCACGCTGATGTGTGGTGTCGCCGGAGTTCTCGCAGGATCGAATGCCCAACCGGCCGATCTGGACGAGTTGAAGCGCATGATCGCCATGCTGGGCCACCGCGGGCCGGACGGCTACGGCTTCTACCGTGACGAGCGGATCGGGCTCGCCCATGCGAGGCTCAGCATCGTCGGTCTGGCCGGCGGCTTCCAGCCGATCCACAATGAGGAGCGCACGCTCTGGATCAGCTTCAACGGCGAGATCTTCAACCACGTCGAGCTGCGCCGCGACCTTGAGGCGCGCGGCCACCGCTTCTACACCCAGACCGACACCGAAGTGATCGTCCACGCCTTCGAGGAGTACGGTCCGGCCTGCTGGAGCAAGCTGAACGGCCAGTTCGCCATTGCGCTGTGGGACAACCGCCGGCGCGAGCTGTGGCTGGTGCGCGACCGCCTCGGCATCCTGCCGCTGTTCTACGCCCGCCGCGGCGACCATCTGGTCTTCGCATCCGAGGCCAAGGCGCTGTTCGGCGGCGGCCGGGTGCAACCGGAGTTCGATCCCGCCCGCCTCGCCCAGGTCTTCAGCCACTGGAGCGCCGCCCCCCACGGCAGCGTCTTCGCGCGGGTCGACAGCGTGCCGGCCGGCACCGCGATCCGCGTCGACTCGACGCTGGCGCTCCATGTCGACCGCTACTGGCAGCCTGACTTCACCGCCGATCCGGCACTGGCCCGCCTGTCGCTGGACGAGGCTGCCGACCGGCTGGAGGAGAAACTGACCGACGCCATCCGCCTGCGGCTGCGTGCCGACGTGCCGGTCGGCGTCTACATCAGCGGCGGGCTCGACAGCTCGGTGATCGCGGCGCTGGCGCGCAAGCTCGACACCACCCACATGCACAGCTTCGGCGTCCGCTTCACCGACGCCGGCTTCGACGAGACGCCGCAGCAGCGCCTCGTGGCCGGCCATTTGGGGACGGAGCACCACGACATCCTCTGCGGGCCGGCGGACATCCAGGCGGCCCTGCCCGACGTCGTCCGCCATGGCGAGGCGCCGCTGGTGCGCACCGCCCCGGCGCCGCTGTTCCTGCTGTCCCGGCTGGTGCGCGAGCGCGGCATCCGCGTCGTGCTGTCCGGTGAGGGCGCCGACGAATGGCTGGCCGGCTACGACATCTTCAAGGAGGACAAGGTCCGCCGCTTCTGGGCTCGCCAGCCCGGCAGCAAGGCCCGCCCGAAACTGCTCGGTCGCATCCATCCCTTCGCCGCCGTCAACGGCCAGAAGGACAGCCCGCTGTGGCAGGCCTTCTTCAAGCGCGGGATGATGGAGACGGACGACCCCTTCTATGCCCACCGCACCCGCTGGCGGAACACCGCCTGGTCGCAGCGGCTGCTGTCGGCCGACGTCCAGGCCGCTGCCGACGATGCCGCCTTCGAGGCGCGGGTGGCGGACGTCCTGCCCGCCGGCTGGCGCGGCTGGTCGCCGCTGGCCCGCAGCCAGTGGGCCGAGATCTCCTCCTTCATGACGCCCTACCTGCTGTCCGCCCAGGGCGACCGCGTCGCCATGGCCAACAGCATCGAGGTGCGCTATCCCTTCCTCGATCCGGCGGTGGACGATCTCTGCGCCGCCCTGCCAGACCGGGTGAAGATGCTGGGGTTGCGCGACAAGCTGGCCCTGCGCCGGCTGGCCGCCCGTCATCTCCCGGCCGAGATCGGGCAGCGTCCGAAGCGCCCCTACCGCGCGCCGATGACCAGCGCCCTGTTCGGCGCCGGCGCTCCCGATTATGTCCATGACCTTCTCTCGCCGGAGGCACTGGCCCGCTACGGCGTTGCCGATGCCGCCGCGGTCACCGCACTCGCCGACAAGGCGCACCGCCAGGACGGCCGGATGTCCGGCGAGCGTGAGGAAATGGCCCTGGTCGGCATGCTGACGCTGCAGATGCTGGCGCGCTACGTCCATGACGAGCTGCCCCAGACGCTCCGCCGGCAATGCGAAGCCCTGGAGCGCGCCGACATCCATGTGCTCGAGGATCACGCGGCGGACGGAGGGATGGCAACCGTAACCACCACTCTTCAGCCCAGCGCGGCCTGACCGCCGTCCTGCCGCCCCGTCAAGTCTGTAAGACCCAACCACGACGATGCAACAAACCCATCGGGAACCGACATCATGCTGAACGCCCTCACTTCGTTCGATTCCAAGGCTCTCGATCTGGACTGCGCGGCTGCCGCACACGAGATCGAAGAGGCCATCCGTCGCATCGTCGCCCATGACCTGCGCCGCCAGGGCGTCGTCCTCGGTGTCTCCGGCGGCATCGACAGCTCGGTCTGCGCCACGCTGGCCGTGCGTGCCCTCGGCCCCGATCGCGTGCAGTGCATCCTGATGCCGGAGAAGGAGAACTCGCCGAAGAGCACCCGGCTCGGCACCCTGCTCTGCGACCATCTCGGCGTGACGCCGGCGATGGAGAACATCACCGGACCGCTGGAAGCGCTCGGCTGCTACGACCGGCGCGACAACGCGATCCGCCGCCTCTTCCCGGAATTCGGTCCGGGCTGGAAGCAGAAGATCGGCTTGGCCGGCAACCTGCTCGACGCCGACCGCGTCAACTACTTCACCCTGACCGTCGAATCGCCGGAGGGCGAGCGCCAGACCAGCCGCATGCCGGTCGACGTCTATCTCGATGTCGTGGCCGCCACCAACCTGAAGCAGCGCATCCGCAAGACCGTCGAATATACCCACGCCGACCGCCTGAACTACGCCGTGCTCGGCACGCCGAACCGGCTGGAGTATGAGCTCGGCTTCTTCGTGCGCGGCGGCGACGGGCTGGCCGACCTCAAGCCGATCGCCCATCTCTACAAGTCGCAGGTCTACCAGATGGCGGCCTATCTCGGCCTGCCGGCGGAGATCCGGGCGCAGCAGCCCAGCACCGACACCTACACCCTGCCGCAGTCGCAGGAGGAGTTCTACTACGCCCTGCCCTACGACAAGCTCGATCTGGCGCTGTGCGCCTACGGTCGCGGCGCGTCGGAGGAGGAGGCCGCCGCGGCGCTGAACCTGACCGTCCAGCAGATCCACCGCGTCTACAAGGACATCACCGCCAAGCGCCGCACCTCCGCCCGCATCCTGCGCGATGCCGCCCTGGTGCAGCCGGTGTCGGTCGAGGATGCGGCATGAGCGTGATCGACTGGAAACAGCGTGGCGTCGCCCGGTATGAACCGGGCGACCGCGCCGCCCTGGAGACGTTCCAGCGCGCGCAGTTCGGCGCCGACGCACTCCAGTTGGCGCCCGACCATTTCCACTGGCTGTTCGAGGAGCCGCCGGAACGCGAACACGAAGGGCCGCAGCTCTGGCTGTGCAAGCGTAACGGTGCGGTCGTCGGCCAGCAGGGCGGCATTCCGTTCGCCCTGAAGGTCGGGGAACGCACCCGCCGCGGGTCCTGGGCGATCGACCTGATGGTCGCGCCGGAGTGGCGCCTGCGCGGCGTCGGTCCGGCGCTGTCGGAGACGCATGCCGGCGCGACCGACCTCGCGGTGTCACTGTCGATGACCGAGGCCGCCTACAAGTCCTACAAGCGGGCGGGCTGGCTCGACCTCGGCAACATCCCGACCTACCTGCGGGTCATCGATCCCCAGCGCTGCCTGCGCGTCAGTCCCTACGGCGGCGGGCTGGCGCGGCTGGTGGCGACGGTCGGCAAGCCGGCACTGGCCTCGGTCTCGCTGGGCTACGGGCTGTCGGCGCGGATGCTCGGCGCCAAGCTGGTGGAGATCGGCAGCTTCGATTACCGGGTCGACGATCTCTGGGAGTCGGCGTCGCTCCAGCACCCGGTGATCGCCCGGCGCGACTGGGCTTTCCTGAACTGGCGCTTCGACAGCACGCCAACGGGCGGACGTCACCGCCGCTTCTACGTCATGCGCGGCGAGACCGTGCTCGCCTACGTCGTGCTGCGCGTCGACCAGTGGAAGGGCGAGCCGGTGGGCGTCGTCTGCGACTATCTCGCCCGGCCCGGCTGGCTGATGTCGACCTTCTCGCTGATGACCGAGCTGGCCCGCCGCGAGGGCATGGTCGCCCTGATGTGCCGGACGCTCAACGCCCATGCCGCGCGGCCGCTGTCGATGATGGGTTTCCTGTGCCTGAAGAACGGTCTGCGCACGCCGACCCGGATGATGGTGCGGCCGGCCCTCGACCAGCCGGAACTCGCCGGTTCAACGGGTGATCCGAAGAACTGGTTCGTCACCGCCGCCGACAGCGACATGGGCTTCCGAAGCATCGGCGAGTAGCGCCGGCCGCGGAAGCCGTCACGACGGCGAAGCTGGCAAACGGAAAAGGCCGCCTTCCCTATGGGAGGCGGCCTTTTCCGTGATGCGATAAAGTCGAATGTCTTTGACGGGATGCGTCTTCAAGCACGTCCATGAAGCGGCTTGCCGCTGTGCATGGCGCCCGGATGGAGATCAAGCCGATCGAGCGATTAGTAAGGCTTAGCTTCAGGCGTTGCCGCCGGTCCACATGCCTCCTATCGACGTGATGGTCTGTCACGGCTCTCA
>NZ_JAGINO010000005.1 GCF_017876115.1 Azospirillum picis
CTGCCGTCCGCGCATACCCGTGACCTCACCTGACCACCGCAGGGAAAGCGAATCACAACCATGCCGCGCCGGGAAGGGTGTTTTTCAGCAGCCTGCTAGGGGGCCATCGGGATTTCACCCCGTCCGGACCTTCCGCCCTCCCGGAGGGCAGAGGGTCCGGCGGCGTGCAGCGGCCGGCCGCCCTATGCCCTCAGCCGGCGAACCAGCGGGCGGGGACGGTCACCAGGGACGGGAACAGGACCAGCAGGGCCAGCATCAGAAGCTGCGCTAGCAGGAAAGGCCAGACGCCGCGCATGAGGCTTCCCATGTTGAGCCTGGCAACGCCTGCCACGACATTCAGGACGGTGCCGACCGGCGGGGTGATCAGGCCGATGGCGTTGTTGATGATGAACAGCACGCCGAAGTAAACGGGATCGATGCCGGCCTGCTTGATCACCGGCATCAGCACCGGCGTCAGGATCAGGATCGTCGGAGTCATGTCCATCGCCGTTCCGACGATCACCACCAGCACCATGATGGCCGCCATCAGCAGCACGGGACTGCCCATGAACGGTTCAAGCAGGTCGGCGACCTGGTCCGGCAGGTTGGCGATGGTGATCATCCAGGCCGACACCATGGCGGCGGCGACCAGGAACATCACGACGGCCGTGGTGGTGGCCGCCGACGCAAACAGGTCGAAAAGCTGCGACAGCTTCAGTTCGCGATAGATCACGACGGCGACGAACAGGGCGTAGACCGCGGCGACGACCGCCGCTTCCGTCGGGGTGAAGATGCCGAACTTCAGGCCGAAGATGATGATGGCCGGCAGCAGCAGCGCCCAGAACCCATCCTTCACCGCGCCCAGCACCTCCGCCCTCGACGCGCGCGGCGGCGGGGCCAGATCCTCGTTGCGGACCACGATCCACCAGGCGACAACCAGCGCCAGTCCAAGCATCAGGCCCGGCACGATGCCGGCCAGGAACAGCTTGGTGATAGACACGTTGGCCGCGACGCCGAAGATGATGAAGCCGACGCTGGGCGGGATGATCGGCGCGATGATGCCGCCGGCGGCAATCAGACCGCAGGACCGTGCCTTGTCATGGCCGGCCCGCACCATCATCGGCACCAGCAGCGCCGACAGGGCGGCGGCATCGGCCACCGCCGAGCCGGACAGGCTGGCCAGGATGCAGGAGGCGAGGATGGCGACATAGCCGAGCCCGCCGCGCACGTGGCCGACCAGCGTCATCGCCACGGCAACGATGCGGCGGGACAGGCCGCCGGCGTTCATCACCTCGCCCGCCAGCATGAAGAAGGGCACTGCGACCAGCGGGAAGCTGTCGGCGCCGTTGATGACGTTCTGCGCCACGATCTGGGCGTCGAACAGGTCGAGGTGGACCATCAGCGCGACGCCGCACAGCAGCAGGGCGAACGCGATCGGCGTGCCGATGGCCATGGCGCCGAGCAGCGAGCCGAGGAAGACGGTTACGGTCATGGCAAGCTCCTTCGCTCGGCGGTCAGGCGTGACGGCCGGTTGGGGCGGCGTCGTTTTCCACCGTTTCCTCCGACTCCGTCACCATGATCAGTTCGTTGTCGGTGAGGCGGCCGGCCACGGCGCGGACGAGGTTGGTGACGAGGATCACCAGCGCCAGGACGCCGAACATCACGCCGGATCCGTAGAAGAAGCCCATCGAGATCCCGGTGGCGGGCGCCGTGACGTCCAGGTTGATGAGGGTCTGGTCCCAGCTTCCGCTGAGCAGCAGCCACGTCGCGTAGACCATCAGCAGATGGCTGGCGACGAAGCAGACGAGCCGCCCCATCCTGGGCAGGACGGCCACCAGGCTGTCCATGCCGAGGTGCCCCTGCCTGTGCAAGGCGACGACCGCGCCCATGAAGGTCATCCAGACGAAGAGGAGGCGCGACACCTCTTCCGACACCGTGATGCCGCTGTTGAAGCCGTAGCGCAGCACCACGTTGCCGAAAACCAGCACCAGCATGCCGGCCAGGCAGGCCACCATCGCGACCTTCAGAACGAAGACATACCCGTCGATCACCCGCCCGATTACCCGGCCCATGCGCTCCTCCTCATGGTCTTGCTTACCGTCCCCCGGCCGTGGCCGGCCGGCCCTGGATCATTCGCCGGGCAGGGCCGCGATCTTCGCGCGGAAGCGGTCGGTTCCCTCGATCACCTTGTCGAGCACGGCGTCGACCGCCCAGAAGCGCTCGCGCACGTCGTACTGGATCACCCGGCAGCGGATCGACCCGAAGGTCCCGATGCGCTGATGATACATCTTGGCGAAGGCCGGATAGCCAAGCGCTTCCGATACGGCGGCCACCACCAGGAACGTGGCCAGCTCGTCCGCAAGTTCGGGATGACGGTCGCCCGACAGCCGCATCCAGCGATAGAGATCGGGATGGATGTTGGTGAAGACACCGGTGAAGCCCGGCGATCCGGCCCGCATGGCGTCACGCGCGATCGCGGCGTTGGCGTTGACGATCGCCAGCCCGGAGCCTTCGGCGATCCGCAGCCGGCGCTTGACCGTGTCCAGGTCGCAGCTCACGTCCTTCAGCAGGACGAAGCGGCCGGTGTCGATGCACAGCCGCAGTTCCTCGTCGCTCAGCAGGCGACGGTAGGGCGCCGGGCATTCATAGAGGCCCAGCGGGACATCGCGCGGCAGGCGGTCCAGCAGATGCGCCAAGTGGCGGCGGAACGCCTCGGTTCCCTCGTTCTTCGGATCGAGGTGGTTGGTGACCAGCACCAGCGCATCGCCGCCGGTGGCCGCCATCGCCGTCAACTCCTCCACCTGGGCGTCGAGGTCGTCGCTGATATGGCCCGACACCACCACCGGCACCCGGCCCGCGACGGTGGCGACGACGAATTCCGCGAGCTTCACCCGCTCGTCCAGCGACAGGAACTGCATCTCGCTGGACTGGCAGACGGCGAACAGGGCGTCGACGCCGTTGGCCAGGTACCATTCGGTCAGCCGGACCAGTCCGGGATAATCGATCTCGCCGGCATCGGTGAAGGGGGTCAGCATCACAGGGATGATGCCGTCAATGCGCTGCGCCATGGGTGGCTCTTCCAATCGGGAGGGAGTGCAAAATCAGGTGAGTCGAACGGCGGCGTCCGGGATGCCGGCGAGTGCCGCATCGGTCTCCGCAGCGGTCGGCAGGCTCGCCTGCCCGCCGGCCCGCGTGCAGGACAGCGAGGCGGCACAGGAGGCGCGGTGGATCGCATCGGCAAGCGGCCGGCCACGATCCAGCTCTGCGGCAAGGACGCCGACGAAGCAGTCGCCGGCGCCGGTGGTGTCGCGCGCGACCACCCGGGGGGCGGGGCGGCGCCCTCCGCCCTCGGTCCCGGCCCATTCCACTCCGTCGCCGCCAAGCGTGCGGATCACGGTACCGCCCAACCGGGCGGACAATGCCTCCGCATCGCCGGCGCAGCCCAGATGGGTACCCAGCCATGCAGCCTCATCCTCGTTCACCACCAGGATGTCGACGGCGTCCAGCACCGGCGGCGGCAGCGGGGCAGCGGGCGCGAGATTGAGGATGATCCGGGCGCCGAGCCGTTTGGCGCGCAGGATCAGCGCCGCGCATTCGCCCGGATCCGTCTCCATCTGCACCAGCAGGACGGTGCCGGGGGCGAGCAGCGCGTCCTCGACCTGATCGGCGCGCGCCTGCAGGTTAGCCCCGCCGGCGACGACGATCTGGTTGCGCCCGGCGGCGTCGGTGCAGATGGCCGCGGTGCCGGTCGCCCGGTCGGCGACCGCCACACGGGACAGGTCGGCCCCGGCGCGGCGAAGGCCGGACAGGGCGGTTTCCCTCAGGCCGTCGCTGCCGACCGCGCCGGCCATCGTGACGGCGGCGCCGTCGCGGGCGGCGGCGACCGCCTGGTTCGCGCCCTTACCGCCGGGATGCAGGTCGAGCGAGCGCGCCAGCAGGGTCTGCCCCGCCGACGGCAGGCCATCCATCGCGAAGATGAGGTCGAGGTTGATCGATCCGAAGACGACGATCATGGCTGTGTTCCGCCGGTGAAGGCGCCGGACCGCGCCGGCCGGGGCCGCGCGGTCGCGAGACGCAGGATCTATGTTCGCAGGATCAAGGTCGCGGGATCACTGTTCGCAGGATCACTGTTCGCAGGATCACTGGGCGGCGCGCGCCTTGGCGATCTCCGCACGTGCCTGCGCCAGCAGGGCCGGGTCGACCTTCTGCGAGAACTTCTCCACCACCGGCTGGATCTTCGCGCGGAACTTCTCGATCTCGGCCGGCGCCAGTTCGTTCACGACCATGCCGCGGGACTGCAGTTCCTCGACCGCCTTGCCGGCCTGCTCGCGGGAGACGTTGCGCTCATAGTCGCGGGCCTCGAGCGCCGCGTCCTGGATAAGCTTGCGCTCGTCCTCGTTCAGCCGGTTCCAGAACTTGGCGCCGATCAGCACGGCCTGCGGGTTGTACATGTGGTTGCTGAGCGTCAGGTACTTCTGCACCTCGTTCAGCTTGGCGGTCAGGATGCTGGGGGCGGGGTTCTCCTGCCCGTCGACCGTCCTGCTCTCCAGGGCGGTGTAGACCTCGGGGAAGGGCAGGGGCACGGCGTTGGCGCCCAGCGTGTTGAACAGGTCGATGTAGATCGGCGACTGGACCACGCGGATCTTCAGGCCGGCGATGTCCTCGACGGACGCCACCGGATGCCGGCTGTTGGTCAACTGGCGGAAGCCCAGCTCCCAGTAGCCGAGGCCGACCAGCCCCTTGGGCGACAGCTTGTCCAGCAGGGCCTTGCCCACCGGGCCGTCCATGACCGCATCGGCTTCCCGCGGCGTGTCGAACTGGAACGGCAGGTCGACCAGCACGAAGCTGTCGTCGAGGCTGGCGAGCAGGCCGGCGTTCAGCACGGTCATCTCGACGATCCCGCCCTGGAGCGCCGAGATCATCTGCACGTCGCCGCCCAGCACGCCGTTGGTGAAGAGCTGCACCTTGATCTTGCCGCCGCTCTTCGCCTTCACGATCTCGGCGAACTTGGCCATGCCCATCGCCAGCGGCGACCCGTCGGCTCCGGCACTCGCCAACTTCATCGTATGCGCGCCGATCTCGGCCGCGGCAGCAGCGCCGCCGAACAGGAGAACGCCCGCCGTCAGGGCACCCGCCAGAAATCCAGACAGACCGTTACGCATCGCATTCCTCCTGTTGCGGCCCGTTCACGGGCGGGCCTTTGCACGTTGCCGGGTGCCGGGAGCTGGGGATGCCGGCTCTCCGTCATCGATGTAAGCGCTTACATAGCTGGGGGCTCAAACTGATGCAACAGCAAACTTGACGCAGTGTCGGGGGATATGTAACCGCTTTCAGATAGGCGCCCTTCAACCGGCAGGCGCACCCGCACGCCGGCTCGTTCCATGGAGAAGTCACCGATGTCAGAGCGTGAGCCGAAGCCCAAGCGCCCGCCTCGCGCGGTGGATGTGGCGGCGGCGGCGGAGGTGTCCATCGCCACCGTATCGCGCGTCTTCAACAGCCCAGAGAAGGTGGCCCCGCCGATCCGCGAGCGGGTGCTGGCCGCCGCCAAGGCGATGGGCTGGATGCCGCATGCCGCCGGAAGCGCGCTGGCCAGGCGCCGCAGCTCGATCGTCGGGGCGGTGATCCCGACGCTCGACAACGAGGTCTTCGCCGCCCAGGTCGGGGCGATGCAGACCGCCTTCGCCGAGCGCGGGATCACGCTGCTGCTGAGCTGCTTCAACTACAACCAGGACCAGGCCCGCAGCGACGTCCAGGCCATGCTGGCGCGCGGGGTCGAGGCGCTGGCCATCGTTGGCGAATCCCACAAGCCGGACCTGTTCGCCGACATCCAGGCGCGGCACATCCCCTATGTCGTCACCTACAGCCATCGCCCCGGCAGCCCGCATCCCTGCATCGGCTTCGACAACCGGCAGGCCTTCCGCAAGATCGCGCGGCACCTGCTCGACGATGGGCATGAGGTGATCGGCGTCATCATCCAGCCCACCACCGGCAACGATCGCGTCGCCGACCGCCTCGACGGGATACGCGACGCGCTGGCCGAGCGGGGCCTCGGCATCCGCCCGCAGCATCTGTACGAAGGGGAGTGGAGCATCGACTTCGGCCGGCAGAGCGTCCGCGCCATGCTGGAAACGGCGCCGCGGCCGACGGCACTGATCTGCGGCAACGACTATCTGGCGATCGGCGCGCTGCTGGAAGCACGGGCGATGGGGCTGGCCGTACCGCGGGACCTGGCGATCACCGGCTTCGACGACATCGCCATCAGCCGCCAGATGGATCCGCCGCTGACCACGATGCACATCGACAACCATGAGATCGGCCGGCGCGCCGCCGCCTACCTGCTCTCCTGCCTGCAGGGGGAGAGCCCGACACCGGCGCCGCCGCTGGTCCCGACGCTCGTGCTCCGTGGAACCACGGGCGCGCTGGCCCCTGCCCGCGGGGCCTGAACGGAGGCCCCGGCAACCGGCCGAGGGCCATTGCCGGCGGAGGCGGCACGGTGCGCGGCATCCTAGAGCCTGCGTGATGCATATTGGAGCACCAGACAGGCTCTAAGCTTTTGGTTTTCCCTGTGAGTCACGCTTCAAGCGGTTCCGCTTGAAGCGAACGCACTCTGGCCGATCATGGCCATCACCGGGCCCGGGCAGGTGGAGCCTTCCGGACCCGGCAGCGGCCGCCGGTCATTCCGCCAGGACGCGCAGGCGGGAAACCGCCGTGCGGGCCGACAGGTGCGGGCGCTGGAGGTCCTCCACCTGGGCACCCGGAACCGCGAAGTCGCCGGGGGTCACGGCACGGACCAGATAGACCAGGCGGAAGCGCGGCGACGCCTTGGCAAGATCGACCGCGGCGACGAAACGGTCGTCGCGGAACTCGACGTTGCGGACGGTCGACAGCTCGCCGAGCCAGGACAGCCTGCCGAGCTGGCCGCTGTTGGCGAGCCGGACATTCTCGATCTCGAAGCCGGCAGGGAGCGGATCGCTGACCAGGACCGAGTGGTCGAGCGGGTCGTTGACCTCGCCTTCGAGGATCACCACCAGCAGGTCGTTGTGCCGCACGCCGGCCGGGTCCGCCGGGCGCCCGGCCATGTCGAACAGGCGGCGGCGGATGGTCATGCCCTGTTCCTCGGCGGCAGCCGGCTGGTCGGGAACGCCGGCGACCGAGACGACCTGCCTGACCTCGCCGCCGAGGTTGCGGATCGCCGGCGGGTTCGCCGGGTCGATGCGCTGGATCTGCGGCTTGGCATTCTCAACGGTCTGGTCGTCGATCGCCAGCTTCATCGGAGCGGCGCGCTCGATCAGCGCCCGCGCCGCCAGCAGCAGCCACGCCCGCTCCTGCGGGTTGGTGGTGCGGACGGCGGCGAAGGTCTTCGCCACGCGGTCGGCCGCCTGGAAGATGCGGTCGCGGTCCACCACCCCGCTCTCGGCCATCAGCGCCACCACGCCGGCCTCGTCGCGCAGGGACGAGCCATGGTCGCGCAGGCTGGCGGTCACCATGCGGGCGCCGGTCAGCCTGGAGAAGGCGTCGGCCGCACCGCCCTGGTCGCCGAGCGATGCCGCCGCGGCCGCGATCTGCGCCCGGCCGAAGTCGGTCTGGAGCTGGTCCCAGTACACCTCGCGGAAATAGCGCACCGCCCCGGCATCGATCATCTTCGCCCGGGCGAGGACATAGAGCGCATAGGCGCGGCCCGGCAGGTCCGCGGTCTCCACCCAGGCGTTGTCGATCGCCTGCTTCAGCCAGTCCAGGCCCTTGCGGTAGGGCTGGTCGGGGACGCGGTATCCCGCCGCCCGGGCACGACCGAGCACGTCCACGACGTAGGCGGTGAGCCAGGGATCGAGATCCCCCTTCGGCGACCAGCCGGCAAAGGCACCGTCCAGCCGCTGGAAGCCGAGCAGCCGGTCGATGCCGCGTTGGACCCGCGCCTTGACCTGATCCTCCGGCGCGATGCCGAGTGCTGCGGCCTCGCCGCTCATCGACAGCAGCGGCAGTATGCGGCTGGCCGTCGGCTCGGCCCCGCCGGGGGCCGCACGGTCGAGGGCGAAGAGCAGGCCGGGGACGTCCAGATCCGGAAGCGGCGCAATCATGGCGCCGGCCGCGACCGTCTCCGGCCGCAGGCCGGCGGCGATGTCGGCCGGCACGGTCAGGGCCTTGTCGGTCGGCAGCGCCGCCGCGGCGCGGCGGGACTGCATCGGCGAGGCGGGCCGAACGGTCACGTCCCAGCGCCGGGTGACGCGGACGCCATTCGGACCGGTGACGTCCAGCGTCACGTGCCCGGCGCCGGCCGCGGTGGCGGTCAGCACGCGGCCGGCCGTCGCGCGCTTGCCACGCACGAGCTTCGGCACCGACAGCGCGGTGCCGGCGCCGTCTCCATCGGCAATGCCGGCGGCATCACCGTTGCCGGCAGCGCCGGTACCGGCATCCCGGCCCGGGACGATGGCCACGGCACCGCCGGCGCTCAGGGTCATGCGGTAGTCGCCGTCCGGGCCATTGAGGTTGTCGAGCGACAGCAGCACCTGTGCCGAATCGCCGGGGGCGAGGAAGCGCGGCAGCACCGCGTCGGCGACAACCGGATCACGCACGAGAACCTGGCTTTCGGCATGGCCGATGCGGCCATCGCTCCATGCCACCGCCATAAGCCGCAGGCGGCCCTGGAAGTCCGGCAGGTCGAAGGGAACGGAAACCTTGCCCTCGGCGCCGACGGTCACGATGCCGGAAAAGAGTGAAACCACCCGCTCCGACTTCGGCGGCACCAGCCCGGCGATCTGGCGCAGGCGCGGTGCCGGCAGCGCCGGCGGCCGCGTGCTGTCCAGCCCGGCCGGATCGATCAGGCGCCCGAAGGAATCGCGGAGCTCGACGTTCAGCGGCCGCTTGCCGAGGTAATGGCGGGCCGGATCCGGCGACGGCTGGTCGGTCAACTGCATCACCGACTCGTCGACGACGGCCAGCGTGAGGTAGGCCTGACCGCCTTCCGCCACCCCGTCCACCGCCACCTCGGCGGTCATCGCCCGGCGCGGCTCCGCCTCCGCCGGTGCCGACAGGCGGACGTCCAGCGTGCGCGGCGCCTTGTCCATCGCCAGCCAGGACAGCCCGACCGCGCGGCGCGGCGGCTTGCGGGACCCCGGATCGGTGGTGGCGAAGGCGGTCGCGAGCACGTAGGCGCCGCTGGTCCAGCCCTGCCCCACCGGGATCTCCAGGAAGGCGCCGTCCGGACCGATGGCGCGGGTGACGGCATAGGTGACGCCACGGTCGGCGACCGCCACCAGGACCTGGCTGTCATAGGGCGGCTTGACGAAGACCCAGGCGCTGTCGCCGGCGCGGTAGGAGGGCATCATCACCGAAAGCTCGACGGCGTCCGGCCGTTCGCCGGCGGTCGGGGTCATCCACCAGCCGGCGGCGAACCGCAGGCTGCTGGCGACTCCGGTCTTGGGGTCGAAGACCTCCAGCCGGTAGCGGCCCGCGGCGACCGGCGTCTCGACGGCGACCGGCCCGTCGGCCTTGGCCGACAGGGTGCCGCCGGTGACGCGCTGGTCCTTCACCGTGACCTTGTAGTCCCAGCGGCCGTTCGCCTCGTACCAGGCATAGTCGTACTCCTCCTCGAACAGCTCGTAGGAGAGGTCGGGACGGTCGGCGGGCTTGCCGTCGGGGCCAAGTGCGATCACGTCGAAACCGGCGGTGGCGCCTTCCGGCACGCCGTCGCCCTCGAAGCGCGGCTTGATGCCGACAGCGAAAGGCTGATGGCGCACCGGCAGGACGAAGTCGCGGCCGACCGGACGGCCACCGATGTCGAACAGGGTGGCACGCACCACCGCCTCGAGCGGGCGGGTGCTGTCCGGCGGGCGCGGCAGCTTCACCTTCAGCCGGGCCGAACCGGCGGCATCGGTGACGAATCCCGGAAGATCGGCGCGCGCCGCCCTCACATCCTCCTGCGCCAGGCCGAAATGATAGCCGGGAAACTGCGGATAGGGATTGGCGGCGGCGCGCAGGGTCACCGTCAGCTCGCCGGGCAGCCCGGCCGCCGGGGCGCCGTAGAGGTAATGGCCGTCGAGCGCGATGTCGGCCTCGCCGTCGGCGGCGAGCTCGGCGGTCGGCGACGCGAGGCGGACGTCGAGCCGGGGTGGGACGAAATCCTCCAGCAGGAACTCGGCCTTGCCGACCGCCGGGCCATCGGGCTCGGCGTGGGCGGTGACGCTCCAGGTGCCGGGATAGGCGTTCATCCCCAGGTCGATGCGGGTGGCGTAGCCGCCGGCGCCCGAATCGGCCAGGGTCCGCCGCTCCACCTCGAAGCCGTCGGGCCGGAGGACGCGGATGGTCAGCGGCTTGCCGCCCGGCGGCGGATTCAGGTCGGCATCTCGCAGCAGGGCCGTCAACTGGACCGTCTCGCCCGGCCGGTAGATGCCGCGTTCGGTATAGAGCCAGGCATCCAGCCCGCCGGTCGCCGGCCGGACCGGCGGCGCCTTCTCCGGCGTGTCGGCCGGCGGCACCCCGCCGGCGGTGAGGTCGAGCACGGCGAAGTCGCCGTCGCCGCGGGCGGCGAACAGCGCCTGGACCGGCTCGGTCCCGGCGGCGCGCAGCGCGGCGAGGTCGAATCGGCCGAGCCCGTCCTCACCGGTCTGGACGCGTGCCAGCTCGGCGCCGTTGCGGGCGACCAGCCGGAGCTCGACACCGGCGGCCGGGGCGGCGCTGCCGGCGGAGCGGGCGAAGACGACCAGCGACTCCTCGCCCATGATCGTGTTCAGGCCGAGGTCGGAGACGACGAACCACTGGGTCGCCTTGCGGTCCCAGCCGCCGGGCTTGATCTCGTCGGCACCGGCGACGGCGACATAGACCCCCGGCTCCAGCTTGCCCAGCACGGCATCGATGGGAAAGGCGGTGGTGACCGTGCGGTTCGGCTGGTTGCCGATCCCGATCTCGCCCCGCCACACCTCCTGGCCCGATTTGTCCAGGATCTCGCCGATGTCGTAATCGGTCATCTGCTGGGTGATGCGGCCGAAATAGATCTTCTCCACCAGCGCCCGGTCGGCGATGCGCAGGACCTGCAGCTTCGCGCGGTCCAGGTTGATGGAGCGCAGCGGCAGGCCTTCCGACCCGACCCGCGGCAGGATGTAGCCGGCACCGCGGAAGGCCAGCGACGGCTTGCGGTTGGGCACCTGGACGTCACGGCTGTCGGCGGCCGGCAGCCGCTTGCCGTCGGCGCCGGGCAACCCGTCCTTCAGCGTGATGCGATAGCTCTCGCCATGGCGCAGGCCTTCCACGCACAGCGTGCGGTCGCGGGCGATGGCGGCGCCGTCGACGTCGGGCTGCACCTCGACATAGTCGCGGTAGTTCACCGCGCGCGAGCGCTCCAGCCGATCGGTGAAGGTGAAGCAGGCCTGGGGCGTGTCGCGTTCCGCCACCACCTCGACGCCGGAGACGCCGAAGGGGACCGGTTCGGCCGGCAGGTCGGCGGCCAGCACGGGGGCGGCAACGCCCCCGGTGACCATCACCCCTCCGGCCGCGACAGTGCCGGAGCACGCGATGAAAACGGCACAGACACGCGCGAGCGCACGCAACATTCTGGACAGGCCCCAATTCCCCGGGTGGGTCCGGTACCGCGCGAACCGGAACGTTCCCCTATGGGAACGGTCCTGGCGGCGGCTCGGACCTGGACGAAACCGGCGCGGAGTATGCCGAAGCGCCTGGGGTTTCGCCATGGCTTTGCGACGGCGGCCCGCAGATTGGCCGGCCAGGCCAAGCCGCCGTCGGAAAAAGGAAATTCGCACCGGCGCCGTCAGCGGCGACCGGTGCCGCCGTCAGGCGGCGAAGCGCCGGCGCAGCCTGGCGATCGCCTCGTCGATCACCTCGTCCTTCTTCGAGAAGCAGAAGCGGACGACGTTGGTCGGCGCATTCTCCACGAAGAAGGCGCTAACAGGGATGGCCGCGACCTTCGCTTCCGCCACCAGCCAGCGGCAGAACTCCTGGTCGTCGCCGTCGAAGCCGAAACGGGAGATGTCGGTGACGACGAAGTAGGTGCCGGAGCCGGGCAAAACCTCGAACCCGGCGGATCGCAGCCCGGCCGACAGCCGGTCGCGCTTGGCCTGCAGCCCCTCGGCGAGGCCGGTGAAATACCCCTCCTCCTTGCCGAGGCCGTAGGCGACCGCCGCCTGCAGGTTCGGCGGGGTGGTGAAGGTCAGGAACTGGTGGGCCTTCGCCACCGGCTGCAGCAGGTGGGGGGCGGCGGTGACGTAGCCGACCTTCCAGCCCGTCAGCGAGAAGGTCTTGCCGGCCGAGCCGATCTTCAGGCAGCGGTCGCGCATTCCCGGCAGCGTCATCAGCGGGATGTGGCGGCGCCCGTCGAAGATGATGTGCTCGTAGACCTCGTCACAGACCGCCAGCGCATCGTGCCGCTGCACGAACTCGGCGATCAGCTCCAGCTCGGCACGGTCGAAGACCTTGGCGGCCGGGTTGAGCGGGTCGTTGATCAGCACCAGCTTGGTGCGCGGCGAGAAGGCGGCCTCCAGGTCGGCGCGCGTGAAGCTCCAGTCCGGCGCCTTGAGCGAGACGAAGCGCGGCACGCCGCCGGCCAGACGGATGATCGGCAGGTAGCTGTCGTACATCGGCTGGAACAGCACCACCTCGTCGCCCGGGTTGATCAGGCCGAGCAGGCAGGCGGTCAGCGCCTCGGTGGCGCCCGAGGTGACCATCGTCTCCGTCTTCCAGTCGACGTCCAGCCCGTAGAAGCGCTGGGCATGGCCGGCGAGGGCTTGGCGCAGGTCGGGCGTGCCCATCATCGACGGGTACTGGTTCCAGCCGTCGAGCAGGGCGTCGGACGCCTTCTGCAGCACGTCGGCCGGCCCGCGGTCGTCGGGGAAACCCTGGCCGAGGTTGATGGCGCCATGCTCCTCCGACAGGCGGGACATGACCTCGAAGATGGTGGTGCCATAACTGGACAGCAGCGCGTTGCCCGACTTCACCGCAAGAACCTCCTGATGCGAGACGGCGGTCAGGATGGCGGCAGCGGGGCGGCACTGTCCAGAGGCACCCGCGCGGGGCTGGGCTGTCCGGCCCGTCACCGCCGGCACTCAGCCGGACGGGTCAGGGCGCGGCGTCGCGCTCCATCTTCCGCTTGCGACGGGCGCGCAATTTCTGGCGGATATGCTCGACCGGCGCGAACAGCCGCGGATAGCGGCGCTTGCTGCGGACGAACAGGCGGCGCGCGTCGGCGGAATTGCGCAGGACCAGCACGCCACCCAACAGGATCACCGGCAGCCCGCCGGGTCCCGGCAGGGGGGCGATGGCGACGCCCAGCAGGATGATCACGCAGCCGGCACCGATCAGCGCGAGCTGGCGGATGCGGGCAAGCGAAAGCGTGGATGCGGTCTCCGGTTCACTCATCAGCGGTTCGAAAGGCTCCTGGATGCCGGGACCTTTCATATGGCCCCGGCCTGCCCACTTGGAAGCCCCCTCCCCTTCCGGGGAGGATTCAGTGCAGGGCCGCCGGAACGGCGGGTGCGCTACGGGTCAGGCGCGCCGGATCGAGCCGCCAGAGTGCCGCATCGCGCTCCGCCGGGGCCGGCTTCCAACGGAACTCGCGCGACAACTGGGCGCGCGCAGCACCGGCCCGGCGCGCCAGCCCGGCGCACTCGGCCCGAGCGCCCCCGGCTTCCGAGCCTGCTTCCACGCCCGCATCGCCGCCGCAGTCCCGCTCCCCACCCCGATCCTGCGGGCCGCAACGGCGGTCGGCGCAGCTCTCCAGCATCAGGCGGATCATCCGCTCGCGCTTGTCGGCATCGACGAAGCCGGACCGGTCGAAATAGAGCTTGGTGAAGGCCAGTTCGGTCACCCGCGCGTGCGACCGCCGGTCGCCGACGATCACCGCGGCCACCATTTCCACGCAGCGCCCGGCAAAATGCGGCAGCGGGGCCGTGCCGTCGTCGGCACAGTCGAGCAGATGGCTCGGCAGGTCGACGAGACGTCCCGACCCGTCCTTCACCAGATAGCGGCGCCACACCGACATATCCGCCTCCCGTCAAGCCTTTGCGCGGCCAGGGACCAAGCCGCCCAGCGCAGCAACGGCCCATGCCCGGCAAAGCCTACACCAGTCCGCAGAAAGACGGAACGGGGCGCCGGCCCCGGCATCGGTACCCGGGCCGGATGGCCATCCCGGCATGCGAAACGCGGCATGGCACCGCAAGACGCCGATGCCGTCAGTGTTGCGTCAGCGGCCAGAACAGCGAGATCGCCGCCGTTCCCAGCACCACCACCAGGATCGACAGCGGCAATCCCAGCCGCCAGTAGTCGCCGAACCGGTAGCCGCCCGGTCCCATCACCAGCGTGTTGCACTGGTGGCCGATCGGCGTGAGGAAGTCGCAGCCGGCTCCCACCGCCACCGCCATCAGGAAGGCATCCGGCCGCAGGCCGAGATGGGTGGCGAGGCTGGCGCCGATCGGGGCCATCACCAGGACGGTGGCGGCATTGTTCAGGAAGGGCGTCACCGCCATCGCCGCCACCAGGATGAGGGCGAGCGCCCCCACCGGCGGCAGGTTTTGCGCCGCCTGCGACAGGAACCCCGCGATCAGTTCGGTCCCGCCGGTGGTGCGCAGGGTTTCACTGACCGGGATCAGGGAGCCGAGCAGAACCAGGATCGGCCACTCCACGGCGTCATACGCTTCGCGCAGGCTGACGACCTTCAGGACGGTCATGGCTACCGCCGCCCCGAAGAAGGCGATGGTGACCGGCACCATGCCGGTGGCCACCAGCGTCACCGTGAGGGCGAGCACCGCCACCGCGGCCGCCCGCTTGGGCACGCGGCCGATCGCCAGGTCGCGCTCGGCCAGCGGCAGGCAGCCGAGCGCCGCCAGAATCTCCGCCATGCCGGACTGGCGGCACTGGATCACCACGAGGTCGCCGGCCTGCAGGCGCACCCGCCGCAACCGCTGGCGGATCGGCCGCCCACGGCGGCTGAGCGCCAGCAGGTTGGCCCCGTAGCGCTCGCGCAACTGCACCTCCTCGATCGACTGGCCGATCAGGCGGGAGCGCTGCTCCACCACCGCCTCCACCACGGCGATGTCGTCGCGGCTCTCGCCCCCCTCCAGCTCCTTCTCGTGCACCATGCGCAGGCCGGCGCGCTTGACGACGGCGGCGAGCGCCTGGGTGTCTGCCTCCAGCACCAGAATGTCGCCGGCGAACAGCACCCAGTGGGCGGAGGGGACATAGCGCCGGTAGTTCTCGCGCACGATGGCGGCGATGGTCACCTCGCCGTCGGCGAAGGCCTCCAGTTCGGCCACCGTTCGGCCCACGAAGGGAGACCCCTGGGGCAGCAGCGCCTCCGCCGTATAGTCGTCGATGGAAAAGGCGGGGCCGCTCGCCGCCGCCCGCCCCTTGGGCAGCAACCGGTAGCCGACCGTCAGGAAGGCCACGCCGGCAAGCGCGATCACCAGCCCCACCGGCGTGAAATCGAACATGTGGAAGGGCTCGCCCGTCATCTCGACGCGCAGGCGCGAGACGATGATGTTGGGCGAGGTGCCGACCAGGGTCATCAACCCGCCGAGCAACGAGCCGAAGGCCATCGGCATGAGCAGCATCGACACCGGGGTGCCGGTCCGGCGGGCGATCTGCAGGGCGATCGGCATGAAGATGGCCAGCGCCCCGATGTTCTTGACGATCGCCGACAGCAGGGTCACCGCACCGGCCAGCACGAACACCTGGGCCCACAGCGTGGTCATGCGCGCGGCCAGCGGGCGCATCGCCGCCTCGACCACGCCGGATCGGCCGACCGCGGCGCTGACCACCAGGGCCGAACCCACGATGATGACGATGTCGTCGGAAAAGCCCTGAAAAGCCTCCTTGGCCGGGACGATACCCAACGCCACCGATCCGAGCAGCGCCAGCATGCCGACCAGATCGTAACGCAGCCGGTCCCAGATCAGCAGCGCGATCACCGCGCCGATGATTCCGAACGAGAACACCTGATCAAGCGTCATGGAGCGGTGCGGAGTCCTTCCTGGCCATCCTGCGGGCGAAACGGCCTGGCGCCTGCGTCCGCGGGAGGTCAGCGGCCCGAACCGGACGTCTTCCCCCCACGGCCGCTGCCCGATCCGCCGGAGGCGGTTCCATCCTGCTCCGGCTTGCGGGCATCATGCACCAGCCGGCCACACTGTGGCTGTTCCTCACTGCCCGGGTCAAGGAAGGGCAGCACGCTGGCAAGCGGGGTCAGCAGCACGCCCAGTGCAACCGCCGCGGCACCGCGGGCCGCCGACTCGGCGGGGTCGATCCCGATGTCCGGGCTTCCCAGCGTCCCGCCGACCAGCACCGGCAGGTGGGTTGCGAAGACCTGCGGCTCCTTGGAATCGCCCACGACGCGCAGGTTCAGCGCCTCGTTGCGCAGGCTGACCGTGCCCTTCCCGGTAACCACCGTCTCCGGCGTGTCGAGCACCAGTGCCTCGACGGCGGCGACGCCGTTGCTCACCGACAGGTTGCCGACCAGGCAGTTGAAGGGCATCGGCTTGGAACCGGACAGCACCACGCCCAGCGTCTCCAGGATGTTGGTCTTCAGCCCCTTGACGGCGAGACTCGTGACCTTGCCGCCATCCACCGCGACGCCGATCTTGCCGTCCGACGAGGCCAGCAGGTCGGCCACCGTGTTGCCGGAGCCGGCAAGCTGGATGCGCCCGGCCACCGTGCCGGCGACCTGCCCGGCCAGAGAGGTGTCCTTGAAGAAGGTGGCCAGCTTCATGTTGCGCACGTCCAGGTTGGTGCGCATCGCCGGAAGCTTGCGGCTGCCGTCGACCTCCACCATCCCGGCGATCCGCCCGCCGCCGATCCCCAGCGACAGCGGGTCGAACCGCAGGTCGCCGTTCTTCAGCAGCACGCGCAGGTCGAGGTCGTCGAGCGGCGCGAAGGGCGCCTCCACCCGCTTGCCGCGCAGCCGCACGTCCATGTCGGCGTTGCGCAGCATCTCGACATTCACCGGCGTGGCGGGAATGACGCGGTCACGGGCACGGGTCGGATAATCGTCCTTTCCGCGGGGAGAGGCGCCGATCAGGCCGGCCAGATCCTGTGCCGCCAGGCGGTTGGAGACGAGGTCCGCCTTCACCAGCGGACGGTCCCCGCCGGTCTCGACGGCAAGATCGCCGGACAGGTCGCTCTCGCCGACCTTGCCGTGCATCTTCTGGAACGCCCAGCGCCCGCCGTCGCGCGACAGGTGGCCGGAGATCGCATAGGGCCGCGTCTTCGGCGTCGGGATGCCGAGGATGGGGAAGATTTCCGCCAGGTCGTTGCCGCGCAGGTCGATGGAGAGATCCAACCCCTCCATCTTCACCGGCTCGGCGACCGACCCTTCGATCTTGCCCTTGGTGTCGCCGATGACCGCATCGATCCTGATCGGATAGGGCTTCGAGTCGTCGCGCAGGTACAGCAGCGACGCGCCCCGCGCGGCCAGGGTGAAGGGCTTGCCCGCGAAGTTGCCCTTGCCGTCCAGCTCCACCGTGTCGCTGTCGTTGCCGCCGGTCGCGGTGTTGATGGTGTTGTCGATGTCGATGTCGCTCGTGGGGTCGCGGTAGCGGATGGCGCCGTCGGCGATCAGAAGGCGTTCGATCACCGGGATGTCGCCGCGCTTGTCGGGGGTCGCCGCCTCCTTCGCAACCTCCTTCTCGACATTGGGCGGACCGAAGGTCCAGTTGGCCTCCCCCTTCTCGTTCTTCTCCAGGATCACCTTGGGACCCTCGAACTTCAGCTCCGGCAGTTCCCAGTTGCCGCGCAGGATCGGCCAGGGCCGCAGCGTGGCGTCCAGCACCCTGATCGCCACCATGTCCTTGTCCTTTGCCCAGTCGGCGTTGGCGACGCGCAGCCCCTCGATATGGATGCGGATCGGGTTGCCGAGATGGACCCGCAGATCGCCGTCGATCGCCACTTGGCGGTTCAGCGCCGACGAGGCATGGCGCGCGACGAAGCCACGGGCATCATTCCAGTCGAACAGGAGCAGGACCGCCGCCGCCGTGACCACGACGAGCCCAACCAGCCCCAGCAGGCCGTACCCGATCCACTTGAACACCGCTCCCATCCCGCCGGCCCTCCCTGCACCCTTCACACCGATGACAACGGCCGGCGAGGCTGAACGGCGAAGGTCCGGGGTGGGGAGTACCGCAAGAGTTCCGGAAGGCGCCATCCGAAAGCGGTATGCGCTCATCCTGCCTATATCGGATTTAACTTAAAATTCAGCTTCATCGCCTCTAATCGGCCGACGCCCCGGCGTTGACATTCCCCGGCAGCCGCGACCGCTAAGACCATGCGCTCCCTTACGAACTTCGCCCCGTCCACCTTCGAGGAGCGTGGCGCCGCAGTGGCCTTCACCACGCCGGTTCTCGCCCAGACCAGGGTACGCAAGGACAGCCGAGACCAGCTCGAAGTGCTGGTGCCCAACCTTTCGGAGGGGCGGGGCGTCTATGTGGTGCCGTGGAAATCCCTGCCGCTGGCCTTCCCGATGACCGTGCACGACCGGATGCTGCACGACCTGATCGCCAGGGCCGACGGCTGCTCGCCCGACAACATCCGCAAGGCGGTGCTGGAAGCGGCACGCTGCGGGCTCGCCGGCGCCGACGCGGTGACCGCCGCGGAGGCGGCGTTGCGCGATGACGACGAGCAGCGGCTGCTGATCAACTACCAGTTGATCGTCGAGGCGCTGAAGGCGGTGGGGCTGGAGTCGACCGACATCCTGCGGGCCGGGCTGGGATCGGACGAGGGGCAACGGCTGACCCGCGACCTGATGACGAGGGCGGCCCAGCGGCTGTCGCTCGAACCGACGGAGCTCTACGGCCGGATCGCGGAACTGGCCGTGCTGATGGAGCCGATCGGCCTCGCCAGCTCTCCCCGGCCGGCGCGGCTGCGGCGGCTGATGCGCGACCTGCTGGGCTTCCGCGACAGCATGACCGACTGGGCAACGGACAACGTTTCGGAAGCGGCCCCCATCGGGGTCTTCTGCGCCGAGGTGGCGGAGCATACCGTCAACCACGCCCGCAACGTGATGGGCCAGCTCGACCAGGCGATGGCCGCCTTCGAAATGCTGCTGCGGCAGTGGGAAACCAAGCGTCCCCAGATCCGCAAGGCGGCCAGCCGGCTGTCCTGGCTGCTCGACGGCTGGGAATACCTGATCCTGCTATGGGGCGACGCGGTGGCCCAGGACCGCCACACCCAGGACATGGCGGTCCACGACATCTTCCGCGTGATCCCGCTGCTGCCGAAGGACGAGGGGCGCAACGACCAGGCCATGCTGGCCGACAAGCTGACCACCAGCCAGCGGCGGTCGGTGCGCGCCTATGTCGACTGGCGCAGCGGCCAGTTGGACGTCGACCTCGTCATGCGGATCGAGACGATCAAGGGGAAGGCGGCCTGACCATGAACATGAAGGATCTGGTCGCGCTTGGCGACAGGCTGCTCGACATCGACGAGGCCAAGTTCCGCCAAGTGGTGGGACTGCTGGAGCAGATGGGCGACCACCCCGACATCCGCCAGACCATTTCCGCCATCCGCCCGCGCCTGGTGGAGTTGCGGCCGAACCGGCAGCCGACGCTGAAGCGCCTGTTCTGCAACCCGTTCGAGGACCTGTTCGAGGCGCTCGGCCGTGCCGACCCGATGCCGTTGAACGTGATCGAGCGATCGCTGATGAACGGCCTGTGGCCGCTGGTGGAGGCGCAGATCGGCAACGAGCGGCTGGGCAGGTACCGTGCGGCCCTCCAGGACGGGCCGGAGCGCTGGGCGCTCACCCATGCCTTCTGGGCCGACTGCGCCACGGCGGTGTCGGCGATCGCCGACGGCGAGGTGCCCGGCCTGCGGATGACTCCGGCCCGGATGCGCGCGCTGGCCGACATCGCCATCATCCTGTCGATCGCCCCCGAGGTCGCCGAGCTGAAGGCCGCGCTGGCGCCGCGGCCGGTGCCGAAACTGCACGCCGACCATATCGAGGCGATCGAGGCCATCGGCCGCCGGGTCTCCCGCAACCGGCCCGCGGCGCTTAAAAACTTCATCATCCTGGCCGCTTCGCGGCTGACCGACCCGTCGGTGCTGCTCGGCGGCCTGTGGGACATGGATCTGGGGCAGAAGTCGACGGATCGCGCCGCCCTGTTCATGGCGCTGAGCGGAACCGTCGTCGCGCAGATCGAGGACCGCTCCCGTGCCTTCCAGAGCGCGTCGGGCGCCGGGACCGACCGGATGGCGGTGGCCGACCTGGCGCTCCACCTCGTCGCCAGCCTGGACGCGACGCGGGCGGCGATGGAGCACAGCCGCAACAAGGAGTTCGACCAGCGCCTGAAGGAGGTGCGCAACTCCGTCCACGGCATGGTGAGGACCCAGGTGCTGCAGGACGCCGACAGCGGCATCATCGCGGCACTCGGCGCGCTGGAGGGCGGCGCGGAGGAACGGGCGCACCTGAGGCGGGCGGAGAACCAGGCCAGGGCCCTGCGCAAGTGCGCCACCTTCGCCGACTCTCTGGGCCTGCGCGGCGAGCTGCGGGCGATGACCCAGAAGGCGACCGCCTCGCTGACCGAGAAGGCCCAGCAGGCGCTGTCCGGCCCTGCCGGCAACGCCCGCACCGGCTATACCGCCATCCGCATGATCGAACTGATTGCCGGCCCGGCCGAGGCGAACAAGATCATGGACGAGATCATGGGCGGTTCCCGGCGTTGAGCACGCCGGGACCGGGCGGCTGGGAGGCAGGAGCGATGTCGGGATACACCGGATGGGAACTGCCCGCGGAGGAGCGCGGCCGCCTGCTGCCGCTGTTCCCGCCCCGCTATGAGCGGCTGGTGGCCGACCATGTCACACAGACCTTCGGCGCCGGCCCGAGGGAGCCGCTGCCGACCGCGACGCGGGCCGAGGTGATCGGCATGGCCGACGACGGCGAGGGCGTCCAGGCGCTCGTCGTCGCCATCGACGGCACCAGCGACCGCCCGGACGGTTCCACCTACCACATCACCTGGTCGCTGGCACGCGACCGCCGGCCCGCGGAGTCCAACGACGTCATCCGCGACTATGGCTGGCGCCCGTTGGAGCCGGTGGTGATCCGCCTGCTGCCCCGCCATTTCGGGCGGTGAGGACGACGGCAGGCACGCCCCGCTCCGGTCACGGCACCTCGGGCACCCCTTCGCCGGCGACCCCACGCTTCAGGCGCTGCTCGCGGTAGACGATGAACAGGCCGCTGCCGATGATGAGCAGCGCGCCCAGCCCCATGCGCGCGGTCGGAGCGGTGCCCCAGACGACGAGATCGAGCGCGACCGCCCACAGGATCGAGACATACTGGAAAGGCACGACGACGGCGGCCGGGCTGAGTTGCAGCGACCGGTTCATCATCGCGTGGCCGGCCAGGGCCGAGACGCCGAGCAGCCCGAGCAGGAGGAAGTCGGCCCAGCCGGGCAACGACCACGAGAAGGGCAGCGCGACGCCGCCGATCAGGATTCCACCGACCATCTGGTTGCCGACCAGCGTCAGGCTGGAGGCCGACCGCAGCATGCGCGTGGAGATCACGCCGCAGGAGAAGATGAAGGCGCCGGCCAGCGCCACCAGCGACGGCCAGAGGTCGAAGCGGCCGGTCGGGTTCAGCACGATCACGACACCGACGAAACCGACCAGCACCGCCACCCAGCGGCGCCAGCCGACGGCCTCGCGCAGGACCAGGACCGACAGCGCGGTGACGATCAGCGGCGCCGACATGTAGATGGTCATCACGTCGGCCAGCGGCAGATAACCGACCGCCCAGTAGAAGCAGGCGACGTCAACTGTCATCACCACCACCCGCAGGACGTGCAGCGGCAAACGACGCACGGCGAAGACGTTGGCGACGCCCTCGCGCAGGATCAGCGGCATCAGCACCGCCAGCCCGAACAGGCTGCGCACCGCGATCAGCATGGCGACCGGATGGTCGGCGACCAGCCATTTGCCGAGCGCATCGTTCCAGGTGAACAGCGTCATGCCGCTCAGCATGAACAGGATGCCGAGGCGACTGTCGGTGACGGGGGCGGCGGTCATGGAGGGAGGCCGGAGTCCTGGAGATCCGAGGGGAAATCCGCCGGGCAGGCCGCGGCGGGCAAGGGGCGGCACCCTAGCAGATGCTTTGCCCCCGCATCACACCCTCAGATCACACCCCTGTCCCGCAGCGCCGCGATGTCGGCCTCACCCAAGCCCAGCGCCTCGGCCAGGACCGCATCGGTGTGCTGGCCCAGCGTCGGCGGGGCGGTATCGTGGACCAGCGGCGTGGCGCTGTAGCGGATCGGGCTCGCGACCGTCGGCACGCTGCCCTGCGTCGGGTGCGGCAGATCCTGGCGGATGTTGCGGGCCTGGACCTGGGGGTCGTCGAAGACCGCGGTCAGGTCGTTGATTGGGCCGCAGGGCACGCCCACCGCCTCCAGCGCCGCCAGCCAGTCCTGGCTGTCGCGGGTGCGGATCAGCTCCTCCAGCAGCGGCACCAGCTCCTTGCGGTTGGCGACGCGGGCCGGGTTGGTGGCGTAGCGTTCGTCCTTCGCCAGGTCGGGGTGGTTCGCGACCGCGCAGAACTTGGCGAACTGGCCGTCGTTGCCGACCGCCAGGATGATGTGGCCGTCGCGGGTGGCGAAGGCCTGGTAAGGCACGATGTTGGGATGGGCGTTGCCGAGGCGCTGCGGCGCCTTGCCGCCGACCAGGCAGTTCATCGCCTGGTTCGCCAGCACCGCCACCTGGACGTCGAGCAGGGCAAGGTCGACCTGCTGCCCCTCGCCGGTGCGGTCGCGGTGGGCGAGCGCGCCCATGATGCCGATGGTGGCGTAGAGGCCGGTGAAGATGTCGGTCACCGCGACGCCGACCTTGACCGGGCCGCCGCCCGGCTCGCCGTCGGGCTGGCCGGTGATGCTCATCAACCCGCCCATGCCCTGGATCATGAAATCGTAGCCGGCACGGTTGCGGTACGGCCCGGTCTGGCCGAAGCCGGTGATCGAGCAGTAGACCAGCCGCGGGTTGACCGCCTTCAGGCTGTCATAGTCGAGGCCGTACTTGACCAGGCCGCCGACCTTGAAGTTCTCGATGACGACATCGGCCTGGGCGGCCAGCTTGCGCACCAGCTCCTGCCCTTCCGGCCGCTCGAAGTCGATGGTGATGGAGCGCTTGCCGCGGTTGGTCGACAGGAAGTAGGCCGACTGGTCCCCGGCCCAGGGAGGTCCCCAGGCGCGGGTATCGTCGCCAGCGCCCGGCCGCTCCACCTTGATCACGTCGGCGCCGAGATCGGCCAGCGTCTGCGCCGACCACGGTCCGGCCAGCACGCGCGACAGCTCCAGCACCCGGATGTGCGACAAGGGTCCGGCCAAGGTCTCTTCCTCCTGTCTTATTCTTTTCCCTCCCCCGCTCTCGCGGGGGAGGGACGATCATCACGCCGAGACCAGTTCTTCCAGGGAACGCTCGATGATGTCCAGACCTTCGTCGATCAGGGCGTCCGAGGCGGTCAGCGGAACCAGCACGCGGATCACGTTGGCATAGGTGCCGCAGGACAGCAGGATCAGCCCCTTCTCCGCCGCCTTGGCGACCAGCGCCTTGGTGAGGTCGGCCGCCGGCTCCTTGGTCTCGCGGTCAGTCACCAGTTCCATCGCGACCATGGCGCCGAGGTTGCGGACGTCGCCGACCACCGACAGGCTGTTGCGCTGGCCCATGGCCCGGAAGCGGCCGGCGATGCGCTCGCCGATCACCTCGGCGCGCTCGCAGAGCTTCTCCTCCTCGATGGCCTCGATCACCGCCAGCGCGGCGCTGGTGGCCAGCGGGTTGCCGCCGTAGGTGCCGCCGAGGCCGCCCGGAACCGGGGCGTCCATCAGGTGCGCCTTGCCGGTGACCGCCGACAGCGGGAAGCCGCCGGCCAGGCTCTTGGCCATGGTGACGAGGTCGGGCTCGATCCCGGCATGCTCGACCGCGAACAGCTTGCCGGTGCGGGCGAAGCCGGTCTGGATCTCGTCGACGATCATCACGATGCCGTGCTTGTCGCAGACGGCGCGCAGCGACTGGAGGAAAGCCGGGGAGGCGATGTTGAAGCCGCCCTCGCCCTGCACCGGCTCGATGATGATCGCGGCGACGCGGGCCGGATCGACGTCGGACTTGAAGAGGTTGTCGAGCGCCTTCAGGCTCTCGGCCTCGCTGATGCCGCGGTAGGGATTGGGGAAGGGAACGTGGAAGATCTCGGCCGGGAAGGGGCCGAAGCCGACCTTGTAGGGCACGACCTTGCCGGTCAGCCCCATGGTCAGCAGGGTGCGGCCGTGGAAGCCGCCGGAGAAGGCGACGACGCCGGGGCGGCCGGTGGAGGCGCGGGCGATCTTCACCGCATTCTCGACGGCTTCGGCGCCGCTGGTGAAGAAGGCGGTCTTCTTCGGCGTCGGGCCGGGGACCAGCGTGTTCAGCTTCTCCGCCAGCTCGACGTAGCTGTCGTAGGGCGTGACCATCGCGCAGGTGTGGGTGAAGCGGTCGAGCTGGGCCTTGACGGCCTCCATCACCTTCGGATGGCGGTGGCCGGTGTTCAGCACGGCGATGCCGCCGGCGAAGTCGATGAAGCGCTTGCCCTCGATGTCCCACAGCTCCGAATTCTCGGCGCGCTCGACATAGACCGGCAGGCCGGCGGACACGCCGCGGGAAACGGCGGCTTCGCGCCGCGCGACGTAGGACTGGTTGGTGGTCATGATCGTTTCAATCCTTGGAGCAAATCGGGCCTTGGAGCAAATCGGGCAAGCGTCAGGCGCCGAGGCCGACGCAGAGGTATTTGACTTCCATGAAATCATCGAGGCCGTACTTGGAGCCTTCGCGGCCGATGCCGGACTCCTTGACCCCACCGAACGGGGCCACCTCGGTCGAGATGATGCCCTCGTTGATGCCGACGATGCCGTATTCGAGCTTCTCGGCCACCCGCCAGACGCGGCCGATGTCGCGGCTGTAGAAATAGGCGGCGAGGCCGAATTCGGTGTCGTTGGCCATGCGGATGGCCTCTTCTTCCGTCTCGAACTTGAACAGCGGGGCGACCGGCCCGAAGATCTCCTCGCGGGCGACGCGCATCTCGGTGGTGATGCCGGTGAGGATGGTCGGTTCGAAGAAGGTGCCGCCCAGCGCGTGGCGCTTGCCGCCGAGCGCGACCTTGGCGCCCTTCTCCAGCGCATCGCCCATCAGCTCCTCGACCTTGGCGACGGCGTCGGCGTTGATCAGCGGCCCCTGGGTCACGCCGGCCTCGACGCCGTTGCCGACCTTCAGCGCCTTGACGGCCTCGGCCAGCTTGGCGGTGAAGGCGTCGTAGACGCCGGCCTGCACCAGCAGGCGGTTGGCGCAGACGCAGGTCTGGCCGGCATTGCGGTACTTCGACGCCATGGCGCCCTTGACCGCCTCGTCGAGGTCGGCGTCGTCGAAGACGATGAAGGGGGCGTTGCCGCCCAGTTCCAGAGACACCTTCTTGACCGTGCTGGCGGCCTGCCGCATCAGCAGCTTGCCGACCTCGGTCGAGCCGGTGAAGCTGACCTTGCGGACGATCGGGCTGTGGGTCAGCTCATGGCCGATGGCGACCGGATCGCGCCCCATGACGATGTTGAAGACGCCGGCCGGCATGCCGGCACGCTCGGCCAGTTCGGCCAGCGCCAGGGCAGACAGCGGCGTGTCCTCGGCCGGCTTGACCACGACGGTGCAGCCGGCGGCGAGCGCCGGGGCGCACTTGCGGGTGATCATGGCGTTCGGGAAGTTCCACGGCGTGATCGCCGCGACGACGCCGATCGCCTCCTTCAGCACGACGATGCGCTTGTTGGCCGCGAAGGACGGGATCACGTCGCCATAGGCGCGCTTGCCCTCCTCCGCGAACCACTCGATGAAGGAGGCGCCATAGACGACCTCGCCGCGCGATTCCGCCAGGGGCTTGCCCTGCTCGGCGGTCATCAACTGCGCCAGATCCTCCTGGGCGGCCAGGATCAGCTCGTACCAGCGGCGCAGGATAGCCGCGCGCTCCTTGGCGGTCTTGGCCTTCCAGGCCGGCAGCGCGGCGTCGGCGGCGTCGATCGCCTCGCGGGTTTCGGCCGCCCCCATGTCGGCGACCTCGGCAATGACGGCGCCGGTGGCCGGGTTGGTGACCGGGAAGCTCTTCCCGGAATCGCCCGCGCGCCACGCGCCGTTCACGTAGCCCTTGGTACGGAGAAGGCCCTGGTCGTTCAACGACAGCATGTTCGATCGCCCTGGATGAGAGTGTGTGGACCTGCGGTCCGCATACGTCAGAATTCCTTTTATTTTCAAGGGATTCTGCTATGGGTCCTGGATCATGGAAAGAAGCGTACCATGTTTAATAAATTAAACAACCCCTGTTTAACTGTTCATATTCTGATGACGGGGTTGCGCGAATGGGCTATTGCGTTGACGGCAGTGGAGCAGGAGTCCGGAGATGGAATTCGACGTCGGCGCAAGGTTGAAGCAGATCCGCGAGCAGCATGGGCTGTCGCAGCGGGCGCTCGCCCAGCGGGCCGGGGTGACCAACGGCACCATCTCGCTGATCGAGCAGAACCGCAGCAGCCCGTCGGTGTCGTCGCTGCGCAAGGTGCTGCAGGGAATCCCGATGACCCTGGCCGAATTCTTCTCCTCCGACGACCTGCCGCCTCCCGAGCAGATCTTCTTCAAGGGCACCGAGCTGATCGAACTGGCCGGCGAGTTGAAGGGCACCGTCGGCCAGGTTTCCTTCCGTCAGGTGGGCGACCTGCGCAGCCGCAACCTGCAGATCCTCCACGAACGCTACGCTCCCGGCGCCGACACCGGCCGCACCATGCTGCAGCATGAATCGGAAGAGGGCGGCATCGTCATCAAGGGGCAGATAGAACTGACGGTCGGTGACCGCAAGGAACTGCTCGGGCCCGGCGACGCCTATTTCTTCGACAGCCGCATTCCCCACCGGTTCCGCAACATCGGCGAGATCGAGTGCGAGCTGATCAGCGCCTGTACCCCTCCCTATCTGTAAGCGTCCGCACCTGTAAGCGTCCGCTGGCCCCCTCCCTCCCGCTCTTGCGAGCGGGTACCTCCCTCCCCCGCTTTGCGGGAGAGGGGGAAATTTGCGATGCGGCGGAGTTCCCTCTCCCGCGAAGCGGGGGAGGGTCAGGGAGGGGGCACCCCCCCCCTTACCCCGCGTTCCCCTTCAGCCGCTCGTTGCGCCGGCGCAGCAGTTCGATCACCGACAGCAGGCAGACCGAGACCACCGTCAGCACCACCGCGACCGCGGTGATGGTGGGGCTGATGTTCTCGCGGATGCCGGCGAACATCTCGCGCGGCAGGGTGCGCTGCTCCGGTCCGGCGAGGAAGAGGACGGTCACAACCTCGTCGAAGCTGGTGGCGAAGGCGAACAGCGCCCCCGATGCCAGGCCGGGCAGGATCAGCGGCAGCACCACCTTGCGGAAGGTCAGCAGCGGCGGTGCCCCCAGCGAGGCGGCGGCCCGCATCAGCGTCATGTCGAACCCCTGCAAGGTCGCCGACACCGTGATGACGACGAACGGCGTGGCCAGCGCGGTGTGCACCAGGATCAGGCCGAGGTAGTTGCCGGTGAGGCCGAGCGGCGCGAAGAAGAAGTAGACGCCGACCGCGGTGATGACGACCGGCACCACCATCGGCGACAGCACCACCGCCAGCACCACCGGCTTCCATCTGCTCTTCCACTGCGCCAGCCCCAGCGAGGCCAGCGTGCCGAGCGCCATCGACAGGACGGCCGAGGCGACGCCAATGATGACGCTGTTCTTCAGCGAGTTCATCCACCGCGCCGAGTGGAGGAAATCCTCGTACCAGCGCAGCGACAGCCCCGGCAACGGGTAGGTCAGGTAGGTGCTCGAACTGAAGGACAGCGGCACGATCGCCAGGATCGGCGCCATCAGGAAGAAGAAGACCAGCGTGGAGGCGACGATCGTCGTGATCCAGGCGATGCGCTGGCTGGCGGTCTGGGGCGAGTGGTTCGCGCTCAATTCTTCAGCCCTCCCGTCGTCTGGCGACCGAGCGCCAGCTTGCCGTAGACCACCGCCAGCACCAGGGTGGACAGCAGCAGCACCGCCCCCAGCGCCGAGGCGAGGCCCCAGTTGACCGTTTCCGTGGTGTAGAAGGCGATGAAGGAGGAGATCATCTGGTCCGCCGCACCGCCGACCAACGCCGGCGTGATGTAGTAGCCGATGGCCAGGATGAAGACGAGCAGGCAGCCGGCACCGATGCCCGGAATGGTCTGGGGCAGGTAGATGCGCAGGAAGGCCGTGGCGGGCGGGGCGCCCAGCGAGGCGGCGGCGCGCATGTAGGCCGGCGAGATCGACCGCATGACGCTGTAGAGGGGCAGGATCATGAAGGGCAGCAGCACATGGGTCATCGCCATGTAGACGCCGAACCGGTTGTAGATCAGCCGCAGCGGCTCGTCGATGATCCCCAGCCATTGCAGGGAGCCGTTGACGATGCCTTCGCTCTGCAGGATCACGATCCAGGCGCAGGTGCGCACCAGCAGCGAGGTCCAGAAGGGCAGCAGCACGAAGATCATCAGCAGGTTCGACCGGCCGGTCGGCAGGTTCGCCAGCAGATAGGCGACCGGGAAGCCGAGCAGCAGGCACAGCGCGGTGACGCCGAAACCGATGGTGAAGGTGCGGGCGAAGACCTCGCGGTAGATCGCCTGGTCGGCCGGAGCGGCGGCGATCGCGCCGTCGGCGTCGCGGGTCAGGTCCACCGCCGCCAGCAGGTAATAGCTGGTGACCGGACCGCTGGCGCTCCTGATCGCGGCCCAGCTCTCCCGCTCGCCCCAGGCCGGGTTGAGGCCGATGAGCGTCTCCCTGGCGGTGCCCGGGGCCGGCTGGTCCTTCAGCTTGCGTGCGGTCGACAGCAGCGTGGTGCGGTAGCCGTTGACGACATAGTTCAGCCGTTTGGCGGCGATCGCCAGCGTTCCGGCCTCGCGCGCCGTGCGGATGTCGGCGGCGAGCGCCGCGAAGGCGCCTTCTTCGGGCAGCCCCCTGCCGTTCCACTGCTCCAGCGCCGCGACCGTCTGCGGCAGCACCTGCGGCACTTCCCAATCGTCCACCGACTTCCAGATCATGCCGGCCAGCGGCACGACGAAGGTGAACAGCAGGAAGACCAGCAGCGGCAGCACGAGACCGAGGGCGCGGAACTGCCGGGTCCGCTCGGCCCGTTTCAATCGACGCTTCAACGGCACGTCGGCGCCGGCAACGAAGGCGGCTGTCATCGGCATTGTCCTGTCGGAAAGTCCCTTTCCCCTCCCGCGGCGGGAGGGGCGCTCAGCCGGCCGGCCCAAGGCCGGCCGGGCGCCCGGCACACCGGGCGAGCGGGTTCCGCCGCTTCGCGGCGGGACCCCTCCCCCTCGCCGGACCGGCAAAGGGGGAGGCACTCGTCAGGCGCTTACTTGGCCGCCCACTTGTTGAAGCGTTCGGTCAGGCGGTCGATGTTCTCCAGCCAGAAGTCGGTGTTGATCTCGATCGCGGTCTTCATGTTGTCGGGTGCCGTCGGCAGGTCGGCCAACTCGGCCTTCTGCAGCAGCGACGGCGCCTTCTTGTTGGAGGTGCCGTAGGCGATGCCCTGCGACAGCTTGGCCTGGTTCTCGGCCTTGCCGACGAAATCGAGGAACTTGTAGGCCGCATCGACGTTCGGGCTTCCCTTCAGGATGACCCAGCTATCGATGGTGTAGAGCGCGCCGTTCCACACCATGCCGAAGTTCTTCTTCTCGTTCTTGTTGGCGGCATCGATGCGGCCGTTGTAGACCGAGGTCATCACCACCTCGCCGGAAGCCAGGAGCTGCGGCGGCTGGGCGCCGGCCTTCCACCAGACGATGTCGTTCTTGATGGTGTCCAGCTTCTTGAAGGCCCGGTCGATGCCGGCTTCGGTCGACAGCGTCTTGTAGACGTCGGACGGGGCGACGCCGTCGGCCATCAGCGCGATTTCGAGCGTGGTCTTGGCACCCTGGCGCAGGCCGCGCTTGCCCGGATACTTCTTGGTGTCGAAGAAGTCGGCCCAGCTCTTCGGCGCGTCCTTCAGCTTGTCCTTGTCGTAGCCGAGCACGAAGTCATAGACGATGGCGCCGACGCCGCAGGGGTTGACGGTGGCCGGCAGGTAGCTGTCCTCGCCGCCGATCCGCGAGAAGTTCATCTTCTCGTAGAGCCCCTCGTCGCATCCCAGCGCCAGCTCCTCGCTCTCGACCTGCACGACGTCCCAGGTGGAGGCGCCGCCCTGGACCTTGGCGCGCAGGACGCCGACGCCGCCGTCCCAGGACTCGTCGTTCATCGGCGTGCCGGTGGCCTTGAACGGCTCGAAATAGACCTTCTTCTGGACGTCCTGGTAGGCGCCGCCCCACGAAACGACGGTCAGGTCGCGGGCGCTGGCGACCGACGCCAGTGCCGAAACGGCAGTGAAGGTTGCGACGAAACCAAGAGCGACCTTGAACTTCGACATGATCCCCGTCCTTTTAATCGTGGTTGTTGTTGGCGGAAGGCATCCCGGCGCCCGAGGAACCACGTCCTCAGACCGGATCGAGCGCCCGGCAGTCCTCCGGGCGGAAGGCGATGTAGACGTCCTGGCCGGGCGCCAGCCCGGCATAGGTGCCGGCCGGCAGCTTGACCATGAATTCCGGATTGGCGGGCGACCGCAGAACCGCCAGCGTGTGGTCGCCGAGATAGATCAGGTCGGTCAGCGTCGCCGGCAGCCGGTTCAATCCCGCATCCCCGGAATCGCCGGTTTCGATCGCCACCCGCTCCGGCCGCACCGACAGGGAGGTGCGGTTGCCGGGGCCGCCGACATTCACCGCCTGCGCCATCACGGTGCCGCCGGCGTCGAGCGCGACGCGCGCCCAGGCCTGTTCGATATTTTCAACAACCCCGCCCAGAACGTTGTTCTCGCCGATGAAGTTCGCGACGAAGCTGTTCACCGGACGCTCATAGAGGGCATCGGGCCGGTCGATCTGCTGGACGATGCCGTCGTTGAAGACCGCGATCCGGTCGGACATCGTCAGCGCCTCCCCCTGGTCGTGGGTGACGTAGACGACGGTCAGGCCCATCGTCTCGTGCAGGCGCTTGATCTCCAACTGCATGTGCTCGCGCAGCCGCTTGTCGAGCGCGCCGAGCGGTTCGTCCATCAGCACCAGGGCGGGATTGAACACCAGGGCGCGGGCCAACGCCACGCGCTGCTGCTGGCCGCCGGAGAGCTGGCCCGGCCGGCGGCCAGCCAGGTTGCCCAGCTTGATCATGTCGAGCGCGTTGGCCACCCGCTCCTTCACCTGCGTCTTCGGCACGCCGCGCACCGTCAGCGGGAAGGCGACGTTCTCCTCGATCGTCAGATGCGGGAACAGCGCGTAGTTCTGGAAGACCATGCCGATGTCGCGCTTGTGCGGCGGCACGTTCTTGATCGGGCGGTCGCCGATGAAGATGTCGCCGTGGGTGGGCACCTCGAAGCCGGCGAGCATCATCAGCGTGGTGGTCTTCCCCGACCCCGACGGCCCGAGCAACGTCAGGAACTCCCCCTTGCGGATGTCGAGGTCGAGGCTTTTCACCACGAGATGCTCGCCATCGTAGGTCTTCTGCACCCCTGTGAAGCGCACCAGGGCTTCTGTCGTCGCGATCATCCCGCCGTCCATCCGTCCGCTCCCGTCCGAGTGACCCCGGCCATCGGGATGCCACCCCTGGCCAGGTTCGTCCTGTTGCCCAGACGGTACCATGCGTTTAAGAAAATAGACAAGAGGAATGGCTATATCATAATCAATCGAACAGTCTGCCTATTTTTTGTGCAAATGCGAAGGCCATGCCCAAGCTTGAAGCGGCAGTGTGCTCCAACGGCGTGCGATTGAGAAGACCGATGATCGCACGGCTCGACTGACCGTGCCGCGAACAGCGGCGCCCCGCAAGCGGAAACGAGGCGAATCGCGGCCTCCGCGACCCGCCCCGCCTCCGGCGCCCTGTCGGTGGCGGGGCCGCCGCCGAGGTCAGCGGTTGTGGGCGGCCTGGCTGTAGACGAAGCTGTCGAAGCCGTTTTCAGCCACGCGGAACCACAGCCGCTCCTCTTCCAGGAAGGGCTTCCAGGCGTCGTAGACCTTCTTGAAGCGCGGATTGCTGGCCGCCAGCTTGTCGTAGAAGTCGAAGGACGCCTTCTCGCAGGCCTGCATCATGTCGCGCGGGAAGGCGCGCAGCACCGCCCCGCCGGCCACCAGCCGCTTCAGCGCCGAGGCATTCACGGTGTCATATTTGGCGATCATCCAGGTGTTGGCCTCCCAGCAGGCCTGCTCCATGATCGTCTGGTAGGATTTCGGCAGCGACTGCCAGGCCTGCATGTTGAACATCAGCGGAATCTGCGCCGAGCCCTCCCACCAGCCGGGGTAGTAGTAGTATTTGGCGACCTTGTGGAAGCCCAGCTTCTCGTCGTCGTAGGGTCCGACGAACTCCGCCGCGTCGATGGTGCCGCGCTCCAGCGCTGGATAGATGTCGCCGCCGCCGATCTGCTGCGGCACCAGCCCGAACGGGGTCAGGATCTGGCCAACCAGGCCGCCGATCCGCATCTTGAGGCCCTTCAGGTCATCCAGGCTCTTGAGCTCCTTGCGGAACCAGCCGCCCATCTGGGCGCTGGTGTTGCCCGCCGGGATGTGATGGATGTTGTAGTCCTTGAACACCTCGCGCATCAGCTCCAGCCCGCCGCCATGCATCATCCAGGCGATGTGCTGGCGCGTGTTGAGGCCGAACGGCATGGCGGTATCGAAGCAGAAGGTCGGATCCTTGCCGACGTAGAAATAGGCCGCCGACTGCCCGCACTCGACGGTGCCGTTCTGAACGGCGTCCAGCACCTGCAATGCCGGCACGATCTCGCCCGCCGCGAAGGTGCGGATCTGGAACTTGCCGTCGGTGGCGTCCGATACGCGCTTGGCGATGTATTCCGCGGCGCCGTAGATGGTGTCGAGGCTCTTGGGATAGCTGGACGCCATGCGCCACTTGATCTCGGGCTGCGTCTGGGCGATGGCCGGAGCCGCAACGGTTCCGGCGGCGAGACCGACCCCGGCACTCGTAAGGAACGCACGCCTTTTCATGATGGAGCTTCTTCCCGCTTGGTTGCTTCGTTGGGCGGCCATGATAGCGCAGCCTGCCGTCGGAGCTATCCCCTTTGCGGCCCTCCGGACTGTACGGAAGTGGATGATTTAGGGTCAGAACGAAAAATCCAGCCGCTGGGGCTGGATTTTCGGCGACGCAGCATTATTGTTTGTTTCGATCGCCTTTCAGGCGTTTCCTCCCTAAACTCGGGCCGCGGCTCTATAGCTAGCGGCCTTTTCCTTTTTACGCAATATGCTGAAAGTCAGCCCGCCGAACTTTTCCGGCGGGATTTGCGGCTGCCTGCTTTCGCTCCCCCGGTACCCGGAGCGGCGGGAGCAAAAAGTGTCCGCGCATAGGCCGTCCGGCGGTTTCCCTTGACGTTGTCGGCGCGTGTCGCGAAGAGTGGCGCCCGACTCAACCGAACCGCCGCCGTGAGGTCTCGCGATGACGCCCCTTGGACGGCCAAGCGGCAACAGGCACCGCCGGAGCAGCCCGCTGGGCCTGCGCGCCACGGTGGCGATCACCCTTGCCCTCCTGGTGCTCGGCACCACGCTTGCCAAGGGGCTGGTCATCGGCAACGGCGCCGCCGACGCGCTGGCGCGCGAGATCGGCGCGTCGATGACCGGGTTGGCGCAATCGCTCGCACGGCAGCTCGATTCGACCATGTGGGCACGCGCGAACCAGTTCGCCGCACTGGCCCGGATCGAGGCGCTGCAGGACCCCGCCGTCGCCCAATCGACCATCGACGAGTTGAAGCGCCGTGATTCGACCATCGCCTGGATCGGCATGACCGATGCGACGGGGCGGGTCGTCGCCGCGTCCGACGGGCTGCTGCTGCATGCCGACATCGCCAGCCGCCCCGTCCATCAGGAAGGCATGAAGGGCCTGTTCGTCGGCGACGTGCACGAAGCGGTGGCGCTGAAGGGAAAGGTGAAGTACCTGAGGGACGAGACGCCGAAGTTCGTCGATGTCTCGGCACCACTGCGCAAGGCCGACGGCACGGTCGCCGGCGTGCTGGCCGCGCATTACAGTTGGGCCTGGGCCCATGCCTCGATCCGCGAACTGACCGAGCCGCTGGGCGACCACAAGAGCCTGACGCTTTACATCCTGTCCGCCGACGGCACCGTGCTGATCGGCCCCGACAGCGCGGTCGGAAAGCCGCTGCCGGTGCCCTCGCTGCTCGAAAAGCCGCAGGACGGCTGGCGCACCGACGTCTGGCCGGATGGCGTGGCCTATGTGACGGGCGTCGCCCACGGCAAGGGGCTGCATGATTATGCCGGCCTCGGATGGACCGTGGTCGCCCGCCAGCCGGCCGACGTCGTCTATGCCGAAACCCACCGGCTCCAGTTGATGATCATCGTGTCGGGACTCGTGCTGGCCGTGCTGTTCAGTGTCATCGGCTGGTTCGCCGCCGGCCGCATCGCCCGGCCGCTCAGCGCCATCGCCGACGCGGCCGAGCGCATCCGCCAGGGCGAACACGGTGTCGTCATCCCCGAGGCCGGCGGGGCGGCGGAGATCCGCCGGCTGTCCGTCTCTCTGCGCGACCTGATCGACAGCCTGACCAACAAGGATGCCGCGCTGATGCGGCTGGAGGACATCGCCTACGAGGACCGGCTGACGGCACTGCCCAACCGCCGCTACTTCGAGCAATATGTCGAGGCGTCCACCGGCGGCGACGGGTCGGCGACCGTGATGTACATCGACCTCGACGGCTTCAAGCCGATCAACGACCGGCTTGGCCATGATGCCGGAGACACCGTGCTGCGGCAGGTCGGCGGCCGCCTGGCCACCATTTTCCGGGACGACGACGTCGTCGCCCGGCTTGGTGGCGACGAGTTCGCGGCCGTTCTGCCGCGCCGTGCCGGCCGGCCGGCTCCCGACCTTTCGGGACTTGCCGACCGCGTCATCGCCGTCGTCAACGAGGCGGTGTCGGTCAACGGCGAAAAGGTCCGCGTCGGCTGCTCGATCGGCATATCGGCTTGGCCGGAGGACGCCGCCGACATGCACACCGTGATGCGCTACGCCGACGCGGCGCTCTACAAGGCGAAGCGCGACGGACGCAACCGCGCGGTGCGGTGGAGCCGCGAGGTTGCCGACGCGGCGTCGCACTGATGGCCGGCGGCCGGACGCCGCCGCCTCGCCTCCCGCTACAGGCTGCGGACCAGCCGGTTCATGAAGCCGAGCTTCTCGATCACCGCCGGCGACAGGATGAAGGGATAGAGGTCGGGCTGCCCCATGCTGCGGTTCAGGCTGTTCACGGCATAGGTCAGCGGCAGCCACGGCTCGATCAGGTCGTCGATGTCCTTCGCCTTGTGCGGATTGAAATCCACCTCGGCCTGCAATTCCGCTCCCTCGGTGATGCGCGGGCGTACCTTCAGGCCAAAGGCACGCGCGGTTTCCAGCGTGTCGACGATGTGAAGGTAATGGGCCCAGGTTTCGGCGAAGTCCTCCCAAGGGTGTGCGGTGGCGTAGGAGCTGACGTAGTTGGCCTGCCAGTCCGCCGGCGCACCGTCGGCGTAATGGCGCTTCAGCGCCTCGCCGTAATCCTCGCGCTCGTCGCCGAACAGCGCCCGGAAGCGCTCCAGCACCGCCGGATCGTCGCGCACCAGGCGATCCCAGACATAGTGGCCGATCTCGTGGCGGAAATGCCCCAGCAGCGTGCGGTAGGGCTCGCCCATCGCCGTGCGCCGCTTCTCGCGCTCGGCGTCGTCGGCCTCGGCGACATTGATGGTGATCAGGCCATTGGCGTGGCCGGTCAGCACCGGTGTCACGGTGCCGTCAGGCGCCACCGTATCGGCGAGGAAATCGAAGGCCAGCCCCTCCTCCGGATTCTCGATCCGGGTCTGGAGCGGGAGCTTCAGGTTGGTGAGCGTGTAGAAGAGATGGTGCTTCGCCAACTCCAGCTTGCGCCACAGCGTCAGATTGGCGGTGTCCGACAAGTCGGGGATCGTGCGGTTGTGGCGGCAGGCGGCACAATGGGTATCCGCCGAATCCGCCGGAAGCATCCAGTTGCACGCATTCAACTCGGCATTCGCGCAGAATTTATAGAGCGGCTCGGTGGTGGCAAGCGCGCTCCACACGCCGTCATGGTCGGTCGGATCGATCGCCGACAGCGTGGCGGCGTCCGGCAGGTAGCCCAGCCGGTATCCGCAGCGTTCGCACAAGGTATTCTCGAAATAGAGCGGCTGGTGGCAGTTCTGGCATTCGAAGAGTTTCATGGCCGTGCTTTCGTCTGCCTTCCCCGCTGCGGGGAAAGAAAGGTCCAGTCTTTCCTTCGGTTCCGCACCTTGGACACCGCGCCGCGCGGGGTGCCCGATCCGGGAACCGGCCGGACCGGCTTCGGCCCTCGTCCCCGCTTCGACGGGGACGAGGGCCGGGAGCGCGCGAGGCGGGTCGCAGCAGTGCGGTCACCGGCTCGGACATCCCGCTCCGGGGGTGACGGCTTCCGCCACCGCCCGGCGGGCGACGGCTACCGGTCGGCCGAGGGCTTGGTGTCCCCCTTGCCAGCTCCTGTGACCGTCCCCCGGTCCGAGGACGAGAGGGCTTCCTCCGCCTTTGCCGGCTCCTCCTTCCCGGTGGGGTCCTCGGGCTTTTCCGGCTCGCTGTCCTCGCCGAAGGACACCGCCGCCGGACTTTCGGCAACGCTGCGCAGCGCACGGGCGGCCCGGCGGAGCGCGAAGGAGGTCTTGCCTTCCGGTTCCAGCGCCAGCAGCAGCAGCGAGCGGCCGGTCACCATATAGCCCTCGCCGGTGTTGACGCGCGGCACCTCGTCCGGATCGGGCAGGTTGGTGTCGACCAGACAGCGCCAGACGCTGCCGCCGGTCACCTCCGGCAGGGTGAACTCCACGACGTCATGGTGCGAATTGATGACCAGCAGCAGGGTCGCATCCATCGCCGGGCGCTTTATCCCGCTGGCCTGCGCACGGCCGTCCAGCAGCATGCCCAGGCAGCGGGCGTTGCCGTCGTGCCAGTTGCCCTCCGCCATCTCGTCGCCCGCGGGGGTCAGCCAGGTGACGTCCTTGACATCGAACTCCGCGTTGTATTCACCCGACAGGAAACGACCCCGGCGCAGCATCGGGAAGGACTGGCGCACCGCGATGACGCGGCGGACGAACTCGATCAGCGACTGGCCGTCCTCGTCGATGTCGTCCCAGTTCAGCCAAGCGGTCTCGTTGTCCTGGCAATAGGCGTTGTTGTTGCCGTGCTGGGTGTTGCCGAACTCGTCGCCGGCCAGCAGCATCGGCGAGCCCTGGGAGAGCAGAAGCGTCGCCAGCAGGTTGCGCTTCTGGCGCTCGCGAAGCGCCTTGATCTCCGGATCGTCGGTCGGCCCTTCCGCCCCATGGTTCCAGGACAGGTTATGGGAATGGCCGTCGTTGTTGCCCTCGCCGTTCGCCTCGTTGTGCTTGTCGTTGTAGGAAACGAGGTCGTTCAGCGTGTAGCCGTCATGGGCGGTGATGAAGTTCACGCTGGCCCAGGGCTTGCGCCCACGCTTGTTGAAGACGTCGGCCGAGCCGCAGAGACGCGGCGCCACCTCCGGCAGCTTGCCCTCGTCACCCTTCCAGAAGGCCCGGACGGTGTCGCGGAACTTGTCGTTCCATTCCGCCCAGCCTGGCGGGAAGTTGCCGACCTGATAGCCGCCGGGGCCACAGTCCCACGGCTCGGCGATCAGCTTGACGCTGTTCAGGATCGGGTCCTGCAGGCAGCTATCGAGGAAGCCGCCGCCCTCGTCAAACCCGTAGGGCTCGCGGCCGAGAATGGTGGCGAGGTCGAAGCGGAAACCGTCGACATGCATCTCCGTCGCCCAGTAGCGGAGACTGTCGGTGACCATCTGCAAGACGCGCGGGTGGCTGAGGTTGACGGTGTTCCCGGTTCCCGTCTCGTTGATGTAGTAGCGCTTCTGGTCCGGGATCAGGCGGTAGTAGGAGGCGTTGTCGATGCCCTTGAAGGACAGGGTCGGGCCGCGCTCGTTGCCTTCGGCGGTGTGGTTGTAGACGACGTCGAGGATCACCTCCAGCCCGGCATTGTGGAGATGGGCAACCATCTCCTTGAATTCCTTGATCGCGTTGCCGGACGCGGCGTAGCGCGGCTCCGGCGCGAAGAAGCCGATGGAGTTGTAGCCCCAGTAGTTGGCCAGTCCCTTGTCGACCAGATGCTGGTCCTGGACGAAGGCGTGGACCGGCAGCAGCTCGACCGAGGTGATGCCGAGCGACTTGATGTAGTCGACCACCTCCTTCACCGCCATGCCGCCATAGGTGCCGCGCAGGCTGTCGGGAACCGCCGGGTGCAGCTTGGTGAAGCCCTTCACATGGGTTTCATAGAAGATCGTGCGATCCCAGGCGGTGCCCGGCTTGTGGTCGCGGCCCCAGGTGAAGGCGGGGTCGATCACCTTGCATTTCGGCATGAAGGGCGCGCTGTCGCGCTCGTCGAAGGTCAGGTCGTCGCCCGATTCCATCACATAGCCGAAATGGGCGGGGTTCCAGCGGATCTCGCCGACCAGTTCCTTGGCGTAAGGGTCGAGCAGCAGCTTGTTCGCGTTGAAGCGATGGCCGTTCTCAGGCTCGTACGGCCCATGGACCCGGTAGCCGTAGAGCAGCCCGGGGCGGGCGTCGGGCAGGTAGCCGTGCCAGATCTCGTTGGTGAATTCGGGAAGCTCGATGCGCTCGAGTTCCTCTTCGCCGCTTTCATCGAACAGACAGAGCTCGACCTTGGTCGCATTGGCCGAGAACAGGGCGAAGTTGACGCCCAGCCCGTCCCATGTCGCACCCAAAGGAAAGGGCAATCCTTCACCCAGCCGCGTCGCTTGCCTCAGGATATTTGCCATGATTGCCCGCTTCTCCGCCTCGTCCACGTGTCGCCCGCCCAGACAGTGAGATGGGCGGTGCGAGCCTTCAACCCGGCCGATGGGCGCTTGTTCCTTCCTGCCGACCCCCCATCCTTTGGGATGAGGGCGGCCAGGGTCAGGCCGCCGCCGTCCCCGCCGGAAGCCGGCCGCGCAGCAGCCCCGCCAGATCGGCGAGGCCGCGGGCGCGCGGGTCGCTGGCGCGCCACGCCAACCCGATGGTACGGCCAGGCGGATCACCGTCAAACCCGCGATACGCGACCAGCCCACCGACGTCGGCCGCGCCGCCGCCGGCGGTGCGCGTCGCCAGCAGCGGCATCAGCGTGCAGCCCGCACCGGCGGCCACCATGTGCCGCAGGGTCTCCAGCCCGGTGGCATGCACGCCGCCGCCGCGGGCAGTCAGGCCGCAGGCGGCCAGCGCCTGGTCACGCAGGCAATGCCCCTCCTCCAGCAGCAACAGTTCGCTGGGATCGAGGTCGTTCAGGTTCAGTCCCGGAGCGCCGCACAGCCGGTGCCCGGCAGAGTGGGCGAGCAGGAAGGGCTCGAAGAACAGCGCCTCGGCCGTCAGCCCCTCGCCCTCGACCGGCAGGGCCAGCAGCACGGCGTCCAGCCGGCCGTCGCGCAGTTCCTCCAGCAGCCCGTCGGTCCGGCCCTCCGACAGGATCAGCGTCAGATCGGGCCAGCGGGCGCGCAGCGGCGGCAGCACATGCGGGAACAGGTAGGGGCCGAGCGTGTGGATCGCCGCCAGCCGCAGCCGGCCGACGAGGCCGCCGTCGGACCCGTCGGCCAGCGCCAGCAGCCGCCGCGCCTCGTCGAGCACGACGCGTGCCTGGCTGACGATCGCTTCGCCGCACGGCGTCAGCAGGACCTTCCGGCTGGTCCGCTCGAACAGGGCGACGCCGAGTTGCTCCTCGAGCTTGCGGACCTGGGCGCTCAGTGACGGCTGGCTGACGGCACAGCGCTCCGCCGCCCGGCCGAAGTGGCGCAGCTCGGCGACGGCGACGACATATTCGAGGTCACGCAGCGACAGCCCTGCGAGAATCATAGGTGATGCCTATTGGAACGTTTCCTTCAATGTCTTGGATATATCGTTCAAGACGCGGGATATCCATTGGCGAAGAATGACGCAAGCCAGAGCGCAACCGCCAAAGCGAGGATGATCCCGATGAGCACCCTGACCACCAGCTTCGGCCAGCCCGTTCCCGACAACCAGAATTCGCTGAGCGCCGGACCGCGCGGACCGCTGCTGCTGCAGGATTTCCACCTGATCGAGAAGCTGGCCCACTTCAACCGCGAGCGCATTCCCGAACGCGTCGTCCACGCCAAGGGCGCCGGCGCCTACGGCAGCTTCCGGGTCACCCGCGACGTGACGGCCTGGACCAAAGCCGCCTTCCTGTCGGGCGTGGGCAAGGAGACGCCTGTCTTCCTGCGCTTTTCCACCGTCGGCGGCGAGAAGGGGTCCGCCGACGCCGACCGCGACCCGCGCGGCTTCGCCGTGAAGTTCTACACGGAGGAGGGCAACTACGACCTGGTCGGCAACAACACGCCGGTCTTCTTCCTGCGCGACCCGCTGAAGTTCCCCGACTTCATCCATACCCAGAAACGCAACCCGGCGACCAACCTGAAGGATCCGGTCGCCATGTGGGACTTCTTCTCGCTGTCGCCGGAGACGATGCACCAGGTGACCATCCTGTTCAGCGACCGCGGCACCCCGCGCGGCTACCGCCACATGGACGGCTTTTCCAGCCACACCTTCTCGTGGATCAACGCCGCCGACGAGCGCTTCTGGGTCAAGTACCACTTTAAGACCCGCCAGGGGATCCAGAACCTCACCGCCGAGCAGGCGGTCGCCATGGCCGGCATCGACCCCGACCATGCGACCCGCGACCTCCATGCCGCGATCGAGGACGGCGATTTCCCGGCTTGGACCGTCTCGGTGCAGATCATGCCGGAAGCCGACGCCGAGACCTACCACCTGAACCCCTTCGACCTGACGAAGGTGTGGCCGCACGGCGACTATCCGCTGGTCGAGATCGGCGAACTGGTGCTGAACCGCAACCCGGAGAACTTCTTCGCGGAGACCGAGCAGGCCGCCTTCAGCCCGGCCAGCGTGGTGCCCGGCATCTCCTTCAGCCCGGACAAGATGCTGCAGGGCCGGCTGTTCGCCTATGCCGACGCCCACCGCTACCGCCTTGGCGGCAATTACGCGCAGATCCCGGTCAACACGCCTCAGGGCTGTCCGGTTCACAACTACCAGCGCGACGGCGCGATGCGGGTGGACGGCAACGGCGGCGGACGGCCGAACTACGAGCCCAACAGCTTCGGCGGTCCGGCCCAGACCGGCATTCCGAGCGAGCCGCCCCTGCGCATCACCGGTGACGCCGCCCACTACGACCACCGAGCCGGCAACGACGACTACGCCCAGGCCGGCGCCCTGTTCCGCCTGATCGGGGCGGAGGCGCAGGACCGCCTGATGGACAACATCGCCGGCTCGCTGATCAAGACGCCGCTGTTCATCCAGGAGCGGCAGGTCAGGCACTTCATGGCCGCCGATCCCGCCTATGGCGCCGGCGTCGCCAAGCGCCTGGGCCTGACCGTCGCGCAGGCGGCGGAATGAGGCGTCGCGCCGGCCCTCCGCGGAAGGGGCGCCGGCGCCATCCACCGGACCACCCGCCCCATCCAAACGGCATGGGGTCCGCATCGGTGAAGACAAAGCCGCATCGCCCGTCCTAAAGTCCGGCTTCAGCGCGACGGCGACACGGAAGGCATGGCACGCGACCGGAAAAGCGACGGGGGGACCGGGAACCTGACCGGGAAGGGACTCGACACCCTTCTGGCGGCGGCGGAGACGTTGCCCCATGCGGCAGAGGACGGCTGGCGGCTCGACCTGTTCAAGGTGGCGCTCCGCATCGCCCGCTCGACCGAATCGACCGTCGACCTCGACCGCGCCAACCTCGCCTTCCGGACGTTGCCGCCGCGGCTGCGCAATCCGCTGATCGACCGGGCGGCGGCACTCGCCCGGCGTGAGGCGGAGCGCGCCGCCAGCGCCGCCGACCAGGAGCAGGAGGCGCCGCGCGGTCCCGGCCTGCTCGGCGGGCTGTTCCGCCGCTCCGCCGGCCCGGCAAGCCGCCGCACCGCGCGGGAGCGCCTGCTGCGCGAGCTGACCACCCGCCGCGACCCCGATGACGACCGCGAAACGTGACGGCGGACAGGCTGCGACGGTCCCCTGCCGGCCCCTTACCGGCGGCGTGCTGACGGCATACGCCCATCCGGCCGCTTGCCCTCCTTCTGCGCTCTCCTGCCGCGTCGAAGGTCACAGCCGGGACGGTTTACGGCCGATCCGGAATGTGCAAAGGTCGCTACCTCCTAATCGGGCTTACCCAAACGATAGAACTGAACGATGACCGGGGGTTCCGTGCGTCGCCTGAAGCCGTTGCTGACCTGCGCCGCCTTGACCGCCCTGCTGAGCGCCTGCGCCAGCGGCGGCGATTCGCATCGCGTTGCCTCTCCGGCGGAAATCGACGCCCATGTCGCGGAGGCATCCAAGCGGTTCGACATGCCGGAGCTGTGGATCCGCGAGGTCATCCGCCAGGAGAGCGGCGGGCGCACCACCGCCAACGGCCAGCCCATCGTCAGCAAGGCCGGGGCCATGGGCCTGATGCAGGTGATGCCCGCCACCTACGACGAGATGCGGCGCAAGCACAATCTCGGCTCCGACCCGTTCGATCCGCATGACAACATCATCGCCGGCACTGCCTACCTGCGGGAGATGTACAACCTGTTCGGCGCACCGGGCTTCCTGGGCGCCTACAACTGCGGCCCCGGCTGCTACGGCGATTATCTCGCCGGCAAGCGCAGCCTGCCCGGCGAAACCAAGCGCTACATCGCCTCGGTCGGGCCGAGGCTGAACCGCGTGCCCGCGCCCAACGGCGCCGACATCGTGCTGGTCAGCGCGCCCTCCACCGATTCGCCACCGGATTACGGCTCCGCCTACGCGGCGCCGCGGCCGGCACCCGCCTACACCCCTCACCCGGCGGCGGCGGTGCGCAGCCGGCCACCGGTCAGCGTCGCCGCGCTGCCGCCGCCGGCCCCCACGCTGGTGTCGGCCCCGGCGGCGGTGCGGGTGGTCGCGCCCGACACCTCGACGTCCGGCAGCCCGGCGCCGCGCCCGGCGCTGGTTTCGGGCGCCTCCTCGGGGGCGAAGCTCGGCGGCGGCGTATGGACGGTCCAGCTCGGCGCCTTCCGGTCGCCCGACGACAGCCAGCGCGTGATCGACCGCGCCCGCAACTCCATGCCGACGCTGGCGCGCAGCCAGCGCCTGGTCCAGGCGGTAGACACCCAGACCGGCCCGCTCTACCGCGCTCGCCTGTCCGGCCTTTCGCAGCAGGAGGCCGCGACGGCCTGCAACGGCCTCGTCGCCGCCGGCATGGCCTGCTTCGTGGTGGCGCCGGGCGCCTGACCCGCGTTCCCGGCCCGCTCAACCCACAGGGAGCTGGCCGGGTGACGCGACGGTCCCGTCCGCCCCGGCCTGCAGATACTCCAGGAACGCCCGCTCGGCCCGGTTCAGCTTCGCCTGTTCGTTCCAGATCAGGTGGACGTTGACCGGGGCGACACCCTCGTAGGGCGGCAGTTCCCACAGCAGGCCGTCGTCGACGTCGCGGCTGGCGATGTGCTCCGGCAGCGGGCCGATGCCGAGGCCGCAGACGATCATCCGCCTCACCTCCTCCAGGTTGGCCGAGGACGCCACCACCCGGCCGGCGAAGCCCTCGCGCGCGCGGAACAGGGTCAGCGGCGACAGGGCGCCGTCGATCTGGTCGGACGTGAAGGATACGAAGTTCTCGTGCCGCAGTTCCGCGATGTCGATGTCGCGCTTGCCGAACAGGCGGAAGTCCGGCCCGCAATAGAGCCGATAGGTCTGGCGCAGGAAGATGCGGCTCGACAGGCCGGGAATGGGCTCGCGCAGCAGGCAGATCGCCATCGCTCCCACCCGCTGCTGCAAGGCGATGTGGGCATCGGCCGAAGCCATCACGTCGATGCGAAAGGTGACGTTCGGGTACATCCGGTGGAAGTCCCGCAGCGAGCCATCGAGCAGCGGGGTCTGGATGCGGCTGGTCATCAGGATGTGGACATGGCCGCTGACCTCGTCCTTGGCGTCGCGGACCAGCGCGCCGAGCCGGGAGACCGTAGCGTGGATCGACACCGCCTCGTCATAGACCTGCTCGCCGGCGGCGGTCACGGCGAATCGCCCGTGACCGCGGTCGATCAGCGTGCGGCCGAGCTGTTCCTCCAGCCGCTTCAGCGCCAGGCTGACGGCCGGCTGCGTCAAAAACAGGCGAACCGCCGCCTTGGTTATGCTTCCTTCCTGCACGATCACCATGAAGGTGCGCAGCAGGTTCCAGTCCATCTGCTGGCCCAGACGGGCCAATGCCTGCCGTTCCGCCTCGGTTTCGCGCACCGTGCCACCCCTTCCCCTTCCATCCGTCAGCGGGGCACCTGCCCGGCCGCTCAAATTCTACACCCGCCTAAATTCTACGCATGTGAATGCGCAGTGAGCAACTGCGGCATAAATCAAACTCATGCGCGAAATGAAAAATGCTTATTTGCCTCATCGCCTGCCGCCCCGCCTAATCGCTGCATGGCAGCTCCCAAACAACGCCGCCCCAGGACGAATATAGCACCGATGACGGTCGCCCTATCCACTTCGGACGGGTCGCGCGACCACGGTTTGGACTTCTCCCGTCCGGTGCGGCGATATCCAGAGGCACCGTGCCGGCTACCGACCGAAGAGGATTCGGAATGACACGAGACAGCGCCGACAACCTCGACAGGGCATTGCCGGACTGCGGCCTGCGCAGCGCCATCCTGGACGCCGCCGACTCCGTTCAGGCGGACTGCGTTGGCCTGCTGTCGGACCTGGTGCGCCAGCCCTCCACCCTCGGCAACGAGGCGGGTGCCCAGGCGGTGATGGCCGACCGCTTCGCCGCACTCGGCCTGGAGGTCGACCGCTTCGAGGTGGACGAGGCGGCGATCTCCCGCTTGCCCGGCTTCTCGCCGCCGGTGCTGCCCGGTGCCTATGCCGGCCGCGAGAATGTCGTCGGGATCCACCGCCCACGCGAGGCCAGGGGGCGGTCGCTGATCCTGAACGGCCACATCGACGTGGTCCCCGCCGGCCCGGCGGAGCTGTGGACCACCCCGCCCTTCGAGCCGCGGATCGCCGACGGCCGGCTGTACGGCCGCGGGGCCGGCGACATGAAGGCGGGAATCGCCGCCTACACCGCCGCCTTCGACGCCCTCGCCCGCCTCGGCTTCCGCCCGGCCGCGCCGGTCTACCTGCAGTCGGTGATCGAGGAGGAGTGCACCGGCAACGGCGCGCTCGCCTGCCTCCACCGCGGCTACCGTGCCGAGGCGGCGGTGATCCCGGAGCCCTTCAACCACTCGATCTCCATCGCCCAGGTCGGCGTGATGTGGCTGCGGCTGGTGCTGACCGGCACCCCGGCCCATGTGCTCGACACCTCTGCCGGCACCAACGCCATCGAAGCGGCCTATGCGCTCGCCGCCCGGCTGAAGGCGCTGGAGGTCCGCTGGAACGAGCCGGACTGCCGCCATTCCGCCTTCTGCGGCCACCGGCATCCGCTCAACATCAACCTCGGCCGGATCGAGGGCGGCGAATGGCCGTCGTCAGTCCCGACGCGCTGCACGCTCGACCTCCGGCTCGGCTTCTTCCCCGGGCAGGAGCCGGAGGCGGTCCGCGCCGAGGTTGCCCAGGCCGTCGCCGAGGCGTGCGACGGCGACCCGCTGCTGGCCGGCGTGCAGGTGGAGCTGCAGTGGAACGGCTTCCAGGCCGCCGGCTGCGACATCGACCCGGCTCACCCGCTGGTGACCCTGCTGGCCGACAGCCATCGCGCCGTACGCGGCGGCGAGCCGGAGCGGGTGGCGCTGACCTGCACCACCGACGCCCGCTTCTTCGCGCTCTACGGCGACACGCCGGCGACCTGCTACGGGCCGGAGGCGACGCGCATCCACGGCATCGACGAATCGGTGTCGCTGGACAGCCTGCGCGACGTCACCCGCGTGCTGGCGCTGTTCATCGCCGGCTGGTGCGGCCTGGAACGGATCTGACCCTCCCCTTCGCGAGACCCCGCCCGATGATCGCCGAGACGCTGACCGCAAAGACCCACGCCCCCCGCGCCACCCGCAACTGCTCCGACGTCGAGTGGAAGGCACGCACCGACCTCGCCGCCGCCTACAAGCTGTTCGACCGACTCGGCATGACCGACCTGATCTACACCCACATGTCGGCGCGCATCCCCCACACCCCCGACCATTTCCTGATCAATCCCTACGGCCTGATGTTCCACGAGGTGACGCCCGACAACCTCGTGACGGTCGACATCGACGGCAACCTGGTGGAGGAGCGCGAGGGCGACGCCATCAACCCGGCCGGTTTCACCATCCACAGCGCGGTGCACCATGCCCGCCCGGACGTCGGCGCGGTCATCCACCTGCACACCGACGCCGGGATGGCGGTGAGCGCCCAGGCCGACGGGCTGCTGCCGATCACCCAGCATTCGCTGCGCTGGTACAACCGCATCGCCTACCACACCTACGAGGGCATCGCGCTCGATCTGGCCGAGCGCGAGCGGCTGGTCGCCGATCTCGGCGGCCACCACAGCATGATCCTGCGCAACCACGGCCTGCTGACCGTCGGCCAGGACGTCGCCGAGGCGGCCGTGCTGATGTACTACCTGGAAATGGCCTGCCGCCAGCAGGTCATGGCGCTGTCCGGCGGCCGTCCGCTGGTCACCCCGTCGCCGGAGGTGTGCGAGCACACCGCCCAGCAATACGAACGCGCCTATCCGCGCGCCGGCGTCCTGGAATGGGACGCGCTGCTGCGCTGGCTCGACGGCAGCAGTGGCCCGACCGGGCCGCGGTGAATGGCTGGGTGAGCCCCCACCCTAACCCTCCGCCGCCCGGCTCTCGCACAAAGCTCCGCTTTGTGCTGACGCGGCAGGCGGACCGTAGGTCCGCTGAGAGCGCGGGAGGTTAGGTGGGGGCACTCGCAAGCCGACACCTTCCCAACCAACAACAACCAGTACGACAGGGTCGCAAACCGCACCGACACCTTCTGGAGACGAGGACACACGCCATGACACGACGTCTTTCCGGCATCCCCGCCAGCGTCCAGCGCGGCTTCCGCCGCGGGGTGCACCGCGCCGCCGCCGCCGGCCTGCTGGCAGCATCACTCGCCATCCCCGGCACGGCCGCGCTGGTCGCCGCTCCCGCCATGGCCCAGGAAACCCCCGTGCGCGGCGGCGTCCTCAACTCCATCGTCCAGCCCGAGCCGCCGACCCTGATGCTGGGCCTCAACCAGCAGGGGCCGACCCAGACGGTCGCCGGCAAGATCTACCAGGGCCTGCTGACCTACGACCGCAAGCTGAACCCGCTGCCGTCGTTGGCAGAGAGCTGGACGGTGTCGCCGGACGGCCTGACCTACACCTTCAAGCTCTACCAGAACGTCAAGTGGCATGACGGCCAGCCCTTCACCGCCAAGGACGTCGTCTTCTCCACCTCCAAGTTCCTGATGGAGGTGCACCCGCGCGCCCGCGCCGTGTTCAGCCGCTGCGAGTCGATCACCGCGCTGGACGACCACACCGTCGAGTTCAAGCTGAAGGAACCGTTCCCGGCCTTCATCCAGGCCTTCGAGGTGTCCTCCGCCCCGATCGTCCCCGCGCATCTCTACGAAGGCACCGACTACCGCGCAAACCCGGCCAACAACACGCCGATCGGCACCGGTCCCTTCAAGCTGAAGGAATGGGTCAAGGGCAGCTACATCCAGCTCGTCCGCAACGAGGACTATTACAAGAAGGACCTGCCCTATCTCGACGGCATCACCTTCCGCGTGATCCCCGACGCCGCCAGCCGCTCGCTGGCGCTGGAGAGCGGGCAGGTTCAGCAGACCCAGTACAGCGACCTGGAGCCCTTCGAGGTTCCGCGCATGAAGACGCTGCCGAACGTGACGATGACCACCGACGGCTACGAGTTCGTGGCGCCGCTGTCGTGGCTGGAGATCAACCACCGCGTCAAGCCGCTGGACGACAAGCGCTTCCGCAAGGCCATCGCCTACGCCATCGACCGCAAGTTCATCCGCGACAAGATCTGGTTCGGGCTGGGCCGCGTCCCGACCGGCCCGATCAATTCGGTGGTCAAGTTCTACGACCCCAAGGTCACGACCTACGAGCCGAACATCGACAAGGCCAAGGCGCTGCTCGACGAGATGGGGCTGAAGCCCGACGGCAAGGGCGTGCGCGCCACCGTCAAGCTGATGCCGATGCCCTACGGCGAGACCTGGACCCGGCTCGGCGAGTACCTGAAGCAGGCGCTCGGCAAGGTCGGCATCAGCGTGGTGCTGGAGAGCACCGACGCCGCCGGCTGGGCACAGCGCGTCGCCAACTGGGACTACGAGATCACCACCAACTTCCTCTACCAGTACGGCGACCCGGCGCTCGGCGTCGCGCGCACCTACATCTCGTCGAACATCCGCAAGGGCGTGCTGTTCACCAACACCATGGGCTATTCCAACCCCAAGGTGGACGAGCTGTTCGCCCAGGCCTCGCAGGAGAACGACCCGGCCAAGCGCCAGGAGGAGTACAGCGAGGTCCAGCGCATCCTGTCCGACGACCTGCCGGTGGTCTGGCTGCTGGAGATGGAATTCCCGACCTTCCTCGACAAGCGCGTGAAGAACGCCAACAAGACGGCGATCGGCGTGAACGACACCTACGAGGACGTCTGGCTGTCGAAGTGATGAGTTGACGACGCGGCCCCCTCCCTAACCCTCCCCCTCTTCGAGGGAGAGGGGACTGCCGCTGCCTCGCAAATCACCCCCTCTCCCGCCAAAGGCGGGGGAGGGAGGGACCCGCGAAGCGGGAGGGGGGGCACCGTCCGCAAGTAGGAATCTGCCCATGCTGGGATTCGCCCAACTCTTCGCGAGCCGCCTGGTCAAGGCCGCCGCGATCCTGATCGCCATCGTGGTGATGAACTTCTTCCTCGTCCATGCCGCCCCCGGCGACCCGGCCATGGTGATGGCCGGCGAGGCCGGGGCCGCCGACGAGAAGTTCGTGGCCCAGCTCCGCCAGCAGTTCGGCCTCGACCGGCCGATCTACGAGCAGCTCGGCACCTATGTCGGCAAGGTCGTGCAGGGCGATCTCGGCTACTCCTACCGCCAGCAGCGGCCGGTCTGGGACATCCTGGCCGAACGGCTGCCGGCGACCCTGGTGCTGACGCTGACCGCCTTCGTGCTGGCGCTGGCGGCCGGGGTGGCACTCGGCACGCTGGCGGCGGTCGCGGTCGGCACTTGGGCCGACAGCGCCATCACGGTCATCGCCCTGCTCGCCTACGCCACGCCGATCTACTGGATCGGGCTGATGCTGAGCCTGCTGTTCTCCATCCAGCTCGGCTGGCTGCCGGCCTTCGGCTACGAGACCGTCGGCGCCGGCTACACCGGGCTGGCGCACGCCGCCGACGTCGCCGCCCACCTCGTCCTGCCCGTCATCACGCTGGCGCTGTTCTACATGGCGGGCTATGCGCGCCTGACCCGCGCCTCGATGCTGGAGGTGCGCAGCCTCGATTTCGTCAAGACCGCCAAGGCCAAGGGCCTGCCGCAGCGCCGCATCGTCACCCGCCACGTCCTGCGCAACGCCATCCTGCCGGTCATCACAGTTGCCGGCATCCAGGCCGGGCAGCTTGTCGGCGGCTCCATCCTGATCGAGACGGTGTTCGCCTGGCCCGGCATCGGCCGCCTCGCCTTCGAAGCCGTCCTGCAGCGCGACTACCAGGTGCTGCTGGGCATCTTCCTGGTCACGTCGGTGATGGTGATCCTCTTCAACATCCTGACCGACATCCTCTACGGCCTCGTCGATCCCCGGATCCAGGTGTCCCAATGATGAAGTCCGATTTCTGGCGGGCCTTCGCCCGCAACAAGGGGGCCGTCCTGGGGCTGGTCATCCTGATCGCCATCGTGGCGCTGGCCGCCTTCGCCTCGTTCCTCTTCCCCGGCGACCCGTGGGAGATGGCGACCGCCCCCTTCCAGCCGCCGCTGTCCGAGGACGCGCTGCTCGGCTCCGACATGCTCGGCCGCGACATCGCCTCTGGCATCGCCCACGGCGCCCGCGTGTCGCTGCTGATCGGCCTGACCTCCACCGCCGCGGCGCTGGCCATCGGCGTCACGCTGGGGGCGCTGGCCGGCTTCCACGGCGGCCGGATCGACGACGCCATCATGCGCTTCACCGAACTGTTCCAGACCATTCCCAACTTCGTGCTGGCGGTGGTACTGGTCGCCATCTTCACCCCCAGCCTGACCACCATCGTGGCCGCCATCGCCATCGTCAGTTGGCCGCCGCTGGCGCGCCTCGCCCGCGCCGAGTTCCTCAGCCTGCGCACCCGCGAATTCGTGCAAGCGGCGATCACCACCGGCCAGAGCAACACCACCATCATCCTGCGCCAGATCCTGCCCAACAGCCTGTCGCCGATCATCGTCTCCGCGTCGCTGATGGTGGCGACCGCCATCCTGCTGGAAAGCTCGCTCAGCTTCCTCGGCCTCGGCGATCCCAACGCGATGAGCTGGGGCTACATGATCGGCGCCGCCCGCACGGTGATCCGCCAGGCCTGGTGGATGAGCGTCTTCCCCGGCCTGGCCATCGTGCTGACGGTGCTGGCGCTGAACCTCGTCGGCGAAGGGCTGAACGACGCCCTCAACCCGAAGCTCGCCCGGTCGCGGGGGTGATCCGATGAACCGGACCGACCCGCTCCGCACCCCGATGGAGGCCGCCGCCATGACCACCCCCCTGCCGGATGTGCCCCTCCTGGATGTCCGCGGCCTCAGCATCGCGCTGCCGCCCGGCGCCGACCGCCCGCTGGCGGTGGACAACCTGTCCTTCACCCTGAACCCGGACGAGATCCTCTGCGTCGTCGGCGAGTCCGGATCCGGCAAGTCGATGACCGCCCACGCGATGATGGGCCTGCTGCCGGCCCCGCACGTCCGCGTCGCCGGCGGCAGCCTGCGCTTCAAGGGCAAGGACGTGCTGACCATGCCGGAGGCGGAACAGCGCAGCCTGCGCGGCGGCCGCATCGCCATGGTGTTCCAGGAGCCGATGACGGCGCTGAACCCGCTGATGCGGGTCGGCCGCCAGATCGCCGAATCCCTGCGCGAGCACACCGACCTGCCCGCCCCGGCGCGGCGCGCCCGCGTGGTCGAGCTGCTGGGCCAGGTCGGCCTGCCCAACCCGGCGGAGCTGGCCGACGCCTATCCCTTCCGCCTGTCGGGCGGCCAGCGCCAGCGCGTGATGATCGCCATGGCGCTGGCCTGTCAGCCCGACATCCTGATCGCCGACGAGCCGACCACCGCGCTGGACGTCACCACCCAGAAGCAGATCCTCGACCTGATCCGCTCGATCCAAGCCGAGCGCCACATGGGCATGATGTTCATCACCCACGACTTCGGCGTGGTGGCGGAGATCGCCCACCGGGTGGCGGTGATGCGCCACGGCAAGCTGGTGGAGTACGGGCCGGCGGCCGAGGTGCTGAACCGGCCGCAGCATCCCTACACCCGCCAGTTGATCGCTTCCGTCCCGCACTACATCGAGCACCGCGACGACCACGCCAAGCAGGGCGCCCCGCTGCTGGTCGCCGACAAGGTGCGCAAGGTCTTCCATGTCGGCGGCGGCCTGTTCAGGAAGTCCAAGCAGGTGGTGGCCGGCGACGACCTGACGCTGACCATCCATCCCGGCGAGACGGTCGGGCTGGTCGGCGAATCCGGCTCCGGCAAATCGACGCTCGGCCGTTCGATCGTCGGGTTGATCAAGCCGGATTCGGGCCGCATCCTGTTCGAGGGCACCGACCTGCTGGCGCTCGACCGCCAAGGCTTCCGGCCCTACCGGCGCGCGGTGCAGATGGTGTTCCAGGACCCCTACGCCTCGCTGAACCCGCGCCACCGGGTCGGCGACATCGTGGCGCAGGGACCGGTCGCTTTCGGCGAGGACCGGACGAAGGCGCTGGCGCGCGCGCGCGAGCTGCTGGCGATGGTGGGCCTCGACGGCTCGGCCGCCGACCGCTTCCCGCACGAATTCTCCGGCGGCCAGCGCCAGCGCATCGGCATCGCCCGGGCGCTCGCCATGGAACCGAAGCTGCTGGTGGCGGACGAGCCGGTGTCGGCGCTCGACGTCTCGGTGCAGGGCCAGGTGCTGGAACTGCTGGACGACATCCGCAGGCGCCTGAACCTCGCCATGCTGTTCATCACCCACGACCTGCGCGTCGCCGCCCAGGTCTGCGACACCATCGCGGTGATGCGCCGCGGCCGGATCGTCGAGATGGGCACGGCGCGTGAGGTCTTCACCCATCCCAGGGACGACTACACCCGCAGCCTGCTCGACGCCATTCCCGGCAAGGGCTGGCGGATCCCGGACGACCTGCAGCCCGTCCGGGCGGGAGCGCACTGAATGAAGGTCGCCATCATCGGCGCTGGCGCCGTCGGCGGGCTGCTGGCCGCCCGGCTCGGCGCCACCGGGGCGGAGGTCACGCTGGTCGCCCGTCCCAACGCGGCCGCAGCCATCCGCCGCAACGGGATGACCATGGTGACGCCGCTGAACCGTGTCGCCCGGCTCAACCCGCGCGTCACCGACGACAGCCTTTCGCTGGGTCCGCAGGACCTGGTGTTCCTGTGCGTCAAGTCGCACGCCCTGCGCGGCACCATCGACACGCTGGCGCCGCTGCTGGGACGGGAAACCACCATCGTGCCGATGGTGAACGGCATTCCCTGGTGGTACCCGCACCGCCAGCCGGAACCGCTGGCCGACCGGCCGCTCGCCAGCGTCGACCCCGACGGGCTGCTCTGGCGGTCCATCGATCCCGACCGGGTGGTCGGAGCGACGACCTTCGTCGCGGTGGAGGGCGACGGGCCCTGCCGCATCCGTCATGTCAGCGACCAGCGCTTCGTCTTCGGCGCTGCCGGGGGGGATGCCGGGGGTGGCGGCAACCCGGCGGTGGACCGCATCGTCACCCTGTTCGGGCAGGCCGGGTTCCAGCCGGCGAAGACGGGGGACATCCGCCAGGCGATCTGGGTGAAGCTGTGGGGCAACCTCGCCTTCAACCCGTTGAGCGTGCTGACCGGATCGACGCTCGGGCGCCTGTGCAACGACCCCGGCACCCGCGATGTCGGCCGCGCCATGATGCTGGAGGCCAAGCAGGTCGCCGAACGTCTGGGCATCGTCTTCACCACCAGCGTCGACGAGCGCATCGCCATGTCAGCCGGGGTCGGCGACTTCAGGACCTCGATGCTGCAGGACTATGAGGGCGGCCGTCGGCTGGAGCTGGAGGCCATCCTCGGATCGGTCATCGAACTGGCGGAGCGCACCGGCGTCGAGGTGCCGATGCTGCGCGCGGTACTGGCGATGGTCGACCTGAAGGCGCGGGAGCGCCGGATGGCCGCGGCCTAGCGCGGGCGGCGTACGAGTGCCGCTGCCCCCTCCCTAACCCTCCCCCGCTCTCGCGGGAGAGGGAACTGCCGCCGCTTCGATACTGACTCCCTCTCCCGCGATCGGACGGACCTTCGGTCCGCCGAGAGCGCGGGAGGGTTGCGGAGGGGGCAAAAGCACCTCCCCAACAAATCAACAAAGCCTCCGGAGCCCCACCATGCCCCTTCCCTCCAACCTGCCGATCAATGCCGACCGCCTGTGGGACAGCCTCGCCGCGATGGCAAAGGTCGGCGCGACGCCGAAGGGCGGGAACTGCCGCCTCGCCCTCACGGACGAGGACAAGGCCGGCCGCGACCTGTTCGTCTCCTGGTGCCGCGAGGCCGGCTGCACCGTGACGGTCGACAAGGTCGGCAACATCTTTGCCCGCCGCGCCGGCCGCGATCCGGACCTGCCGCCCGTTGTGATGGGCAGCCACCTCGACACCCAGCCGACCGGCGGTCGCTTCGACGGCGTGTTCGGCGTGCTGGCGGCGCTGGAGGTGGTGCGGTCGCTGAACGACCGTGGCGTGGAGACGCTGCACCCGGTCGAGGTCGCGGTGTGGACCAACGAGGAGGGCTCGCGCTTCTCGCCGCCGATGATGGGCTCCGGCGTCGCCACCGGCGTCTTCACGCTGGAGGAGATCCTCGACAAGGTGGCGCAGGACGGCGCCCGGCTGGGCGACGAGCTGGTCCGCACCGGCTATGCCGGCGACGCGCCGGTCGAGCACCCGATGCACGCCTACCTGGAGGCCCACATCGAGCAGGGCCCGGTGCTGGAGGTCGAGGGCAAGGAGATCGGCGTCGTCACCGGCGCGCAGGGTCAGCGCTGGTACGAGGTGACCGTGACGGGCGTCGAGGCCCATGCCGGCCCGACGCCGATGCGCCTGCGCCGCGACGCGCTGGTCGCCGCGTCGGCGATGGTCCAGGCGGTGCAGCGGGTCGGGCTGGAGACGCCGGGCGACGCCTGCGCCACCGTCGGCATCCTCGACGTCCACCCGCACTCCCGCAATGTCATCCCCGGCCGGGTGTTCTTCACCGTCGACCTGCGCCACCCCGACGCCGGCACGCTGGCCGAGATGGACCGCCGCTTCCGCGACGCGGTCGCGGCGATCGCCGAACAGGCCGGCGTGACGGCGGAGGTCGCCGATTTCTGGCACTTCCCGCCCACCCCCTTCGCGGCGGAGCTGGTCGGCCGCGTGCGCGACGCCGCCGAAGGCTACGGCTTCAGCCACCGCGACATCGTCTCGGGGGCCGGCCATGACGCGGTCTATGTCGCCGGCAAGGTGCCCACCGCGATGATCTTCATCCCCTGCGAGAACGGCATCAGCCACAACGAGGTGGAGAACATCGCCCCCGCCGACGGCGCCCGTGGCGCCGCCGTGCTGTTCGACGCCCTGGTCGCCACCGCCGGCCGTCCGTAAGGCGCCGGCCGCAATTGCCCCCCTCCCTAACCCTCCCCCGCTTCGCGGGAGAGGGAACCGGCCCCTCTCCCGCGAAGCGGGGGAGGGAGGGGGCACCACCCTCACAGGCTCCCGGAGTCCGCCATGAAGTTCGTCCACCACCCCGACGCCGCCCTGCACCGCCCCGCCACCTACTTCAACAAGGGCCTGCTGCGCGCCCTGCCGGAGAAGCCGGAGCGCGTCGGGGCGCTCGCCTCGCTGATCGAGAGCCGCGGCGAGACGCTGATCCGTCCCGACGATTACGGCCCCGCCCCGCGCGCCGCGGTGCACACGCCGGCCTACCTCGCCTTCCTGGAGACCGCGCACGCCCGCTGGGTCGCCGCCGGCGACATGGGCGACGTGGTGCTGCCCAACGTCCACCGCATGCAGGCCGCCCCCAACTATCCGACCGGCATCGTCGGGCAGGCGGGCTGGCATATGTTCGACACCGCCTGCCCGATCGGCGCCGAGACCTGGACCGCCACCTGTGCGGCCACCAACGCCGCGATCCATGCCGCCAAACTGGTCGCCACCGGGGCCGACCGCTCGGCCTACGCGCTGTGCCGGCCGCCGGGGCACCATGCCACCCGCGACATGGCCGGCGGCTTCTGCTACCTCAACCATGTCGCCGTCGCCGCGGAATCGGTGCTGCCGATCCTGCGCGCCCAGGGCAAGCCGGCCCGCGCCGCCATCATCGACGTCGACGTCCACCACGGCAACGGCACCCAGGACATCTTCTACGACCGCGACGACGTCTTCTTCGTCTCGGTCCACGCCGATCCCGCGCAGTTCTACCCGCACATGGCCGGCTTCGCCCAGGAGCGCGGCACCGGCCGCGGCGAGGGCTACACCCTGAACCTGCCGCTGCCGATCGGCAGCGACGAGGAGACGGTGCTGGCGGCCATCGGCAGGGGACTGGCGGAGGTCCAACGCTTCGCGCCGGAAATGCTGTTCGTCTCGCTCGGCTTCGACACCTTCATCGACGACCCGCTGGCCGCCTTCGGCGTCACCACGCCGGGCTTCGCCCACATGGGTGCCCTGATCGCCGCCACCGGCCTGCCGACGGTGCTGGTTCAGGAGGGCGGCTACGCCATCGACGCGCTGTCGGCCAACCTGTCGAGCTTCCTGGACGGGTTCGAGGGCAAGGCCGCGGCATGACCGCCGTCACCGCCGCCGGCGCGGGCCGCGATCCGGTCAAGTACCTGCTGATCGCCGGCATCAGCCTGTTCTGGGGCCTGAACTGGCCGGCGGTGAAGACGATCCTGACGCAGGTGCCGATCTTCAGCCTGCGCGCCATCGGCTTCACCGCCGGTGCCGTGCTGCTGCTGGGTGCCGCGCGGCTGGCCGGGCACCGGCTGCGGGTGGAACGGGCGGAGTGGCCGGCGCTGGCCGCCGGCGGCCTGTGCAACGTGCTGGTCTTCAACCTGTGCACGGCGCTGGGGCAGAGCCTGATGGCGACCTCGCAGGCCGCGATCATCGCCTTCACCATGCCGGTGTGGGCGACCCTGCTGGCGATCCCGCTTCTGGGAGAACGGCCGGCGCTGCGCCAGATCCTGGGGCTGGCCTGCGGGCTGGGCGGGTTGCTGGTCCTGCTGGGGCCGGAGGCACTGACCGCCCCGCCCTCGGCGCTGGCCGGTCCGGCGATCATGCTGGTCGCCGCGGTCGCCTGGGCGCTCGGCACCATCGTCATGAAGCGGCGGGTCTGGCGCAGCCACCCGATGGTCATCACCGGCTGGCAGTACGTCATCTGCGCCCTGCCGATGATCGTGCTGGCAACCGCCGAGGCGCGGCCTGCGGTCGCCGATATCCATGCCGCCGTGTGGGTGGGATTCGCCTGGCACATCCTCTGCTCGATCTGCGCGGCGCAGGCGTTGTGGTACGTCACCGTCCGCCGCCTGACCGTGGGCGAGGCGGCGGTCAGCACCCTGCTGATCCCGGTGGTCGGCGTCGGCGGCGCCGTGCTGCTGCTGGGCGACCCGGTGACCCCGCGGCTGGCGGCTGCCCTGCTGCTGGTCCTGGCCGCCGTCGCCTGCGCGCTGGGACCCAAGCCGGCGGGGCGCTGATTCCCTCACGTCCGCCGCCCCCGCAGGTCACAGCAGGCCGCCCTCGCGCAGCCGTCCGTCCAGTTCCTCGTTGTAGCGCCTCAGCGCGTGCTGTTCGGTGAGCAGGCCGATCACCCGCATCCGCTCGGCGCCGTCGACCACCGCCAGCACGTCGCTTTCCGCCGCGGCGAAGGTCCCCATCGCTTCGCGGATGTTCACGTTGGGCAGGAGGACCTCGGCCCTCAGGCGGATGAGATCGGCGAGTTCGGCGCTCTCGTCCGTGTCGCGGTAAGCGTCGGACACGAAGACGATTCCTGCATAGCGGTCGGCATGGTCGACCACCACCACCCGCTGGGTCGCCCCCAACGGGAAGCTGCGGCGGAACTGGGCAAGCGTCTGGTCGGCGCGCACGGTCCGGACGTCCTTGCGCATCATGCGCCCCACCGTCAGCTCGCGGATCCAGCCAATGTCGGCGGCGCTGCGGATGGACTCGCCACGCAGATGGAAGCGCCAGGTGGCGAAGGAGTAGCCGAAGACCCGCCGGACGGTGATCGACGACACCACCGCGGCCGCCAGCACCGCGATGGTCAGCGGCAGGCTGCCGGTGACCTCAAGGGCAAGGAAGGCCATGGTCAGCGGCGCGCCGAGCACGGCGGTGGCCATGGCGCACATGCCGACGATGCCGATCACCACCGCCGGGATCGCCAGCCCCACCGCCAGCATCCAGCCGATCGCGACCAGCTTGCCGAGCATCGCGCCCAGGAACAGCGAGGCGAAGAACAGCCCGCCGCGGAAGCCGGAACCGATCGAGATCGCCGAGGCCAGCGCCTTCAACCCGATCAGCGCCAGCAGGACCGGCGCGGTGTAGAAGGCGTTGAAGCCGGCATGCAGCGCCCCGTGGCCGGAGGACAGCACCGCCGGCGTGGCGAGCGCCAGCAGGCCGAGGCAACAGCCACCGACGACCGGCCGGGCCCATGCCGGGATGCGGCTCCGGTTGAAGAGGGCCTCCACCAGCCCGACCGTCCGCATCATAGCGATGCCGAGCAGTGCGCAGAGCACCCCCATCAGGCAGACCAGCACATAGTCGGCCGCCCCCAGGCTGCCGGCGAAGCCGACCTGCAGCGACGGCTGGGGCAGGATCAGCCGCATGACGCCGACGCCGGTCATCGCGGCGACGCCGACCGGCGCCAGGGTGGAGATCGAGTAGCTGGCGATGATCAGCTCGAAGGCATAGAAGGCGCCGGTCAACGGCGCGTCGAAGGCGGCGGCGATCGCCGCCGCGGCGCCGCAGCCGACCAGGGTGCGCAGGTCGCCCCGCCGGACATGGAAGATGCGGCCGAGCTTGGAGGCCACCATGGCGCCGGCCTGGGCATAGCCGGCCTCCAGCCCGACCGAGGCGCCGAAGCCGTTGGACAGCATGGTTTGCAGGACCAGCAGCAGGCTGCCGTGGATGGGGATGCGACCGCCATGCAGCGCATTGGCCTCCACCGGATCGATGATGGGAAGGCGCGGCAGCCGGGCGAGCAGCCAGCCGAACCCTGCCATCAGAACGCCGCCGGCGACCGGGACCAGCGCCGCCCGCCAGGGATCGACGGCGGCGGCACCGCTGACGTCGTGGCCCTCCACCGCGAACAGGAGGTGGTGGGCAGACTGCACCGCGGCGACAATGGCGGCGACCAGGCAGCCGGCGATGATCCCGATGGCGGCGGCCAGCACCGCCAGCCAGATCTCGTCGCCGCGCACGAAGGCGCGCAGCCAGGCGGGTGCCCTGACGTCCGGCCCCTGGTCCGGACCCGACAGCCTGGCCCTCAGCGATTGGAACATGCTTTTCCGCGCCGCCTCCTGCGATCAGGCCTCTCGCGCCGCCGGCACGGTCCCGCCGTCAGCCGAGCATCGCGCGGGCATACAGCTCCGCGATATGAGCGGTGACCGGGCCGGGCTTGCCGTCGCCGATCCGGCGGCCGTCGATCCCCACCACCGGCGTGATGCCGCCCAGCGTGCCGGTGACGAAGGCCTCGTCGGCGCCGTAGACCTCCGCCAGGGTGAAATCGTGCTCGCGCACCGTGCCGCCGTCCTGGCGATAGAGGTCGATCGCCTTGCCGCGGGTGATGCCCTTGAAGTTGTAGCGCCCGGTGGAGGTCCAGAGCTCCTTCTTGCGGACGATGAAGAAGTTGGTGGAGTTGCAGCTCGCCACGAAGCCGTGCGGGTCGAGCATCAGCGCCTCGTCGGCCCCGGCGTTGATCGCCTGGATCAGCGCCTGGATGAAGTTGAGGCGGCTGTGCGAGTTGAGGCGCAGGTCGAAGACGTCGGGGCCGCTGCAGCGGATGGTCGAGGTCAGCAGCGTCAGCCCGTTGGCCTTGGACTCCGGCTTCGGCGTCTTGTATTCGGCGATGATGACGATGGTCGCCTGCCCGAGGGCGAAGCGCGGATCCTGGTTCGGCGTCTTCTTGCGGCCGCGGGTGACCATCAGGCGGATGTGGGCGCCGTCGGTCATGCCGTTGCGGTCCAGCGTCGCCTGGATCGCCGCGACCAGCTCCTGCCGCGTCATGCCGATGTCGAGCTGGATGGCGTTGGCGCCCTCGTACAGGCGGTCCAGATGGTCTTCGAGGGCGAGGATGCGGCCCTTGACCAGGCGAAGCCCCTCCCACACCCCGTCGCCCAGCACGAAGCCGGCGTCGAAGACCGAAACCTTGGCCTCGTCACGCTTGAAGAACTCGCCGTTCACATAGATCAGCACCTCGTCGTTGCGGGTGTCGTCGACATAGCCCTGCGAGCTGGTCTTGCTCGCCGCATTGGTCGCTGCCATCACATTTGCCCTTTCCCGGCGGCGGCCGGCCCTGCTGGCCGGCGGTGCGCCGCGTGTTCCCGGATGCCCAAAAAAGGAAGATCAGCGCGAAGGCGGATCAGAAGGAAAACTCGGTGAAGCGGTCCAGGAAGGCGCGCGTGCGCTCCTGCCCGGGGTGCTTCAGCACCTCGTCGGGGGTCCCGACCTCGTGGAAGACGCCGTCGGCGAGAAAGATCACCTTGGTGGCGAAATGATAGGCGAAGCCCAGCTCGTGGGTGACCAGGAGCATGGTGCGACCCTCCTCCGCCAGTTGGCGGATGACCCGCAGCACCTCGCCGACCAGTTCGGGGTCGAGCGACGAGGTCGGCTCGTCGAACAGCAGGATCTCCGGCTCCATGGCGAGCGCGCGGGCGATCGCCACCCGCTGCTGCTGGCCGCCGGACAGCCGCCCCGGATAGACATCGGTCTTCTCGCCCAGCCCGACCTTGTGCAGTTCGCGCAGGGCGCGCTCGCGCGCTTGCCCCTTCTTCATCCGCTTGACCGTGACCAAACCTTCCATCGCGTTCTCCAGCACGGTCATGTGGGGGAACAGGTTGAACTGCTGGAAGACCATGCCGACGCGCTCGCGGACCCGGCACAGCTCGCTCTCGGGATAGCGCACCTCGTCGGGCTTGCCGGCGGTGGTGCGGCCGAGCGGCGTACCGTCGAGCGCGATCCGGCCGGAACTCGGCGTCTCCATGAAGTTGAGGCAGCGCAGGAAGGTGCTCTTCCCCGAGCCGCTGCCGCCGATGATCGCGATGCGCTCGCCGGCTTCCACCGAGAAATCGATCCCGCGCAGCACATGCAGCGCCCCGAACCATTTGTGGAGGCCGGACACCTGCAGGATCGGAGCCGGACGGGTGGGTTCTGGCATGGACAGGGTCTCCGCTTGCATGGCCGTCATCCCTTGCCGGCCATGCGGCGTTCGAGGGTCATCGACAGGAAGGTGGCGGGATAGATCAGGACGAAGTAGACGACGGCCACCGTGGTCAGGATCTCGAAGGGCCGGTAGTAGGTCGAGCTCAGCAGCCGGCCCTGGTACATTAGCTCATGCACCGACAGCACCGAGGCGAGCGACGACATCTTGGCCACCTCGACCGCGCGGTTGGTGAAGGCCGGCAGCATCAGCTTGAAGACCTGGGGCAGGATGATCCGGCGCAGCACGTCGGCGTGCCGCATGCCCAGCGCCTTCGCCCCCTCCCACTGGCCGCGGGCGATCGACTGGATGCCGCCGCGGAAGATCTCCGCCCCATAGGCCGAGGTGTTCAGCGCCAGCCCGAGCAGCGCCGCCGTGAAGGGCGAGAGCTGCACCCCGATGATGATCGGGAAGGCGTAGTAGAACCAGATCAACTGGATCAGCACCGGCGTGTCGCGGAACAGCTCGATGTAGGCCAGGCTGCCGCCGCGCAGCAGGCGGCTGCCCGACAGCCGGGCGAGCGCCAGAAGAAGGCCCGCCGCCAGCCCGATCGCCAGGCTGGGCAGCCAGAGTTCCAGGGTCACCAGGAAGCCGCGCATCAGGATCGGGAAGGTCTCGACCACCAGTGCCGCGTCGAAGCTGTACTCCATCTCTGCGCCTCCTCAGCGGTATGCGGTCAGCCGCGCCTCGGCTAGCCTGGCGAGGCCGCTGCAGGAGACCAGCAGGACCAGATAGAGCAGTGCGACGGTGGTGTAGACCTCCAGCGGCCGGAAGGTTTCGCTGTTCACCATCATCGCCCGGTACAGCAACTCGCCATAGGCGAGCGTGGAGGCCAGCGCCGTCGTCTTGACCAGTTCGAAGGAGCGCTCGACGAACGGGGCGAACATGCGGGTCGCCGCCTGCGGCAGGATGATGCGCCGCATCAACTGGGCATGGCTCATCCCCAATGCCTTCGCCCCTTCCCACTGCCCGCGCTCGATCGACTGGATGCCGCCGCGGAACACCTCCGCATAGAAGGCGCCGGATTGGGTGGACAAGGCGAGCACGGCGGCGATCAGCGGGTCGAGGCTGATGTTCAGCACCACAGGCAGAGCGTAGAAGAACCAGAAGAAGTGCACGATCGGCGGCGTGTTCCGGTAGAACTCGACGAAGACCGAAGATGGCAAACGCAGGTACCGGCGCGGCGACAACCGCAGCAGCGCCAGGACCAGACCGACCATGACGCCCAGAATGATCGCGATCACCGCGATCTTGACCGTGTTGAACAGGCCGTCGAGCAGCATCGGCCATCGCGCCAGGATCGGCGAGAAATCCCACTGATAGGTCATGCGGCGTCCTTGTCGATGTCCTCTTGCGGCGAACGCAAGGTCAACGCATTTGGCGGCTACTGCCCTCTCCCGGGGCTCTCAGCGGATCTTTGATCCGCCTGACGCCGTCAGCACAAACGACGTTTGTGCGAGAGGCAGGAGAGGGCACCAATTGCGATAGCCCTGCCGGGACCGTCAGTGCCAGGCTTCCTTGATCAGGCCCGGGATCTTCGAGGCGTCGACATTCTTCGACTTAAGGTAGGCGGCGAACACCTGGTCGGGGACGCCCTCGGCATAGAGTGTCTTGAGCTGCGCATCCAGCCAGTCGCGGAAGGCCGGGTTTTCCTCCTTGCGCAGACCGACGCTGGTCGCCACCGGCTCAACCGGTTCCGGCAGGATGACCTTGCCCAGACGCAGGCGGGTCTGCTGGACGACGAGGGCCGGATGGAACTGCACCGCGACGTCGATGCGCTTGGCCGCGAAGGCGGCGATGGTCTCGTCGTTGTTGGAGAAGCGATTGATGGCCGCCGACTTCACCATCGCCGTCACGTTCTTGTCGAGCGAGGTGCCGAGCGTGACGCCGATGCGCAGTCCCGGCTTGTCGATGTCCGACCAGGCCTTGATGTCGGAGTCACCGGCGACCAGCGCGCCCATGGCGTAGTAGAACAGCGGCGCCTCGGGGAAGTCGATGGCCTTGCGGCGCTCCTCGGTCGGATCGAGGACGAACATCAGGTCGATCTGGTCGGCCTGGAGCGCACCCACGGCATTCGCCCAGGTGGTCTCCACCGGAACCAGGGTGGCGCCGAGGCTGGCGGCCAGCCGCTGCCCCATCGCCACGCCGACGCCGGTCCAGGTCTCGGTCATCGGGTCCTTGAAGAACCAGGGCTCGGCCGATGTCACGCCGATGCGCAGGCGCTTGCTGGCCTTGACCGTGTCGAGAGTGGATGGCGAAGCGGCGAGGGCTGGCAGCGTCGGCAACGCCGACAGGCCGAAAGCGGTGCCGGCGGCGAGGCCGAGCAGGGTCCTGCGGTCGATGGTCATCGTGAGCCTCCTCTGTCCTTGCGTTGTCTTTTTGTGTTCCCTGGCCGGACCGTCAGCCTTCAAGCCGTGCCCGCCGACGCCGGCCGGCCACGCAGGAAGTCCTCGGTCTGCCTGCCGCCACGCGCCATGTGGTCGGCGATCTCGGCCTTCAGCGCCTCGATATCGTCAGCGAGCGCCATCTCCACATAGCGGTCGTGGCCCTCGCGGCGGGGACCACGGATGCCATGCGCGCGGTGGTGTGCCGCCCAGTAGAGTTGCAGGCGCCCGCGGATGCTCTCCCAGGTCCGGATCAGCAGCTTGTGCCCCGTCGCCTCGTAGACGAAGCCGTGCAACTGCAGCTCGGCGATGATGCTGGCCGCGTCGTCCTGGGCGTCGATGCAGGCGGTGAGCGCGTCGTGGCGGGCGACGAGTTCACGGCGGAACGCCTGGTCCCGGCGCGCCCAGATCTGCTCGAACGCGAAGATCTCCAGGGTGACGCGCATGGAGTAGATCTCGCGCACGTCGTCGACGGACAGGTCGACGACATGGGTTCCGGTGTAGGGCACGGCGACCAGCAGCCCTTCGTCGATCAACTGCCGCATGGCCTCGCGCAGCGGCCCCCGGCTGACGCCGAACTGTTCGGCAAGCGCGGTTTCGATGACCTGGGCACCCGGCTCGATGTTCCCGTTCAGGATCGCGGCCCGCAGCGCGTCCGCGATGTGGGCGCGGAAGGTCGCCTTCGGCACGCGTGCCACGACCGATCCGCCAGCCCTGCCCTTTGCCTCGACGGTCATGCGCCCTCGCCGTCAATAATCGATTGTCGACAATCTGCGCCGAAGCAACGGCCAAGTCAATCGAGGATGTTTCGGTGGCGAAGTAAAATGGTCCGGCGGCGGTCCGGAACGCGGCGACGGTCCGTGAGGATCGTCCGCGTCCCGGACTGTCCAAGCCGGTCAGACCGTGCTGACGCGCCGGCAGCGGCGCTTCAGCAGCGCTTCGGCCTCGTCGATCCTGTCGGCATCAACATCGAAGCTGCGTTCGTCGAGCAGCACGCCGTCGGAGTTGTACAGGCGGACCTGCACCCCTTCGGCGGTCGCCTCGACGGTCGCATCCAGCACGCCGTCACCGGTCTCGTTGCCGGCGATGTCGAGGAAGTCGTTGATCTCGTCGAAATTGGCGTCCAGGTCGTCCGGCCAGACCCCTTCGGCGGTGAAATCCAGCAGGTCGTTCAGGCCGCCGACCGGTTCAAGGCGCCGCACCCGCGCGTCGGCCGCCGACACCGCCGCCGCCAGGGCGGCAAGCGTCTGGCGGATACGCTCCTGCTCGATGGGATCGAGTTCCGGCTCCTCCTCGGCCGGAAAGCCGAGGTTCAACGGATCCGGCGTCGCCTCGCCGTCCGCCGCCACATCCTCCTCCACCACCAGACCGACGACGGCGACGATCCTGCTGCCCGTCTCCGTCGCGTCGGCCAGCAGGTCCTGCTCGCGGGCGAACGACTCCGCCTCCTCGGTGGAGGCGACGAAACGGCGCACGAAGCTCCGCCGATCGGCGGCCTCCAGGTAGGACAGACGGTCGACGTCCAGCCAAAGCGGCAGCAGCTTCAGGTCGGACGCGTTCTCCAGCAGTCCGGCATCGTCGAGCGCACGCTCGATGGCGTCCACCGTCGGCGGCGCGTCCAGTTGCCCCTCGACCTCGGCCGCCAGCCAGAACAGGGTGGAGAGGATCGGGTCGCCCTGCTCGTCGGTGCCCTGCACCGTCTCGGAGAATGCCTCGACCTCATCCACGAAGTCGTAGCTCTCCTCCTCGCGCAGCTTGCCGATGGCCGCCTCGATCACGCCCTGGCGGTTGCCGTCCAGCAGTTCGTCGAGCAACGCGCCGAACCGTTCGTCATTGTTGCGCCACAGCCGGACCAGCCGGTCGGCCGGCGTCCCGGTGAACTGTCCGCCCTTGCCGTTGACCCCGTCCTTCTTCGCCATGATGCCCCTGTCCTCATCGTCGCCATATCCTGATCGGCGAGACCATAGGAGCGCCGGGCCATCCTGTCGACCGCGATATGGTGGCCGCCGCGGGTCCGTCATCCCGCCGCCGTGCGGAACGGGGCAAACCAGCCGAGCCCCTCCAGCGTGGACGACCGCGGCCGGTATTCGCAGCCCACGAATCCCTGATATCCGAGCCGGTCGATCTCGTCGAACAGGAAGGGCCAGTTCAGCTCCTCGCCGTCGGGCTCGTTCCGCGAGGGGACCGACGCGACCTGGACATGGGCGACGAGCGGCATCAGCCTGCGCAGCGCCATGGTGACGTCACCATGGATGATCTGCCGGTGGTAGAGGTCGAACTGCAGGCGGACGTTGGGCAGGCCGGTTTCGCCGATCAGCCGCTCGGCGAGGCCGAAGTCGTCGAGGAAATAGCCGGGCATGTCGCGACCGTTGATCGGCTCCAGCAGCAGCTCGACCCCACGTCCGGCGAGCGCCTCGCCGGCATGGCGGACGGCCCGCCGGTAGGAGGCGAGCGCCGCCGGATCGCCGGCATCGGCACGTCCGGCCATCAGATGCAGGCGGCGGCATCCCGTCGCTTCCGCATAGACCAGGGCGGTTTCGACGCCAGCACGAACCTCTTCGAAGCGGTCCGGCAGGGCGGCCAGCCCCCGCTCCCCCGCCGCCCAGTCGCCAGGCGGCATGTTGAACAGCGCCTGGGTCAGGCGGTTGCGCTCCAGCCGCTTCGCGATGGCGTCGGGCGCATGGTCGTAGGGGAAGAGGTATTCGACCGCCTGGAACCCGGCGTCGGCGGCGGCATCGAAGCGGTCGAGGAAGGACCACTCCGTGAACATCATGGACAGGTTCGCGGCGAAGGCGGGCATGGCGGCTCGGGAACTCCCCTGGTCGGCGGTGATCCGGAAAGGACCCAGGCGGGGCGCCTGATCCTGGCAGGCATCCTTGCCGCAACATCCATCCGACGGGAAGCGATGATCCTCCGCCGGCGCACCGCGCCTCCACGCAGGCCAGCGTGCCGCCGCAAGCGGCGGCCCTCCGATCCCGGCTTCGCGCAAAAATTACGCTGGATATGCTGATTATCGGAAACAGTATTTTCCGATCGGCGTCCGGTCTGCTCCAACCCGCAAAATCATTTGCCTGCGAAAGGCGCACACTCGGATCAAGCAACGCACTTCGATCAAGCGACGCAGAACCGAGGGAACGAGACATGGACGGCATGCCGAGCGGCCTGCGGACAGGAAACGCCCCGATCGACCTCAGTTATCGCCTGGAAGACCGCTACACCCGCGGCGAGGGGCAGGTCTACCTGTCGGGAACGCAGGCGTTCGTCCGGCTGCTGCTGCTCCAGGCGGAGCGCGACCGGCGCACCGGCCTGAACACCGCCGGCTTCGTCAGCGGTTACCGCGGTTCGCCACTGGGCGGTCTCGACCAGGCCCTTTGGCAGGCGCGCGCGCATCTCGACGCCCATGCCATCACCTTCGTTCCAGGGGTGAACGAGGACCTGGGCGCCACCGCCGTCATGGGCACCCAGCAGGTCGAATCCTCCGGCGAGGCGACGGTCGACGGGGTCTTCGGCCTCTGGTACGGCAAGGGGCCGGGCGTCGACCGGTCCGGCGACGTCCTGAAGCATGCCAACGCCTATGGCAGCTCGCCGCATGGCGGGGTGCTCGCCGTTGCCGGCGACGATCATGGCTGCGTGTCCTCCAGCATGCCGCACCAGAGCGATCTCGCGATGATCGCCTGGTCGATGCCGGTGCTGAACCCGGCGGGCGTGCGCGACTACCTGGATTTCGGCCTCTACGGCTACGCGCTGTCGCGCTTTTCCGGGGCATGGGTCGGCTTCAAGGCGATCTCCGAATCGGTCGAGAGCTCCGCCACCGTGCGCCTTCCCGCGCTGGACGCGCCCTTCCTGCCGGTGGAGTTCGAGCCGCCGCCGGGCGGCCTGCATTACCGCTGGCCCGACCTGCCCAGCCTGCGCATCGAGGAGCGGCTCGCAGCCAAAATCGCCGCGGTGAAGGCCTTCGCCCGCGTCAACCGCATCGACCGGACGGTGCTCGGAACCGGGGGCCCGACCGCGGGCTGGCTGCGCATCGTCACCACCGGCAAGGCCCATCTCGACCTGATGGAGGCGCTGCGCGTCCTCGGCATCGGTCCGGCCGAAGCGGCGGAGATCGGCCTTTCGGTGCACAAGATCGGCCTGTCCTGGCCGATCGAGCCCGATTTTGCCCTGTCCATCGCCCGCGGGGCGGAAGAAGTCCTGGTGGTGGAGGAAAAGGCGCCGGTGGTCGAGGGCCAGCTCAAGGACCTGCTGTTCCACCTGCCGGCCGGCGACCGGCCGCGCGCCGTGATCGGCAAGACTGACGAGCTGGGTGCGCCGCTGCTGCCCGCCACCGGGGAACTGCGCCCGTGGATCGTCGCCAAGGCGCTGGTGGAGCGCATCCGCCATCGGCTTGCGAACCATGATCTCCCGCGCCGGCTGGGCGACCGGCTGACGGACCTGCTGCCGGCGGCGACGCCCGACACGCCGGCCCTGCCGCGCACGCCCTATTTCTGCTCCGGCTGCCCGCACAACAGCTCGACCAAGGTGCCGGACGGCAGCAAGGCGATGGCCGGCATCGGCTGCCACTTCATGGCCTCCTGGATGGACCGCGACACCGTCGGGCTGAGCCAGATGGGCGGCGAAGGCGTGAGCTGGATCGGTCAGGCGCCCTTCAGCAAGCGCCCGCACATGTTCCAGAACCTCGGCGAAGGCACCTATTTCCATTCCGGCCTGCTGGCGATCCGGCAGGCGGTGGCCGCCAAGGTCAACATCACCTACAAGATCCTGTTCAACGATGCCGTCGCCATGACCGGCGGCCAGCCGGTCGACGGCCCGATCTCGGTCGACGCCATCACCCGCCAGCTTGCGGCCGAGGGCATCACGCGCATCGCCGTGGTCAGCGACGCACCGGAAAAGTACGACAGCCGCTCCGGCCTCGCCCCCTTCACCACGGTGCATCACCGCGAAGAGCTGGACGCCGTGCAGCGCGAGATGCGCGAGATCCCGGGCGTTACCGCCATCGTCTATGAGCAGACCTGCGCCGCCGAGAAGCGCCGCCGCCGCAAGCGCGGCACCCTGCCCGACCCCGCGCGGCGGATGGTCATCAACGACCTGGTCTGCGAAGGCTGCGGCGACTGCGGCAGGAAGTCGAACTGCCTGTCGGTGTTGCCGAAGCCGACCGAGTTCGGCCTGAAGCGGCAGATCGACCAGTCGAGCTGCAACAAGGACTATTCCTGCGCCGACGGCTTCTGCCCCAGCTTCGTTTCCGTCGTCGGCGGCAGCCTGCGCAAGCCGGACCCCGACGGCGTCGCCGCCCGCTTCACCGAAGACCTCGCCGCCCTGCCGCTTCCCCTGCGCATGCCGGGCGACGATCCGGCAAGGGAGGCGGCCGGGGATGTCGCCGAGATCCTGATCGTCGGCGTCGGCGGCACGGGCGTCGTCACCGTGGGCGCGGTGCTGGCGATGGCGGCGCATCTGGAAGGCAAGTCCTCGTCGGTCCTCGACTTCATGGGATTCGCGCAGAAAGGCGGCGCGGTCTACAGCTACCTGCGGGTGGCACGCCAAGCCGAACGGCTGAACCAGGCCCGCATCGATCCCAAGCAGGCGCAACTGGTGCTCGCCTGCGACACGGTGGTGGCGGCGTCGCCCGACGCGCTGAAGACGGTGCGGCTCGGCCGCACCCGGGTGGTGGCGAACGGTCATGTCGCCCCGACGGGCGCCTTCACCCGCGACGGCAGCAAGCTGCCCGATGCCGGCGCCCTGCTGCGCGCTCTCCGCCGGGCCGCCGGGAGCGACCGGGTGGATGTGGTGGACGCCAACCGGGTGGTGACCGCCCTGTTCGGCGACAGCATCCTGGCCAACGTCTTCCTGATGGGCGTCGCCTTCCAGAAGGGCCTGCTGCCGGTGGGGCTTGAGGCACTGACCCGCGCCATCGAGCTGAACGGCACCGGCGTCGCCGCCAACCTGCGCGCCTTCGCCTTCGGCCGCCTCGCCGCCCACCGGCCGGAGCTGCTGGCGACCCTCGGCGCGGAGGAGGAAGCGCCCGCCGTCGACCTTGCCGCCATCGTCGAGCGGCGGGCCGCCTTCCTCGCCGGCTACCAGGACCGCGCCTATGCCGACCGCTACCGCGCCCTCGTCGACCGCGCCCGTCGGGCCGAGGCCGGCGTCGCCCCCGGTTCGACCGCACTGGCGGAGGCGGTGGCGCGCAGCGCCTTCAAGCTGATGGCCTACAAGGACGAATACGAGGTGGCGCGGCTGCACAGCGATCCCGCCTTCCGCAAGAGCCTGGAGGATCGCTTCGAGGGGGATTGGAAGCCCGTCTTCCACCTTGCCCCGCCCTTGCTGGCGCGGCAGACCAATGGCTACGGCGAGCCGCGCAAGATGGCGCTCGGCGGCTGGATCCTGCCGGTGTTCCGTGGCCTGGCAGCGATGAAGCGGCTGCGCGGCACCGTATTCGATCCCTTCGGCCACACGGCCGAGCGGACGATGGAACGTGCCCTGATCGCGCGCTACGAGGCGACGGTCGGCGAGATCGTGGAGCGTCTGTCGGCCGACCGGCTCGCCGTCGCGATCGAGTTGGCCGCCCTGCCGCAGGAGATCCGCGGCTTCGGTCCAGTCAAGCAGCGGGCGCTGGAGGCAGTGGAGCCGCGCTGGCGGACGCTGGAGGAGCAGTTGCGGTCGCGCCCGGCGCGGGCGGCGTGAGCGCCGGCTTTGCCCCCTCCTAACCTCCCCCACTTCGTGGGAGAGGGACTGCCGCCGCCTTTGCGAACAAGCACTTGCCCCCTCTCCCGCGAAGCGGGGGAGGGTTGGGGAGGGGGCAGCGGGAGCCGCAGGCGGTCCCCCGGGGTCCCCCCTCACGCCCCGCCCAGTTCCTCCGCCTCCAGCACCGTTTCCGGCAGGGTCAGCACCAGCCCGTCGAACGGTGCCAACAGGGCACGAACATTGTCGCCCATGCCGCAGGCCCGGTATTCCAGGCGCACCGCCTCGATCCGCTCCGGCAGCATCCGCTTGTGGTCGGTCAGGAGCTGCCAGGCGAGCACGCAACTGTTGGCCAGGTTCTGCGCCACCACATAGTCGTAGTCGCCGTAGCGGTTGCGCCGCGACACCTCGGCGAGCTTCACCTCCATATCCGGAAATTCCTTCCTGGTCTTGGCCATCAGGGTTTCCGAGGTATAGAGCGGCACCGGAAAAATCCGTGGCGGCTGGACCAGCGCTCCCAGCAGGCTGTCGGGCAGGGTCTGCACGTCGATCGACAGCCGGTTCTCGCCCGGCAACGCCGTCGGGTTGCCGAGAACCGCCAGGTAGGATTTGTACACCGTGCCGGTATCCCGCATGCGCGCCGCCACCACCGGGACGTCGGCGGCCGGCGGCAAGGTCACCGGCAAGGCGGCAGGCTGGATGCGGCGCCAGGGGGTCGGCGCCAGTTCCATGTTGTCGCGCATCCAGCCGGCGCAGCCGGAGGTCAGCAGCGCCGCGGCGAGCGCCGCCCAAATTCCAGCCTTCGGGAAAATGCTGTCGATGCCGGGCATCGGGGTCCCCTCACCACTCGTGATAGATCGTCTTCCAGGCGGTGCTGACGCCTTCCCGCGACTCCTCGGTGCTCAGCCGGTCGTCGATGGCCTTGAACTGCCGGTAGGCGTCGTCGTAGCGCATCAGGTTGTAGAGCGCCCAGCCGCGCAGGATGCCGAGGTTGCGCGACTCCGGCGTCAGTTCCTTGCGGGCATCCAGCAGCCGTAGCACGTCGTGGTAGCGCTTGTCCTCCAGCGCGCGGTTTGCTTCCGTCGCCAGCAGCGCCGCGCGGATCTCCGCCTTCTGCGCCGTGGTCATGTTGGCCCGCGGCAGGTCGCGGGTCAGCCCCGCCATGTCGCCGGTCGCCAGACGGGCGAGGGCCTGACCATAGGCGTTCTCCTGGGCGGAGGTGGGCTTGTCCGCAGCCCCGTTGGCCGGCAGCGCGCCGGCCGGCAGGCGCGATCCGGCGGCGGCGGCCTTGGCCGGTTCGCGGGCGGCCAGAGCCTGCGCCTCGGCGAAGGCGGCCTCGGCCTCCGACGGGCGCTTCAGTTCCATCAGGCACCAGCCACGCTGCTGCAGGAGTGCCGCCGTCGGTCCGCCGCGGGCGATGGTGGTGCTGATGATGCCGAGACAGCCGGCGAAATCGCGGCGGGCCAGCGCACGGTCGAGCTCGCTCGGCCCTTGCGGCACCGCCCGCCCGCCGCCGGCGCCGCGCGGCGGGTCGACGGCCTTGAGCGCCTGGTCGATGCGGGACGACCGGCCTTTCCAGGGGGCGGCGGCGGCACGGGCCTGCGCCTTTTCCCCCAGCCCGTTGTAGGCCAGCACCAGCCCTTCCGCCGCCTTGTCCGAAGGCTCCCACTGATTGGCCTGGGAGAACCAGGACTGCGCCTCGGCATAGTTCTTCTGCTTCTGGAAGTACCAGCCGAGCGCGACGGCACCGTCGGCGTCCTGCTTGTCGCGAACGATGCCCTCCACGCGCGACAGGTCGGCGGCGGACAGGCCGCCCGGCTTGGCGTTGCCGAGGCGCTCCAGCAGGCGGCCGGTCTCCAGTTCCGCCTCCGCCGCGCGGACGGTGGAGTAATCCTCCCCGGGCGCTGGGTTGCTGGTGGCGCCGAGTGCCGCCAGTTCGCGCAGCCGGTCCGGCCCCAGGTAGCGCGACGCCTTGAACAGCGTGTCGCGACGCTCCTTGGCCTTGGGGCAGGTGGTGACGATGGTGCGGTAGGTGTCGTAGGCACGGTCGAGCTGCTTCAGCTCGCCATAGGCCTCGGCCAGACGCCAGGCATTGTCCAGCCGGCCGCAGGCCACCGCCTCCGGTTGGGCGGCGGCGGCATCGATCACGTCCTGCCAGCGCTTGGTATCGCTCGCCTGCCGGATGCGCCCGGCGCCTTCGGCCAGGTCCAACTCCTGCAGCAGCTTCTCCGACGGCTGCCAGGACGGCGACTTGCGCCGCTGCTCGGCGACGGCCGCCCGGGCTTCCGCCACCTTGCCAGCCGACAGCAGGGCCCAGATCGGGCTTTCATCGACGCCGGCGGTCGCCGGCTGCGGCGCGAACAGGTCCTTCGGCGGTTCCCAGCCGGGTTCGAGCGCACGCAGGCGGGCGATCTCCGCCTCCATCCGCTCGACATCGCCGATCCGGGCGTAATAGCGAAGCGCCGTCTCGTCCACCTTGCCGGCTGCCGGAGCGGAGCCGCTGCCGGGAGCTGGAGCCACCTCCACCTTCACACCGGGGGCGAGCGCACGGCCGCCTCCCGGCTGCGGAGCTCCCGCTTGTGCCCCTCCCGCTTGTGCCCCTCCCGCTTGTGCAAGGACGGCGGACGGGCTGCCGAGCACGGCGGTGCCGATCAGGAGGAGAGCGGAAAGGACGGGACGGGTCACGGATCGATTCCCAGGCTTTGCGCGGCGAGTGCGGACAGGTGAAGCAGGGTGGTGGAGTAATAGTCCTCGTCGGCGGCCGGCGCCGGCACCGTCACCTCGTTGCCGGTGCCGGCGATGCGGCAGGCCAGGCGATAGACCGCCAGCATCCCGACCGACGCCGCCACCTGGGTGGTCGTGCCCTGGGGCAGCGAGACCGTCGCCGGGATCGCCGTCCCGCCGAACTTCGTCGCCAGGGCGGCGTAGGGACGGAAATAGTAGGGGTCGCGGTAGCCGTCCCAGGCCAGATACAGCGGAACCCGCACGGCGTCGTACCCGTACTGCTTCTTGAAGCCCTCCGCCGGCGTCACGGCGCCGCCGGCGTCGAGCGCCATCCAGTCGGGCGGAAGCTGGTAGCTGCCGAAGCGCGCCTTCGACAGCAGCACCAGCCCGGCATCCGCCAGCCTGCCCCAGCGCTCGCCCCCCGGCAGCGCGGCGAAGGCGCGGATCGCCGGGAAGATCCAGTAGCTCGGGTTCAGCACCAGCGTGTCGCCCTTGCGGAAGCCCTCCCGCCCCGGCAGCAGCACGGTCAGCCCCGCCTGCTCCACCAGCAGCCCGGCCGCCAGGGCGTTGACGATCGACAGCGCCGAGGCGCGGTAGCTTTCGGCCTGCCATTGCTCGGCGGCGCGCATCAGCGCCCAGGCGATCAGCATGTCGCCGTCGGCGGCGTTGTTGCGGTCTGTGACGCCTTCCTCCGGCTTCCAGCGCCATGCGGCCAGCCCGTCACCGCGCACCATCAGGGTCCGCTGCGTCCAGCCCCACAGCCGGTCGAAGGCGGGACGGTCGCCGCCGGCCACGGCCAGCAGCATGCCGTAGCCCTGCCCTTCGGAATGGCTGACCCCCTTGTTGCCGCTGTCGACGATCCGGCCTTCCGGCTGCAGGAAACGCTCGGCATAGCGTTGCCACGCCGCGGCATCGAAAGGCGCCGCCCGCAGCGCACCCGGCAGGATCGTCGTCAGGACTGCGGGCAGGCCCGCGGTCAAGCCCAGGGAAGCCGTTCCGGCCAGCATGTCGCGCCGCGATGGCGTCATGATCCGCTCCTCTCCTGATGGCCGCGCTTGAGCAGCAGCCGCATGCTGATCGTCAGCACCAGCGTCGTCCCCAGCAGCAGCGCGAACAGCAGCTCGATCCGCTGCGACAGGTTGCGGGCCAGGATCAGGATCAGGTTGCCGATGTCAAACGGCTCGAGGATGAGCTGGTAGGGACGGTTCGGCTCCAGCGTCGTCACAGCGGTGGAGGCACTGGTCCACAGCGCGCCGCCGCCATGCAGCTTGTCCCACAGCCCGGCGTCCCCCAGGCTGCGCATGGCACGCTCGACCGACCGCGCGTCCGACGCCGTCAGCAGCGTCCAGGTCAGCGCCTCGTTCCCCGGCGCGCGGTACTGCAGCAGGGCCGCCTCGGGAAGCGAGTCGGCGTTCTCCGTCAAGGCGACGACGTCGGCCGGCGCCTCATCCACCGTCCAGCGGTTGATATAGCGCGCGGCCGCGGCCATCCCGCGGCGTGCCCATTCGGGAACCCAGCCGCCACCGGCTCCCGCCGTCTCCTTGACGTCGCCGGCCATGCGCTGCCAGCGGCTCTGCGCTCCACCGTCGGCCGCGCTTCCGGGGGCGCCGGCCAGGGGCGGGGGCGACGCGAGGCCCGTGCGCAGCGGCGCGCGGGCGCCGGCACCCGACCAGCCCAGCCGCAGGCGCTCGGCGAGTGCCCGGCGGTCCGCCGCCGGCATCGGCTCGCCGCGGGCGCTGGCCTGGGCGATCAGGGCGCCTGCCTCCAGCAGTCCGGCCAGCCGGTCGCCGGGAAGCGGCGCCGCGGTGAAGACCGATTGCGGCAGGGCCGCGACCGGACCGACGATCAGCGCGTTGTCGGAGGGCGGAAGGTCCCAGCCGGTATAGGGGACCACCGTCATCAGGTCGCCGGCCCGCTGCGCCAGCTTGGCCACCATGCTCCAGGCCGCACCCGTCCAGGCGGGATCGCGGCCGACCACCACCAGGTCGAAGGGCGGCGCCGGCTCGTCGCCGGCGACGCCGCCGTAGGGATAGGAGGTGTTGCCGAGGGTGCCGAGATCGGGCAGCGTCACCAGCCGGGCGAAGCCGGGTATCTCGATGCTGGAGCTGTCGAGCAGGGTGAAGGTCGGCCGCCGCACGGCGAAGACGCAATCGGTGCCGCCCCCCGGCGGCAGTTCCGCCTCCACGTCGATGCTGTTCGGACCGGGACGGAACAGCGCCATCGGCAGCGGCATCTCGCCGTTCTCGATGATGCCGCTGGAGCGCTTGTCGATCTCCATGGCCCCGGCCGGGCGGCCGTTGACGCGGACGTTCAGCACGGCACCGGGGCCGAGGTTGCCTTCGAAGGCACCATCGACATGGAACAGGATCGCACGGTCGCCGACCGGCGCGAAGCCGGTCGGCAGCGTCAGGGTGAAGCGGCCGGCGTACCGGTAGCCGCTGTGCTGCACCGTGGGGAAGCCGAGGTCCGACAGCCTGTAGCGCCCCTCCGCCTGCACCGGGCGGGGTGGCGGCGCGGCGGGCGGAGCGGCATCGGCGACGATCATCGCGGTCTGGGTCGGCAGCGGGCGCGAAACGTCGGCCAGCCGCATCACCGCCTGATCGACCTCCTGCGGGGTGCGCCCCGATGCGATGGCGACGAAGCCACCGCCGGCAGCCCCCGCCTTGCCGCCGGGGGGTATCGGGTACACGCCGAGGAAGGGGCCGGTGATCGCCGCCGCGCGCGCCTCGCCCAGCAGAGGGGCCAGGCGGTCGCGGGTGCCGATCAGGACGTTCTTGCCGCCGGGCAGCGGCAGGCTTTCCAGCGCGGGCACCGGCGCGGCGCCCTTCGCCGGCACCGGAACGGCCACCACCCGCGGCGTCTGGTCGCCCAGCAGCAGGCCGTAGGACTGCGCCACCATGGCACCCCAGCCGAGATGGTCGGCGTCGGCCTCGCTGCCGACCTCGATGATGGCAAGGGGTTCGCGCGCGCGGTCGGAGGCCGCCAGCAGGTGGCGCATCATCGCCAGATCGGGATCCGGAACGCCGCCGTCCGAGACCAGCGTCAGCGACGAGGCGGCGAGGTTCACGCGCGCCCACAGGTCGTAGGTGCCGCGCACCGAGCAGATGGCGCGGTGCTGCGCATTGGTCTGGAAGACGATCTGGTTCTCGCCCGGCCGGATCAGGCTCGCCGGCAGGGTGATGGCGGCGTTGACCGGTCCGCGGAAGGCAGCCAGCGGCAGGTCGGCGACCGGCGACCCGTTGATGTAGACCGCCATCGAGCCCTTCTCGGGCAGGATGTCGATGCCGTTCTCGTAGGTCAGGGCCAGCACCACCGACGTCAGCCCGGCCACCGGTGGCAGGATGGCGCGCAACGCCACCGTCTCCGTCTCGCCGTGGAGGGTCACCTCCGGCTGGCCGTCGCGCAGGTTCGACAGCGGGATCACACGCCGGTCGGCCGCCAGCGCCGGGACGGCGAGGCCGATCCACAACAGCAGCGCCGCCAGCAGCGCAGGCATCAGCGGCCGGACGGCCGTTTGGGGAACGTGCGCCGCCATGGCCGTCACGGTGCCTGGAAAGTCAGGATGCGGCGCAGGGCGCCCGGCAGCGCCAGCAGCACATGGCCCAGCCGCGGCACCACCCGGGTGGCGAAGAACAGCAGGCCGCCGAAAAAGGTGGGAGCACCCACGCGCTTGCGATCGAGGAAATCGTCCCAGCCGACGCTGTTGCCGAAGACGAAGCGCGCCGCCTCGACGATGTCCTGGCGGTCGCGCGGCGCGAAGCCGGTGCCGACCGACAGCACCCCGTTGCGCATGTCGACGCGGTAGATGCGCACGCCGGTGGTGGTCGCGGCCTCCGCCTCGGTGGCGGCGATGGTCAGCACCGGCTCCTCCTGCCGGCCCAGCAGCTCGCGCCAGCGGGGATCGACCAGAAGACGGACACCACCGGCCGAGACGTCGGCGGCGGTGACGTCGATGCTGGTGCCGTCCGCGAACGTCAGCTCGGCGGAGCGGTCGACGGTGAAGCGCTCCTGGCGGCGGACGCGCTTGCGCTCATAGACCACCGCAAGGCCGCCGAGCGCCAGCAGCAGGCTCAGCGAGTTCCACACCGCCACCGGCAGGATGGCGGCCCGGTGCTCCGGATAGATCGAATAGCGCCAGGCGCAGGCGGCCAGCCCGACCATGAGCAGCAGCGTCACCAGGATGAAGGGGGTGGCGAGCGGCGAGAAGCCGTCCTCCTCGACCGACTGCCCCTTTGCCGTGACCTTGAACACCGGGTCACGCGGCCGGATCAGCGTCGCCAGCGCCGCACGCGAGACGTGGAAGGACTGGAGATACTCGTACAGCTCGGAGAAGAGCGGCCAGCGCATCCGTCCGTGCAGGAACTGCGACAGGAAGGCGGCGGCGAAGACGTGCGGGATCACGAAGCAGGCGAAGTCCGGCAGGTTGATCCGGTAGATCTCCAGCCCGAACAGCGCGTAGCACAGCGGCGACAGCAGGAAGATCGGCCGCCAGAACCAGAAGAACCAGTAGAGCATGGTGCTGAGGTAGCACAGGCGCTGCGGGACGCTCAGCCCGCGCTTGAACAGCGGGTTCTTCAGCAGGAAGAGCTGGATCATGCCCTGGGTCCAGCGCGAGCGCTGGGCGATGAAGCTGTCGAAGGTCTCCGGCTGCAATCCGGCGATCAGCGGGCGCGGCAGGTAGACGCTGCGCCAGCCGCGCGAATGCAGCTCCAGCGCCGTTTCGCAATCCTCGGTCACGGTGTCGCCGCTGAAGCCGCCGACCTCCTCCAGCGCCGCCCGGCGCAGGAGGGCGGCGGAGCCGCAGAAGAAGGATCCGTTCCAGCGGTCGAGCCCCGGCTGGATCGAGTAGTAGAACATCTCGTTCTCGCTCGGCATCCGCTCGAAGGTGCCGAGGTTGTACTCGACCGGGTCCGGATTGACGAAGAAGTGCGGGGTCTGGACCAGGAACAGGCCGCTATCCTGCTGGAAGAAGCCGACCGTCGCCTTCAGGATGCCCACCGTCGGCACATGGTCGGCGTCCAGGATCAGCACCAGGTCGCCGTCGGTCTTCTTGAAGGCATGGTTGATGTTGCCGGCCTTGGCGTGCTCGTTGCGCGGCCGGGTCATGTAGGTGACCTGCAGCCGCTCGCACAGCGCGGTCAGCGTCTCGCGCCGCACCTTCGCAGCCGCCGCCAGATCCGGATCGGCATGGGCCAGCTTCTGGTCCGTGCCGCCGTCGTCCAGCAGGTAGACGTGCAGCTTGTCGCGCGGATAGTCGATGCAGACCGCGGCAGCCAGCGTCGTCTCCAGGAGCTCCGGCTCCTCGTTGTAGGAGGGGATGAAGACGTCGACGCTGGGCCAGGAGGCCGGGTCGCCCTTGGGCTCCGACGGTTCGCGCGCGATCGGGTCGATGATCACGAACAGCGAGGTCAGGAACAGCACGAAGGAGATCGCCTCCGCCGCGAACAGGGTCACGCCGGGGATGAAGTTCACCGGATCGTCCACCGGCGGCAGCGTTCCGGTCAGCCGCCAGAAGAAGTAGCGGAAGGTGACGAAGGCCAGCAGCAGCACCGTCAGGGTGCGCGCATGCCAGATGCGCCGGGCGAAGCGGCCGAGGACGAAGGCGGCGGCCACGACGCCGACCGAGATCGCGGCACTGGCCACCCGCCCGACCGGCAAAGCGGCCAGCGCAAGAAACAAACCCGCCGAGAGCAGCAAAAGAAGCCAAAGCAGAACGGATCGCAGCGAGAACCGGCGGCGACGCGTATCCGGCTTTGCTTTCGGCCGCGCCGCCTTAATGCTAGGCGCGCGAACAACCGTATCTGTATCCGGCGTCGGTTTCATGCAGACCTGAAGGAGTAAGTGCGGCCCAACATAAAGGGTGCCCCGCTTATGCCTCAAGGTTCATTACAATTCGTTACCAAGTCGTTGGAAATGAGGCTTAACACATCGTCTGGAACCGGCGGTTGAAATCCGGCTCCGGCCTCCGGGGCCGCCGGCCCACGTCCGGCAATCGGGGCCGGCGCCGCGAACGCCGGTGGACGGGGCGCCGCCACCGGCGGCCCGGACCGCCGGGCGGAGCACCTATTCCGGTGCGCCGGGATAGCCCTTCCCCTTCAGCAGGCGTGCCAGGTGGGCGGCATGCCGGGCCAGCATGGCATTGGTGGCGGCGACCGCCTCCGGCGTTTCATCGAGATCCTTGTAGTCGGTGCCCTGCATCGCCTCCCCGACCCAATAGGTGCCGGCCACGGCCGGCAAGGTGAACCCGACGTCGTTCAAGGCCTGATAGAGCTCCGCATGGACATGGTGCGCCCCGTCCTCGTTCCCGACGACACACACGGCCGCCACCTTGCCGAAGGAGGGCATGCGGCTCTGGCCGTCGGTCTCGTCGAGGAACGCATCCATCCGCTCCAGCACGCGCTTGCAGACGGACGATGGCTGGCCGAGCCAGATCGGCGTGCCGATCAGCAGGATGTCGGCATCCAGGATGCGCCGGCGCAAGGCCGGCCAGTCGTCGCCCTCCCCTTCGTCGGAGGTGACGCCCGGCTTGATGTCGAGGTCGGCCACCCGCACCACCCCGCCCTCGGGCATGACGCCCTGCCCCTTCAGTTCCACCAGCACCTGCTCCAGCAGGCGGTCGGTGGAGGACGGCTTTCCCGATGGTTTCAGCGTGCAGTTCAATGCGATGACGGTGAGAGAGGCGGCGGGAGACGCTGCGGTCGGTGCCATGGCTGTTTCCTTTCCGGTCGCTGTCGGCCATGGACGTGGGTCGTGGCCATCGGGCGGCAATCCCTCCGGCCGGGAGTCATAGCGCCAAGGAGGGCCGGCACCGCCCCGTCGCGCGGCTGCCCTGCGCCCCTGCTTGAGCTTGCAGGGGTGACGCGACACGCGATTGCCGCCATGGTGGCGGACAATCGGTGCCGCCAATCGAAACCGCCGCCCATCCAGGTCAACTCCGGTCCCATGCCGACACTCACGCTTCTGTCCAACGCCTTTACCGTGCTGGCCCCGGTGTTCGTGGTGGCCGCCATCGGCTACGGATGGCACCGCGCACGCCTGCCCTACGACAGCGCCTTCATCACCACCTTCGCCATCAACGTCTCCTCCCCCTGCCTGGTCTTCTCCGCTCTGACCAGGCTGCACCTGTCGGCGGACGTGATGGCGGAGATGACGGTGGCCGCCGCCGCCTGCATGGGGCTGACGGCGCTGCTGTCGGTGCCGGTCCTGCTCGCCAGTGGCCTGCCCCTGCGGGTCTACGTGCCGGCGATGGCCTTCCCCAACGCCGGGAATCTCGGCCTTCCGGTCTGCCTGTTCGCTTTTGGGGAAACCGGCCTCAGCCTCGCGGTGCTCTTCTATGCGGTGATGGCCGTCTGCCAGTTCACCCTCGGACCGGCTTTGGCCGCCGGGCGGTTCGACCTGAAGCAGATGCTGCGCACGCCGACCATCTACGCGGTGGCGCTGGCGGTGGCGATCCAGCTCTACCAGGCCCCGCTGCCGGTCTGGATCGCCGACACGACGACCCTGCTCGGCAACTGCGCGGTGCCGCTGATGCTGCTGTCGCTGGGGGTGGCGCTCGCACGGCTCCGGTTGTCGGGGGCGCTGCGGGCACTGTCGATGTCGGCCTTCCGGCTGGTCGCCGGGTTCGCCATCGGGCTGCTGGTCGCCTGGGCAATGGGGTTGAGCGGGCCGGCACGCGGCGTCGTGCTGGTGCAGAGTTCCATGCCTGTGGCGGTCTTCAACTATCTCTGGGCGCTGCGCTACGACAATTCGCCGGAAGACGTGGCCGGCATGGTGCTGGGCTCCACCGCGATGGCCTTCGTGGGGCTGCCGGCCCTGATGATGCTGGTGATGCAATGACGGGAGGATCAAGGACCATGGCACATCGCGAACACCGTTACGCGGTCCGGCTGGACTGGACCGGCAATCTCGGCAGCGGCACCTCGGCCTACCGGGCCTACAGCCGCGACCATGAGCTGACGGCGGGAACCAAGCCGGCGATTCCGGGCACCGCCGATCCCGCCTTCCGCGGCGATCCGGCACGCTGGAACCCGGAGGAGATGCTGGTCGGCGCCCTGTCATCCTGCCACCAGCTCTGGTACCTGCATCTGTGCGCCGCGGCGGGGATCGTGGTCACCGCCTACACCGACGACGCCGAAGGCGTGATGGAGGAGGAGGCCGGCGGAGCCGGGCAGTTCAGCGGGGTTGTCCTACGGCCGCGGGTGATGCTGGCACCGGGCGCCGACGCCGCCAAGGCGATGGCCCTGCACCATGAAGCGGCGGAGAAATGCTTCATTGGCCGGTCCGTCAACTTCCCGGTGCGGCACGAGCCGGTCGTGAGGGTCGGATCGGGCACCGAACCCGTCTGAGCGGGCGCCGCAGAACATCCCCGGCTGCCCGGGAGACGAAAGAGCCGACGAGGAGTCCTGCGCGATTTAAGCCGAATTTTATGTAACATCAGGTTGTGCTTTTTGGTATCATGGCCCCTATCGCGGAGAGAGGTGCGCCATGTCTCTCGTAACGACGGCATACAGTGCAGCCATGACCCTCAAGGCGGCAGTGGGGGCCACCCTGCCGCCGGCAAGGGTGGCGGGATCGCCGACGGCGGCGTCAGGCAAGGACGGGACGGCGACCACAGGCGGCGGCCCGGCAGTGATCGTCAGCCTGTCACTGGAAGCCCAGCGGACGCTGGCCGTCTCGGGGGCCGCCGCGACACAGGTGTCCTCCCGGCTCCAGGCGACGGAGGCCGCCGCCCCGAAGGCCGGATCAGGCGCCGGAACCGCCTTCCTGCGTTATTTTCCCACACGGGACGGCACGCCGGCCTCGGCCCTGGCCGATGCGGTCTCCAACCCGGCGCGGGAAACCAGTTCGGCCGGCAAGTCGCTGGATGAGGTTGGTGCGGATGCCCGCAGCCGCATGGACACGGTCTACGCAGCGATGGCCGCCAGCGGCCAGCCCTTCGATTTCAACAGCTTCGAGGGACGCGATTGGTATTCGCTGATGGGAAGCCTCGACCGGCGGTCGCTCTACGCGGTCAGCAGCAACACCGGCGGGCTCTTTTCCAAGCAGGAACAGGACATCGCCCAGTCCATCATGTCCCAGCAACAGGGTTTGGCGATGGGCCTCTACAACGGTCCCATCAGCCAGGAGGGGAGCTTCGTCGATCCCTTCCAGGGTGACACCGCCGCCCGCATGAAGGCAGGGGTTTCCTTCCTGGACAAGGTCAGCAACGACGAGAAGGCGTCGCTTCCCTGGGCGGTGGACCGGGCCTCGGCGCAAATCTCCTACCAGTGGACCATGGACGGAGCGGCCTCCGAGGACCTGAGCAGCGACAACCCGCTGGTCAAGCTCATCGTATCGGCCATGGACACCATGCGGACCGGGAGAAGCCGGGGATTGAGCAACGGCCCCATCAACACCGCCGACACCCTGAAGGCGCAGCCGTGGTTCAAGGGGTTCGAATCGCAGCTCGACGGCGTCATGCAACAGTCCAAGGAACTGTACCGTGCCAAGGCTGCATCCGACCAAGAGGGCCGTGCCAGACCGGGATGACGGATCGGCATGAGGGATCGGAATGAGGGCGGGCGACCCTATCCGAGCAGCCGCTCGAACAGGTCCTCGCCGCCCATCTGCCCACCCTTCAGCATCAACTCCAGCCCATCGATCGCCGGATCGTCGGCATGGGTACGGCTGATGGTGACGCCGGGCGCCAAGGTGCCGCGGTAGGACAGGCCCCAGCAGCCGAACGCCCGCACCGCGAGGCTGGAGGTGTCGCCGCCGGCGATGCCGACGCGGCGCAGCGGCACCCGCCGCACCAGCGCCGCAGCAAATTCCGCCGTGGCACTGGCGACCTGGCCGGCCCGCCGGGTGTCGGCGGCGACGTCCTCCGGCGGCGCGGTCCAGACCAGGGTGTGACGACCGGCTGCCAGGCTTCCCGCCGCCTCGACCAGCAGCGCCTCGCCATAGGCCGGGTCGTCGCACAACGCCATGGCGTCCGCCTGGATGCGGTTGTAGGAGCGCGCCGCCTCGATCTGCCGCCTCGTCACCGGCGACAGGCTGCCGGCCATCAGGAAGACCGGCGAGGACGCCGGTGCCAGCGGCATATCCGGCGCCGCGAGGCCGGCCGGCTCCCCATCGGATGGCGCGTCCCGCGATCGCTCCTCCCAGTGGGCGGCAAGCGCCTGGGCAATGCTGCTCGGCCCGACCGCCAGGAGCGGCAGGCGCCTCTCCCCGGAGCGAGCGGCGCGGCTCCAGATCAGCCGGCCGATCACGGCAAGATCCTCGGTGCGCGCGACGTCCATCAACAGCGCGGGCGGCCTCCCGTCCAGCAGCCGCTCCAGCCGGACATCCAGGTCGGCGGGATCCAGCGCATAGTCGGGATAGTGCAGCGCCGCCATGCCCTCCAGCCCCTGGACGGCGAGGTGACGGCGCAGGTCGCCCTCGGTCATCGGGGTGACCGGGTGGACGCTCATCGTCGGATGGCGGTCGATGCGGTGTACGGTGCCTCCGGTCCCCGCCGCGGCGAACAGCGTGCTGAACAGGCAATAGCGCCCGATGTTCGGCTGCCCCCCGACCACCGGACGGAAGGGGTTGGGGAAGAAGGGGGCGAGCGTGCGCAACGCCTCGCCGATGCTGCCCACCGCCGGCGCGCTGTCGAAGGTCGAGCAGCATTTGTAATGCATCACCGCCACGCCAAGCGCCGCGAAGAAGCGGCCGACCGGCGCCAGCTCCGCCCTCATGGCGTCGGGGGACATGCTGCGCGCCGCGCCGGCGATGCCGACGGCATCCAGCGGTCCGGCCGCGCCCAGCCGGGCGACGTCCGGCACATCGAGGAACAGCAATGCCCGCAGCCCGGCCTTCGCCAGCGCCGCCAGCGTGTCGGTCGCCCCGGTGAAGTCGTCGCCATACCAGCCGAGCCGTGGATGCGAGGCCATCGCCCTCAGCCTTTCTTGCCGAAGAAGTCCAGCGCCCGGCGCAGTTCGGGCTGCTCCGCCGCCGCCTGCTGCAGGGTGCGCCCACCGCGGACGGCGTCCCAGGCCTGCCGGATGCTGAGCACGCCGGCCGCCGGCCCGTCGGGGTGGGCCATGATGCCGCCCCCGGACATGAACAGCAGGTCGGCGGTCTTCACCGCCTCCCAGGTGACCGGTACGGTGCCCGCCCATTGCCCGGACGAGAAGGCCGGCATCACGGCATCCTCCGCCCCCGGTGCGTCCGCCGCCAACGGTGCGAGGCAGGCCCGCGCCCCGTCGATCACCTCGGCATCGGGCTGGGCGAACTTGCCGTTCAGGCCGTGGACATGCATGTGGTCCACGCCGGCCAGGCGCCACAGCGCCTGGTAGGCATCGAAGCCGATGCCGAGCAGCGGATGGCGGGAGAGGGCGCCGAACCCATTGCGATGGCCGTGCAGCACGAGCCCGGAATGCCGGCGCAGCGTCTGCACCGCCGAATGGCCGCACCAGTTCAGGCTGACCATGACGCAGCTCCCACCCTCGCGCTCCACCAGGTCGGCATGGCGGCGCATCGCGTCCGTCTCGTCGGTGATGTTGAAGGCGACCATCACATGCTTGCCGGTGCGGTCCTGGTGGCGCCGCACCCGCGCCATCACCGCCGGGACGCGCTGGGCCAGCGGCGCATGGTCGGGATCGGCGCAGATCTCGTCGTCCTTGATGAAGTCCAGGCCGGCCGCGCACAGGGTGCCGACCAGCTCGCCGGTCTCGTCCGCCGACAGCCCGACATTGGGCTTGAGGATCGAGCCGACCAGCGGCCCGTCGGCCGCCCCCGTCAGCCGGCGCGTGCCGGCGACGCCGTGGACGGGCTTGTCGAAGCGGTCGCGGTAGCTCTGCGGCAGGCGCAGGCTTTCCAGCCGCAGGCCGGTGACCTCGCCGAGGTCGAAGAGGTTGCCCGCGACGGTCGCCGCCAGCGTCGGCAGGTTGGCGCCGATGTTGGCGACGGGAAAGGAGATGGTGACGCGCGCGCGCTGCCAGGGGCCGGGATTGCGCTGCCGCTCCAGCCAGGTGTTGGGCAGCGCCGGCGTTTCGGCGACGTCGAGCTTCTCCACCGCCTCGACGATGGCGCGGGCGCGGGCGCGCAGGTCGTCGGTTTCGCCATGGACGCGGGTGAAGGTGCCGCAGGACTGCTCGCCCGCCATCACCTCGGCCACCTTGGCGGGGGCGAGCGGCGTTTCGATCAGGTATGTCGCTTCGATGCGGTCGGCGTGCATGGGAGGGCCTTGTGATCGGGTGGAGTGCTGCCGGGGATGCCCCCTTCCCATCCCTCCCCCTCGTCGAGGGAGAGGGGGCAGGAGCTTTGCGGGAGTTCGGCGGCGTTCCCTCGCCCGCAAAGCGGGGGAGGGTTAGGGAGGGGGCAAGACGCCGGCCACGGCCGGTCCTACAGCGTGCTCAGGTCCGGAAAGGGCCGCACCGGGTCGGAGCCGTCCCAGCCCATCGAGGCCTCGCGGATCAGGTCGAACATGCGCCCCTTGGGTCCGGCGACCTCGGACAGCTCGATCACCGTGCCGGGATGGTATTCGGTGTCGAAATAGACGAAGCGGCCCTTCTCGCCGACCTCGCCGCTCATCACCGGCTTGAAGCCCTGGCCGAGCAGGCGGTCCAGGTCGGCGTCATAGTCCTCGGTCCAGTAGGCGACATGCTGCAGCCCGGTGTTCCCGGCCTGGAGGAAGTCGCGGTACATCGAGGGCGCGTCGTTGCGGGTCTGGATCAGTTCCATCTGCAGCGGGCCGGAGTTGGCGAGCGCCACGGAGTTGTGAACGTCGTAGGATTCGCCGCGGTAGGTGTAGTTCCGGATCGGAACCCGCTCGTTGTAGTACCAGGGGCCGATGCCGAGGGTGCGGCTCCAATAGTCCATGGCGGCCTCGATGTCGCGCACGACGTAGCCAGCCTGACGGATCTGGCCGAAGAATCGGCTCATTGACGGAACTCCGGAAGAGGATTGTGAGGAGGGGTGGGCCGGCCGACCTCGCGGTCAGTGCAGGAAGCCGGTGGAAATCCAGGGAATGGCGGCCACCACGACCAGCCCGACCAGCAGGGCGGCGACGTAGCCCCAGATGTGCTTCAGTCCCTCGTCGGGATGCACCTTGCTGATGGCGCAGGCGCCGTAGTAGCCAACGCCGAAGGGCGGCGCGAACAGGCCGATGCCCATGGCGAAGATGACGACCATCGCATAGTGCACCTCGTGCACCCCGGCGGCGCGGGCGATGGGGAACAGCAGCGGGCCGAACAGGACGATGGCGGGAATGCCTTCCAGCACGCTGCCGAGGATGATGAAGGCGACGATGGAGATCGCCAGGAAGCCGTAGGCGCCGCCGGGGATGCCGGCCATGAAGCGCGCCAGGTCGGAGGAGAAGCCGGACTGGGTCAGGCCCCAGGCCATGGCGGTGGCGCAGCCGATGATGAAGATGATGGCCCCGGTCAGCGACGCGGTCTCGACCAGCATCGGCTTCAGCCTGCGCCAGTCGAACTGGCGGTAGACCAGCAGCCCGGCCAGGGTGGAATAGGCGATGCCGATGGTCGACACCTCGGTCGCGGTGGCGACGCCCTCGACCACCGCGGCGCGGATGACGAAGGGCAGCAGCAGGGCGGGCAGCGCCACCAGGGCGAGACGGCCGATCTCCCGCGGGGCCGTCCGCTCGACGTGGCTGAGGTTCTCGTTGCGGTAGCGCAGCCAGACGACGAAGCACAGGCAGACGCCCAGGACCACGCCCGGCAGCATGCCGCCGGTGAACAGTGCCGCGATCGACACGCCGGTGACCGATCCGATGGTGATCAGCACGATGCTGGGCGGGATCGTCTCGGTCTGCGCACCGGTCGCCGACAGCAGCGCCACCAGGTCGCCCGGGGGGGCGCCGCGCTTCTTCATCTCCGGGAACAGAACCGGCGCGATCGCCGCCATGTCGGCGACCTTGGAGCCGGAGATGCCGGAGACCAGATACATCGCCCCGATCAGCACGTAGGACAGGCCGCCGCGCACATGGCCGAGCAGGCTGGCGAGGAACTGGATCATGGCGCGGGCCATGCCGGTCATCTCGATCAGCAGCCCGAGGAAGACGAACAGCGGCACCGCCAGCAGGATCAGGTGGCTCATCCCCTCGTCCAGCCGGCCGACCATCACCAGCATCGGCGTCGTGGTGGTCAGGGCCAGATAGGCGAAGGTGGACAGCCCGAAGGAGAAGGCGATCGGCACGCCGGCGAAGACGTTGGCCGCCACCAGCCCGACGAAGAAGATCACCAGGTTGACCTGCCCCAGCGGCTTCAGCACCGGGCCGGCGAGCCAGAAGGCGCCGACGACCACGGCCGTGAGCAGGGCGGCCAGCGCCACCGACCGCGGCCGGCCGACGCGCAGCAGCCGGAACAGCGCGGCGGCCAGCATCAGCGCGATCCCGGCCGGCAGGGCCGCCGCCCGCCAGGCGTTGGACACCTCCAGCGCCGGAGTGGTGATGAACTGCTCCTCGATGGCGTAATCGGCGGCGTGGTAGAGCACCATCGCCAGGAAGGCGACCGGCGCGGTGATGGCAAGGCATTCCAGCACGCCCCGCGTCCCCGGACCGACGCGGGTGACCAGCCCGGTCATCCGCATATGCTCGCCGCGGCGCAGCGCCACCACCGCGCCCAGCATCGACAGCCAGAGGAACAGGATCGAGGCGAGTTCGTCCGACCACACCAGCGGCGTGTGGAAGACGTAGCGGGCGGCGACGCCCGCCAGCAGGACGACGATCTCGGCCAGCACCAGGAGGCCCGCCACGATCTCCACGCCGGCGGAGAGCCCGCGGTCGATGCGGCGCAGCAGCCCGGCTGCGACGCCATCGTCGCCGAGCAGGCCGGGTGTATCGGCATAGCCGTGGGCCGGGCCATGGACCGGTTCGGACATGTGGGACATGGCGGGGGGTTCCTTCATGCTGAGGCTGGCATGCTGCGGCGACCGGAAGGCGGGCTGCGGGTCAGGCGAGCTTGCCGACCGCCTCCTCCAGCAGGCCCCAGGCCTCGTCGCCGAAACGGCCCTTCCATTCAGCGTAGAAGCCGGCCTCGCGCAGCTTCGCGCGGAAGCTGTCGGGGGACGGCTGGTTGAAGGTCAGCCCCTTGGATTCCAGGTCGGCCTTCACCGACTGGTTCAGCGTCTTGATGTCGCCGCGCTGAGCCATGCCGGCATCGTTGATGGCGTTGGCGACGATGGTCTGCATGTCCGGCGGCAGGCCCTTCCAGGCGCGGCCATTGGCGATGAACCAGAAACCGTCCCAGATGTGGTTGCTGAGCGAGCAGTATTTCTGCACTTCGAACAGCTTGGCGACCTGGATGATCGGCAGCGGGTTCTCCTGCGCGTCGACGATCCGGGTCTGCAGCGACGAGTAGACCTCGCTGAACTGCAGGCTGGCCGGGGCGGCGCCGAGGCCCTTGAACATCGCGATGCTGAGCGGACTGACAGGCACGCGGATCTTCAGGCCGTTCATGTCGGCGGCCGTGGTGATCGGCTTGTCGCCGCTGGTCATCTGGCGGAAGCCGTTGTCCCACATCTTCTCGAAGGCATAGAGCCCGACCTTGGAGATGGCGTTGCGGACATGGGCGCCCAGCTTGCCGTCCATCGCCTTCCACACCTGGTCGTAGTCGGAGAAGGCGAAGCCCACCGCGTTGATCGCGGCGACCGGCACCAGGGTGGCGATGACCAGTGCCGACGGCGTGAAGAAGGTCAGGCCGCCGCTGCGCACCTGGCTCAGCATGTCGGTGTCGCCGCCGAGCTGGTTGTTGGGGAAGATCTTGACCTCGACCTTGCCGTTCGACTCCTTGGCGATCCGCTCCGCAGCCTGCTGGGCGCGGACGTTCAGCGGGTGGGTCATCGGCAGGTTGTTGCCGTACTTCAGTTCATACTCGGCGGCCCGCGCGATGTGGGGCATGCCGATGACGGCGCCGGCGGCACCGATGGCGGGGATTGCCGCCGGGGCGCCGGCGATGGCCTTCAGCATGCTGCGGCGGGTCAGACTGGTCATTTCGATCCTCCCATGCACTGGTCGTTCGGGTTCCGGCCGTTTCTGCTGTTTCCGGCCTTGCGTTTCTGATGTGATCTGATGTCATTTGATGATTGTTGGATGGACGGTATGTCCAGCGACAGCAGGTGTCAAACGCCAATGATGATGGTTTTTGATGGATTCTTCGATGGATGAGGGTGAAGCGGGGACCGGATCGCGCGGACTGCCGCGGGTGGTGGACATCGCCCGCCTTTCAGGGGTCTCGACCGCGACGGTCGACCGGGTGCTGAACCACCGGCCGGGCGTGCGTCCCGCCACCGTGCAGCGTGTGCTGAAGGCGGCGGCGGAACTCGACTACCTGCCTGAATCGGACCTGCGGGCCGGCGCGGCGGCCAAGCCGATGCGGCTGTCCTTCCTGCTTCCGGCCGGCAACAACCGCTTCCTGACCGGCTTGGGCGAAATGATCCGGCGGGCCGACGCCCTGCTGGCACCGCAGGGCGTCCGGGCACAGGTGGAGTTCATCAAGAGCTTCAATCCGGAACTGCTGGCCCGCTGCCTGTTCCAGCATGGCCGCCGCATGGACGGCGTCGCCTTCATGGCGCTGGAGCACCCGGCGGTACGAGAGGCGGTGGACTCGCTGGCCGAACGCAACGTGCCGACCGTGACGCTGATCTCGGACATCCTGAACTGCCGCCGCGCCGGCTATGTCGGGCTGGACAACCGGGCGGCCGGGCGGACCGCCGGCTACCTGATCGCGCGCTTCCTGGGGCGCCGCCCGGCCAAGGTGGCGATGGTCGCCGGCAGCCTGAGCTACCGCGCGCACGAGGACCGGGAAATGGGCTTCCTGCACGTCCTCAAGGAAATCGCCCCCGACATCGAGGTGGTCGGGCTGCGCGAGGGGCACGACGACGAAGGCAAGTGCTACCGCCAGACCCGCATGCTGCTGGGCCTGCACCCCGACCTTGCCGGGGTCTACAACATCGGCGGCGGGGCCGAGGGGGTGGCGCGGGCGCTGAAGGAGACGCGACGGGAGCGCGAGATGGTCTTCATCGGCCATGGCCTGACCAACGAGACGCGCACCCTTCTGATCGACGGCACGCTGGACGCCGTCATCACCCAGGACCCGCGCAACACGCTGTCGGCCGCGGTCGGCATCTTCACCAACCTGCGCACCGGCCGGCCGGCGATGCAGGGGGTGGAGACGCCCCGCGGCGAAGTGATCTTCCGCGAGAACCTGCCGCAGGGCATGCTGCCGGACGAGTGATCCCAACCACCGACGATGACCGATGCCAGACATCCCTCCCCCGCCCGCCGCCGGAATGACCGCCCTTGATGCCGTCGCCGGCCGCCGCAGCGTCCGCGCCTTCCTGCCGACGCCGGTGGAGCGCGGCACCGTCCGGCGAATCCTCGACATCGCCGCACGCGCGCCCAGCGGCTCCAACATCCAGCCCTGGAAGGTCTATGCCGTTGCCGGCGACGAGCGCGCCGCCCTGTCGGCGGAGTTGCTGGCCGCCCACGAGGCCGGCGAGCCGGAGGTGCCGGAATATCCCTACTACCCGGAAAGCTGGCGGGAGCCCTATATCGGCCGCCGCCGCGCGGTGGGATGGGCGCTCTACGGCGCGCTCGGCATCGGCAAGGGGGAGCGGGAACGGACGGCGCGGCAGCATGGCCGCAACTGGCTGTTCTTCGGCGCGCCGGTCGGGCTGTTCTTCGCCATCGACCGCGACATGGGCAAGGGAGCCTGGCTGGATCTCGGCATGTTCATGCAGAACGTGATGATCGCCGCCCGCGGCTTCGGGCTGGAGACCTGCCCGCAGGCGGCCTTCTGCTACCGCCACGCCATCACCGCCCGCCACATCGGACTGCCCGAAACCGAGATCATCGCCAGCGGCATGGCATTGGGCGTCGCCGACTGGTCGGCTCCGGAGAACAATTTCCAGACCGGGCGCGAGCCGGCGGAATCCTTCGCACGGTTCATCGGGTTCTGAGCGGCCTCCCGCCGCCCGGCGCCTTCCCCACGGGATTTGAAGGACAACATGGGCGGGCCGGCCCCCGCCTTCCTTCAGCGTGCCAGCACCATCACCAGACGCTCGACCGGCACATCGCCGCGCAGATGCGAGTCGACGATCTCGTCGATGTCCGCGGGGGTTTCCGGCCGGCACCAGATGTCTTCGGGAGAGACCACCATCGGCGGCCCGGCGGAGCAGAAGCCGAGACATCCGGTCATCGCCATCCCGACATCCACCGCACCGCCGGCCTGGATTTTCTGGTCCAGCCGCTGCCAGAGCGGATGGGCATTCCTGGCGCCGCAACTGCCGCGCGGGGGGCCGACGGGGTAAGGCGACTAAAAGGCTTGGTTCCAAACGGGGTTGGCGGTTAAGAATCGAGCCGGGGGCAATCCGGGAGAGGCCGTGTGGGACTGATCGGGTCGGGAAAGGGCCAGCCGGGTGCCGTTCCGGGATGGGTCGGCTACGCGCTGCTGCCGCTGCTCAACCTCGTCGCCGCCTTCGTGCTGTCGGGGCTCGTGATCCTGGTGATCGGCGAGAACCCGGTCGACGTGCTGTCGCTGATGCTGTCGGAGGCGATCGGCTATCCGGAGGCGATCGGCTACACCCTCTACTACGCCACCGACTACATCTTCACCGGGCTGGCGGTGGCCATCGCCTTCCACTGCGGGCTGTTCAACATCGGCGGCGAGGGACAGGCCTATCTCGGCGGTCTCGGCGCCGGACTGGTGGCGCTGGTGCTGACCGGCTGGCCCTGGCCGGTGGTGGCCGTGCTGGCGGTGCTGGCGTCGGCGCTGTTCGGCGCGGCCTGGGCCTTCATTCCCGGCTGGCTCCAGGCGAAACGCGGCAGCCACATCGTCATCACGACGATCATGTTCAACTTCATCGCCGCCTCGCTGATGACCTGGCTGCTGGTGGACGTGCTGATCCGCCCCGGCAGCCAGTCGCCGGAAACCCGCGAGTTCGATCCCGGCGTCTGGCTTCCCTCGATGGACCGGGCACTCGGCTGGTTCGGGATCGAGATCGCCGCCTCGCCGCTCAACCTGTCCTTCCTGTGGGCGCTGGCCTGCTGCGCCCTGTTCCACGTCTTCCTGCGCCGCACCCGCTGGGGCTACGAACTGCGCACCGTCGGCCGGAACGAGCGGGCAGCGGTCTATGCCGGCATCTCGCCGTCCCGCAACATCGTCACCGCCATGCTGATCTCGGGTGCGCTGGCCGGCTTCGTCGGGGTGAACGATATCCTGGGCGTGCAGCACCGCGTCATCCTGAACTTCACCGGCGGCGTCGGATTCGTCGGGATCGCCGTGGCGCTGATGGGCCGCAACCACCCGGTCGGCATCATCCTGGCGGCCCTGCTGTTCGGCGTGCTGTCGCAGGGCGGCGGCCAGCTCTCCTTCGACTATCCCACCATCAACCGCGAGCTGGTGATGGTGATCCAGGGCCTGGTCATCCTTTTCGCCGGCGCCATGGAGAACCTGTTCCGTCCGCAGGTGGAGGCACTGTTCCGCCGCCGCGGCGGCGGCGAGCCGGCGGCGGCCGGCCCCGCGAAGCCCGGAGGGAGCTGAGAACATGGAGGACGCGCTTCTGCTGGCGCTGCAACTGCTGGGCGCCACGATCCGCGTGGCCACGCCCCTGGTGCTGGCCGCCTTCGCCGGAATGTACTGCGAGCGTTCGGGGGTCGTCGACATCGGGCTGGAGGGCAAGATGCTGGCGGGCGCCTTCTTCTCCGCCGCCGTCGCCTCCGTGACCGTCAACCCATGGCTGGGGCTGCTGGCCGGCATCGCCGCCGGGGTGGCGCTGGCGCTGGTCCACGGCTTCGCCTGCATCACCCACAATGGCAACCAGGTGGTGTCCGGAATGGCGATCAACATCCTGGTGGCCGGCCTGGCGCCGACCCTCGCCTATGCCTGGTTCCAGCAGGGCGGACAGACGCCGCTCCTGCCGTCGCAGGCCCGCATCCCCGCGGTGGAACTGCCGGGCGGGGATGCATTGGCCGCCATCCCCGCTCTCGGCCCCATCTTCCGCGAGCTTCTGAACGGCAACAACGTCCTGATCTGGGTAACGCTGGTGATCGTCTTGGCGACGCAGTGGGTGCTCTACCGCTCCCGGTTCGGGCTGCGGCTGCGGGCGGTGGGGGAAAATCCGGCGGCGGTCGATACCGCCGGCCTGTCGGTGGCCGGCCTGCGCTACCAGGCGCTCATCGTGACCGGTGCGCTGACGGGGATGGCCGGCGCCTATCTATCCACCGGCCATGGCGCGGGTTTCGTCCGCGACATGACCGCCGGCAAGGGCTACCTGGCGCTGGCGGCGCTGATCTTCGGAAAGTGGCGGCCGGGCCCCACCCTCTTCGCCTGCCTGCTCTTCGCCTTCACCGACGCCGTGCAGGTGCGCCTCCAGGGCGTCGAGCTGCCGCTGGTCGGCGTGATTCCGGTGCAGTTCATCCAGATGCTTCCCTATGTGCTGACCGTGCTGCTGCTGGCCGGCTTCGTCGGCAAGGCGATCGCCCCGAAGGCGAGCGGCATCCCTTACATCAAGGAGCGATGAGACCATGGCCGGACCCGAACAGGGCGCTCCTCCCCCGCCCCCGCCCTCCTCCACCACCACGACCGATGCCCTGATCGCCGCCGCGGCCGCCGCCCGCGGGAACGCCCATGCCCCCTATTCGAAATTCAAGGTGGGTGCCGCGATTCTGGGTGAATCGGGACGCATCTTCGCCGGCTGCAACGTGGAGAATGCCGCCTATCCGCAGGGGCAATGCGCCGAGGCCACAGCGATCGGTGCCATGGTCACCGCCGGTGACCGCCGCATCCGCGCCATCCTGGTGATCGGCGGCGAGGCCGGGGCGGAGGAGCTCTGCACCCCTTGCGGCGGCTGCCGCCAGCGCATCCGCGAATTCGCCTCGCCCGACACACCGATCCACATCTGCGATCCGGCCGGGCTGCGGCGGACCTTTCTTCTGGACAGGCTGTTGCCCGATTCGTTCGGGCCGACCAACTTAGACTTCTGAGCGGAGTTTCCGACATGACCGCAGCACGCGCCGCCGCGGACATCCTCCACCGCGCCCCCGGCCGCCGGCCACGGGTCGGCCTCGTCCTTGGTTCCGGCCTCGGCGGCATTGCCGACCGGCTGGAAGACGGCATCGCCATCCCCTATGCCGACCTTCCGGGCTTCCCGGTCCCCAGCGTCGCCGGCCATGCCGGGCGGCTGGTGGTCGGGCGCCTCGGCGGCGTCGAGGTCGCCTGCATGCAGGGACGCGTCCATGCCTATGAGGGCGCCGGCTTCGATGCGCTGAAGACCGCGATCCGGGCGCTGAAGCTGGCCGGCTGCGACACGCTGGTGCTGACGGCCGCCGCCGGGTCGCTGCGGACGGAGGTGGGGCCGGGACGGCTGATGGCGATCACCGACCACCTGAACCTGCTGGGGGCCAACCCGCTGACCGGCCCGAACGACGAGTCCTTCGGCGACCGCTTCCCCAGCATGACCGACGCCTGGGATCCGGGCCTCCGCGCGCTGCTGAAGGAGGTGGCCGCCGAACAGGCCATCGCTCTGGCGGAAGGCGTCTACGCCGCCTACCCAGGTCCGTCCTTCGAGACGCCGGCCGAGGTGCGGATGATGAAGATCCTGGGCGCCGATGCGGTCGGCATGTCCACCGTCCCCGAATGCATCGTCGCGCGCCATTGCGGCCTGCGGGTCGCCGGCTGCGCCGTCATCACCAACCTGGGGGTGGGGCTCGGCGACGGGCCGGTCGACCATCACCAGACGCTGGCCGCCGCATCGGCGGCAGCCGCCGACCTGGAAAAGCTGCTGGTCGGCTTCCTTGAACGCCTGCATGAGAAGGACGGGTCCCGGTCATGAAGCTGTCTGCCGACCTGCAAAGCGCGCTCGACGCCTGCGCCAACGCCCCGTCCGATGCCGTCCTGGCGCGGCGGGCGGTTGGGATGCTCGACCTCACCAGCCTGAACGGCGACGACAGCGAACAGACGGTGGAGGCGCTATGCGCCCGCGCCGCCACTCCCGTCGGCCCGGTCGCCGCGGTCTGCATCTGGCCGCGCTTCGTGCCCACCGCAAGCCGGGCGCTGGAGGGGACCGGGGTGAAGGTCGCCACCGTCGTCAATTTCCCGAGCGGCGAGGCCGACGCGGCAGCGGTCGCTGCGGAAACCCGGCGCGCCATTGCCGACGGCGCCGACGAGGTCGACGTGGTGCTGCCCTACAAGGCCTTCATCGACGGCGCCCGCACCCAGCCGATGAATGTGGTGAAGGCCTGCCGCGAGGCCTGTGCCGACAAGGCGCTGATGAAGGTGATCCTGGAATCGGGCGCCTTTCCCGATGCCGACCTGCTGGCTTGGGCCGCGCGCGACGCCATCGCGGCGGGCGCCGACTTCCTCAAGACCTCGACCGGCAAGACCCAGCCGGCCGCCACCCTGCCGGCGGCCGCGGTGATGCTCGACTGCATCTACGAATCGGGCAAGACGGTCGGCTTCAAGGCGTCCGGCGGCATCCGCGACGCGGCCGAGGCCGCGCGCTATCTGGCGCTGGCGGACGGCATCCTGGGGGACGGATGGGCAACGCCCGGAACCTTCCGGTTCGGCGCCTCCAGCCTGCTGGAAGCGCTGCTGGCCGCCGCCGGCCACGGCGAACGCGAACCGGCGCCGGCGGGAGGCTACTGAGCCATGCTTCCGCAGGAGATCGTCCGCGCCAAGCGTGACGGCCGGCCGCTGGACGACGCCACCATCGCCGCCTTCGTCCGCGGCATCACCGACGGCAGTGTCAGCGAATCCCAGGCCGCGGCCTTCGCCATGGCCGTCTTCTTCCGCGGCATGAGCCTGGAGGAGCGGGTGGCGCTGACCCGCGCCATGCGCGATTCCGGCAGGGTGATGGAATGGCGGTCGCTCGGCCTGCCCGGCCCGGTGATCGACAAGCATTCGACCGGCGGGGTCGGCGACAAGGTCAGCCTGATCCTGGCGCCGATGCTGGCCGCCTGCGGCGGCTTCGTGCCGATGGTTTCGGGCCGCGGGCTTGGGCATACCGGCGGCACGCTCGACAAGTTCGAGAGCATTCCCGGCTATACCGCCAAACCTGATACCGCGCTGCTGCGCCGCGTGGTGAAGGAGGTCGGCTGCGCCGTCATCGGGGCCACCGACGACATCGCCCCGGCCGACCGGCGGCTCTACGCCATCCGCGACGTCACGGCGACGGTGGAATCGCTCGATCTCATCACCGCCTCGATCCTGTCGAAGAAGCTGGCGGCGGGGCTGGATGCGCTGGTGATGGACGTCAAGTTCGGCAGCGGCGCCTTCATGCAGCGCCTGGAGGATGCCGAGGCGCTGGCCGACAGCATCGTCACCGTATCGAAGGGTGCCGGCCTGCCGGCCGTGGCGCTGCTGACCGACATGAACGAGGTGCTGGGCCGCAGTGCCGGCAACGCGCTGGAAATGCGCGAGTGCCTGGCCATCCTGCGCGGCGGGCCGGCCGACCCGCGGCTTTACGAGGTGACAGCGGAGCTGGCGGCGTCGCTGCTGGCGCTGTGCGGGCTGGCGCCGGACGCCGTGGCCGGCCGGGAGATGGCCGACCGCGCGATCGCCAGCGGTGCCGCCGCCGAGCGCTTCGCCCGCATGGTGACGGCACTCGGCGGGCCGGCCGACCTGCTGGAGCGGCCCGACCGCCATCTGGAGAGCGCACCGGTCGTCCGTCCCGTCTTCCCGGGCCGCGCCGGCTTCGTCGGCGCGGTCGACACCCGCGGCATCGGCATGGCGGTGGTGGCGCTGGGCGGCGGGCGGACCAGGACGACCGACGCGATCGACTTCGCCGTCGGCTTCGACGATGTCGCCGGGCTTGGCGACGCGGTCGGTCCGCAGGACAGGCCGCTGGCGGTCCTGCACGCGCGCACCGAGCCGCAGGCGGACGAGGCGGAGCGCCGCCTCCGGTCGGCGGTCGGGGTCGTCGACACGCCACCGCAACGCGGGCCGCTGATCGCGAAGCGGCTGGAATGACGGGCCTCCCCGTCCCTTGCGCGGACGGCATCCGCGCGGGGGACGGGAGCCGTCTGGCTAACGCCGGAACAGGAACTCGCGCCCGACCTTCACGCGCCGCTCACCGTCATATTCGATGATGTCGGCGGTGGCATAGGTCTCGGTCCAGCGTTCGGGCAGGTAGCTGCCGGTCCCGATCACGTCGACGGGGGCATTCGCCTCGGCCATCAGGCGGCATTTGGCCGGGCCGAAGCCGCTGCTGGCCACGATCTTCACCGCCGGGAACCCGGCCTCGTCCAAGCGTTCGCGCACATAGTGGATGGCGGCAGCCGACACGCCGGTGCCGATCAGGTAGCGCAACTGCGTCTCGTCGCGGTAGCCGCGGATCGCATGCGGCGCATGGCGTTCCAGCACCGCATAGGATCCGGGCGGGTCGAGGCCCTCGACGAAGCGGCCGCCGGGAGTGTCGAGGCGCAGCGACAGCTTGCCCTGGGCGGCGAGCTGCGGGAAGCGGCGGCAGACCTCCAGCCCGTCGGTGATCTCCCGGCCGAAATAATCGACCAGGACGGTCAGCGGCAGGTCGGGGAAGGTTTCGTGGAACATCTCCGCCGCCCGCGCCGTCGAGCCGGCATAGCCGATCAGGGCGTGCGGCATGGTGCCCATGCCCTTTTCCCGGCCGAAGTAGCCGGCGGTCGCATCGGTGGCGTTGCCGATGAAGCCCTTCGCGCCGACCTTGCGCCGGGCGCGGTCGGAGCCGACCGAGGCGGCGTAGGCCATCATCTCCGCCATCTCGGTGCCGGCGCAGTGGCGGGCATCCATGGCAAGGAAGGCCACCTTCGGCAGGTCGGCGCACATGGTGAAGGCATTGTAGGCGGCGACGCTGGCCGGCCCGAGCTTCTGCAGGATGATCGTCTCGCAATCCACCAGATGGTAGAAGGAGCCGGTGACGTACATGATCGGCTCGCCCGCGCCGACCCACTTGCCCTCGGGGTAGTTCAGCTCGATCTGCACCGGGAACCTGCGCTCGCGCGCCACCGCCTCCAGCCACTCGACGGCCAGCCGCGGAGCACAGACCACCGGGCGGCGCATGAAGATGGCGTAGGTCACGGTCTTGTCGCCGAACTTGCCCACCGCTTCCTTGGTGCGGCGGAAATAGGTGTCCGTCCAGTCGGGGATCGCGGCGGAGGACGGGTGGCTGGCCGCCGCCGGCCGGTCGTCAACTGTACGGGTGTCGCTGTCGCTCATGCCGGTCGCCTTCGTCTTCCGCCCCAGTTTTGCGTCGATGTCCGCGCATCCGTCTGCGCATCGCCGACATTGCTTCATCACGGATGGTCCCACCGGACGGATCGACGGCCGGCAGGTCCGGATTCCAGCATTATACGGCCTGGGCAGACAGGGGAAGAGGGTTCGCGTCCAGCCGGGCCTGCGGGGATGGCTGGTCTGCGTTTCCGGCGGGAGCCAAGCCGCCGTCGGGCATCCGCCAGGAAAAACCATATAAAATGCCTGTATTTGACCTACCCCTTTCTTGCCACTACCATCGGCCCCAGGTCATCGCCGCCCGGCGGCAGACTGGTTTCGGACAGGACGGAGACGGCGGGAATGACCGCAACCAGCCCGGAGAGGTCGCTTGCCTCCCTCGACCATGTCGGTCGTCGGATGGTGCTGGCCCTGCTGGGTCTCCTGGTCGCCTTCGCCGGTGCCGGCGTCGGCAGCGCGCTGCTGCTGCGCCCCGCCAAGGCCCATGGCGCCTTGGGTCCGGCCGGTGCCGGCGCGATGCCTGCCCCCGGCGTCTATGCGACCCTCCCGACGATGGTCGTCACCCTCAATGACGGCCGGCAGCTCCGCGAACTGCGCCTGCGCGCCGTTCTTGAGTTCGATCCGGCCACGCCGCTCACTGCCGTCACCCCCCAGCTCCCGCGCATCGCCGATGCGATGACCCGGCGCTTGTTGGACGTCTCGCCCTCAGACCTGCAGGGGGCGAACGGGTCTGCCTACGTGAAGGACGCGCTGCGGTTCGTCGCCGACAGGACGATGCGGCCGCTCAAGGCCAAACAAGTGCTGATCCAGGACATGCTGCTGCGCTAACGCCGCGCTTCTCAACGTTGGCCACCGCCCCATATCCTCCCCACATGATCATTCGTGCCGCAAATTCGTGGCATGAGGATCCTTTGGGCCGGTAAGCCCATGTCGAGCGGAAGGAGACGGCCGTGGCCGAGTTCGATTTCGATCTCTTCACCATCGGGGCGGGGTCCGGAGGCGTCGCCGCCAGCCGGCGCGCCGCCTCCTATGGGGCCAAGGTGGCCATCTGCGAGGGCAGCCGCGTCGGCGGTACCTGCGTGATCCGCGGCTGCGTGCCGAAGAAGCTTCTGGTCTACGCCGCGCAGTTCCGCGACGGGTTCGAGGATGCCCGCGGCTATGGCTGGGATTCGCACCTGCCGGCTTTCGACTGGGAGACGCTGATCGCCCGCAAGGACGCCGAGATCGACCGCCTGAACGGCATCTACATCAATATGCTGAAGAACTCCGGCGTCACCCTGTTCGAAGGGTTCGGCCGGATCGTCGACCCTCACACCATCGAGGTGGCGGGCAAGCGCTACACCGCCCGCAACATCCTGATCGCCACCGGCGGCTGGCCGTCGATGCCCGCAATCGAGGGCATCGAGCTGGCGGCGACCTCCAACGAGGCCCTGCACCTGCCGACGCTGCCCCATTCGGTGCTGATCATCGGCGGCGGCTACATCGCCGTCGAGTTCGCCAGCATCTTCCGCGGCCTGGGTGCCGAGGTGACGTTGATGATCCGCGGCGACGACCTGCTGAACGGCTTCGACGACGACATCCGCGTCGCGCTGGCGCAGGAGATGCGCAAGCGCGGCATCACCATCATCTCGCGCTGCAAGCCGCAGAAGCTGGAGAAGGGACCCGGCGGCTACACCCTGACCGACCATATGGGACGCGAGCACTCCGCCGCCCTGGTGATGGCCGCCACCGGCCGCAGCCCGAACACGAAGAACCTCGGCCTGGAAGAGGTCGGCATCACCCTGAACGACAAGGGCGCCATCCCGGTCGACGAATGGTCGCGCACCGGCGTGGAGGGCATCTATGCCATCGGCGACGTCACCGACCGCATGGCGCTGACCCCCATCGCCATCGCCGAGGGCCGTGCGCTGGCCGAGACGCTGTTCAACGACAACCCCATGCACATCGGCTACGACAACGTGCCGACCGCGGTATTCTCGCTGCCGCCGCTCGGCACCGTCGGGCTGACGGAGATGCAGGCGCGGGCCAAGTACCCGAAGATCGACATCTACAAGGCCGGCTTCCGCCCGATGAAGCACACGCTGTCCGGCCGCGACGAACGGGTGCTGATGAAGCTGGTGGTGGACGGCGACAGCCAACGGGTGCTGGGCGCCCACATGATGGGCATGGACGCGCCGGAGATGATGCAGACGATGGCCATTGCGCTGAACGTCGGAGCCACCAAGCAGGACTTCGACCGTACCATCGCGCTGCATCCCTCCACCGCGGAGGAGTTCGTGCTGATGCGCGAGAAGGCCCAGCCGGAGCAGAAGATCTGAAGGGCGTCCTTACGCCCGCTCTCTCCTCCCCGCCCCTGGCCCCGCCCCCGCAGTCCTGCGACGGGGCCAGGAAGGGCGGATTTCACCTCCTCTTCAGCCCTCCCCCTCCTCCACCTTCCGGTACGCACCCTCCGGCATAACTCGTTGGAACAGCGATTTTTCTTGGAACGCCTCTAAAAACTGCGGTGTTGAAGGCGCGGAACGATCCGGAGCGGCAAGCCCCTCGGTCCCGCCGGCACCTCCCCGAGGTGCATCCCCTGGCGGCGATCCGGTCCGGGTTCCTCCATTCCTCGACTTATCGAAGCGGGAGGAGTCCCTCGCATGTTCATGCACAACAAAAACCTCATGTACACGGTTCGCGTGTCGGAGCCGAATCCGAAGCTCGCCAGCCTGATGCTGGAGCAGTTCGGCGGCCCGCAGGGCGAACTGGCGGCGGCCATGCGCTATTTCACGCAGGGTCTGGCCGATGAGGATCCGGGCCGCAAGGATATGCTGATCGACATCGCCACCGAGGAGCTTAGCCATCTCGAGGTCATCGGCTCGATCGTCGCCATGCTGACCAAGGGCGTGAAGGGCAAGCTGGCCGAAGCGGCCGAGGAAACCGCCGACCTCTATGCCAACATCACCCAGGGCAGCGGCAGCCACACCCTGTCCCTGCTCTACGGCGGCGGCCCGGCCCTGGTGAATTCCGCCGGCCAGCTATGGACCGGCGGCTACATCGACAGCATCGGCGAACCGACCGCCGACCTGCGTTCCAACATCGCCGCGGAATCGCGCGCCAAGATCATCTATGAGCGGCTGATCAACATCACCACCGACGCCGGGGTCAAAGAGGCGCTGGGCTTCCTGATGACCCGCGAGATCGCCCACCAGAAGAGCTTCGAGAAGGCGCTCTACGCCATCGACAACAACTTCCCGCCGGGCAAGCTGCCGGGCATGCCGCAGTACACCGACAAGTACTACAACACCAGCCAGGGCGAGGGCGACATGCGCGGCCCCTGGAACCAGGGCGCCCAGTGGGAGTTCGTCGACGTCAAGCCGGACGATGCGCCGGTCAACGGCGGCGAGGGCAACCCGACGGTCAAGCTGGCCGCCTCGGAAATGGCCGCGGTCAATGCGGTTGCCGCCCGCACCATGTCGAAGCCGGATTCCGATCCGCTGACCGGCGCCGACCTGGGCGCCGGTCCCGGCGCGGGCAAGACCACGACGACCACCAACAAGCGCTGACAGGCGCCGGCCGCCGCCCCCGCTACTGAGCGGGGACGGCGGCCGCCTGCTCGCGACGATGGAGGCCGGTCAGCCAGACCAGCAGGGCCAACGCCGGCAGCGCGCCGGCCATCGACAACAGGAAGAAACCGGTCCAGTCCATCCGCTCGGCCAGCCAGCCCGACGAGGCGCCGAACAGGTCGCCACCGAGCTTGTAGAGGCTGGAGAGCAGGGCATATTGCGTCGCCGTATAGGCAGCGTTGCACAGGCTGGACAGGTAGGCGACGAAGGCCGCGGTGGCGATGCCGCCGCAGATATTGTCGGTGGCGACCGTCGCCGCCAGCATCGACACGTCGTTGCCGGTCCAGGCGAGCGCGACGTAGCCCAGGTTCGACACCATCTGCAGCACGCCGCCGATCATCAGGCCGCGCAGCACCCCGACCCGCCCGACCAGCAATCCGCCGAGCAGCCCGCCGGCGATCGTCGCCCACAGCCCGAACAGCTTCGACACCGTGGCGATCTCCGCCTTGGTGAAGCCGAGATCGATGTAGAAGGTGGACGACATCTGCCCGGCCAGCACCTCGCCCAGCTTGTAGCTGGCGATGAAGGCCAGGATCACCATCCAGCCCCGCCGTTCCATGAACTGGAGGAAGGGCGCCACCACGGCGCCGTAGATCCAGGCGACGGCCACCGCGCGACGGCCCGACAGGTGGGGACGCGCCTCCAGCCATTCGGCGATCCGCCGCTCGCGGGCGCTCGGCGGCGGCGATTTCGGCTCCGGACTCAGCAGGATGGTGACCATGCCGACCAGCACCAGCGCCGCCATCGCCTCGTAGGCGGCACGCCAGCCGTGGAACTGCGCGATGTAGAGCGCTCCGGCCCCCGCCGCCATCAGCCCGAACCGGTAGCCCAGCACCAGCACGGCCGAACCGGCGGCCTGCCGGCTCTCCTCCAGCACCTCGACGCGGTAGGCGTCGACGACGATGTCCTGGCTGGCGGAGCAGAAGGCGACCAGCACCGCGCACAGCGCCGTCCACCACAGGTCCGCCCCCGGATTGGTCGAGCCCAGCGCCAGCAGGGCCGCCACCAGCGCCGCCTGCGCCGTCAGCGCCCAGCCGCGCCGGCGCCCGAACAGCCGCGTCATCACCGGCAGCCGCAGCCGGTCGATCAGCGGCGCCCACAGGAATTTCAGCGCGTAGGGCATGGTGACCAGCGCGAACAGGCCGATGCTGGTCCGGCTGACACCCTCCTCGGTCAGCCAGACGTTCAGCGTCGCCCCGGTCAGCGCCAGCGGCAGCCCTTCGGAAAAGCCGAGGAACAGGATCGCCAGCACGCGCGGGTCGCGGTAGACGGCCAGCGCCTGAAGCCAGGAGGGATGCCGGGAGGACGGGCGCCGCTCCGGCCGGGATGTCTCAGTCAAGGGGGAGCCGCTCCTCGAAGGCTGTCGCACAGGGGATGTATAGAGGCCGCGGCCCGCCGCCGCCAGCGGCGGCGACACGAACTTTCTTTCAGATGAAATCACCTCCGGTAGCGGCCCGACTCGCCGTGCAGCACAGCATTGCCGGCAGGAGGCCCGAAACTGTGGAAAAGTTACCGTGAGTCGCGGTATAGAGGACCTCCCCGGGGCCGGTCGCCGTCCGCCCCGTTCCGCAATCCCCAAGGAAGAGCAGGCGCGTCATGGTCGAGCGTTGGACACCCGGCAGTTGGAGGACGAAACCGGCGAAGCAATTGCCGACCTATCCCGACCATGCGAAGGTCGAGGCAGTCGAGCAGCGCCTTGCCTCCTACCCGCCGCTGGTCTTCGCCGGCGAGGCCCGCCGGCTGAAGGCCAAGCTGGCCGAGGCCGCCGCCGGCCATGCCTTCCTGCTGCAGGGCGGCGACTGCGCCGAGAGCTTCGCCGAGTTCCACCCCAACAACATCCGCGACACCTTCCGCGTCCTGCTGCAGATGGCCGTGGTGCTGACCTTCGGCGCCGCGATCCCGGTCATCAAGGTCGGCCGCATGGCCGGCCAGTTCGCCAAGCCGCGATCGGCCGACATGGAGACGATCGAGGGAATGGAGCTGCCGTCCTACCGCGGCGACATCATCAACGGCTTCGACTTCAACGCCGAGGCGCGCATCCCCGATCCTGAACGGATGATGCAGGCCTACACCCAGGCCGCCGCGACGCTGAACCTGCTGCGCGCCTTCGCCCAGGGCGGCTACGCCGACCTGCACAAGGTCCACCAGTGGACGCTGAGCTTCGTCGAGAGGTCGCCGGCCGGCGAGCATTTCCAGGAGCTGGCCAACCGCCTCGACGAGACGCTGGCCTTCATGGCGGCCTGCGGCATCACCGCGGAGACCACCCCGCAGATCCGCGAGACCGATTTCTTCACCAGCCACGAGGCGCTGCTGCTGCCGTTCGAGCAGGCTCTGACCCGCGTCGACAGCACCACCGGCGACTGGTACGACGTATCGGCCCACATGCTGTGGATCGGCGACCGCACCCGCCAGCCGGACGGCGCGCATGTCGAGTTCCTGCGCGGCGTGAAGAACCCGATCGGCCTGAAATGCGGCCCGACCACCGATCCGGACGAACTGATCCGCCTGATCGACATCCTGAACCCGGCCAACGAGCCGGGACGGCTGACGCTGATCGTGCGCATGGGTTCCGACAAGGTGGCGGAGAAGTTCCCGCCGCTGCTGCGCAAGGTCCAGCGCGAGGGCCGCGCGGTGGTGTGGTCCTGCGACCCGATGCACGGCAACACCGTGAAGTCGACCACCGGATACAAGACACGTCCGGTCGAGCGCGTGCTGGCCGAGGCGCGCGGCTTCTTCGAGGTGCACCAGGCCGAAGGCACCCATGCCGGCGGCGTCCATTTCGAACTGACCGGCCAGGACGTGACGGAGTGCACCGGCGGCGCCCAGGCGATCACCGACCACAATCTTGCGCTCCGCTACCACACCGCCTGCGATCCGCGGCTGAATGCCAGCCAGTCGCTGGAACTGGCCTTCCTGCTGGCGGAGAAGCTGAAGCAGGGCCGGCACGAGCGTGAAGCCCGCCGCCGCGCCGCCGTCGCGGCGGAGTGACCGGCCGGAGTGATCGCTCCGGCACCGCGAGACGGGGCTCCGGCAGCGGAGCCCCCTACCGCACCACCATCCGGTCGAGCAGGATATCCCTGACCCGGACGCCGCGCAGCTCGCGGTCGAGCACGCTGGAGATGGTGCTTTTCATCAGTCTGGCACCATCGGTGCCGGTGAGCTGTTGCGGATCGATCTGCCGCAGGCGGTCGGACAGGCGGTCGGAAATCCGTGGGATATAGGGATCGGCGACCTTGCCGTCCGCCGATGGATCGAGTTCCAGCAGCACCTTGACGTCGACCATGCGTGCGGCGCCGCCACCCAGCGAGAACGTCATCATCGGCAGGCTGGCATATTTCCTGTCGGCTCCGGCATGATCCTGCGCTGCCGGGGCGCGGCTCCTGCTGGCGATCACCGCACCGCCAGCCCCCAGCGCCGCGAGCAGCAGCAGAAGGGCGGTCAACGCCAAGGGCATCAGGGAGGACGCCTCCCCGTTGCGGTTGCGACGGACGAACCTCAAGCTCGCCTTTCCGCCCCCGGCGTCCGGGAGTCCCCTGCCCCACCAGCGCGCATGCTATGGCAGGCAACGACCGGCGGTCAAATGCCGATGACAGGGCCGACAGGGCAATCGCATATGGCTCCCTCTCCCGCCCGGGAGAGGGAAGGGGCCCACGCGGAGCATGGGAAGGGTGAGGGGTAATGCAAGAAACCCTGCGGTTCTGGGGTCTTGGAACACCCCCTCACCCTCCCCACTTCGTGGGTCCCCTCCCTCTCCCAGGGCGGGAGAGGGCGATTATTGCCATATGCGATAGCCGTGACAGGGCCGATGAGAGTGCCGGCGGGCTGGCCGGCCGGCCGGTTGCGCATGGCTTGCCCCGGCGACGGCGATCCTACCCGGCCGGCACCACCGGAACATTGTCGATCAGGCGCGCCTTGCCCATCCAGGCGGCGGCAAGCAGGCGGGCCGGACGCTCGACCGCGGCCACCGGCTCCAGCGTCTCGGCGTCGCGCAGTTCGACATAGTCGATGGTGCCGAAGCCGGCTTCGGCGATCCGGCCGCGCACGGCGGTGAGAACCCCGTCCACCTCCGCCCCACGGGCCAACGCGTCGGCCGCGGCGATCAGGCTCCGGTACAGCTCCGGCACACGGGTACGCTCCCCGGCGGCGAGATAGGCGTTGCGCGAGGACATGGCGAGCCCGTCCTCCTCCCGGACGGTCGGCAGCCCCTCCACCCGGACCGGGATGTCGAGGTCGCGGGTGAAGCGCCGGATCACCATGAGCTGCTGGTAGTCCTTCTCGCCGAAGACGGCGACGTCCGGCAGCGCCTGCAGGAACAGCTTCGTCACCACCAGGGCGACGCCGCCGAACATCTGCGGCCTGAAGCTGCCGCACAGGCCCTCCGCCGGTCCGCCGACGGAAATCGCCGTCGCGAACCCCGGCGGATACATGCCCCGCACGGTCGGTGCATACAGCGCATCGCAGCCGGCTGATGCCAGCTTTGCGGCGTCCCCGGCCTCGTCGCGCGGATAACGGTCGAAATCCTCGTGGGGGGCGAACTGGGCCGGATTGACGAAGACGCTGGCGATGACGCGATCGGCCAACATGCGTGCGCGCCGCACCAGCGCGAGGTGGCCGTCATGCAGCGCGCCCATCGTCGGCACCAGCGCGACCGTCAATCCCCCGCCACGCCAAGCCGCCACCTGCGCACGGATGTCCTCGACCGACCGGAGGACGGGCAGCGGGCGGGCAGGCTGGGAGGCGGGCGTCATGGCGGCGTTCCTCACGGGTCGAAGTCGCGCGCTGAGATACTCCGGACGACCGTTCCTGTCCAGAAAAGCTTTCCGAAAGACAGACTGTTGCCGATTGCAGCGGCAGTGATGGCCCGATGCCGCATCGGGACAGCCGGCGCCGGAGCGCTCCCGCTGGGATATGGCGCTGAGACATGGCGCCGGGACACTGGCGCCGGAACCCGGCGCCAGGGCATCGACCGTCAGCGCTTCAGCGTGATTCCGACCAGATAGGTCAGGTTGGCCCAGGCCAGCAGGGTCGCCAGCAGGGCGGTGAAGGACGGGGAGATGACGACCGAACCGACGATGACGAGCAGCACCACGACCAGCAGGCCGAGCGCCATCAGGGTTACGCGCATGTCTTCCATGGAATGGGGGCTTTCCGAAATGGGTGGCGGGAAGGAGACCTTCTACCGCATCGCAGCGCCGATGGGGCTGATCTGCGTCAATCGATCGCAGGCTCGCTGAAACATCAGCGGAGCATCATGAGAAGTTTCCGCCTTATGCGGCGCCCGCGGCTTCAAGCCTTCACCCCGGCCGTCCCGGTGCCGGCACTGGCGACGCCGGAAACGAAAAGGGCTCCGGACGATGTCCGAAGCCCTTTCCTGAATGGTGGGCGCGACAGGGATTGAACCTGTGACCCTTCGCGTGTGAAGCGAATGCTCTCCCGCTGAGCTACGCGCCCGAACCCTTGAACTCTGTGCCCCGGTCCACCGCCTCTCGGCCGGCAGTCCCGGGAGCGTCGCGGCCGGCTGTCGTCGGCCCCGCCGCTGCGGTGGGCGGGTTTCTACGGCCTTCCCCGCTGGGTGTCAAGCAGGAGATTCGCCCCCATCTACAAAAAACTCGCCGCCCGCCGGAGACCCCGATCCGTGCCCCTCTCCCCGCTCCCGTCCCTGATGTCCACACTGTTCCCGAAGTCCCCGCCCGGCTCCGCGCGGATCGACGGATCATCGCCGCGGCCATTGCGGCCACCGTGTCGGCGGCAGAAATGGCTGCGGCGCGCCATCGTTCTGGTGCTGGCCGCCGGCCTGTCCATGCCGCTGCCTGCCACCGGCGTTGCCGCGGCGCCGGTGACCGCGACCTATCGGGTGTTCGTCGGCGGCGTGACCGCGCTGGACGTCGATGCGACGCTGGAGATGACGGGCGCCCGGTACCGGATCACGGTGTCGGCGGTGACCGGCGGCACCATCGGGCGGCTGTTCTCATGGCGCACCGAAGCCGAAAGCGACGGCTTGGCCGGAAGCGCCGGGCTGCGGCCGGACCGTCACCGGCAAAGCAGCATCGTGAATGGGGAGCCGCGCAGCGTGGACCTGCGATATGACGCGCAGGGCGACGTCGCCGTGACCATCACCCCGCCGCCGGAGGAGGAAGGCCGCCCCCCCCGTGGCGCCGGACCTGCGGCGCGGAACGTCCGATCCGCTGACGGCGGTGCTCGGCCTGCTGGTCGGGATCGGCGCGACCTCCGGCTGCGACGGGACGGCTCCGGTCTTCGACGGGCGCCGGCGCTACGACATGGTGTTCACGGGCGTCGGGCGTCGGGCGGCGGATCGTCGATCCGTCGCGATACTCCGTCTTCTCCGGGGTGGCGCTGCAATGCCGGGTGAGCTACCGGCCGATCGCCGGCTATGCCCCCGCGGCACCGGGCTGGAAATTCTGGCAGCGCGACGCCCAGGCGCCGCGACCGCCGGTGGACCTGTGGGTGGCGCCGGTCGCCGCCGGCGCGCCGCCGCTGCCGGTGCGGCTGGAAACCGAAAGCGACTTCGGCAGCGTCGTCATGCACCTGACCGGCGTCACGCCGCCAGCGGCAGACGGTCGGGCCGCCACGCCGCGCCAGCCCGCGCCGTGACCGGGGAGGCGCACCGTGGCGCGGCCGCCGCCCGGTCGCTGGTGTCGATGACGAGATCGGACAGCGCGATGCCGCCGCACCGCGCCGCGTCGGCCAGCGCATCCGCCGATGCCCAGACCATGCGGCCAGCGATCTCGATCAGCGCCCCGTCGAGAAGCGCCGCATAGCCGCCCAGTTTTCCCATGTGAACAATACGGGCCATGCGAGAGGTCATGGTCGGCATCCTTCCCCGTGGTGGCCGCCCTGGTGCGGGTGCGTGGCCGAGGCCGGCCCCGGACCGTTCCGGCAGCGTTTTGTCTGTTCCGCCTGCCGGGTGCGGCCGGCGTCCGGAGCAGGGCGCGCCCCTCCCCGATCGGCTTCGCGTCGAACGGCGGCGCCGCATCGACCCCAACAATTTAAGGGGCTTTCATCCCGATCGGCCCGCCTCCAAAGGGATAGCGGCGCCGATCAAACGGATAGTATCAGCGTATGCAATGATCGGCCGCCCTAGCGATCCCTCCCCCGGAACCAAGGGATCGGCAGCTCATGTCGCTTTCGCCGGATGGCCGGAACTCGGACATAAGGCCGGCATAAGGCGGTGAGCTTATGACACCTGAAACAAAAGTTGACTTGGGCTTTCAACGGCGGCTGTGGCACACCACTCTCGGATTTGACTTTGCTGCGGCGCGCACCGCTACAGGGCGCCCCCGCTGCGAAAGCAGCGATGTCTTAACCCTTTCCCTTGCACCTAACCAACGTCTCTTCCGCTTCACTCCGACCCATCCAGGCATCGATCAGGAAGACCACCATGGCTCCCGCCACGCCGCACCGCCCGCTAGCCTGCGTGATCCTCGCCGCCGGCAAGGGCACCCGCATGAAATCCGATCTGCCCAAGGTGCTGCACCGGGTGGCCGGCCGGCCGATGGTCGGACATGTGCTGGCCGCGGTGACGGCGCTCGACCCCGACCATGTCGTGGTGGTGGTCGGTCCCGGCATGGACAGCGTCGCGGCCGCCGTCGCCCCCTACCCGGTGGCGGTGCAGCACGAGCAGCGCGGCACCGCCGACGCCGTGCGCGCCGCCTTCGGCCTGCTGGAGGGCTTCACCGGCGACGTCGTGGTGCTGTACGGCGACACGCCGCTGGTCACCCCCGACACGCTGCGCGCCATGGTCCAGGCACGCCGTCAGGCCGCCGATCCGGCGGTGGTGGTGCTGGGCATGCGTCCCGACGATCCCGGCGCCTATGGCAGGCTGATCCTGAACGCGCGCGGCGGGCTGGAGAAGATCGTCGAATATCTCGACGCCAGCGAGGAGGAGCGTGCGGTCACCCTGTGCAACGCCGGCCTGATGGCCTTCGACGGCGCCCGCATGTTCGACCTGATCGGCAGCGTCGGCAACGACAACGCCAAGAGCGAATACTACCTGACCGACGTGGTGCAGATCGCCCGGCGCGCCGGCATGGCCTGCTCGGTGGTGGAAGCGGCGCCGGCCGAGGTGGTGGGCGTCAATTCGCGCGCCGAGCTGTCCGAGGTGGAGCGGCTGATGCAGCGCCGGCTGCGCAAGGCCGCGATGGACAACGGCGCCACCCTGATCGACCCCGACAGCACCTTCTTCAGCGTCGACACCCGGCTCGGCCGCGACGTGGTGGTCGGCCCGGGCTGCGTCTTCGGGGCCGGGGTCACCGTCGGCGACGGCGTGGAGATCAAGCCCTACTGCCACCTGGAAGGGGTGCGCATCGACCGCGGCGCCGTCATCGGCCCCTTCGCCCGCCTGCGCCCGGGGGCGGAGATCGGACCGGATGTCCACATCGGCAATTTCGTCGAGGTGAAGAACGCGGTGATCGAGGCGGGGGCCAAGGCCAACCACCTGACCTACATCGGCGACGCCCGCGTCGGCCCCAAGGCCAACATCGGCGCCGGGACCATCACCTGCAACTATGACGGCTTCGGCAAGCACCGCACCGACATCGGCGCCGGCGCCTTCATCGGCTCCAACACCGCGCTGGTCGCGCCGGTCACGGTCGGCGACGGCGCCATCGTCGGTGCCGGCAGCGTGGTGACCACCGCGGTGGAGGCCGACGCATTGGCGGTCGCCCGCGGCAATCAGAAGGCGTACGCCGGCTGGGCGCGCAATTTCCGCGAACGGAAGCAAAAAGAGAAAGCGAAAAAGGCGTAGGATCGGTTCGGGTCTTCATCTCCGGTCGGCATCTTTTCAGGAGCATCAGGTCCATGTGCGGCATCATCGGCATCAACGGCATTCACGACGCGTCCCCCCGGCTGGTGGAAGGCCTGCGCCGGCTCGAATACCGCGGCTACGACAGCGCGGGCGTCGCCACCCTGGTGAACGGCCACATCGAGCGCCGCCGCGCCGAAGGCAAGCTGCTGAACCTCGACATGAAGCTGCGCGACCAGCCGCTGTCCGGCACGGTGGGCATCGGCCACACCCGATGGGCCACCCATGGCGGCCCGACCGAGAACAACGCCCACCCGCACGCCACCAAGCGCGTCGCCGTCGTCCACAACGGCATCATCGAGAACTACCAGGAGCTGAAGGACGAGCTGGCCGCCCACGGCTACGTCTTCGAAAGCGCCACCGACACCGAGGTGATCGTCCACCTCGTCACCTACTACATGGAGAAGGAGGGGATGGCGCCGGTCGAGGCGTCGGCCGCCGCCTTCAAGCGCTTCACCGGCGCCTTCGCCCTGGTGCTGATCTTCGCCGGCGAGCACGAGATGATGATCGGCGCCCGCCACGGCACGCCGCTGGCCGTCGGCTACGGCGACGGCGAGATGTATCTGGCGTCCGACGCCTTCGCGCTGGCGCCGCTGACCAACCGCATCTGCTACCTGGAGGACGGCGACTGGGTGGAGGTGAGCCGCACCGCCGCCGTCGTCCATGACGCCACCGGCGCCGTCGTCGAGCGCCCGGTGAAGACCACCGCGGTGTCCGGCGCCCTGATCGGCAAGGACGGCTACCGCCATTACATGCTCAAGGAGATCTACGAGCAGCCGCAGGTCATCGGCGACACGCTGAACGCCTACATCAACCCGGAAACCAGCGCGATCACGCTGCCGGAGTTTCCCTTCGACCTGGCCGGCGCCAGCAAGCTGACCATCGTCGCCTGCGGCACCGCCTATTATGCCGGCTTCGTGGCCAAATACTGGTTCGAGACGCTGGCCCGCATCCCGGTCGAGGTCGACATCGCGTCGGAATTCCGCTACCGCGAGGCGCCGCTGCCGCCGGGCGGCATCGCGCTGTTCATCTCGCAGTCCGGCGAGACGCTGGATACGCTGGAGGCGCTGCGCTACTGCAAGCGCCAGGGCCAGAAGATCCTGTCGATCGTCAACGCCCCGGAAAGCACCATCGCCCGCGAATCCGACGCCGTGCTCTACACCATGGCCGGTCCGGAGATCGGCGTCGCCTCCACCAAGGCGTTCACCACCCAGTTGACCACGCTGGCCTGCCTCGCCGTCACCGTCGGCCGCGCCCGCGGTGCCATCGACCAGGAGCGGATGCAGAAGATCGCCCACGCCCTGCGCGAGGTGCCGGCGCGCGCCGCCGACGTGCTGGCCCACGACGAGCGGCTGAAGGAACTGGCGCAGGAGGTGGCGGAGGCCCGCGACGTCCTGTATCTCGGCCGCGGCGCGATGTACCCGCTGGCCCTGGAAGGTGCGCTGAAGCTGAAGGAGATCAGCTACATCCACGCCGAGGGCTACGCCGCCGGCGAGTTGAAGCACGGCCCCATCGCCCTGATCGACGACAATGTCCCGGTGATCGTGCTGGTGCCGTCCGACGCGCTGTTCGAGAAGGTGGTGTCCAACGTTCAGGAGGTCTGCGCACGGTCTGGCAAGGTCCTGCTGCTGGCCGACGCCAAGGGCATCGACAAGCTGAAGGACAAGGTGCGCTGGTCGGTGGAGCTGCCGGCCTGCGATCCGCTGGTGGCGCCGCTGCTCTACGCCATCCCGGTTCAGCTTCTGGCCTACCACACCGCCGTGCTGAAGGGCACCGACGTCGACCAGCCGCGCAACCTGGCGAAGAGCGTGACGGTGGAGTGAGGCTGACGGCGGCAATGCGGGGCGGTTGTCCGCGGACGCCAATGTGAACCGACCCGAGCTGCCGGAAGCGGGATTGGTTTCACCGCGGATCGGTTTCACCGGTTGATCGTCCGGGCGCAGGCCGCCTGGACGATCACGTCCTCCCAACGATGCGTCGATTTCCTTTCCGGCGGGTCCGCCTGGGACACGGCGGACGCGGCCCTTGCCTTGGCGGCCTTCCCTCCCACCTATCGCCACGGCCGGGAAACCGGCCGTATCGTACCGAGAGATCAGAGGACCAAGGGGGGACCATGCCGAAAGGGACAATGACGGCACGCCTGCGCACCGCGTCGGCCGCCGGTGCCATTGCCGCCGCCGTTGCGCTGACCGGTTGCGCCGGGGACCGCACCGGGCTGGGGCTGAACCTGGTATCGCAGGAACAGCTCTCCGACATGGGCCGGCAGGACTGGCAGCGCCTGCTGTCCACCACGAAGGCGTCCACCAACGCCGACTACCAGCGTCGCGCCGAGCAGGTGTCGATGCGCCTGCTGCGCGCCGCCGGGCTCGATGCCGGTGCCTGGGAGGTGCGGGTGTTCCAGGGGGAGGAGGCCAACGCCTTCGCCCTGCCCGGCCAGAAGATCGGCGTCTACGAGGGACTGTTCCAGTACGCCAGGACCGATGCCCAGCTCGCCGCGGTGATCGGGCATGAGATCGCGCATAATCTGGAGGGTCATGCCGCCGAACGCGTCAGCACCCAGATGGCGTCGGAAGCCGGGGCCGGCCTGCTCGGCGCCGCCCTGGGAGCCGGTGGAGTGGCCGGATCCCAGGAGATCGCCGCGGCGCTCGGCACCGGGGCGCAGTACGGCCTGATCCTGCCCTACTCGCGCAACCAGGAGCTGGAGGCCGACCGCATCGGCCTGATGATGTCCGCACGGGCCGGCTACGATCCCCGCGCGGCGGTCGAGCTCTGGCAGAACATGCGGCAGACCGGATCGCAGCCGCCGGTCTTCATGTCGACCCACCCCGGCATCGACGACCGCATCGGCCAGCTCAACCGGCTGATGCCGGAGGCGCTGGCGGTCTACAAGCCCGCATGAGGCCGGGGCGCGAGAGGGGATTGCCCGTCCCCTCTCGTCCGCCCTCTCTCCTTGCGCCCCCCTTGCGGACCTTCCCGCTTCCGCCAATGTCTTGTGCGGATGACAGAGGTGAGGGAGAGCGCCGCCATGGCCGACACTGCCGACCGAATCCCCATCGCGCACGCCGGCCGCAGGCTCGCCGCCGCGACCCTTGCGGCGGTCGCCGTGCTGGCGCCGGCGGTGCCTGTCCTCGCGCACCATGGCTGGGGCGGCTACGACACCGAAAAGACCCTGACGCTGACCGGAACGGTCGACCAGTTCGCCTTCCGCAACCCGCACGCGATGCTGAACCTGCAGTCGGACGGCAAGCTGTGGCATGTGGTGCTGGCCCCGCCCGCGCGCATGACCGCGCGTGGCCTGCCGGAGGGATCGGTCCAGGCCGGGCAGACGGTGACGGTGGTCGGCTACGCCAGCAAGTCGGATCCCACCGAGCTGCGGGCCGAGCGCATCACCGCCGGCGGCAAGACCGTCGAGCTGCGCTGATGGACCACGGCCAGGGTCCGGCCGGACCCGGCTGGCTGGTGGCGCTGGAAACGTCGGGGCTGGGCGAGGCGCTGCGCCAGTCGGTCTGGGTGTATCCGCTGGTCGAGGTGCTGCACATCCTGGGGCTGGCGCTGCTGGTCGGCGCCGTCGCCGCCTTCGACCTGCGGCTGCTGGGGGTGGGCTGCCGGCTGCCGGCCTCTCCCCTGTCGCGCCTGCTGCTGCCGGTGGCCGCGACCGGTTTGGCGCTCACCGTGCCGACCGGCACCCTGCTCTTCATCAGCGAAGCGACGGCCTTGGCCGCCAACCCGGCCTTCCTGGCCAAGATGGCGCTGCTGGTGCTGGCGCTCGCCAACATCGCCCTGTTCCACCATGGCGCCGGTCGCACCATCGCCGCCTGGGATGGCCGCCCGCCGCCGATGGCGAGAGTCGCCGGTGCGGTGTCGCTCGCGCTCTGGGTGGGCGTGCTGGCGCTGGGGCGGCTGATCGCCTACCTGTAGGAGGCCGGTCAATCTCCGTTGGGCTTGCTCGTCCCCTTGATCTCGGGCTTCGACAGGACCCGGCGAAGCAGTTCCGCGTTGCCGCGGGCCTCCTGCATCTGCTTGTCCCAGTTGGCGGCCAGCAGCGTCTGGCCGCGCTCGCGGGCATGGACGGCCATGCGGGTGAACAGCTCAATGCGATCCTCGTGCGTGCGCAACGCCACCCACAGCGCCTTCTCCATGGCTTCCGCCTGCGCCTCCTCCATGCTGTCCGGACTGAACGCGTGTCCGACCTGGCAGCGGAAGCGCAGCACCGGACCGTCATGAATCTCCGTCAAACCGCCACCACATTCCGGACAGGAGAGGGTGGTCGGTTTGCCGACCGCCTTGGTGTCGTCAGCCATGGTCGTGAACTCCTGTTCCGCGATGCGCGCCTCCGCAGCGATATCGAGGGGAACCGGCGGGCTGGGCGGGGCCCGCTCACCCACCACGCGGGCGAGCAGCGCCGGCATGCCGACGACCGGCAGCACATGGTCCACCGGCGTGCGCGCGATGGCGCTCTGCGGCATGCCGGACCACTCGGCGTCCTCCGGATCCTGGACCACCGCCAAGCCACCGCAGCGATGGATGGCCCGCAGCCCCGAGGCGCCGTCGTCAAGTGTGCCGGACAGCACGATGCCGACCACGCGGCTGCCGAAGGCGACGGCCGCCGACCTGAACAGCGGGTCGGCGGCCGGTCGGGTCCGGTTCTCCCGCGGGCCCCGGCGCACCAGCACGCGGTCGGAATGGACCAGGAGATGATGGTCCGGCGGCGCCACATGAATGTGGCCGGGGCGGATCGCCTCGCCGTCGGCGGGATGGAAGGCCGGCAGCCAGCCGGTCCGCTCCAGCAGGCTCGGCAGCATGCTGCGCGCGGTCGGCGTGACGTGGATGACCACGAAGACCGCCGGCACGCAATCGGCCGGCATGCCGCGGAACAGGCGGGAAATCGCCGTCAGCCCGCCGGCGGAAGCCCCGATGACGATGATGTCTCGCTTTTCCATAATGGACCAACAGGCCGGTCCGCATGAGGTTTCCGGCCAATGGTGCGAATCCGCACATCGCCCGGGCAATCGACCTGTGCGGGGCCGGACATCACGCCTCTTGAGTGCGGCACGGCCCGACGCCTATTCTTCCTCCAAAATCCCGAAGCCGCAGGCCATGACCAATACAACCGACGACAGCGACAGCGACTTTTCCAACCTGATCCGCCACATCCAGGAAAGCCGCGGCATCGACTTCCGCGGCTACAAGCGGACCAGCCTGGAACGCCGGATCCGCCGGCGGATGGAAGAGGTCGGGTCGGAGGACTTCACCGCCTATCATGCCTTCCTGGAAGCCCACCCGCAGGAATTCGTCGATCTTCTCAATACCGTGCTGATCAACGTCACCTCCTTCTTCCGGGACGGCGATGCCTGGTCGGTGCTCAAGCGCGACGTCGTCCCGCGCGTCCTCGAACGGAAAGGTCCGACCGGCCAGATCCGCATCTGGAGCGTCGGCTGCGCATCGGGCGAAGAACCCTATTCGCTGGCGATGCTGTTCGCCGAGGCGCTGGGCACGACGGACTTCTGCCGGCGCGTCAAGATCTACGCCACCGACCTGGACGACGCGGCGCTGAACACGGCACGCCACGCCACCTATGCCCCACGAGAGGTGGAGACGGTGCCGGAAGCGCTGCTGGAGCGCTATTTCGAACGAACGAACAACCACTACGTGTTTCAACGGGATCTGCGCAAATGCGTGATCTTCGGCCGCCACAACGTCGTCAGCGATGCTCCGATCTCGCGCATCGACCTGCTGGTCTGCCGCAACCTGCTGATCTATCTGGAAGCCGATACCCAGGGCGTCGTCCTGCCGCGCCTTCACTACGCGCTGGTCAATGACGGATTCCTGTTCCTGGGCAAGGCGGAAACCCAGCTCGCCCGCTCGCGCATGTTCGAGGCGGTGGACCTGAAGAGCCGGATCTTCACCAAGGTCCCGCAGGAATGGCGCCGTTCCCCCGGCGGCAGCCTGTCGCTGGCCACCGACCCCGCCAACGGCCGCGCCACCCAGCATGCCCGGCTGCTGGAGAGCATCATCGACAGCAGCTCCACCGGCTATCTGACCGTGAATGCCGACGGGCAGCTTGTCTTCGCCAACAGCTACGCGAGGCGGCTGTTCGACATCGAGGAGGCGGACATCGGCCGTCCCTTCCATGACCTGACCATCTCCTACCGCCCGACCGAGCTGCGCAGCCGGATCGAGGAGGTGCGCAACAGCGGACGGCTGGTGCGCATCGAGCACCAGCCCTTCAGCCGGCCGGGCGCCGAGCCGGTGCGGCTGACCATCGAGGTGTCCCCGCTCTACAGCCGCGACGGCAAGGCCTTCGCCACCCTGCTCAGCTTCACCGACACCAGCCGGGTCTTCCTGCTGCAGCAGGAGATCGAGGCGGCACAGGAAAGCCTGGAAACCACCATCGAGGAGCTCCAATCCTCCAACGAGGAACTGGAGACCACCAACGAGGAACTCCAGTCCACCAACGAGGAGTTGGAAACCACCAACGAGGAACTCCAGTCCACCAACGAGGAGCTGGAGACCATGAACGAGGAACTCCGCTCGACCAACGAGGAGCTGGAAGTCGCCAACGAGGAAATGCGGCGCCAGGGCGAGGAGGCGGGGGAATACCGACGCTATTCCGAATCGATCCTGCGCAGCATCGATGTCGGCATCATCGTTCTGGATGGCAGCCTCAAGGTGCAGTCATGGAACCGCTGGAGCGAGAATATCTGGGGTTTGAGAAACGAGGAGGTGGCCGGAGAGGCTTTCCTGGAACTCGACATCGGCCTGCCGGTGCAGCGGCTCCGACGGCCCCTGCAGGACATCCTGACGACCCAGACTCCAGCCGAGCCGGTGGACATGGAGGCGATGGACCGCCGGGGCCGCCGGATCGACTGCCGCATCCGGCTGTCGCCGCTGCTCTATGAAAACAAGCATGCCCGCGGCGCCGTGCTGATCATCGAAGACGTGACGGAGCGGGCGCGGACGGACACCTTCACCAATTATCTGGGCCGCATCATCGGTGAATCGCTGAACGAGGTCTATTTCATCGATCCCACCACCTTCCGCTTCCATCTGGTCAACCGGGGGGCGGAGGCGAAGCTGGGCTACAGCCTGGACGCCCTGCGCCAGATCGCGCTTCACGACCTGATGCCGGACATCGACGCCGGTGCCTTCGGCGACCTCGTCGCGCCGCTGCTTTCCGGCGAAAAGGCCGAGATCGTCTTCGAGACGACCATCGAAAGCGCGAGCAATCCGCCGCGGCCGGTGGAGATGTGCATGCAGCATTTCGCCCGGGAGGAGCCGCCGATCCTGGTCGCCATCGCCCATGACATCACCGAGCGGCAACACCTCAGGGCAGAGGATGAAAGTGTGGACGCGCGGCCGACCTGACGGCGCCACCGGGGCCACACCGCCGATGACTGCGGCAGCGGTATTTACCATTTACCATTGCGCCACTTAGTCACCGGAAATGCAGAGAAAACCCCACTCCATCGTATATTACCGAAACGGAAGCCGAAGATGCGGTTTTTGCCGTTCTCTTTCCTCTGATGACGACACACGATACGGTGTAATCTTGAACGCCCGACCATCGGGGAGGAATGCTGCGGTATGGTGGATGTACGGGGGGCCAATCTAAGCAGGACCACCGTAAGCAGGACCACCAAGGCCAAGCCTTTGGTTGTTCAGCCGATCTGGGACGAGCTTGACCAGGCGGTGATCGTCACCGACCGGAACCTGGAAACCCCTGGTCCGTCGATCCTGTACGTCAATCATGCCTTCACCCGACTGACCGGTTATCGTCCGGACGAGGTGATCGGCAAGACACCCTCCCTTCTCCAAAGCCCGCGTACGAACAGCACCGTGGCCGCAGCCCTCCTGCGCGATCTCGTGGACGGGGGATCCTCCCGCGGAACCTTGCTGAACCGGCGCAAGGATGGCAGCGAGTACTTCTGCGCCCTGAGGATAACCCCGTTGCTGGGGCCAACCGGGTTGATCGAGCATTACATCTGCGTTGCCGAACCGCTCAAGGAAGACCAGCCACACCCCGATCCGGTGCGGCTGACCGCCGAACTGGAACAGGCACTGACCTTGGTCGAGGATCTCGAGCAGCGGCGGACGGAAGCCAACGCGCTGATCGAGCGTCAACGTCGTGAGATCGACCAGCTCAATGAGCGGAACCAAGCCACCAACCGCCAACTTGACGAAGTTCTGGAACGGCTCACGCTGCGTGAGAATGCCCTGGATCGCCGCGGGCAGGCATCCCTCCGCTCCGAAGAGGAGCTGCACGCGCCGCTCGAAGAGCTGCGGATGATGGATGAGGAACTGCGCACGTCCCTGGAACAGGTGGAGGAGGCGAATGCCGAACTCGCGCGCTCGAACGAGGAATTGCGCCGCCTGCGCCAAGCCGATGCGGACAAGCTGCGGCTTCTCGCGACCGCCAGCCATGACCTGCGCCAGCCGGTGATGTCGATGGGGCTGTTCCTCGACGTGCTGCGCCACCGGCTGGGCGATGACGAGCGTCCGCTGATGGGCGGGCTGCTTGCGGCCCATGTGGCGACCCGCACCCTGCTGGACGGCATGCTGGATACCGCAAGGCTCGACGCCGGCGCGCTGGACCCGACGATCGAACCGGTGCCGATGGGCCTCATCCTCGATGCCATCCATGGCGAGTTCATGCCGCAGGCGGAGATGCGCGGCCTGCGGTTCCGGGTTGTCCCCTGCCCTGCGACAGTGTTGAGCGACGTCCAACTCCTGGAACGAATTCTGCGGAACCTCGTTGCCAATGCGCTGAAATACACCGATTCCGGCGGGATCCTGGTCTGCTGCCGGCACCGGGACGAATCCCTGCGGATCGAGGTCTGGGATTCCGGCCCCGGCATTCCCGCCGAAAGCCAGCGGGCCATATTCGAGGAGTTCCAGCAGCTCGACAATCCGCAACGCGACCAACGCCGTGGCGTCGGGCTGGGCCTCGCCATCGTCGCCCGGCTGGCCCGGCAACTCGGCCACGAGATCAGCCTGCGCTCGCGCGCCGGCCATGGCTCGATCTTCTCGGTCACAGTGCCGTTGGCACCGGTTGCCGCTCCCTTCGGCCTCCGGGCAAAGAAAAAACGGTAAGAACCTCATGGTGGTGGCATAGGGGCAGGGCGCACACCACCTTCGGGGTGCGGTCGTCCTATCCCGATGCGCCGCGGGGATGCCCTCTGATGCGTTCAGACAATGGACGACTCGGCACTAAAGTTGACAATGATGGATTCGTTGCGCTCATGGCGCACGATACTTTCGACGGATGGAGGGGATCAAACGTGACTCAACAAGCGCGGTACGCCACCGGCATGGCCGAGCTGGCGACGGAGCCTCACCACCTGAATGAGTTCGAAGGCCCGATGAAGTTCCTGGTGGTGGACGACCATGCCCTGGTCCGCTATGGCCTGTCGCTGGCGTTGAAACGGCGCTATGCGGACGCCGTGGTGGTGGAAGCGGGCACGCTGGCGGAAGCGTTGCGCAAGACCCGTTCTGAACCCGACCTGACGGTCATCCTGTATGACCTGCATATGGACGACAGCAACGAGCTGGACGGGCTGAAGACGATGCTCGAAGCGGCCGGCGACGTGCCGCTGATCGTGGTTTCCGGGGTGAACGAAGGCGGCGTCATCGCCGGCTGCATCCGCGCCGGCGCCCGCGGCTTCGTCCACAAGGGCTGCGAGGGCGTGGTGCTGGACCAGGCCCTGCCGATCGTCCTGGACGGCGGTATCTTCGCACCGGCACCGCCGGCCGCCCAGGGTGGGCGCCCGGTCCGCATCCCGCTGTCGTCCACGCCGTCGCCGCGGCACCAGGGCGACGCGGTCGGCGAGCTGACCGACCGGCAGCGCGAAGTGCTGCGGCTGCTGCTGGAAGGCCAGTCCAACAAGGAGATCGCCCGCGCCCTGGGCGTGCTGGAGGGCACGATCAAGGTGCATCTGCGCACCGTCATGCAGCGGCTCGGCGTGCGCAATCGCACCCAGTTGGCGCTGGCGGCGGTCAGGGCCGGAGTGCAGCCGTCGGCCTGAGCCCTCATCGGAAGGCCCGCAGAGCCGCCTGGAACCGGCGGCTCCGCGGGAACGGAGCAAGTTCCCGGTGTCGCCCATCCCGGTATCGTCGCGGCCCGGCACCGTCGGGCGGAAACGCGACGGGAGCGACGAACCAGCGAGGGCACGGCGCAAGGAGATCACCTTGCCCCGCAAGGCGCTCAATCCCGCATCCACACGCCCTTCCCCGCCAGTCCGCCGCGCTGGTGCGGCTGGTCGAGGTCGATCAGCGGCCCCTTCGGCACGATCAGCGTCGGATTGATCGCCGGGTTGGTGTAGTAGCCGGCCTTGATGTGGTCGAGGCGCACAGTGTCGCGCACGCCCGGCCACTGGTAGAGTTCACGCAGGTAGCCGGACAGGTTCGGGTAATCGGCGATGCGCCGCAGGTTGCACTTGAAGGCGCCGTGGTAGGCGGCATCGAAGCGCACCAGCGTCACGAACAGCCGCCAGTCCGCCTCGGTCAGGAACTCGCCGGCGAGGTACCGGCTGCGCGCGAGATGCCCGTCCAGCCGGTCGAGCGTGTCGAACAGGGCGTCGAACGCCTGGTCGTAGCTCTCCTGCGACTTGGCGAAGCCACAGCGGTAGACACCGTTGTTGACCGTCTCGTAGATCAGGTCGTTCCAGCGGTCGATCCCGGTCCGCAGCGGTTCCGGATAGAAGTCCAGCCGGTTGCCGGTCAGGCCGTCGAAGGCGCCGTTGAGGATGCGGATGATGTCGGCGGATTCGTTGTTCACGATCCGCCCCTCCTGCCGGTCCCACAGCACCGGCACCGACACCTTGCCGGTGTAGTCCGGCTGGCTGGCGGTGTAGAGCTGGTGATGAAAACGGATGGGGCCGACGGCAGGCCCGGCATCCTGCTCCTCGGCATAGACCCAGCCATCCTCGCCGATCACCGGTTCGGCCACCGACAGGCCGACCACCGTCTCCAGCCCCTTCAACTTGCGGAAGATCAGCGTCCGCGAGGCCCAGGGGCAGAGATACGAGACGAAAAGCTGGTAACGCCCCGCCGCGGCCGGCAGCGCCGGCCGCCCCTCGGCGTCCGGCTGCCCGTCGGGCGTGATCCAGTCGCGGAACCGCGTCGGCTCGCGGTGGAAGGCACCGTTGCGGATTTCGCTCTCGGCGATGTGGCCCTTGACCCACTGCCCATTGACAAGCTGCGGCATGACGGTCCCCTTCTCGCCGACGGCGCCTTCGATGGAAAAAAGGGGCCGGCGGAGCGGCCCCTGTGCCTGTAACAGCCTGATGACGCCATCCGTCCTTGCGGATTGGCCGGTCAGGACTTCACGGCTTCGACCTCGATCAGGATCTGGATGTCGTCGCCGATCGCCGGAACGCCGTACTTCATCCCGAAGTCGGAACGCTTGATGGTGCCGCGGGCGGAGAAGCCGGCGGTTTCCTGCTTGCTCGCCGGGCTGACGCCCTGGTTGTTGAAGGTGACGTCCAGCACGACCGGCTTGCTGACGCCCAGCAGGGTCAGGTCGCCGTGCAGCTTGCCGGTGTTGTCGCCGGTCTTCTCGATCTTGCTGCTCTTGAAGGTCATCTGCGGAAACTCCTTCGTGTTGAAGAAGTCCGGGGAGCGCAGGTGCTGGTCGCGCTTCTCATGGTTGGTGTCGACGCTGGCGGTGTCGATCGCGACGGTGACGCTGCTCTTCTCCGGGGCGTCCTTGTCGAAGGTGACCTCGCCGGCCGGCTTGTCGAAGCGGCCGAACAGGTTCGAGAAGCCGACATGGTTGACGATGAACACCACGCTGGTGTGCGCCGGGTCGAGCTTGTAGGTGACGGGAGCGGCAGACGCCGACGCCGCGCCGAAAGCGGCGGATGCGAACAGGGCGGCGGCGAACAGGGTCTTCTTCATGAACGGAACTCCGGATTTCGGGGTTTGTTTTCGGGGATTCGGGAGTGGAGGAAGGACTGGGGATCAGTAGGGCGACGCTTCGCCCCCGCCGAGGACGAAAGCGGCACCGAGGGCGGCGAGCGCCGGGACGACCGCGGCAATGGTGACCGCGGCAGCCCCGGCGGCCCGGCCGAGGCCGGTCTCCGGCAGCGGCAGAAGGCGGCGGACGCGACCTGCCGCCAGCGCCGGCAGGGCGAGGATCAGGACGACAGCCCGGCTGTCGGTGAACAGCGCCAGGACGGCCGCCGTCAGCAGGGCGATGCCGAGCGCCACCTGACCCGACAGGCCCCAGCCATGGCGTTCCGCCGGCCAGTTCCACAGCAGGAAGGCACCCGCCGCCGCCGCAAGCGCCAGCCCCATCTGGGCGATGGAGGCCGAGGAGCCGATCAGGGCGGTGCCGCCGACCGCCAGCGCCAGGGCGAGCAGCACCGAGGCCGGCCCCGTCGCCCCACCGGACGGAGCGGTGCCGGAGGGGGCGGTGCCGGAGGGGGTGGTGCCAGGGGCATGGAACCCGCTGCCGAAGGCGATCCAGCCGCCGGCGCCCAGCAGGAGCAGCAGGGTGACGGCCGGACCCACGCCATCGAGCGCCGGCAAGGCGATCCACAGCAACGAGGCCGCGAACCAAACCGCCAGCAGCGTCGCCGCGCCGCGTCCCCGGGCACCCAGGGCATCGGCGACGATCCCGAGCACGAGGCCGGCGGCCGACGCCCAGAACAGCTTGCCCATGCTGGACGGCGGCGGCAGGGCCGGCAGGCCGACCACCAGCAGGAAGACGGCGACGAAGGTCAGGGGAATCGCGGCGACCGCCAGGGAACGCCGCAGCAGATGCAGCACACCCGTCGCCAGAAGGCCGATCGCCAGCGGCAGCAGGCTGGACTGGATGAAAGGGTCGTGAAGCAGATCGGACATGGGGTTTGGCCCGGTTTGGCTGAAGCTTGCTTTCACCGGACGCTATCTCGTGCTCAAATGAGCGGGAACTGGCGAAATTTGCAGAAAGTCTCTGCATGAATGAGCGGGATGAAAACTGGGACGATCTGCGTCACCTGTTGTCGGTGGCGCGGCACGGCTCGCTGTCCGCCGCAGCCCGGGCCATGGGTGTCAACCACAGCACGGTCCTGCGCCGGATGACGGCGTTGGAGAAATCGATGGGCGTCCGGCTGTTCGACAAGCTGCCGGGCGGCTATGTGCTGACCGCCGCCGGCGACGAGTTGCACCGGGTGGCGCTGAAGATGGAGGAGGACCTCGCCGCCGCGGCCCGTCTGCTGTCCGGCCGGGACACCCAGATCCGCGGCAGCCTGCGCGTGACCACCATCGACATCCTGACCCTCTATGTCCTGCCGCGCCACCTCGCCGCCTTCCGCCGCCTCCATCCCGCATTGCGCGTCGACGTGATGACGGCGGAAGCCTCTCTCAGCCTGACCCGCCGCGAGGCCGACGTCGCCATCCGCGCCACCGCGAAGCCGCCGGAAAACCTGATCGGCCGCGCGGTGTCCGGGCTGGCCTTCGCGGTCTACGGGTCCGTCGCCTATCTGGACGGAGCGGAACGGGCCGGCAAGCCGTCGGACGACCCGGACCGCCACGACTGGGTGGGACTGGATGATTCCTTCAATTACACGATGATGGCGCAGTGGGTGGAGCGCAACGTCCCGCCGGACCGGATCGGGTTGCGCGTCAACTCGGTGACCGCGGTGGTCGAAGCGGTGCGGGCCGGATACGGCCTGGGGCTGCTGCCTTGCGGCATCGCCGATCCCAGCCCTGATTTCCGGCGGCTGGGGCCGGTCGTCAGCGACGGTGACAGCAGGATCTGGCTGCTCACCCATGCCGACCTGCGCCACATGGGCCGCGTGCGCGCCTTCATGGATTTCATGGCGGACGCCTTCGTCAAGGACCGCGACCTGCTGGAGGGCCGCTGCGGCGGCTGAGCGCCGGCCGCCATGGCCGTCACACCGGCGTTTGGGACAAGCCCCCCTACCCGCGCCGACGAAAAGTCGTGATCATTGCACAGCATTTCCAATGCAGGGCCGTCGTCGCCGCCGTAATATGGCGCCGAATACCGGTAGCCTCGCCCGACGGCCATCATGCACTCCGCTGTTTCAAGCCACCTTCCCGCAGTTGTCCGGCGATACCACCGGTCATGGCCGGCCCGCTTCGCCGGCCTCACCCTGTTGTTCTCATGTTGCTGGGCGGCGCTTTATGAAATCGCCCATCTGTTCGACATTTCCCATTCGGCGAGCGCCTGGTACCCCGGTCCGGGGCTGACCCTCGCCTTCACCGCCGCATTCGGCCCACGCTATCTGCCCTGCGTCGTCATCGGGATTTTCTGCTACGATAATACATTCAGCCTGCTCGACATGATGAGCGGAGTCCGGCAGGCATTGGTATATGGCGGGGCGGGGCTATACCTGCATCATTCGATCGATGCGCCCCTGTCCCGCCGCCGCCATGTCAATGTCTTCGTGGCTGCCGCTTGCGGCTCCACACTGCTGTCCGCCGTCTTCGCCGGATTCATGTTCGCGAACTATTGGCTGAACTCGACGTTCACCGATATCCTTGTCTCCTTCTGGATCGGCGACCTCGCCGGGGTGTTGCTCGCCTGCCCGGCCTTCCTGATGCTCTTCGGGCTTCTGCGCAAACCGCAAGCCGCCGCCCATCTCCGGCATTGGCTGCCCCGCCCCACACCGGCGCAATATGCAGGCGCGCTGTCGGTCGCCGGCACCGCCGCCGCCGCCTTCTCGATCGACGCCGCGTTCGCCACCAACGGCAAGGCCTGGTTCATCGTACTGTTCCCGGTGACCATGCTTGCCCTTCGCGAGGGATTCGGCGGTGCGGTGGTCGGCATCGGCGTGGCGAACATCACGGTGGTCCTGCTCTTCAAGGCGCTGGGACGGGCCGGCGACCCCGCCCAACTCCAGGTCCTGCTCGTCATGATCGACGTCGCCGCGCTGCTGATCGGAGCGGCAATCAGCGAACACACGGATACGGCCAGCGAACTGCGCCGGAGCGAGCGGCGCCAGCGTGACATCGCGTCGGAGAACCGCATGCTGGCTGCCGCCGTCCACGCCAGCCCGGTGAGCGTCACCATCATCGATACGGCGCACCGGCGATTGCCGCTGCTGTTCGTCAACGATGCCTTCTGCGCGCTCATCGGCTACAGGCGGGATCAGCTCCGCGACACCGATTTCGCCGGGCTGCTGGCATCCGGCGGCGCCCTCGACGAACTCCATCACGCCATCGGCCGCCGGGAAGGTGCGTTCCATACGATGGACCTGGTCAGGGCGGATGGCGGACTGCTTCGCGACCGGCTCAGTCTGGCGCCCATCCGCGACGGGAACGGTCCATCGACGGCCTATCTCCTTCTCCATGAGGATGCGGCGGCCACCCGCGAGCGTGAGAGCCAGGAGCGGGAGCGGGAGAAGCTGGTCGCACTCGGCCAGCTCGCCGGCGGCGTCGCCCACGAGATCAACAACCTTCTGCATCCGGTCATCAACCTCGCCAAGGACGCCGAATTCATGTGGGAGGAAGGGCAGGACGCCCGCCGGCACCTGCGCATGATTGGCTCCTGCGGGGTGAAAGCCGCCGATATCGTGCGCAAGGTGCTGAGCTTCGCCCGCCAGGGCAGCGGCCCTCGCCTGCCCGTCGACTTCGGGGAGGCCGTCCTTGCCGCGGTGGAACTGAGCCGGGGCAGCCTCCCTCCCAGCTTCGAGATCACCGTGCGGAACGACAACGCCAGTGGGCGGATCCTGGCCTCGGCAACCGAAATATCGCAGATCGTCACCAATCTGCTGATCAACGCGTCACATGCCACGAAGGGCCGTGGACGCGCGCTGATCAGCCTGGACATGGTCGCGGCGCCACCGGACCGTGCCGCGAAGGGACCCGGTGCCGCACCATGGTTCCGACTGAGCGTGACCGATACGGGTCCCGGCATGGATGACGCGGTGCGCGCCCGCATCTTCGAGCCCTTCTTCACCACCAAACCGGTCGGTGAAGGGACGGGATTGGGCTTGTCGGTCGTCTACGGTATCGTTAAGGATTGGGGCGGCACCATCGAGGTGGAAACGGCGCCCGACGAAGGGACGCGCTTTTTGATCACCGTGCCACCGATCGGTTCCGAAGCCTGACCAGGGATCCGTCATGTACCGCGTTCTCCTCGTCGATGATGTCGAAGAAGCCCGCTTCTCCATCGCCAGTACGCTCCAACGGCATGGCTTCCACGTCACCGAGGCGCATGACGGCCTGGAGGCGTTGAATTTCCTGGCCGAGGGCAGCTTCGACGCGGTGATCACCGATATCTGGATGCCGAAGACCGACGGGCTCGAACTGTTGAGGGTGATCAAGGCCATGGAACATAGCCCGGTGGTCGTCGCGATCTCGGGGGGAGCGCCGAAGGCATCGATTGAATTCTCGGTCGCGCTGGCCGATGCCTGGGCCGCCGATGCGGTGTTCATCAAACCCTTCGACAACACCGAACTGGTCGACAAGCTGAACAGCCTGCTGCTTCACTGACCGCCGTCGGCAATGTCGCCGATGGTGTCCTCCGTGCCGTCCGACACGTCCGTGTTCGACATCCCCTGAATAACCGCCTGCAGGGCGAGCGCGAGGGAGGCCAGGTGATCCGGCGTCACCTTGCCGAGCAGCGCCTCCAGATCGTTGCGCGGATCCAGACGCAACAGCTCCCGTCCCATCGGCGTCAACTCGATCAGGTCGGACCGGCCATCCTTGGGGTTGGGCGTCCGTGCCACCAGACCCTTCTCGACCAAGGCCCGCACGGTCCGGGCGACCGGACTCATGGCCATGTTCTGGTACCGCATCAGCCCGGCCGCTGTCCGCGATTGCGGCGTCGCCTCGGCGAAATAGCGCAAGGCCGTCCATTGGGCCGGATAGAGGCCCTGGCTGTGCCCCGCTCCATGGATGAGCCTCGCAGCTTGTTCGAGCAGGCTCGCCACTCCCTTCGCTCGGACGTGTCGGGGCATGCCAGCGGGGTTCCATTCCTGTAACGATCAGGATGACCTTCGCAAAGCGCCCGGCGTCGTGCAATGGGAACAATCTGCCGGCCCACACGGCAAGAACAGCTCACTGGTCACTTTCTTGCCGCGTCTCGGCGTTTCTTTTCCCGCGATATCAAGGAATTGATCGTCCGGATTCTGGCACGCCCCCTGCATAGTGATCACCGATCACCAAGTGCCGGGAAGCCGATCGATGCCAACCCGGCCTGTGCCACGCGCAAAGTACGGGGGCGGCCATGAGTCTGGCGGACGTTCAGCTTTCAGGCGGGATCAGGAGCAACCTGCTCGCACTCCGGACGGTTCAGGACAGGATGGCGCTGACCCAACGGCGCCTCGCGACCGGCCTGCGGGTGAATGACGCACTGGACGATCCGCCGGCCTTCTTCGCCGCAAAGGGACTGAACAATCGTGCCGACGACCTGATGGCGCTCAAGGACGCCATGGGCCAGGCGGTGAGCACGGCGACCGGCGCCACCAAGACCGTCGGCCATATCGAGGAACTGGTCCAGCATGCGCGCGGACTGACCACCGCCGCCTTCGCCGCGCTCGGCACCGATCCCTCCTCCGTGATGACCCGCGCCGCGCTCGCCAGGCAGTTCGATACGCTTCTCGACCAGATCGACAAGCTGGCCGCCGACAGCGGCTACGGCGGCAAGAATCTTCTGGCCGGAAACGGCCGGAGCTTCGACGCGACGCCGGCCTCCCGGATGGCGGTGAATTCGATCGCCGGAATCGACGGCGCCAAGGTCACCAATGTCGTCTCGCCGGACACCTATCAGATCCGGGTCACGGGCGAGAGCACGGTCTCCGCCAAAGCCGACGCCATTGCCAAGGCCGAGGCCGAGCGCGGCATCTCCGACCTCGACGTCACGGGCTTTCTCATGCGTCGGCGGGGAAACCTCGACGACGTCGCCATCAGCGTCACCGGTGCTCCGGGTCGCGACCGCAGCTTCCAGATAAGCTGCGGCGATGAAACCATGACGCAGACTTTCAGCCGCGACGCCTGGGAAACCGCCAAGGCACGGAACGAGAAGCTCCTGTTCAACCAGGTGTTTTCTTCCGGCGTCCAGGTGAAGTTCGCCGTGGACCTCGATGCGATGGACGCCCTGCGGCCGGCGGGCGGGGCTGGAACATCGGTGGTCGAGCGCAACACCGATCTTCGCATCACCGCGACCAACCTTACGGGAGCGGCGGAGGTGAGGGATGCGGCGAACCCGCGCGGTGCCGGAAAGTTGACGGACGGTGAGAATGATTTCGCCTTCGGCAGCGGGACCGTTCGCCTGCCCGTCGATCCGGCACAGTTGATGGAGGCGGCTTCCTTTCCCGACCGCGCCGGGTTGATCCGCGGCGGCCAGGCTCCCGCGGTCGGTTCGGTCGGCCCGGTGACCGGCCAGACCAAGGACACCGAGTATTCGCTCAGGATCATCAACAACGAAACGCCGGGCGAGCCTGGCATATCCCTGGTGCTGGCCAGCAGCACCGGAGCCCAGTCCTCGCCAATCCTCGTCAGTTCCACGACGAAGCCGGGGCCGATGGTCTTCGACTTCGGGGCCGGACACACCGCGACCATGGACATCGATCCCGCAAAACTGACCTATTCCAACGGCGAGAACATCCAAGCACCGCTTTTCGTCGCCGGCAAGGCTGCGGCGACGGTGTCCGGAGTGGCCGGCCCCGGGACGCACTATTATCGGGTGTCGACCGGCAAGCTCGGCAGCGCCCAGGATCCGAACCCGCCCAATGCCTGGACCCACAAGACGGTCGGCGTCGAAACCTCCGCCGATGGCATCACCTGGACATCCCTGGCCAACGGCATCGTCCCGAATGCGGGCGGCACCATCAGTTCAGGAACCTTGACCTTTGCAATCGATGGGCACGCCGATGTCATGGATCGCCTGAAGGTGGATATTTCGGCCGATCCGCGCGGGGCGCCCTTTACGACCACGGGGCGGGTTTCCTACATGGCGGCCGCCGACGGCGTCCTTCCGTCGACGGACATCGACGGCTATGACGGCGTGAGCCTCACCGGGAACGTCGCATCGATCAGCGATCAGAACCATGCGGCCTTCGCCGGCATTCGGCAGAACACCCGCATGCGGGTCCTGACCGGTCTTCCGGACAGCCTGACCGGAATGAAGACGGTGACCGTGGAATGCTATGCCCCTGATGGAACCCTGACGGAGACCGCATCCGCCACCATTCCCGGAGGCGGTCAGACCGACGTGCCGCTGACGCTGATCGGGAATGGCGCCGGTGCGACCAGGAACGCCGGCGCCACGATCCGAATGAACTTCTCCGCCGGCAGCGGCGTCAACGAGTTCAGCCTGGCCGTCGATGCGCCCACCGTGATCAGAGACTACGATCCGTCCGACGTGCCGGCCGCGATCGGGATCTCCAATGGCTACCAGTCGGACTTCGCCGGCTGGTCCCTGAAGCACAATGCGGTGACGGTGACGGTCGGCAACGACGACAGCGCCGCGCCCGGATTCAAGACCGTCAGTTTCGACGATGGCATGGGCGGCGTGGGCACGGCCCGGGTGCCCAATGCCGGGCAGGCGGCCGTGGCCTTCAAGCTTGGCGGCAGCGGCCCCAATGCCGGGGCTACCGGCCGGTTCGACATCGGTGCCAACCCTTATTCGCCCGTCGGCGGACGTGCCCTGTTCCGCATCGATTCGCCCCTGACCGAAGGAGCCGGCCTGGAGCAGGAAACCAGCATGGGGGTGTCGTCCGCCGACAAGCTCGACGCACGCAAGGTCAGCGGCTTCAAGGGCACCTCGACCGCATTGGCGGTGATGGTCGATGCTCCCGACAGCGCCGGTCCCGGCCTGCGCTATGCGTCGCTGATGGACGACAAGGGCGGACTTGCCATGCTCAAGGTGCCGAACACCGGCCAGAGCGACGTGGTGTTCACCCTCGGGGGCACCGGCCCGAACGTCGGCGCCACGGCGCGCCTGGACATCACCGGGAAAACCGGGCGCGACACCTATCGGCTGTTCACGCCCGCGCTGGAGCCGAAGGATCCGGTGCAGTTCACCTTCCGGGCCGCCAACACTCCTGCCGTCCCGGCGGCGTCGATGACCACCGTGCAGGTGAGTGCGCCCTCGACCTCCAACGACCTCGCCGTCGTCTTCAACACGGCACAGTCGGACCGCCTGGTGATCGAAAGCCAGAACCTGACGACGAACGGGCAAGGGCTGCGGCTCGACCGGGCGCAGAACGGCTGGATGGACCGGGCCGACATCGATCGTGCCGTCGGTGGCCTCGATCACGCCCAGGCTGCGCTCCGCAGTGCCGCTCAGACGCTGGCCACGACTCTCGGCGTCATCACCACGCGGGAAGATTTCACCAAGAGCTTCTCGGATATCCTCGTCGAAGGCGCCGGCAAGCTCACGCTGGCCGATCAGAAGGAAGACGGCGCGACGATGCTGATGCTGCAGACCCGGCAGCAGCTTGGAACGACCGGGCTGAGCCTCGCGAGCAAGAGCCAGCAGTCCATCCTGACCCTGTTCGGATGAGGACCGGCCTCGAATGCCATGGCCCTCATCCCCACGGGCGCCCGCACCTGGATGATCAGACGGCCGGCTGCTGCTGGGTGATGCAGTGGCTTACTCTACTGAAAGCAATTAATTGATTTTGCTAATTTTTTCAGCCCACTTTGGCGGTTCGCAACGAGTTCGCAACATTTCAGAACAAGAACAAAACAAGATCATCTATTAGTATTCATCAGCCAGCATGATCGTCAGCACCCGCACGGTCGAGCTGGGATCGGCGGCATCGGAGGACAGGTAGGTCATGGTGGGGTCGTAGTAGTCGATCTTCCACATCACCCTCACCCCTCGAACCGTCAGGGTCGCGCAATCATGTTCGCTATACGGGTCGTTGTCCGCCGTAAAGGCGTCGAAGGTGCGAACCCCTGCCATGATGAGACTGACATGGAGGGGATCGAGCGCCGCTATGCCGGCGGTAATGACCACCCGGCCACCTTCGAAGGTCCGGCGCAGATGGTCGTTGAGGCGTGCGATTTCCGCCGCACGCCCCATCGCCTTGTCGGTCATTGAGCCGGCTTCCCAGCCTTAGCGGCCGTCGCTGGCTTCTTCAGCACTCGCTGACGGCTCGCCACCGCGCCGGCAATCGCCTTGTCGAGTTCCCCTGCCGTGACGGCCTGACGAACCTGTTCCAGCACCGGCACCAGCTGCTCCATGGTGCCCACGGTGACAACTGACTTACCCGGCTTGAGTTCGAGCGGCTTGTTGCCGTAGCGAATGTGGAGATGAACCGTTCCCGCTTCATCCTTGAACCACCAGGGCCGAAAGCGAACGGGGACCTCCTTATGTTCCTTCGTCCCGTCCACATCCACCCAGCGACCAACGCGCCGAATGAACATCTCGCCCTTCATCGCGGCAGTCGCCGCTTCGCTCTGAAGCGCCAGCGCATCCAAGAGCTTTTGGCGCGCAGTCCCCTCGGGGCTGGTGTCCCGCTGCTTGGTGATGTTCGTCAGAATCAAGTTTTCCAGGATGCTCATTTCTGTTCTCCGTAGGTTCCTTCACCCATACGGTAACGTCATGGCACCGACACTCAACCCTCAGAAGTTGAGCCAACGATTATTCTGAACTTGATTCTGACTGAGATTGAGGGCGTAATGCCTCTTTTCGCGATTACGCCTCCATAGCGGAAGGATTGTGGACGCTTAAACTTGCTTCACGGACCGAAAACTCATCTGGGGATCGGCGGTCTGTTGCTTTGCCATCTGTCGGGCATGGTGCGCGTTTTGGGCGAAAACACGAACCTTGACCGGCTTGCCATGGACTGTGCCTTCAACGACGAATTCGTTCACAGCATCCTCCGTCCTCTCCACCCCCAACCTCAGCCTTAATGCTACGGTCATGGCGGCCATCATCAAGTTTGATATGAGCATTCCTCATGGTTGCGCGAACGGTAAATAGCTGGCCGGAATGTGCAACAGAGAGGAACGAGCGATGCGATTGCATGAGGTTATGGGGATTAGCTACGAGGAATGGGCGGCGAGTCTGCTGGAAATGGACGATAGCACCATGGATGCTGCGAGCCGTCGATCTGCGGAGTTGGTCAAACAAGGGAAGCTAATGAAGAAGCGCGCAACCGTGAACAAGATGCGGGAAAAGCTTGCCAAGAAACAAAAGGAACTGATTGACGCGCAGAGCGGAGGCAAAGCAGGTTGATGGCCTTCGTTAAGTCGGCTCCCGCTGTGTAGGGAGTGCAGGCTGTGTAGCGTTTTAAGCCTGTCTTGTATTACCGTAGGTTTGATTTCTCGGTATTTTGAATTGGGTATTGATTAAAAGAAATAACCTACACTCCCTACACACATAGCCAATCTTGTTGTTCTTCCACTAAAATCCCGTGATTTTAGCATCAAAGGAGCGGATTGCATCCCTGAAGCGGAAAAGGAGGGTGTAGGCAGTCCCTACACCCTCCCTACATCCCGCCTACACGGCCACGTCCTTGCAGTACCAGACACCCCGGCCATCTCGCCCGGTGGACCATGGAAAGTTGGTATCGTTGCGCATGAGGCGCTTCATTTCCTTGCCCCAACTCGTAACGTCCGTGGCATTGCGTGGGAAGTTTTCCTGCTCCCATTCCCGGAACAAGGAGTGAAGCTCCTCAGCGCGCTTCTTCCCTTCAACCTTTGCCTGACGCGCCCATTGTTCTACAGCGCTCATGGTCCGATTTTCGCTCTGCTGCGCTGCCAATGCCGCTGCGATGATGTCGCTAGGGTCAGGTCCCCGTTCATCGACGCTGCGCCACATCTGCTCCCAATCCAAGGCATTGATCGCTTCCCAATCCGGGCTGTTGGTGAAGGCAAGCTCAGCAAAGCGTCGAACGCCTGTTTCGTCCCGGATCAACTCGCTCAACCCCTTGTTGGTGCACCCGATGAAAGTCGCCCGCTGCTCGACGTGCTCGACATCGTTGGTCCTCATCGGACGTCGCGTTAGGACATTCGCCGTGATGATGTTCTTGACCTCGTCCATCTCAGTCCGCTTTGCGTGCCCAAGCTCGTCGAGGAAAATGGCGTAATTCTCCCACAGCTGAATGTTGCGGTCGTCGGTGATTTGCTTGAAGTCGCTGTTCGCCGCGCATTCCTCGACGGGGAGAAGCAGGTTTCGGACCAACGTGCTCTTGCCCTTGCCCTGGGCGCCGGTCAAAACGGGCATTAGGTGGTTTGTTACCGGCAACCCCAGCATCTTGCGTTTGACCTGCCAGATGAACTTGCGAAGCACTGCAACCGCGAAACCTGGGCAAGTTTCCGACACGTCGAATGCAGCCCGTTCCAGAGCGTCCCATGGCGCTTGGGCGCGTTCTTGCGCCGCCGGACCGAGCTTGCAGCCCGCAATGCGGTCAAAGATCGCAAGCTTGTGCTCCTCCCGTTGCTCCAACGCCCATTCCTGCACCGCGTCAAGAATATTGTTGTCGGAGTATCCTAGTCCCAATTCTAAGGAAAGGAGACGCAGTTCGCGCAGTAAATCGCTGACTTGCGTTCGGCTGCCTGCTATAAGCCGGATATGATTGTCAATGCGGAGGTCACTCCGGTCTTCATCATTTATCACGGTGCTAGCCAACACTTCGTCATCAACGAGTTTGCTATATGTGACCGGCTTGTTTCGCTTTAACAGACCACGATATGTGATCCCAATCCGCTCATGCTCGGCATAACCCTTCACGAACGCCACGACCGTCTCGGGAACAAATCCCAACCGGCTTTCGATTTTTTGACGCCGCCTTTCTTGCTTTAGCGCCCGATCGAACTCTGCGCCTTTCATGATGCGGTTCTGAGCAAGCCACTCCCGGACTTGACGGTTATCAGCACCTGGGTCTAAGTGTGTGACGACCTCGCGACCGTCTATCCGATCCCCCTTCGCATGCCTCTTTGCCAACTCAGCGATTAGCTCAGCCTGCAAATCCGCCGGGGCTGGTGCCGCCGAATGAACCATGGGCGCGTCCGAAGAAGCGCTATCGCAGCTATAATTTTCTTTCATAATTTCTTTTGCCTCTAAACAAGAAGGCCCCGGATGCTGCAACATCCGGGGCCATCAAGTGCGCGAGAGGCAACGCACGCACGGTAAAATCATGGATAAGCTATTGAGCTTCGTGCGCCATCACCTCTCACGTATCAGCCTGTTGCAGCAGACGCTTTAAGTGTCTGCTTATTTATACTGTGAGCAGGTGATAGCTCGCAATATTCGGGCGTGAACGCTACCGGGGTAGTGGCTTGAGCATCTTAGAGAGTGCATCGCAGCGTAGCACCCTGGCATCGAGCGGCTAAATACTCGAACTACCGCGCTAACAGGAGATTACGATGCGCCAGATCGACACCCAGCAGGAACGCGATGACCTGTTTCCTTGGCCCACCCCTGGCAATAGATCGATGACACGACCTGAGCTGGAAGCTCTACGTCTGCGCGTGCGCCTTTCTGTGCAACGGGCTCTGTCTCCTTCTGCCAGCGTGTGCCATGTGCCTCTGGAATCAGGAAGCAGCGCAGGCAGCTGAACGCTGGCACGTTACTGGCAAGACATCCGGCGCACGCTTCTCGTTCCTGCGTCTTGGAGTGGTAGCGACCGCTCGAGCGCGCATATGGTCCCACATCTCGTCCACGATGGCATCCAGGATGCCAGCCTGTTGGGTGAAGTGAGGGTCTGCGCTCAGGCGATCCGCCAAGCACTCTAGGCGCGCGGCCAACCCCATCAACGCTGTCATGTGTGGCTCTCGGTGTGTGGCGAGGAGAAAGCTGAAATAGCGCTCGCTTGCCCCAAGCCAGTCTCGGCTGAATTCCGCCTGTGTGGAACAAACGCCAAGGTTGAGCAGAATATTGTAGGTCTTCGCTGCGATCATGTAAAATCACCGTGTTGGATATAGCCGCCTTTATTTATCGAGGCGTCGGAAATTTTCGTAACGAAAAAATCCCCCTGCATTGATCCGTATAAATACTATCAGCATAGTTAGGGAGAGCATTTAATGGGTATGCCTGTTCGGCAGTTCACGAGGGACGAACTTCAAGCGGCGAATGCCGCATTTCAGGCCCAGACAGTGGAGCTGGTGAAGAAGAAAACGCTTGCGCCGTTGCCAAAGAGGACCACGACCATTGTTGGTGGCCGCGCGAAGTGGAAGCAAGCCTGGGTCGATCTGCTTCGGGAAAAGGGCGCGTCCCACACCGTGACGTTCGCGTTCAACAATCCCATCTCTGTGGAAGGCGCACGCCATCGGTTTGGTGAGTTCCTACAGCATCTTGATCGCGCATTGCTCGGCCCGAGATATGCGAAGAAGCCCGATAAACGCACGTTCGCCGTAGCGTTCGCGGAGAACATCACGTCGAACATCCACCTGCACGCGGTGTTCGCCGTAGCGCCCGAGCATCAGGAGCGGTTCCTGTCGGACGCGGATGAGATTTGGGAAAAGCTGTTCCCCGGTGGCGACGTGAACATCAAAGCCATCGACGATCTCGCTGGGGCCGTCGATTACATGACCAAGCACACCAGCCACACCAGTGTTTTCGACAGTCAAATTCTTTCGACCGAGTTTCAGCGTTCGGCGAGCGCGTAATCTCACCCAACATAGCACCCCAATTGAGCCTTTTGACACGCTAAGGACATCAACGGATTGCGTTTGAACCTGGACCACATGCCCCGCATCAGCGGGGTGTGCAGTTCATCCTATTGGCAATATGGATAATAAGGCCAACAACGCACTAACAATAGAAATCCCAATAGATAGAATCTTGCCCATCTTACTAACGGCACAAACCGATCTAGCCGCCAAGCCCATTGACACCCTCAATGAAGCTCCAATCACCAACACATTTCAATAATGCGATCAATTGATCACCCTGCATATAATGGCGACGTGTGTTGAAGAATGAGCGCACACGACACTGTTATCATTGATGATGGTTTAATATGAGAATATCAACTGATTGCAACGACAAACTGATTTTGAACGCTTATATAAGCATTCGATCTTGGCTCACAGATAGACATCACGACAGGCATCTTCTCGGTCGCGGTGTTGTCGCAGACCTTCCCGATATATTTGACAAACCCTTCCTCGGAGACACCAGCGAGATAAGGAGAGAGGATAGCACTCTGATAAAAAAGGGCACTCTCTACGGAGCCGCCGTCAGTGCGATCTTCGGTCGGCGCCTTATAAAAATAACTATCACGTGGAGCGGTCATAATCCTTGGCAGCTGTCGGTTAGCCGATGGAAAAGCAATTTGACCACAGTACCGCGAGAAGATTATAGACTCGGTAAAGACCGTGGGGAGTTCTCTGGTAGCAGAGACGGTCTTGCGGACTGGGTAGCCTTGTGCAAGCTTGCAGATCACCCATGGACTTCAAGGGTGTGACTGATTTGCAAGCCAAGGGGAGATGCTTCCCCTTGGCTCCTTCCGACAAGTTGCGCGTTCCTTGCCCTCACTAATCAACTTCGCATCCGCTCTTGCCTTTTGTGCATCTGCCAAGTTTAGCATCGTTGCTGCTGTCATCTACTCGGTCCCAAGCCGTCGGTATTCCTTCAATCGCAACCGCTCTTCCATCAAGATAATACCGAGCCAATTTGTCCCCACACCCAAAGGGCACTCACCCCATATTCGATCACCCCAATCGTTGCCCTCAATGAGCTTCCGATCCCCTGTAGCAAGCAGCAATCCCGCAAGCTCGGGATCAGCAAACTTCAAGCGGATCACACTCGTCATCACGTCCCGCTTGAGCTCGTCCCAATCCGAACGGACGGTCAGCTTCCGCCCTTCCTCTTTCGCGTCCATGGGATCGCATATCGCGGCAATTCGGTTTCTTTCAGCCATATCTGTCGTCTTTGACGCCTGATAGGCGTGCTCGGTCGAGCCGTACTCAATGCCCTCCCACTCAATGCGGCATGGCCACATATTGGACAGGAATCGATACGGTCCTTGAAAGCTCGTTATAGGGCACGTTTGTGCCTGGAGCATTTCGGTCGGCTCTCCTTCAATCCGGATCATGCCCAATCGCTCCTTTCCCGACGATCGCTCAGCATCATTGCATTGCACCATGATGCCGCAGCCTATGCTTGAACGTTGCCAGACGAGATGTGATTGCCTTAAATGCAATTCTGCCACGGGATAGGTTAGCCACAGACTTTTGGAGATGCAGCGATGCAAGATCGCCGTTTGGTTATCATGTATTCTGGCGGACTAGATAGCCTTATCGCCTACCATTATGGCCGCTCTCAAGGATATCAGCCTCACTGTATTCATCTTAATTTCGGCCAACCTTATGCAGAGAAGGAGCTCGCGTCCATTCTCCGCGCTTCAGAGTGGCATCCGTCCGTTGATGTGCTTAATTTCCGGGAGCTCTATGACCTCTTTTCATCGCGGCTTACCAATCATATCATTCCGAGCCGAAACGTTTTGCTTGCTGTTCTTGGCTCGATGTTTGGTCCTCGTATTTGGATCAACGCACTTGATGGGGAGCAGAATGGCAAGGAGCACGACAAGAGCGAGCGCTACTTCCAAGATGTAAGCGCGCTCCTGACATTCACAAATGAGTTCTTTCAGTCTCAAACTGTTGTGGAAAGCCCATTTGCGAGCATGTCCAAAGGCGAAGTGATCCGCTGGGCTCTCGGTCATGGCATTCCACGGGAGGTGTTGTTCGACACCAGCTCGTGCTACAGCGAACACCAGCACAAATGCGGGACCTGCATCACCTGCGTGAAGCGCTATATCGCATTCCTTGAGAACGATATCGAGGAGCCGGGATACGAAGTCGATCCGCTGAAGTCTCAGTATTTCGCCGAGTTGTTGATCGAAATACCGCAGGCTCTTCAATCCAGAGACTTTGCTCGCTTTACCGAGAAGCGCTCCGCTGAATTCATGGCTTTGATCAACAGACTGGGAGTTCCCGCTAATGGATAAGCGGCTCCTATCCTGGGAGGAATACGAGCACCATTGCCTGAAATTGGCAGAGATGGTCCTCCCCTACAACCCTACCGAGGTCATTGCCGTAGCGAGGAAAGGATTGATCCCTGCATTCCTAATTGCCAATGTATTGAAGCGGAAGGTCGGCTTCTGGTATCCAACTGAGAACAAGCTCTGTTCGTTCAACAACACCAGACTGCTGTTCGTCGACGATATGATGGCGAGGGGGCGCACCTATCTCCGCCTCAAGGAGTGCTTTCCTGACTTGGATTATCGCCTAGCGACGGTCTTCATTGACCATGAGTGCCCGTATCGTCCCGACTACTATTCATTCGTCGCCCATGATTGGATTATTGCTCCCTTTTCAAAACGTGAGGATTCAATCCCCGGTGTTCGCCGCGACTTTCGGGAGACGGTCGAATATTTTAAGGAATGGTGAAAGGATTTTTCTGAACACGTTGTTGTGCGCCACATCATAGATCACATAACCAAGCGAAGACCATATCAGCCAGCACCACATAGAAAATTTGTGGAGATGTCCCGGCCCGTGTTGCAAATGGTTGGGCGCTGCTGATTAACGCTTACGCCGCCGCGCTCATGCTGGCAAGGGCGGTTTCATTGGCAATGGGGGCCGATCGCGCCGCCTGAAGATCCAGCAGTGCGGCTTTGAGGGCCGGCAACGGCTTGTAGGCTTTCGGGCGCTGGAGGCCCTTCTTGGCCCCCATCATGTCGGCGGCGGTTCAGCGCAGGGCCATCGAGGCATCGCGCCAACGCTTCACGTTGCGAATGACCTAGCGGATGGTGCCGTTCATGTTCTCGATGATGTTTGTGCAGGCCTGCGAGCGCCGCAGCTTCCTTGGGCAGCTTCCAGACGCGCAACGCACAGGATCTCCTCCAGCCCCTCCAGGATGCTCGCGGCGATCCTGGGCTACTCCTTTTCCAGCCGCCGTGCCAAGTTCAGGATCAGTTAGTCGGCCTTGGCAACATCATCCATTTCCCAGACCCGCCGCAGAGTTTTGCGGACCGAGGCGTGCATCGCCTTGGGCAAGCGCTCGGTGATGCTTTGCATGCTTTATGGACTTGGCAGCGTTGAATCGGCGTGTCCTGGCCGAAGGTGCGGCGGATCGCCTTGGACAGGGCCTTGGCGCCGCTTCGGCGACCCCGACACCATTGGCCGCGAGGAGGGTCATCCGCGCCCGCAAAACGGTCCGCTAGGCGGTAGGGCCTGCGTGGATCAGCCGGTCAAGTTCGTTGCGCTCTTCGTCAGTCAGCGGTATCGGGGGGAATGGCGGGGCATCGGCAAGACTCTTGGGTGGCGTAGGAACCCAGAGAATCATGGCTTCTTCCAAACCGCCAGCCCTTCCGACCGTCAGAGTCACCATTTCCGCCAAGGTGTACTAGGGAATGCCAAGCCAGTCTCTTTCATATCATCTGAGAGCGGCGAGCAACTCGGAGAAGGTTCCGCAAAGGACTTCGGTAACGTCCGTTTCATGATTCCAGAAGACGACATCCTTCACGGTTCTGCGCAGCCCTCGGAAGCAAAATAAATTTCCGAAGGGATCCATGCCGAAGGGGAAAAGGTTTGCCTGCGCGACAGAAGTGGCGAATCCATGTCTTGCCCCGTGGACATTGTCCTTGTCTTTAGGATTGAGGGACAGCAACCGTTCAAAAATCCGCTCCTGCCCCGAGGGAGTCGTGATGCCGTTGGGCGTTGGCCGTCCTCCGTTATTCTCAAGCACACATACAACGTAGTCCCGACCGAAGGTGATGCCCCAATCCCGCTCGATAGCCGTGATGTCGTCGGAAGAAACAGTGTTTTTCACATATTTCCAGGTCAACATTTGTGCCTCCATCAAGTTCGCGCAGTGCCGCCACCGCCCCAGATTACACGCCCACCCGTATGCCCGGTCCCTTGGTGCGCAGCGGTGTCCACAAGTTGCATCTTCCCGGGTTCTTCGGTGTGATGCCATGTATAGCCGTCTGGCGTGTCACCGTTTGCTATTTGCTCAAGCTGTTCTTCTGTAAATTTAGCTTTGAGATCCGGATCATTCTCCACCGCATCTTTCAGCTGAGCATTGCACATAGCAATATGTTCACGATCTTTCGCATTGAATTTGTCTTCCGGTAAATTCGCATCAAATGCAGAATCAAATTCTGGGAATACGCCTTCGTAAACTTTTCCATCATATTCTATGGTTTTTCTGACATATGGAACACCAGTGTCCGGATGACATTGTCCTTCATAGCGCTCATTCCTGCACGTCAGTGCAACAACTTCTTCTCCCTCCTTCTGCAAAGAGGCCTCAGTTTCCTCACCTTCATTGAGGTGTCTAGTGTCGGGTTCAGGATGGGAAGGAACATCGTCGTCCCTTGATGCTTCGCGTATACGCACATCATCGCCCCCCGGTCTTTCGCTGAAAGAGCCACTGCTGGGCGACCTAATGTCCGGTGTGATCATCTCTCTCACGGCAGGTATCTCCCTTGGATCTGCTCGATACACTTCCGCAACTGCTGAGGCTCGACCATCCGAGTGACATTGATGATCTCGGCGGCAACAACCATTCCTATGTCATCGGCAACAAAATATGTTTGCTCCTCCAACGTCGCCATGATGTGGTTGAAGCAGGCTTGCGCTGACAGGAAGCGAAGGGAGGCTCCTCCCACATCGGGCAGGATGGTCCGAATATGGCGCTCAAGAGTCTGACTGGTTCGGGGAAGTGGCCGAGCGCAATCCCGAGCCAGGTCTACGGCCTGTCTCTTCGTTGCCCCTAGGGCGAAGGCCGCAGCTTCCACATCGATCTCCGGTAACTCCTGTGGCAGATGTAGGCGATCAGCAAACAACGTCCACAGAAGATCTGTCCTGATGCGCCGCTCTTTGCCCGAAACCTCTGGTGCAAGTGAGATGTTGGCCGAAGGAATCTCTTCAGGCTTGATGTGGCATAGCAGCGGTTCTAGCCAGTCGCTTTGAGACACGACAGCCGTATGGTTTTCCAGCCGGGCCAGTTGTTTGGCCTGCTCCTCACTCAAAGCCAGAGCGCCCCCCAAGGCGATGCGATCAACTTCGAAGGGAGCTCGCATCACAATCTTGATATTGGTGTTCCGCAACACGCAATCATCAAGCGCAGAGGCTGACTGGTCGGCGATAATGAAACCTTGCCCATAGCCGCGCATTTCGGCTAAGGCGTTGGCAAATGCTTCCACCGCCAATCCACGAGGGTTACTGCCTTCTTGACTTTGTTCGGTCGCCGTCCGCTTCAGCAGGACGTGCGCTTCTTCCAGGATCATTAAATGGCGCAGTTTGCCGTTATTAGGGACTCCACTGCTTAGACGGGTTTCATACAAGCGCATGAACAGAACGCCCATCAACAATGCCCGTTTCTCAGGAGAGCCCATGGACGATAGGTCGATGATGGACGAATTGGTCAGAAGATCTTCCCACGCCGTTTCTTCATTCTGATGGCACAGTAGGGTTTTTCCCAATGCCCCTCGACACAGAGCGCGCAACCGTGTCGTCAATGCGCCGACATAATCACTACTGACCTGTTCCGAAAATCCGAGGTTCCTCACGATTTCCGGGATCAGTTCGGCTACCCGACCCAGAGTGGGAAAGATCCGTCCACGAATAGAGCGCGAACTGATGGAGTCCCATCCCAATTCTTCATAGGCACGGTAGACTGCTTCCTCGAGAATTTGCGGCATTGCCGCATACATGGGGAACGCAGCATTGAACACGGTGCAGACCCGGTCGATATGGTCCGCCAATTCAATACCATCGGGGAATACCAGGGGATTGAGGCGCAGAGCATTGGGGCCGCTACGTCCAGCCACGCAATACCGGACCGGATGGGCGGTGGTCCCCAGACCCTGTAATTGTTTGTATTCCCCCTTGGCGGGTTCGATGACCATGAAGGGCACGCCCATTCTATGGGCACGCGCCAACAACGACATGATGGTCGTGGTTTTGCCGACGCCGGTCGTTCCCGTCACCAGAGCGTGAGCTGCCAGCTTATCCAGATCCAACTCAATGTTCTGATGGGAGTCATCTCGCCATAGATGGCGTAGAGTCCCCAAATAAAGACTGCGGCTGGGTGTCTGCTGGCTTCCCTGGTCCAGCAATTGCCGACGGCGACCGAAGACCGGAACATCCATCACTGTCGTCGCCTCGGTTGATCGACGAGGCAGGCTCAGTTGCAAGGCCATTTCCCGTCCTGACACCAATGTTGCCGGGCTGATGTGGGAAATGTGGACGCCTTCGGAGAAGTCGGGTTGCAAGCGGGGATGAGTCAGGCGCTTCAGCCAAGCCAGAACATTATCCCGGTGCTGCTGTCGTTTATGATTCCAGCAGGTAATGGCGAAGTCTTCTGCCCCCGAGTCTCCCCCACGCATAAGCCCCAAGAACAGGCTGGACAGCGACTGCGCCGTTTCGGTATCTGGCCCAATGAAATAGGCAGCTGTGTTCCATCCGCCATACGCCCTGGCTTCGTCGATACGCTGTAGGTGGTGGTCAATCTTGTTCAGCAATTTCTCAACGGTCTTGTCCTGAACAGTCAGGGTTATCTGGCGCGATGAACCAGTAGTTTCCGTCTCGCCCCGGCTATCGCTACTGCCTTCGGAAATGCTTTCGGTCGTGGTAGTACTATCCGACTGGGACTTGCTGTATGAGGAGCTCTTGTTCTTGGAATAATTGGCTGAAAGGAAAGGGGTAAAGGGAAGTGGAGTGCCGACACCACCACTAACTCCCCAGGAGTCTCCTGTGGTCTCCGTATTGCCTTCGGTCATCGTCCGGCCCAGGCTGGCGCCAATCGAAGTAGAAAAGTTTCGACCAATAGTCTCGCTCACCGCAAAACTGTCTTGGACGCCATAGGCCAGTTGAGTCGATTGCAGAGGAGCGAGGTGAGACGCCGTTTCCTCATAGCCAGCTTGAATCTGGTGTAGAGTTTGAGGCGACACCGGCTCGGCCAGGATCAAAGCCATATAAGGGTGCTGTCCTGCCGCGTCGATGAACCTTTCCAACCCCTGGGTGAAGTTGTCTCGTTCGTCCGTCGAAAGCGAAGGAATTCCTGTTACGGCAGTGACGCAGGTGCTTGGGCTGGAGCGGACCGGTTGGACAAAATCCAGAAGTTCCCGGGTTTGCACATTGTTGAGTTTTTCAAGACTGCTTCCTGGAAAATGTCCTTTGAAGCTTTTATCCAGGAGCTTTCCAGCGGCATCTCCGCCCCTCCCCTCGGGCAAACATCGTGTGCCAATGTAGAGGCTATGCTCGCCACGACCGTCGCAACGCAGAAGCAGGAATACCGCGTACCCTGCCGCCCCCAAGGCGGTATAGACGGCTGTGGCGCTTTCAAGAGTATCGGCCCGGTTTTCTTGAACCAATCGGCTGAGCTTGAAAACACGGACGGCGACATCAGGATCAAACGAATGCTCACCATCGGGACAAAACACGCCAAATTGCTGTAAATTTGCCAAGTAATCTCGATAGATCAATCTCCGAGCGGTAGCAAGCCCTCCCCCTATCGCCTCAGGCAGCGGCGAGGAGACGGATAGTTCGTTTCGAGCGGCCAGTGTCTGGGCAGTCATGATCGCCTCGTCACCGCCGTCGATCCTTTCGGGCGGCTCTAAATAGGTAGAGTCCGCCGGCGACGGCAATCCCGAGGCCGCCGAATGGGTAGCCTTTGGCGAAAGCCGCCAAGACAGCAACTCCGATGCCGGCGCCGATGGCAATATCTTTTCCTCTGGGAAATCGCCCCCCACTCTGATCCTTCCCGGCATTCACCACTGGCGAGACTGAAGAGCGGGGGCAGGAAGACGCATGCGCGTGATCATAAGCTGCATCCGTCCTGGTCAGCGATGCGGAACGAGGGAGCAACGGAGCAAGCTTTTCGTGCCCCTTGTCACGCAGATACTGCCGAACCTCCAGGATGTGCTGCAAACGGTCGATGGAAAAATCGTCGTTGGCGTCCGCGACTTGATCTTGAAAGTAATCGTAGGTCCACTCAGCTTTGTTCTGGACATGAGGGAAGGAGTTGTCATTCCGGCCATTCAATATCGCTCCCTGGGTGCGTTGATGATTCATTACCCAGCGGACCAGCACCCTGATGTCTTCGGTCAACGGCGCCCGCATGACCACCTTGTCGAGGATGGTCACTCGCACCTTACGACCATCGCGTTGCTCCACCGCCAACCTGATGCTGGCTTCCGGTTCGAAAGACATGCTCTTCCCCTAAAATGAAACAATGGTGTCGATACGGGTCTTGATCCGCTCAAGGTAACGCTTGGTATTTTTCGCCTCGCCCAGTCTTATTTCGACAGAATCTTTGTTGTTTATGTTTTTTTGGAGTTGCGAAAGGTACTCACCCATCGCCACCTCGGCTCTTGGCATCAATTCACACTCAAACAAGGTCTTTAGGCGAAGCGATAGCTTTCTAATTTCTCCCTTCGCATCTTCAATAATTTTGTCGAATCGCTCCATGGTTGGAAGTATTTCTTTATTATAGATGTCGGAAAGGCTAACTACCTTTTTTTGTGTGACGGTGTACTCATCGTCGCCCCAGGTCCAAGGCTTATACCAAGCTTTGTTTGGATTGCCTCTCCTCTCTGTAAAAGTGCGTGTGTATCGATCAACAATATTTCCACTAAATCCCAACATAGATTTCTCTATGCTGAGAGTGCTTTTTAGTCTGAAAAACGCAGACGAATTGCTGTCAATCTGAGATATGATATGAGACAGACACTCGTCATATATTTTTTTATATTCTGCAACACTCCTCTCCTGTAGGGAGTCGAATTGGGATTCCAGAAAATTGCATAGATCGGCAGCAGCACTATCGATCTTGCCCCGTGCGGCGGAGAGTGTCTTTTCCGCTGTGTAGGGATCTGCTGTGCCACCCATTCCATTCTCAAGATCTCGAATTACATTCTGAGTGAGTTTTCGACACTCTCTTATTGCTTTTTCCACGTCGTCTGGAATGTCTTTTTTTTTGCCAATTTCCTCCGCTACAGCTTTTCTGAAATCGTCACGGCTTAGAATGTCTTTCAGTTTTTCGATGTCTTCATTCAGTTTCTTTAGCTCGTTATCAGAAGAGCTGATAATACGCTCAAGGTCTGTCACCTCTTTTTGATAAGCGTACTCGTAGCGCTCCCTCAGCATCGTACCGGCATCCGCCACCTTGTGTACATTGGCGTATTTCTCCATGTACTCGGCGATAACTGCCTCGATTACGGGGACACCTCCGAAGATCTCCACTTGGGCCGCAATGTTTCCGGCAGCATGTGCCTCATCCCAGGCTTGTCGCAGGACATGCCGGACAGAGGGGGAAACCGAAAGGCAGTCGAAAATCCGGGTCTGCAATTCGTAGGGAATGTTATCGTATTCCCGATTAAAGTGGCTGCGCTCGCGCCTGTCCAATTCCTGCCCAGCCCTATCCATGCGGGCCAATTTCGTGGTTTGAGCCGCCGTCGGAAAAACCCGGGCGTCTTTAATTCCAACCTCGGAGAGATATTTTCTTGCATTTGCGAGAACCTGTTCCACAGGCTCCTTCTCGGGATTTAACTCGTCAATTTTGTTGAGCACAAAGAGGAAGCGATCGCGGGCAGCCCTTCCTCCCTCATTGATGACTTTGCATATCCGTTCCAGCAGGGCCTTGTCGTCATCCACCCCCAACTGGGTCGCGTTCATGACGTACAAGACCAGCGACATGTCCGACTTTTCAATGTTTTTGAATGTGGTCTTACGGTGCTCAAAATTTTGGCTGTTATTCGGACCAGGTGTGTCGACCAGGACAAGGGAAGCATGCCGGGATGTTTTGATCGCGCTGATATTACCCCAAATATCGATATCGGTGATTTGGGGATCCTGATTCCATTCCTCCACATCCTTCCGCGTCAGGTGCCCGCATGAAGCGATGAGATTGCCCTCACCATCCCATGCCTTGCCAATGAAACCGTCACCCGCTTCCTTACTGTCGTGGATTGCAGTCATCGTCGCGGTACAGGCTTGGTTCTTAGCAGGCAATATGTCCTTCCCCATCATCGCATTGATTAGGGTAGATTTGCCTGCAGACATGGTGGCCAAGACGTGGATGGCAAAATCAGGAGCCAGGATACGTTCAAGGTCAGCTCGGAAACCCTCTGACTGAAACTCTTTTATGGCCGTGTTATTGCAGATCTCAGAGATAACCGCCTTCATCTCGGACAGCCGTTCTTCGGCTGTGTGGACGGGGATGTGCTCTGTAGAGAAAAGACTGAATTTCATGTCATGAGCCGCAACCTTCGCCGCATTGACGACATCCTCGTAATCGACCGTTAGTCCGTGAAATACGAGGGCTAAGCTTTCAATTCCATTGATATGGTCATAGATTTTGTAAAAAATTTCATCAACCCATCCCTGGGTGTTTCGCCCATGGGTGCACTCAAAATCGACGATCTGTCCGTTAATGATGATTGTCGTGGCCTGCACAAATGGATTGGCCGTAATCTGGACCTTTGTCGTTGCCTGTTTCTTTGCGTCTCTGGTCATAATTCGTTTCCTTGTATCTCGGTCGGCATGTCATCCGTCACGAGACGGGCCTGTGTTCCAAAACCTAAAACCCACGCCATGAGTTCTTTTTCGCTGGTGGTGGTGACGGTCAGGATTATGGTTCCGTCCGGTTGGTTTTCGATAGTCTGGTCTTCGCTCCATACGCGATCGCGAACGTAATCGGCGGCAGAAGTGGCGATATGAACTCGCATCCGTTTCGGGGCGTGCCAGTCCAGGCCAAAATGTTGAGAGTCGGCATCAACGGGGTTGAAGCGGAAAAATTCTCCGGTGGGCGTGATTCTCTTGATGCGGTGAAGGGAAAACGTCGTCGGACGCTCCTTCAGCAGCGAACCTTCGGCAAGCCTGTAGCCTTGCAGATACAGCGTTCCGTTCATCGCCAGCAACCGACCAGGGGCGTGGCGATAGATCGTGGGCGCAGGACGACCGGCGGCGTGATAGTTGATTTGGCAGACTTGGCGCTTGCTGATGGCTTCGCGCAGTTGAGCGATGGTGCCCAGATGCGGGGTATAATCGATGAATCCCTTGCTGTTGAAACCGACGGTGCCGCTGGTTGCAGGGATGGCAGGAAGTTGTTGGGTCAGGGTCGCCAGGGCTTGATCCAAGAGGAGCGCCAGAGCCTCGGGCAACATACAGGTCAAATCCCGGCACAGACTCAAGAAACGCAAGGCTTCCGCTTGTTCAGCGGAATCCTGGTGGGCCGTATGGAGTTGGAAATAGCGACGACGGCCATCCATTCCGCGCTCCAGCAGGGCGTCCTTGCCAAGATGGATTTCCACCAGATCGATCATGCGGGAAACGGTCTGTACTGAGCGTCCCAGCCGAGGAGCCAATTCGGACAGATAATGACGACCTTTCTCCTGAGTGAGAAGTTGATAAAGAAGCAGCAGCTTCTCCCCAGGCAGGCCATCATCTCGCTTTTTCGGCATTGTCGCCATCCGGTATTAATCTTCTGATTTTTAATGACCCAATTCAGGGTTTTATAATCTCCGAAATTCAATTGCCACCCTATAGTCACCACCCTTGCTTGCAACAACGTGATTTTTGACGAAGGCGTTGGCTCCATAAAGAGCGGAACCCGTGACTACCAGCGAACCAACGAAACGGAACATTTCGACCTCCTGGGCTTGAGCACGGACATATTATGCTCTACGAACCCTCCAGATTCTGACGGGTGTTCTCTGTATTTTTTGCTCCTCCGTCCTTCAGTGGCTTTGTATCGAAGGGCACGTTGATCTCACTTGCCGTTCTTGGAATGCCCCTCCCGACTTCATGACAGTGTCACGCTTCATCACCCTGGTGCCCTCTCACCACGATAGCGCTCGCGCCAACCAAACAACTGGTTCGCGTTCACACCATAGTGTCAGGGAATCGTCGAAACTGAGGCGCTAGGCAGCAGTGATGCTTTCACGATCTCCCGTTTCAATGCTTCCGGCCAAGAACGATCACGACGCGACCCAGCCAAATTTATGTCCATTTTTGAATTCGTGGACACCTTCTCTCCCTCACTTACATCCCCAAAAATACATCCAATATCGGATAACTACGATACTCCTGCAAGGCGGTCCCCGGCGGCTGCGAGTTACCCACATTGTCGAGAGCGAGGGGCGCACCGAGGACATGTCGGTCAGGCGCGCCATGCCGCGCCACAGAACCCGATCGCCGGGCGGCTCTTCCCGGGGCCGTGATCGGGCAGACCGCTCTTGCCTAAAGCCCGTCCTTCCCCCGTGACACCCTCACGTCAAATCAGTAACCAGATACCCATCTCATAAAATGCACATTTTGTGAGATCAGAAACCGCAGAATTCCTAGCTTCGCTCTTAGGTAGCGAGCCAGAAGCTTGGAAAATATAATGTTTTGTGGTGGAACGCTGCAAAATGTGAGGCTGCGATGAAACAGGCAAAAGTCCCCAACGAGGCAGAATTCAAGCGGCTCGTCGCGGCCACCGGCATGGGTAAGTACACTGCCCGTAACCGTGTGGCGGTCATGCTGTCCTACTATGGCGGGATGCGAGTTGGCGAAATTGCGGCGTTGAGATGGGCCGATGTGATCGATCGGGAAGGCCGTGTGCGCGACCTAATTCAGCTTCGGGCCGAGACAACCAAGACCGACGAAAGCCGCGCCATTTATGTGAGTGACCGGCTGCGAAAGGAGCTGGACCGCTACGTCAACTCGCATGCAGAACAGCCAGCGGTCGATCAACCCTTCCTGCTCACCCAGCAGCGCACATGCTTTTCAGCCAACACTCTGTGCCAGCTCTTCGGGCGCTTCTACCGTGATGCGGGCATCGATGGCGGATCGAGCCACAGTGGGCGACGCTGGTTCATCACCCGCCTCGCCCACAGCGGCGTTAGCCCGAAGGTCATCATGACGCTGGCAGGCCACAAGAATCTGACCACGACACAACGCTATATCGACTGCACCCCGGAGATGATGAAAGCCGCTGTAGAGGTCCTTTAGCCAAAATTCAATTGTCTTCCTACGCGAGCGGCCTGTGATGAGGTACGCTCGGTTGCCCAGTTCGCCAGACGGTGGGAGTGCGCCTCACACTTTTCGGACGGCACACCCCCTTCACTTCCCCTCTATTCCAGCGGCAATCCCATATCGAAGCAGGTCATCAAACAACATCACGCGACATGGCACTCGGTCGGTGAGATAAGCAACCTGAGCCGCATCGCTTTCAATGTAATGCGTGATTTCATTGTGCTCCTTCAGCACCCGTTCCTTGTAAAGCGCGGGGTACTGAATGTCTCGATTGTCGTGGAATACGGCCTTGGGATGCATGGCGAATTGGTCAATCCATGCCAGAGTTTCCTTTCGGTCGTCAACGGGTCTGCCGGTTATGATGTAGTAGGGCTGGTCAGGAATGAAGATTGGCTTCATCAATGAGGTTCGGACGCGATGAACCGTGCTGAAGGTTTCGGGCTGGTAAACGATGTCTGGAACAAAGATCCCATCAAGATCGAATGCTAACATTGACACCAATCTCGTTTGCAAAGTGAGCGAAGCGTTCACGTCGCCTCTTCATGAAGCTTGTATGGTCATACGATGGCCAATCGTGACCTGCTGGCTCCAAGAAGAGGCGATGCGCACTACTCATCAATCGATTGGCAGCAGCGTGCATAAGTGCCTTGCTGGTTTGTTGCAAACGGCACGAAGCAGCGCAGTTCGTCCTTATCCAGACTTTGCTCAAGCACAGCGAAAGCGGATTTCACCTCCGCATCCACGACATCACCGTTCATGCTCAAACCGTAAGCCACGGCCATATCAGCAAGCCTCTGAATATCGCGGACACGCAGATGACGGTCCTTAGGCAGCTTGTAGCTGGCCGGAACCGGGAACAAGTCAACAGGCGTGGCGCTCGTTGCGCGTGTCGCCGCTGCGGCAATCACACCCGGCCCGTCCTTGAGCTTGAGCACGCTGTCCGTATCGGTCTTGGCGACGCGCGTCTGATTGTTGCTGGAAACAAACTCCTTCATTGCGTCCAGCCAATCCAGAGCATGTTGGGCGGCGCCATAATCAAAAGCGGTCTTTGCGGCTGATGTGAACTTGCTCGTACCAACAAAAAGACCCTCACGCTCTTTTTCGGTGAATGGCAGGAGCGTGATGCGGTTCAGTTTGGTATTTTCTGGGACCAGAGTGCATGAACCGTTGCCATGCGCCTCCACAGACCAGTTGCCGTCTTTCAAGAAGCCTGAGACGAACTGTTCAGCAGTATCACTCTTCTCGACATCGAAATACAGCGACGAGCCGACCGGCAACCCAAGGTCATGCCCTATGATCCGCGCTTCCGCGTACATGAAATCATACATGCTGGCGGCGGAGTACAGGTGACTGGTGATCGTTCCCGCGTCTTCGGAGGTCTCCACCACGATCAAGCGACGCTCCTTCGCGCCGGGGGGCGTGGAGACAGAAGAGATGAACTCTACAGCCCTGAAAAAGCGGAACAGGCTATGCTGCTCCAGCACCGATCGCGCCGACCGCTTTTTGCTCCCATGTTTCTTCAAGATTGGAGCAACATCAGCCTCTTCGGTGCTCAGCATTTTCACGATTTCAATCTGATCCGGGCCGACAACGCGCACCAAGACAGTCGCGAACTCAGATGAGGAGGAGAGAGGGGCGCTGAGTTGAACCACGCCACTCAGGGGCTTTTCTTTCTTCAGCGCCGCAATGCCGTCAGCGATCAACGCTTCGGTCTTGGCGTCCTTGCTGGCTGCGCTTTCTGGAGAAAGATGTTGGTCCGCCTCTTCGTACCAGATCTCCAGCGTCTTTCCACCCGCAACCAGCCACTTCGACAGTGGATCCTTGATCTTCAGGACATAGGCGACCTGAAGAACCTTCGCGTATTTTGATTGCGGAGCATCGGAGGCGTGCTTGAAGGCGATTTTGACCAAAGCCGTGAAGGGGTTTTTTTGCGCGACCGCGCCCCATTTGCCGCCCATCTTGTTGACAAAGGCTTGGGCAATGGTGAAATCGCCACTTTCCAGCAGGCGACGGCCAAAATCAAACAACCCTTCCAAAGCCGCGTAGAGTGCCTTTCGCGCTCCTTCATCCGCCTTCTCGCTGTCGGCGGCGGCCTTCTGGACCGGCTCAAACTCCTTGATCCAACTTGCAAGCTGGGCGTCGTAATTGTCGCCCTTAGCCGTCCGCTTCGCCTTCCGTGCCATCATTCCCTCGCCGAAAAACTTTCGTAACGAAAAAATCCACGCTGTCGTAAGATCAGCTTGAGCTTCACCATGCCCCAATGAGCCAGTGATGTTAAAGGATTATTCCTCTGTTTTCGATGGCTGCGCAGTCTATCTCCCCGCTCTGAATCCCAACTATGCGGAGTTCGCGGCCACTGGATCATTCAAGCGGCTGGAGACGCTAGAGCCGGGTGATCTGAACTTCCTGAGCCCAGACAGTCGGCTGTTCTACTACCCCTATGCTCTCTACAGCGCAGGGCAGGCCGCAAAGACGGAAAACGCAGCCCGCAAGGACAACATTGTCTTGCGGCGCGATCGCCACGCGACTCGTATCATTGGGGACAGTGGTGGCTTCCAGGTGGCAACCGATACGATTGAATGGGAAGGCCCCGAGACGGCAGCACGGTTGCTCAAGTGGATGGAAGGGCACGCCGACTACTGCATGGCCCTTGATTTCCCAACTGGCGGGATCAGCGGCGGTATTATCGCCAAGCACTCGAAGCGATTGATATCCGAAGGCGTTAATCTGCCCAACATCGCTCGGCTGAACGGCCTCGGCATTGATTACAACGCCTGCCTCGTCCAGACCCTTCGAAACAACCGGCTCTTTCGTCGCATTGCCAATCCTGGCACAAAACTCCTCAACGTTCTCCAAGGGCGAAATCTTGACGAGGCCGAGGAATGGCTGCGGCATGCGCGGAAAAGCAAATTCAAAGGCTGGGCATTCGCGGGCTATTTGACCAATGACATCGCCTTGCTGTTGCGGGTGCTGATACGCATGCGTGATGGCGGCGACCTGAAGGGGAAGGAGTGGCTGCACTTCCTTGGTGTCGGCAACCTTGAACTCGGATGCGTCTATACCGCCCTACAACGGGCTTTCGAGAACCAGATCGGCTCTTCTATCCAAATCTCTTACGATGCCAGTAGCCCATTTCGCATGTATGGAAACCAGATGCTCTATTCTGGATTTTCCCTACATCCTTCCGGCTGGAGCCTTCAGACCATCAGGTTCAGTGAACTCGCCGATGCCCAAAACAAGACGGGCACGATGATGGACGCATTGCTGTCGGCAAAATTCAAGAGAGGCACTACAGGTGCCGAGGAAGCCATTGCAGAATGCACTCCGGACGTGACGAGTTTTGTCGTCAGACACCCCAACGAAATGCCTCGCCATCTCGGAAAGCACTATTTTCCAGCAGAAAGCACGGTCGCACATCTGTTGCTTCTGGATGGGCAGAAGCACTCCTTTTTCAACAATGGTGACCGTGACACCGACACCGACATGCTGGCTGCAAACCACAACATCCATGTCCTCATTGATGCGCATCGTCGCGCTCAACGAGCTTTCGATGAACTACGAACCGAGCAGGTTCCTGCCAGACTGATTGCAACAGCAGAGGTCATCAAGCAGGTATTTAAGTCCGAGACACCGGAAACGCTGATCGAGCAGTGCGAGCACTTCCTGAATTTTGGATGACTGCTAAAAAATTTAGCTGGATTGCGACGTAGCTCAATCGGCTACCAGCGTAGCAGCTTACTTTGTAACGCAGCTGGCGCGCTTCCTACGCGCGCCAGGAGCCCCTCAGCGAGAGGTATTTCGACGTCACCAGTCCCATGCCGTGAGCTTCCATTCGGGCCGCATGTCGGAGTTCATGAGTTCCAAATTCACGTCGGCGTAGTAGGGATAGATCATTTCGCTGTACGTGCCAGTGCTTCGCAGGAAAAGTCGGGGCACCTATTGTCGTGGTATGGCATTTTAGAAACTCCACTCTGGTGCGACCTTTCTTACACCTGGCGCTCGACTGGTGTGGCGGAATAGCTGCGAGGGAGATAGAATGCAGCCTCGTTGCATACCCTTGTGCTACGTTATGACGTATAAGGCTCCACCGGTGATGGTAGAAGCGAACGAAAAATCAAAAATCGAAGAGGCCGCTTGGCTCAGCGCGTCCTTCTGGGAAACAGGGCAGGCTTTAGGTTTCCCGATACAGTTTGACAAGGTTTTGCTTCACTTGCGGCAGGACATGCGAGACGATTGGTATTTCGACTGCCTGCAATACGACGATCTTTTCAGCGCCCCAGATGAGGCGAAGAGGATTATTATATCCCTCCTTCAGGAGTGGAATGGAACCTATTGTGGAACAAAGAGTGTTGTCCGGAACATTCCAAAGAAGGGATATGGCGAACGCTACGGCCTTGAAACTGACTTCTTTGACCGCTTTGTCTATCAAGCAATTTGCACGTTTCTGATTCCGTATTTTGATAAGCTGTTGAGCCATCGAGTTCTTAGCAATCGCTACGATCCAAATCCCCAAAATCCGAAATATCTCTTTAAAAATAAAATTAGCCGATGGTTCACGTTTGAAGGGGTGACGCTAACGTTTGTTAGATCGAAGAAACACCTACTGATTACTGATATAAGCAACTTCTTTGAAAACGTATCACGCGCCCAGCTCGTTGCTGAACTGGAGTTCGCTCTTCCAAGCATCCATGCGACAGGGCCAGAAAAGCTACAGATCCGCAATGCGATCAGGACACTGGATAAGCTACTTGAGCAGTGGACCTTCAGCGGCAGTCATGGCTTGCCACAAAATCGGGATGCGTCCTCCTTTCTATCCAACATCTTGCTGTCCTCCGTGGACCGAGAGATGACCAAGAAAGGGTATGACTATTACCGTTATGTCGATGACATTCGAATAATTGCTGATTCCGAGTTACATGCTCGGCGTGCGCTCCAAGATCTTATCCGTCAACTGCGGACGGTAAGCTTAAACATCAATGCTAGCAAAACTGAGATACTGGCAGCCGATACGCCCCAAACTAAGCTCGCCGAATATTTTCCATCTCAAGACAGCGCGACCAATGCAATTAGTCAGATGTGGCAGTCGCGCAGCCGCCGGATCGTGACCCGATCAGTCACCTACATCTTTAATATCCTAACGGATTGCATCGCCTTGGGCGAAACCCAATCGCGCCAATTCCGCTTTGCAGTGAACCGTGTCGCGCAAATTGTCGAATCGGGTCTCTTCGACGTAGGCGATGCCTTGTCTACAACGTTGGTGGACACACTATCGGGAACGCTTTCGGATCAAGCCGTATCGACCGACCAATATTGTCGGCTGATCGCAATTCTGGACAGGGATGGACGCTGCCTGCCAGCATTGGAAACATTCCTCTTGCGAGAAGAGGGAGCAATCCATGACTGGCAAAACTACAATATCTGGCTGCTCCTCGCCGTAAGGAAGTATCGATCTGATGCTCTCGTTGCATTGGCTGATCGCAAACTCCAAGAGGACATGAGATCGGGAGAAGCGGCTGCTATCCTTATCTGGCTCCGGTGCGTGGAAGAGAAAGCCCTAATCGAGCGATCGGTTCAATGCTTTACAGCGTCACTTCCTTATCAGAATGCACGCTACCTACTGATCTCCGCGTCCGTATTACCCGTCGGTAGTCTGCAGCCTCTTTATGGCTTAGTGCCGACGGGATTAAAGGGCACGGGTGCGCGTGCAGCACGCCACCACAATGAAGACGGCTTGCCGTTTGCTCTGCGCGAGCGACCGAATTTGATGAACCTCGTAGATGAAGTCAGTGAATATGATTAATCATCCATGGAAGCTACTGCTATTCGTAAAAGATTTCACGGAGCGAGGCGCCGATTGCTTCTATTGGCTGGAGGATGACCAGCTGAACCAGACGAGTGCAGAGCAAGTTGTCGATTACGCAGGCGTGGTTGTATGCCACGATTTCTGGATCATCCGAGACGTCCTCTTCGACATAGCGCAGGATCTGCCAAAAACCATCGTTGATCTTGACGAATTTCGAATAGCGGTTAGCGGAAACCCCGAGGATCGGCACTCTCGCGAAAAGCTGGATATTACAAGCCATCTAGAAAGATACGGCGCAACGTCGGAAGTTTGCTCAACCTATAAAAGAATGTTCAATAAGGCTGTTGAGTTCAATGTTGAGATTGCGTGCGAAGCCGCAAAGAGCATGGCCAAAATGTATTTGGCTCTGCATGCAGAGGCTTCGGAGAACGGGGAACTCGAACGGTTTTGGGCTGTGGAAGTACCTGTTTATCGGCTCCTTCAAAAATCAATGTCCATGGGGGTCACGATCAACTCCTCTGACCTATCGGAGAAGCGAAGAGAGGCAGACTATGACTACTACTTTTCCTTAAAAAGCTACTCGTCCAAACACGACATGCCATTGGAGACACCTACTCCCAGGGCAATCGAAGAAAAGTTATGCGCGGCCGGCTTCGATCTTAACGGAGTGTCAACAGAATACGTACTCGAATTCTTGCCGCATGAACATGATTTCGGCAATGATACGCTTGTACTTCAAGAGTTCGATGCGGCTAAGCGGGTTCTGGCGTCACTTACCTTATCGTGCGGTCTTACCAGACCTATCATCGATGTCTTTGGATCGCGGACATCACGTGTGCATGTGCGCAGCCCCTCACTTCAAAACCTTCCCAAAAAGTACCGTACGATCATAGCGGCACCTAAGGGTGCTAAGCTCTGCTATGTCGATTTCGACCAATTCGAGGTCGGCATTATGGCTGCCCTTTCTGAAGATCCGCAGCTGGCAGCCCTCTACAGTGACGGCGATATGTACGAATTGTTTGCAACGAACCATCTCGGGCTTATGGGAAGCCGGAAAGTCGCCAAACAGTTGTTTCTCTCATACGCTTATGGGATGAGCCGGAAGTCGTTGATTGACGCAGCAGTATCACTCGGTGCCGACCGTGAACAAGCAAAGGGTGCCTTCAGACTCTTCTCCAGATATGAGGAATGGAAAAGGACCATTTGGACGGAATTCCTGCGTGAGGGACGCATCGCGACAGTTCAAGGCAATCATTACAGGAGGAATGGCAAAGGGCCTCTATCTGCGAAGGAGCAGCGCTCTGCAGTCAGCCAAGTGGTTCAAGGTACTGCTTCATTGATCTTCAAGAAGGCGCTTCTGGAAGTCAGCGGTATTGCTGACGTCGCCATTGTGTTGCCCATGCACGACGCACTTCTATTCGAGCACCGCTTATCGGATACCCCTGAAAAGGTAGTGAGCGCATTCGAAAGGGTGATGACTGAACAGCTGTATGGGCGTGTCAAAGGAAAGGCATCAATTGGGCAGTTTGCGCCGCACAATCCCGTCAGCATGTCTTCTACCCGCGCGAGGAGCCTACAGAGCGTTGGGGAGTGATCCGCGTGCGCTTCGGAGCCTTGGCACGTGGCGTAGCTTTGTCGATCTGAATGGGGAACTTTGTCCCGCTGAGGCTGAGCTTTTCCACTCTTTCCAAATAGCGGGGGCTCTGCTCAATCGTACTTTACCTGAACTGTTCCGTGCTCATCATACCTAAGCAGGCAACCTCCACTCGGGCCACAGATGCTCCTTCATCAACACCAGTTTCACATCGGCGTAGAAGCGGTGGATCTTGTCGCTACTCCTGCCGAGTGTTGCGGGCCTGCATGATGATGTCCACTCCGGCAATGAACTGCTGGCTGATGTAGAAGTGGCGGAACGAATAGGATGTCCGACGCACACCATGATTATCGGGCCATAGCACGCCTTCGATAGCTCGGCGAAGCTCTTCTTCACGCTGTCGAGCCAATTCCCGGCTGTATTGGCGCAGACCGGCTCGGTGTCGAGCGGATCGCGCTTCATGGCTCGAACCATGAGCATCCACAATGTGTCGAACCAGGGCAAGGCGGCTTCCTGGGGAAGGGCAAGGCCTTGCCCTTCCCGCGTACGCGAAGGCGAATATCGCGGTCACGTAGCGGCTTGTTGGGCCGCTCCCTGTAACCCAGCACATCCCCCCAGTTTAGCCCAGTGAATTGCCTCGGTCGGCAGCCGGTGAATGCGGCGATCATTTTGTAGGTTCGCAAGATAGGCAGACCCTATCGAACGCGCTTATTGAGTTTCGCCCCCCTCACACGGGCCGTTCGGGTGCATCGTCACGTTGCCGATAGGTCAACACCGATGCCTTATCGAGATTGGCGATGTGGCCGTAGTGGTCCATGATGACTTGGACACTGGTGCGCATATTTCGCGCGAGGTCCTCAATCGGCACTCCCCGGTCGAGTGCTTCAGTCGCTGCGGTATGGCGCAGGCTGTAAAGAGATCGTGGCGCTCCATCGCCGTCGAGCCAGAGTTCGAATTTCTTGAGGCAGTTACGAAAGCTTTGTTCAAGTAAGGGCATTTCCCCCTTCTTGTAGGCGAACACAAGGTCGTCCGGCTCCGTGTGCGGGCAGATATTGCGCCATTCGATCAGCAGCGGCCCGGCATCATGCTGCGCAACCACCCATCGTGACTCCACCTTACCGCGCAAGAAGAACTGCACATACCACTGGCTGTCCTTGTCGCTCCAGGTCGCTTTGACATCCTGCCACCGCAGCAGCGGCATGTCATTCGTTCTCATACCACTGTAGTATACGAGTTTCACAGCGTAGTAGAGGACCGTACGAACCATACGATCTCGGTCGTTGCGCGCTTCCTGTTGCCAGAGCTTTAGCACCGTAAAGAGCGTCTTCATTTCCTCCCGCGAGAAGGCTGCCCTCCGGTTCACCTTGGTCTTGGCAAGGGCTTTAGGCTTCTTCAAACGCGAAACGACACCGCGCTTGAGATGCCCTTTGATCTCCGCCCACTCGACAATCTGGTTGATCGTGTTGAGTTCGGCGCCAATCGTAACCTTGCTAGGCTGAGCGCTTCGCTTTGCATTGTTGAGCCGCCATGTCCAATAGCGCTCGGCTTCCGAATGGTCAATGCTGCTCAGCGAGCGCCCTTTGAAGTAGTATTTCAGGTAACGCTTGATTGCTCCCTTAGAGACCCGGAGCACGCTGGCTTTGTAGGCGCCTTTCTTGACGAGATCTTCTTTCTCCGAAAGCCACAGATCACACGCCTTCTCAATGCGCATCTCGAAGACCGGCAGATTGTCTTCGATGCGAACTTGAAGGCGCATCCACCGCTTGCGTGCTTCAACGACAGCGGCATGGAGATCGGTCGTCTTTAGGCTCTGGCGGATATAGCGGCGGGTGCCCGTGACATAGGCACGCATCTGCCAATATGGGCTCTTGCTATCCCGCCAGATCAATAAGCCGTCTTCAATTTCCTTAATTTCTTTAAGGCTATTGTCTTCGACTTCCAAGGCGTTTTCCCCAAAAGTTCGCAACCACTTCGCAACAATTTACGGAACTTTTGAGGAAAATCAACACCTCGCAACAAGTTCGCGACAGGAAATCTCGACCTTGCTTTCTAAATTTCCCTTTTAAATCAACAGTTTACTTCGCTGCTGGCTGTTGCTGGGTAATGCAGTGGATGCCGCCGCCGCCGCGCACGATGTCCATGGCAGCGATCTGCACCACTTCGCGGTCGGGGAAGGCCTTGCGGACCACGCGGAACGCCTCGTCGTCGGCCGGATCCTCGAAGGCCGGCATGACGATGCCGCCGTTGGCGATGTAGAGGTTGGTGTAGGACAGCGTCAGCCGCACGCCGTTCTCGTCACGGCGCGCCGGCTGCTGGATCGGGATCACCTCCAACTGGCGGCCCCTGGCGTCGCGGGCCCGCCGCAGGCGGTCGAGATTGTCCTGGAAAGCCTTGAAGTTGGCGTCGCCGGGGTCGTCGGTGGTGATCGCCATGACCACGCCGGGACGCACGAACAGCGCGATCTCGTCGATGTGGCCGTCGGTTTCATCGTCCTGATAGCCCTCGCCCAGCCAGATCACCGTGCTGACGCCGAGATGGTCCTTCAGGTGGCCTTCGATCTCGTCCCGGCTCAAGCCGGGGTTGCGGTTCCGGTTCAGCAGGCACTGTTCCGTGGTGATCAGGGTCCCTTCCCCGTCGACATGGAACGATCCCCCCTCCATCACCAGCGGGGCGGCGAAGCGGGGAAGCTTCAGATGGTCGAGGATCAGGCGGCCGACCTCGCGGTCCCGCTCGCAGCCGTCGTAATTGCCGCCCCAGGCATTGAAGTCCCAGTGGACCCCGGCCAGGGCACCCTTCCCATCGGTCACGAAACTGGGGCCGGTGTCCCGGATCCAGGAATCGCTGATCGGCAGCGGCAGGATCTGGATGCCGGCGCCGCAGGCCAGCGAAGCATCGGCGACGTCCGCCGGGTCGCACACCATCGTCACCGGTTCGAACCGTGAAATGGCGCGCGCGACCTCGGCGTAGGCATCGCAGGCGGTGTCGAACGACCCTTCCGGCCAGGTTTCGGGCCGGCATGGCCAAGCCATCCAGCAACCGCTGTGGCGAGCCCACTCACCGGGCATGTGGAAGCCAAGGCTGGTCGGCGTTCCGGCCAGCGACCGGGCGTTCGGTGTCGTCATGCGTCGATCCCTCTACCCTTTCGTCACCTGCCTCGCGCGGTCGGGAGCGGGCTCATCGGCCGATCGACCGGGGCGGTGACGTTTTTTTGGTCCCGATCCACCCTAAACACGGGAAAGCGATTTTGGCAATCGCAACCGCGGGAACGGCGCCTAGGCCTTATGGGAGAGGAACCATTCCAAAAGACGCAGATCGATTGCGCCTTTGAAATTGCACCTTCGAAGATGCCTGGGAAGTGGGGGCCGGCGGGAATGGGAGGGCCGGCGGGCTGCTCAGCAGCCGGAAGGCGGGCGCAGGGCGCGGCGGGCCGTAACGGCGCGCGGGGTCGAATAGGCGCTGGAAACCGGATTGAAAAAACCAAGTCTCAACAAGGGGAACCACAGGAGCGCACGCATGGCACGGCCTCTTTCGCTGTTGACGATGGCCTCAACATAGCAAAAGGAACAGGCAATTGCCATCGCCGCGGGCACCGGTCTGCCCGGCGCGGATGGATAGGCTGCGGCTGCGCTGCGGACCGGCACCGCCGGACATGGTGGAGTGTGGTCCGCAGCTTGTCCGGCGTCCCGTCCGGCCTCAGCCGTTCTGGATGGCCATCTGTTCGTCGCGCTTGCGCTGGCGTTCCTGCCGGGCCATGACGATGCTGGCGACGAAGATGCCGGTCGCCACCACCAGCACCATCAGCGTCGCCAACGCGTTGATCTGCGGGCTGATGCCGAACTTGACGCTGGAGAAGATCACCATCGGCAGGGTCGTCGATCCCGGTCCGGAGACGAAGCTCGCCACCACCACGTCGTCCAGCGACAGGGTGAAGGCCAGGAGCCAGCCGGCGACCAGCGCCGGGGCGATCAGCGGCAGGGTGATGACGAAGAAGACCTTCGCCGGGCGCGCGCCCAGATCCATCGCCGCCTCCTCCAGGCTGCCGTCCATGCCGGCCAGCCGCGATTGCACCACCACCGCCACGTAGGACATGGTGAAGGTGGTGTGGGCGAGCGTGATGGTGGTGACGCCGCGGCCATCGGGCCAGCCCACCCACTGTTCCATCGCCACGAACAGCAGCAGCAGCGACAGGCCGGTGATGACCTCCGGCATGACCAGCGGCGCCGTGATCATGCCGCCGAACAGGGTGCGCCCGCGGAAACGGCCGAAGCGCGACAGCGCCAGGCCGGCGCAGGTGCCCAGCATCACCGCCAGCGTCGCCGACACCGCCGCCACCCGGAAGGACAGCAGCGCCGCGTCGAGGAGCGTGTCGTTGTGGAGCAGCTCGGCATACCATTTGGTCGAGAAGCCGGCCCACACGGTGACGAGCCGGGAATCGTTGAAGCTGTAGACGATCAGCAGGACGATCGGCACGTAGAGGAAGGCATAGCCGAACCACAGTGCCCAGGACAGGAAGCCGATGCGTTTCATTTGCCGGCCTCCGCCTGCTTGCCCTGGATATGCTGGAAGATCATGATCGGCACCACCAGCACCAGAAGCAGCGCGATGGCGACCGCCGAGGCGACCGGCCAGTCGCGGTTGGAGAAGAACTCGTTCCACAGCACGCGGCCGATCATCAGCGTGTCGGGCCCGCCCAGCAGTTCCGGCGTCACGAACTCGCCCACCGCCGGGATGAAGACCAGCAGCGAACCCGCGACGATGCCAGGCAGCGACAGCGGCAGCGTGATCGACAGGAAGGACTTGAAGGGGCGGGATCCAAGGTCGGCCGCCGCCTCCAGCAGGGTCGGGTCCATCTTCTCCAGCGTGGAGTAGAGCGGCAGCACCATGAAGGGCAGGTAGCAGTAGGTCATGCCGATGTAGACCGCCCAGTCCGAATAGAGGATCTCCACCGGCCCGCTGGTGATCCCCGCCCATTCCAGCAGGTTGCTGATGACGCCGTTGCCCTTGAGGATGCCGATCCACGCATAGATGCGGATCAGGAAGCTGGTCCAGAAGGGAAGGATCACCAGCATCATCAGCGGCCCGCGGCGCGCCGGGTCGGCCTTGGCGATGGCGTAGGCCATCGGATAGCCGACCAGCAGGCAGAGCAGCGTCGTCACCAGCGCGATCTTGACCGAGTTGAGGTAGGCCAGGATGTAGAGGTCGTCGCCGGCAAGCCGGAAATAGTTGGTGATGTTCAGCAGGATCTGCAGCTTCGACGTGTCGGCGTCGGGATCCACCTGCCATTCCACCAGCGACGAATAGGGCGGCTGGGCGATGATCGATTCGGCGAAGCTGATGCCGAAGACGATCAGGAAGGGCACCAAGAAGAACAGCAGCAGCCACAGGTAGGGGATGGCGACGACGACGCCGCGTCCCCACAGCCCCACCCGGCTGAGGAGGGAGACCAGCGCCGTCATTGCGTCAGCACCACGCCGGCGAAGGGCCGCCAGCTCAAGGTCACCTCGTCCTCCCAGGTGATCGGCATCTCCGTGCGGCGGGTGACGTTGGGGGCGGTCACCCGCACCGTCTTGCCGGTCGGAAGCTGCACCAGATAGATCGAGACGTCGCCGAGATAGGCGATCTCGCGCACGATGCCGGTGGTCCGGTTGCGCCCCTCGCCGACGCCCGTCTCGCCGGCGGGCGGCTCCTTGGACAGCAGGATCTTCTCCGGCCGGATGGCGACCGACACCGGGGAGCCGGCCGGCGCCGGGGTGGCGTGCGCGATCAGCAGCTCGCAGCCGGCCTCCTCGGAGGCGACCAGCACCTGGTCGCCGTTGGCTTCGACCACCCGGCCGTCGAACATGTTGATGGAGCCGATGAACTCGGCGACGAAGCGGGTGTGCGGATACTCGTAGATCTCGGTGGGCGTGCCGACCTGCGCGATGACGCCGTGGTTCATCACGGCGATGCGCGAGGACATGGTCATCGCCTCTTCCTGGTCGTGGGTGACGACGATGAAGGTGATGCCGAGCTTTTCCTGGATGTTGACCAGCTCGAACTGCGTGCGCTCGCGCAGCTTCTTATCGAGCGCCCCCAGCGGCTCGTCCAGCAGCAGGAGCTTCGGGCGCTTGACCAGCGAGCGGGCGAGCGCCACGCGCTGGCGCTGGCCGCCGGAAAGCTGGTGCGGACGGCGCTTGCCGAAGGCCGCGAGCTGCACCAGCCCCAGCATCTCCTCCACCCGGTCGCGGATTTCGGCCTTCGCGACGCCGTCCTGGCGCAGGCCGAAGGCGACGTTCTGCTCCACCGTCATGTGCGGGAACAGCGCGTAGGACTGGAACATCATGTTGACCGGCCGCTCGTAGGGCGGGATGCCGGCCATGTCGACGCCGTCGATGAAGATCTTGCCCTCGGTCGGCTGCTCGAACCCCGCCAGCATACGCAGCAGCGTCGTCTTGCCCGACCCCGAGCCGCCGAGAAGCGCAAAGAATTCGTTGCGGTAGATCGACAGGCTGACCTCGTCCACCGCGACGAAGTCGCCGAAGGTCTTCGTCACCTTCTCGATGCGGACATAGGGCGCCTGGCCCGGGTCCTGCCACGGTTCCAGGCGGGTGGGTTTGCGAATCGGCTGACCGGCCATCCGGTATCCTCTTTCATGACAACGCCCCGGCCGATCCCCATCGCTGGGGACCGGCCGGGGCGGGTCGGCGCCTCATGGTGCCCGGCTTACTTGCCGGTCTTGACCTTGGTCCACACGCGGGTGCGGGCGCGGTCGGTCGACTGCTTGATCTGCTTCAGCGAGAACAGCTTCAGGGTGCTGTCCGCCGGCACGAAGATGCCGGGGTTCGACTTGATGTCATCCGCCACCGTCGCCAGCGAGCCCGGGACGGCATTGGCATAGCGCACCGTGTTGGAGATCTTGGCCATGTTGGCCGGCTCCAGCACGAAGTTGATGAAGTCGTAGGCGCCCTGCTTGTTGGGGGCGTCGGCCGGCACCGCCAGCGTGTCCCACCAGACCTGGACACCCTCCTTCGGCGTGACGTACTCGACCTTGGCGCTCTTGGCCTCGGCGGCGCGGGCGGCACCCTGGATGGCATCGCCGTTGTAGGCCATGACGACGCAGGCGTCGCCGCCGGCCAGGATGTTTATGTTCTCGCCGGTGACGAACCGCTTGATGTAGGGGCGCACCGCCATCAGCGTCTTCTCGACCTTGTCCAGATCCTCCTTCTTCTCGGAGTTGGGATCGAGGCCGAGGTAGTTCAGCACCGACGGGATGACGTCGATGGCCGAGTCCATGACGGTGATGCCGCAGGCCGACACCTTCTTCGCCACCTCCGGATTAAAGATCAGGTCCCAGCTATCGAGCTTCACGTCGGGGGCGACGGCCTTGATCTTCTCCGGGATGACGGCGATGCCGACGGTGCCGCCGAGATAGGGCACGGCGAACTTGTTGCCGGGGTCGGAGTTCTCCAGCAGCTTCAGGACCTTGGGGTCCAGGTTCTTCAGGTTCGGGATCTTCGACTTGTCGAGCGGCCCGACGACCTTGGCCTGGATCAGGCGCGACAGGGTCGGTTCCGCGGTCGGGACGATGACGTCGTAGCCGGACTTGCCGACCAGCACCTTCTGCTCCAGCAGTTCCAGGCTGTCGTACAGGTCGACCTTCGTCTCGGTGCCGGTGGCCTTGGTGAAGTCGTCGAGAGTGGTCTCACCCAGATAGTCGTTCCAGATGTAGATGTTGACCGGCTTCTTGGCCTGGGCCATCGCCGGGCCGGCGATGGCGACCGCCGCGACCGCGCCGATGAGGCTGAGAGCGAGTTTTTTCATGATTTGCCCCGACCTGTTCGTTTCCGTTCGAGGGTGCCGCCACATCCTAACGGCATACCCAGCGCGCGGGCGCTATTGCACCCGTGGATGGGTATGTTGTCAACGGTTTGGCTCGGGTCGGAAGCGGGATCCCGGATGCGTTCCACGGCCGGGACGATACCCGCCGGGGGTGGGGCCCAGGGTGCGGGGATGGGTAGAGGCCATCTTGGCGCCGTATCCGGCGCGCCGCTCAGCTCTGCGCCGTCAGCACGACGCCCAGCACGACCAGGAGCGTGCCGATCAAGCGCGTCGCGGTGACCTGCTCGCCCAGCAGCAGGACGCCTAGTCCCAGCGTGACAAGGAAGCCGAGGCCGACGAAGGGATAGGCCATGGTGACGTCCACCTTGGCCAGCACCGCCAGCCACACCACCATTCCCAGCCCATAGCAGCCGAGCCCGGTCAGCACGTGCGGCGTGGCCATCACCGAGAGGGCGATCCTGGCGGTATCTCCCTGCGCCAGCGCCGTCGACACCGCCGGGCTGGACATGCCGATCTTCAGCGAGATCTGTGCCAGCGCGGACAGGGTGACGCTCAGAAGGATCAATCCGACGACGGCGATTGGCATGTGGGCTCCGGGTTCGGGAAGGACGGGAACGGGCCGGCGCGTTCAGGTGCGGCCGACCTCGAGCACGACGGCGCAGATCACGCCGATGACGATGCTCCATTTGTCGCGCGCGGCGAAGACGACGGGGTCGTCGTGCATCTGCCCGCGATGGGTCTGCAGCCACACCCGCCCGATCCAGAAAAGCAGGAGCGGACAGATGATCCACAACGCCTGCGGCCGGTCGTAGACCATGCCGACCTCGGGGCTGTTGATGTAGAGCGCCATCACCAGCACCGACAGGAAGCCGCTGGACACGCCGATCGACTGCAGCACCGGCATGTCTGCCGTCAGGTAGCCGCGGCCCTCCGCCTGCTCCAGCCCCAGCTTCATCATGCTGTCCATTTCGGAATAGCGTTTCACCATCGCCAGGCTGAGGAACAGGAACATCGAGAAAGCCAGCAGCCAGAAGGACGGGACGATCGCCGTCGCGGTCGCCCCGCCCAGCACGCGCAGCGAATAGAGGCCGGCCAGCAGCATCACGTCCCAGACCACGCGGTTCTTGGCGAAGAGGTTGTAGAACAGCGAGGAGGCGGCATAGGCGGCCAGCGCCGCCAGGAACAGCGGCGGCAACGCCAGGATCGACAGGGCGGCGCTGGCCGCCAGCAGCGCCGGGATCAGCAGCAGGCCGAGGTCGAGCGGCAGGTCGCCCGAGGCGAAGGGCCGGCGCCGCTTGCGGGGGTGGCGGCGGTCGGCCGGCAGGTCGAGCAGGTCGTTCAGCACGTAGATGCTCGACGCGCACAGGCCGAAGGCGACGAAGGCGAGCACGGCCCGCAGGGTCGCCTCGGGATCGCCCAGCTTCTGCCCGGCCAGCAGCGGCACGAAGACCAGCAGGTTCTTGAGCCACTGGTGCACGCGCAGCGCACGCAGGATCAAAAGCGGACGCGACCGCCGCGGCGTGGAGATGGTCTCCAGCGGGCAGAGCGTGCCTGCATGCCGGATCACCGCCGGCGCCGCCTCCACCGCGATGCCGTGGCGCGCGGCGCGCCAGATGGCGAAGTCCGCCTCGTCGTTGCCCATGTAGTCGAAGACCCCCGACGGCGCCTGCGCGCGGATCGCCTCGAACTTGCGCTCGCTCTTCAGGTTGAGGGCGTCGTTGCTGGCCAGCACCTGGTCGAACAGGCCGAGATGGCGGGCGATCGCGTCGGCGTAGCGGTGGTGCGCGGCGGTGGCCAGCACCAGCCGCCGGCCGCGGTGGCGCTCCCTCTCCAGGCGCTCCAGCACCGCCGGGTTGTAGACCAGGGAGGCAGGGTCGATCTCGACCCGCCGTGCCAGTTCCCCCTTCAGCCGTGCCCTGCCGCCCGCCAGCCATAGCGGAACCAGCAGCGCCGTCCATGGCTGGGCCTTGATCAGGCCGAACAGCGATTCGTACAGCAGGTCGGTCTTCAGCAGCGTGCCGTCCAGGTCGACGAACAGCGGCGGCTCCGCGCCGGACGCTGCCGGCGGCGCAATCGCGGTGGCGGTCAGCACCGGCTCGGCTTCCGCCGCGGGAGCGGCGCGCAGGGGAACGGCGGCGCGGTCATGACGGCCGGCAAGGTCGTAGAGCAGGCCGAGCAGCAGCAGCGTCGCAGCGAAAAGGTAGGATTGCAGGACGTTCAGCGGCGTGTCCGCCATCCGGTTGACCGGCCAGAACAGCAGGTTGCCGGCAAGGAAATAGGCGACGCACAGGATCGCCACCGCGGCTGCGGGGCGCCGGACGCCGGATTCCATCAGGCCGAGGAAGCCGAGCGCGAAGGCCGGCAGCAGCACGCCGAAGTGATGCACCCAGGCGACGGGCGACCCGACGGTGAAGCAGACGCCCGCGAAGACGAAGGCGCCGATGCGCTCGCTCCCGACCTCGCGGCGGCGCCACAGCAGGCCGAGAAGAACGAAGAAAAGGCCGGAAACCTGGGTCGCCGCGTGCACGACCGGGTGATAGGGGGCGAAGCTCTCGGCCGACCAGTCCAGGTTGTTGCCGTTGTGCAGCAGGCGGTTGACCAGTCCGTTGACGGTCTGGTTGACGTAGTAGCTCTCGCCGTGCCGACCGATGAACAGGAGCACGTCGAGATAGTCGACCAGCGGAGCGATCCCGTAGAGCAGCGCCGCCAGCACCACGCCCGGCACCACCACGGCCGCCCATCCCGCCGCCATGCGCCAGTCGCCGCGAACCACCGCCCACACCAGGAACAGCGACATCTGTGGCTTCATCAGCGTGGAGGCGCCCAGCAGGGCGCCGCACAGCGCCCGCCGGTCGCGCAGCAGGGCGACGCAGGCGAAGACGAAGGCGGCGTTCAGCCAGACCTGCACCTGCCCAAGCGAGAACGCCTTCAGCACCGGGTAGAAGCACAGCGTGGCCGTGAAGCCGAGGCCCCCGAGCAGGAACTGCGTCGTCCGGTCGTCGCGGGCGCCGGGCAGCTTCAGCCTAGCCGCCAGCTCCAGCATCAGGATCGCCATGCCGGCCGCCGTGGCCATCACCAGCAGCAGGTTGATCCGGGAGAAGGCATGGAGGGTCAGCAGCCCCGCCGCACGCATCGCCTCCAGCGGCAGCAGCGAGGTCACCGGATACTGGAACTTGATGTGCTGCTGGAAGAACACCCCGTCATAGACGTTCTCGCCCGGATGCTCGTGCAGCCATCCCAGCGCGGCGATCATCGGATCCCAGGAATCCGTCGGGATCAGGTCGGGATTTTCCAGGACGAACAGGTTCTGGATGTCGGTCAGGTTGCTGGGCTGGCCGAGCCGGTGCAGCGTGAGCCCGAGCGCACCGGTGGTCACCAGGATGAACAGCAGGGCGACGGCCACCCTGCGCTGGACCCAACTCGCGCTTCGCGAACTTGCGGGGACGGACAGGGTCGCTGGATGCATGCTCATGCAGGGTCGTCCATCGATTGGGAAAGCGAATGAGGCGGTTGGTTCGCGCAATGTGAAATCTGGGCAGGAAGAGGCGGATCACGCCGGTTCATTGCCGAAATTCGTCGACAGACTTGACGATTATCAAAGAAGACAACACATGGGGGTCTTGGGGAGTCTTGAGGGCATCAGCCGTGACTGCCGCACTATCGCGGCAGCCCTGGATTGAATCTCAAAATACACGCCGCATTTGCCGGGATGTCTTTCGATTCCGGGAAGCACGCGCCCATAAGCGGGTTAGCGCCGGCCTCACATTTTCACGCTTGGCAGCAAGGACGGGGCGGCGCAATCGGGGCGCCGGATGGAGGGATGTCAACGGATGGACGAGGGGCACCCCATCCACCGGACAGGATATTCCGCCGCATCGGCAGGATCGTACCCGACCCTACCCATTCCGATCAGCGAAGGAGAGGAAACGGCCGCGCGGACGGGGTGTGCGATCAAGCACCGCATGAAGCTTCGGGCATGACGAACCGCCCGCCGGCCCCAAGACGCGTTCATGCGCGCATGCCGAAAAGGAAACGGCCCGCGGCAGGATGCGCGGGCCGTTCAGCATGTCCGGTACTATGGCGGGCGGGAGAGGCGCCGGCGTCACACGTTCAGCAGCAGGTTCTCGCGTTCCCAGGAGCTGATAACGCGGTTGTAGGCCTCATACTCCGCCTCCTTCACGCAGGTGACGGCGTCGATGAAGCGCTCGCCGAGGATTTCCTTCAGCGGCTTGCAGGCGTTGAACTTGGTCAGCGCCTCGTTCTGGTGGCGCGGAAGGGTGAAGGCCAGCCGGTAGGCGGAACCCTTGATCGGGTCGTTCGGCTCCAGCCCCTGGACCATGCCGATATAGCCGCAGGCGAGCGAGGCGGCGATCGCCAGGTAGGGGTTGGCATCGGCCCCGGCCACCCGGTTCTCCACCCGGCGCGAGTCCGGCTGCGACACCGGCACGCGGAGCCCGGTGGTGCGGTTGTCGCGGCCCCAGTGGACGTTGATCGGCGCATCGGAGTTCGGCACCAGCCGGCGGTAGCTGTTGACGTTCGGCGCCAGGAGCGGCATGGCGTAAGGCAGGTACTTCTGCAGGCCGGCGATGTGCGACAGGAACAGGGCGCTGTCGGTGCCGTCCGGGTTTGCGAACAGGTTGCGGCCGCTGTCGGCGTCGACCACCGACTGGTGGACGTGCATGGCGCTGCCGGGCTCGCCCTGCATCGGCTTGGCCATGAAGGTGGCGTAGACCTGGTGGCGGATCGCCGCCTCGCGCGCCGTGCGCTTGAACAGGAAGGCCTGGTCGGCCAGTTCCAGCGCGTCGCCGTGGTTGAAGTTGATCTCGATCTGCGCCGCCCCGGCCTCGTGGGTCAAGGTGTCGATGTCGATGTCCTGCGTTTCGCAGAAGTCGTAGACCGCCTCGAAGATCGGGTCGAACTCGTTGACGGCGTCGATCCCGAAGGCCTGCCGGCCGCTCTCCATCCGGCCGTTGCGGCCGACCGGCGGCACCAGGGGGTAATCGGGGTCCTTGTTGACCTGGACCAGGAAGAATTCCAGCTCCGGGGCGACCACCGGTTTCCAGCCGCGCTCCTCGTACAGCGCCAGCACCCGCTTCAGCACATGCCGCGGCGAGACGTCGACCGGGCGGCCGTCGGCATAGACGCAATCGGTGATGACCTGGGCGGTCGGTTCCTCGTACCAGGGGACGAAGCGGATCGTCCGCTCGTCCGGGATCATGTAGATGTCGGAATTCTCGTCCGAGGTGATGTCCTCGTCGTCGGGAAACTCACCGGTCACGGTCTGGACGAAGATCGCCTCGGGCAGGCGCAGGCCGCGGTCGCGCAGGATGCGGAGGAATTTCTCGGCGGGGACGATCTTGCCCCGCGCGATGCCCGACATGTCGGGCACCAGGCATTCGACTTCGGTAATCCGGTTCTTCTTGATGAAGTCTTCCATAAAACCCATGGGTATGGCGGACCGCTCCGGACGATGGGCAGCCCCCTCCGTGCTGTGGACGACAGCGACACTATGACGCCGTTCCCGCGGACCGCGCCAGAGGTTCCGCAGCGCGCGGCGGTGAAATATCCGGCTTTCCGTTGACCTTCCCCGCTCGCCTGGGCCTTACTGCCGGCCATGCCCAAGCCCACCTATCTCGATAGCTGGTACGCCGCCTCCGCCAACCCGCAGGCCTCCCATCCGCCGCTGGAGGGAGAGCTGTCCTGCGACGTCTGCGTGGTCGGCGGCGGCTACACCGGCCTGACCGCCGCGCTGGAACTGGCGGAACGCGGATACGACGTCGTCCTGCTCGAAGCCGAGCATTGCGGCTGGGGGGCGTCGGGGCGCAACGGCGGGCAGATCATCACCGGCTACAACAAGCCGATGGCGACCATCGAGGGCTGGGTCGGCAAGGAGGATGCCCACCGGCTGTGGGACTTCGGGGAAGAGGCCAAGGCCCAGCTCGCGGACCGCGTCGAACGGCACGCCATCGCCTGCGACCTGACCTGGGGCTTCGCCTTCGCCGCGCTGAAGCCCCGCCACATGGAGGACGTGGCGGCGCTGGAACGCGAGATGCGCGACGGCTACGGCTACGACCGGGTCCGCCGCCTCGACCGCGACGGCATCCGCACCCATGTCGCGAGCGACCTCTACATCGGCGGCCTCTACGATGAGGGAAGCGGGCACCTCCATCCGCTGAACTACGCGTTGGGGCTGGCACGCGCCGCCGCCGCCGCCGGGGTCCGCATCTTCGAGTGCAGCCGCGCCCTGGCCATCGACAGCGGCGCGGCGCCGCGGGTCCGCACGGCGGGTGGCGCGGTGACGGCCAAGCACCTGATCCTGGCCGGCAACGCCTATCTGGGGCGGACGGTGCCGGGGCTCGAGCGCACCATCATGCCGGTCGCCACCTACATGATCGCCACCGAGCCGCTGGGAGAGGATCGCGCCATGGCGCTGATGCCGACCAACATCGCGGCATCGGACATGAAGTTCTCGCTCGATTACTTCCGCCGCTCCGCCGACCACCGGCTGCTGTTCGGCGGCGGCGTCAGCTATTCCGGACTGGACGCGCCGGGGCTGAAGCAGGCGATGCGGCAGAAGATGCTGACCGTCTTCCCCGGCCTGCGGGATGTCCGGGTCGACCATTGCTGGGGCGGCCATGTGGCGATCACCATGAACCGCATGCCGCATCTCGGCCGGCTGTCGCCCACCACGCTGTTCGCCCACGGCTATTCCGGCCACGGCGTGGCACTGGCCGGAATGGCGGGCCGGGTGATGGCGGAAGCGGTCGCCGGCACCGCCGAGCGCTTCGACGTCTTCGCCCGCGTGCCCCACCACGCCTTCCCAGGCGGACGGCGCTTCCGCACGCCGGCGCTTGTCCTCGCAATGATGTGGTTCCGTTTGCGGGATCTGCTGTAGGCTGCGGACGCATTCCATCGCCCGAGCCTGCCGTCCCATGACCGATCTTCCCAGCAGCGACCACCCTGCCGACAATCCGCCGGAGCCTCCGGCCGGGGGGCCGCCCGTCGAAGGGCCGTCCGTGGAGAAGCCGTCCAGGGAAGACCAGGACGCCGCGGAACGGGCCGCCAAGGAGGATGCGCTCGCCCAGCCGATGCGGGACACGCATTTCGATTTCCAGCACAAGGTCTTCAGTCTGCCCGGCGCCTTCTTCTGCCAGGAGCCGAACAGCAAGGAGCCGGTTCTGAACATCCTGCTGGGCGACCTGAAGGCGGCGCTGGCCTTCCCCACGCTCATGGAATCCTTCCAGATCGAGGAGGGCACCCACGACGCCCGCCTGCTGGAGATCATCGAACAGGGGTTGGCCTTCGTGAAGCGCATCCGGCCCGGCGAGGAGATCCCCGGGGAGCTGCTGGACGGGCGGGCCTCCTGGTCGGTGGACGACAGGCACCGGATCATCGCCAAGGGGCGCCTCACCATGCAGATCGTCTCGTCGGTCACCGGCAACGAGGTCATCGTATCGGACATCGACGAGCTTGAGCAGCTCGTGGAGGACCCGCAGACCAAGGACCGGATGAAGCTCGGCCTGGGCAAGATCGCCGAGCGCCTGAAGCTGACCAACAACCCCGAACAATATCTCAGCGACCGCATCGACGACCTGGCGCAGGAGCTGTCCTACATCGAGGCGCTGCGCGACCGCTTCAAGCACATCCGCCGGATCGACGGCAGCATGGCCAAGCTGGCAACCATCTACCGCACCGACCGCACCTTCTGCTCGGAACTCAACCGCATGCAGGGGCTGATCCGCAAGCCGTTGCGCGAATACGACATGATCTTCGACCAGGCCGACGCCCAGACCGGCGACATCGTCGGTGCGCTGCGCAACTTCCATCCCACCGTGCAGTTCATCCGCAAGATCCGTGACGACCTGCGCGCCAAGCTGCTGGAGTGGGAGGAGCTGCTGACCGGTTGGGACTCCGTCTCGATGGAGCGCTCGGCCCAGGTCGAGCAGCTCCAGAAGCAGACCTACCGCTTCCTGGCCAGCCGCTACATCGAAACCACGGTGTGGAAACGGGGGTAAGGCCCTCCCTTACTCTGCCGGAACCTCCCGTTCCTGCTCATCCAGCCAGACGCGCACGTTGCCGTCCGACGGTGCGCGCCAGTCGCCGCGGGGCGACAGCGAGCCGCCGGGGGTCACCTTTGGGCCGTTCGGCATGGCGGATCGCTTGAACTGGCTGAAACCGAAGAAGCGACGCAGGAAGACGCGCAGCCAGTCGCGGATCTCGGCCGGGCTGTAGGCGCGGCGCTTCTCCAGCGGGAAGCCCTCCGGCCAGTCGCCCGTTCCGGCGTCCGACCAGGCATGGCGGGCCAGGAAGGCGATCTTCGCCGGGCGGAAGCCGTAACGCAGCACATAGTACAGGGTGAAGTCCTGCAGCTCGTAAGGTCCGACCACGGACTCGGAGCTCTGCAGCGCCTTGTCGGAACCGGCCGGCACCAGCTCCGGGGAAATCTCCGTCTTCAGGATGGCGTCCAGCGTCTGCGACACCTCCTGCTGGAACTGGCCGGTGCGGCCGACCCAGCGGATCAGGTGCTGGATCAGCGTCTTCGGCACGCCGGCATTGACGTTGTAGTGGGACATCTGGTCGCCGACGCCATAGGTGCACCAACCGAGCGCCAGTTCCGACAGGTCGCCGGTGCCCAGCACGATGCCGTTGTGCTGGTTGGCGAGACGGAACAGGTAGTCGGTGCGCAGGCCGGCCTGCACGTTCTCGAAGGTGACGTCGTAGACCGGCTCTCCCCGCGAATAGGGGTGGTCCATGTCCGCCAGCATCTGGTTGGCGGCCGGACGGATGTCGAGTTCCTGCGCCGTGACGCCAAGCGCCGTCATCAGCCGCCAGGCGTTCGACTTTGTGCCCTCGCTGGTGCCGAAGCCCGGCATGGTGTAGGCGCGGATGCCCGCGCGCGGCAGTCCCAGCCGATCCATGGCGCGGGCGGCGACGATCAGCGCATGGGTGCTGTCCAGCCCGCCCGAGACGCCGATCACCACCGATTGGATGCCGGTGGCGCGCAGCCGCTGCACCAGCCCCGCGACCTGAATGTTGTAGGCTTCGTAGCAGTCCTGCTCCAGCCGCTCGGCGTTGGCGGGAACGAAGGGCAGGCGCGGGACCACGCGCAGCAGGCCGACATCGTCGGCCGGCGGATCGAGCTGGAAGCCGACGCTGCGGAAGCCGCCCGCCGGCCCGCCGCTCCAGCGGCGGTTGTCGTCGAAGCTGCCCATGCGCAGCCGTTCCTGCCGCAGCAGGTCGAGGTCGACGTCGGCCACCGCCATTTGGGCGCCGTCGGGAAAGCGATCGGTTTCCGCCAGCAGCTCGCCATTCTCGAAGATCGAGGTCTGGCCGTCCCAGGCGAGGTCGGTCGTCGACTCTCCCGTACCGGCGGACGAATACAGGTAGGCCGCCAGGCAGCGGGCCGACTGCGATTTGGCGAGCAGACGGCGGGTGTCCGACTTGCCGATGGTGATGTTGCTGGCCGACAGGTTGGCCAGCACCGTCGCGCCGGCCAGCGCCGCCATGGCGCTCGGCGGCACCGCCACCCACAGATCCTCGCAGATCTCGGCATGGACGACGAGGCCGGGCTGGTCCTCCGCGGTGAACAGCAGGTCGGGTCCGAATGGTGCGGTCAAGCCGCCGATGCGGATCGTACCGCCCTCGGTCCCGGCGCCGGAGGCGAACCAGCGGCGCTCGTAGAACTCCCGGTAGTTCGGCAGGTGGATCTTCGGCACCACGCCGAGCAGCCGGCCGCGGTGGATCACGACCGCCGTGTTGTAGAGCCGCCCCTGGTGCAACAGCGGGGCGCCAACCAGCAGAAGGGGCATCAGGTCGGCCGAGGCGACGACGATCCGCTCGACCGCCCGCGCCACCGCGTCGATCAGCGGATCCTGCATCAGCAGGTCGTCGATGGCATAGCCGGACAGCGCCAGTTCCGGAAACAGGGCCACCGCCACCGCCTTGTCGTGGCAGGCGCGCGCCACGTCCAGCACCGCGTCGGCATTGGCCGCCGGATCGGCCGGCATGCAGCGGGTCGTGCAGGCGGCCACCCGCGCAAATCCGTGCCGATAGATCGATGTGAAGCCCATGACCCGTCCCTGCTGCCGTTTACGACCCGTATGCTCGTTCCGCCCGGCATGCGCGGCGGGGCGCAGGGTGCCGGCCGGTCGCCCATACAGCAAACATAGCAGGATTTTCGCCAGCGTCAGTCCCGCCGTACCCGGCCTTTCGGCGCAACCGTCCCAGGCCGTTCTGCAGCCGAGACCGGCATGCCGGCGGTTTGCCGGCCGAGTCCTGAGCATTCGATATAAAACGAAGGTCAAATCGATCGGAACCATCGGAAGCGCCAATTGAATCTTAGGCAGTTCGGCTGTGTGGAAACCTTAGCTAAGTTGACCGAACGAACATGGTTGGTTATAGCCAGGAGCAGCATTGCCCAGCCTACGTCACAGGGACTCGTTTCACACCGTGCCATCGGACATCCCGGTCACGCATCCAGATCCCGACCCCGCGGACCCGCGTGATCTTGAGTCGGAAGCTTCTCCGGCGGCCGGTTCGGCTGACGGGCAGCCGGCCGAGGAGCCGCGGCCGGAACCTCCCTGCTGCATCGTCGGCATCGGTGCCTCCGCCGGCGGGCTGGAGGCGTTGCAACGCTTCTTCGATGCGGTCCCCGGCGACAGCGACCTCGCCTATGTCGTGGTTCAGCACCTGTCTCCCGTCCATAAGAGTTTGATGGTCGACCTGCTGGCCAAGCACACGGCGATGGACGTGGTGCAGGCCACCGACGGCGTGCCGGTGCAGCGCAACACGGTCTATCTGCTGCCCCCGGCGAAGCATCTCAGCATCGAGGATGGCCGGCTGCGGCTGACCGTCAAGGATGCCGGAAGCGGGATGAGCCTGCCGATCGACATCTTCCTGACGGCACTGGCGCGCGACCAGGGACCGCTGGCCCTCGGCGTCATCCTCTCGGGCACCGGATCGGACGGCACCCGCGGCCTGATGGCGATCAAGTCGGCCGGCGGCTTCACCGCGGTTCAATTGCCGGAGACCGCGCAGTTCGACGGCATGCCCCGCAGTGCGCTGGCCACCGGGAAGATCGACGCCAACCTGCCGCCGGAGGAGCTGCCGAGGCGGCTGATCGAACATGCGCGGCGGGCACTGGCCCGCGCGCGTCCGCTGCCGGACAAACGGACGCGCGACGAGTATGGCGACCCGCTGGGCCAGATCATCGCCGTGATCCGGTCGGTCACCGGCGTCGACTTCTCGCATTACAAGCTCGCCACCCTGCTGCGGCGGATCGAACGGCGGATGCAGGGCGCCGGGCTGGAATCGATGGACGATTATGCGGCGCTGCTGCGAAGGAACAGCGCCGAGACCGTCAGCCTCTACAAGGAGATGCTGATCGGGGTCACCCGCTTCTTCCGTGACGAGGCCGCCTTCCGCGTGCTGGCCGAGAAGGTGATCCCCAGCCTTCTCGCCAACCGCAGCCCGACCGACATGGTGCGCGTCTGGGTCTGCGGCTGTGCCAGCGGCGAGGAGGCCTATTCGATCGCCATCCTGTTCGCCGAGGCGCAGGAACGGATGGGCCGCAGCATCGACGTCAAGATTTTCGCCACGGACATCGACCAGGACAGCATCGAGCAGGCGGGCCTTGGCGAGTATCCCCGCACCATCGCCGAGGATGTGTCCCAGGACCGGCTGTCGCGCTACTTCACCGCGCACGGCGACACCTACACGGTCTCGCGCGACATCCGCCGCATGGTCGTGTTCGCCGCGCACAACATCATGCGCGACCCGCCCTTCACCAAGATCGACCTGCTGAGCTGCCGCAACCTGCTGATCTACATGGACCAGCCGCTGCAGCGCAAGGTCCTGAGCCTGTTCCAGTACGCGCTGCGGCAGGGCGGCTTCCTGTTCCTCGGCACCAGCGAGACGCTGGGCGACCTCCAGAGCGACTTCCACACGATCGACAGCCGGAACAAGATCTACCAGAGCCTGCGTGCCGGCTCCTTCCGGCTGTCGCGGCTGCTGGTGCCGACGGTGGCCGCACCGCCGGCACGCCACGGCGACGATGGCGCGCACAATGCGACCGAGGACGGGGCGGCCATCGACGAGGCGATCGGCGCCCTGATGAAGGCCTACGTGCCGCCCTGCCTGCTGGTCAGCGAACAGCTCAACATCATGCATGTCTTCGGCGACGCGTCCTCCCTGCTGAAGGTGCCGGCCGGCGAGGCCACCCTGAACGTGCTGAAGCTGCTGCCCTCCTCCGTCTCGATGGTCACCGGAACCGCGCTGAACCGCGCCTTCCGGTCGGGCGAGGAGTTCTCGCTGTCGAACATCCCGGTGAAGGACCGCGAGGGCGTCGCCGCCATCAGCCTGCGCGTCCAGCCCTTCACCGCCCGCAAGACCGGCCGCCGGCTCGCCCTCGTCGTCCTGGATCGTGCCAACGCGCCGATGCTGCAGATGCCGGACTCCGACTTCGACCTCACCGCCGACGTCGCCGAGCGCATCCGCGGGCTCGAACAGGAGCTGACGTCGCGGGGCGAGAACCTGCAGGCGACGATCGAGGAACTGGAAACCGCCAACGAGGAACTGCAGGCGACCAACGAGGAACTGCTCGCCTCCAATGAGGAGCTGCAGAGCACGAACGAGGAGCTGCAGTCGGTCAATGAGGAGCTCTACTCCGTCAACGCCGAATACCAGGCGAAGGTGGAGGAGCTGACGGAAATCACCAACGACCTCGACAACCTGCTGCGCTCCACCGAGATCGGCACCGTGTTCCTCGACGGCGACTTCGTCATCCGCCGCTTCACCCCCGCGGCGGCCGGCTTCATCAACATCATTCCCCGCGACATCGGCCGCTCGATCTCGCACCTGTCCACGAACATCGACTATCCCGGCTTCCTGGCGGACATCCGGGCGGTGTTCGTCCAGCATGAGCCGGTGGTCCGCCATGTGCGGGTCCGCGACGGCCGCTGGGTGCTGACGCGGATCCTGCCTTACCTGACCGACAAGAACCAGGTGGTCGGCGTGGTGGTGACCTTCGTCGACGTCACCGCCACCAAGCAGGCCGAGGAACGGGTTCAGAGCGTGCTCGACAGCCTGCCGGAGCACATCGCCGTTACCGACCGCGACGGCCACATCGTCATGGTCAACGCCGCCTGGCGCAACTTTGCCGAACGCAATGGCGCCCCGGCCGCGGAGCGCTGCGGTGTCGGCACCAATTACCTGGATGTCTGCCTGTCGCCGGACACCGGCAACGAGGTCGCCCGCGCGGTGCATGACGGGTTGCGCCGCCTCCTCGACGGCGACGCCGAGGACTTCACCTTCGAATACCCCTGCCATTCACCGAACGAGCAGCGCTGGTTCCTGATGCATGCCACCCGCCTGAACGACCATGACGGCGGCATCGTCGTCAGCCACATCAACATCACCAACCGCAAGCAGATGGAACTTCGGCTGTCCGGCGGGCGGGCCGATGCAGGCGATGGGGGCGAACGATGACCGACGATCCGTCCCGCGGCCTGCGGCGCCGAGCCGAAAGCGCCCTGACCGACGGCCATTTCGAGGCTGCCGACATGACCGCCACCTCGATGAAGGAGCTTCTGCACGAACTCTACGTCCATCAGGCGGAACTCGAGATCCAGAACGAGGAACTGCGCAGCGCCCAGCAGGCCCTGGAGGCGTCGCGCCTGCAGTATCTCCAGCTTTTCCAGTCGGTGCCCCTCGCCTGCCTGGCCGTCAACGCCGCCGGCATCGTCGGCGAGGCCAATGCCGCCGCGGAACACCAGTTCGGCCTGCCCATGCTTCGGCTGAAGGGGCGCCCGCTGACCCTGCTGGTCGACAGCCTCGACCACGGCCGCATGTTCACCGCGCTGTCCCGGTTGCGCGAGACCGGGGAATGGACCCGTCAGGAATTCCGCTTCGTCGGACCGCGCGGAACGGTGATCGACGGGCTGACGGATGCCCGTACCGTCGCCCTTGATGACGGCGAGCGCGGCGACGTGCTGCTGACCGTCACCGACCTGACCGAGCGGAACGCCTGGCTGCGCGAGGTGCAGCAGGCGCGCGACGACGCCGAACGCGCGCGTGCCGATTACCACCACATTCTTCAGTCGGTCCGCGACTGCATCCTTGGAGTGGATGCCGACGGCCGCATCCGGTTCGTCAACGCGGCGGCGACCGACCTGACCGGGCAGCTCGACCTTGATCTGATCGGTCGCCCGCCTTCCGATCTGCTGGCCGGCCCGCTGCCCGGCGAGGAAAGGAACGGGGCGGCCTGGGACACTTCGGCGGAAGGGGGCGCCGCGCGCGCGCTGGCGCTGGCGCTGACCGACGGACGGCCACGCCGCATCGCCTGCGAACGACTGCGCCGGCCGGACGGGACCTACCGGCTGGTCGAGGTCGGCATCTCGCCGATGATGGCGCCCGACAGGCACATCGGCCCGCCCGAGGACCGCATCCTGGGCGCCGTCATCTCCCTGCGCGACGTCACCGCGCGACGGGCGGCCGAACTGGCCCTGACGCTCAGCGAACGCCGTCACCGGGTGCTGGTGCAGTCGCTGCACGATGCGCTCGCCATGACCGCGGTCGACGGCACGCCCCTGCTGGCCAACGCCATGGCCGAGCAGCTCCTGGCGGGACCGGCGCGACCGCTGCTTGACCCCACGGCGCCGGCATTCGGGGACTCCCGCCCGGCGGCGCAGACGACGGCCGGCCGCCGCTTCATCGATGCCAACGGCAACCGCCTGGCCGGACTGCCTCCGGCAGCGGAGGCGGCGGGCGGCAGGCCGGTGGTGGAGCGCATCATCGGCGTCGTGGAAGGCGAGGAGGCCGGCGGCCCGACCCGGTGGCTGCGGGTTTCCAGCCATCCGGTGACCGACGCGGACGGCACGGTGGAAGCGGTGGTATGCAGCGTCGCCGACGTCACCGCGGTCAAGGCGCTGGAGCGCGAACTGAACGTGGCACTGGATGCCCGCGAACGCTTCCTGGCCGCCGCGAGCCACGACCTGCGGCAGCCGGTGCAGGCGTTGCTCCTGCTGTCCGACCTGATGCTGAAGCAGGCGCTGCCCGACGGCGCACGCCGGCTGGCCGAACAGGTCCATTCCTCGCTCGGCGGCCTGGGCGGCATGCTGGACGGTATGCTCGACATATCGCGGCTTGAGGCAGGGCTCGTGACCGCTGTTCCGGCGCCGGTCGACCTCCGCGCGCTGATGACGCGGCTGGAGGCGGAGTTCGCACCGCTCGCTGAGACGGGCGGACAGCGCCTGCGCGTGGTGGCGCCGCCGCTGACGATTTCAACCGATCCCGGCCTGCTGGAGCGCGCACTGCGCAACCTGCTCGCCAACGCCCTGCGCTACGCCCCCAGGGGCCATGTGCTCTTCGGTGCCAGGCGGCGGGACGGCGAAATCCAGATCGAGGTGTGGGACAGCGGCATCGGCATCGCCGACCAGCACATCGACCTCATCTTCCAGGACTTCTTCCAGGTCGGGAATGCCGCCCGGGACCGCCGCGAAGGGCTGGGTCTGGGGCTGAGCCTTGCCCGCCGGATGATCACCATGCTGGGTGGCAGCATCGACGTGACCTCGTCGCTCGGCCGCGGCAGCCGCTTCATCGTCCGCCTGCCGATGTCCGGCCAGGATGCGGACGGCGCCCGCCAGGCAGACCGCAGGGACGGAGATGCCGATGGAGAGACGGCCGGCGGGGACCGCCTGGTGATGCTGGTGGAGGACGACGCGGTCATCCGGATGGCGCTGGCCCTGATGCTGGAGGAGTGGGGCTATCGCGTGGTCGAGGCCGGCAGCGGCACCGAGGCCGACGAGCTGCTCGACGCCGGAGAAGCCCCGGACCTGATCCTCGCCGACTACCGGCTGCCGGCGGGCACCACCGGCCTGATGGTGATGGACATGGTTCGCCGCCGCCTGTCGCGCGACGTGCCGGGCGTCCTGCTCACCGGCGACACCTCCGCCGACCGGCTGCGCGAGGCGGCGAGCGCCCAATGCGCCCTGCTGCACAAGCCCATCCAGCCGACCCGCCTGCGCGAGACGCTGACGGCGGCATTGGCGGGGTGACCGGCTCTGCCCGCCGCCTGCGGGCGGCCCGTCACAGTTCGGCATCCTCCAGCAGTGTTGCGAGGACCGGGCCACCATGCCCGGCTCCGATGGGGTGGCCGTCGACGGATACGAGCGGCCTCAGGCTCAGGCTGTTGGTGAGGAACGCCTCTTCTGCACGGGCGAGGTCGTCGGGACCGAGCGGCGCTTCCTCCGCGCCATGCCGGTCGATGACGAGCGCGCGGCGGATGCCGGGAAGGGCGCCATCGGACACCGGTGGGGTCAGGATGCGGCCGCCGATCACCAGGAAGAGGTTGGCGACACTGGATTCCGCCAGCCGGCCGGCCCCGTTCAGCAGCAGCGCCTCGTCGCCGCCCCGCGCCGCCGCCTCCTGCCGCGCCAGGATGGAATCGAGATAGTTCAGGGATTTCAGCCGCGACAGCGGCGAATGCTCGTTGCGGCGGGTGCAGCCGGCGATCACCGCATGCACCGGGCTGGTCAGGTGCCCCGCCGGGACGAGCGTCATCAGCAGCGTCGGACGAGCATCGGCCGGCGGCAGGACGCCGCGGGCGCCGGTGCCGCGCGACAGGGTCAGGCGCAGCGCCCCGTCGGCGACGTCGTGGGCGGCAACCAGCGCCCTCATCCCGGCTGCCAGAACGGCAGCGTCGTGCGGCAGTGGCAGGTGCAGCAGGGCGGCGCCGGCCGCCAGCCGGTCGAGATGGCGCGGCAGGTGGCACGGCGCGCCATCCTTGACGCGGATGGTCTCGAACAGCCCGTCGCCGAGGGTGAAGCCTCGGTCGGCCGGATCGATCCACGCCGCACCCGATGCGACCAGACTCCCGTTCAGCCAGACCGTCATGCCCGGCCCTCCCCCGCCGAACCGCCCGCCGGCAGGTCACCGACCGCCAGCAGTTGCGGCCTGATCTTGATGCGCATCTCGTCATACTCCGCCGCCGGGTCGGAATCGGCGACGATGCCGCCGCCGGCCTGGGCGATCACCGCGTCCGGCGTCACCGACAGGGTGCGGATGACGATGTTGCTGTCCATCGCCCCATCGAAGCCGATCCACACCACGCTGCCGCAATAGGCGCCGCGGCGGGCGACCTCCAACTCGTCGATGATCTCCATGGCGCGGATCTTGGGGGCGCCGGTGATCGAGCCGCCGGGGCAGGCGGCGCGCAGCAGGTCGACCGGCCCCAGCCCGGGACGCAGCCGCGCCGTGACCACCGAGACCAGGTGATGGACGCTTGCGAAGCTTTCCAGCCCGTAGAGCACCGGGACCTTGACGCTGCCGATCTCCGCGACGCGGGCGAGGTCGTTGCGCAGCAGGTCGGTGATCATCAGGTTTTCCGCCCGGTCCTTCACGCTGGCCACCAGCTCGGCCGCCGCCGCCGCGTCGGCGGCAGGATCGGCATGGCGCGGACGGGTGCCTTTGATCGGCCGCGTCTCGATGCGGCGATCGGCACCGAGGCGGATGAAGCGCTCCGGCGAGGCGCCGACGACCTGAAGGCGCGGGCCGCAATTGAGAAAGGCGGCGAAGGGGGCCGGGCTCAGGCGGCGCAGCCGCTCGTACAACGCATAGGCATCGGCGCGTGCGTCGGCCTCGGCCAGGAAGCGCTGGGTGAAGTTCGCCTGGTAGATGTCCCCGGCGCGGATATATTCCAGCACCCGCCCGACCCGGGCGAGATAATCGGGGCGCGCCAGTTCCGACCGCCATCGGATCGGGGACGGGCCGGCCGAGGGGTCCGGTGGTGCCACGGACAACCGTTCGGCCATCCGGCGGGCGCGGGCCTCCGCCTCCGGGCGGGCGGCGATGACCCAGGCGCGCCGTTCCTGCCGGTCGAAGGCGGCGACGACGTCGTAAAGCCCGATCGCCATGTCCGGCTGGCCGCCAGGATTGCGGTGACGCGAGCGTATGCCCTCAAGTGCCGTTCCGGCTTCGTAGCCGATCAGGCCGACTGCCCCGCCGGTGAAGGGCACCGGCCCGCCTGGAGGTGCCGGCCATGCGGCCAGCGCCGTGGCGAGCAGGTCGAAAGGGTCCCCTCCCACCGGCGCGCCATCCAGCATGACTTGGCTGCCCACGGCCTCGATTGTCCGGACCGGTTCCGCAACGATATAGGCGTGGCGGCCGTGCAGCGGGTGTGGCGCCGCGCTGTCGAGCAGCATCGCCCAGGGTTCGGCGGCAAAGTGCCGGAACAGGGCGGCTGGGTCGCCGCAGGAAATGGATATGGTCAGCATGGGCGTGCCCGGATGGCAGGGGCGCTCACATCAAGATGGTGGCGCCGCCGTCGACGACCAGGACATGGCCGTTGACGTAGCTGGCGGCGGCCGAGGCAAGGAACACCGCGGCACCGGCGATCTCCTCCGGCCGGCCCCAACGGCGCAACGGCGTGCGGTTGGCGAAATAAGCACCCCGTTCCGGATCCGTAGCGATCGCCGCATTTGTTTCGGTGGCGAAAAAGCCGGGAGCGATGGCATTGCTGGTCAGGCCATGCGGCCCGTATTCGGCGGCGAGCGCCCGCACCATGCCGGCAAGGCCGGCCTTGGCGGCGGTATAGATCGCATCGTTGGCCCGCGCGATCTGCCCGGCGACCGAGGTGACGGCGATCATCCGGCCATAGCCGCGCGGCAGCATCAGCCGTGCCGCCTCGCGCGACAGGATCAGGCCGGAAACCAGATCGACATCGAGCAGCGTGGAAATCTCGTCGTCGGACAGCTCGGTCAGCGGCTTCCGGTTGCGCTGCCCGACATTCTGGACCAGCACGTCGAGCCGGCCATGCTCGCGCCCGATCCGTGCGAAGGCGGCCCGTGCCGCCGCCCGGTCCGACACGTCGAAGGCGAGCACCGAAGCGGTGCCGCCGGCCGCCGCGATGTCCGCAGCGCCGGCCTCCAGCGGCGCGGCGGTGCGGCCGTTCAGCAGCACATGCGCCCCGGATCCCGCCAGAGCGCGGGCAATCTCAAGGCCCAGCCCACGCCCGGACCCGGTGACGAGCGCCACCTGTCCGGCAAGCGAGAACGTCGACAGGTAGGGAGGAAGTGTCGCGGCCATGTCTGCCCCCATCTGTTGGAACAGGGAATGGTTTACCAGAGCAGCCGACCAACTGGGCAGCCTTTTGCCCGCCGGCGGGTTGCGCCGTGGATGTGGCTTGAGGCGGGACGGGACGCACCGGACGACGGCACGCGGGCGCTCTTCACCGTCCATGGTCCCGGACGGTCGGCCAGACAGGTGATCCGCGACGAACAGGAATTTGCGTGGCGGTAACCGTCGGCCCCGACGGACCGGTGCCCTGAACCCGCCTTCCCCAAATGACTGCGGCGCCGCTCTCCCCCACTCGGGGAAAAGCGGCGCCGCAGGTCACCAGGGTCGGGAAAGAAGGGGGCCGAAGCCCCCTCGCCGAAGCCCCCTTAGTGCACCGAGGCTTCACGCCCCGCACCGGCCGGCACGGCGGCGGGAACGGCGGACGGCACCGCCGACAGGGCGAAGCCGAGCGGCGGACGCTCCGGCGCCTTGAAGCCGTGGGCGCGGTCTTCCTCGACCACGGTGCCGTCGAGCGCCAGGCGGCCGTCCACCACGGACAGGGCCATGATGGTCCTGCCGTCAACCTCCTCGTCGAGCAGGCGCTCGGCGATCGGATCCTCGACCAGCCCCTGGATCGCCCTCTTCAACGGGCGGGCACCGAAGGCCGGATCCCAGCCGAGGTCGCCCAGCCGCCGCTTGGCCGCGTCATCGGCGACCAGCGTGACGTTGTGCTCTGCCAGCCGCTCGTTGACGCGGGCGAGCTGGATGTCGACGATCCGCGCCATCTGGTCGCGGCCCAGCCGGCGGAAGATCAGCACGTCGTCCAGCCGGTTGAGGAACTCCGGCCGGAAGGCCTTGCGCACGGCGTCCATCACCTCGACCCGGGCGCCGGCCATGTCCTCGTCGTCCTGCAAGGCGCTCAGCGCCTCGGCCCCCAGGTTGGAGGTCATGATCAGGATGGCATGGCGGAAGTCGGCGGTCCGGCCCTGGCCGTCGGTCAGCCGCCCATCGTCGAGTGCCTGCAGCAGGACGTTCAGCACGTCGGGATGCGCCTTCTCCACCTCGTCCAGCAGCACGACCTGATAGGGCTTGCGCCGGATGCGCTCGGCCAGCGACCCGCCGTCGTCATAGCCGACATAGCCCGGCGGCGAGCCGATCATGCGGCTGACGGTGTGCTTCTCCATGTACTCCGACATGTCGAGGCGGGTGATCGCCGTCTCATCGTCGAACAGGAACTGGGCCAGCGCTTTGGCCAGCTCGGTCTTGCCGACGCCGGTTGGCCCCAGGAACAGGAAGGAGCCGGTCGGCCGGCCGGGATCCTTCAGCCCGGCGCGGGCGCGCCGAACCGCCTTGGCGACCGCGCGGACGGCTTCCTTCTGGCCGACCACGCGCTCGCCCAGCTTGTCCTCCATGCCCTTCAGCCGCTGGCGCTCGCCTTCCAGCATCCGTTCGACCGGGATGCCGGTCCAGCGGGTGACGACCGCGGCGATGTCCTTGGCCGTCACCTCGTCACGCTCGGTGCTGGCGCGGGATTCGGCGTCCGCCAGACGCTTCTCCAGGTCGGGGACCACACCATAGGCGAGTTCGCCGGCCTTGGCCCAGTCGCCGTCACGCTGCGCGCGCTCCAGCTTGGTGCGGGCCTGATCCAGCTCCTCCTTCAGGCGACGGCCCTCGGTGCGCCGCGACTGCGAGGCGCGCCACTCCTCTTCCATCGAGGACTGGCGGGCTTCCGCCTCGACCAGTTCGCCTTCGAGCGCATGCAGGCGCTCCTGCGAGGCCACGTCCGGCTCGGCCTTCAGCGCCTCGCGCTCGATCTTCAACTGGGCGACGCGGCGGTCGACGGCGTCGAGCGCCTCGGGCTTGCTGTCGATGGCCATGCGCAGGCGGCTCGCCGCCTCGTCGACCAGATCGATCGCCTTGTCCGGCAGCCGGCGGTCGCCGATGTAGCGCGAGGACAGGGACACCGCCGCGACCACCGCCGCGTCGGCGATGCGTACGCCGTGGTGCACCTCGTACTTGCCCTTGATGCCGCGCAGGATCGACACCGCGTCGTCGGCCGAGGGCTCGTCCACCGTCACCGGCTGGAAGCGGCGGGCCAGGGCGGCGTCCTTCTCGATGTATTTGCGGTACTCGTCCGGGGTGGTGGCGCCGACGCACCGCAGCTCGCCGCGCGCAAGCGCCGGCTTCAGCATGTTGGCGGCATCCATCGCCCCGTCGGTGCGCCCGGCCCCGATCAGCGTGTGCAGCTCGTCGATGAACAGGATGATGCGGCCGTTGGCCTCCTGCACCTCGGCCAGAACCGACTTCAGCCGCTCCTCGAACTCGCCGCGGAACTTGGCGCCGGCCAGCAGCGCCGTCAGGTCGAGCGCCAGCACGCGGCGGTCCTTCAGGCCCTCCGGCACGTCGCCGGAGGCAAGGCGCTGCGCCAGCCCCTCGACCACCGCGGTCTTGCCGACGCCGGGGTCGCCGATCAGAACGGGATTGTTCTTGGTGCGGCGCGCCAGCACCTGGATGGTGCGGCGGATCTCGTCGTCACGGCCGATGACCGGATCAAGCCGGCCTTGGCGCGCCTCCTCGGTCAGGTCGCGGGTATAGCGGGCCAGCGCCTCGCCGGCGGTCGTCTCCGCCTCGTTATCGGCGGGATGGTCCTTGCGTTGGGCATCGGCGGCGGCGGCCAGAGCGTCGGCATCGATGCCGGCACGGCGGAACAGCGCGCGCAGCGGTCCGCTCTGGCGGGCCAGGCTTTCCAGCAGCCGCTCGGCGGTGACGAAACGGTCGCCCCCGGTCCGCGCCGCGGAAACGGCACCCTGCAGCACGGCGGCCAGCGCCGGCGACATGTAGAGCGGCTGCGGCCCCTGGTCGGCACCCGGCTGCACCGGTGCGCGGGAGAGCTGCTCCTCGGTCGCGCTCTTCAGCAGGTCGGGATCGCCGCCGGTGTCGCGCACCAGGCGCGAGGCGACGCCGCTGGCGTCCTCCATCAGCGCCTTCAGCAGATGTTCGGGAAGAAGCTGCTGGTGCCGCTCGGCGAGGGCGGCGATCTGCGCGGCCTGAATGACACCGCGCGCGCGGTCGGTGAATTGACCGAAGTCCATCCGGCACTCCGTGTATCCTGGTGTCCCGCCCAGCGATCCGGCGCGGGAGAAGCCCCCTTCCGGCCCGCTCGATGCGCGGCCGCCAGCGGCTTCATCGAAGAAATGGTTAACGTGGCGTGCCCGATCAAGAGGGGTGCCGGCCAGGGCCCGCGTGCCCCGTTCGGGCCATATTGACAGCCGATCCCTTCCCCCGCCTTCATACAGCCGCGTTATCGGTGGCGGGACGGTACCATGGACCTGCGGCAGCTTCGCTATTTCCTGGGCATCGTGGAACAGGGCTCGATCTCCCGTGCGGCGGAGGCGCTGCACGTCGCCCAGCCGGCGCTCAGCCTGCACCTGAAGCGGCTGGAAGAGGATTTCGGCTGCCAATTGCTGCTGCGCACCGCCCGCGGGGTGGTGCCGACCGAGAGCGGACGGCGATTGGCCCAGAGGGCGGCGGCGTTGGTCCAGGCTGTGGACGGCCTGCGTGACGAGGTGCGCGCGGTCGAGGCGGTGCCGGCCGGGCCGGCGACCGTCGGCATCCCGACCTCGTTGGGGCCGGTGCTGACGGTGCCGCTGGCGCTGGCTGTGCGCCGCGCCCACCCGCAGATCCAACTGCGCGTGGTGGAAGGGCTATCCGGCCATATGCTGGAATGGATGCTGTCCGGCCAGCTCGACCTTGCGCTGGTCTTCGGCACCAGGAACATGGCCGGGCTGGAAACCGAGCCGGTGGCACGGGAAAAGCTGCATCTGGTGGGGCCGGCCGACGACCCGCTGCTGCGCGACCGGGCCGCCATCCCCTTCGCCGAGGCGCTCGCCCTGCCGCTCATCCTGCCCGGCAGGCCGCACGGCGTGCGGGAGGAGGTCGAGCATGCCGCCCTGCTCGCCCGCGGCGCCGTCAACGTGGTGATGGAGATCGACGCGCTGGAACAGATCAAGGCGCTGGTGGCGGAGGGCTGCGGCTACACGGTGCTGTCGGAGCGGGTGGCCCGCTACGGCACGGTCGCGGGGCGGCTGGCCGGGCTGCCGATCGCCGACCCGCAGATCGACCGCAGCATCATGCTCGCCCATGCGGCCGCCCGGCCGATGACGGTGGCGGCGCGGGCCGCGCACGGCATCCTGCGCGGCATCCTGGCGGAGCTGACGGTCGACGGCGGCTGGCGGTGACCTCCGTTCCACGCTCATCCGGAGGGGTTGCCACAGGGATTTTACAAGGGACCATTTTTGCCGCAGAGATGCCCGGTCCACGGCCTTGATACCGCCGGAATGCGGCGATACCGTGCAGCCCACGCCGCAGCCGCCCCCCGTGGAACCATGCACGACATCGTCATCCAAGTCCTCGGCGTCGCGGGGCTTCTCGCCCTCGTCAGCTTCCTGCCGCCGCTCGCCGCCCGCTTCCGGATGCCCTATACGGTGCTGCTGGCCGGGGTCGGCGTCGCGCTGGGAGCCGTGATCCAGACCTTCGCCGGCATGCCCGGCAAGGGGCCGTTCCACGACTTCCTCGCCTCGCTGGCCGAGCTGGACGTCTCGTCCGACGTGCTGATGCACGTCTTCCTGCCGATCCTGCTGTTCGAGACGGCGCTGGCGGTCGACGTGCGGCGGCTGTTCGACGATCTGGGGCCGATCCTGCTGATGGCGGTGGTCGCGGTGTTCGTCTGCACCTTCGCCGTCGGCTATGCCGTCAGCCTGTTCACCTCGCTTGGGCTGGTCGCCTGCCTGCTGCTGGGCTCCATCGTCGCCTCCACCGACCCGGCGGCGGTCATCGGCATCTTCCGCGACCTCGGCGCGCCGCGGCGCCTGACCACCCTGGTCGAGGGCGAGAGCCTGCTGAACGACGCGGCCGCCATCGCGCTGTTCACGCTGCTGCTGGAGATGCTGACGCGCAAGGCCCAGGGCGGGGCCGGGGCGGCGGCGCTGGATTTCCTGCGCGACTTTGCCGGCGGGGTGGTCACCGGCTATGTCTGCGGCCGCATCGCCTGCATGCTGGTCGAGCCGGTGCGCAACCAGCCGATGGCGGAGATCACGCTGACAGTGGCCCTGGCCTACCTGTCCTACGTCCTGGCCGACCATTATGTCGGCGCGTCGGGCGTGGTGGCGGTGGTCACGGCGGCGCTGGTGATCGGCTCGGTCGGGCGTACCCGCATCTCCCCCGCCACCTGGGGGGCGCTGGAGCATGTCTGGCAGCAGCTCGGCTTCTGGGCCAATTCGATGATCTTCCTGCTCACCGCCATCCTGGTGCCGCGGCTGATGGCGGACGCCGGCTGGGCCGAGGTCGGGCTGGTGCTGGTCGTCGTCGCCGCCGCCTTCGCCGCCCGTGGCGTCGTGCTGTTCGGCCTGCTGCCGCTGCTGTCCTGGGCCGGGCTGGCGCAGCAGGTCAGCCACTCCTACAAGGCGGTGATGCTGTGGGGCGGCCTGCGCGGGGCGGTGTCGCTGACGCTGGCCCTGGCGGTGACCGAGAATTTCCGCGTGGCCGACCGGGTGCAGAGCTTCATCGCCGTCATGGTCACAGGCTTCGTCTTCGTCACGCTGTTCGTCAACGGCACGACGCTGCGCTGGCTGATCGGCGTGCTGAGGCTGGACGAGCTCACTCCGGTCGAGCGCGCCATGCGCAACCGGGCGCTGGCCCTGTCCACCGACACCATCCGCGACCGCGTCGCCGCCGTCGCCAAGACCTACGAGGTCGATGCCGTGGTCAAGGACGTGATGGTGGCGCGCTACGAGGAGCGGCTGAAGCGGATCGACCAGGAACGGCACGAGGAAACCGCCCTGACCGACGAGGACCGGGTGACCATCGGGCTGGTGATCCTGGCCAACCGCGAGGAAGAGCTCTATTACGCCCACTTCTCCGAAGGGGTGGTGTCGCGCGCGGTGATGGAGATGCTGGCCGGGCGCTCCAGCCGGCTGCTCGACGCGGTCAAGACCCATGGCCGGAACGGCTACCGCGCCTTCGAGGAGCCCTTCATCGCCTTCTCGCCCTGGATGCGGGTGGCGAGCTGGCTGCAGCGCCGCTTCGGCATCCATCGGCCGCTGGCGCGCCGCCTGTCGATGCGCTTCGAGGTGCTGGTCGCCGTGCGCACCGTCCTGCGCGAGCTGCTCGCCTTCACCCGCGACCGCCTGGCCCGCGTCCTCGGCCAGGACGTGGCGTTCGAGCTGGAAGGGCTGCTGGTCGGCCGGCTCGGCATCGTCGAACAGGCGCTGTCGGCGCTGAAGCTGCAATATCCCGACTATGCCGTCGTGCTGCAGAGCCGCTATGTCGGCCGGGCCGCGCTGCGGCTGGAGCAGGCGGAATACCGGGCCATGCACGCGGAGTCGATCATCAGCCAGGAGGTGCTGTCCGACCTGGAGCGCGACCTCGACCAGCGCCGCCGCGTGCTGGAACGGCTGCCCAGGCTGGACGTCCGCTTCGACGTGGCGGAGCTGGTGCGCCGCGTGCCACTGTTCGCCGACCTGCCGGCGGAGCGGGTGGCGACCATCGCCACGCTGCTGCGCGCCCAGCTCGCCCTGCCCGGCGAGACCATCGTCCGGCGCGGCGAGCGCGGCGACGCCATGTTCTTCATCGCCTCCGGCGCCGTCGAGGTGCTGGTGCCCAACCTGGCGGAACCGGTGAAGCTCGGCACCGGCGACTTCTTCGGCGAGATGGCGCTGCTGACGCGCCAGCGGCGCAATGCCGACGTGCGTGCGCTCGGCTATTGCCAACTGCTGGTCCTTGATGAGAAGGATTTCCGCCGGCTGGTGCAGAAGGACGCGGACCTGCGTGCCCACATCCAGGCGGTCGCCGAGGCGCGCCGGCAGCCGACCCAGTCGTCCCCGGCCGTCCCGGCGGTGAGCTGACCGGACGGGGAAGGACTTTTCCATGAACGAGTCCGCGACAGGCGGACAGCCCTGGCTGCGCCTGATGCCGGGTCTTTTCGTGCTGCTGTGGAGCACGGGCTTCATCGGGGCGAAATACGGGCTGCCCTATGTGGAGCCTCTGACCTTCCTGCTGATCCGGCTGGGGCTGGTCGCGGTGGTGCTGGCGCTGGTGGCGCTGGCGAGCCGGGCGCCCTGGCCGAAGGACTGGCGCTCGGCCGGGCGCATCGCGCTGGCCGGACTGCTGGTGCACGGCGTCTATCTCAGCGGCGTCTTCCTCGCCATCGCCCACGGGCTGCCGGCGGGGGTGACGGCGCTGATCGTCGGCATCCAGCCGCTGCTGACCGCCGCGCTGTCCGGACCGCTGCTGGGGGAACGGGTGAGCGGCCGGCAATGGGCCGGACTGCTACTCGGCCTGATCGGCGTCGGGCTGGTGGTGCGGGAAAAGCTGGCGGTGGACGCCGAGCATCTGGCCGGCATCGGCTACGCCGCGGCGGCGCTGGTCGGCATCACGCTGGGCACCCTCTACCAGAAGCGCCACGGTGCGGGAATGGACCTGCGCAGCGGCACCGCCATCCAGTATGCGGCGACCAGCCTGGTGCTGGCGGTGGTCGCCCCGCTGACCGAGACCATGCAGGTGCAGTGGACGGGGGAACTGGTCTTCGCCCTGGCATGGCTGTGCTTCGTGCTGTCGGTCGGCGCCATCTTCCTGCTGTTCGCGCTGATCCGGCGCGGGGCCGCGGCCAAGGTCGCCAGCCTGTTCTACCTGACCCCGCCGGTCACCGCCCTGGTCGCCTGGGCGATGTTCGGCGAACGGCTCGGTCTCCTGGCGCTTGCCGGCATGGCGGTGGCGGTGTGCGGCGTGGCACTGGTCAACCGCCGTTAAGGCTGCAATGGTCCCCGACAGGGGCGAAGGCTTTCACCGCCGCGAGGGTGCCGCCCCTCCTCCGGTTTTCGGGGAGAAGGGCAGGCAGTGCGAGGCTAGCCGTGGGAGAGGATGGCGACGTCCTCGGCATGGCTCGGCGCAGTGCCTCGCCCCCAGCGCGATATAATGCCCACGCCGCCGCCGGGTCTCCGGGCAGCGTGCCGGCCGGACAGCCGAGCGTGGCCACGTTTGGTATTGCGATACCGCCGAACGTATCGAAACAGGTCAGTTGGGCATCTTTTCCGGCTTCAGCCGCCGCGGTCGGCTATTGGTCGATATGCTGCTGCCGGGCCAGCGACAGGGCAGCCCATGTGAAAATCGATTCTCAGTGCCTGAGATAAATCGCCAGTTTCAGCCTCGGGTCATCATTGGCCTGGAAGGTCGTGTATTCAAAAGTTACGGGGCCGTCCACCGGGTGGTGCAGCAGCTTGGTGCCGGAAACCGGCACACTGATGTCATGGAGCTGCCACCAGGCGTCGAACTCGGAGCATTCGGCGCGGATCCGCTCGACCAAGTCACTGAATTCCGTGTCACCGGCCCAATGATCATGCGCGGTCCGGAAGAGCGACACGATGCGCTTGGCCTCCTTCGTCCAGCCTGTGCCGAACAGGCGCCGCGCTTTCGGATCGGTGAACATGAAAAGCAGGATGTTGCGATCTTTGACCGGCGTGCGGGCGAAGTCGCCGAAGAGCTCGGCCGCCGCACTGTTCCAGGCAAGGACATCCCAGCGTTGACCCGTCACATACGCCGGATGTGGCAGGCTTTCGACCAGACGACGGAGTGAGGGCGGAGCGACCTCCCGCAGGAAGGGGGGGCGTTTCTCCTTGCCGACCAGCGAACGGAGATGCGCCTGTTCGATCGCATCCAATTCAAGGGCGCGGCTCAGGGCTTCGATGGTCTCGTCGGACGGGGAGACAGCGCGGCCCTGTTCCAGTTTCACATACCACTCGACGCTGATGCCGGCGCGCTGAGCCACCTCCTCGCGCCTTAGCCCCGGCGTGCGCCGGCGGCGATGGGCTGCCAGCGCGCCCCCGTCAAGCTGGAGCCGTGCCCGGCGGGAGCGCAGGAAATCGGCGAGCTCCTGGTTGGTCTTCATGCCCGCTCCGAGCGTGGTACGTGTGAATACCAGTATTATACCAGCTCTGTTTAACCTCGTCGCGCACCTTACTCTCCTTCACAACCAACGAGGAGAACGGTCGTGAAGGCAGCCATTCTGAGAGAATTCGGATCACCGCTGATGATCGGGGACATCGCCGATCCAACGCTCGGCACGGGAGAGGTGGTCGTCGATGTCGTGGCAGCGCCCGTGCTGTCCTACACCGACGAGGTGTTCAGCGGAGCGCGCAAGTATCTTCTTCCGACACCCGTCGTGCCTGGGTGCGGGGCGATCGGGCGGGTTCGGGAAGTCGGTCCCGATGCCACGAGATTGAAGACCGGCGACTGGGTCTTCTGCGATCCGACGGTACGTTCGCGCGACGATGCCCTGATGCCGGACATCACCCTTCAGGGCTGGAGCGCCCGCGGAGACGGTGGCAAGAAGCTCCAGCGGTATTTCAGGGATGGTTCCTTTGCCGAGTGCATCCGCGTACCGACCGAGAACGCCGTTCCCGTAGGCGACCTTGAGCCGGCGGACGCCGGCCGCTGGTGCGCGATCAACACGCTGATGATTTCCTATGGCGGCTTGCTTGCCATGGATTTCAAGCCCGGCGAAACGCTGCTCGTCAGCGGCGCCACGGGCAATTTCGGCAGTGCCACGGTTGCGGTCGCACTGGCGATGGGGGCTCGCTCGGTCGTCGCACCGGGGAGAAACGAGAAAATCCTGGACGACCTGAGGCGCCGCTTCGGTGAGCGGGTCGTACCGGTACGGCTCTCCGGCGAGGCGGACCGCGACAGCCAAGCGATGATGCGGGCGGCCCCTGCCCCCATCGACGCGGTTCTCGACTTCCTCCCCCCTTCAGCCCCCGCAAGCGTCGCCCGTCTCGCAATCATGACGGTGAGACCTTATGGCCGCGCCGTGCTGATGGGAGGCGTCGGCATGCTGGGCGGAGAGGATCTTGCGCTGCCATATCCCTGGATCATGCGGAACAATATCTCGATCCTGGGACAATGGATGTACAAGCCCGACGCCGTTGCGGGCATGGTCGGGCTTATCCGCAGCGGCCTGCTGGATCTCGATCATTATGCGGTGACCGAATTCCCCCTGGAACAGGCGAACGAGGCCGTCGTGCATGCGGCAACCAACTCCGGTCCTTTCAAACTCACTGTCTTGCGGCCGGCGCCGTAGCGTTGCGTGTCGTTTCAAAGCACTCCTCGGTCGGTCGGGGTCAGGGCAGATTCCGCACCCGCCGACCCGGACGGCCGCCGAAGCCCATCAGGGGCTACGCTCAGCGCGTCCTGTCCGCCGCAAACCCGGAGGCAAGCTCGCGCGTCCTGCCGACCGTCGCGAGGTAGCCGGGGATGCCGCCCCGCCGCGAGGCGCCTGCCTCCGCAGAGCGGGAGAGGGTTTGGGAGGGGTGAAGCCAGCGCCCCTCTCCCGCGGCAGGCGCGGCAGGCGTCAAGGCGCCGGCGGGATGCGGGCGACGAAACGGCCCTTCACGCCGTCGGGCCACTCGCGCCAGGGCACCACGCCGTCAACCGATCGGCCATAGAGCGCCAGATAGTCGACGAGCGCCTGCACCGCCGACTGGTCGGGGACGAGGTCACCCAGCACATAGCCCATGCGGCCGGGGGAGCGGATATGGACGGCGCAGGCCCGGCGGCAGTTCATCAGGCAGCGCATGGTGGTGACGGTCGGACCACCCTCCTCCGGCCTCGGCCCCACCTCGCGCGAGGTGGCGAGCGCGCCCTGCAGCAGGGCTGCGAACATGGCGCCGGTCCAGACGTCGCCGCCCTCTCCGGCGGCGGTCGGACGGCAGGTTTCGCAGACGACGACGTCAACAGGCATGGCGGGACACTCCACGGTCGGATTTCGGAGGCAGGGTGGGGATCACCAGCGGCACGCCGGCCGCCTCGGTGACCGCGAAGGGGATGCCGTAGGCTTCGCGCAGCAAGGCCGGGTCGAGGACAGCCGGGGTCGGGCCGGCGGCGCAGCCGCCGCCCGGCTTCAGCAGCACCAGATGGTCGCAGCAGCGGGCGGCCAGCGACAGGTCGTGCAGCACCACGAGGACGGCACGGTCACGCTCCACCGCCTCGGCCCGCAACACCTCCATCAGGCGCAACTGGTGCCCGGGGTCGAGCGACGCGGCCGGCTCGTCGGCGAGCAGCAACGGCGCCTCGCCCGCCAGCACGCGGGCCAGCATCACCCGCGCCCGCTCGCCGCCCGACAGGCCGGTGACCGGGCGCTGCGACAGGCCGTCGATGCCGGTCGCGGCCATCACCCGCTCGACCGCGGTGTGATCCTCGGGGCGCAGCCGGCCGAGCGGTCCCAGATGGGGCAATCGCCCCAGCTCGACGGTGCGGCGCACCGTCAGCGGCCAGTGGACGGCATGGCCCTGCGGCAGGAAGCCGACCAGCCGGGCACGCTCGCGTGCCATCGTCGGCAATGGCCTGCCGTCGAACAGGAGGCTCCCGCCCCGAACGGTCGCATCCTGCGGCGGCAGCCCGGCGACCGCCCGCAGGAGCGTGGACTTGCCGACGCCGTTCGGGCCGATCAGCCCGGTGACGGCGCCGCAGCGGGCGGTGAAACCGACGCCGTCGAGGAGGGCACGGCCGCCCCGATGGACGGAAAGGGCACGCACGGTCAGCATGGCTCAAGGCACCTCGCGGTTCAGGCGCAGGATCAGCGTCAGGAAGAAGGGGGCACCGATCAGCGCGGTGACCACGCCCAGCATCACCTCCTGCGGTGTCGGAATCAGGCGGATGGCCAGATCGGCCAGCGTCACCAGCACCGCGCCACCGAGCGCGCTCGGCAGCAGGAGGCGGCCCGGCTCATGGCCGACCAGCGGGCGCAGGAGATGCGGCACCACCAGCCCGACGAAGCCGATGGAGCCGGAAACCGACACCGCCGCCCCCACCGCCGCGGCCGTGCCGCCCACCACCAGCAGGCGCAGCCGCAGCAGGTCGACGCCCAGGCTGCGGGCCGTGTCCTCCCCCAGCGACAGGGCGTCGAGCCCTCGCCCGGCCGCCAGCAGCATCCCGCCGCCGGCGAGGATGAACGGCAGCGCCAGCAGCGCATCGCCGGGCGTCCGGTCCTTCAGCGATCCCATCAGCCACAGCAGCATCTCGGTCACCGCATAGGGGTTGGGCGCGAGGTTCAGCGCCAGCGAGGTCAGGGCAACCGACAGGCTGGACAGCGCGATGCCCGACAGGATCAGCGTCAGGCTGCCGCCGTCCTGCGGTCCCGCCCGCGCCGCCACGGCCAGCAGGATGCCGGTGGCGGCCAGCGCCCCCGCCAGCGCCATGCCGGGCAGGGCCAGCGGCGACAGGGCCGCCAGCCCGAAATAGAAGGCGACCACCGCCCCCCGGCCGGCGCAGGAGGACACCCCGAGCAGTCCCGGCTCGGCCAGGGGGTTGCGCAGCAACCCCTGCAGGGCCGCCCCCGACAGGCCGAGCGCCGCCCCGACCTCGATCCCCAGCAGGACGCGGGGCAGGCGGATCTCGATCAGGATCGCGGCGATCCGGGGATCGCCGCCTCCCGCCAGCGCGGACAGCAGCTCCCCCGGGCCGAACGCGACAGACCCGACGGACAGCCCAGCCAGCGCCGCCGCCAGCAGGAGCAGCCCGAGGGCCAGGGGAAGGGGGAAGGAGAAGCGCATGGCCTTACCCCTACTCATGCAAAGCGGGCAGGCGGCGCAGCCCCTGGGCCAACGCCTCGGCCGCCTCCACCAGGATCCAGCCGCTGCAGATCCAGGTCCGGCCCGGCACTTCGACCGATGGCGTCGCCGCGGCGCGCGCGGTGAAGGCCGGGTGGGCGCCGAAGGCGCGGCGCAACGAACGGTCCGGGCTGTCGAAGAAGCTCGTCAACAGCAGGTCCGGCGGCGCCATGACGAACTGCTCCAGGTCGTAGCCGGTCCAGCCGCGGCGACCGTCGGCGGTCGCGCGGTTGGCCAGCCCGTTGGCCTGCATCACCGCGTCGACGAAGGTGCCGGCCGCAGCGCTGCCGCCGCCCGGCCGCAGGTAGAGCGCCTCCCGCCCCGCTCCCGCCGCCTGTGCCCGCAGGACCGCCAGACGGGCGCGGGTCGCGGCGTTCAGCGCCTCGCCGCGGCCGGGATGGCCGAGCGCTTCGGCCACCATGCGCGTCGTCGTCTCCACCTCCCCGAAGCTCTCGACGAGCGGGATGCGGACGACGCGGATGCCGAAGCGCTCGAGCAGGGCCATCGTCTTGTGGTCGCTCCAGGCATCGGCCAGCACCACCTCGACCCCGGCAGCGACATAGGATTCGGCGGCCGGCCGCAGCCGCGGATGACCGGCGGCTTCATCGGCCAGCAGCGAGAGCCAGCGGTCGCCGGCCTGCGGCGACAGCGCCGCGATCTGTCCGGGATCGGCCAGCGCCAGCAGGTACTGGTCGCCGCAGACGGTGGCCGACGCCGCCCGCGGGCCGGCAGCCCCGGCAACGGCGGGCGTCGCCGCCAGCAGGACCGCTGCCAGAAGGATCGGGCGGCTCATCCGCCGCACCGGAAACCGCGGCCTGCGCGATCCCGCGGATCGGGATCCAGCCCGAGGTAGCGCTGGCGGAAAGCGTCCCACATCGACAGGCGGGACCAGTCCGGCTCCTTCAGGATGCGGTCGCCCTCCCCGAGGAACGGGTTGGGGAAGACCATCGTCATCTGCTGCTCGCCGGCACCGTTGAACAGGCGCAAGGCCCAACTCCGCGGGCCGCCGTCGCCCAGCACCCGGTACAGCTCCGCCCGGGCGGTGCGGCGGATGCGCGCCAGGTCCGGTGGGGTCGGGTTGCCCGGCGCGCCCCGGTGCGGCCCGATGCAGAGATGGAAATGCCAGGCGCCGAAATCGACGGTAAGATAGCCGTCGAACAGCGTGACCTTGCGCGGGGCATTGGGGGCGCGGATCTCGAAAACCGCCCCCTGGACCAGGCTGCCGAAGACGATGTCGCGCCACCACACCTCGAAGGCGTCCTTCAGCAGGGCGAACAGGAACTCCTGGCCGGTGGGCAAGGGAAAGATCTCGACCCTGCCGGTGCCCGGTTCGTCGGCGACGATGGGGAGCGCCGGAAAGGCCGGTGAGGTGGCGGTGGAACCGTGTGTGGATGTCATGGCGGGATCTCCCGGTCAGAAGCGGGCGGACAGGCCGGCATAGCCGGAGCGGCCGGGCGTGGCGTGGCCGCGGATCTCCTCGTAGCGGCGGTCGAACAGGTTCTCGACGCGCCCCTGTAGGGTCAGGTTCTCGGTCAGCGCGTAGGACAGCCGCAGGTCGGCGGTGAGGAAGGCGTCCGACTCCCCGCTGTAGCCGGCAGTGACGCCGCGGTAGCGCAGCCCCAGGCTGGCATGCGCGTCCGGCCTGAACCGCCAGCCGACGACGGCCGTGCCCTGGTGCAGCGGACGGCTGCGGATGCGCTCCCGGCTGTCGGCGTCGATCACGTCCTGCCAGGTGTAGGCGGCACGCAGGTCGATCGTGGCGGTCGGCCTCGCCGTCAGCTCCAGCTCCAGGCCGCGCGCCCTGGTGCGGCTGGTGTTGACGTAGCCGCCGCCGGAGCAGGCGCCGCCGGACGGTGGCGAGTAGACCCAATCGATCTGGTCGCGGGTACTCGCCTGGAACCAAGTGGCGCCGGCGGTCAGCCCGCCGCCGAACAGCGACTGCTCGATCCCGGCATCCCAGCCGCGGCTGCGTTCGGGCCGCAGGTCGGAACGGCCGTAGCAGGGGTCGAAGCGCTCGTAGAGGGAGGGCGGCTGCCAGGCGGTGCCGTAGCTGGACCGCAGCGTGGTTCCGCTCGCCCCGACCGTGTAGGCGGCACCCAGGCGCCAGGTGCCCCTCCCGCCGAAAGCGCTGTGGCGGTCGCCGCGCAGCGTGGCGGACAGGTCGAGTGCCGGCAGCGGCGTGACGCCCGCCGTCGCAAAGGCGCCGCCGCGCCAGGTGTGGCTGTCCATGTCGGGAGCGAGGGGAGCGAAGCCGGGCGTGTGCTGCTGCATGCTTTCGCGCGTGGCGTCGGCGCCGTAGCCGAGGGTGACGGTGTCGGACAGCGCCGCGGTGGCGCCATAGTCGAGCCGCGTCTTGTGGCCGTCGTAGGTGTCGTCCTTGGTCCCCTCCCCCCGGTACCGCCGGGTGACCAGGCTGTTGGCGATGCCGAAGCCATGGACCAGCCGTCCACCCAGGCTGTCGAGCCTGCCGCCCACGCGAACGAACCGCTCCGTTTCGTCGCGCGACCAATCGACGTCGCGGTCGTCGGCATCGTAGGTCAGGTGCTTGCGCTGGTAGCGGGCGGTGGCGTCGAGCCGCAACCCGTCCGTGGCCTGCAGCCCGATGCGGCCGGCGGCCGACCATTGGCGGAAGGGGTCCTTCTCCACCCCGCCGCGCTCCTTGCTGAAGTCCGAATAGCCGCCCGACCGCGTGCCGGCGAGCGACAGGCGGTAGTCGAGCCGGTCGTTGAGCCCGGAGACGGACGCATTGCCGCGCCAGGTGTCGTCGGCGCCATATTCGGCGCCGGCGGTTCCGGCGAGGGGTTCGGTCGGGCGCTTGGTGGTGATGTCGATCACCCCGCCGCCGGTGTCGGGGCCGAAGCGTCCCGGCTGGGGGCCGCGCAGCACCTCGATGCGCTCGATGTCGCCGGTGGCGAACTCGCCCATGGGATATTGCGACTGCGATTGGCTGGTGTCGCTCATCTCGATCCCGTCGATGAAGACGCGGGTGTTGCGCGGGCCGAGGCCGCGGATCGACAGGGTCTCCGCCCCGCCCGGCGCCTGCCGGCCCGACAGGGTGAGGCCGGGAACCAGCCGCAGGGCGTCGTCCAGCCGGTTGATCTGCTGCTGCCGGATCTCGTCGGCGGTGACCTCGCTCGCCGCGGCGGTCGCACGATCCTGCGCCACCTCCGCCGCCGTCGGGGCCGGGGCCGGGGCGCCGACCGGCAGCCGGTCCAGGCGGACCTCCTGCGCGTCCGCCGGATCGGAGGCCGCGCACAGGGCCGGCAGGAAGAGAGCCGGGGCGATGCCCCGAAACAAACTGATGATGCTGTTGCGCATCGCACGCCACGTCCTGCTGCGGGCACGAACGCGCGGGACCGTTCGGAGAACCGCCCGTCAAGCGGAATCCCGGTCGCGCATCCGCACCCGGCCCGTATCGGGCCGTTGAACGGACGCTGCCCGAACGCCGGCCGCGGACGCAAAGCGCCCCTGAACCGGGTCATTCGATGACGACTGGCTGTTCGAAGGAGGTGGGTCCTCGGGACCCGCTTCGGAAACCGGCCGCGGCAACGTCGATGGACGCGTCACCACAACGGGTTTCCCGCACCCACGGCACACCCCGACCGTAGGCAAAGTGACGCCGTCTGCGGCAGGTCTCCTGGCTCGCGGGTCGTCATCGCTGCCGCCTTCCCGACCGGGTCCGAAGACCGCCGGCCAGTGGCCTGATGGCACCGACTCGCCGCTCACAGTTGCGGGGACAGCCACGGCTTGGATGGGGAAACCCCGTCCTTCCGTCGTTCCCTTTTAATCCCCTGGCCCAAGGCCGTGGGGAACCGCTGACGATGCCCATGGTGATAGAAGCGGCAGGCACGCTTGTCAATGGACAGCCGTCTCCACCGCAGGGCAATCGCATATGGCGATAATCGCCCTCTCCCGCCCCGGGAGAGGGAGCCATAGGCGACAGCCGCGGTCTCCCCCGATCCCAGCCCTTCCGGCTGGCGGGGCGGCGACCGGGCCGCTATACCGGCAACGATGCCCATCGCCACGAGAGAGCATGGCCGGATGATGACAGCGCACGCGCGCCTGATGGCCATGTCGCGGCTGGACAGCACCGAGGACGCGCGCGACCTTTCCGGCATCCTGCTCCACCGGTGCAGCGCCGGTTCGGCCTGTTACAGCGAGGGGCTGGGATTGACGCCGCAGGCCCTCGGCCGCCTGCTCGGCACCTGCTTCCCGGCGGCCGGGGCCGGCTGGACGCCGGGCACCTGCTTCGCCGCACACATGCGCCGGCTCGATGGTGGAGCTTGCCCCCGCTGCCGGAACCACCCGGCAGCCCTTCTCCCGGCCCCCATCCCGCCCCCGCCCCGCCTGCCGCGCGACGAGGAGGCCTTCCGCGACCTGCTGCTGCGCAGCCGCGACGGCACGTCGCCGCTGGCCCCGGCCCTCGCCAGCCTGATCGCCCGGGCCGCCGTGGAAAGCGATCATCTGTGGTGCAGCCTGGGGCTGGCCGAGCGGCCGCATCTGGCGGGCCTGCTCGCCCGCCATTTCCCGGCGCTGGCCGCAGCGAACACCGGCGGGCTGCGCTGGAAGCGCTTCTTCTACGAGCGCCTTTGGGCGGAAGGGCGGCCGGCCTCCTGGGAAACCATATGCGACGCCTGCGCCCATTACGGCGAATGCTACGGCGACGGGCATGCTCCGCCATCGCGGGCGGCCACCCGCCGTCCGTGACCCTCCGCGCGCGCCCGATGCGGTGCGCCTGCCGCCTCGAACCGGCCGGCCAGCCAGGACGGACCCGCGTCAGCCGGCGATGCCTGTCAGCAGCGCCTCGTGGAAGCGGTCGGGCGCCTCGATCTGCGGGGCATGGCCCAGGCCGGGGAACTCGACCAGACGGGCGCCCGGAATGGCCTTCGCCGCGGCGCGGCCAAGCTCCGGATAATCGCCCAGGCGCTTGGCGACCTCCTCCGGCGCACGGTTGGCGCCGGGGGCGGTGCGGTCGGTCTGCCCGATCATCAGCAGGGTCGGAACGGATATCCGGCCGAACTCGTGCACCACCGGCTGCGTGAAGATCATGTCGGAGGTCTGCGCCTGGTTCAGCGCGACGACGTCCCTCCCCGACCCCGCATACATTCCGGCCAGCATGGCGACCCAGCGGTCATAGTCGGGCTTCCACCCGCCGCTGTAGTAGAATTTCTGCTGATAGGCCTTGATGCTGTCGAAGCTGGTCTTCAGTTCGGTGCCGTAGAGCTGGTCGATGGTGGCATAGGGGACGCCGGCCGCCTGCCAGTCCTCCAGCCCGAGCGGGTTGACCAGCACCAGCCGTTCCACCGCCTGTGGATGGCTCAAGGCGAAGCGCGCGGCCAGCATGCCGCCCATGGAGTGGCCGACCACGATGGCACGCTCGACCCCCAGCGCCGCCAGCAGGCCCTTCGTGTTCGCGGCGAGCTGGTCGAAGCTGAACTGGTAGCCTCTCGGCTTGCTGGAAGCGCAGAAGCCGATCTGGTCCGGCACGATCACCCGGTAGCCGGCGCCGCCCAGCGCCGCGATCGTCCCCTCCCAGGTGGCGCCGCAGAAATTCTTGCCATGCAGCAGCAGCACCGTCCTGCCATTGGCCGCCACGGTCGGCGCCACGTCCATATAGGCCATCGACAGGCTCTGCCCTTGCGACTGGAAGGAGAAGCGCTGGACCGGGTGCGGGTATGCGAAACCCTCCAGCTCCGGGCCGTAGGCCGGTTGGGCCGCACCGGCCGGCAGGGCCGATGCCGCAAGCGTCAGCGCAAGGACGGAGAGGGTCAGGCGGTGCATCGTGGCGGGCTCCGAATGGTCGACGGTGCGGTGGTGCCGGAGGAGGCGCGGCCAAGCACGCTTCCCGCCCGTCCAACAGGGCGCCGCGCCGCAACGTCGCGGCGCCGGCATCGGAAATGCGCCGGCGCGGCGAGATTTCACTGGATCGTTCGCGTCGTCAGCAATCTAATCTGTCTGACAAATAAGAATAGGTACGGGAAGGAAGCGATGGTGGACACGCTCGATTTCGGCAGCTTCGACTACGTCATCGTCGGCGGTGGAACGGCCGGCTGCGTGCTGGCCAACCGGCTGTCCGCCGATCCCGACGTGACGGTGCTGCTGCTGGAGGCCGGCGGCAAGGACAGTTGGGTGTGGCTGCATATCCCCGCCGGCTACCTGTTCTGCATCGGCAACCCGCGCACCGACTGGTGCTTCAGGACGGAATCCGAGCCCGGACTGAACGGCCGCAGCATCCACTATGCACGCGGCAAGGTGCTGGGCGGCTGCTCGTCGATCAACGGAATGATCGCCATGCGCGGCCAGGCGCGCGACTACGACGAATGGGCCGGCCTCACCGGCGACGATCGCTGGAGCTGGAAGGAGGTGCTGCCGGTCTTCAAGGGCAGCGAGGATTACTGGCGCGGCGCCGACGAGATGCACGGGGTCGGCGGCGAATGGCGCGTCGAGCGCCAGCGGCTGCGCTGGGACCTGCTCGACCGCTTCGCCGAGGCGGCCCACCAGGTCGGCATCCCGCACTCCGACGACTTCAACCGGGGCGACAATCTCGGCGTCGGCAGCTTCGAGGTGAACCAGAAGGGCGGCATCCGCTGGAGCGCGGCCAAGGCCTTCCTGCGCCCGGCGCTCAGTCGGCAGAACCTGAAGCTCGCGACCGATGCGTCGATCGACCGGCTGGAGATCGCCGACGGCCGCGTCACCGGTGTCCGCTTCACGGTCAAGGGCGAGCCGGCACGGGCGACCGCCCGGGTCGAGACGGTGCTGGCCGCCGGCGCGATCGGCTCGCCGGCCATCCTGCAGCGGTCCGGCGTCGGCCCGGCGGAACATCTGCGGGCGCTCGGCATCCCGGTGGTTCTGGATGCGCCCGGCGTCGGCGGCAACCTGCAGGACCACCTGCAGCTCCGCATGGTCTACAAGGTCGACGGCATCATGACGCTGAACAAGCGGGCCGGCAGCCTGTTCGGCAAGGCGATGATGGGGCTGGAATACGCCCTGTTCCGCCGCGGCCCGCTGACGATGGCGCCGAGCCAGCTCGGCGTCTTCGCCAAGTCGGGACCGGAGGCCGAGACCGCCGACCTCGAATACCATGTGCAGCCGCTGTCGCTGGAGAAGTTCGGCGATCCGCTGCACGCCTTCGCCGCCTTCACCGCCAGCGTCTGCGACCTGCGCCCGGCCTCGCGCGGGACAGTGCGCATCACCGCCGCCGACCACCACGTCAATCCGGCCATCGCGCCGCGCTACCTGAGCCATCCGGCCGATCGCGCCAAGGCGGCCAGGGCGCTGGCGCTGACCCGGCGCATCGTCGCCCAGCCGGCGCTCGCCCCCTACCGACCGGAGGAATACAGGCCCGGCCCGGCCTTCCGGACAGAGGAGGAGCTGGCCCGAGCCGCCGGCGACATCGGCACCACCATCTTCCACCCCGTCGGCACCTGCCGCATGGGCCGGGCCGACGACGCGGCGGCGGTGACCGATCCGGAGTTGCGGGTGAAGGGCCTGCGGGGGTTGCGCGTCATCGACGCCTCGATCATGCCGACCCTCACCTCCGGCAACACCAACACGCCCACGGTGATGATCGCCGAACGCGGCGCCGCCCTGATGCGGGCGGAGCGCCGCGCGGCCCTGCGGGGCTGACGGCCCCGCAGGGCCGTCAGCGCGCGTCCTACTTCAGGAAGGGCAGGTTCAGCCCCTGCTCCCGGGCGCAGTCGATGGCGATGTCATAGCCGGCGTCGGCGTGGCGCATCACGCCGGTCGCCGGGTCGTTCCACAGCACGCGCCCGATCCGCTTGGCCGCGGCCTCGGTGCCGTCGCAGACGATGACCATGCCGGAATGCTGGGAGAAGCCCATGCCGACGCCACCGCCATGGTGCAGGCTGACCCAGGTGGCGCCGCTGGCGGTGTTCAGCAGCGCATTCAGCAGCGGCCAGTCCGACACGGCGTCGGTGCCGTCCTTCATCGCCTCGGTCTCGCGGTTCGGGCTGGCGACCGAGCCGCTGTCGAGATGGTCGCGGCCGATGACGATCGGGGCCTTCAGCTCGCCCGTCCTCACCATCTCGTTGAAGGCGAGGCCGAGGCGATGGCGCTGTCCCAGCCCGACCCAGCAGATGCGGGCCGGCAGGCCCTGGAACCGGATGCGCTTGGCCGCCATGTCCAGCCAGTTGTGCAGGTGCGGGTCGTCGGGGATCAGCTCCTTGACCTTGGCGTCGGTCTTGCGGATGTCCTCCGGATCGCCGGACAATGCCGCCCAGCGGAAGGGACCGACGCCGCGGCAGAACAGCGGCCGGATGTAGGCGGGGACGAAGCCGGGGAAGTCGAAGGCGTTCTCCAGCCCCTCCTCCTTCGCCATCTGGCGGATGTTGTTGCCGTAGTCGACGGTGGGGATGCCCATGGCGTGGAAGGCCAGCATCGCCTCGACATGGACGCGCATCGACTTGCGGGATGCTGCGGCCACCGCGGCCGGCTGGCTCTCGCGGGCGGCCTCCCATTCCTCCAGCGTCCAGCCCTGCGGCAGGTAGCCGTTGACCGGGTCATGGGCGGAGGTCTGGTCGGTGACGATGTGCGGCCGGGCCTTCAGGTCGGTGCCGGCGCGGCGCGCCAGCTCGGGGAAGACGTCGGCGGCGTTGCCGAGCAGGCCGACCGAGATCGCCTCGCCCCTGGCGCAGGCGTCGTTGATCCAGGCCAGCGCCTCGTCCAGGTCGGCGGTGTGGCGGTCGAGATAGCCGGTGCGCAGGCGCATCTCGATGCTGCTGGGGCGGCATTCGACCGCCAGCATCGACGCGCCGGCCATGGTCGCGGCCAGCGGCTGCGCCCCGCCCATGCCGCCGAGGCCGCCGGTCAGGATCCACTTGCCCTTCAGGTCGCCGTCGTAGTGCTGGCGCCCCGCCTCGACGAAGGTCTCGTAGGTGCCCTGGACGATGCCCTGGCTGCCGATGTAGATCCAGGAGCCGGCCGTCATCTGGCCGTACATCGCCAAGCCCTTGCGGTCTAGTTCGTTGAAGTGGTCCCAGTTGGCCCAGCGCGGCACCAGGTTGGAGTTGGCGATCAGCACGCGCGGCGCGTCGGCATGGGTGCGGAAGACGCCGACCGGTTTGCCCGACTGCACCAGCAGCGTCTCGTCGTCGTTCAGGCTCTTCAGCGCGGCGACGATGCGGTCATAGCTTTCCCAGTCCCGGGCGGCGCGACCGATGCCGCCATAGACGACCAGCTCCTGCGGCCGTTCCGCCACATCGGGGTCGAGGTTGTTCATCAGCATGCGCATCGGCGCCTCGGCGAGCCAGCTCTTGCAGCTCAACTCGGGGCCGTGCGGGGCACGGATGACGCGCTGGTTGTCGAGGCGGGATGACATTGCGGTCGGTCTCCTGACGGGAGGGATGGGCGTGTTGTGCTGACTCTTACCCCCACCCCTACCCTCCCCCGCTTCGCGGGAGAGGGGGTTGAGCGCGGGAGCGGCGGAGGGTTAGGGAGGGGGCGGTGGCGGAAGCCTCTAAGGCGGCGGAAGCTGGAAGCGCGCGCCCAGCCGGTAGCGGCTGCCGGGATGCACCAGCATCGCCACCGTCACCACCCTGCCCTGCGCCCAGGTGCGGCGGGTGACGCGCAGGCAGGGCTCGCTGTCGGGGACGCCGAGCAGGCGGGCGATCTCGGGAGTGGGCGACACCGCTTCGATGACGTGCTCGACCTGCGGCGCCGACTCCACCCGGATCAGGTATTCGCCCGGCGTCTGGCGGGTGAAGTCCTGGTCGAGATAGGCGGGCACCGCCGCCGGGTTCACCCAGCGTTCCTCCAACTGCACCGGCACGTCGTTCTCGCTGTGGACGACGACGGAATGGAACAGCTTCGCCCCGACCGGCAGGTTGAAGCGGCGGGACAGCCCGGCATCGGCGGCGACCGCGAGCAACTGCTCCACCCGGCAGGCATGGACGTTGCCGCGGGCGGCGATCTCGTCGGCGATGCTGCGCAGTTCCACCACGTCGGTGCTGGGCGGCCGTTCGGCGACGAAGGTCCCGAGCCCCTGCACGCGAGTCAGCAGCCCCTCGTCGGTCAGGTCGCGCAGTGCCCGGTGCACGGTCATGCGGCTGACCTGGAACTCCTCCAGCAGCTTGTGTTCCGATGGGATGCGGAACCCCTCCGGCCAGTCGCCCGAGCTGATGCGGCGGCGGATCGTTTCCCGGATCAGGGCATAGCGCGGCTGGGCTGCCGAGATCACGTCGCTCATAGGACGCCCGCCGGGCCCTGCGGCCGGCGCGCGACGCCGCCGTTGACTACCGCCATGCAGGGATTGAGGCCGATGGCGTAGGCCAGCTCCGCCGGATGCTCGATCCGCCAGACCGCGAGGTCGGCGCGCTTGCCGGGCGCCACCACGCCGCGGTCGGAGAGGCCGAGCGCCCGGGCGGCATGCCGGGTGACGCCGGCCAGCGCCTCCGCCGGGGTCAGGCGGAAGAAGGTGCAGCCCATCGACAGCATCAGCAGCAGCGAGCAGACCGGCGAGGTGCCGGGGTTGTTGTCGGTGGACAGTGCCATCGGCACGCCGTGGCGGCGTAGCAGGTCTACCGGCGGCATCCGCGTCTCGCGCAGCGCGTAGAAGGCACCGGGCAGCAGGACCGCCACGGTGCCGGCGGCCGCCATGGCGGCGACGCCGTCCTCGTCCAGATGCTCGATGTGGTCGGCCGACAGGCCGCCGAATTCGGCCACCAGCTTGGCACCGCCGAGGTTGCTGAGCTGTTCGGCATGCAGCTTCACCGGCAGCCCAAGCCGCCGCGCCGTCTCGAACACCCGTCGGGTCTGGGCGACCGAGAAGCCGATGCCCTCGCAGAAGGCGTCGACCGCGTCGGCCAGCCCGGCCTCGGCGATCGCCGGCAGCGTCTCGGCGCACAGGCGATCGATATAGCCGTCGGGATCGCCCTTGAATTCCGGCGGCAGGGCGTGGGCGCCGAGGAAGCTGGTGCGCACCTCCACCGGCCGGACCTGGGCCAGCCGGCGGGCGACGCAGAGCATGCGGGTCTCGGTTTCGGTGTCGAGGCCGTATCCGGACTTCACCTCCACCGTGGTGACGCCTTCGGCAAGCAGGCTGTCCAGCCGCGGCAGCGTGGCGGCGAGCAGCGCCTCCTCGCCGGCGGCGCGGGTGGCGGTCACGGTGGACAGGATGCCGCCGCCGGCCCGCGCGATCTCCTCGTAGGTGGCGCCGTTCAGCCGCATCTCGAATTCGCGGGCACGGTTGCCGCCATAGACGAGGTGGGTGTGGCAGTCGATCAGGCCGGGCGTCATCCAGCCGCCCTGGCCGGAATGGACCTCGGTCGCCAGCGCTTCGGGCAGGTCCGGCAGATCGGCGCGCCGGCCGACGAAGGCGATGCGCCCGTCCTTGATGCCGACCGCGGCATCGGCGACGGCGCCGTAGGCGTCCGCCCCACCCGTCGCCATCCCGTCCATCGTTGCCCCGTCCATCGTTGCGACGGACAGGTCGATCCACAGGGAATCCCACGGCGCACTGGTCGGCATCGGCTCGGCCCTCCCCTCCGGCCCCTCTCCCGGACAGGGACAAGGACATTTCACCCGGCAACCCTCTTGGCAGCAGGTTGCCTATACTTGTATAGTGTTGTCTATAATAGCGAGGGCGCCCTTATGAGCAACCTGTTTTTTGCCTCGGCGCTGCTGCCGGACGGCTGGGCGGAGAACGTGCTTGTCACCACCAACGCCCGCGGCCGCATCGGCGCGGTGACCGCTGGCGCCGCCTGTCCGGCCGATGCGGACCGCTTCGCCGGGACGGCGGTCGCCGGCATCGGCAACCTGCATTCCCACGCCCACCAGCGCGCCATCGCCGGCATGGGCGAGGTGTCGGGCGACGGGTCCGACAGCTTCTGGAGCTGGCGCGAGGTGATGTACCGCGCGCTCGACCGCATGACCCCCGACGATTTCCAGGCGGTGGCCGCCCAGCTTTATGTGGAGACGCTGAAGGCCGGATACACCGCCATCGCCGAATTCCATTATCTGCACCACGACCGCGACGGCAGCGCCTTCTCCGATCCGGCGGAGATGAGCCACCGCGTCGTCGCCGCAGCGCGCGAGGCCGGGTTGCCGGTCACGCTGCTGCCGGTGCTCTACAATGCCTCGGGCTTCGGCGGCACGCCGCCGACCAGCGGGCAGCGCCGCTTCATCAATGACGGGGCGCGGTTCCTGCGGCTGACCGGGGCGCTGCGCGCTGCCTATGGCGGCGATGACGACGTCCGCCTCGGCATCGCGCCGCATTCGCTGCGCGCGGTCCCGGACGCCTTGCTGGGCGAGACGGTCGCCGCCCACCCCGACGGTCCGATCCACATCCACGTCGCCGAGCAGCGCAAGGAGGTCGAGGACTGCCTTGCCCACCACGGCCGCCGCCCGGTGGAGCATCTTCTGGCCACCCAGCCGGTGGACGGCCGCTGGTGCCTGATCCATGCGACCCACATGACCGACACCGAGGTGCGCGGCGTCGCCGCCAGCGGCGCCGTCGCCGGTCTTTGCCTGACGACGGAGGCCAACCTCGGCGACGGCTTCTATGCCGCGGAACGCTATCTGGGGCTGGGCGGGCGCTGGGGAGTCGGCTCGGACAGCCACATCTCGGTGAGCCCGGTGGAGGAACTGCGCTGGCTGGAATACGGCGTGCGGCTGACCAGCGGCCGGCGCACGGTGCTGAGCGGCGGCCCGCGCCGCTCCACCGGACGCCGGCTGGTGGAGGACGCCCAGGCCGGCGGGGCGCAGGCGACCAGCTTCGAGACGGGACGGATCGCCCCCGGCCGGCGCGCCGATATCGTCGTGCTCGACACCGGCCACCCGCTGCTGGCGGCGCGCACGGGCGATGCGCTGCTCGACGGCTGGATCTTCTCCGGCAACGTCCCCCTCGTGAGCGACGTGGTGGTCGCCGGACGCACCGTCGTCCGCGACCGCCGGCACCCGCGCGAGGAGGAGATCGCCGGACGCTTCAAGAAAACCCTTGGGAGACTTCTGGGATGAGCGAGACCATCACTCTGGTTCCGGGCGCTTTGTCGCTCGACACGCTACGCAGCATCTACCGCGGCCGTCCGGCCCTGACGCTCGACCCGGCCGCCTACCCGCGGATGGAGCGCTCGCGTGCCCTGATCGACCGTATCGCCGGCGGGGACGAGGCGGTCTACGGTGTCAACACCGGCTTCGGCAAGCTCGCCCACACCCACATCGCCGCCGCCGACCTGGAGACGCTCCAGCGCAACCTGATCCTGTCGCACGCCACCGGCGTCGGAGCCCCGCTGGCCGACGGCGTGGTGCGACTGATCCTGGTGATCAAGGCGGCGAGCCTTGCCGTCGGCGCCTCCGGCGTCCGCCCGGAACTGGTGGACGCGCTGCTGAAGCTCTATGAGTCCGACGTGCTCCCGGTGGTGCCGGCTAAGGGATCGGTAGGCGCCTCCGGCGATCTGGCACCGCTGGCGCACCTTTGCGGCGTGCTGCTGGGAATCGGCCATGTCCGCTGCGACGGCGAGATCCTGCCGGCCGAGGAGGGCCTGCGCCGCGCCGGCCTGCCGCTGTTCGACCTGAAGGCGAAGGAAGGCCTGGCGCTGATCAACGGCACCCAGGTGTCTACCGGTCTGGCGCTCGCCGGCCTGTTCGAGATCGAACGGGCCTTCAGGGCGGCGCTGGTGGCGGGTGCCCTGTCCGTCGAGGCGGTCAAGGGCAGCCACCGCCCCTTCGACGCCCGCATCAGCGCCCTGCGCGGCCAGCCCGGCCAGATCGCCGTCGCCACCGCCCTCCGCGAGCTGCTGTCCGGCAGCGCGCTGCACGCCAGCCACCAGGGCCCCGACTGCCACCGCGTCCAGGATCCCTACAGCCTGCGCTGCCAGCCCCAGGTGATGGGCGCCGTACTGGACCAGATGCGCCAGGCGGCGCGCACCCTGGTGATCGAGGCCAACGGCGTCACCGACAACCCGCTGGTGCTGGTCGACACCGACGAGGTGCTGTCCGGCGGCAACTTCCATGCCGAGCCAGTGGCGATGGCCGCCGACCAGCTCGCCATCGCGGCGTCCGAGATCGGGGCGCTGGCCGAGCGCCGCATCGCCATGCTGATCGACACCACCATCAGCGGCCTGCCGCCCTTCCTGGTCGCCGAGCCGGGGCTGAACTCCGGCTTCATGATCGCCCATGTCACCGCCGCCGCCCTGGCGTCGGAGAACAAGACGCTGGCCCACCCGGCCAGCGTCGACAGCCTGCCGACCTCGGCCAACCAGGAGGACCATGTCAGCATGGCGACCTTCGCGGCGCGGCGCCTGGGCGACATCGCCGGCAACGTGGCCGACATCGTCGGCATAGAGCTTTTGGCCGCGATTCAGGGCTTGGAGTTCCACCGGCCGCTGAGCAGCTCGTCGCGGCTGGAGCAGGCCATCGCCGTTGTGCGCGCCGCCGTGCCGCGCTACGAGGTCGACCGCTATTTCGCCCCGGACCTGTCCGCCGTCGGCACGCTGGTGCGTGACGGGTCGCTGGACGACCTGATGCCGGTGGCGCTGGAGGAGGCACGATGAGCGACGCGATCTATGACCTGGAGCGGGGCGACGGGCCGCTGGTGATCAGCATGCCCCATTGCGGCACCGCGCTGGCGCCCGGCCTGGCCGGGCGGCTGACCGACGAGGCGCTGACCCTGCGCGACACCGACTGGCACATCCCGCGCCTCTACGGCTTCGCCGGCAGGTACGGTGCCACGCTGCTGAGCGCCCGCTATTCCCGCTACGTCGTCGACCTCAACCGGCCCTCCAGCGGCGAGAGCCTCTATCCGGGGCAGGCGACCACCGGCCTCTGCCCCGACATCCTGTTCGACGGGACGCCGCTCTACCGCGACGGACAGGCGCCCGGCCCCGAAGAGGTCGCCGAGCGGGTCGAGCGCTACTGGCGCCCCTATCACGAGGCGCTGGAGGCCGAACTGGCGCGGGTGAAGGAGCGCCATGGCTTCGCCCTGCTCTACGACGCCCACTCGATCCGCAGCCAGGTGCCGCGGCTGTTCGACGGAAGGCTGCCCGACCTGAATCTCGGCACCGCCCGGCGCACCAGCGCGGACCCGGCGCTGATCGCCGCCGTGGTGGCATCCATGGAACGCGCCGCCGCGGCGGAAGGGTTGACCTGCGTCGCCGACGGCCGCTTCGTCGGCGGCCATATCACCCGCTGCTACGGCCGCCCGGCCGACGGGGTCCACGCGCTGCAGATGGAACTGTCCCAGGACCGCTACATGGACGAGGAGGCGCCGCCCTTCGCCTACCGCCCCGACCGCGCCGAACGGCTGCAGCGGGTGCTGGCAGCGGTGCTCGACGCCTTCACCGGCTGGCGTCCGGCGCAGGGCTGACCCTCCGGGCGGGCGGCGGAACCAGCACCGCCCGCCCGGCGTTCCCCTGCGGCGTCGATGCTGCGGCGCGTCATCGGGGATGACGACCCTGGGGGAACGGACAGCGTGAGCGATATCACCATCGAGAACGGCCGGCACGGCAGGCACGATCATCACGACGACGGCAGCGAGGCCGATGGCCGTGGGGCGGAGAACCGCGGGATCGAGAACGCGGGCGGCGGAATCGGCTACGGCGCCCGCCCGGCTCCAGCGTTGCTTCAACCGGCGCTGGCCGCCATCGACACGCTGGATTCGCAGGTCCACGATACCGTCACCTGCAACCCCGGCGCGGTCAGCCGCGCCCTGGCAATCGCGGGCCATTACGCCATAAAGCGCCACATCCTGATTCCGGGCTTCGCCACCGCCGGAATCCTCGGACTGCTGTTGGATCAGGCGGACCTGCGCCGCGCCGGCAGCGTCGGCGTCGCCGGGCTGGTGGCCACCGCGGCCGCCAGCCGGTCCATCAAGCGCTATGTCAAGCGCCGCCGCCCGGACGAATGCGCCCCACGCCTGAAGCCAGGCTATCGGATCAGCGCGCGGTCCCTGCCCTCCGGCCATGCGGCGAGCGCCTTCGCCGCGGCGACCGCGCTCGCATCGGTCAGCACATCGCCGGTGCAAAGCGCGCTGATCTATGGCGGAGCGGTGGCACTGGCGAGCGGGCGCGTGGTCCGGCATCGCCATTGGGCTTCCGACGTGGTGGCCGGCGCCCTGCTCGGCACGGCGGTCACCCTGCTTGCCAGAAGCCTCCTGCCGCGCTGACGCCGTCCGCCGTCTATTTCTTGGGAAGGGGCAAAGCGGCCTGTGCCGGTCCCGCGGGATCGGCCAGCCGCTTGGCCCGCTTGTTGCGAACCTCCGCCACCTCTCCGGCCTTCAGCGGAACAAACCCGTCGGGACGCAGGGCGTTGCCGACGATCTGCTTGAGCAGGTCGATGTTGGTGGTCTGGACCCGCCGGCCCCGCCGCACCTGATCCAGGAACTTGGCCGAGGGTGTCAGCACATAATCGATGGCGTCGATGCGCTTGCCGACCTTGGTGTATTCCTTGTCGGCAACGTCGAGGATCCCCTCCTCCACCAGCGCGTCGACGGCAGCGGTGACGACCCGCAGGGTGTCGCGGCGTCGCGACCATTCGTTCATGCCGCTGTTCTTGATGATCTCGTCGGCACTGATGGAGACCGGCTTGGCCTCGTCGTCGGCGGTGTCGTATTCGATGGAGAGACGGTTGTAGAGCCAGCGCGAGACCGGCGACTTCAGCTTCATCAGCCAGGCGTAGGAAACCGGCTTGAACTCCAGGTCGCGGATCGCGGCGGAGACCAGCGGGTTGAACTCCAGGTAGGTTTCCTCCACACCGCCGTCCTCGTCGACCAGATCCGGGCGCGAACGGATCGCCAGCACCGGGAAGGCGGTGGATTCCAGCAGGTTCTGCCCGCGGCTCTTCTTGCCCGGCTCGGCGCTGCCGCCGGTGGAGATGATGATGCGCGAGCGGGCGAGGATGGTCAGGGACTCGCGGATGTCCTGGATCGACAGGGTGTGGTTGACCGCCCGCAGTTCCCTCTGGATCTCGTAGAGGCTGAAGCGCATCTGCACCTTGTCGCGGTTCTCCCCGGTCAGCGACAGGCGGGAGCGGTCCATGGCGAGGCGGCGGACGACCTGCTCCACCACCTGCTCGCGCTCGGACGGGAAGATCTCCACCTCCACCAGATCCGGGCCGGCCCCCGGTGCGCGGTCGTCCTTCTTCACCGGGCTCAGCCGGTCGATACGGGCCGGCTGCACCGTCAGGCGGTAATTGCGGCCTCGGAAGGCGAACTCCCGCCGCACCGACTTGATGAAGTTGTCCTTGGTGACCACCTCGCCCTTGTCCCGGCCCACCTTCTCCTTGTCGTTGTCGCGCGATACGAAGACGAAGCGCGGAGCAAGATCATAGAGAGCGATCAGGTGGGACTGCGAACGGTCTTCCAGCTCGAACAGGATGAGCTGCGCGGCGCTGGTCGGGGCCATCTTGGACATGAAACTCTCCGAAGGTCGGGAGTAACCATGGCGCGCGCGGCCCCCCGGCGCAACCAAGCCCGGAGAAATTACCGCATCAGGGGTGGAGCGACAGCCCGCGATGGTGGAGTTCTTCCCCGCGATGATGGAGCGACTGCCCGCGGTTATGGAGCAGGAGCCCGCGATTGCGCCGTCACACCGGCCCACGACCCCCGCCGCACGGTATCTCCACGGAGAATCGGGCAGAATCGGCGTTCGCGCCGGCGGCCAAACGCGGGCTGTCGCTCTATAGACGTCCGGCGGACAGGCGCAATGCGTCGCGGCATCGGGAAAGCGCCGGTTTCGCAGGGTCCGCGTGGCGGGGATCACCGCGTTCTGTTGCCGGGCAGCCCTCCCGACGCCATCGCCCAGGCGCGGGCATATGCCGGTGCTCCCTGTGTTCCGGCCGGCGGAAATCGCGCATTCCCAACGGTTTGACGGCGTGAGGATCGTCCTGAGCCCTGCCAATCCTTCGTCCTGTCAATGGGAGGGGTGGAGATCGCGGGCTGCCGCTCCATGCCGCTGGGTCGGCAATCGCGGGCTATCGCTCCATGATCGCGGCCAAAGACGCCAGGAGTCCGATTCGCCGGCGCAACGCGGGCTGCCGCTCCATGGTCGCGGGCTCGGGCTTCAGGATCGCGAGCTGTCACTGATCAAACGCGGGCCGGGGCTCCATGGAGTGCGAGCCCGCGATTCGACTCTGCCGCGGACCGCTCCGAATCCTGCGGGTCAATCGTGACCGCGCACAGGCGGAGGAGATTCCCGGGCAATGACCGACAGGACCAACAATCCGAACCGCTGGGGCCGCATTCCGGCCTGGTGGCTCGACCATCCGCAGCTCGATGCCGACGGGCTGGCCGTATTGGCCGCGCTCAGCACCTATGCCGACGAGACCGGCGTGTGCTGGCCGTCGCAGGCGACGCTCGCCACCAAGCTGAAACGCAGCCGGCCGACCGTCAACCGGATCGTCGGACGGCTGGAGGCGCTGGGACTGCTGACGGTCGAGCATCGCCGCTCGGCGAACGGTGGGCGCCTGAGCTGCCGCTACCGTCTCGCCTTCGCCAACCACACGCCGACCGAGACGGCTGCCGAGGCGTCTCCCCGGCGATGTGCGGAGCCCGGCGCCGCGCGAGAACCGCATGGCCGTCCAGGGATGGACATCCCCGCTGACTCAGGAACGGACTCCCCCCGTTCACCGGCGAGTCAGGAACAGCCTGAACCTGAACAGATTCCGGACCCGCAACGCGAACGCCCGTACAGGGATCGATCACGAGGAGCGGAGGTTCCGAACGCTGCCGCACCTCCGGCCATCCCGGTGGCCGAGGACTGGCAACCCTCCGACCAGGACCGCCGATGGGCCAGCGAACGGTTTCCCGCCGTTGACGTCGCCGGCCATGCCGAGCGCTTCGTCCAGCAGTGCCGGGCCCATGGCTACCGCTACCGTGACACCGCCGCCGCTTGGCGGTCATGGCTGCTCAAGGACATGACGCAACACGGCGTGGCACCGCCGTCCGGGTCCGCCCGGCACAAGGCCGGCCGGCCGGCTGCCGCAGTCCCCCTGTTCGCCGGTCGCCCTGTCGCCGCGGCCGAACAGCGCCTGTCCGCATGGGCCAACGTCGCCGCCCGGCTGAACGGCGGATCCACCGCCCCGACCGCCCCAACGCCTCGTCCCACTTCCCACCCGTGGGGGATCGCATGACCAATCTTCATCCATTTCCCGGCCCGAACGTTGCGCCGGCCGCCGCACCCCTGCCCCTGCCCTTCGATCCGGCGATGGCCCCCATGCTGCGCAGCCGGATGCTACGCGAGGCGCTGCCTCCGTCGCTTCAGCGGCTCCTCGACCAGGGCCGGGTGGTCCGTCGCAGCCGCTTCACCGACGATGGGTTCACCGACGTCGCCGAGGATTGGATCCCGCCGGCTGAGGTGGCCGCCCGCGATGCGGCCATGGCCCGGCGTGCCCTGGCTGAGCTCGAAGACCTCGTTCTTGCTCCCGCGCCGCCAAACCATCTGCTCGGCCGCGTCCTTGCGCTGCTGAGCCACTACCCGGCGAAGGCGACAACGCCGGAGGTGGAGCAATTGCTCGCGATGGACTGGGCGGACGATCTCGGCGAGTTTCCCGCCTGGGCGATCGACCAGGCCGCCCGCCTGTGGCGCCGCAGCCGCAAATGGCGGCCGAGCATCGCCGAAATACGTGCACTGTGCGAAGAGGCCTGCGCGGGAGAGCGGGCGCTCGCTGATCGCCTGCGGGCGATCGCCCTGGCCGGGGATCGGACGGGAGGACTGACCGGACCCGTCACAGGATCCGGGCGCGGCATGGCCGGCCGGCCGGCCGTCGCGCCAGTGCTGGCGTCGGCAGTGCGACGCCTCCGATGACATGCGCGGGTCTGTCTTATATGTTGGGTCGTGTGACCGGAACGCCACCCTCCGGTGCCGCTGCGAAGCTAAGACATGTCTTAGGTTTGCGCCTTCGCCGCGCTTTGGTAAAAGACGGCGACAGCAGATGGTGAGAAGGGGCACGACGATGGCCAACGTCACGGGACATGGCCCGGTGAAACGCTTGCTGGTCAACGGCCCGAAAGGGGGGATCGGCAAGACGACGCTGAGCCGCAACATCGCGGTTGCGGCGGCGCTTGATGGCTGCACCGTCGCCACGCTCGACCTGGATCCCCAGCGCAGCCTGACGAAATGGTTCGCCAAGCGTCCGGACGGGATGGCACCGATCACGCATTTCGAGGCCGGCATGACGTCGGCAGACATCCGCGATGCCCTGAGCGGCATCGACGATTTCGACCTGCTGGTGATCGACACGCCGCCGTCGATCGAAGACCATCCCGAGGAGTTCAAGCTGCTGGCTTTGTCGTCGGACCTGATTGTGGTGCCGACCGGGCAATCCGACGACGACCTGGATTCGGTCCGGCCGTGGATGCGCTTCGTCCGCCGCTATGGCAAGAACGCCGCCTTCGTGATGAACCGCGTGAAGCCGCGCACCCGGGGCTTCACCGAAGCGCAGCGCAGGCTGCTGGGGGATGGGCGGATCTGCCCGGTCGAAGTGCCCGACTACGAGGACATCCAGTTCACCGCCGGACGCGGGCTGGGACTGCTGGAGCTGAAAGGCGGCAAGGGCATCGAGCACATGGCCGGGGTCTGGGCTTTCGTCCGTCACGAACTGGAGCTGGCGCAATGAGCGGGTTCAAGCAGGTTTCCAAGGCGCAGGCACGCCGCCACATCGCCGTCGACGAGCGTATCGAGCGGATGGCCGAAGCGCCGATCGAACTGCTGCGGCGTGAGGAGTTCGTCCAGGAGATCTCGACCCTCTGGCGAAGCGCCCAGGAGAAGTTCCTGCTGATCGGCCGTTACCTGGTCCAGGCGAGGCTGCGGCTGGCGCATGGCGAGTTCCAGGCGATGGTGGAGAATGAACTGCCCTTCGGCTATCAGGTCGCCTACCAGCTCCGCATGGTGGCGGAGGCGGTCGACAGCGGCCGGCTGCCGGAGGCCCGCCTGCCGCCGAGCTATGCCACCGTCTACCAGTTGGCCACGCTGAACAGCGAACAGCTCCGCCTGGCCGATCAAAGCAACCTGATCCGCCCGGACGTGACCCGGCCCGAGATCGTCCGCTTCAAGCGCGATCTGCGCAGCAGGACCATCGACCATGTCAGCCGGCGCGAAGCGCTGGAGATCGAGCGCGACCGCCTGCGCGACAGGCTGGCGGTGGTCGAGGCGGAACTGGCCGCTCTGGAAGACCGGCGCTAGGGTCCGGCGATACGGCGAGGAGGGTGGCATGCTGGACCTCAAATCGCTGGAAATCTTCGTCTGGACCATGAGGCTCGGCGGTTACCGGCGGGCGGCCGAGCGGTTGAACACCACCCAGCCGGCGGTCTCCGCCCGGATCGCCCAGCTCCAGGACGAGTTGGGCGTGCCGCTGTTCGAGCGGGTCGGGCGGCGGGTCGCCCCCACGCCGCAGGCGATGATCCTGCTGACCTACGCCGAGAAGATGCTGGCGCTCCGTGCCGAGCTGATGAGTGCCGTGGCGGACCGCAGCGCCATCCGCAGCGTCATCCGGCTGGGCGTGGCGGAGACGGTGGTCCACACCTGGCTCAGCCGCCTGATCGAGCGGCTGAACGCGCTCTATCCGGCGGTCTCGCTGGAGATCGAGGTTGAAACGTCCCCCAATCTTCGCGACGCCCTGGCGCGTCATGAGATCGAGGTGGCGGTGATGCTCGCTTCCTATACCGACATCCGGTTCCGGGCTGTGCCGGTCGGCAGCTACCCTCTGGGATGGGTGGCGAGCCCGTCCCTGGACCTGCCGGCCGAGCCGGTCTCGCTGGCCGACCTTGCGGCTTGGCCGATCATCACCTTTTCACGCACCACCCAACCCTACGGGGTGATCCGCGAGATGTTCTCCGCCGTCGGGCTGTCGGTGCGGATGTTCGGCAACAGCTCGCTCGCCAGCGTGGTGCGCATGGCGGTCGACGCCGTGGGCGTCAGCGTCATCCCCACGGTGATCGTCCAGCGCGAGTTGGCGGAAGGGCGGCTGCGGCTGATCCGGTCGCAGGCGCCGCTGCCGGGGATGACCTTCTGCGCCGCCTATTCCGCCAACGCGGGAAACCACATGGCCTCCATTGTCGCCGACCTCGCGGTACAGGTGGCCGCCGACTATCAGGCGGAGGCAGGGCTGGCAACGGGCGATTGATAGCATTCCGTTATCATTGCAGATCAAAACATACGATTGGACGGCCTCAATACTGTTCGTGTCATCATCCTCTCAGCAGGCGCATCCATCCAGCCGCAAAGGCAGGCGCCGCAAGCCGACAGTGGCACTGAACAAAGGAGATTTCACGATGCGGTTCGCGGACGCGAATTCCGAACCCACCGGCACGCCCTCCACCTCCCGTCCGGTCACACGCCGTCGGACCATGGCGCGCCTGCTCGGCGTCGCGGCGCTGCTGGCGACCACGGCACTCGGCGGCCTGGGCATCGGCGCCGCGCCGGCCCGTGCGGAGGACGAGATCCGGATCGGCGTCATCTATCCGCTGACCGGTGCCGCGGCATCGACCGGGGTGGAGCTGAAGGCGGCCGCGGAACTGGCCGCGGCGATCATCAACAAGGAGATCCCGGCCCCGGCCGGGCTGGTGGCCGGCGTCGGCATGCCGCACATGAAGGGCGCCAAGATCCGGCTGGTCTTCGGCGACCACCAGGGGAACCCGCAGGTCGGAGCCACCGAGGCCGAGCGCCTGATCACCAGCGAGAAGGTGGCGGCACTCGCCGGGGCCTATTTCTCCAACGTCACCGCCACCGCCAGCCAGGTCGCCGAACGCTACGGCGTCCCCTTCCTCAACGGTGAATCCTCTTCCGCCACGCTGACCCAGCGGCACTTCAAATGGTTCTTCCGCACCACGCCGCATGACGACCTGTTCGTCACCAACTTCTTCACCTTCCTGGAGGACATGGAGAAGAAGACCGGTGACAAGCTGCGCACCGTCGGGCTGTTCAACGAGAACACGCTCTGGGGCAACGAGACGACCAAGCTGCAGGTCAAGCTGGCCGCCGACCGCAAGTTCGACATCGCCGAGAAGATCGTCTACCCGGCCAAGACCACGCAGATGACCTCCGAGGTCCAACGCCTCAAGGCGTCCAAGCCTGCGGTCATCATGCAGTCGAGCTATCTCGGCGATGCCATCCTGTCGATGAAGACCTACAAGGAGCTCGGCTTCCTGCCGAAGATGCTGCTGGCCAACGATGCCGGCTTCAACGACAGCGAGTTCCTGAAGACGATGGGCAAGGACGGCGAGTTCGTCATCAGCCGCGAGGTCTGGGCGCTCGACCAAGCCGACCGCAATCCGCTGATCCGCCAAGTCAACGACCTGATGAAGCAGCGCAGCGGCGTCGACTTCAACGGCAACTCCGCCCGCGCCTTCACCGCCATCGCCGTCCTGGCCGACGCCATCGACCGCGCCGGCGCCACCACGCCCGACGCCATCCGCAAGGCCCTGCAGGAGACCGACATCCCCGCAACGGGCCTGATCATGCCGTGGAAGGGCGTGAAGTTCGACGCCGACGGCCAGAACGAGTTGGGCCAGGGGCTGATCGTCCAGGTGCAGAACGGGCAGTATGCGACGGTGTGGCCCTTCGACGTGGCGACCAAGCCGGTCGTCTACCCCATGCCCGCCTGGGATGGCCGCTGACGCGCCATCCTCTCCAGCACGGGCGATGACGGATCGTTCCCTCTCCCGGCATGGGAGAGGAGGGGCACCGACGGCATCGGGGAACGCATCGACGCCCCCGAACCCCGCCTCGCACCGGCCCGGCCGCGCTGCGGCATTCCCCGTTCCATGCACGGGACGGGGCCGGACGGTCCGTCATCGCTCCCTGGCCCACCCTTAGCCACAGGGGGTGCACGGCAATGACCGCCGACATTCTCATCCAAGTGCTCGTCTCGGGCCTGCTGATCGGGCTGATCTACGCCCTGGTCGCCGTCGGCCTGACGCTGATCTTCGGCGTGATGGACATCGTCAACTTCGCCCATGGCGAGTTCCTGATGCTCGGCATGTATGCCAGCTTCTGGGCCTTCGTTCTGTTCGCCATCGATCCGATCGTGGCGCTGCCGATGACGGCGCTGCTGCTGTTCGCCGTCGGCGTCATCGTCTACCAGACCGTCATCCGCCGCATCCTCAAGGCACCGATGCTGTCGCAGATCTTCGCGACCTTCGGCCTGATGATCCTGCTGCGCGGGCTGGCGCAGTTCTTCTGGAAGCCCGACCACCGGCTGATCCCGCACAGCCTGGTCAGCGGCAACATCGCCCTCGGCCCGGTCCAGTTCGGGCTGCCGCAGTTCGTGGCGGCGCTGGGAGCGATCGGCGTCACCGGCGCCCTGTGGGTCTTCCTGCACCGCACCCGGCTCGGCACGGCGCTGGAGGCCACCGCCATCGACCGCGAGGCCGCCACCCTGATGGGCATCGACGGCCAGAAGATGTTCGCGCTGGCCTGGGGCATCGGCGCGGCCTGCGCCGGGCTGGCCGGCGGGCTGATCGCCACCTTCTTCCCGATCTTCCCCGAGGTGGGGGCGAACTTCATCCTCATCGCCTTTGTCGTGGTGGTGCTGGGCGGTTTCGGCAGCATCACCGGCGCCTTCCTGGCAGGCATCATCGTCGGCCTGATCGAGGTGCTGGGCGGCTTCCTGGTCGGTCCGGAATACAAGACCGCCATCGTGCTGTCGCTGCTGCTGATCGTCCTGCTGGTGCGCCCGCGGGGCCTGCTGGGGAAAGCCTGATGACGACCATGACCCAAACACGCAAGGCGGCCGCAGCCGCCGGCCTGCTGGCGCTCGCCGCCCTGCTGCCGCTGGCCGTCACCGAGCCGTCGCAGCAGAACTTCCTGATCCTCATCCTGATGGGCGCGCAGCTCGGCGTCGCCTGGAACATCGTCGGCGGCTATGCCGGGCAGGTTTCGCTCGGCCATGCGGTGTTCTACGGGATCGGCGCCTACGCCTCGACCATGCTGCTGCTGACGCTGGGGCTGTCGCCCTGGATCGGCGCACCGGTCGGCGGGCTGGTCGCCGTCCTCTTCGCGCTCGCCATGGGCTGGCCCTGCTTCCGGCTGAAGGGGCATTACTTCGCCATGGCCACCATCGCGGTGGCGGAGATCGTCCAGGTCCTGGTGACCAACAGCGACCTCCTGGAAGGGGCGGTCGGCCTGACCCTGCCGATGGACCGCGGCGGCCTTGGCTGGCTGATCTTCCTGTCGAAGCTTCCCTATTATTACGTGGCGCTCGGGCTGCTGGTGCTGACCGTGCTTGCATCCTGGGCGATCGAACGCAGCCACATCGGCTATTATTTCCGCGCCATCAAGGACGAGCCGGAAGCGGCCCGGGCGCTCGGCGTCAGCCTGACCCGCTACAAGCTGATCGCCCTCTCGGTCTCCGCCTTCCTGACCGCGCTGGGCGGCAGCTTCTATGCGCAGAAGGAGATGTTCATCGATCCCGGTTCGGTGCTGGCCACCTCGGTGTCGATCAAGATCGCGTTGATCGCCATCCTGGGCGGTGTCGGGCGGCTGCTCGGCCCGGTGCTGGGCGCGGTGATCCTGATCACCATCGAGGAGTACAGCCGCACCCTGTTCGGCAGCACCGGTTCGGGCACCGACATGATCATCTACGCCACCATGATCATCCTGGTCGCCGTGTTCAGCCCCTCGGGCGTGCTTGGCCTGCTGGGCGACCTGCGCCGCCACCTGCCGGGCGGCGGGCGCACGGCGGCGGAACCCGGCAAGATGGAGGCCCGGCCATGAACACCGCACCCCTGCTGGCCGTCGACGGCCTGGGCAAGGCCTTCCAGGGCCTGGTGGCCAACCGCGACATCAGCTTCACCGTCCATCATGGCGAGATCATCGGGCTGATCGGCCCGAACGGGGCGGGCAAGACCACGCTGTTCAACTGCCTCGCCGGCTTCCACACCCCGACCAGCGGACGCATCGCCTTCGAGGGGCGCGACGTCACCGGCTCCACGCCCGAGGCGGCGGCGGCGCTGGGTATCGCCCGTACCTTCCAGATCGTCCGCATCTTCCAGTCGATGAGCGCGCTGGAGAACGTCATGGTCGGCGCCATGCTGCGCAACAAGCGGGTTGCCGCGGCGCGTGAACGGGCGGAAGCCGAACTGTCCTTCGTGGGCCTGTCCCACCGCGCCGCCGTGCCGGCCGGCGACCTCACCGTGTCCGAGCAGAAGCGGCTGGAGGTCGCCCGTGCACTCGCCACCGAACCGAAGCTGATCCTGCTCGACGAGGTGATGGCGGGCCTGAACCCTACGGAGGTCCGCGAGGCGTCGGCCCTGGTCCACCGCATCCACCTGCGCGGCATCGCCAGCATCATCGTCGAACATGTGATGGAAGGCATCATGCCGATCGCCCACCGCATGCTGGTCCTCGACTACGGTGCCAAGATCGCCGACGGCACGCCGGCCGAGATCGCCGAGAACCCCGCCGTCATCGCGGCCTACCTGGGGGAGTGAGAGCATGCTGCAACAACAGCGGTCCCAGCCCGTCCGTCCCGCCACCATCGATGCCGCCGAGGATCCGGTTCCGTCCCGCCCGATGCTGCAGGTCCGCAACATCCAGTCGAGCTATCGCCGCGTCCCCGCCATCCGCGACGTCAGCCTCCACCTCGGCACGGGGGAGATCGTCGCCCTGGTCGGCGGCAACGGCAACGGCAAGTCGACGACGCTGCGCGCCATCGCCGGCCTGAATGCGCTCGACGGCGGCTCCATCACCTTCAAGGGCAAGGAGCTTTCCGCCGTCCCCGCCCATGAGAGGGTGAAGCGCGGACTGGTCCTGGTGCCGGAGGGGCGGCGCCTGTTCCCCCGCCTGACCGTGGAACAGAACCTGATGCTCGGCGGCTTCACCACCGCCGATGCGGCAAAACGCGAGCAAACGCTCCAATTCGCCTACGACACTTTCACCGTGCTGGGCGAACGCCGCCGTCAGCAGGCAGGCACCCTGTCGGGCGGCGAGCAGCAGATGCTGGCGATGTGCCGCGGCCTGATGAGCCAGCCCGACCTGCTGATGCTGGACGAACCCTCCTGGGGCGTCGCGCCGAAACTGGTGACCCGCATCTTCGAGACCATCCAACTGATCCGCAGCCGCGGCATCACCGTGCTGCTGGTCGAGCAGAACGTCCACCGCGCACTGGAGATCGCCGACCGCGGCTACGTCATCCAGACCGGCCGCATGGTCATGGAGGGCAGCGGCCAGGACCTGCTGGGCAGCGACGAAGTGCGGCAGGCGTATCTCGGGATGTGAGGTCTCCTCGCAGGCGGCCCCCTCCCTAACCCTCCCCCGCCTTACGGCGGGAGAGGGAACTCCGCCGCTCCCGCGCTCAACTCTCCCTCTCCCGCGAAGCGGGGGAGGGTTGGGGAGGGGGTAAAGCACCTTGCCATCGCCCGCCCCCAACCACAAACCACCACACACCTTCCCGGATGACCCCCATGACCACCATGCCCCTCTCCGCCGCCGCCGAACGCCTGCGCATCCGCAGCGGCGAGAACAGCGGCCAGACCGCCGGCCTCGCCCCCGGCCATGTCCAGGCGAACCTCGCCATCCTGCCGGCCGACTGGGCCGGGGATTTCCTGCGCTTCTGCCAGGCCAACCCGCGCCCCTGTCCGTTGCTGGCGGTATCGGAGGTCGGCGACCCCCGGCTGCCGACGCTCGGCCGGGACATCGACATCCGCACCGATGTGCCGCGCTACCGCGTCTACCGCGACGGCGTCCTGACCGACGGGCCGACCGACATCATCGACCTGTGGCGGGATGATTTCGTCGCCTTCCTCATCGGCTGTTCCTTCTCGTTCGAAGAGGCGCTTCTCGCCGACGGGCTCCCGGTGCGCCACATCGCGATGAACCGCAACGTGCCGATGTACGAAACCAGCATCCCATGCGCGCCCGCCGGCCGCTTCCGCGGCAACATGGTGGTGTCGATGCGGCCGATGGTTCCGAAGGACGCCATCCGCGCCGTCCAGATCACCTCGCGCTTCCCGTCGGTGCATGGGGCGCCCGTGCATTTCGGCGACCCGGCGGCGATCGGCATCCGTGACATCGCCGACCCCGAGCATGGCGAGGCGGTCCCGATCGAACCCGGCGAGGTCCCGGTGTTCTGGGCCTGCGGGGTGACGCCACAGGTCGCGATCCGCAACGCCCGTCCGCCGATCGCCATCACCCACAGCCCGGGCGCCATGCTGATCACCGACCTGCTGAACACCCACCTGTCGGTGCTCTGAGTTCTCCGCGGGCTTCGCGGCCCGCCTTCCGATCCCCGCATGAAACCGGCCACCGCGCAGCATCCCGCCTGCGCGGACACAGTGGAGGCTTGCCCGATGTCGCGTCCGCTCCCGTCCCGTCTTCTGTCGTCCACGCTCATTGGCACCCTTCTGGCCGGCGGCCTGTTCGCCGCCGTGCCGGCGGCTGCCGACCAGTTGCGCATGGTGGCGCTCAGCTTCCCGCCGCTGATCTACGACGACGGCGGCAAGCCGGCCGGCATCGCCTACGACATCGTGACGGAAGCGATGAAGTCCGCCGGCCACAGCGTGACGGTGGAGATCATGCCCTGGGCGCGGGCGCTGGAAACCGTGCGCAGCGGCGAGGCGGACGCGGTCTTCACCGCCTACAGGACGCCGGAGCGCGAGCAGTTCCTGAATTACTCCACCCAGGTGCTGGTGCCGCAGGTGGTGTCCCTGTTCGTGGCGAAGGACAGCCCGCTCGGCTTCGACGGCGACCTCGCCAAGCTATCGGGCCACAGGTTCGGCGTGGTCAACCAGATCAGCTACGGCCCGATCGTCGACGAGGCGATCAAGGGCGGCGTGCTGCCGGCGGTCGAGAAGTCCAACGACAGCGACAGCAACTTGAAGAAGCTGCTGTCCGGCCGCTTCGAGGTGATGCCGAGCAACCGCTACGTCGCGCAGTATTTCCTGAAACAGGCCGGTGCGCTCGACAAGGTGAAGGAACTGACCCCGGCGGTCCAGGACATCCCCAGCTACATCGCCTTCACCAAGGCGCGCGACACCACCAGGCTGCGTGAGGACTTCGACGCCGGCGTCGCGGCGATGAAGGCGAGCGGCGCCTACCAGCAGGTGCTGGACAAATACGCGCGCTGACCCGCGGCGCGCCTCTCCTCCGACTGCCTCGAGAATTCCCATGAGCGTGACCACTCCGTTCCCGGCACCCGTGCTGCGGACTGCCGGCGACAGCGCCTTGATCGTGGAACTGGGCGACGGCATCGCCCCCGACCTGAATGCGGCCGTCCACCGGCTGGACCGTCGCATCGACGAAGCCAGCATCGCCGGGTTGATCGAGACGGTGCCCACATACCGCTCGATCCTGGTGCAGTTCGACCCGGCTGTCACGACGGCGGAGGTGCTGGGCGGTCGGCTGCTGGAACTGGCGGCGGGACTGGAGGAGGCCGGCACCGGGCCGCAGCTTCGTTGGATCATCCCCGTCTGCTTCGGCGGCGCGCATGGCGAGGATCTGGACGAGGTGGCGCGCCGCTGCGGCATGCCCGCCGAGGAGGTGGTGCGCCTGCACTGCACCGTCGACTACCGGGTCTACATGCTGGGCTTCTCCCCCGGCTTCGCCTATCTCGGCGGCTTGCCGGCGGCGCTGCACCAGCCACGGCGGGAAAACCCGCGCATGGCCACTCCGGCCGGCAGCATCATGCAGGGCGGGGGGCAGGCGGCGATCTCTCCGATCGCCATGCCCAGCGGTTGGCATCTGCTGGGACGGACGCCGGCCCGCACCTTCGACCTGCGGCGGGATCCGCCCTTCCTGCTGGCACCCGGCGATCGCATCCGCTTCACCGCCATCACGGCCGCCGAGTACGACCGGCTGGAGGGAATAGCCGGCTACCTGCCGGACAGTGAAACCGTCTCCGTGGCTGCCGCCGACCCCATGGTACAGGGAGCTGCCGCATGACCACCCATCTGCGTGTCGTCTCCGCCGGCCCCAGCTCGACGCTGCAGGACCGGGGGCGGATCGGCTATCAGCGCTACGGCGTCTCGGTCGCCGGCGCGGCCGATCCGCTGCTGCACGCCGCCGCCAACGTCCTGGCCGGCAACCCGCCCGCCGAGGGGGCGGTGGAGTTCACCCTGGCCGGCGACTGCATCACGGTCGAGGGGGGGACCGTGCGCATCGCCGTCGCCGCCGATGCCGAGGTGGCGGTGGATGGCGAACCGGCCCCGTCCTGGACCAGCCTGCGGCTCCGTGATGGCCAGACCCTGCGCATCGGCGCCCTGCGCAGCGGCATGCGCGGCTATTGGGCGGTGGAGGGCGGCATCGCCGCACAGCCGGTGCTCGGCAGCGTCTCCACGCACATACGCAGCCGTATGGGTGGGCTCGACGGCGGGCCGCTGAAAGCCGGCGACCGGCTGCCTCTGCGCCTCGACCAGGCTCCCGACCGCGGGGAGCATCGTCTCGACCCGTCGCTGCTGCCCCGTCGCAGCGGTACGCTGCGCGTCATGCTCGGACCGCAGCAGGACTACTTCACCGCTGCCGGGATCGAGGCGTTCCTGTCGGAGGATTATGCCGTGAGCCACGAAGCAGATCGCATGGGCTGCCGCCTCGACGGCCCGACGATCGAACATGCCCGCGGCTTCAACATCACCTCCGACGGCATTCCGCTGGGGGCGGTGCAGGTTCCGGGAACGGGCCGCCCGATCGTGCTGCTCGCCGACCGCCAGACCACCGGCGGTTATCCCAAGATCGCCTGCGTCGTCGGACCCGACCTGGCGACCCTGTCGCAGATGCGGCCCGGCGACCGGGTGCGCTTCGCCGCCGTGGGTCCTGAAGAGGCCTGGCGCATCCGGGCCGCGCAGCGCGAGGCCTTCGACGCCCTTCCCGGCCTCCTGCAATCGGCCGGTGCCTTCGCCTTGTACGACAGCGCCCGCCTGCTCGGCTTCAACCTGATCGGCGGCGCCGTCACCGGATGGGACTGAGGCCTTGCCGCCTGCTCCCTCGCCCAACCTCCCCAATCGCCATGGAGTGGACCTGATGCTGCAGCGTGTGGGCCGTACCCTAGCCATGCGTGTCATCGTGCCGATCGCGGTGATGGTGACCGTCATCAGTGCAACCGGCATTGCCGCCGTGGTCACCATGAACCGCGAGGATGCCCGCACCGCCTTGGAGGACCGTGCCGCCGTGACCGTCCTGGTGATTGCCGGCGGGTTGGCCGAACCGCTGTGGAACGTCGATCAGGATTCCGCGGCGGCCCAGCTCGCCGCCCTGGCCAATGATCCCGATTACGTCGGCAGCCGCGTGCTCGATCCCAAGGGTGAGGTCTTCGCCCGGAGCGGCGACGTGTCGGCGGCCGATCCGGCGGTGCTGGTCCGCCGTACCGATATCCAGCGCAAGGCGGATGGCCGCCTCGACCGGCTGGGGACGGTTGAAATCCACCTGTCCCCCCGCCGTGCCGAGCGTCAGGCGGCGGAACGCGCCTGGCTGCTGGCCGGCGGCGGATTGGCGGCGCTTGTGGCCTTGTGCGGCGTGCTGTTCCTGATGGTCCGTGGCGCCACGCGTCCGATCGTCCGCCTGACTGCGGTGATGACGCGGCTGGCGGCCGGTGACGGCACCGCCGAGGTCCCGTCCCGCGATCGCAGCGACGAGATCGGGCGCATGGCCGCCGCCGTCCAGGTCTTCAAGGAGCAGGGGGCAGCCAACCAGCGGCTGGAGGCCGAGCAGGTCGAACTGCGCCGGCGGGCCGAGGCAGAGCGCCATGCCGCCATTGCCGCCGTCGCCGATGATTTCGAACGGCGCGTCGGCACCACCCTGTCCGAGGTCCTGCGAACCACGGATGGGATGGGCGACGCCACCCGCAGCCTGGCCGGCGTCGCGGAACAAAACGGACAGCTCAGTCGCCAAGCCGCCGGCAACGCCGCGGCCGTCAATGCGTCGGTCGACGGCATGGCGGCCGCCGTCGACGAGCTGGTGGCCTCGATCCGCGAGATTTCGGTCCAGGCGCAGCATTCCCAATCGATCGCCGACGAGGCGTCCCGCCGGGCCTCGCGTGCCACGGATCAGGTGGCCGGACTGGTGCAGGCATCCGACCGGGTATCGGCGGTGGTCACGCTGATCAACGCCATCGCCAAGCAGACCAACCTGCTGGCGCTGAACGCCACCATCGAGGCGGCCCGTGCCGGCGAGGCCGGCAAGGGCTTCGCCGTCGTGGCCGGCGAGGTGAAGGCGCTGGCCACCCAGACCGCCAAGGCGACCGAGGACATCGAGACGCAGATCCGCGCCATCCAGGACTCCACCGGCTCCGCCGCCGACGAAATCGTCGAGATCGCCCGCGTCGTACACGGCCTCAGCCAGATCAGCGCCTCCATCGCGGCGTCGGTGGAGGAGCAGAACGCCGCCACGACGGAGATCGGCCGCGGCGTCAGTGAGGCGGCCCAGGGCGTGCGTGCCCTGCTGAGCGACGTGACCGCGACATCGGAGACTGCGGGACAGACCGGGGCGGCATCGGTGCAGCTCGAAGGGGCGGCCGGCGCGCTGACCGGGCAAATGGACAGGATGCGCGGCGAGGTTGCCGGCTTCATCCGCTCTCTGCGAAAGTCCGACGCTGCCTGAGCCGGACGCCGGCTTGCGGGATTGCCTGTGCACACAGGGCCGGCCCGACCAAACAAGGGGGGATGCCATGCCGACCATTGATCTGAACTGCGACATGGGGGAGGGGTACGGCGCCTGGGCGATGGGCGACGACCGGGCGATGCTGGACATCGTCACCTCCGCCAACATCGCCTGCGGTTTTCACGCCGGCGATCCCACCATCATGGCGGACACCGCCGCGCTGGCGGGAGAGAAGGGGGTGCGCATCGGCGCCCATCCGGGGTTCGAGGACAGGTCCGGCTTCGGTCGCCGGATCATCCGCGGGATGTCCGCCACGGAGGCGGAGCGGCTGGTCGCCTACCAGATCGGTGCGCTCCAGGCTTGTGCCGCCCTGTCGGGGCAGCGGGTGACCCACGTGAAGCCGCACGGTGCCCTCTACAACATGGCGGCGGTGGAGCCGGAATTGGCCGGCGCCATCGCCCGCGCGGTCAGGGCAGTGGACCCGTCGCTGCTGCTCGTCGTGCCGCCGCTGAGCGCCATGGACCGCGCCGGCGATGCCGCCGGCCTGCGGGTGGTGCGTGAAGCCTTCGCCGACCGGACCTACGAGGACGACGGCACCCTCACTCCGCGCAGCCTCGCCGGGTCGGTCATCCATGATCCCGGGATCGCGGCGGCACGGGTGGTGCGGATGGTTCTGGACGGTGCGGTCGAGAGCCGGCACGGCACCCGATTGCCGATCGTCGCCGACACCGTCTGCGTCCATGGCGACACGCCGTCCGCCGTCGCGATGGCTGCCGCCGTCCGTACGGCGCTGGAGGCGGCGGGGATCATGGTGCGGGCGCCGGTATGACGCCGGAGTGAAGCCACCGTCGCCGGTTCGGTAGCGGAGCCCCGCACCCGTTCGTCATCTCTCCCGTCGGGCGCGGGAGGAACAGGTCGCCAGCAACCGACGCCCGATACACGCCGTCCACCCTGAACCTCGGTCAACGATCCAGAACGCGGATTCGCGCACATCGCGAATCCGCGTTTGTTTTTGCACCGCAATAGGCAAGAACTCGGTCACATTTTTGTCTGAAAATTCGACGAAGCTGCGCCAAAGGAGAAAGGATAAAAGGGGAGACCTCGCCCGAATGGACAGTCGAACCTCGGCCAAACAGCACAGGTCCTCCCGATGAAACGACCGATCTTTCTGCCTATTCTGGCGGCACTGACGATCTTTTCAGCCGGGTCGGTTTCAGCGGACATTCTCTACAAGAAGGATAGCATTTCTGATCAGAAGCGCTTCTTTCAGGTCGATGTTTCCTGGGGGGAATTGGAAATCGGCCAGACCGACGGTGCGCGCAGCCGGCTGGTGGCAGCCGGGGCATTGCCGCTGACGGCGGCACCGGGAACCGGCACGGCCAAGCTGACCTATTACACGCCGCCGGTGCGTGGCTTCGAACTCGGCGCCAGCTATACGCCGCTGCCGCGCGGCGCCGCGGAACTCCCCGATCCGCGGGAGGCGCTGCATCTCGTCGAGGCGGCGATCCGGAAGACCGTCACCGTCGGCGGCGTCAATGCGCGGCTGACCGCCGGGACCAGCCGGGCGCGGGTGCGCGGCGACAGCTACCGCCTGCCGCGCCAGTCCTGGATCGTCGGGACGCAGTTCACCTGGCAGAGCGTGACCTTCGACGGCGACCTGCGCCAGCAGGAGGACTCCGGCGGCGTGGCAATGCGCAGCCTCAATGCGGCGCTGGCTTACGGCCACGGCAACATGAAGCTGTCCCTGCGGGTGCGGCATTCCGAGGCGGAAGGGGCGGACACCACGGACCGCTATCTTGCGGACCTGTCCTACCAGCTCACGCCGCGCTGGCAGCTCATGGCCGACACGGCGGTCGACAGCGGCGGCGAGTCATCGGGCACGGTCGTGAAGGTGGGGGCGCGCCTGGTGTTCTGAGGCCGGGATGGGGGGGCGGGAGACACCGCGGCCTCCCTTGCCCCTCCTCATGCGCGGCCTCAGGCCGCGCGGATGCCAGAGAGGAAGCGCTCCACCTCGGTCTTCATCATTTCCGACTGGCGGGACAGTTCGCCCGCCGCGCCCAACACCTGGGAGGCTGCCGAGCCGGTCTGGGTGGCGCCGCGGCTGACGTCGGTGATGTTGAGGGTGACCATCTCCGTGCCGCGGGCGGCCTCCTGCACGTTGCGAGCGATCTCGCCGGTGGCGGCCCCCTGCTCCTCGATCGCCGAGGCGATGGTGGTGGCGATCTCGTTGATGCTGCCGATGGTGGCGCCGATCCCGGTGATCGCCGACGCGGCCTCGCCGGTTGCCTGCTGCATCGCAGAGATCTGGCCGGCGATCTCGTCCGTGGCCTTGGCGGTCTGGTTGGCGAGGTTCTTCACCTCGCTCGCAACCACGGCGAACCCCTTGCCGGCCTCCCCGGCGCGGGCCGCCTCGATGGTGGCGTTGAGCGCCAGCAGGTTGGTCTGGCTGGCGATGTCGGTGATGAGCTGCACCACCTCGCCGATGCGTTGGGCCGCCTCGACCAACCCCTGGACGCGGCCGTTGGTCGCCTCCGCTTGGTTCACCGCCTGCCCGGCGATCGCCGTGGAACGAGCCACCTGAGCGCTGATCTCGCGGATCGAGGCCGACAGCTCGTCGGTCGCCGCGGCAACCGTCTGGACGTTGACCGATGCCTGTTCGGCGGCGGCGGCGGTGCTGGCCGCTTGGCTGTTGGTCTGTTCGGCGGTCAGCGTCATGCTTTGCGCGGTGGCGTCCAGCTCGGTCGCGGCGGCGCTGACGGTGCGCAGGATGCCGGACATGCCGTTGTCGAAGCCCTCGATCAGGCGCTCTACCGCGGCAGCCCGCTGCTCCTTGGCCTGGCGTTCGGCCTCCTCCGCGGCTGCCATGCGTTCACGGTCGATGGCGTTGCTCTTGAAGATCTCCATGGCACGGGCCATGCCGCCGATCTCGTCGCCACGCTCGCTGCCGACCACCGCGACGCCGAGGTCGCCATGGGCGAGGCGCGTCATGGTTCCGGTGATTTCCGAGATGGGACGGGCGATGCCGACACGGGAGATCACGATGCTGCCGGCCAGTGCCGCACCGATGCCGCCGACGCCGATGACCAGCATCAGCGTCAGCATGCGCGTGCTGTAGGCGTCCAACTCGTCGTTGGCACGCTGGATGCCCAGGTAGTTCTGCTGCGACCGCCGCTCCAGCTCCTCGCCGAGAGCCTTGCGGTTGGCGCGGGTGGCATTGGTGTTCCCGTATTTGTTCGCCTCGTCCGGTCCAGCCTCGGCGCCGAGGCGCGCCGTCTCGTTGCGAAGCTGGACGAACTCGCCGACGGCCTTCTCCAGCGCCGCAAAATCGGCCTTGCGGTCGGGCGGCAGCAGGGTCTTCCACTCGGCCATCCGGCTTCCCATCTGTGCGGTCGACTCGGTGATGGCCTTGGCGAAGCTCTCGATTTCGGCTTTCGATTGGGCGGCATAGAGGCCGCGGCTGTCCATGACCACCTTGTAGATCAGGCCATTCATCTGCTCGCCGAGCAGTGCCCGCTTGGACTGGCCCTGGATGTCGTCGACACGCTCGTTGTAGGTCCCCATTGCGACAACACCGAGAGTGCCCAGAAGGGCAGCCGTCAATGCCATCCACACGACCACGGCGCCGATTTTCATGCTGATGCTGAAGCGTGCGAGGAACCTGCTCATGCCCTGCCCCCAATCCCTAACATATGCCGTATGGCGGGTAGCATACCACCGTATGAGTTTCGAGAAGGTTACGGGTTGCGTCTAATTGAAACGATTGGTTATCAAGTCACACAATAGTCGCATGTCCAACGACCTGTTGGAATAATGCTCCTTTCCCGCAGCCATCATTTCGCCCGGCCGTGATCGATGGCGGGAAGTGCTGCGGCAGGAAGGACTGGCAATACGACTTTGGTCCCCATGGTGAAGCAATGGTTTCGACCCTTAACGAAATCCCGGCAGCTTGCCGCATCTGGGAAACTGCATGGTTCTTCAGAGCCGCATAGGCTTGATGACTGACGGGGCTATGCACGGAAGACCGGAGGCCGCCGGTCGCGACTGCTGTCGACGGGGTGCCAGGGCCCTCGGCACCATGATCCGCGACTGGCCCGGATAGCCGGCGACTGGGTGGAAGCGCCCCTGACGCCCTTGGCGAGGCTGGCCGTTTCCGCCGGAGCCATGATAGATCTTGCGGCTCTCCTATCGCGAGGGTCCCCCATGTCCCTGACCGACCTGCTCCTGCCCACTTACCGCAACATGCTGCGGACGCTTGCCGGGCTGCTGGCCAAGATGGAGCGGCAGATGCCCGATCGGGCCGAAAGCCTGCTGTCCGCGCGTCTGGCGCCCGATATGTACCCACTTGCCGCCCAGGTCCGCTTCGCCGCCTACCAGGCCCAGGAGGCGACCTTCCGCCTGCGCGGGGAGGCTGTTCCCGCATATCTCGATGCCGTGCTCGCCGAAGCGCGCAACGCGGGCGACAACCCCGGATCCTTCGGGGATGCGCAGGTGCGGGTCAGCGAAGCCCTGTCGTATCTTGATGGCCTCGCCGACGACGCCCTGGACGCCGGTGCGGCTCTGCCGATCGCGATCGAGCTTCCGGGCGGACTGACCTTCGACATGACCGGGGAGCAGTTCGCCCGTGACTGGGCGTTGCCGCAGTTCTATTTCCACACCGTCGCAGCCTATTCGATCTTGCGGAACCAGGGAGTCGAGGTCGGCAAGGCTGACTACGTGCCGCACATGTTCGCCTATATCCGGCCCGGGCCGGTGCCCGCGGCATAGTCGACCGGCAGGGTTCGCCCCGCTCGCGCGTTCGGCGCCCCGCGCGACCTGCGGCAGCCGAAGTCATATCACCCGATCCCGGCGCCTTTGCGATGGAGAGGCTCCGGATCGGCGAGCACCGCGGCGAGCCGGTCGGCGGCCCGGTCCACCTCCTCCGCCGTCGTTCCGTGGCCCAGGCCGAAGCGCAGGCTGCCATGGGCATCGCCGGCAGTCAGCCCGATGGCCAGGAGGACGTGCGACGGCTCGCCGCTGCCGCTGTGGCAGGCCGAACCGGTGGCGACGGCGATGTCCGGCAGGTCGAGAAGGCGGTCGGCGGCATCGACGCCCGGCAGCGTGATATGCAGGCAGCCGGCCAGGCCGTCCTCAGCACCGTTGCGCCGGATGCCCGGCAGCCGGTCCCGCAGGGCCAGCCACAGCCGTTCCCTCAGGGTCCTGAGGCGAAGGGCCTGCTCGTCGCGCCGCTCGCGCGCCAGGCGGCAGGCGGCCCCGAGCCCGACGCAGAGCGGCGTCGGCAGGGTGCCGGGCCGCCGGCCGCGCTGTTGTCCGCCCCCGGGGGCGGCCGGAACGGGACGCAGAGGCGCACGAGCGACCAGCGCCCCGATCCCCATCGGTCCGTACATCTTGTGGCCCGACAGGCTCAAGCCCTGCAACCCCAGCGCCGTCATGTCCACCGGCACCGTCGTCACCGCCTGCACGGCGTCGCTGTGCATCACCGCGCCATGCCGGGCCGCGACGTCGGCGAGCGCCGCCAGCGGCTGGAGGGTGCCGATCTCGTTGTTGGCCGCCATGACCGAAACCAGCGCCGGCTCACCGCCGCAGCCGGACAGGGCGTCGTCCAGGTCGTCCGGGGTCACGCAGCCGGCGCCATCCACCGGCAGCATTTCGACCGGATGGCCGCGCCGCCGCAATTCCGGCAGGCAGGCGAGCAGGCTGGGATGCTCCACCGCGGAGACGACGCAGCGTCCGCCGGGCGGCAGGCCGCCCAGCAGGGCCAGCATGTTCGCCTCGGTAGCGCCCGAGGTGAAGACCACGTCGCCCGGCTGCGCCCCGACCAGTGCTGCGACCTGCTGCCGGGCCTCCTCGATGGCGTCGGCGGCGCGCCAGCCGGCAGCGTGGGCGGCATGGGGGTTGCCGACGGAGCCCGGACGCATCCAGGGCAGCATGGCATCGAGCACCAGCGGATCGAGCGGCGTCGAAGCGAGATGGTCGAGATAGATCATCCCGCCAGTATCGCGCGATCAGGGCCGGAAGGGGAGGGGGGCCGCCGGCTTCTCCGTCGGCCCCTCCGCCGATTGCGGCGATCCGCTGCCGCTGACCCGCCAGACGGCGTTGCCGACATCGTCGGCGACCAGCAGGGCGCCTCGCCCGTCCAGTGCGACGCCCACCGGCCGGCCGAGCGCCTTGCCATCCTCGGAGAGAAAGCCGGTCAGCACGTCCACCGGCGGGCCGGAGGGCTTGCCGTTCGCGAACGGCACGAAGATCACCTTGTAGCCGCTGGGCGGCTCGCGGTTCCAAGACCCGTGCTGGCCGATGAAGGCACCATGGGTCAGCGCCTGCGGCAGGCTGCCCGGGCGCGAGAAGGCCAAGCCCAGCGACGCGGTGTGCGGGCCGAGCGCATAGTCCGGCGGAATGGCCTTGGCGACCAGGTCGGGACGCTGCGGCTCCACGCGCTTGTCGATATGCTGGCCGTAATAGCTGTAGGGCCAGCCGTAGAATCCCCCGTCCTTCACCGAGGTCATGTAGTCGGGAACGAGGTCGCTGCCGATCTCGTCTCTTTCGTTGACGGCGGTCCAGAGGATGCCGCTTTCCGGTTCCCATGCCATGCCGTTGGGATTGCGCAGGCCGGATGCGAAGATCCGGTGGGCTCCGGTCTTCAGGTCGATCTCCCAGATTGCCGCGCGGTCCTGCTCAGCCGAGATGCCGTTCTCGGCGACGTTGCTGTTGGAGCCGACTGTGGCATAGAGCCTGCCGCCGTCGGGGCTGGCGATAATGTTCTTGGTCCAGTGGTGGTTGATCGGCCCGCCGGGCAGGTCGACCACCTTGAACGGCTGGCCGGTGGCCTTGGTGTCGCCCTCGCGGTAGGGCACCTTCACCACCGCGTCGGTGTTGGCGATGTACAGGTCGTTGCCGACCAGCGCCATGCCGAAGGGCGAGCGCAGCCCCTCCAGGAACGGCGTGCGGCTGTCGGCACGGCCGTCGCCGTCGGTGTCGCGCAGCAGGGTGATGCGGTCGGCGCTCGGCGTCTTGGCGCCGGCCTTGCCCATCAGCAGGCCCATGACCCAGCCGCGGATGCCCGTGCCGTCCTCGGGCTTGGGCGGGGCGTTCGTCTCCGCCACCAGCACGTCGCCGTTGGGCAGGGGGAGCAGCCAGCGGGGATGGTCCAGCCCGGTGGCGAAGGGGGTGACGCTCAGTCCCTGGGCGGCGGTGGGCTGCCCTCCCTGCGGCCAGCCCACGGCATCGGCGATCTTCACCGTCGGGATCAGCGATGAGCGGGGGGCGGGCAAGGTCGGGTTCGGCCCGGTGCCCGCCGAAACCGGCAGCGTCGCCTCGTCGCCGCACCCGGCGAGCGCAAGCGCCGTCATCGCGGCGCCGAACGTGAAGGCAAGTCGTCGAGGGCTGAGCATGCGCCGCCTCCCGCAAGTGTTGGGCCGCTCCGGCATCGCACGCTCAACGACGGGGGGATTGTTTGGTTCCCCAGGGGAGGCGGCACAGGTCTTCCAGGTCGACCACGACGCCATGGCGGCGCAAAACACCTTGCGCATAGACCGTGTAGAGATGAGCAAGCGCCATGCCGGCGTCGAAGCCCGCTGCCGTGCCGGAGGCACTGGCTGCGCCGACCGCCTGCTCGACGTCCGCGATCACGCGGCGTATCGCTGTCGGATCGATTATCGACGCTCTCCGCAGTGGCGGGGGTGAAGGAGCATTTCGCCCCGGCATCCTCGCTGCCGGTGCCGTCGCTGCCACCCGGGGAACCAGGACCGTGCGCTCGGCGGACGACAGGATCATCGCTGCAATTCGCGCCAAATACAATCAGCAACCGGTTACAATGGTGTCATGCATCGCCGGCGCACAACCGCCGGAGTTCGCCGGCCAGGGCGATCGCCTGCCGCGGACCGTCGCACAGCGGGCCCTCGGCCATCCGTGCCCGCAACGTCCGCCGCAGCTCGGCCAAGCCCTGCGGATCGGACGCCCAGGCGACGGCCCGCTCCACATAGGCGGCGGGATCGGCGGCGACGCATCCCTCGACCCCGGCCACGCTCAGGAAGGCCAGGGAGTGGCGGCTGGAGAAGGTCTCTCCGGGCAGGGTGACGACCGGCACCCCCATCCACATCGTCTCCAGAGTCGTCGTGCTGCCGGAGAAGGGGAAGGGATCGAGAGCCACGTCGACCAGGGCGCAGTGACGCATATGGTCCAGGCTGGAGCTGCCGCCGGCCATCGTGACCCGGTCCGGCGCGATGCCGGCGGCGGTCAGGCGGGCGCGCCACAGCGCCGCCGTGTCCGGGCACGACAGCGCCTTCGTCTTCATCAGCAGCCGCGCCTGCGGCAGCCGGGCGAAGATCGCGGCCCAGGCGGCCAGAACGGCATCGTTCAGCTTGGTCAGGATGTTGAAGTAGCCGAAGGTGACCGGCGCCCCCGTCAGGCAGGGGGGGGGCGTCAGGGCCAGCGCCTCCTCCTCGACGGGCAGGCCGCCGGGAGGGTCGTAGGCGATGAAGGCGCCCGGCAGGCGCAGGATGCGCTCGGTGTAGAAGGGCTCCATGCCTTCCGGGACATGATGGCGGTCGGCGACCAGCGCATCCATGGCGGCCAGCCCGGTGGTCGCCATGTAGCCGGACCAGGCCACCTGGACCGCCGCCGGCTTGCGCGCGAACACCCCCGGCCGGCCGCGGGCGTTATGGCCGGCGAGGTCGATCAGCACGTCCGGCCGGTCCTGGCGGATGCGCGCCGCCAGTTCCGCGTCCGACAGGCCGGCAACCGGAATCCACCGCTCCGCCGCCCGGCGGAACCGGTCGGTCACGTCGTCGGAGTCCGTCTGGTTGGCGTAGAGTGCCAGACGGATGCCCTGGGCCGGCAGCGCCTCCACCGTGCGGACGGCGAACAGGCCGGCGGGATGGCGGCGGAAGTCTCCGGACAGGATGGCGACGGTCAGCGGCCCCGCCGCGGCGGTTGCCTGGGCCGCCGCCTTCCCCTTCGCCGCCACTGCCACCGTGCCTTTCCCTCGGGCCGACCGCCGCGGCCTCGCCCAGTGCCCGCGGTGCGGCGCGCCGTGCACGGCGTCCCAGTCGCGGTGCGCGGCGAGGACGGCCGCCAGGGTCACCCCCGGCCGGAAGAGCTGCAGATAGGCAAGGTTGGAGCGCACGTCGGCAAGCCCGGGGTCGAGCGCCAGCGCCCGGCGGTTGCCGGCCTCCGCCGCGTCCAGCAGCCCCTGGATCTGCCGGACCAGGGCCAGGCTGGCGTGCGCCTCCGCCAGCGCCGGATTGCGGACGAGGGCTGCGGCATAGACCTCCGCCGCCTTCCCCAGCCGGTTCCCCTGCTGGAGCACCTCTCCCAGCCGCAGCAGCGCCTCGTCCCGGTCGGGCCGGACCGCGACGGCCCGGCGGGCCGCGCGCTCCGCCGCTTCCCGCTCGCCCAGGGCCAGCAGTGCAGCCGCAAGGTTGGCCAGCGCCGGGGCATGGTCGGGCCGAAGGGCGAGCGCGCGGGCGAGTGTCGCGGCGGCATCGGCCGGGCGGCTCATCGCCAGAAGCAGTTGGCCGCGATTGGCATGCGCTTCGACGAAGCCGGGGTCATCGGCGACGGCGGCGCGCAAGGCGCTGTCGGCTTCCTCGCGTCGCCCGAGGGCAGCCAGCACGTTGCCGAGGTTGAAGCGCGCCTTCGCATAGCCCGGCTTGCGCGCCGCCGCCTGGCGGAAGGCTGCCGCCGCCTCGTCGAGGCGGCCGAGCGCCTCCAGCGCGTTACCGAGATTGTAGAGCGCCTGGGCGAAATCCGGCCGCAGCCGCAGGGCCTGCCGGTGCGCCGCCGCCGCGTCCTCCGGCCGGCCGAGCGCCTTGAGGGCGCTGCCGAGGTTGTCATGGTAGTCGGCGACGCGGTGGTTCGCCTGGATGGCGGTGCGGATCAGGGCGGCGGCCCGCTCGGGCTCGCCGGACTGGAGGTGGACGACCCCCAGCAGGTGGGCGGCGTCGGCATGGCCCGGCGCGGCGTCGAGCACGGCGTGGTACAGTGCTGCCGCTTCGGCCAGACGGCCGGCCTGGTGGTACGCCAGCGCCGCGTTCAGCGCTTCCTGGATGGTCGCCATGCCCTCCGTCTTAGCGGCTGCCCGCACCGGGCGCCAGTGCTTTCCCGGCCCGGCGCCCGGGCGATGGCGGAGCGGCCCGGAGCCGCCTCGTCCGGCGGACAGGTTTTCAACACTTGACCCGGCGGGCCGGGACGGTCAGCTTGCGGCCCGAGTGTTTCCCCGGCCGACGTCCATGAACCGACTGCAACGGTATCTGTTCCGCAACCTGCTGATCGCCACCCTCTACTCGACGGCGGGCCTGACGCTGACCATCTGGCTCAGCCAGTCCCTGCGGCTGATCGAGATCGTGGTCAGCGCCGGTGCGCCGATGGGCATGTTCCTGTGGCTGCTGCTGCTGACGGTTCCGACCTTCCTGGGCATCGTGCTGCCGCTGGCGCTGGTCGGCGCCATCCTGTTCACCTACAACAAGATGGCGGCGGACAGCGAGCTGGTGGTGATGCGCGCCGCCGGCGTCGGCCCCTTCTCCCTGTCCAAGCCGGCGATCCTCCTGGCCCTGGGGGTGATGGCGGTGGTCTTCACGCTCAACATCTGGATCACGCCGGCGGCCCATCGCGAACTGGTGCGCATGGAATATGCCGTGCGCAGCGACTACTCGCAGCTCTTCCTGCGCGAGGGCGTGTTCAACGAGGTGGGCGACCGCTTCAGCGTCTTCCTGCGCGACCGCGATTCCGACGGCAACCTGCACAAGGTGCTGATCCATGACGGCCGCCAGCCGGACAAGCCGGTCACCATCATGGGCGACAGGGCGGTGATGCAGACCGGGCCGGACGGCACGCGCTTCGTCGTCTATGACGGCAACCGCCAGGAACTGGACCGCAAGACCGGCCGCCTGTCCCAGCTCTATTTCGAGCGCTACGCCGTGGACCTGAAGGCGGTGGCCCCGCAGGAGGCCGACCGCTGGCCCGACGCGCGCGAGCGCTCGACCACCGACCTGATGTCGGGGAACGCGCCGGCCCAGGACGACCGCATGCGCCGCGGCCTGATCGCGGAGCTCCACCACCGCTTCTCGTCCCCCCTCCTGGCGCTGTCCTACGCGCTGGTCGCGCTGGCCTCGCTGCTGTCCGGCGAGTTCAACCGGCGCGGACAGTCTTCCCGCGTCACCATCGCCGTCCTCCTGGTGATGGGGCTGCAGGCGGCGGCATTGGGCCTGACCAGCCTCGCCGGCAAGGCGACGGTGTTCGTGCCGCTGATGTACGCCATGCCGCTGGCCGTCCTGCTGCCGGCACTGTGGGTGATGTCGCGCGGACTGATGCTGAGGGGCGGCCGGCCGAAGGCCGGAGGCGGGCAGGACGACGACCCGCAGCGGAGCCGGGAGGCCGGGGTGGCCGCGAAGGGAGCGTCATGAGTCGCATCCTCTTCATCACCTCCAACCGGCTGGGCGACGCCGTTCTGTCGACCGGACTGCTCGGCCACCTGACCGAGCGCTTCCCCGGCGCGCGGCTGACGGTGGCCTGCGGGCCGCTGCCGGCGCCGCTGTTCCGCGCGGTGCCGGGGTTGGAGCGGCTGATCCCGCTGCCCAAGCGCTCCTTCGCCCGGCACTGGCTGCGGCTGTGGCTGGACTGCGTGACGACCCGCTGGGACCTCGTGGTGGATTTGCGCAACTCGGCGGTCGGGCGGCTGGTGCCGGCCCGGCGCCGTGCCTTCCATGCCAAGGCCGCCCGCCCGATGCACAAGGTGGAGGAGAATGCCGCGGTGCTCGGCCTGTCGCCTCCCCCGGCACCACGGCTGTGGATCGACGCCGCCGCACGCGCCGAGGCCGATGCGCTGATCCCGGCCGGCACCGGCCGCTTCCTCGCCATCGGGCCGACGGCCAACTGGCAGGGCAAGGAATGGCCGGCGGACCGCTTCGCCCGGCTCGCCCTGCGGCTGACCGGGGCGGGCGGTCCGCTGGAGGGAGCGCGGGTCGCGGTTCTTGCCGCCGGACCGGAGCGCGAGCGGGCGCTTCCGGTGCTGGAGGCGCTGGGACCACGGGCGATCGACCTGACCGGCCGTACCGATCCGATGGCCGCCGCAGCCTGCCTGGAGCGGGCCGCGCTGTATGTCGGCAACGACAGTGGGCTCATGCACATCGCGGCCGCGGCCGGTGTGCCGACGGTAGGGCTGTTCGGGCCGGGCTATCCCGAGATCTACGGCCCCTGGGGTTCGGGGGGCCGCGCGGTGACCGGCAGCGTGCCGCGGGCGGATCTGCTGGCCCTCGTCGCCGCGGATGCCGGTGCCCGCGGGCTGATGGACGGGATCGCGGAGGACGCCGTGGCAGCCGCCGCGGACGATCTCCTGGAGGCGCGGCGCGCGGCCCGGCCCCCCGGGACGGCTGCAGGGTGTGACCAGTTTGCGGCAACGCCCGGAGAGGCGGTGGAAGTACCCCCGTTGCGTTGACAAAACCGGGCGGATCATCGACACTTCGGAAGCAACGTAAGGGGCAGGTACGCCCCGATCGGATGGGTTCTCCCCCGAAGGGTCTTGGAATGAAGCCGACTCCCACCTACGCCAACAAGCCGACCTCGGACAATCCGCGCGACGTCGAGGCGTGGGCCCTTGCAGAAGCGGCGCGCCGCATGATCGCCGCCGCCCATGCCAAGGATGAAAAGGCTTTCCGCGAAGCCCTTCAGCTCAATCAGCGGCTGTGGACGATCTTCCAGGCGGCGATCACCGAAGAGGATTGCGGTCATCCGCCGGAGGTGCGGACCAACATCGCCGCGCTCTCGCTGCTGGTCGACCGCGAAACGACCAGCCGCCTGGTGGACCTGGATTTCTCCAAGATCGACACGCTGGTCAACATCAACCGCAACGTCGCCAGCGGCCTGACCGCCCAGGGCGAGTTCGTCGCCGCCCAGCAGGCCGCAGCGGCGCCGGTGGCCGCCCCGGCGGCCCAGCCGCCGGCACCCGCCGCGCCGGGTGCCATGGCCGGGCGCCCGGCCATGCCGCCCCGCCCGCTGACGTCGTCGGTGTCCGATGCCCCGCCGGCCAGCCGGGAGTCGCTGCGGATTTCGATCTGACCATCTCCGGACATCGAGAGGGTTCCATGGAAGGCCGGCGCTTGCAAAACAGCGCCGGCCTTGCCGTTTCCGCCCCCGGCCTCGGGGATGCACGCCGCCGCGCTGTCCTCGGGCTTTGCCGCATCCTGCTCCCCATGGTCGGCCTCGCCGCCTGCACGGCCATGCCGGCCGAGCGGCTCGCCGAAGCCGATGCGGCGGCGCGCTCGGCGGGGCTGCTGCCGCACCGCTTCGACGCGCCGCCCTTCACGCTGGCCGGCTGGCTGCGGGCGGGCAACGAGGGGCCGCTGGTCGTCTACATCGAGGGGGACGGCTACGCCTGGCTCTCCCCGACCCAGCCGTCGAACGACCCGACGCCGCTCAATCCGGTGGCGCTCCGGCTCGCCCGCCGCGATCCGGCCGCGCGGCTGCTCTATCTCGGGCGGCCGTGCCAGTATGGCGGGGTGTCGGCCGATGCCGCCTGCCAGCCGCGCTACTGGACCTCGCACCGCTTCTCGCCGGAGGTGCTGGCCTCGCTCGGCCATGCGCTCGACGAGGCCGAGCGGCTGAGCGGTGCCGGGCAACTGGTGCTGGTCGGCTATTCGGGCGGGGGCGTGGCGGCAGCGCTGCTGGCGGCGCGGCGGAACGACGTCGCGGCCCTGGTCACGGTGGTGGCGCCGCTCGATCTGGCGGCCTGGGCCAAGGCCAAGGGGCTGACCCCGCTTTCGGGCTCCCTCGACCCGGCGCAGGAGGCCGGCCGTCTCGCCAGGGTGCCGCAATGGCACATCGCCGGCGGCAAGGACCGGGTGGTTCCGGCGATCGTCCAGCGCGGCTTCGCCGCCCGCATCGCCGCGCCGGTCACGGTGGTTCCGGGGATGGAGCATGACGGCGACTGGCCGGCGATCTGGCCGGACCTGCGCGCCGCCTTTCCACCCGCCGGCGCTTCCGCCGTGCGCCCTCCCTCCTTGCGGTGAGCGCGGGGTATTGCTCCATCGGACCGGGGTGGGCGAAACCGGGGTGGGCTAACCGGGACAGGCAGGCCGGCACCGGCAGATGCCCCGGCAACCGCCTCAACGCCTCAGGGGGCGGTGCTCCAGCTCCCGCAGATAGGCGCAGACCATATCGGCCATGGCATCGGCGAAGGCATTGATCTCTTCGGGCGTACGCGAGCTTTCGGAAAAACGCTTTCCCACCTGGCTGAGCGTCGTGGTGACAAGGTCGGCTGCCAGCGCGCGGGTGCTGTCCGGCGCGTTGGGCAGCGCCTCCCGCATGAAGGTCTCGACGATGCGCTTTCCCGAGGCCTTCACCTCCTGCGCCTCGGGCGCATCGCGATAGAATGGGGCGGCGTCATGGAGCGCCACGCGCATGCCGGCTTCGTCGCACTCCGAACGCACGAAGGCGTGAACCAGGGCGCGCAGCCGGTCGAGTGGTGCCTTGCCGGTGTCTTCGAGAATGGTGCGCAGCATCTCGCTGGTCTGCCGCCATTCCTCGCATTGGAGCCGGAAGAGGATCGCCGCCTTGTTCGGGAAATACTGGTAGAGCGAACCGATGCTGACGCCGGCCTTCTCGGCCACCCGCGCGGTGGTGAAGCGCGGTGCGCCCTCCTTGGCCAGAACCTGAGCCGCAGCCTCAAGGACGGCTGCGACGAGATCGGTGGAGCGGGCTTGCTTGGGCTGTTTCCGCGAGGAAATCAGCGCGGTTCGGCCGACGGTCATGGCGGCTCCGGCAATGCGAATAGGGAACCTGACGGATTAGTCGTATTTTCGGTCGGGCGCAACACCGCGCTCCATCCGGACCGGAGACCTGCATGAACACCCTGACCACCACGCCGCTTGCCCCACTTCTGCAGCGGCTGTTCGACGAGGCGGAGGCGAGCTCTCCCTTGGCAAGCCCTGCCTTGGCCACCCTGTCCCCCGCGGAACAGGCACGCCTGATGACGAGCAGGACCGATTACCCCGACTTCTACGGCCGGCTGAAGGATTTCCCGCTCGCGGTCTCCCGCGAGACCGGCCGGCTGCTCTACATGCTGGCGCGCAGTTGCCGGGCGCAGGCGATCGTCGAGTTCGGGACGTCCTTCGGCATCTCGACCCTGCATCTGGCGGCGGCGCTGCGCGACAATGGCGGCGGCCGCCTGATCACCAGCGAGTTCGAACCATCCAAGGTGGCGAGGGCGCGCGACCATCTGACGGCCGGCGGGCTCATCGACCTCGTGGAGATACGTGAGGGCGATGCCCTGCGGACGCTCGGCCGCGACCTGCCCGAGGCGGTCGACCTGCTGCTGCTCGACGGCGCCAAGGCACTGTATCCCGAGATCCTGGCGCTGGTGGAGGCCCGCCTGAAACCCGGCGCGCTGATCGTTGCCGACAATGCGGGCGACAGCCCGGACTACCTGGCCCATGTGCGCTCGCCAGCCGGCGGCTACCTGTCGGTTCCGTTCGGCGGCGACGTCGAGCTGTCGATGCGGGTCGGCTGAGGGCGGCGTCCCGGAGGCGGATGCGGGTGCCGTATTGACGCTGCCCGTGGGCCTCGACTAGGCTCCATCATTGCCGGATGATGCCCGAAGGGGAATTCCGGTCGTAAGCGTTTACGTCAACCAACGCACCCATCGACCCGCGTTCCGGCGGGGAGGGTGCGGATGTCTGCGTACCGCACTCCCGCTGGACGATGGTCTCCATGCGGAGTGTGCGAAGGTGTCTTCCACTGATCGGCCCGAGTTGGCCTATCGCCGCGTCGTCACCCTGACGGCGACGCTGTTCCTGTCCTATCTTGCCGTTGCGATGTCGCTCCCGGCGGTGCCGGTGCATGTCGTACAGGAGCTCGGCCTCAACAACAGCCTCGGCGGCTTGACGGTCGGGATTGCCTTTCTGTCCACGATCCTGACGCGCAACTATGCCGGCGTGCGTGCCGACCGGACGGGCGGCAAGCTGTGCATGCAACGCGGCCTGATCCTGTATGCGGCCGCCGGGCTGATCTGCCTGGCGGCCGGCCTGCCGGGCATGCCGGTGGCCGGGGGCTATGCCGTGCTGGTTGCCGGCCGCCTGCTGCTCGGCCTGGGCGAAAGCCTGACCATGGTGGGAATGGTGAGCTGGGCGATCGGCCTGGTCGGCCATGCCCGGTCCGGCAGGGTGATGTCGCTGGTCGGGATCGGCATGTACGGCGCCTTCGCGGCCGGCGGCCCGCTCGGCCTTGCGCTGCTGGACCGCCTGGGCTTCGCCGGGCTGATGGGCGTCTGCACGGTGCTGCCGCTGCTCGGCCTCGCGGCTGTCCACTGGATCCCGGCGGTGGCACCCCATGCCGGCCAGCGCGAGTCCTTCTGGCGCATCATCGGCCGGATCTGGCGGGCCGGCGCCGCCGTCGGCCTGCAGGGGGTCGGCTTCGCTGCGCTGGGCGCCTTCTTCTCCCTTTATTTCCTCAGCCGCGGCTGGCCCCATGCCGGGCTCGGGCTGACCTTTTTCGGCGTCGGCTTCGTCCTTGTCCGGCTGCTCTGCGGCCATCTGCCTGACCGGATCGGCGGAACACCGGTCGCCATCGCCTCGCTGGCGGTCGAGGCCGGGGGCCAATACCTGCTGTGGCTGGCTCCCGGTCCGGTGCCGGCGCTGGCCGGCGCCCTGCTGACCGGGATCGGCTGCTCGATGGTGTTCCCGGCCATGGGGTCGGAGGTCGTCAAGCAGGTGCCGCCCCACCTGCGCGGCACGGCGGTCGGCGGCTTCGCAGCCTTCCAGGATCTCGCCTACGGCGCGACCGGACCGCTGGTCGGCATGCTGGCTGACGCCAATGGCTATTCATCGGTGTTCCTCGTCGGCGGCCTCGCCGCGACGCTGGGCCTGTGGATGGCGATGAGGGCGCACCAGATGGCCCGCCGCCCGGTCGCCGCATGACGGGGGGACGCCGTTCCACGCCCCTCCATTGCCAGACGCGGATGCAGACACTATGATTTTGGGGCGGTCCGGGTCTGGTGCCCGGCGCGCAGCGCCGAGCCCCGTCGGGGCCGCTCGAGACATCGGAAGATCTGCATGGACCTTAACGACCTTTCCCTGGACGACAACCGCACCATCCAGGCCATCGGGATTCTCGCCGACGTGCTGGACGGTGTGGAGGGGCCGGGCGGGCTCGACACCGTGCTGGTGTCCAAGGCACTGCGTCAGGTCATCGCCACGAAGTCGCAGCCGGCCTTCGAGTTCGCCTCGCGCGCCTTCAACACGCTGGATCCGGAAGTGCGGCGCGAAGTGGCGGAGAAGTCGGACGAGGCGGCGCAGCATGCGGTGGAACTGCGCGGGCGCGTCGGCGGCTTCCTGTCGACTGCCCCAAAGAAGCCGGTCGCCCAGGGTCCTGTGGTCGGCCAGCAGCCGAACTTCATCACCGCCTTGAACCTGCGCTCCCGCCGCCGGCCCAACACGCCGTCGTAACGCCCGCCTTCACTGTTCGGACGCGCCTGCCTCCTGCGGCAGCGTGTCCAGCAGCGCACAGTCCCAGTACGGGCGCGTGCCGAAGCGCTGCACCAGGAAATCGACGAAGACGCGCACCTTGGGCGACAGGTGGCGGTTCTGCGGATAGACGGCGTTCACCGACAGGTCCGACCGTACGGCATGGTGCAGCACGCTGACCAGCTCGCCCCGCGACAGCGCCTCGCCGCACAGGAAGGTCGGCAATATCACGAAGCCAAGCCCGGCGACCGCCGCCTCGCGCAGCAGATCGCCGTTGTTGACGCGGACCGGACCCGAAACCCGGATGTTGCGCAGCTCCCCGTCCACGGTGAACTGCCAGAGATCGGGCGAGGGGACGTTGGTGTAGATCAGGCAACGGTGCTGCGTCAGGTCTTCCGGCGTCTGCGGGATGCCGTGCGCCTTCAAATAGGCCGGGCTGGCGCACAGCGCCATGCGGGCCGGCGCCAGCCGGCGGGCGATCAGCGAGCTGTCGCGCAGCCGGCCGATGCGGATCGCCATGTCGTACCCCTCGTCGATCAGGTCGACGTAGCGGTCGTTCAGGTCCATGTCGATCTCGATGGCCGGATAACGCTCCAAGAACTCGGCCACCGCCGGGGCCAGATGCAGGATCCCGAAGCTGACCGGCGCGTTGAGCCGCAGCCGCCCCCTCGGGGCGGCGTGCAGGTCGGCGACCGCCTGCTCCGCCTCCTCCAGGTCGGCGAGGATGCGGGTGCAGCGCTCGTAATAGGCCTGCCCGACCTCGGTCAGGCTGAGCTTGCGGGTGGTGCGGTTGAGCAGCCGGGCGCCGAGCCGGTTCTCCAGCTCGCCGATGCGGCGGGAGACGACCGATTTCGACAGGTTCAGCCTGTCGGCGGCGGCGGTGAAGCTCTTGGTGTCCACCACCTTGATGAAGGCGAGCATATCGTCGAGGCGATCCATGGCATTGTTCTACACCCGGAAACAATGAGGTGCCAAGATCCGGGATTACCGGACGCTCTTCCATGCCCTATGTCTGTTGGACCGCGGCCGGCCCCGCCGGCGGCGCGGTTCCGCAACGACAGACGACAGGGAGTGATGACGATGGCCAAGGTTCTCGTCCTTTACTACAGCAGTTGGGGCCATGTGTCGGAGATGGCGCAGGCGGTGGCCGACGGCGCCCGTTCGGTCGCCGGGACCGAGGTCGCGGTCAAGCGCGTGCCGGAACTGGTGCCGGAAGCCGTCCGCCAGGCCGCCCACTACAAGGACGAGAGTGACGTTCCCGTCGCCACCGTCGACGAACTGGCGCAGTACGACGCCATCGTCATCGGCACGCCGACCCGCTACGGCAACATGGCCTCGCAGATGAAGAACTTCCTCGACCAGACCGGCGGCCTATGGGCCAAGGGCGCTCTGGTCGGCAAGGTCGGTGCCGCCTTCACCTCGACCGCCACCCAGCATGGCGGGCAGGAGAGCACCATCCTCAGCACCCACACCGTGCTCCTGCATCTCGGCATGGTCATCGTCGGGCTGCCCTATTCCTTCCAGGGCCAGATGGGCGTGTCGGAAGTGATGGGCAACTCGCCCTACGGCGCCAGCACCATCGCCGGCGGCGACGGCTCGCGCCGGCCGAGCGCGGTCGAACTGGACGGCGCCCGCTACCAGGGCCGGCATGTGGCCGAGATCGCGGCGAAGCTGCACGGCTGATCGCCGCGCGACACTGACGAAAGGGAGGGAGCCGTGGGCCTGTTGATCGACGGACGGTGGCATGACCAGTGGTACGACACCAGCAAGAGCGGTGGTGCCTTCGTGCGGACCGAGGCGCAGTTCCGCGACCGCGTGTCGGCGGACGGCTCCACTCCCTATCCGGCGGAGGCCGGGCGCTATCACCTGATGGTGTCGCTGGCCTGTCCGTGGGCACATCGCACCCTGGTCTTCCGGGCGCTGAAGCGGCTGGAGGGGGTGATCGGCGTCAGCGTCGTCGAGCCGCTGATGCTGTCGGAGGGCTGGACCTTCGCCGGGCCGGAGCCGGTCACCGGCGTCACCCGCCTTTACGACCTGTACCTGCGCGCCAAGCCCGGCTACAGCGGCCGGGTGACGGTGCCGGTGCTGTGGGATGGGAAGACGAACACCATCGTCAACAACGAGTCGGCGGAGATCATCCGCATGCTCAACCGCGAGTTCGACGCCTTCACCGACGTCCGCGCCGACTACAGCCCGCCGGAGCTGCTGGAGGAGATCGACCGGGTCAACGCCTTCGTCTATGACCGGATCAACAACGGCGTCTACAAGGCCGGCTTCGCCACCGCCCAGGACAAGTACGAGGCGGCCTTCGACGCGCTGTTCGCGGCGCTGGACGAGGTCGATGCCCGGCTGGCAACGCAGCGCTGGCTGGTCGGCAACCGCCTGACCGAAGCGGATTGGCGGCTGTTCACCACGCTGGTGCGCTTCGATGCCGTCTATGTCGGGCATTTCAAGTGCAACCAACGGCGGATCGCCGACTACCCGCACCTGTCCGGCTATCTGCGCGACCTGTACCAGGTGCCTGGCATCGCGGCGACGGTCAGCTTCGACCACATCAAGCGGCACTATTACGGCAGCCATGCCACCATCAACCCCACCGGCATCGTGCCGAAGGGGCCGGCGCTCGACCTCGACGCGCCGCATGGCCGCGCTGCGCTGGGTCCCGATCCCGCGGAGGCGTGACGGAAACCGGTTCCGCTGGTTGTACCTGTGAAGGACAACCGAGCGAGGAACGCAACCGATGCGCACCTATATTCTTGCAGCCGCGGCAGCCCTGGCCCTGTCGTCGCCGATGGTGGCCAATGCCCAGACCGGCCAGTCCCAGAACAACGGCTGGGGCGGCGCGCTCGACCAGTTGAACCGCGCCGTCAACCCCAACAGCTACCCGCAGGACCGCACGGCCGAGGACCGGAACGTCAACCGAGACGGCCGCCGCTATGAGGGCTCCTCCGGCAACACCCGCCGCAGCGCCTACAGCGATTATTCCGACCGCGACCTGCGCAGCCAGTACGACCGGCTGGGCGAGGAGCAGCGCCAGATCCGCCAGGACCGCCGCGCCATCGAGGACGAGATGGAGCGCCGCGGCCTGAACCGCTAGAGTGTGATCGTTTCAAGCGGTAGCGCTTGAACCATGAATCAAACGGGAAGAGCAAAGGCCTAGCGTGTGGCTTTCCAACGGGTGCGCGGCGAAGCACCCGTTGGACCCCCGCGGCCTGCCGTCAGGGCTTGTAGCAGCGGGCCATGTCCTCCGGGTTCCCCATGGCCTCGCATTGGTAGCCGTTGGAAAACTTGAAGCGCAGGGGCCCGGTCTTGCGGACGCTCACCACCGGCTGCTTGCCGGCGTCCTGGAATTCCACCCAGGCCGAGCTGTCGAAGCGGGTCTGAAGGCCGTTGCTCAGGCGCACCCGGCCCTGGCTGTCCTTGATCACCCGGATGCCGGTGCTGAACAGCAGGTTCGGCCCGTCCTCCTTCGCCGACAGGCCGTTGGTGCAGTTCACCCCCTCGGGCTTGACCGCCACGCATTCGTAGGCATTGGGATGGCTTGCGGTGAGGACCATCGCGTAGACCGCGACCTCGAGGACATTCATCGGCATCGGCGTCGACCCGCGGAACAAGGAAACGGCGGCGCAGGCCCGGCCGGGCGGCGCCACCGTCCGTCTTACGGACATCCTGGTTACGAAAAGGATAATGCCGCGCCCACGGTCGCGCCCGCCGAAACCGTGGCGGACGGCGTCCGTGACCTTGGCCGCCCGTGCTCCCCGGTGCCTGGACTTGTGCGGTCCGGACCGGTAGAAGCGAAGGGAAAGTCGAACGGACGAGCCGAAAGGGCGGGCACATTCCCATGACGTTCCAACAACGTTTGATCCTTCTGGTCACCGGACTGGTTCTTCTGGCTGTGGTGGCGGTCACCGCCGCGATGGCCTGGACGACGCATGCCGCGCTGACCGGGCGGATCGAGACGGAGGCGCGTCTGGCGGCCGGCCTGCTCGCCCGCGGCGGCGCCCAGACCCGCGACATCCCGCAGGAGGTGGATGCCCTGCTGTCGGAACGCCTGTTGTCGGAGGCGACGCTGACCGCCCATCTGGTGGCGCTGGCTGAGGCGGCGAAACAGTCGCCGCGGGCGATCAACGACCGGCTGAAGCAGATCGCCGAGGCCGGCGGCCCGGACGAGATGTGGGTCACCGACAACCGCGGGCGCGCCTACCTGCACAACCAGCCGGGGCCGGATCCGACCTTCGGCCAGGACGCCAAGTCCGGCCCGCGCCATGCCGCTTTCGCCAATCTGCTCAATCGCCAGCCGACCTCGATGGTCACCGAACCGGCGATGGAGAACGGGCGGCTGATGAAGTTCGCCGGCGTCGCCGGCGTGGACAGGCCGCGCATCGTCCAGGTCGGTGCCGACGTCGGGCGCCTCGGCGACATCGTGCGCCGGTCCGGCACCGACGGGTTGATCGACGGGCTGCTCGCCGCCCGCGCGGTGGAGGCGGCCTGGCTGCTCGACCGCGACGGGCGCGTGCTGGCGCGCGGCGCCGTGGTCGGCGATGCCGCCGCCCGGCCGCTGTCGGAGGCGGCGACCGCCGCGGCCAGGACGGTGGCGCTCGGCAGCGACATGGAAATCCGGATCGATAGCGGCGGGCTGCTGGCGCTGGCGCCGGTCCGCTACGCCGCTTCCGCCCCCGCTGTTGCCGCAGGTTCCGGGGCCGCTCCGGCCGGCTCCCCTGCCGTGGCCGTGGTGCGCCTGCCCTATGACGAGCCGGGAGCGATGGTCCGCCGCCAGTTGAAGATCGGCGGGCTGCTGGCCGCGGCCGTGCTGGCCTTGGGCTTCTGGGCGGCCACGCGCTTCGCCCGCGACCAGATGGCGCCGGTGGAGCGGCTGAGCGAAGCGGTGAAGGCGGCCGAGGCCGGCCGGTTCAATCCCTTCACCCTCAACGAGGCCGCGGACCGCGACGACGAGTTCGGCCGGCTGTCGCGCATCTTCCGACGCATGGCGATGGAGGCGACGGCGCGGGAGGAGACGCTGGACGCCCAACTCGTCATGCGCGCGGCCGAACTGGAGACCAAGAGCGAGAAGCTGTCCGCCGCCGAACACCTGATCGAGGAGGAGCAACGGGCTGCCCGCGACGTCCAGACCAACCTGCTGCCGCGACAGCTTCCGGCCGGGCGCGACAGCCAGTTCTTCGGCACCCTTCTGCCGGCCCATGCCGTCAGCGGCGACTTCTACGACGTGGTGGAACTGGACGACCGCCACAGCCTGCTGCTCGTGGCCGGGGTGTCGGGCGGCGGCGTTCCGGCGGCGTTCCTGATGCTGATGGTGCGCGGCGCCCTGCGCGAGATGGCGCGTCCCGGCCTTTCGCCGGCGGCCATCCTGGCAGTGGCCAATGACCGGCTGTGCGGCGAAAGCCCGTTCAACGGCTTCGCCAGCGCCTTCGCCGCCGTCTATGACCGGCAGACCGGCACGCTGGTCCATGCCGCCGCCGGCCATCGCGGTGCCTGCCGCGTGGGCGTGGACGGTACGGTGCAGTTCCTGACCACCGCCGGCGGCCCGGCGCTGGGCGTGCGCCGCGGTGCCTCCTACGCCGAGGCGTCGGTGGTCCTGAACCAGGACGAGGCGCTGTTCCTGTGCACCGACGGCATCCTGCGGTCGGCCGACGGCCAGCACGAGCCCTTCGGCGAGGAACGGCTGGCCGCAGCCCTTGCCCTCGGCCGCGGCATGTCGGCCCGCGACCGGGCGGAGGTGGTGCTGCGCTCCGTCCAGGCCCATGCCGGCACCACCGGCGTGATCGCCGGCGATCTGGTGTGCCTCGTCATGCGCCGGCTGCTGCCGGTGGAGGGGGAGGCCGAGGCGGCGGAAGCCGCGGCGGTGTGACGGCGGGAAGAACAGGCCGGCCGGGCTCCGCCTCCCGGCCTTACCCTGCCGGCCTCTTTCCCGGCGCGGCCTCGCGCTTGCGCGGCGTGGTCTCGCGCTTGCGCGCCGTGGTTTCGCGCTTGCGCGCGGCGGTCTCGCGTTCCAGCCGCCCGCGCAGGAAGGCCAGCACCGCGGCCTCCTCGCCGTCGAGGCCGGACAACTCGTCGCGCAATTCGTCCTCGACCTCATGCTTCAGCGATTCCAGGAGGCTGCCGTCGAGATAGGCGTCCAGCACTTCCGGGTGGACGTAGCTCTTGCGGCAGACGCTGGGGGTGTTGCCGAGCCGCCCCGCCACCTGCTCGATCGCGCGGGTGACGTTGCGCTTGGCGGCGGCGGCGCTGTCGAAGGTCTCGAACTCCTTCAGCGCCATCGCCGCCAGCACGGTGCCGGCCCAGGTCCGGAAATCCTTGGCGGTGAAGTCGGCGCCGGTGGCCTCGCGCAGGTACGCGTTGACGTCGCCGGACGTGATGCTGTGCCGTTCCCCGGCGGGATCGAGGTACTGGAACAGCTCGTCTCCCGGCACGTCGCGGCAGGCGCGGACGACGCGGGCCAGACGGCGGTCGCGCAGCGAGACGTTCCAGGCCTTGCCCGACTTCCCCTTGAAGGAGAAGCGCACCTCCGATCCTTCGATCTCGGTGTGGCCGTCCCGCAGGGTGGTCAGGCCATAGCTCTTGTTCTCGCGGACGTAGCTCTCGTTGCCGACGCGGATCAGCGTGGTTTCCAGCAGGCGGACCACCGCGGCCAGCACCTTCTCCCGCGGCAGGCCGCGGCGGCCCAGGTCGGCGTCCACCCGTTCGCGCAGGCCCGGCAGCGCGCGGCAGAAATCGAGCATGCGGCCGAACTTGGTGCCTTCGCGCAACTCGGTCCAGCGCCGGTGGTAGCGGTACTGCTTGCGGCCGCGGGCATCGCGGCCGGTCGCCTGCAGGTGGCCGTCGGAGTCGGGACAGATCCACACGTCGCGGTAGGCCGGCGGGATGGCCAGCTTGCGGATGCGGTCCAGCGTGTCCTCTTCCGTCACCGTGGCGCCGTCGGGCCAGAGGTAGCGGAATCCCTTGCCGGCGCGCCGTCGTCGGATGCCCGGCGTGTCGTCGCAACTGTAGGTCAGGCCGGCGCAGGCCGCCTCCTGTTCGAAGGAGGCGGCATCGGCGGCATCGGCGGCGGTCCCGGACTTCGGCGCAGGCAGGGTGGTGTCCATGCTGCCTTCAACGGCCGGGACCGACTTTGGTTGCCGCCCCCTCCTTTGGGGAGGGTTACTTCGCAGTTGCGAAACCCATATCCTGGCATCACCGATCTCTGGAGGAACCGCGCGCATGGACCGCAAGCCGGACGAAACCACGCTGACCGCCCGCCTCCCCAACCTGGAGATCAGCATTCACCATCGCGACAGCCCGGAAGACGGCGCCGAGCTGGTCGCCATCCAGATCCGGGCGACACCGTCCTTCGACGCCGTCGCCGGCCTGCTGGGATCGGCGGTGTTCAATCCCCTGCTGCTCGCCGGTCCGGCTGCGGCGCTTCGCGGGCCGGCCGCCGAGACTGCCGACCGGATGGCCGGACCGGACGCCGCCGCGATGGCGGAGCTCTGGCTGGCGCCGATGCGGATGTGGGGCGATCTCGTCCGGCAGGCATGGCAGCCGTGGCTGTCCGCGCCCTGGATGACCGGCCCCCGCCGTCCCGGCCGCTGACCGGCGGGACAGGCATACGGCCGGGCCGGAGCCACGGGGTTCGAAGGCGCCGTGCCGGAAGGCGGGGCGTGGGGAAGGGGGCGGGTGGCGATACGGCCTGTTGCCGTGACGGAGGATGTGGGAGATCCTGGGGGCTCGCATCCTCTTTCGCTTTCCGTGCCGGGAAAACCAACGATGATCGCCGATGACGGGAATGGATCTGCCGGCCGCTGCCTGGTCGACGGCCATGCCGTCGGCAAGCTGCTCCATACCGATATGCCGCTCAGCTTCTGGGGTGGGGTGGACTCCTTCACCGGGCAGGTGATCGATCGTCATCATCCGCTCAGCGGCCGTTCGTTGGTCGGCAGCGTCCTCGCCCTTCCCAGCGGGCGGGGATCCTGCTCGGGGAGCGGCGTGATGCTGGAGCTGCTGTTGAACGGGAATGGTCCGGCGGCCCTTGTTCTGGAGCGGCCGGACGACATCCTGACGCTCGGCGTCGTCGTCGCCGAGGAAATGTTCGAACGGTCCATTCCGGTGGTCGTGGTCGGACCCGAACAGTTCCGGTCCTTGGCACGGGCTGCCTGGGTGGAGGTGTCGGGCTCCGTCGTCCGGCGGCTTTCCCGGCCGGAACAGGCTGACGGGGCAGCCGCTCCCGGCAGCGTGCCGAAGGAACCGCCGCCCGGCGTCCAACTGACGGAGGCCGACCGCGCGCTGCTGGCGGGGGCGGGCGGCCGCGCGCGGCAAGCCGCGATGCGCATCATCCTGCGCATGGCCGGCTTCCATCAGGCGCGGCGGCTGATCGACGTTCGTCAGGCGCACATCGACGGTTGCCTCTACACCGGGCCGGCGGGGCTGCGCTTCGCCCGGCTGCTGTGCGACTGGGGCGGCCGGGTCCGCATCCCCACGACCCTGAACGCGATCTCGGTCGACCGCCGCAACTGGCGCCGGCAAGGGGTCGACGCGGCGGTCGGCGAGCCGGCCGGCGCGCTGGCCGATGCGTATGTGGAGATGGGGGCGCAGCCGACCTTCACCTGTGCCCCCTACCTGCTGGACGGGGCACCAGGACGCGGCGACGACATCGGCTGGTCTGAATCGAATGCGGTGGTCTACGCCAACAGCGTGCTGGGCGCCCGCACCATGAAGTATCCCGACTATCTGGACATCTGCGTCGCGCTGACCGGCCGGGCGCCGCTGTCGGGATGCCATGTGGAGGGCAACCGGCGGGCGACCCTGCGGATCACCGTCCCATCCTGCCCCGAGGCCGACGACTCCTTCTATCCGCTGCTGGGCTATCATGTCGGCGCCGTTGCCGCCGACCGCATCCCGGCGATCGCCGGCCTGGAGCAGGCAGGACCGGGCGCCGACGACCTCAAGGCCTTCGGTGCCGCCTTCGCCACCACATCGAGCGCCCCGATGTTCCACATCGCCGGGATCACGCCGGAGGCGACCACCCTGGAAGCGGTGCTGGAGGACGGCGCGGAGAGCCACGAGGTCAGCCTGGCGGATCTCGCGGCGCACTGGACCGCCTTGAACACGGCACTCCATACGGCATCCGGCACGGATTCGGACTCCACGGCCGGTCTGCGGATCGATCTGGTGTCCCTCGGCAACCCCCATTTTTCGTATGCGGAGTTCAAGCGCCTCGCCGCGCTCTCCCGCGGCCGCGCCAAAGACCCGGACGTTCAGGTCGTCATCACCTGCGGCCGCGCAACGCTGGAGGCGGCCGCCGTCGACGGCATCGTCGCCGAACTGGAACGCTTCGGCGCGCGGATCGTCACCGACGTCTGCTGGTGCACCATCGGCGAGCCGCTGTTCCCAGTTACCGCGCGCGTGGTGATGACCAACTCGGCGAAATACGCCCATTACGGGCCGGGCCTTAGCGGGCGGCCGGTCCGCTTCGGCAGTCTCGCCGATTGCGTGGCGGCGGCCTGCTCGGGACGGGCAGCCGGGCAACCCCCGGGCTGGTTGGGTGTGGCGGCGAGTGGATCGGCGGGCTGAGCGACCCTGGTATGTGGACAATGCATCCATTGTACGTTGGTAACGCCCCGCGGGGTTCATGCATCCTGGCGTCCTGTCCGTCCCGCGCAACCGGGAGCGGTTGCGAAAGATGGGGCGGCAGGCCAGTGCCGCATCGAACCGTATCGCGGTCGATCCGGTCGACAAGAAGAATGCGGCCGCCGCCTCGTTCCAATCCATGGCGGCCGGGCAGGGGAGTGGAAGGATGAAGGTGGCAGGATTGCCGGATGACGGCCTCGCTGGCTCCGACAAGGGCGCCTCGCTGCAGGAGCGGGCCTATCGCCTTCTGAAAGCGATGATCGGGGATGGCCGGATCGGACCCGGAGAGCGCCTGCTGGAAGCCCAGGTTGCCAAGGCCTTCGGCATCAGCCGCTCACCCGCCCGCCATGCCTTGCGGACGCTATGTGCCGAGGCCCTGCTCGAGGAGCATGACGGCAAGGGGTTCGTGGTCGCCGGGTGCGGGACCGGCGGGGGCGACGGGCTGCTGGCGAGCCTGGAGCCGGTCAGGATCCAGTCGCCCCCCCAATGGGAACGCATCTACAAGGAGGTCGAGCAGGAGCTGTTCATCCGCATCCTGTTCGGGGCGGTGAGGATCAACGAGAAGCAGTTGGCCCTGCATTTCGACGTCAGCCGCACGGTGACCCGCGACCTGCTTGCGCGCATGCACGGGATGGGGCTGATCGAGAAGGACGATGCCGGCCATTGGCTGTCGCGCCGCATCACGCCCGAGCATATCCGCGACCTTTACGAGATGCGGCGCCTGCTGGAACCGAAGGCCCTGCAGAAATCGCTGCCCCACCTGCCGGCGCCGGTGCTGCACCAGGCCCGTGACCGCGTCCTGCTGGCGCTGAAGAGCGACACCCCCGACAGCGCCGCTTTCGACCGGATCGAACGCGACCTGCATGTGGACGTGCTGTCCGGCTGCCAGAACAAGGAGATCCTGCGGGCGCTGGAGCGGACCCAACTGGTGTTCGGGCCGACGCGCTATCTCTTCCACCCCTTTCTCGGCGTCCCGGTCGAAATGATCGACGGCGCCTTGAAGGAGCATCTGGAGATCCTCGACCGCGCCTTGCGCGGCGACGCCGACGGTGCCGCGCAGGCGCTGCAGGACCACCTGAAGGTCGCCGACGACCGCTGGCTCAGGCGTTTCGAGATCATCGCGAGCACGACGCGGCTGCAGTTCCCAGCCTACCTCTCGCCGGCCGGCGGGTGAGGGGCGCCGGCCGGTCCGGCGCACTCGCGCGTTTCCCGCCTTCACTCCCGCCAGGGCACGATGGTCTGCCGCTGCCGGCCCAGGCCCTGGATGCCGAGGGTGACGACGTCGCCCGCCTTCAGCCAGACCGGTTCGGGCTTCCTGCCCATTCCCACCCCCGGCGGCGTGCCGGTGGCGATGATGTCGCCCGGAAACAGCGTCATGTAGGCGCTGCAGTAGGACAGCAGGGCGGCGACCCCGAAGATCATGGTGCGGGTGCTGCCGGTCTGCATGCGCCGGCCGTTGACGTCCAGCCACATGTCCAGCGCCTGTGGGTCGGGGACCTCGTCGGCGGTGACGAGCCACGGGCCGACCGGCGCGAAGCTGTCGCAGCCCTTCCCCTTGTCCCATTGCGACGACTGCATCTGGAAGGCGCGCTCCGACACGTCGTTCACAACGCAATAGCCGGCGACGTGGCCGAGCGCCTCGGCCTCGCTGACATGGCGGGCGGTCCGGCCGATGACGACGCCCAGCTCGACCTCCCAGTCCAGCTTGGTGGAACGCGGCGGCTGGATGGTGTCGTCGTCCGGGCCGCAGAGCGCCGAGGTCGCCTTCAGGAAGACGATCGGTTCCGTCGGGATGGGCAGGCCGGTTTCCGCGGCGTGGTCCGAGTAGTTCAAGCCGATGCAGACGATCTTGGAAACGCCGTGGTAGGGCACGCCGAGGCGGGGCGAGCCGTCGACGAGCGGCAGCTCGCGGGGGTCGACCGCCGACAGCCGGGACAGGCCGTCCGGTGACAGGTCCTCCGGCGTGAAGGCGCCGCGGAGGCCGGACAGGTCGCGCAGCCGGCCCTCCTCGTCGACCAGGCCGGGCTTCTCCCGGCCCGGATCGCCAAACTGGCAGAGTTTCATCGCCGTGGATCCCCGTATGATGGCTGGTGTGGAGGCTGGCTGCCGGTCAGGCGACTGTGGAGCCGGCATCGACCGTCCAGGCGGCGCCGTTGACGTGGCGGGCCTGGTCCGACAGCAGGAAGCAGATGACGCCTGCGACATCCTCGGGCTGGCCGTAGGCGGCCGCTCCAGCCCGCCGGATGCCGCCCGACCTGCCGGCCTGTTCGTCGAGGGAGCGGATCATGCGCGTCTCGACCGGCCCCGGCAGGACCGCGTTGACCCGGATGGCCGTACCCGCCACATCGAGCGCCGCCACCCGGGTCAGGCCCAGCACGGCGTGCTTGGTGGCGACGTAGCCGGCCAGCCCGGCCCGTCCCCTGACCGCCGAGGTGGACGCCGTGTTGACGATCGCACCCTCTCCGCGCGGGATCATGCGGGCGAGGACATGCTTCAGGCCGAGGAAGACGCCCTTGGCGTTGACCTGCAGGAGCCGGTCGAAGACGTCGTCGGGGTAGAGGTGGAGCGGAGCGACGACACCCTCGATGCCGGCATTGTTCGCGAAGGCGGTGATCGGTCCCAGCAGCCGCTCGACCTGGTCGACCGCCTCGCCCATCTGGGCGCCGTCGGAGACGTCGGTGCGCAGGAACAGCGCCCGGCGCCCGGCCGTCTCCACCAGCGCCGCGGTCTCGTCCCCCAGGCCGGCGTCCAGGTCGAGGATGGCGACGTCGGCACCGGCCGCGGCGAGCGCCACCGCCGTCGCCCGCCCGATCCCGCCGCCGCCGCCGGTCACCAGCGCGACGGTCATTGTCCCACCAGCGGGCATCCGCCGTCCTTCAGCGGCCGCCACACCTGGTCGGAGGGGATCACCTGCTTCACCTTGTAATAGTCCCAGGGATAGTTGGATTCGGCCGGGGTCTTGACCTCGAACAGGTACATGTCGTGCAGCTTGCGCCCGTCGACCCGGATGCTGCCCTTGCCGAACAGGGGATCGTCGGTCGGGAGCTCCTTCATCTTGGCGACGACCGCCTTGCCGTCGGCGGAGTCGCCGCCGGCCGCCTCGACGGCCTTCAGGTAGTGAAGGACCTCGGCATAGACGCCGGCCTGGAGCTGGCTCGGATATTTGCCGCCGTTGCGCTCGGCGAAGCGCTTGCTCCACTGCCGGGTCTGGTCGTTGAGGTCCCAGTAGAAGGCGGCGGTGAACTGCAGTCCCTGCGCGATCTTCAGGCCGAGCGAATGGACGTCGTGGAGGTACAGGACCATGGCGACCAGGCGCTTGCCGGAATCGGTGAGCCCGAACTCGGTCGCCTGCTTGATCGAGTTGATGGTGTCGCCGCCGGCATTGATCAGGCTGACGACCTTGGCCGGCGATGCCTGCGCCTGAAGCAGGAAGGAGGCGAAGTCCTGGGTGTTGAGCGGGGTGCGGACGCTGCCGACCATGGTGCCGCCAAGCTCCTTCAGGACGTTGCGGACGTCGCTCTCCATCGCTTGGCCGAAGGCGTAGTCGGCGGTCAGGGCGAACCAGGTCTTGTCGCCGGCGCCGACCACCGCCCGCGTGGTGCCGACCGCCAGCGCGTAGGTGTCGTAGGTCCACTGGACGGTGTTGGGCGAGCATGCCTTGCCGGTCAGGTCGGAGGTCGAGGCCCCGGCGACCAGCATCGCCTTGTTCTTGTCGCGGGCGATGGTATTGACCGCCAGGGCGACCGCGGAGTTCGGCAGGTCGACGATCACGTCGACGCCCTTGGTGTCGATCCACTCGCGGGCGAGCGAGGCGGCGATGTCGGCCTTGTTGAGGTGGTCGGCGCTCAGCACCTCGACCGGGCGCATCTTGTGGCCGGCCGTGAAGTCCTCCACCGCCATCTGGGCGGCGACGACCGAGCCGTTGCCGGTGATGTCGGCATAGAGGCTCGACATGTCGGTCAGCACGCCGATGCGCAGGGGGGCCTGGGCCTGGGCTTGGGTTTGGGCGCCTGCTTCCGGCGCCGCGACGGCGGCCAAGCAGAGGAGCGCGGCGGCCGATCCCATCACGCGGCGGCGGAGCGGCCAAGTCGATGTCGTCATGATTTTCCTCCCGATCGTTTGGGAACGTGCTTCGGCGGATTCAGTCCGCTTCTGCCCGGCCGCCGGCGGTGGCTGTCGCCGGCGGCCGGCGGTCGGGCCGTTCCGGGGTATGGATTGCGCGGCCGGCGGTCAGGGAATGAGGCGTTTCAGCAGGCGGCGGTCCTCGACCGCGAAGCCGCCGCCATAGACGTCGGAGGACATGAAGTGCGCGCCGAGGATTTCCGGCTCCAGCGCGGCGATCGGGTCGTAGTCCGACGGATGCAGGGTCATGCTCACCCGGCCCTGGCGCGGCGGCGAATAGGCGAGCGGCGTCCGCCGGTAGACGATGTCGGCATAGACCGGCTCCGGACGTTCCGGGTGCGGCACCCGCCGGACATGGATCTCGCCGGCCGGCTGCTCGGCGCCGTCGACCAAGGGCACCAGGGGCGCCTCCGGGTCGGGGGTGAAGCTGAAGTCGGCCAGCGGCGTGCCGCGGCGCTTGACCCAGCCTTCGACCCTTCCGTCCGGCGCCTCGTTGAAGCGGTAGGTCGCGTCCTTCTTGGTGTAGCCGAACACCTCGCGCCCGGCGGCGATACCCATCGGGTCGGAGCAGTACATGAAGATGTGGGTGTGGGTGAACAGGCCGTCGTAACGGACGGGGACCGAGACCATCAGGTCGAACATCTCGCCGGCATGGATCGCCAGCGTGTGGCCCGGCGACAGCATGAAACGGAAGGCGACGCGATCGTTCACCAGTTCGAACGGCGTGTCGGACAGCAGCTTCGCCACCTTGGCCTGGTCGACCCGGGTCACCACCTCCACCGTCCGCAGCGGGCATTCCCATTCCAGCGGATAGGCCGGCGCGTAGGGCGGATTGACGCCGCTGTTCTCGTGCATCTTGTACTTGCCGAACATCTCGTGTCCTTCTCTCTTCATGCCGGCCTTCTTGGGTCCGGCCGGCCCGGGGCGAATGGAAAGGCTGTGAGGGCGTCAGGCCGCGGGGACGGCCGCCGTCGCCGGCCTGCGGTCCGGCGGCATGGCGGCGGGGAACCGCGGCCCATGCCCGGCGCCGACCGCCGGGGCGTCGTCGAGCAGGATCGTCCGGTCGGCCGCGACGATGGAGGTGACGCCGCACAGCCCCATGGTCAGGTCGAGCTCGCGGTGCAGGATTTCCAGGCAGCGGGTGACTCCGGCCTCGCCCAGGGCGCCCAGCCCGTAGAGGAAGGCGCGTCCGACCAGGACGCCGTCGGCGCCGAGCGCCACCGCCTTCAGGATGTCCTGGCCGGAGCGGATACCGCTGTCGAACAGCACCTCGGTCCGCTGCCCGACGGCATCGGCGATCGAGGGCAGCATGGCGATGCTGGACGGCGCGCCGTCGAGCTGCCGGCCGCCATGGTTGGAGACGACGATGGCGTCGGCACCGTTCTCCACGGCCAGGATGGCGTCGCCGGGGTCCAGGACGCCCTTCACGATCAGCTTGCCGTCCCATTTCTTCCGGATCCAGCGGACATCCTCCCAGGACAGCGTCTGGTCGAACTGCTGGCTGACCCAGGCGGCGAGCGAGCCGACGTCGGACACGCCGGAGACATGGCCGACGATGTTCCCGAAGCTGCGGCGCCTGGTGTTGAGCATGCCGAGGCACCAGCGCGGCTTGGTCGCCAGGTTCATCAGGTTGCGCAGCGTCGGCTTGGGCGGCGTCGACAGGCCGTTCTTCAGGTCCTTGTGGCGCTGTCCCTGGATCTGGAGATCGAGGGTCAGCACCAGGGCGGAACAGCGGGCCGCCTTGGCGCGATCGATCAGCCGGGAGACGAAGTCGCGGTCCCGCATCACGTAGAGCTGGAACCAGAAGGGTTTCCGCGTGGCGGCGGCGACATCCTCGATCGAACAGATGCTGACGGTCGACAAGGTGAAGGGAACGCCGAATTTTTCCGCCGCCCGCGCCGCCAGGATCTCGCCGTCGGCGTGCTGCATGCCGGTCAGCCCGGTCGGCGCCAGCGCCACCGGCATCGTCACCGTTTCGCCCAGCATGCTGGTGGCGGTGGAGCGCCCGGCGATGCTGAGGCCGATGCGCTGGCGGAACCGGATGGCGGCCAGATCGGCCGAATTGGCGCGGTAGGTGCCTTCGGTCCAGGAGCCGCAATCGACGTAGTCGTAGAACATTCGCGGCACCCGACGCTGCGCGAGGAGGCGCAGGTCTTCGATGCAGGTGATGAGCGGTTCGGGCGGGCGCATTCTTCATCCCATGAGTTGCGTCGGACGCCTGCCGGCCCCGCCGCGTCCCGGAGGGGCGGCGGAACCGCCGGCTGCGACCGATCGTTCGAATGGGTGCCGTTTCCGGCGTCGTCCAGGGTGCTGCTTGCGATACTGTTCGTACATTGCATCCAAAGTACGTTCAAAGCATGCCGCCTCGTGGCCTTCCCTGTCAATGGGGGCATCGAACAATTTGAACGAAGACAGTTCGCGGCCTGCGCCACCCGGAGGCGGGCGGGTACGGGCACCGACTCCGCGAAAGGAGTCGCCGTCGCTTGGGGCGTCAGGGAAAATAGGGAAGGGGGGCGCCGGGCGGTCCGCCCATGCCGCGGCGATGTCGCGGGGCCGTCACGGCCTCGCGAGGCAAAGGCGCCAACCATGGGAGGATGCCGGACCGCGCGATGTCTTTGGTTTTCCGTGCGATTCCCGCCCCGGGTGACGGCGTCCGAAGCGGTCGAGAACTAGGGCCACTTCACTTCGGGCGGCAGGCTCATCAGAATCGCCTCGGTGTTGCCACCGGTCTTCAGGCCGAAGGTGGTGCCCCGATCGTACAGCAGGTTGAATTCGACGTAGCGTCCGCGGCGGACGAGCTGATGCTCGCGCTGTTCGGCCGTCCAGGGCCGGTTCATGTGCCGGCGCACCAGCGCGGCGTACGTGTCGAGGAAGCCGGTGCCGACGTCGCGGGCGAAGGCGAAGTCGGCCTCCCAGTCTCCCGAATCCAGGTTGTCGAAGAAGATGCCGCCCACCCCGCGCGCTTCGCCCCGGTGCGGCAGGTAAAAGTAGCGGTCGCACCAGTCCTTGAAGCGCGGATAATAGTCGGGATGGTGGCGGTCGCAGGCGGCGCGCAGGCCGGCGTGGAAATCGGCGGTGTCGCCGTCGTCCGGGATCATCGGGGTCAGGTCGGCGCCGCCACCGAACCATCCGACGCTGGTCACGATGTGGCGCGTGTTCATATGGGTCGCCGGAACCAGCGGCGAGCGCATGTGCGCCACCAGGCTGATCCCGGATGCCCAGAATTCGCCCGTTTCGGCGGCACCCGGTATGTTGCCGCGGAATTCCGGGCTGAAGGTGCCGTGCACGGTCGAGATGTTGACGCCGACCTTCTCGAACACCCGGCCCTTCATCACCGACATGGTGCCGCCGCCGCCTTCGCCGCCGCCATGGTCCGGCCGCGTCCATGCCTTGCGCTCGAACCGGCCGGGGGGCAGGTCGGCGTGGGTGCCGGTCAGCTCGTCCTCCAGCGCTTCGAAGGTTGCGCAGATGCGGTCGCGCAGCTCCCGGAACCAGGCGGCCGCCCGCGCCTTGCGCTCTTCGACGAGACCGGCGCAGCCGGGGGTGCAATCTGGGGCGCGGTCTGGGCCGGCGTCGGTGGTCATGGCGTGTTGGTGTCCGGCGGTGCAGGGGCTTGGAACCCGGGTGCGGCGGTCTGCCGCAAGGCTTCACCCAACACCATTGCGGCACTGACCGCAACGTTCAAGGAGCGTGCATGCGGCTGCATCGGGATGACCAGCCGGGCATCGGCTGCGTCATGCACCTCGTCCGGCACGCCGGCACTCTCGCGGCCGACCAGGATTCGGTCATTGGCGGCGAAACGGAAGGAGGTGTAGGGAACGGCGGCGCGCGTGGTCAGCAGCACCAGCCGCCCCGGGCGCGGGGCGGCGACGTAGGAGGACCACGAACTGTGCCGGGTCCAGTCGAGATGGTCGAGATAGTCCATGCCCGCCCGGCGCAGCCGCCGGTCGTCGAGCACGAAGCCGCAAGGCTCGATCAGATCGAGCGCCACGCCAAGGGCAGCCGCGAGTCGCATCAGCGTGCCGGTGTTCTGCGGAATGTCGGGTTCGAACAGGATGATACGCAACGTGGGCCTTGCTTCGAAGTGTTTGTTTTGCATACAAATATTCAAGCCCCCCGCACACGCGACAAATTGTCTCCCGGCCAAGGACTTTTCAAGATGTCGACGCGACGGTATACCGCACCCGATACCTGGAACGCTTGCGCTCCGGGCCGGCGCGGCTGTCTTGAGGGTTTCCCATCGGGCGGGCAGGCCGGTCGCGTCATGCATTGAGAACGGTCCATCGGTCGTCCGGCGCGGGCAAAGGGCGTCGGGCATGCCTTGAGGAGAAACAGGCTTATGGCTCAGACCACGCATCCGCCCGGGACGGGTGGCCACGCGGCCTCCGGCGGCGAGGGTAGTTCCCGCCGCGATTTTCTGTATCTTGCCACCGGTGCGGTCGGCGTTGTCGGGGTCGCCTCGGTGGCCTGGCCCTTCATCGACAGCCTGAACCCGGCTGCCGACACGCTGGCGCTCGCTTCCATCGATGTCGATCTCGCCCCTGTCGCCGAGGGGCAGGCGATCACGGTCACCTGGCGCGGTAAGCCCGTCTTTGTCCGCCACCGCACCGCCGAGGAGATCGAGTCCGCCAAGAAGGTCAACCTGGGCGACCTGCGCGACCCGGTCGCCGACGACGCCCGGGTGAAGAAGCCGGAATGGCTGATCGTCATCGGCATCTGCACCCACCTGGGCTGCGTGCCGCTGGGCCAGAAGGTCACCGATCCGCGCGGCGACTACGGCGGGTGGTTCTGCCCCTGCCACGGCTCGCACTACGACACCGCTGGGCGCATCCGCAAGGGCCCGGCCCCCGCCAACCTCGTCCTTCCGACGTACGCCTTCACCGGCGATACCAAGATCCGGCTCGGTTAAGCGGCCCAACGGTTCTGGAGACCCCCCAGATGGCTCAGGCTCAAGCCTCGAAATTCAAGAATCCGGTCGTGAACTGGATCGACAGCCGGCTGCCGATCTTCACGATGCTGGATCACGAGTACAACCATTACCCGATGCCGCGGAACGTCAACTACCTGTGGGCGTTCGGCGCGATTGCCGGCATCATGCTGGTGATCATGATCGCCACCGGCCTGTTCCTGGCGATGCAGTACTCCTCGCACACCTCGCTGGCCTTCGATTCGGTCGAGCGCATCATGCGCGACGTGAATTACGGCTGGCTCATGCGCTACGTGCACGCCAACGGCGCGTCGATGTTCTTCATCGCCGTCTACATCCACATGTTCCGCGGCCTGTATTACGGTTCCTACAAGGCCCCGCGCGAAATCCTGTGGATCCTGGGCGTCATCATCTTCCTCGTGATGATGGGCACCGCCTTCATGGGCTATGTGCTGCCCTGGGGCCAGATGAGCTTCTGGGGCGCCACCGTCATCACGAACCTGTTCTCGGCCTTCCCGATCGTCGGCGACCCGATCGTGACGCTGCTGTGGGGCGGCTTCTCGGTCGACAACCCGACGCTGAACCGCTTCTTCGCGCTGCACTTCCTGCTGCCGTTCGTGCTGCTGGGCCTGGTGATCCTGCACACCGCCGCCCTGCACGTCTGCGGCTCGAACAACCCGCTCGGCATCGACGCCAAGGGGCCGCAGGACACCGTGCCCTTCAACCCCTACGTCACCATCAAGGACGGCTTCGCCGTGGTGATCTTCCTGATCATCTACGCGATCTTCGTGTTCTTCATGCCGAACTACATGGGCCATCCGGACAACTACATCCCGGCCAACCCGCTGGTGACGCCGGCCCACATCGTTCCGGAATGGTACTTCCTGCCCTTCTACGCGATGCTGCGCGCCATCCCCGACAAGCTGGGCGGCGTGCTGGCGATGTTCGGCTCGATCGCGCTGCTGGCCTTCCTGCCGTGGCTCGACCGCTCGAAGGTCCGTAGCTGCAAGTTCCGCCCGGTCTACCGCCAGTTCTTCTGGATCCTCGCCATCGACGCGCTGGTGCTGGGCTATGCCGGCGCCATGCCGGCCGAAGGCGCCTGGCTGATCATCGCCCGCATCGGCACCTTCTACTACTTCTTCCACTTCCTGGTGCTGCTGCCGGTCCTCGGCAAGCTGGAGCGCCCGCGTCCGCTCCCGACCAGCATCGCGGAGTCCGTTCTGAAGGGTGGGGGCGGCATCGCCGCCGGTGCCCATGCCAAGCCGATGGAGAAGGCGTGATGCGCGCGTTGAAGACTGCAATCCTTTCGGCGGCGCTGGCTCTCGGCATCGCCGGGGCCGCGCAGGCCGCCGAAGGGGTCCACATCCCGAAGCAGGACTGGCCGCACAGCGGCATCTTCGGCACCATCGACAAGGCGTCGGCGCAGCGCGGCTTCCAGATCTACAAGGAAGTCTGCTCGGCCTGCCACTCCATGCGCCTGGTCCCGATCCGGACGCTGGCCGGCATCGGCTACAACGAAGAAGAGCTGAAGGCCATCGCCGCCAGCTACGAGGTGCAGGCCGGTCCGAACGACCAGGGCGAGATGTTCATGCGCCCCGGGCTTGCGTCCGACCGCTTCCCGTCGCCCTTCCCCAACGACCAGGCCGCCCGCGTGGCGAACAACGGCGCCCTGCCGCCGGACCTGTCGCTGATGGCGAAGGCCCGGGTCGGCGGCGAGGATTACGTCTACGCCTTCCTCACCGGTTTCGAGGAGGCGCCGGCCGACGTCCACCTGATGCCCGGCATGAACTACAACAAGGTGTTCCCCGGCCATCAGGTCGGCATGCCGAACATCCTGCAGCCCGACGGCGTCACCTTCGCCGACGGCACCAAGGCGACGGTCGAGCAGCAGGCCCACGACGTGGCGACCTTCCTGACCTTCGCCGCGGAACCGCACCTGGACGCCCGCAAGCAGATGGGCGTGAAGGTCGTGCTGTTCCTGATCGTGCTGGCCGGCCTGATGTACGCCGTCAAGCGCAAGCTGTGGAGCACGCTGCACTGAGCCAGGGCGCCCCGCCGCTCAGGCGGCGAGCGTTTTTCGACTGGACAGGGCGCCCCTCGGGGCGCCCTGTTTCTTTTGGGGGTTCGGTCGTTCGGGCAAACCGCGGCAGAGGTGACGCATGGTGGACAGGCTGATCGACGAGATCGTGGATTTCTGGTTCGACGAGGCGACCAAGCCCTACTGGTTCCGCCAGTCCGGCAGCTTCGACCGTGCGGTCGCCGATACGCTGGGACCGCACCACGAGGCGGCGGCGCGGGGCGACTACGACCATTGGATGGACGATGTCGATGGCTGCATCGCGCTTTGCATCCTGCTCGACCAGGTGCCGCGCAACATCCACCGGGGCGACCGGCGCGCCTTCGCCACCGATGCCAAGGCGCTTGCGGTCAGCGACCACGCGATCGCCAACGGGTTCGACCTGGAGTGCAACGCCGACGAGCGGACCTTCCTCTACCTGCCCTACGAGCATCAGGAGGACCTCGCCAGCCAGGAGCGCTCGGTCGTCCTGTTCACCGAGCGGGTGGACGACCCGGAGGCCATCGACTATGCGCTGCGCCACCGCGAGGTGATCCGCCGTTTCGGCCGCTTCCCCCACCGCAACGCCGTGCTGGGCCGGCCCGGGACGCCGGAGGAAGAGGCGTTCCTGCAGGAGCCAGGATCGTCCTTCTGAGGCGTCACGGCACCAGCCAGCGCTCCAGCGCTCCCAGCAGGTCGGCGCGGCGGACCGGCTTGGTCAGGTAGTCGTTCATGCCGGCCGCCAGGCAGCGGCTGCGGTCGTCCGGCTGGGCGTTGGCGGTGACCGCGATGATCGGGATGTGGGCACGCTCGCCGTCCAGCGACCGGATGGTCATGGTGGCGGACACCCCGTCCACGTCGGGCATGGCAACATCCATCAGCACCGCCTCCGGCGGCAGCGGCGACCGGACGACGGCGTCGACCGCCTCGGCGCCGCCGGTGGCGGTCTCGACCGAGAAGCCGGCCTTGGCCAGCAGCCCGGCCACCACCATCCGGTTGGTGGGGCTATCGTCCACCACCAGCAGGCGGCCGCCGCGCGAGCGGGCCCAGTCCATCAGCCGGTCGGTATCGGCGCCGCGTGACGGCCGCGCCAGCGGCCGTTCGAGCACCGCTTCCAAGGGGCCGCCGGTTCCGGAGCCCGGCGCCAGGTCGGCGCCGAGCGCTTCCGGCGCGAAGGACCCTCCCCGCCGGGTTGTGGCATGATGCAGAATGTCACCGTCCATGGCCCGCCATTGGCAAAATGCAACGCAGCTTGCAGCGACCGGGCCGGCGACTCCGCAGGGAGGCTGCCGGCGATGGTCTTGCAAGCCATTCTCAGCAAATGGTGGGCCAAGCCGGAGGTGCCGCCGCCTGGCGGAGGATCCGTTGCCCAGACGCTCGGCACCGATCTGGCGGTGATCTGGCGGCGATCACTGCGGCGACCGGTCCGGCGGGTTGAACAGGTAGGGCACGAAGCTGCGGTGGTGCTCGTCGACCCGCAGCTCGCTGCCGATCGGGGGAAAGGCGCGCTGCTGGCAGTCGGTGCGCTCGCATAGCCGGCAGTTCACTCCGATCGGCACGGCCGCCTTCAGGTCGGCGATGTCGATGCCGGCGGCATAGACCAGCTCCGGGGCGTGGCTCGCCTCGCAGCCCAGGCCGACGGCGAACTGCCGCGACGGCTTCAGGTAGGCGCCGCCGCGCTTGGTCACGGTGCGGGCGATGCTGATGTAGGCGGTGCGGTCGGGCATCTGGGCGAACTGCACCAGGATCTTGCCGGGCTGGGCGAAGGCCTCGTGGACGTTCCACAGCGGGCAGGCGCCGCCGAAGCGGGCGAAGTGGAAGCGGGTGGCCGAGTGGCGCTTGGTGATGTTGCCGGCCATGTCGACCCGGACGAAATAGAAGGGCAGGCCGCGCGCGCCGGGGCGCTGCAGGGTCGACAGCCGATGGCAGACCTGTTCGAAGCTGGCGGAGAAGCGGCTCTGCAACTGCTCGACGTCGTGGCGCAACGCGCGGGCCTGCGCCGCGAAGGCGCGGTAAGGCATCACCAGCGCCCCGGCGAAATAGTTGGCCAGCCCGACCCGGCAGATCGACCGGGCGTCCTCGCTGGAGAATTTCGCCTGCTCCACCAGCCCGTCGATGACGTCGCCGAACTCCAGCAGGGCGATCTGGTTGGCCATGTGGAAGGCGCGGCTCGCGCCGTTCAGCAGCGCCGACAGCCGCAGCGTCCCGGTGGAGGCATCGTAGCTGCGCATGGCGGTGTCGCCGGCTTCGTCGGCGACCATCTTCACCCGCACGTCATGGCGGCGCTTCAGGTAGGCGGCCAGCTCGTTCAGCAGCGCCCCCGAATGGATCTTCTCCGCATCCCACAGCCGCTCGGCCGCCTCGTCCAGCGGGCCGATATAGTTGTTGTTGTAGTGGAAATAATCCCGCACCTCCTCGTAGGGGAACTGCGGTCCGGCGAAACTGTCGCCCTGCTCGCGGTTGGACAGGCTGTCGGCCAGCGACTGCACCCGCTCGTGGAGCTTCTGGTAGGCCTGGTGCAGGCCGAGCACCCGGCGGGCCAGTTCGGGGCTGGAGCCGACGGCACTGCGCAGTTCCGCCATGGTCGGCGGCGGTCCGGCGAACAGCGGGTCGGCCAGCGCCTCGCGCAGGTCGGAGACCAGGCGGCTGTCCTCGTCCTCCAGGAAGGCCGACAGTTCCAGTTCGAAGGTCGCGGCGATCCGCATCAGCACCGGCAGCGTCAGCGGCCGCTGGTTGTTTTCCAACTGGTTGAGATAGCTCGGCGAAAGCTCCAGCGCCTTGGCCAGCGATGCCTGGGTCAGGCCGCGCTGCTCGCGCAGGCGGCGCAGCTTGTAGCCGAGGAAGAGTTTCTTTTGCATGGCCGGAAAAACGCCCTCCCGGATCGGCTTATGGGATTCCGCCGCTTCTTCGCAAACTTAACAGCCGCCAATCCGCATTTGCAAAGGGCTTCGCAACTTCGCACCTTTTTGCGAAGAGGTGGTTTGAACGGGTGCGAAGTTTGTGAATAATCCGCGACGTTCCGGCGAATGATTGCGTTGCCCGAGCCGGAGCGGGGTCCGACACATGAGGCGGCGCAAAGGATTGGAAACGCCCGATGCAGGATATTCTGGCCAAGTTGGAGTCCAAGCGCGCCGGGGCGCGGCTGGGCGGCGGTGAGAAGCGCATCGCCAATCAGCACGCCAAGGGCAAGCTGACCGCGCGCGAACGCATCGACCTGTTCCTCGACGAGGGATCGTTCGAGGAGTTCGACATGTTCGTCGAGCACCGCTGCGTCGACTTCGGCATGGAGGGCCAGAAAATCCCCGGCGACGGCGTCGTCACCGGCCACGGCACCGTCAACGGCCGCCTGGTCTTCGTCTTCAGCCAGGACTTCACGGTCTTCGGCGGCGCGCTGTCGGAAGCGCATGCCGAGAAGATCTGCAAGATCATGGACCAGGCGATGAAGGTCGGCGCCCCGGTCATCGGCCTGAACGACAGCGGCGGCGCCCGCATCCAGGAGGGCGTCGCCTCGCTCGGCGGCTACGCCGAGGTGTTCCAGCGCAACGTCGACGCCTCGGGCGTCATCCCGCAGATCTCGCTGATCATGGGACCCTGCGCCGGCGGTGCGGTCTACTCGCCGGCGATGACCGACTTCATCTTCATGGTGAAGGACAGTTCCTACATGTTCGTCACCGGCCCGGACGTGGTGAAGACGGTGACGCACGAGGTGGTGACCGCCGAGGAGCTGGGCGGTGCCGTCACCCATTCCACCAAGTCGGGCGTTGCCGACCTCGCCTTCGAAAATGACGTCGAGGCTTTGCTGCAACTGCGCCGCTTCATCGATTTCCTGCCCTCCTCCAACCGCGAGAAGGCGCCGACGCGTCCTTGCGCCGACCCGATCGACCGTGAGGACTTCTCGCTCGACACGCTGGTGCCGGAGAACCCGAACAAGCCCTACGACATGAAGGAGCTGATCCTCAAGATCGTGGACGAGGGCGACTTCTTCGAGCTGCAGCCCGAGTTCGCCAAGAACATCCTGATCGGCTTCGCCCGCATGAACGGCTCGACGGTCGGCATCGTCGCCAACCAGCCGATGGTGCTGGCCGGCTGCCTGGACATCGACAGCTCCAGGAAGGCGGCGCGCTTCGTGCGCTTCTGCGACGCCTTCGAAATCCCGATCCTGACCCTGGTCGACGTCCCCGGCTTCATGCCCGGCACCAGCCAGGAGTATGGCGGCATCATCAAGCACGGCGCCAAGCTGCTGTACGCCTACGCCGAGGCCACCGTGCCGAAGGTGACCGTCATCACCCGCAAGGCCTACGGCGGTGCGTACGACGTGATGTCGTCCAAGCACCTGCGCGGCGACGTCAATTACGCTTGGCCGTCGGCCGAGATCGCGGTGATGGGCTCCAAGGGCGCCGTCGAGATCATCTTCCGTGCCGACATCGGCGACCCGGCGAAGATCGAGGCGCGGACCGAGGAGTACAAGCAGAAGTTCGCCAACCCCTTCGTCGCCGCCTCGCGCGGTTACATCGACGACGTCATCATGCCGCACGGCACCCGCCGGCGCATCACCAAGGCGTTGTCCATGCTGAAGAACAAGCAGCTCCAGAACCCCTGGCGCAAGCACGACAACATCCCGCTGTGAGGGCCGGCAGCATGTTCGAGAAGATCCTCATCGCCAACCGCGGCGAGATCGCCTGCCGCGTCATCCGCACGGCGCGCCGCATGGGCATCAAGACCGTCGCGGTCTATTCCGATGCCGACAGGAACGCGCTGCATGTCGAGATGGCCGACGAGGCCGTCCACATCGGTGCCGCCCCCTCGGCGCAGAGCTACCTGCTGATCGACAGGATCGTGGATGCCTGCAGGAAGACCGGCGCCCAGGCGGTCCATCCCGGCTACGGCTTCCTGTCGGAGAAGCGCGAGTTCCAGGAGGCGCTGGCGGCGGCCGGCATCGCCTTCATCGGACCCGATGCCCACGCCATCCAGGCGATGGGCGACAAGATCGAATCCAAGAAGCTGGCCAAGCAGGCCGGCGTCTCGACCGTCCCCGGCTATCTCGGCGTCATCGCCGACGACGGCGAGGCGGTCACCATCGCCCGCGACATCGGCTATCCGGTGATGATCAAGGCGTCGGCCGGCGGCGGCGGCAAGGGCATGCGCGTGGCCTGGAACGACGAGGAGGCGCGCGAGGGCTTCCGTTCGGCCCAGAACGAGGCGCGCTCCAGCTTCGCCGACGACCGCGTCTTCGTCGAGAAGTACATCCAGCAGCCGCGCCACATCGAGATCCAGGTGCTGGCTGACGGGCAGGGCACCTGCCTGTATCTGGGCGAGCGCGAATGCTCGATCCAGCGCCGCCACCAGAAGGTCATCGAGGAGGCGCCCAGCCCCTTCCTCGACGCCGCCACCCGCAAGGCGATGGGCGAGCAGGCCGTCGCCCTGGCCAACGCGGTGCAGTACAAGTCGGCCGGCACGGTGGAGTTCATCGTCGACGCCGAGCGCAACTTCTACTTCCTGGAGATGAACACCCGCCTCCAGGTGGAGCATCCGGTCACCGAGCTGATCACCGGCCTCGACCTGGTCGAGCAGATGATCCGGGTGGCCGCCGGCCAGAAGCTGACGATCCGCCAGGAGGACGTCCGGCTGCATGGCTGGGCGGTCGAGGCGCGCGTCTATGCGGAGGACCCCTTCCGCAACTTCCTGCCCTCCACCGGCCGCCTGACCCACTACCGGCCGCCGGCCGCCGATCCGCATGTGCGCGTCGACACCGGCGTGTTCGAGGGCGGCGAGATCTCGATGTACTACGACCCGATGATCGCCAAGCTCTGCACCTGGGGCTCGACCCGCGATGCGGCGATCGGTCGGATGCGCGAGGCGCTGGACCAGTATTACATCCGCGGCGTCAGCCACAACATCCCGTTCCTGGCCTCTCTGATGGCCAACCAGCGCTTCGTCGACGGGCGGCTGACCACCAACTTCATCGCCGAGGAATATCCCAGCGGCTTCCACGCCTCCGACCTGCCGCCGGAAGATCCGGCGGTGCTGATCGCGGTGGCCGCCGTCATCCACCGCAGCCACAACGACCGCGACATCCAGATCTCCGGCAAGATGCCGGGCAGCAAGGTCAAGGTGCGCGACGACTGGGTGGTGGTGCTGGACGGCACCGCCCATCCCGTGCACCTGCACCCGGCCGACGGCAGCCCGCAGCGCATCGGCTACGCCGTCGACATCGAGGGCCGGCACCACACGGTGTGGAGCGATTGGCAACTCGGCGAGCCGCTGTTCCGCGGCACCGTCAACGGCGAGCATGTCTGCGTCCAGATCGACCGCGTCGGCATCGGCTACCGCCTGCACCACGGCGGTGCGCAGGCGGTCGTCAAGGTGCTGACCCCGAAGGCGGCCAAGCTCGACGCGCTGATGCCGGTGAAGGCGCCGCCGGACATGTCGAAGTTCCTGCTGTCGCCGATGCCGGGTCTGCTGGTGTCGCTGGCGGTGACGGAAGGCCAGGAGGTCAAGGCCGGCGAGGTGCTGGCCGTCGTCGAGGCGATGAAGATGGAGAACATCCTGCGCGCTGCGCAGGACGGAACGGTCGCGAAAATCCACGCAGCCCCGGGCGGCAGCTTGGCGGTCGATCAGAAGATCGTGGAATTCGCTTAGCCGCAAGAAGAAAGTACCGAGAGGAAACGCGCCCCTGCCCCCTCCCTCCCTCCCTCCCCCCGCCGTCGGCGGTGGAGGGGCCGGATCCCCTCTCCCGCGGAGCGGGGGAGGGTTAGGGAGGGGGCAGACCACCCGGCACCTGTCAAAAATCAGCGTGCGACAACACCGCCACGTCAGGAGGCGTCGATGACCGAGTTCCCGAAGAAGACCCTGGCCGATTGGGACAAGCTGGCCGCCAAGGATCTCGGCGCCGATGGCGACCTTGCCAAGCTGACCTGGAAGACCCCGGAAGGGCTGGACGTCAAGGCGCTCTATACTGCCGCCGACCTGGAAGGGCTGGAGCTGGACACGCTGCCGGGCTTCCCGCCCTTCACCCGCGGCCCGCGCGCCACGATGTACGCGGTGAAGCCCTGGACCATCCGGCAATATGCCGGCTTCTCCACCGCCGAGGAATCGAACGCCTTCTACAAGGCCAACCTGAAGGCCGGCCAGATGGGCCTGTCGGTGGCCTTCGACCTCGCCACCCACCGCGGCTACGACAGCGACCATCCGCGCGTCGTCGGTGACGTCGGCAAGGCCGGTGTCGCCATCGACAGCGTCGAGGACATGAAGATCCTGTTCCAGGACATCCCGCTCGACAAGATGTCGGTGTCGATGACCATGAACGGGGCGGTGCTGCCGATCCTCGCCGGCTACATCGTCGCGGCGGAGGAGCAGGGCGTCAGCCAGGACAAGCTGAGCGGGACCATCCAGAACGACATCCTCAAGGAGTTCATGGTCCGCAACACCTACATCTACCCGCCCGAACCCTCGATGCGGATCATCGCCGACATCATCGAGTACACCTCCCAGCACATGCCGAAGTTCAACTCGATCTCGATCTCCGGCTACCACATGCAGGAGGCCGGCGCGACGGCGGTGCAGGAGTTGGCCTTCACCATCGCCGACGGGCTGGAATATGTCCGCGCCGCGATGTCGAAGGGGCTGCCGGTCGACAAGTTCGCGCCGCGCCTGTCCTTCTTCTTCTCCATTGGCATGAACTTCTTCATGGAGATCGCCAAGCTTCGCGCCGCGCGCCTGCTGTGGTCGAGCCTGATGCAGGAGAAGTTCCAGCCGAAGGACGCGCGCTCGCTGGCGCTGCGCACCCACTGCCAGACCTCGGGCGTCTCGCTGACCGAGCAGGACCCCTACAACAACGTCATCCGCACCACCATCGAGGCGATGGCCGCGGTGCTGGGCGGCACCCAGTCGCTGCACACCAACGCCTTCGACGAGGCGCTGGGCCTGCCGACCAAGTTCTCCGCCCGCATTGCCCGCAACACCCAGTTGATCGTCGCCGAGGAGACCGGGGTCACCAAGGTGGTCGATCCGCTCGGCGGCTCCTACTACGTCGAGAACCTGACCCACAGCCTCGCCAAGGCGGCGATGGAACTCATCGAGCGGGTCGAGGAGATGGGCGGCATGACCAAGGCGGTCGAAAGCGGCATGCCCAAGCTGCTGATCGAGGAGGCCGCCGCCCGCCGCCAAGCCCGTGTCGACCGCAGCGAGGAGGTGATCGTCGGCGTCAACAAATACCGGCCGGAGAACCCCGAGATGGTCGACGTCCTCGACATCGACAACACCGCCGTCCGCGAGGCGCAGATCGCCCGCCTGCAGCGCATCCGCGCCACCCGCGACGAGGCCAAATGCCGGGAGGCGCTGGCCGCCCTGACCGAGGCCGCCGCGGCGAAGACCGGCAACCTGCTGGCCCTGTCGGTCGAGGCGACCCGCGCGCGCGCTACCGTCGGCGAGATCTCCGACGCTCTGGAGAAGGCCTTCACCCGCCATGTCGCGGTGATCCGCTCGGTGTCCGGCGTCTACGGCTCGGCCTACGAGGGCGACGCCGGCTTCAAGAAGATCCAGGAGGAGGTCGCCGCCTTTGCCGCCGAGGAGGGCCGCCGGCCGCGCATCCTGGTGGTCAAGATGGGTCAGGACGGCCACGACCGCGGCGCCAAGGTGATCGCCACCAGCTTCGCCGACATCGGCTTCGACGTCGACATCGGGCCGCTGTTCCAGACCCCGGACGAGGCCGCCCGTCAGGCGGTCGAGAACGACGTCCACGTCATCGGCGTGTCGTCTCAGGCCGCCGGCCACAAGACGCTGGTGCCGCAGTTGATCGAGGAGCTGCGCAAGCAGGGGGCCGGCGACATCCTGGTGGTGTGCGGCGGCGTGATCCCGCCGCAGGACTACGACTATCTCTACCAGGCGGGAGCCGCCGCGATCTATGGCCCCGGCACCAACATCCCGAAGGCGGCGTCGGACATCCTGGGCATCCTGCGCAAGCAGAAGGCGGTGGCGTGAGGCCGTTCCCGGCAAAGGCCGGCACTTGATCCCGCCCATGGCCATGCGCATAGTGACTGCGCATGGCCATGGAGAAACCGATGCCGGACACACGCCTGCCCTTCGACGCCTCGGCCCCGAAACGGGCGACCAACGTCAGCATCAACAGCGACCTGCTGGAGCAGGCCCGGGCTATGGGCATCAACGTGTCGCGGGCCTGCGAGCGCGGCCTGGCCGACCAGATCACCGAGTTGCGGCACAAGTGCTGGTTGGAGGAGAACCGTGAGGCGCTGGACTCCTCCAACGCCTATGTCGAGGCGCACGGGCTGCCGCTGGCCCGGCATCGTCCCTGCTGATGCGCCCCTGCTGATCGGGGCCTGCCGATGGCGCGTTTCGATGTCCACCGTCGCCTCGACGGTCCCGGCTATCTGCTCGATCTCCAGGCCAACATCCTGCGCGATCTCAACACGCCCTTCGTCGCGCCGCTGCTGCCGCCGGACGAGGCGCCGCGGCCGGCTGCCCGGCTCAATCCCATCCTCACCGTCGAGGGGCGTCCGCACGTCATGGCCACCCAGTTCGCAGGCGCCGTCCGGGTCGCCGACCTCGGCCCTTGCGTCGGCAGCCTCCTGGCGGACGACACCGCCATCGTGGCGGCGTTGGACATGCTGATCGGCGCCTGACGCTCAGGCCGGGGAACCGCATCCTTTGACCATCACCGCCGAAACCGACCTCTACGCGCCGGTCAAATCCTTCCTCGAAGACCAGGGCTACGACGTGAAGGCGGAGATCCATGGCTGCGATCTCGTCGCCACGCGCGGCTCCGAGCCGCCGGTGGTGGTCGAGCTGAAGAAGCGCTTCACGCTCGACCTCGTGCTCCAGGGTGTCGACCGCTTGGCGATCAGCGACAGCGTCTACCTCGCCGTGCCGCAGCCGGGGCGCAAGGCCACCGGCCCGTCACCGCTGGACGCCGACGTGAAGAAGCTGTGCCGGCGGCTCGGCCTCGGCCTGCTGATGGTCGATCCCGGACTGGCGCAGGGGCATCGCGTCACCGTGCTGCTCGACCCGGTCCCCTACACCCCGCGGAAGGACAGGAAGCGCGCGCACCGGTTGCTGGGCGAGCATGCCCGCCGGGTCGGCGACCCCAACCGAGGCGGCTCGACCCGCGTCGCCATCGTCACCGCCTATCGCCAGGACGCCTTGCGCATCGCGCGGATGCTGCGCGACGGGCCGCTGACGGTCGCGGCCCTGCGCAAGGCGGGGGCGCCGAAGGATGTCGGGCCGATGCTGCTGCGCAACGTCTATGGCTGGTTCGAGCGGGTCGGGCGCGGCACCTACGCACTGACCCCGGCGGGCATGCAGGGGATCGAAACCTTTGCCCAGGCCCTGATCGAGGGATGACGCCACGCTCCACCCGCCTATAATCGCTTCGACCCATCCAGGACTGCTGCGGCCGGAGCCTGCCTTGTCGGACTACATCAGCAATCTGGTCGTCTTCTTCGTCGTCGTCGATCCACCGGGGCTGGTGCCGCTCTTCCTTGCGCTGACGCGCGGCTTCGACGACCGGCACAAGCGCATCATCGCGTTCCGCGGCACCGCCATCGCCTTCGTCGTGCTGGTCTTCTTCGCCTATTTCGGCAAGGTCGTGCTGGAAACCCTGGCCATCGGGATGCCGGCCTTCCGCATCGCCGGCGGGGCGCTGCTGTTCTGGATCGCCTTCGAGATGCTGTTCGCCCGGCGGTCCGAACGCAAGGAGCGCGATACCGGCGAGGCGATGACCGACGAGGATGCGCACGACGTCGCGGTCTTCCCGCTGGCGGTGCCGCTGATCGCGGGACCGGGCGCCATCACCTCCATCCTGCTGCTGATGGACCGCGCCGGCGGCACGGTGGCGGGGCAGGCAAGCGTTCTCGGGGCGGCGGCCACCGTGGTGGGCGGGGTAACGCTGACCCTGCTGGCCGCCGACCGGGTCGGCCGCCTGCTTGGCCGTACCGTGATCCACACGGTCAGCCGCGTGCTCGGCATCGTGCTGGCGGCGCTGGCGGCGCAGACCATCATTTCCGGCATCACCAGCGTCTATCCGCCGCATTGAAACCGGCCGCCGCGCGACAGGCCGCCATTCCTTGGTCGAGCGTCCGTAACACCTTACGGTTAGTCCCCTTTCCGGGGCAGAGGCTCAATCTAAATGGGAACCTGCCACGGCCACCGCCGCGCTCACGCCCGGTGACCGGCCTTTCTCGCGCCAATCACAGGAGGCGGCGGCCATGGACCTCGATCCATTGATCCTGTCGCGAATCCAGTTCGCGTTCACGATCTCCTTCCACATCCTGTTCCCCAGCTTCACCGTCGGGCTCGCCTGCTGGATCGCGCTGCTGGAGGCCTTGTGGGTGGGGACCGGCAAGGGCATCTACCGCAGCCTGTCGGAATTCTGGACCAGGATCTTCGCGCTGTCCTTCGGGCTGGGCGTGGTGTCCGGCATCGTCATGTCCTACCAGTTCGGCACCAACTGGAGCCGCTGGTCCGACACCGTCGGCAACGTGCTGGGGCCGCTGATCCAGTATGAGGTGGTGACCGCCTTCTTCCTGGAGGCCGCCTTCCTCGGCATCCTGCTGTTCGGGCGCGACCGCGTGCCGCGCGGCATCCACCTGATGGCCGCCTGCCTGGTGGCGCTGGGAACGCTGCTGTCCTCCTTCTGGATCCTCTCGGCCAACAGTTGGATGCACACGCCGGCCGGCTTCGAGATCCGCGACGGCCGCTATTTCGTCACCGATTGGTGGCAGGTGGTGTTCAACCCCTCCTTCCCCTACCGCCTCGCCCACATGGTGACGGCGATGTTCCTGACCACCAGCTTCGTGGTCGCCGGCATCAGCGCCTGGTACCTGCTGAAGCGCCGCTATCCCGACCATGCCCGGATCGGGCTCGGCATGGCGCTCGCGCTGATCACCGTGCTGGCGCCGCTCCAGATCTTCCTCGGCGACGAGCACGGGCTGAACACGCTGGAGCACCAGCCGGCCAAGATTGCCGCCATGGAGGGCAACTGGGAAGGCGGCACCCGCGCGCCGCTGGTGCTGTTCGCCATCCCCGACGTCGAGAAGGAGACCAACCATCTGGAGATCGGCATCCCCGCCCTGTCCAGCCTGATCCTGACCCATGACTTCGACGGCACCGTGCCCGGCCTGAAGCAGTTCCCGGCCGACGAGCGCCCCGACCCCCGCATCATCTTCTGGACCTTCCGCCTGATGGTCGGCATCGGGATGCTGATGCTGGCGGTGGCGGTGACGCATCTGGTCCTGCGGTTCCGCGGCCGGCTCTACAGCAGCGACTGGTTCTTCCGCATCCTGGTCGGCTGCATGCCGATCGGCTTCGTCGCCATCCTCGCCGGCTGGTTCACCACCGAGATCGGCCGCCAGCCCTACGTCGTCTATGGCCACCTGCGCACCGCGGACGCGGTGACGCCGTCGCTGACGGTGGAGGCGGCGCTGGTGTCGCTGCTGTCCTTCGTTGTCGCCTACACCATCATCTATGGCGCCGGCACCTATTACCTGATCCGGCTGCTGCGCATCGGCCCAACGCCGCTGCACGATGCGGTGCAGCCGCCGGAAGCGCAGAGCCCGAAGCGGCCGCTGTCCGCCGCCGACCAGTCCATCGAGCCCGCGGAGTGACCGATCATGGAACAGATTGCGGAAGGCAGCCTCCTCACCCTGGTCTGGGTCGGCATCGTCGGCTTCGCGGTGTTCATGTATGTGCTGATGGACGGCTTCGACCTCGGTATCGGCATCCTCTATCCCTTCGCCCCGTCCGAGGAGGACCGCGACACCATGATGAACACGGTGGCGCCGGTCTGGGACTTCAACGAGACCTGGCTGGTGCTGGGCGGCGCCGGGCTGTTCGCAGCCTTTCCCATCGCCTATGCCGTCGTGCTGCCGGCGATGTACCTGCCGCTGCTGGTCATGCTGGTGGCGCTGATCTTCCGCGGCGTCGCCTTCGAGTTCCGCTTCAAGGCGCGGGTGCGCAAGCACTGGTGGAACCGATCCTTCTTCCTGGGATCCGTGCTGGCGACCTTCGCCCAGGGGGTGGTGCTGGGGTCCTTCATCCAGGGCATTCCGGTGGAGGGCCGGCAGTTCGCCGGCGGCATGCTGCACTGGCTCTCTCCCTTCAGCCTGTTCTGCGGTGCCGCGCTGGTGGTCGGCTATGCCCTGCTGGGGGCGACCTGGCTGATCTGGCGGACCATCGGTCCGCTGCAGGACTGGTGCTACCGCACGGCACGGCGGCTGATGCTGCTGGTGCTGGCCGGGGTCGCGGTGGTCAGCCTGTGGACGCCCTTCCTGCTGCCGGAGATCGCCGACCGCTGGTTCTCGATGCCGAACCTGATCTTCCTGTCGCCGGTGCCGATCATCACCGCCGTTCTGGGCATCGCCCTGTGGCGGTCTATCGAGCGCGGGCGCGAGGTGGCGCCCTTCGTCCTGTCGATGGCGCTGTTCGGCCTGTCCTACCTCGGCCTCGCCATCAGCCTGTGGCCGCACCTGATCCCGCCCGGCATCACCGTCTGGCAGGCGGCGGCGCCACCGGAAACCCAGGTGTTCCTGCTGGTCGGCATGGCCTTCCTGATCCCGGCGATCCTCGGCTACACCGCCTATTCCTACTGGGTCTTCCGGGGCAAGGTGACGGGCGCCTTCGGTTACCATTGAGCGCCGGGCCGTCGCCGTCCTAGAACAGGCCGGTGACGAGGATTGAGGAGAGGGGGTCGGCCATGGACATCGACATCAGCTTTGCCGAGGCCATGCTGCGGCGCGGCGCCGGCCTGCTGGAGGACGGGGCCGATGCGGCGGGAAGCGATCCCTTCGCGATGCTGGCCCGCATGCTGGCCGCCGCGGCGGCCACCGATGCGCCGCTGGTGGTGCTGAGCGAGGGCGGCAGCCACCCCGCCCTGTTCGACGAGGCCGCCCGCCGTGCCGGCCAGCCGCTGACCGCCCGCCTCGCCGCCCTGGCAGCCACCCGCCAGGGCGAGCGGGCGACGATGTACGAGTTCGACGGCAGCGGTCCGCTCACCGGCAACCGCATCGTCGCCGCCCTGCTGCGGCCGGAAGACCGTCCCGACCTGCTGCATGTCTACATCGCCGTCGGCCGGCTGCGCGGCGGCGAGGCGCAGATCACGGTGGCGCCGGCCCTGCTGCGCTTCGACGCCGCCGCGCTCGGCCAGACGCTGGGCCTGCTGGGGGACGCCGTCTCCCGCAGCGCCAACGCCGCCACCGCGGCGCTGGCGCATGCAGCGGCCGTGATGCCGATGGCCGGGCATGAGGAAAGCGGCATGCCGGCCGCACTGCTGGACCTCTACTGGCATGCCCTGACCTTGGCTTCGGTGCGGGGAGAGGGTGGGGCGCCGGAGGGGCTGGCGGCGATGGCACCGAAAGGCACCGCCTGAGGGCGGGCTTGCTGCCCCCTCCCTGGCCTTCCGCCTCCGGCGGGAGAGGGATGGGAAGGGGCGCCCCGCGCGGCGCTGTCCCATACGATCATTTGAAACTCTTTCCCTCGCTGCCGATCTGGTGACAGAGTCGACGCCGGTGAAATACTGCGTCACATCGTCACCAGCTCATCGGGAGCAGCCATGCGCCAGCGCCTCCGCTTCTATCTCGGCGACGAGCTTCGGGAGATCGATGCGGTCGATCCGACCCTGACGGTCCTCGACTGGCTGCGGCTGTCGGAGCGGCGGGTCGGCACCAAGGAGGGCTGCGCGGAAGGCGATTGCGGCGCCTGCACCGTGGTGGTCGGCCGGCTCGACGGCGACACGCTGCGCTACGAGGCGGTCAATGCCTGCATCCGCTTCCTCGCCACGCTCGACGGCTGCCGGCTGCTGACGGTGGAGCATCTGAAGGGGCCGGACGGCGCGCTCCACCCGGTGCAGCAGGCGATGGTCGACTGCCACGGTTCGCAGTGCGGTTTCTGCACCCCGGGCTTCGTCATGTCGCTGCTGGCGCTCTACCTGAACGAGGAGCGCCCGGACGGCCGGCGCATCGACGACGCGCTGGCCGGCAACCTGTGCCGCTGCACCGGTTACGAGCCGATCGTCCGCGCCGCGCACGCCATGTACGACATCGGCGAGCGCGACAGCGACCGCCTTGCCGACCGTGCCGCCGTGGCGGAGCGGTTGAAGGCCCTGCGCGACGAGGAGATCCTCAGCATCGGCGCCGGCGGGCGCCGCTTCCTCGCTCCCGCCACCGTGCCGCAACTGGCGCAGCTCCTGCTCGACAATCCCGGCGCCACCATCGTCGCCGGCGCCACCGACGTCGGGCTGTGGGTAACCAAGTTCCAGCGCGTGCTGGCGACGGTGATCCACACCGGCCGCGTCCGCGCCCTGCGCCGCATCGAGGATCGCGGCGATGCGCTGGTGATCGGTGCCGGCGTCACCTACAGCGACGCGGCGGCCGGCATCGCGGCGCTCTATCCCGACTTCGGCGAACTGATCCGCCGCATCGGGGCGGAGCAGGTGCGCAACATGGGCACCATCGGCGGCAACGTCGCCAACGGCTCCCCCATCGGCGACATGCCGCCGGCCCTGATCGCCTGCGGCGCCACCCTGCGCCTGCGCCGCGGCGAGGAAATCCGCGAACTGCCGCTGGAGGAGTTCTTCATCGAGTACGGCAGGCAGGACCGCCGCGAGGGCGAGTTCGTCGAGGCGGTGATCCTGCCGAAGCCGGCGCCGGACATGCGCTTCCGCGCCTACAAGATCGCCAAGCGCTTCGACCAGGACATCTCCGCCGTCTGCGGCGCCTTCCGCCTGACGCTGGACGCCGACGGCCGGGTCGCCGACATCCGCATCGCCTTCGGCGGCATGGCCGGTACGCCCCGGCGCGCCCCCGCGGCCGAGGCGGTGCTGCTCGGCCGCCACTGGACCGAAGAGGCGGTGCGGGAGGCGATGGCGGCGCTGGCCGGCGACTACACGCCATTGAGCGACTGGCGGGCCAGCGCGGGCTATCGCTCCATGGTCGCCACCAACCTGCTGATGAAGTTCCATGTCGAGACCAGCGACCCGGCGGCGGAAACCCGCCTGGTCGGCGACCGGAGGCTTGCCCATGCCTGACGTGACGACTCCCCTGGCGCCCCCTCTGCCACCCGTCGCGCTGCCGGACCGCATCCAGGGCGCCGCCCACGACCCGCGCCGCCATGAGAGCGCGCACAAGCATGTCAGCGGCGAGGCCGTCTATGTCGACGACATCGCCGAGCCGGCCGGCCTGCTGCACGTCTATCTCGGCCTCAGCACCCGGGCGCATGCGCGCATCCGTTCAATCGACCTGTCGCCGGTTCGCCAGGCTCCGGGCGTGGTGGCGGTCTTCACCGCCGCCGACGTGCCGGGGGTCAACGACATCGGTTGCATGGGCAAGCAGGACGAGCCGCTGTTCGCCTCGTCCCTGGTCGAGCATGTCGGCCAGCCGGTCTTCGCCGTCGCCGCCGAGACCCGCGACCACGCCCGCCGCGCCGCCAGGCTGGCGGTGATCGAGTACGAGGACCTGCCCGCCGTCCTGACCATCGCCGCCGCCCGCGATGGGGAGCGCACCCTGGTCACCCCGCCGATGACGCTGCGGGTGGGCGATGCCGACGCCGCGCTGGCCGCCGCCCCGCACCGTGCCGAGGGCCGGCTCGCCGTCGGCGGGCAGGAGCATTTCTACCTGGAGAGCCAGATCGCCATGGCGGTGCCGGGCGAGGACGACGACGTACTCGTCCATGTCTCGACCCAGCACCCGACCGAGGTGCAGCACATCGTCGCCCATGTGCTGCATGTGCCGAGCCATGCGGTGACGGTGGAGGTGCGCCGCATGGGCGGCGGCTTCGGCGGCAAGGAGACACAGTCGAACCTGTTCGCCGCCTGTACCGCGCTGGTCGCCAAGCGGACCGGCCGCGCCGCCAAGCTGCGCCCCGACCGCGACGACGATTTCCAGATCACCGGCAAGCGCCATGACTTCGAGATCGACTACCGCGTCGGCTTCGACGGCAGCGGCCTGATCCACGGTGTCGACATGCTGTTCGCCGCCAGGGCCGGCTATGCCGCCGATCTGTCCGGCCCGGTGACCGACCGCGCGCTGTTCCATGCCGACAACGGCTATTTCTATCCGGCCGCCCGGCTGGAATCGCTGCCGCTGAAGACCAACACGGTGTCCAACACCGCCTTCCGCGGCTTCGGCGGCCCGCAGGGCATGGTCGCGGCCGAGCGGGTGATCGACGAGATCGCCTTCGCACTCGGCAAGGACCCGCTGGAGATCCGCAAGCGCAACTTCTACGGGGATCGGGACCGCAACCTCACCCCCTATCACCAGACCGTCACCGACAACATCCTGCCGGAACTGGTGGCGCAGTTGGAACGGACCTGTGATTACTGGACGCGGCGCGAGGACATCCGCGCCTTCAACCGGACCAGCCGCATCCTGCGCAAGGGCCTGGCGCTGACCCCGGTGAAGTTCGGCATCTCCTTCACCGCCACCCACTACAACCAGGCCGGCGCCCTGGTCCATGTCTACACCGACGGCAGCATCCAGCTTAACCACGGCGGGATCGAGATGGGGCAGGGACTCTACACCAAGGTTGCCCAGGTGGTGGCGGAGGAGTTCCAGGTCGACATCGACACCATCCGCCCGACCGCCACCAACACCGGCAAGGTGCCCAACACCTCGGCCACCGCGGCGTCCTCCGGCTCCGACCTCAACGGCAAGGCGGCGCAGGCGGCGGCCCGCACCATCAAGGAGCGGCTGGTCGCCTTCGCCGCCGAAAACTGGGGCGTACCTGCGGAGGCGGTGCGGTTCGAGCGCAACCGGGTGTGGGTGGGCGACCGCGACATGAGCTTCGCCGAGTTGGTCCGCGCCGCCTACATGGCGCGGGTGCAGCTCTCGGCCACCGGCTTCTACAAGACGCCGAAGATCCATTGGGACCGCGCCGCCGGCCGCGGCACGCCCTTCTATTATTTCGCCTATGGCGCCGCCTGCGCCGAGGTGACGGTCGACACGCTGACCGGCGAATATGTCGTCGACCGGGTCGACATCCTGCACGATTGCGGCCGCTCGCTGAACCCGGCCATCGACCGCGGCCAGATCGAGGGCGGCTTCGTCCAGGGCATGGGCTGGCTGACCATGGAGGAGCTGTGGTGGGACGCCCAGGGCCGCCTGCGCACCCACGCCCCCAGCACCTACAAGATCCCGGCCTGTTCCGACCGCCCGCGCATCTTCAACGTGGCGTTGCTGGACGACGCACCGAACCGCGAGGACACCATCTTCCGCTCCAAGGCGGTGGGCGAGCCGCCCTTCATGCTGGGCATGTCGGTCCTGCATGCACTGTCCGATGCGGTGGCGAGCACCGCCGACCACCGCCTCTGCCCGCGCCTCGACGCCCCGGCGACGCCGGAGCGCGTGCTGTCCTGCATCATGGCGCTACGGCAGCGGGCCGCAACGGAGTGCCCCCTCCCTAACCCTCCCCCGCCTCCGGCGGTGGAGGGGACTGCCGCCGCTTCGCAGACGGCACCCTCTCCCGCCGAAGGCGGGGGAGGGACGGGGAGGAGGCAACCGGTCTCCGCTCCCCCACCCGACCCGGCATGATCCCGCTCTCCACCACCCTGGCCGACCGCTTGGCCCTCGACCAGCCCACGGTCCTGGTGACGGTCGCAGAGGCGCGCGGCTCGACCCCGCGGGAGGAGGGGGCCGGCATGCTGGTCGGGCGGGACTCTTGCGCCGGCACGGTCGGCGGCGGCCGGTTGGAATGGACCGCCATCGCCGCCGCCCGCCGCATGCTGGAGGACGGCAGCGCCCTGGAGACGCTCGACCTGCCGCTGGGACCGGCGACCGGCCAATGCTGCGGCGGCCATGTCGTGCTCAGGCTGGAGCGCGCCGCCGCCGCCACCGTTGCCACGCTGCAGGAGCGGGAGCGCCGGGCGGCCGATGCCTGTCCAACCCTGCTGCTGTTCGGCGCCGGCCATGTCGGGCGCGCCATGGTGGCCGCCTTCGCCCCGCTGCCGCTGCGGCTGTGGTGGATCGACAGCCGTGCCGAGGAATTTCCCGCCGCCCTGCCCCCCGGCGTGGAGCGCGTCCTGACCGACAGCCCGCTCGACCCGCTGGCGGCGGCGCCGGCTGGCACGGGCTATCTGGTGCTGACCCACAGCCACGCCCTCGACTTCGAGATCACCGAGGCGGCACTGCGCCGGGGCGACGCCGCCTATGTCGGCATGATCGGCTCGGCGACCAAGCGCGCCAAGTTCGAACGCTGGTTCCGCGCCCGCGGCCGCGGGGAGGCGGCGCTGGCCGGGCTGACCTGCCCGATCGGCGCCGCGCTGACCAGCGACAAGCGCCCGGAGGTGATCGCGGCACTGGCCGCCGCCGAACTGCTGGTCGCCTTCACGACGCACCGCGCCACCGCCGCTCTCCCTAAGTGACCAAGCGGCCGCCGATGGCCGCCGAGCCTCTGGGAGTGGGGCCGGAACGGATCAGATGGTCTGACCGCCCGAGACCTCGATGCGCTGGCCGGTCACCCAGCGGTTGTCCGGCCCGAGCAGGCTGGCGATCATCGGCCCGATGTCGTCCGGCACGCCAACCCGGCCGAGGGCGGTCATGCCGGCGAACTGCTGGTTCATGCCGGCATCGTCGCGCACCAGCCCGCCGCCGAAATCGGTTTCTATGGCGCCCGGAGCCACCGTGTTTACGGTGATCCCGCGGCTGCCCAGTTCCCGCGCCATGTACACCGTCAGGATCTCGACCGCGCCCTTGGCCGCCGCATAGGCGGAAAAGCCGGGATAAGACACCCGGGTCAGGCCGGACGACAGGTTCACAATCCGCCCGCCGTCGGCGATGAGCGGCAGCAGCGCCTGCACCAGGAAGAAGACACCCTTCACATGCACGTCGAAGAGGCCGCCGAACTGCGCCTCGGTCGTGTCGCCGATCGCCGCGAACTCGCCATGGCCGGCATTGTTGATCAGGTGGTCGAAGCTGTCGCGGCCCCAGTGCTCCTTCAGTGCGCCGCGCAAGGCCTCCACGAAGGTGGGAAAGCCGGCGATCCGGCCGACGTCGAGCCGTAGCGCGACCGCCTTGCGGCCGAGCGCCTCGATTTCCGCCACCACCTCCTGGGCTTGCGCGTCGTTGCCCCGGTGGGCGACGACGACGTCGCCGCCATGCCTGGCGATGCTCAGGGCGGTGTTGCGTCCAAGGCCGCGGTTGGCACCGGTGACGATGGCGATCCCGGCAGGGGTCTGGGCAGTGGTCCGGGCAGTGGTCTGGGTCATGTGACCGATCCCTCTCGTTTGATGCGATGGGGAGAGAGTGGCCCGGAACGCCCGTCCCGTGTTGCCGGATGCTCGCGCGGTCTTGCCTGATCCTCCGGCGTTGTTGCGCCGGCCTCGCTCGCGCACTACCGTCCGATCATGCCAGACGCCCTGCTCGACGCCGTCCGCCGCTACGCCGATGCGCATGCCGACCGCAGCGGCATCGTGCGCACGCCGGTCTCCGGCCTGACCCTTCTGCGTGAAACGACGCCGTCGGCGCTGCAATACGCGATCTCTCAGCCGCTGGTCGCCCTGGTGCTCCAGGGCAGCAAGCGGGTCGCCATGGGCGACCAAACCTTCGATTTCAGCGCCGGAGAATCGCTGCTGATCACGACGGACGTGCCGACCGTCAGCCAGATCACCCGCGCAAGCGTCGTCGCGCCCTATTACGCCCTGGTCGTCGACCTCAATCCCGCCGTGATCGCCGACCTGGTGGCCGAACTCGGCCCGACGCCATCCTCGGCGGGTGCTCCGGTCAGGGTCGACCTCACCGATGCGGAGGTCGCGGATGCCGCGCACCGGCTGATCCGCCTGCTCGATCGTCCGGCCCATCTCTCCGTCCTCCAGACCCAACTGATGCGCGAGCTTCATGTCTGGCTTCTCACCGGACGGCACGGCGGCGCCATCCGCGCCCTCGGTGTCACCGACGGCCATGCACGGCGGATCGCCCGGGCCGTCGCGATCATCCGCGCCGGCTACGCCACGACCCTGCGGGTGGAGCGCCTCGCCGAGGCGGCCGGGATGAGCCCGTCGTCCTTCCACGAGCATTTCCGAGCCATCACCTCGCTGACTCCGCTTCAGTTCCAGAAGCGGCTGCGCCTGATCGAGGCCCGGCGCATGCTGATCGCCGAGGGCGTGATGATCGGCACCGCAGCCTATGCCGTCGGCTATGAAAGCGTCCCGCAGTTCACGCGCGACTACGGCCGCCTGTTCGGCCTGCCGCCGGCACGCGACGTCCGGGCGGCGAAGCAGCGGATGCGGCCGGCCCCGGCGGTCACCGGCGACGCGGCGGCCGGATGCAGGACAGCAGCGCCCGAAGCCTAGGGGAAAGGTTCCGGCGGTCGGGATAGTAGAGGTAGAATCCGGGAAACCGCGGGCAAAAGTCTTCGAGCAACGGCACGAGCTCACCGCGGTCGATCACCTCCCGGAAGCTCTCCTCCATCCCGAAGGTGATGCCGGCCCCGGCACGGGCGAGGCGGATCATCAGCGCCATGTCGTTGGTGGTGATCTCGGGCTCCACCGCGACGGCGAACTCCTTGCCGTCCTCCGCGAACTCCCAGCGGTAGGGGGCGATCCCCGGCGCGCTCCGCCAGCCGATGCAGCGGTGCCGCACCAGGTCGCGCGGGTGGGGCGGGGCGCCGGCACGGGCGAGATAGGCCGGCGCGCAGACCGCGACCTGCCGCTGCTCGCGCGAGACGGGGATGGCGATCATGTCCTGCCCGATCACCTCCCCCAGGCGGATCCCGGCGTCGTAGCCTTCGGCGACGATGTCGAACTCCTCGTCGGTCACCGTGACGTCGAGCTGGATCTCCGGGTTCGCCTCGGCGAAGGCGGCAAGCCAGCTTCCGGACAGGAACTCCTCGGCGATCGACGACACCGCCAGACGCAACTGGCCGCGCGGCCGGCCGCGCATCTCGCCGAGCGACGACAGCGCTGCCCCCATCTCGGCCAAGGCCGGGGCGGCGTCGTTGAACAGGCGTTCCCCTTCCTCGGTCAGCCCGACGCTGCGCGTCGTCCGCCGGACGAGCGCAACGCCGACGGTCTCCTCCAGCCGGCGGATCGTCTGGCTGACGGCGGATCTGGTCACGCCGATGCGGTCCGCCGCGGCGCGGAAGCTCCGCTCCTCCGCCACCGTCAGGAAGACGGCCAGGGCGTTCAGGTCCGGCAACATTGGTTAGCTGTCCTTTCCACTGAAGTCACGACAAGGCGGCTTATCGCGACAATGAGCCGGGGTTACCGTCCGTGCAAGCGCTGAACCGGCGCTTTGCATTCCAGAGGAAAGGAACCGGACATGTCGGATGGAAAGGTCGTTCTCGTCACCGGCGCCTCCAGCGGGATCGGTGTCGGCATCGCCCGCGAACTGGCGGCTGCCGGCTGCCGTCTGATGCTCGGGGCACGGCGCACGGACCGTCTCGCCGCCCTCGCCGCCGAGATCGCGGCGACGGGCGGCGCGGTGCGGACGCGCCGTCTCGACGTCACCGACCGTGCCGACGTCGCCGCCTTCGCGGAGGAGGCGCACGCCGCCTTCGGACGGGTCGACGTGATCGTCAACAATGCGGGAGTGATGCCGCTGTCCCTCATGGCCTCGCTGAAGGTCGAGGAATGGGACCGGATGATCGACGTGAACATCAAGGGCGTCCTCTACGGCATCGCCGCCGTGCTGCCGGAGATGACCGCGCGTGGCTCCGGCCATATCGTCAACATCGCCTCCATCGGGGCGCTCTCGGTGTCCCCGACGGCCGCCGTCTATTGCGCGACCAAATACGCCGTGCGGGCGATCTCCGACGGCCTGCGGCAGGAGCGGGCCGACCTCCGCGTCACCTGCATCCATCCCGGCGTGGTCGAGAGCGAACTGGCCGACAGCATCACCGACCCGGCGGCGGCCGAGGCGATGGCCTCCTACCGCGCGATCGCCCTGCAGCCGGACGCCATCGGCCGTACCGTGCGCTACGCGATCGAGCAGCCCGACGACGTCGACGTCAACGAGATCGTCGTGCGCCCGACCCGGTCGGCGCATTGAGACAAGACGAACTCCATCGAACTCCATCGGAGGACGCCATGACCCCTCACCCGCATTCCCAGTCCTTCGTCGGCGTCTGGGTAACCGCCGACGGCCACATCCGCCACGAGCTTCTGCCCGACGGACGCTATGACGAAGCCCGCGGCAGCCGCAGGAGCGCATATCGCGGCCGTTACGTCGTCACCGGCACCCACATCGACTATTGGGACGACACCGGCTTCACCGCCGATGGCGAATTCATCGACGGCGTCCTGCATCATGCGGGAATGATCTTCCGTCGACAGCAGCCCTGAGAAGGGCCGCCGCGCGAGCGCCGCCTTGCCCCCGCAGGGTCCGGGGTAGGGGGTCCAGGGTGGGCGGCTATGGCGGTATGGACTGAGCGGCGACCAGGAGGAGCGGGCCGGTCCGCGGCAGGGCTCAGCGCTCCTGCCCGATGCGGCTCCAGGCCAGTCCGATGCCGACCGCCACGCCGGCGGCGAGCAGCAACGCCGTCCAGAGGACGCCGCCACCGGCGCGTTCGTCGAACCAGCGCCCGGCGAGCAGCCCTGCCAGCGTCGGGACGGCCATCAGCCAGACGAGCGCCCCGATCAGGGGGACGCTGCGGCTGAAAGGCCGTTTGCCTGCCTGTGATCGGCGGCGCTCACTGCGGCGAGAGCCGCCGGACGGGGATTCCTGCTGGTCGGGTTCGGTCATGGCGCGTCCTCGCAGCTACGGCCTTGCACGAACAGGGCAAAAAAAGGACCGGCAGGCCGCACCGATGGCGGACCCGCGGCGCCGCCCACCCGGCCTTCCCCCGGCAATCGCAGGGACAGCCGGGGAAAGGGGCGCCCCGCCCGGGGCGCCGTCGGGGTGGACGGCAGAACGTCAACCGGATCGGCCACCAGGGACCAGGATAGACCCGGCTGGCCGGTTGCGGCATTGCGTCAAATCAAACCCTGCCCCAGCGAATTGGCAGGATAGCACCGGTGGCGGCGCCCCGGCCGGACCGGCTGAAACTTGCCGGCACCCCTGGGCGCCAGGCAGTTCAGCCGTCCTTGAGGGACCGGATGGGCCGTGCCGGGTTGCCGCCGACCAGCGTATCGGGCGGAACGTCCCTGGTGACCACCGAGCCGGCGGCGACGACCGAGTTCTCGCCGACCGTCACCCCGCCGATGATCGTCGCGCCGGCTGCGATCCAGACGTTTCTCTCGATCCTGATCGGCTTCCCGATGGTGGCGGCGCGCCGTTGCGAGGGGTCGAGGGGATGGCCCGTCGTGATGATGCTGACATTCGGCCCGATCATCACGTCGTCGCCGATGTCGAGCCCGCCGAGATCGTAGAAGGTGCAGTTCTGGTTGATGAAGACATTGCGCCCGACGCGGATTTCATCGCCACCGGCCGTAAAGAATGGCGGAATCAGCAGGAAGCTCTCGTCCACCGCCCGGCCGGTGAGCTGCCCGAACAGCGTGCGGACCTCGTCCGCATCGTCGAACGTCAGGCGGTTGAGCGCTGCGGTGATGGCCATCGCCCGGCGGACGTTCGCCAGCATGGCCGCCGACTCCGCGGTCCTGCCGTGGATGACGCGGGTTTTGTCGCGGTTCGTGTCGTCTTCCGACATGCGCCCTGTACCCCGTTGCGCGATCGAACGCCCACGAGGGCGCGGGGCAACGGTACCCGGAGGGCCGCGCAAGGCGAACCGAATTCCGCTCCGCCGCCGGCGACACCCGTCAAGGTGCTCCTGCGGCGGAGCGGGCAACGGTGATCGGGGCGGGCCGCCTGTTCGGCAGCGGTCCGCCCCGGAGGCGGTTTGCTCAGCCCATGATCTCGAACTTGATGCCCTGGGCCAGCGGCAGCGCCGAGGAGTAGTTCACGGTCGCGGTCTGGCGGCGCATGTAGGCCTTCCAGGCGTCGGACCCGGACTCGCGCCCGCCGCCGGTCTCCTTCTCGCCGCCGAAGGCGCCGCCGATCTCCGCCCCGCTGGGGCCGATGTTGACGTTGGCGATGCCGCAGTCGGAGCCCGAGGCCGACAGGAAACGCTCCGTCTCGCGGAGGTCGGTGGAGAAGATGCAGGAGGACAGGCCCTGCGGCACCGCGTTCTGCAGCGCGATGGCCTCATCCAGCGTGTCGTAGGTCAGGACGTAGAGGATCGGCGCGAAGGTCTCGTGCCGCACCACCTCGGTCTGGCCCGGCATCTCGACGATGGCCGGCGTGACGTAATAGGCGTCGGGGAAGCGGTCGGCCAGCGTACGCTCGCCGCCGGTCACCGTGCCGCCCTCGGCCTTGGCGGCCTCCAGCGCACGCTGCATCGCCTTGAAGGCGTCGGCATCGACCAGCGGCCCCATCAGCACGCCCTGGTCGAGCGGGTTGCCGATCTGGACGGAGGCGTAGGCCGCCTTCAGGCGCGGCAGCAGCTGGTCCTTGACCGAACGGTGGACGATCAGCCGGCGCAGCGTGGTGCAGCGCTGGCCGCAGGTGCCGACGGCCGAGAACAGGATGGCGCGCAGCGCCATGTCGAGGTCGGCGGACGGCGCCACGATCATCGCGTTGTTGCCGCCCAGCTCCAGGATCGAGCGGCCGAAGCGCTCGGCCACCAGCTTGGCGACCTCGCGGCCCATCCGGGTGGAGCCGGTGGCCGAGACGACCGGGAAGCCGGGATGGGCGACCAGCGCCTCGCCGACGGCGCGGCCGCCCTGGACCACCTGGCTCAGGTTGGCCGGGGCATCGCCGAAGCGGGCGGCGGCACGCTCGAAGATCACCTGGCAGGCGGCGGCGGTCAGCGGGGTCTTCTCCGACGGCTTCCACACCACCGGGTCGCCGCAGACCAGCGCCAGCGCCGCGTTCCACGACCACACCGCGACCGGGAAGTTGAAGGCGGAGATCACCAGGCAGGGACCGGCCGGGTGCCAGGTCTCGCGCATCGAGTGGCCGGGACGCTCCGACGCGATGGTCAGGCCGTAGAGCTGGCGCGACAGGCCGACCGCGAAGTCGCAGATGTCGATCATCTCCTGCACTTCGCCCAGGCCTTCCTGGTAGATCTTGCCGGCCTCCAGCGAGACCAGCCGGCCGAGGTCCTCCTTGGCGGCGCGCAGTTCCTCGCCCAGCAGGCGGACCAGCTCGCCGCGGCGAGGGGCCGGGACCGAGCGCCACGCCTCGAAGGCGCGGGCGGCGTTGGCGGCGATGTCCGGCACCTGGGAGGGCGCGGTTTCCGCCACCGTGGCGAGCGTGGCGCCGTCGATCGGCGAGCGGGCGGAAAGCCCGGCCCCGGACGAGGTCAAGCCGAAACGGGAGAGGATGTCGCTGTGCTGCACCGGGGTGGCTCCTTGGGTGTGATGCTGAATTTTCCCTCTCCCGCCCCGGGGGAGGGCAGGGTTCCCTAAATCACTTGCTCTTTCCCCCCGCGCGGATCTCCGAGAGGGTCCGGCCGGGGGTGAGGGCTTCTGGGTCGAGCTTGACGTGGATGATGGCCGGCAGCCCAGACGCCCGGGCGCGTTCGAAGGCCGGGGCGAACTGCTCGGTGGTCTCCACCGTCTCGCCGTGGCCGCCGTAGGCGCGGGCAAAGGCGGCGAAATCCGGGTTCTGGAGCTGCGTGCCGGAGACGCGGCCGGGATACTCGCGCTCCTGATGCATGCGGATGGTGCCGTACATGCCGTTGTCGACCACCAGCACGATGACCGCGGCGCCTTCCTGGACGGCGGTGCCGAACTCCAGCCCGGTCATCTGGAAGCAGCCGTCGCCGGCGAAGCACAGCACGTCGCGGGTGCGGTTCTCGAGCTTGGCGGCGATCGCCGCCGGCAGGCCGTAGCCCATCGAGCCGCAGACCGGAGCCACCTGGGTGCCGAAGCGGCGGAAACGGTGGAAGCGGTGGATCCAGGTGGCGTAGTTGCCGGCACCGTTGGTGAAGACGGCGTCGTCCGCCAGCCGCTCGTCCAGCCAGGACATGATCCGGCCCATCTGCACCGCGCCGGGGATCGCCTCGGGCGGGGTGCTCCAGGCCAGGTAGGCGGCATGCGCCGCCTCGGCGCGGGCGGCCCAGGCCGGCTGGGCCACGACGGCCAATCCCGCCGCCGCCTCCAGGAAGGCGCCCGGCGTGGCGACGACGCCCAGCGCCGGCCGGTAGACGCGGCCGATCTCCTCCGCGCCGGGATGGACGTGCACGATCGCCTTGCCCGGATCGGGGATCCCCAGCAGCCCGTAGCTCTGCGACGGCACCTCGGAGAAGCGGTCGCCGAGCAGGATGACGAGGTCGCTGTCCTTGACCAGGGCTGTCAGCTTGGGATTGATGCCCAGCCCGATGTCGCCGGCATAGAGCGGATGGGCGTGGTCGAACAGCATCTGCCGGCGGAAGGTGACGGCCACCGGAAGCGAGAGCCGCTCGGCGAAGGTCTTCAGCGCCGAGGCCGATTCCTTGGTCCAGCGCGAGCCGCCGGCGACCAGCAGTGGCCGTTCGGCCTTGGCCAGCAGCTCGGCGAAGGCCTTGAGCTGGCCTTGGGTCGGCGCGCTCTCCACCGGTTCGGCCTGCGGGGCTACGGCGGCGTCGGCCGTCTCGGTCAGCGTGTCCTCCGGCAGCGCCAGCACCACCGGGCCGGGGCGGCCGGCCATGGCGGTGTGGAAGGCGCGGGAAATCATTTCCGGCACGCGCTCGGCGCTGTCGATCTCGGCGACCCACTTGCACATGCCGCCGAACAGCTTGCCGTAATCGACCTCCTGGAAGGCGTCGCGGCCGCGCATGCCGCGCTCTATCTGGCCGACCAGCACCACCAGCGGAGTCTCGTCCTGCTGGGCGACATGGATGCCGGAGGCGGCGTTGGTGGCGCCAGGGCCGCGGGTGACCAGGCAGACGCCGGGGCGGCCGGTCAGCTTGCCCTGCGCCTCGGCCATCATCGCCGCACCGCCCTCATGGCGGCAGACCACCATCTCGATCGGGCTGTCGTGCAGCGCGTCCAGCACGGCGAGATAGCTCTCGCCGGGCACGCCGAACACCCGCCGCACGCCCTGCGCCTCCAGCGCCTCGACGACCAATTGACCACCGGTCTTCATCGCCCAACCGTCCCGCCTGTTCCGGATCTCCCAATGATAGCGACCCTGCACCCCGCCGTTCCAGGGTGCAAACGACTTTCTTTCCCGGCATCATGAGCTTTGGTAATGAAGTCGCATGGATCTGCAGCGCCGCCTCCTTCCATCGATGAGCATGCTGACCGCGTTCGAGGCGGCGGCCCGGACCGGCAGCTTCACCGCCGCCGCGGCCGAGCTGTCGCTGACGCAAGGGGCGGTCAGCCGCCAGGTGAAGGCGCTGGAGGAACAGATCGGCACGCCGCTGTTCACCCGGCAGGGCCAGCGGGTGGCGCTGACCCCGACCGGGGCACTCTATGCCGAGCCGGTGCGCGACGCCCTGCGCCAGATCGCGGCGGCGACGGTGCGGACCATCGCCGCCCCGAAGGGCGGGGTGCTGAACCTCGCCATCCTGCCGACCTTCGGCACGCGCTGGCTGGTGCCGCGATTGCCGGCCTTCCAGGCCGCCCACCCCCATGTCGTGATCCATTTCACCACCAAGCTGGCTCCGTTCGACTTCCGGACCCACGACTTGGACGCCGCCATCCATTACGGGCTGGGCGACTGGCCGGACGCCGTCTGCGACCATCTGCTGGACGAGGAGGTTCTGCCGGTCTGCTCCCCGGCCTTCCTGGCGGCGCATCCGGTGCGCGAGCCGGCCGACCTGCTGGCGCTGCCGCTGCTGCACACCAGCACGCGGGCCGAGGCGTGGAACGACTGGCTGGCGGCGCAGGGGTTGCCGCCGCGTCCCGGCGCCGGCATGGTCTTCGAACAGTTCGCCACCACCGCCCAGGCGGCGGAGGCCGGGTTGGGGGTGGCGCTGCTGCCGACGCTTCTGGTCCGCAATGAACTGGCCGAGGGCGCGCTGCTGCCGGCAATCGACCGCCCGCACCACAGCGCGCGGTCCTATTACCTCGTTCATCCCCGCGGCAAGGCCGACCATCCGCCTTTCGCCGCCTTCCGGCAATGGCTGCTGGCGGAGGCACGGGGGGCCGGCGCGTGACGGGAGCGCCCGCCTGCGTTGCTACTCCGCCGGGGCCAGCCTCCCGACTCCGTCGCCGTCCCGCCGCACCGACAGCTTGCGGTCATGGAAGGCGGCGAGGCTGGCGCGGTGGCCGACGCTGACCAGCGTGGTCTCGGGCAGGCGGTCGCGCAGCAGGCGATAGAGCCGCTCCTCCGTCTCGGGGTCGCAGGCCGACGTCGCCTCGTCCAGATAGAGCCAGCCGGGCCTGTGCAGCAGGGCGCGGGCGATGGCGAGGCGCTGCTGTTCGCCGCCGGACAGGCGGTTGGTCCAGTGGTCCTCCTCCTGCAGGCTGTCGGCGAAGCCGGCCATGCCGACGGCGTCCAGCACCGCCCGCACCGCTTCGGCGTCGAAGGCTTCGGGCGGTGCCGGGTAGGCGACGGCGGCATGCAGGCTGCCGATCGGCAGGTAGGGCCTCTGCGGCAGTACCATGGCGTCCCCGTTGGCCGGTAGGGCGATGCGGCCATGGCCGAAGGGCCAGATGCCGGCCACGGCACGCAGGATCATGCTCTTGCCCGACCCCGACGGGCCGGTGATCAGCACCCGCTCGCCGGGTTCGACCGTCAGGTCGGCGCGCAGCAGCGGCGGTCCGCCGCCGGGCAGCGCCGGTGCCAGCCCATCGAGCCTCAGGGTCCCGTCGGCGGCGCTCCTCCGCTCTATTCCCGCCTCGTCGCGGGCGGCCCGCCGCACCGCGCCGATCGCCTGCCGGAAACCGGTCAGGCGGCTGGTCGTGGCGTGCCAGTCCGCCAAGCTCACATAGGCGTCGATGAACCAGGACAGCGATTGCTGCACCTGCCCGAAGGACTCCGAGGTCTGGGTCAGCGCGCCGAGCGGCAGGGCACCGCTGAAATAGCGCGGGGCCGCGACCAGGAACGGGAAGATGATGGCCAATTGCCCGTAGGCGGAGGTGAACCAGACCAGCCGCTTCTGCGTGCGCATCAGGTCCCACCAGTTGGCGACCACGCGGCCGAAGCGGGCGGCGAGCCAGCGGGCCTCCTGCGCCTCGCCCCGCTGCAAGGCGACACTCTCGGCATTCTCGCGCAGGCGGACCAGGGAGAAGCGGAAATCCGCCTCGTATCGCTGCTGGTCGTAGCTGAGGCCTGCCAGCGGCCGGCCGATCCGGTGGGTGATCCAGGTGCCGGCCGCCGCATAGCCCAGCGCCACCCACACCATGTAGCCGGGCAGGTCGATGCCGAGCCACGGGATGGCGAGCGCGCCGGACAGGCTCCACAGGATCACGAGGAACGAAACCAGCGACACGAGATTGGTCAGGAATCCCAGCGACAGGCCGAGGGTGAGCTGCACGAAGCTGCGCAGATCCTCGGAGATGCGCTGGTCCGGGTTGTCGGTGCGGCCGCCGGCGAAGGCCAGCCGGTAATAGGTCTGGCCGTCCAGCCAGTCGCCGAGGTAGCGCTCGGTCAGCCACCGCCGCCAGCGGATCTGCAGCATCTGGTTCAGGTAGAGCCGGTAGACCGCCACGGCGATGAAGACCAGCGCCAGCCCGCCGAACAGCAGCAGGGAATGCACGAAGGCGCCCTGGTCCTTGTCCTGCAGCGCATTGAAGATGTCGGCATTGATCTGGGTGAACCGGACATCCATGAACACCGCTCCCAGGTTGAGGGCGATGATCGACGCCAGCAGGCGGCGTGCCACCCATTTCTCTTCCGAGAACCAGTAGGGGCGGGTCAGGCGCCAGACATCGGACAGGAAGGCGCGGGCGGCGGCCAGGCGCCCGGAGGGGGCGGTGGTGGGGGAGGCGGTGGAGGACGGCTGCGCTGGCATCGGTGGAACACCCGCGGAGAGTCGGAGCGACCCTTGCCGATTATCACTCTTCGATGCCGGGGCGGCATGAATTCGCCGTCAAGATCCTGTCATGTCGCCCCGGCCGCCGGTCCTGGCCGCTGTCTCGCCGGCCCTGCCACCGGCCTTCCCGGCATCCCCCTTCCCACCGCGGGAGCGTCCGCGAATCACATCCCAACTCGCCATCACCGCGCCGCCGGCGATCAGCGCGCAGGCCGCCCACACCGACCAGTTCCCGCTGGCCTGCCCGAACAGGATCAGCAGCAGGGTGGAGGCCGGCGGCACCGCGTAGGACATCACCCCCAGCGCCCGGATGTCGCCCCGCTTCATCCCGTGGTCCCACACGAAGAAGGCCAGCCCGTCAGGGCCGAGGCCGAGCGCCAGCAGCGCAAGCCACCCCGCCGCCTGCTGCGGCCAGACCGTCGCGTCCTCGAACAGCAGGTGCCCCGCCAGGCCGAGCATGGCGGTGACCAGGCAGAAACCGCTGACCGCCTCGGTCGGCACGTTGCCGAAGCGGCGCGACAGCACGGAATAGGCGCCCCAGATCAGGGCGGCGGACAATGCGGCGGCGTAGGCCGGAAGATTGCCGCCCTCCAGGTGCAGGCCGCCGCCGCGGCCCGCCAGGATCAGCATGGTCCCGGCAAGCCCGCAGAGCGCGCCGGCCACATGGGCCAGCTTCAGCCGCTCTCCCGGCAGCAGTGCCGAGAACAGAACGATGCACAGCGGCCAGAGATAGTTCAGCAGATTGACTTCCACTGCCGCATCGGGCGCCAGATGGAAGGCCAGGAACAGGCAGGCATGGTAGCCGAACAGCCCGCCGACCCCGACCAGCCAGACCGGCAACGGCTGGCGGACCGCTGCCAGCACGTCGCGCCCGCGGGCGAGGCCAATGGCTGTGCCTGCCGCGAACGCCAGCCCGAAGGTGACGGCGACGAGCTGCAGGGGCGGCATGGCGCTGGACAGCGAGGTCAGCAGGGCCGCGGTCGACCACAGCAGGATGGCGATCGCGCCGATGCCCGTCGCCCTCCGGACATCACCGGCGGCGGGCGGGCTGGGCTTGGCGGGGTGGGGCAGGGCATCGGCGCTCATGCCGGCTGCATAGCCGAGCCGCCGATGCTCCGCAATGGGGGTCGCGCCGGCCGGCGCTGCTCCCAGGGTCTTCCGCGTGAGTCACGTTTCAAGCGATACGGCTTGAAACGATCACGCTTTAGGGTGCGCTCCGTTCCAGGAAATACTCCATTTCCTGGATGATGCCGCTCTGGGCCGCCCACAGCGCCGCCTGGGTGCGGTTGCGGACGTTGATGGTCTGCATGATGTGGCGGACGTGCAGCTTGACCAGATCCTCGGTCATCAGCATCTCGCGCGCGATCTCCTTGTTGCTGCACCCGTCCATGATCAGCTTCAGGATGCGGGCGTGGCGCGGGTAAAGGCCAGGATAGCCGAGGAGTTCCGTCTCGTGCTGCTGGACCGAGCCGTCGTCGGACGTCCGGCGCAGCGCCGTCGGCGAGAAATACTCGAAGCACTCCTCCGGCACCACCGGCTCGCCGGCGTGGATCAGGCGCAAGGCCAGGACGAAAGCGGTCGGGGCCATGCGGTTCAGCAGGTAGCCGCGCACGCCGAAGCGCAGGGCCATGCGCATGTGATGGGCGGAGAACTCGTCGGCGATCATCGCCAGCTTCGCCTGCTCGCCGTACCAACTCCGGAAGTTCCAGGCGTCGGTCTTCAGAGAGGCGAGATCGAACAGCACGATGTCGGCCGTGCGCTCGGGCGGCTGGCCGGGTGGCCCGGCCGGCTCACGCGGTTCCAGCGTCGCGACGGACGCGTTGGCGAGGCCGGGCGATATCCGGTCCGGACCGCCGTTCAGGCGGCCGCTCCAGGACGGCCGGGGAGAAAGGCCGGCGGCGAGCCGGCTCTGCGGATCGATGACTTCGAAACAATCGTCGAGGATGTTGAGGATTGATTCACGCAGCAGTCGGCTCTGATTATGAACAATCACACGAATGCGATTGGGCATGTCCGTCTCCCCCAAAGATTTGGACGTTCGGTGCATGCCATCGCTCGGCCGTTTCGCAGGTCTTCCTCCCGGGACGCTGCGTCGTGCTTTGGCGGCATCGCGGAGTGACGGTGCAGGCGTCGCCGGTTTCTGACGTCCGGCGCCCGGCCGGTGGCTCCCCGTTCGAGCCCCGGCCGGTCGTGCTGCCGTTCCACCCCTCGATTAAGTACCGCCGCGCTGGACCGTGGCGATGACCGGATCGATGGGCGATGCACGTTGTATCTGGTGGGTTGTGCTCGCCCAATCGAATTTAAGCCGAACTATGGTCCGGCACGCACGGCATTGTCTTCAACACTTTTGGAAAGATTCCAGGTTCAGACGGATCGAACCTTACGCTGTCGAGGGAGAGCGTCCTGTCAGAAGGATTGAAATAATAAGACCTTCTGGCATTCAGGTGGAGAAGAGATAGTCCGATAAAGGGCAGGACAGATCAGGAGTATGGCCGCGGAAGTGGCAGTTCCTTAGAACAACAGGCCGAAAGATATCCATGCATAAAGAAGAGAAAGCCAATCATAAAGCAATTTCAATTAGAAATCTCTATTCCATACGGCTTCCTAGGGCGCCTTAGCTGGAAGATAATATAGACTCTTAAATTGAGTTTGCCAGAGGAATTCGCCGTCAATCATCCGTCGCTCTGCATGCCGCCGCCCGTCATGCCGTTGCCGGCGCGAACCCGCGCGTGGCGGGGCTCGCGCCGGCCGGCTGCTCAGGCGGCGTCGTGGGTGATGGCGTAAACGCCGGTGTCCCAGCGCGCGATGCTGGTGTCGAAGCCGCCGATCCCGTTCACCACGTCGAAGCTCTGGCTGGTGTGGTGGACGAGGTCCTCGACTTTGTAATGCCCGTTGGCGAGCTGCAGCTCGACATGGGTGGCGACCGCCTTGCGCGCGGCGGTGTCGTTGAAGTCGACCCGGTCGGAGGCGACGACGATCAGCCGGTCCTTCTGGTCGTAGAAGCCGTAGCCGGTGATCTGGGCGTCCGGATCCTTGTCGGTGAAGCTCAGCGGCCCGTGATAGTTCAGCGCCTCGTCGCCGATCAGCACCGGTGCCTTGGCCTTGAGTGCCGCGATCTCGGCGTCGCTGATCAGGCTGTGGCCGTCATAGCTCGCCTGCGGGATGATCCATGCGCTGGGCGCGTTGGCCGCGGTGATCGACGGCAGCGCCTCGTCGCTGACATAGTAGCCGAAGGTCACGCCGGCGTCGTGCAGCTTGGTGATCGGCTCCAGCAGTTCGCCCAGATAGGCGTTGCCGATCGAGTTGCCCGCCGGTTCCAGCGCGTTCATCGCCTTCTCGGCGTTGACGCTGTAATAGAGCGCCGGGCCGAAGGGACGCGTCGGCACGATGTCCCGCAGCATGTCCAGCCACTCCTGCTTGACCTCGCCCCAGTCGTGATAGCTGCGCGACCACTGCTCGGCGGCGCGGCGCGCGCCGCCATGGTCGTCGGCGACCATCGTCCAGCCGCTCTGGAGCCAGGTCTGCTCCAGCCGGCCCCAGCCCAGCTCCTCGCGCACCGTGCCGGTGACGCCGGTGTAGAGGCTGTCCACCGCGTTCCAGTAATCGTTCTCCGACGAGGACAGCATGTGGCCGTAGTGGGCCTCCGGCGCGCGGGCGGCATGGATGCCCAGCATCGCCTGTTCGTAGGAGGCCGGCGCCTGCTTGTGCTGCATCTCGAAGTGTTCGAGCGTCTGCACGTTGAACAGGATGTCATCCGGGTTCATCGTCTTGGCAATGACGCGGGCGTCGACGCCCGCGAACTCGCGCATCGCCGCCGGGGTGAAGGAGACCTGGGTGGTCAGCCAGGCGTTGTGGCCGGTGTTCTTGACGATGGCGTCGTCCAGTGCCTTCCAGCCATAGGCCCAGCCGTCGACGAAATAATCGAGCCACTGCGTCGGATGGTTGTCGACGATGTCGGCGGCCTGCTGCGCCAGGGTCGAGCCGGCGACCTTGATCCCGGTCTTGGCGCTGAACTCGGCGATCATGCGGCTGTTGAAGAAGTCCATCACGCCCGAATGCGGGCTACCGTCGAAGAAGTCGGCCAACTCGTAGCCGCGGGTGCCGGTCAGGGCCGACAGGCGGCCCAGCTTGTCCGCCATCCAGTCGGCGTAATGGGCGGTGCCGCCGGTCCAGCCGGCCGGCGCGTCCTTGGCGTCCAGCGGCATCAGCGGGCTGACGTAGCCCCAGCCATAGGGGTTGCTGCTGTCGGAATTGAGAACGTTGCCGTCGCCGTCGCGCCCGAGATATTGCGGGTGCGCCTTCACCCAGGTGACCCAGGCCTGGTGGCCGGGCAGGCTGGCGAACTCGCCACCGTTCTGCGAATACTCGAAGGTGTCCTCCCAAAGCTGCAGCCCGATCAGCGGCAGCACGCCATCGGCGAGGTGGCCGGCGGCGACGTCGCGGGTCTCCTTCAGGTGCGCGGCGTTCTTGTAGTCGGGCACCGAGTCCCAGAACAGGTGCTGCGGCGCCAACCCGCGGTCCGCCCCCCAGGAGATGGTGGACACGTCGGACATCAGCGGCGGCCGGTCGCTGCTGACGGCACCGGTGGCGTCATGCTCGGTCTTGGGCGGGGCCGGCGGCAGGGTGGTGGGAGGGGAGGGGGTGGTGGCTGCGGTCGACGCCAACTGCGCCGCCGTCACCGGGAAGGACAGGGTGCCGTTCCACCACATGCCCTTCTGGCCGGCGATTACGTCCCTGCCGTCCAGCGCGCCCTTGTCATAGGTGACCCCGGCGGCGGTCGAGGCGATGGCGTGGCCGTTGACGACCACCGATCCGACGCTGAGGCTGCGGTCCTGGCCGTTCACCACGCCGTCGTTGTCGTACTGGACCTGGATCTTGTGCGCCAGGGTCGGGTCGAGGTTGACCGTGAACTTGTACGCCGTCTCGGCGGCGGCGGCGACCTTGGCCTCGGCGACGGCCTTGCCGTCGACCAGCAGCTTGAAGTGCGGCGGCACGCCGCCGGCGCTGGTGCCGGAGGCGTTGACCACGATCTCGAAGGGCTTCGACGCCGACGGCGTGGCGGCGGACGATGCCGTTGCCGGGAAGAGCGACGCCGGCAGCGGCACGTTCAGGGCGCCGCCCCAGAACAGCCCCTCCTGCCCCGTCACCACGTCCTTACCGTCGACCGGCCCCTTGTCGTAGGTCACCGACTTGTCGGTCGCGGCGATCGGGGTTCCGTTCACCGACACGGTGCGGACGAAGAGGTTGCGGTCCTCGCCGTTCTTCGTGCCGTCGTTGTCGTAGACGATCTGCAGCTTGTGGGCGCTGCCGGCTTCCACCTTGGCACTGATGGTGTAGCGGCCGAGGCTGCTGCTGTTCACCGTCGCTTGGCCGATGGTGGTGCCATCGAGCTTCAGGGACAAATGCGGCCAGATGCCGCCGGCCGCGTTGCCCCAGGCATCGATTGCGAAGGTGACGTCGATGAGGTTGGAACCGGTGCTCGCCATTGGTGAGTCTCCCATTAACGAAAGATTAGGAAAAAGCCAGATCGAGGTAACAGGATCGATTGGGTTAGCCTATTCGTTCGGGAGTCTTGACATGTTGTTTGGAGTCTAGCGCATGACAATGATGAGATATGAATCTGACTCATCTTTGACTCTTCCATAAAAATCGTTTTTGGATTTGCGAATGTTTTAAAAATCAAAAGATACGGTAAAACAACGCTGGTCTTACGCCTGTTGATATCTGCTGCGCCCATTCGATTGTTTGGCGTATGCACCGGCCCCGTGGTCCACTTCGACTTGCACCGCCGCCGATACCGTCCAAGCAGCCGAGCAGGAGCAGCCGCGATGCGCATTGCCGTCGTCACGCAGAAGATTGTTCACCACGACGGCCAGGGCCGGGTGAATGCCGTGGTGGTGACCGAGTTGCTGCGCCGCGGGCACGAGGTGGTCGCCGTCGCGGCCGAGGTGGCGGCGGACCTGCGGAGCCACCCGCGCCTGCGCTGGGTGCCGGTCGGGGACGGCGGGGTGCCGACCCGGCTCGCCAAGGACCAGATCTTCGCTTGGCGGGCGGGCCGGGCGCTGGCGGAGGAGCGCCGCCGCGGCCTCGACCGGGTGGTGGCGAACGGCTTCGTCAGTTGGGCGAGGTCGGACGTCAATGCCGTGCATTTCGTCCACTCCGCCTGGCTGCGGTCACCCGCCCACCCGATCAGGAAGGGGCTCTCGCCGCTCTCGTTCTATCGGGCGCTCTATACGCTGCTGAACGTCGCCTTCGAACGCTGGAGTTTCCGCCGCAGCGGTCGCCTGGTGGCGGTGTCGCGCACGGTGCGGGACGAGCTGCTGGCCGACGGCCACGATCCCGACCGGGTGACGGTGATCGACAACGGCGTCGATGTCGGGGAATTCCGGCCCGGCCTGCCGGATCCGTCGCTGTTCGGCCTGCCACCCGGCGTCCCGGTCGCCTTGTTCGTCGGCGATGCCCGCAGCGACCGCAAGAACCTGGACGGCATCCTGCGCGCGCTGGCCGGCGTGCCGGGCCTGTCGCTGGCGGTGGTCGGCGACGAGCGGGGCGGCCCCTTTCCGGACTTGGCGCAGTCGCTCGGCGTGGCCGATCGCGTGCGGTTCCTCGGCCATCGCCGCGACGTCGCGGCGCTGATGCGGGCCGCGGACCTGTTCGTCTTCCCGACCCGCTACGAACCTTTCGGGCTGGTCCTGCTGGAGGCGGCGGCGAGCGGCCTGCCGGTGGTCACCACCCGCCTGTCGGGTGCCGGCCGCCTGCTGGAGGAGGGGGCCGTCATCCTGCTGGACGATCCCGAGGATGAGGCCGCGCTGGTTGGGGCGCTGCGGCGGCTGGCCGCCGACCCGCAGGAGCGCCGGCGGATGGGCGACGCCGGCCGCCGCATCGCCGAGCGGCAGGACTGGTCGGTGACGGCGGGGCTCTATGCCGACCTGGTGGAATCGCCGGAGCCGCTCAACCGGAGGGCCGGCGAGGGCCAAGGGGTCCTGCGCTCGACGCCGTGAAGGAGATGCGCATTCCCGACGCCTCCGTGCCCAGCGCACCCGCCCTCAACGCACCCGCCCTTAACGCACCTCCAGGCGCAGCTCCATCATCACGCTGTCGCTTCCCGCCGCGGCATCGCCCGCGGCGATCCCCACCGCCGGCAGCGGCACTCCCGCCGTGACTCCCGCCGAGGTTCCCGCCGCCATCCCCGAACCGGCGGCCGGTTCCACCCGTTGCGCCGCGCCGCTGCTCGGGCGCAGCAGGCTGCCCATGCGCACCCCCGCCCGCGCCTTGGCCACCGGGATGGTTCCGGCGGTGGCGACGGGGACGATTCCACCCGCGGGTGCCGTGGTCAGGGCGACGCCGTCGGCGGGATTGCCGGGTTCGAGGCGGCGCACCCGGTCATAATCGCGCTGCACCAGCTCCCCGGCCTCGACGCCGCCGGCCCCGGCCTTGCGGAACTCGCCGGAACAATCGACGGCCTCGAACCGGTTGCCGCGGCACGCGCCGCTCACCGCCAGCGCGGGCGCCAGCCCGTCGCGGCCCATCCGGACCAGCCGCTCGCCGTCCTCGAACCGGTTGCCGACGGCGCTGGCGGCGACGATGGTCGCGGTCTCGATGTCGGCGGCACGGTCGTTGCTGCCGTCGCCGAAACCGGCGGTGCCACCGGTGAACTGGTTGCGCTCCAGCACCCGCACCACGATCAACCCGCTGACCGGCCGCTGCGCCAGCCGGTAGTCGGGCAGCAGCGAACCGCTGCAGCCGACCAGGCTGTTGCCGAACATCTCGGCTTCCGGTCCATGGATCCAGCCGTTGCCGCAGGCTTCGAAGGCGCAGTCCAGGAACTTGTTGTTGGACAGGAAGCTGCGCTTCGGCGTCCCGTCCTCGGCCAGGATCGCATAGGGCGAAAAGCCGAAATGGCAGGAGAGGAAGCTGGAATGGTCGATGCCGTTTTCCGGCGCCACGGCGATGGAGGCCAACGTGTTGCCGGCGAGATCGGTGTCGAGGAACAGGTGGTCGCCGAAGCTCTCCGTTCCCGCCGACCAGTAGGCGCCGATGTGGTTCTTGGCGAGCTGGCAGGAGATCAGCGAGGAGTGGTCGCGCCGGACGTCCACCCCGGCGCGGAAACCGAAGACCCCGACCCGCTCCAGGAGGAAGCGCGAGGTCAGCGCCACCCCGCCCATGCCCGGCGGCGGGTCGCCCGGCCGGTTGCCGGGCCTGGGGCCGCGCAGGCTGAGATGCGCGATGCGGCTGCGCTGGTAGCCGTCGTCGTCGCGCCCGCCCTGCCGGCTGCCGGCCCTGACGGCGAAGCGGCCCTCCCCGAGGTCGCCGGTCCAGCTCAGCAGCGACGACCGCATGCCGCTGCCGACGATCTCGACCTCGTTGAAGGCGTCGTCGTAACGATCAAGGTTCGGCAGGACGACCTCGCCGTTCAGCCGGTACTCGCCGGGTGGCACCAGCACCGTTCCGCCGCGTCCGGAGCGTGACAGCTCCAGGATCGCACCCTGGAGCGCCGCCCAGTCACACTCCTGGTCGAGCGATCGGACATGCGGGTGGACGCGGCGGGCCGCCTCCAGGCTCTTGTAGCGTTCGGACAGCGGATGGCTGCGGCCGTCGCCGACGGCGCCCCGGTCGCGGATGGACAGGGCCGGGCCGGCGGCGGAAGCGGGAGGAGAAGCGCGGTCGGCCTCGCGGCTCCATGCCGGCGGCGCGGCGACGGGGAGGGCGACCGGCAGGGTGGCGACCGGCAGGGATGCCGCCGCGGCCAGGACCGCGCGGCGGCCGACCGGCGGGGGCCTCATGGCGCGCATGCCAATGCCGCATCCGGCATGCCGGCCAGCCGTGTGAGCCCGCCCTCCAGCGCCGCGCGATAGACCTCCTCCAGCCGGTCGAGATGGCGGTCCGGCGTGAAGGGATGCCGCCAATACCGTTCATAGGCCCGCCGGCCCATCCGGGCCGCCTCCTCGCCGCGCGACAGCAGGCGCAGGCATCGAGCGAGGTCGCCGGCGTCGCCGTTGCGGAACAGGATCCCGTCCTCGCCGGGAAGGACCGCGTCGGCGGCTGCGCAATTGTCGCTGACGATGACCGGAACGCCGTTGGCCAACGCCTCGTAGGCGGCGAGGCCGAAGGTCTCGTACCACAGCGAGGGCACCACCAGCGCCCGGCAGTTCCGGATCTCCCGCTGGACGGCGTCGGCCGGCAGCCAGCCGGACAGTTCAGCCGACGGGTTCAGCCTGCGCACCGCCGCGGCTTCGTCGCCGTCGCCGACGAAGCGGACCGGGCAGCCGGCGTCCGCCGCCGCCGCCGCCAGCAGCGCCGCCCCCTTCTCCCGCGACAGCCGGCCGACGAACAGCATGTGGCGGTTGGCGCCGACCTGCGCCGGTCCGAGGGCGCGGATGTCCTCGCCGACCTCGACTGGGTTGGGGACGGGCAGGGTGAGTGTGCCGGACGGCAGGTGGGGCGCGATGACCGTGCGCTGGCGGTCGCTCAGCGTCACCAGCGCCAAGCCCCCGGTGAAGCCGCCGGCCAGCGCGCCGGCGGCGTGGCGCGCCGCCCGCCACCATTTGTGATGCCGCGCCCGTGCGTCGCAGTCGGTGGCCAGGCATCCGGCCGACAAGGCGCGGTGCGGGCAGTTGGTACCTTCGGGAAAGACGAAGAAGGCGCCGTTCGGGCAGAGCGGGAAATAGTCGTGCAGCGTCATCAGGACCGGGAGGCCGGAGCGGCGGCAGACCGGGAAGATGCTGGGCGACAGCGCCTTGGCCCAGCCGTGGACATGGACCACGGTGTCTCCGGCGGGGCAGGCGGCGAGCAGCCTCTCCAGCGCCCGTGCCGCCTCGCGGTTCCACAGGCCGCGCAGCGCGGCCTGCACGCGGTTGCCATTGCCCTTCAGGTCGTCCTGCTCCAGGCAATGGACGGTGATGCCGGGGATCCGCAGCGCCGTGTCCACCGGCGCCACGGCGGCGAGGAAATGCACCCGGTGGCCGCGCCGCGCCAGGCCCGCCGCCCCGGCGATGGCCACCTTCGCCAGCCCGCCGCTGGGATGGGCGTGGTCGCAGAGGATGACGATCGTGCTCATGCCCGTATGCCCATGCTCGCCCGCTCAGGACAGGGTATCGCGGTAGACCGCGGCGGTCCGGGCGGCGATGACCGGCCAGTCGAAACGGTGGCGGACCAATGCCCGGCAGGCGGCGGCATCCGGCATCCGGCGGCTGCCGATCAATGCCTCGGCGAGGCCGGCGCCGATGGAACGGGCGTCGCTGCCTGCCAGCACGAGGTCGCCGTCCAACTCCTCCACCACCTCCGGCAGGCCGCCGACCGGGGTGACCAGCAGCGGGGTGCCGGCCGCCAGCGATTCCAGCGCGGTGATGCCGAAGCCCTCCAGGGATTGCGACGGCATCACGCAGAGGTCGGCGGCCCGGTAGGCGAGCGGGAGCTGGGCGTCCGGCACGAAGCCCAGCAGGCGCACGTGATTCTCCAGCCCGAGCGCGCCGATGCGGTCCTGCAGGGCGGCGGCCTCCGGCCCGCGGCCGGCCACCAGCAGCAGCGCGTCGGGCACGCGGCGGCACAGCTCGACCATAGCGTCGACCAGGGCCGCCAGCCCCATCCGCCTCACCAGGCGCCGCACGGTCAGCACCACCGGCCGCCCCTGCGGCCAGCCCAGCCGCGCCCGGGCGGCGGCACGGTCGTCGGGAAGGTCGAAGCGGCCGGCGTCGACCCCGCCCGGCACCCGGCTGATGCGGTCCGGGGGGACGCCGTAGCGCTCCGTCAGGATGGTGGCGAAGGCCCGCGACAGCACCACGAAGCGGGTGGCCCGGCGGTAGACCAGCCGTTCCACCAGCAGCTTCAGCCGGACGGAAAGGGCGCCGGCGCCTTCGGCGGCACTTTCCAGCGCCCAGGGGCCATGGAAGTGCACGACCAGCGGGCGGTCGCGCAGAGCCGGCAGGGCGGGCAGGGTGTTCAGCGCGAAATGCGAGGCCACGAGGTCGGGGGGCTGCCGGCGCAGGGCGGCGGCGACCGCCGCGCGCGCCGCCGCGAGGCGCTGCGGCAGCGGCGCCGTCGGTGGCGCGAAGCTGTCGATGCGCGCCCCGCCGTCCAGCACCGCCGACGCCCGGCCCAGCACCAGCCCTGCGACCGCGACGCCCTGGTGCGGCAGGTGGCGGGCCAGATGGTAGAACACGTTCTCCGCCCCGCCATGGGTTTCCGGGAACCAGCCCAGCCCGAGCTGGAGCAGGCTGACCGACGGCGTCTCCCGCGGGTGCAGGCAGCCGGGCAGGATCAGGCGTCCGTCCATCTCGCATCCTCCTGCAGCGGTTCATCCTGCCGGGTTGCCGCCTGCAGGCTCGCCAGGCCGTGGTTCTTCGCGGCGAGCGCCATGCCCAGGAAGAACCAGAATCCGACGCCGGTGACCTTCGCCAGCGTATGCTCGAACACCATGCAGACCAGGATGGTGAGCGCCGCCGCCTGGGCGCAGCAGGCGAAGGGGTCGGGCGGGGCGCCGCCGCGGCGCAGCAGGCCGACCAGCAGCGTCAGGATGCCCGCGACATAGCCGAGCGTGCCGGGCCAGCCGAGTTCGTAGGGCACCCGCAGGACGCCGCTGTCGAAATAGGCCATCGCGCCCATCTGGTTGTCTTCGTTGGTCAGCTTGGTCGCGGTGTCGACGGTGCCGAGCCCGGCGCCGCGCACCTCGGTCAGCGCCTGGATCAGGAAGCGGCCGTAGAACTCCTGCCGCTCCTGGTAGCTGCGGTCGTTCTCCATCGAGTTCAGCGTGTCGAAGCGGCTGACGATGGCCTCCTGAACCCGCGGCACGCTCAGCAGCGGCAGCGAGCACAGCACCAGCCCGACCCCCACCGCGACCAGGCGCAGCCGGTGTCGGCCGGGCATGGTCAGCAGCAGCCAGGCGAAGACGAACAGGCCGGCCAGCCAGGCGGCGCGCACCAGGCTGAGCATCAGCGAGCCCAACGCGAGGGCGCCGGCGACCGGGACCAGGATGCCGCGCGCCGCCGGCAGGATGGCCAGCCCGGTCACCAGCAGGAAGGCCAGCGGGCCGGAGGAGTTCAGGGTGCTGAACACCCGCACCTGCATCGGCAGCGGCATCCCCTGGTTGGTCATGCCGACGTTGATCAGCCAGCGGGCGTCCCAGGGCGGCATGACGAAATACTGGATCAGCCCGTAGCCGCCGACCACCGCCAGCCCCAGCACGAAGGCCCGCAGCACGGCGTCGCGGATCTGCGGGTAGATCGGCCAGTGCAGGGCGACGTAGAGGCCCAGCGCCACCGGCACCAGCCAGTTCAGCAGCGCGAAGGTGGCCGCCGCCAGCCCCGCCTGCGACACGCCGTTGACATAGGCGTAGAGCAGCCCGAGCCCGACCGGAACGAAGCCGAAGTAGGCGCGGTAGCGCAGCATCGGCAGATAGGTGCCGATCACCAGCAGCGTGAAGGCGCCGACGGCGAAGGGCGTCACCATCACCGGGCTGATGACGCTCCAGCCGGCCTGATAGTCGACCATCCGCCGCACCTCGGGCGTCAGGAACCACAGCCACCAGGTAAAGGCGGCGAAGCGCGCCGGATCGCGCGTCACCAGCAGCGCGCCGATGGCCAGCGCACCGACCGGGAAGATGATCTCCAGCAGCCCGGCCTTGCCGACCAGGATCGGCACGGCGACCAGGAACCAGAAGACGGGCGGCGCCAGCTTCGCGAGGGACGGCAGCCCGGCGATGCCGTGGCCGTCTCGATGGCCGTCTTGATGATGGATATCCGCCGCGAGGCTCATGCCGGCGCTCCCCGCCACTCCCGCATGCCGGCGAGCCGGCCGCGCAGGGTGGCGCGCAGCTTGGCCGCGGCGTGGCGGTCGCCGCGCAGGGCCAGCCGCGCCCATTGCGCCAGCCCGGGAAACTCGCAGGTTCCCATCAGCAGCGCCCAGGAAACGAAGACCGGGCGGTGGAGCGGCCCGAAATGGGCCATCAGCGCCAGCGTGTCGTTGTAGGTCGCGTTCTCCTGCGCCAGCGGATGGAAGTGTCCGGCCCCGCGCTGGTCGATGTCGTGGCGCACAGCGGGGAAATGGTCGACCGCCACCAGCGGGTCGTAGACGAGCCGCCAGCCCTCCCGCCGCAGCCGCAGGCAGAAGTCGACCTCGTTGCGCACCTGGGCGCCGCTGCCGCGCAGGCGGGTGTTCAGCCGCTTGCCGCCGATGGCGCTGCGGCGGAAGCTCCAGTTGGCGCCCTTCAGCACGTCGACGTCGCGGGCCGGTCCGGTGCCGATGTGATGGTTGCCGACGACGCGGCCGAACCATTGCAGGCGGCCGACGGTCCGGGCGGCGCCGTCTTCCAGCACGCCGTCGTGATAGACGTGGTCGCGGCCGCCGACGCCGCCGATCCGCGCGTCCGTCCGGTACCAGCGCTCGATGCGCTCGACCCAGTCGGGATGCGGTACGGCGTCGTCGTCGGTGATGGCGACGACGTCGCCCCTGGCGCCGTCGATGCCGCGGTTGATGGCGGCGACCTGTCCGGGGACGCCGATGCCGGCGACCTCCACCGGCAGCCGGTCCAGCATGCGGCGCGCGGCGTCGGCCGAGGCGGGGTCGTCATCGCGCACGGTGACGATCACCTGGGCCGGCGCCAGCGTCTGGCGGGCCAGCCCGTCGAGGCAGGCGGCGAGCTGGTCGGGCCGGCGGTAGGTCGGGACGATCACCGTGACGCCGAGCCTTGCGGGGCCGCCCGCTGCGGGGAGGGGGCCGGAAGGGATGGGGCCGGGAGGGAGGGGAATGCTCATGCCGTCGCCAGCTCCCGTCGGCGGGCGGCCTCGGCGTCGGCGGCAGCGGGCGCCGTCCGCTCCTCCGCCAGCCGGTGCTCGACCAGCCAGCGATCGACGGTCTCCCGCAGGCGGACCTTGAACAGCACCCTGTCGAAACCGGCGGCGTGGGCCTGGATCGCGGCCGGATCGAAGCGGTGGGCCTGGGCCTCGAAGCGTTCGACCGCTTCGATCAGCGCCTCCGGCGTCTGCTGGTCGAAGAACAGGCCGGACAGCCCCTCCTTCACCGTCTCGGTGGCGCCGCCGCGGCGCAGGGCCAGCACCGGCCGGCCGGCGGCCATCGCCTCCACCGGCACGATGCCGAAATCCTCGTTGGCGGTGAAGATCAGGGCGCGGCAGGCGGCATATTGGCGGTCGAGTTCCTCGGCGGAGCAATGGCCGAGCAGCTCGACCGTCGGGCCGGCCATCTGCTTCAGCCGGCGGAACTCCTCGCCCTCGCCGACCACCACCAGCCGGCGGCCCATGCGGTTGAATGCCTCGATGGCGATGTCCGCCCGCTTGTAGGGGACGAGCTGGCTGACGAACAGATAGTGGTCGCCGGGCGGCTGCGCCGTGGCGAAGCGGCGGGTCTCCACCGGCGGGTGGATCACCACGGCCTCGCGGCGGTAGACCCGCCAGATGCGCTGGGCCACGGTGGCCGAATTGGCGATGAAGCGGTCGACCCGCGCCGCGGTCGCCAGGTCCCACTGCCGCAGCCGGTGGATGGCATAGGGCATCAGCGGCCGCACCAGCGGCCCGGCGGAGGACAGGTAGTCATGATAGCCGCTCCACACGTAGCGCATCGGCGTGTGGCAGTAGCAGACGTGCAGCGCGTCCGGCCGGGTCAGCACCCCCTTGGCCGGCCCGGATTCGCTGCTGATCACCAGGTCGTAGGCGCTGAGGTCGAGCTGTTCCAGCGCCAGCGGCATCAGCGGCAGGTACTTCTGGTACATGCGGTGGGCCATCGGCAGCCGGTCGATGAAGGTCGTGGTGACCCGGTGGCCGCGGATGGTCGGGGACATGCGCTCCGGCCGGTAGACGTGGGTGAAGACGTCGGCTTCCGGATACAGCTCGCACAGGGCTTCGAGCACCTTCTCACCCCCGCGCATCCCGACGAGCCAGTAGTGGACGATCGCGACTTTCATGATGGGTCCTCCGGGAGGAGTGGGCCTTCTCAGGCGATGCGGCGCAGGCGGTAGGACCGGCCGCTCGGCGGGCGGGTGCCGTATTCGAGGTTCGCATGCTCGCGGGCGTTGACCATCGACAGCACCGCGCCGCCGATCCGCCCGCCCACCTGCCGCACCTGCTTGATGCCGGCATTGGCCAGGCTGGACGCGGTGCGCGCCCAGCGGACGACGTAGATGACGCGGTCGGCGAGCGGCGCCAGGATCAGGGCGTCCGACACCGAGAGCACCGGCGGCGTGTCGAGGACCACCACGTCGTAGCGTTCCGACAGCTCGACCAGCAGCGACAGCATCGCCTGGGAGCCGAGCAGGGTCTGCGGCCGGTCGTTCGGGCGCCCGGCGGCGATCACCGCCACCCGCCGCCGCTCGTCGATCGCCAGCACCTGGTCGAGCGTGGCGTCGCCGCCCAGCAGGTCGATCAGCCCCTTGGGCGGGCGGCCGTCGCCCAGCAGCCGGTGGACGGTCGGCCGCCGGGTGTCGCAGTCGACCACCACCACACGCCGCCCGGCGTCGGCCAGGAAGGCGGCCATCGCCACCGCCAGCGTCGTCTTGCCCTCGCCGGCGACGGAGGAGGTCAGCATGATGACCTCGCCGCCCTTGGCGGTCGCCGCCGCAGCACCGGTGCGCACCAGGTGCAGGCGGGCGCACAGGCGCCAGACGGCCTCGGCGAAATCGCCTCCGGCCTTTTCCTCCCTGCCGTCCGGATCGGACTTGCGGCGGCGGCCCAGCAGCGGCACGACCCCGACCGCCGGCTGTCCGAGCAGCGCCTCCACCTGATGCGAGCTGTAGACGCCGCGCTGACTCATCGTCCGCACCAGCGCCAGCCCGGTGGCGACCGCCCCGCAGACCAGCGCCGCCAGGGCCGCCAGCACCGTCTTGCCCGGCCCCACCGGGCCGTTCGGGACGGCGGCGGCCGAGACGATCCGCACGTCCGGCATCATCTGCAGCGCCTGGAGGACCTGGGTTTCCTTCAGGCGGGTGACCGCGCGCCGGTAATTGTCGTCCGAGGCATCGGCCTGCCGCTGCAGCTCGCGCAGCTTCACGTCGGCCTGAAGCGTGGAATAGGCCTCGTTGCGCAACTCCTCGAGGCGCCGGGTCAGGTCCTGGACCTTGGCGAACTGCTGTTCCACCTCGTCGCGCAGGCCGCGCACCACGCGGTCGACCTCGGTCGCCAGGGTGGCGTTCAGGTCGCGCAGCTCGGCCGTGGGACGGACGAGCGCCGGATGGCGCTCGCCATACTGCGCGCGCAGTTCCGCAAGCTGCGCGCTCAGCCCAGCCTGGCGCTGGCGCAAGGCCGCGATCAGCGGGTCGCCGCCGATGTCGGCGCCGGCCATCGATTCCGGATTGGCCGGCTTGACGGTCTGGAGCTGGCGCAGCCGGGCGAGCGCGTTGGCGTGGGCGCTGCGCGCCTCGGTCAACTGCGCGTTCAGCGCCGACATCGCCTCGTTCACCAGCGGGGCGTCGCGTCCCTTCATCATGCCGGACCCCGGGCGCATCGCGTCGATCGTCGCCTGCCCGGTGGCGGTCATGTCCTCGCGCAGATCGTCGATCCGGCTCTGCAGCCATTCGCTGGCCTTGAGCGTGGCATTGCGCTTCGCCTCGACCTGCATGGCAATGTAGGTCGAGGCCACGGCGTTGGCGGCACGCGCGGCAAGCTGCGGATCCTTGGCGTCGACGCTGATGCGGATCGCGCGGGACTGCACGCCCGGGCTGATGTGCAGGTTCTTCTGGAAGGCATCGGTCAGCCGCGCGATCTCCGCCTCCGCGCCGTTGGCGGCGCCGGCCGCCGGCCGCGGCGGCGGGGTCAGCAGGCCGGCCAGCGGTTCGGGCAGCATCTCGGCGACGTCGGTCAGCAGGGCGCGCCCGCCGTCGAGCAGCGCGGTCGACAGGCCGGGCTTCCCGTCGGCCGCGGCGTATTCCGGCTCCTGTCCCAGGGACAGCGTCTCGACGACCCGCCGGGCGAGATCGCGCGAGCGCAGGGTCTCCACCTCGGTGTTGACGGTGTCGAGGTAGATGCCCATCGGCTCGGCGACCGAGGGAATGTTGATGACCCGGTTGGGCTGGGGGTCGATGACCAGGACGGACGAGGCGCTGTAGACCGGCGTCATCGCGTTGATCAGCAGGACCGCCGGCAGCCAGAGCAGCGCCATGATGCCGAGGATGAGCCATTTCTGCCGCCACAGCGTCTGCGCCAGACGCTTCACGTCGACCTTGTCGGCGCCCGATCCGACCGGCGGCGCCACCAATCCGGCCGTGCCCGACGGCAGTCGGTGTTCCGGTGCTTCCATGGGCTGGACTCCTTCTCACATACGGTGCTGCAATGGGCGGTCAGGCCACTTCCGCGGGGTCGCGCGCCTTCTCGGCGGACGGTGCCCGGCTGCCGGGATCCGTCGGGGCGGGGTCTTGCGGGCCGGGGAGGCCGGACTCCGGCGCGTCGGGGAGGGGAGGGGCCAGCTTGGCGGCGCCTTCCTGCCGGGCTTCGGCCAGGATGCGGGCGTAGCGCGCCACCGTGTTCGGGGTGACGTTGATCAGCCGCCCGCTGCTTCCGCCGCCGTTGGGTCCAGCTCCGCCATCGCCCCCGCTTTCGCCGCCGGCGACCAGGCGGGCCACCTGGAACAGGGAGCGGCCCTTTTCCAGAACCTCGCCCGGCAGCATCCACAGGATGGAGTCGATGTTGGACGCCAGCCATCCCGGACCCTTGCGCAGCAGGCGCCGCTCGGCCGCGCACACCTGTGCGGTGTTGCGCACGGTGTAGAAGGGCGACCAGCCGTCCCACTCCCCGGCGGTGAAGGGCAGGGCCACGAAGCCGCCGTCAACGAGCGCCGCCGCGGCGCGGCCGAAGTCGGCCTTGGTCCACATGTAGTCGAAGCCGGCCGCCCGGACCTCGGCTGCGAGGCCGGTACGGATGGGCCCTGGACGGGCGCGGTCGTAGGGACGCCACGCCTCGTAGAAGCGGTCCAGCCGGTAGCGCCGCAGCGTCTTGCCGATCAGGCGGCGCGCGTCAATCCCGGACCGTGCCGGCGGCGGTCCTCCGCCCTCCGCCGGCCCGCTGCCGGCCGGTGTTTCCGTCGGGCGCGGCCGGGGAGAGATGCGCAGGACCGGACGGCCGTCCTCCCAGCGCAGCCGCGGGGTGCGGCCGGCAACCAGCGGCGCGTCGACCAGCGGCCACCAGCCGCGTGGCATCAGGCCGGCGGGCAGCATGGCCGCCATCTCGCGCCGCGCGTCGGCCAGCAGGCGGCCGAGTTCGCCGGGCGGCATCTCGCCCTCGGCGCAGACGCCGCGGCCCGTGCTGCCGAGCAGCAGCTCCACCCGTCCCAATACACCGCCCCGTTCCTCCGGCACCGCCAGCAGGGCGAGGTCGGCGGGGCTCGACTGGGTCAGGCTGTCGACGGTGACCACCAGGCCGCAGCGCAGGCCGGTCGCCGCCACCAGGTCGAGGATGCGCGGGATGCAGTGCAGCTCGCGGATCATGCCGGACCACAGCACCAGCGTGGCCAGAACCCGGCCTTCCGCCGCCCAGCGCCGCAGCGTGTCTTCGTCCGGCTCGAAGTCGGTGAAGGGGCACGGCGGCTCCGGGATGCGCAGGGGCACGGCGGCGGCGGCGGCGAAGGGCGGGTCGGGATCGACGATCTGAAGCCCGCGGCCCAGCCGCCCGAGCGCGAAGAAGTCGTGGTCGTCGAACTGCCGGCCGTAGACCGGGTCGGCGCCGGCGGCGATCAGGTCGGCCGCCCGTTCGATCACGTCGGTCTGCGGCCGGCCATAGAGCGGCAGCAGCCGCTTCGACGCCGCCAGCGGCAACTGCGCCGCGATCAGGTCCGGGTCGCCCAACAGGGTGCCGCGGCCCCAGCCGGCGTGGCGGCGGGCCAGGCCCGCGCTGAAGCTGGCGTAGCTCTCGCCCAGGACCTTGCCGTCGGTGGCGTCGAGCCCGCCGGGGAAGGCGCGCCCCCGCACCGGGTCGACACAGAGGCCCGTGAAGCGCCGGGAGCCCAGCCGTTCCAGCCGCTGCCGCAGGCCGGCGTCGGCCGAAACGTCGATTCCGAGGCAAGGGGTGCCGGGGCCGGGGGTGCCGGGGCCGGGGGTGCCGGGGCCTGGGGTGCCGAGGCCGGGAGCACCGAGCAGGCGCGGGTAGAGGAAGGGGGCGGCGACGATGCCGAGCGCGGTCTGCGGCGCGGCGTCCAGCACCGCCACCTCCTCCGGCAGGGGTTGGCGCAGCAGCCGGAAGGCGGCGTCGAAGAGGGCGGCCGGATCGGTGTCGCGCAGCAGCGCCTCGCCGCCCGCCTCCACCACCGGCCACAGGGGCGAGGCCGGATCGCCGAGCGCCACCACCCGGTATTGCGTGGTCAGCCACAGCGCGTGGTCCAGGTGGCGGCCGCCCGCCACCAGGCTGCCGGTGCCGATGGCGTCGGTGCCGCCGTCCTCCGCCCAGCCGCCGAAATGCCGGCCGCTGCGGCGCCCGTCGTAATAGAGGTCGAACGTCCAGCCGGCGCGTTCGGCGGCGCCGGCCAGCACCGGGGCGACCGCCATGCGGTGAGGGTCGCCGCCCCGGGCGAGATACAGGAGGAGGGAGGGTTTCGTCACGACGCCTGCCCCTCCGGCCCGTTTCCGCCGCGCCTGCACCACCACAGGTGCCACTTGGCCACCCCGGGCGGCCCGAAATGATCGGTCTTCTGCAGCGTCAGGCCGGTGGCGGCGATGGCCTTGCGCATCTCCGGCGCCCAGTGGTGGCGGACCAGCGCCTTCCATTCCGGCAGCACGCCATGGCACCGCATGGTCGCCAGCAGCCGGTCGGGCCGCCAGCGGTAGTAGCTGGGATAGGCGACGACCCAGAGCGGGTTGGCATTGGTGGTGTCGCAGGCGATCCGGCCGCCGGGCTTGACCACTCGCCGCAGCTCGCGCACGCCGGCCTCCAGGTCCGGCAGGTGGCAGAGCAGGTCCATGGCGATGACGAGGTCGAAGCTGGCGTCCGGGAAGGGCAGCTTGCGCGCGTCCGCCTGCTGCACCGTCAGGGCCGGGAACCGCTCCTTCGCCTCGTTCAGCATCTCGTGCGAGATGTCCACCAGCGTCACGTCGTGGCGCTCGGCGAAGGGGCCGGTGATGCGGCCGTAGCCGCCGCCGACGTCCAGGATGCGCAGCCGTGGCGACCGTTCCAGCTCCGCCGCGACCGCCCGCCGCTTCTCGTCGTAGATCCGGTAGAAGGGCGTGGTCGGGTGGTCGGGGCGGAAATGCCGGCGGTAGCCGTTGTTGTAGATGGTCGAGGTCGCCGCGTTGCCGCGCTCGGCCTTCGCGTGCTCCAGCAGTGCCGCCACCTGGACAGCCACGGCCTGGACGTCGAAGGCGGTGGCGCGGGCGCGGCCGGCCTCGGCGGCGGCGCGCAGTCCCTCCCTGTCGGCGAGCCGCGCGATCAGCGCGTCGCGCAGCGGCTGGGCTTCGCCCGGCGGCACCAGCCAGCCGCTCCGCCCGTCCTCGACGATCTCGGGGATGCCGCCGCAGTCGCTGGCGACCACCGGCACGCCGAGCGCCATCGCCTCCACCACCACGAAGCCGAAGCTTTCCCACAGCGAGGGCACCACCGCCAGCTCCGCGCGAGCCACCACCGACAGCGCCTCGCCGCGGGGAAGGGCGCCGAGGAAATGGACACGGTCGGCGACGGGGGCGACGTCGCGGCGGAACTGGGCGATGGCCGGGAGGCTCGCCGGATCCTCGCCGCCGACCATCACCAGGTGCAAATCCGGGTTGGCGGCCAGCACGTCGGGCAGGGCGCGGCCGAGCGGCCCGATTCCCTTGCGGCCCTCCAGCCGGCCGAAGAACACCATGTAGCGTTCGGGCAGCGGCATCGGCGGCCGGCCGGCGCCGGCGGCGCGCAGCGCCGCGAGGTCGATGCTGTTCGGCACCACCTGGATCAGTTCGGGGGCGATCTTCCAGTAGTCGGCGACGCGGCGGGCGATGGCGCGGGTGGAGGCGTAGATGGCGGCGCTGCGCCGCGTCTGGTCGCGCTCCATCGCGTTCAGCAGGTGGGTGTGCGGGACCCAGGGCTGGCTGTTGGTGTCCATCACCAGCCCGGTCGGGGTAGCGAGCCGGGTGACCACCGGCGGTCCGCCGAAGCGGGTCAGCCACCAGGCGTCGGCGTCGAATTCGGCCGCATGGACGACGTCCGGGGCGAAGGCACGCACCGCCGCGGCCAGTCGGCGGTTGGTGCGGAAGCGGTCGGCCACCGGGTGGATGCGGGCGCCGGGATCGACGCGCTCCACGGTCACGCCGTCCTCCAGGCTGGTGCCGGCGGGAGCCGGACCGCCACGCCATGGCGTCACCACCTGGACGGTATGGCCGAGGCGGGAGAGCGCCCGCGCCATGGTGCCGGTGTGGGTGGCGATACCGCCGAGCCAGTCGCCTGGAGGGTATTCGGGCGTCAAGAGCGACAGTCGCATCGTCGTTTCCTTAAGTCCGGTGGGTTCGGTCATTCGCCGCCGGCGCCGGCCTGCAGCGGCCTGCCCAGCAGGCGCCTGGGCATGGACAGCAGGAGCGGCGGGTCGGGCAGGAAGGCGCGCCAGGGCAGGCCGGTCGCGCGGCGGTAGAGGGCGGCGGCGGTCAGGAACACCAGTGCGTAGGCGACGGTGGACACCGCCGCCGCGGCCAGGATCCCGCCGTCGCGCAGGAAGAGCAGCAGGCCGGCCATCGTTGCCGCCATGCCCAGCAGGTGGGCCATGGTGGCGGTGAAGGGCCGGTTCTCGGCATAGAGCCCGTTGAGCAGGATCGACGCCGCGGCATAGAGCACAGCACCCGGCAGCAGCAGCCGCAGCGGCAAGGCGCTGGCGGCGAAGGCCGGGCCGTAGACGATGTGGATGGCGATGTCGGCGAACACGAACAGCCCGCCGCCGAGCACGCCGCCGACCAGGAAGGTCGCCTGCAGGCTGGCGAGCACGAGCTCGCGCCCCGAGCGCCCCCGGCGGGTGGCCGCCGGCATGACGACGCTGGCGAGCGCCCCCGACAGGCTGACGATCAGCCAGGACAGGCTGGTCGCCAGCGCATAGAGCCCGACCTGCGCCGCCGACAGGTAGGCCGGGATGACCAGCAGGTCGAGCCGCTGGGTGACGACGCCGCCCACCACGTCCCCATGTGTGCGCAGCGCATACCAGGCGGTGCGGCGGCCGAGCGCCGGGTCGGGCCGGCCGATGCCGTGGCGCCGGAGGATGCGCGCCGTCGCCGCGACCAGCACCAGGGCGCTCATCGCCGCCTGGGCGGCGACCGCGCTCTCGACCGTGAAGCGGCCGGCCGCCCACAGCGCCAGGTAGGCGACGGCGACACCCGCCGGCTGGATGAAGTTCAGGGCGTTGAAGGTGCGGAAATCCTGGTCGCCCAACAGCAGGCCCAGCATCAGTTCGGACAGGAGCGCCAGCGCGATTATCGGCAGGTACAGGCGCGCCAGCCCCAGCGTGTCCGCCGGCTGGGCCGCCAGCAGCGTCGGCAGCAGGAACAGTCCGGCCGCGATCGCCGCCGCCGACACCGGGATCAGCATGAGCGTCCAGGTCGACAGCAGCCGGCCCCCCGCCGCCGGGTCGCGGGACAGGGCGTAGGTCACCGCCTTGCCGCAGCCCATCCCGAACAGCCAGCCGAGAAGCTGCGTCGTGGTGAGGACGGCGGCCAGCGCGCCCCGGCCGTCGGGTCCCAGCGTTCGGGCGACCAGGATGCCGGTCAGCAGCCCCAGCGCCATCGTCGCGGCGGTGACGAGCATCGTTGCGGCGCCATCCCGGGCGAAACTGCGGGGGGCCGGCTTTGCGGGCTCGGGCCGGGCATCGATCCGAGGTTCCGAACGTGTTGGCATCGCGAGATGGTCCCCTGTGTCTGCCCCATGGCGTTGTCATCCGCCCGTTCCCGGCGTCCCCTCCCCGCGGCATCGGTGCGGCCCGTCCCCGTCGGCCTTCGGCATTGGAAGGACGACAAGGAAATACCGGCGAACACCGCCGTTCCGGACCATTTGCCGCTCAATCGTCTTTGCACGACTGCAGGGCTTTTTCGCATTATTGTGGGTTACCCAAACAAATGAGTAAGTCCAGGGAAATCGCATAGTGATGGAACATAAAACATCGCAACGGCATTATTTATCAGGATCGAGAAAGTTGTTTCGCAACTGCACACCAAACGGTAGTGGGTAACCGTAGCGACGGTCAACTCCGCTTTCGGAACTGTTCTTTGCGCACACCACGGGAGTATTTTATTCGGACCGAGCGATGGCGACTTTGTCGAATCTTCGCTTATCTATCGTGGTGGAATTGTGCCAGGCACCAATCCTCCAGCGGCCGGGGTACTCCCAAGCCCGGAAACCGGCGCACGGGCGGACGCGCCGACACGCCCGGGCAGGTCCCCCGGCTGCCAAGATCGGGACGCCCACCGGCGCCATCGGGGCATTCCTTCCCTTTCCGGAAGAGGCGAATTGTTGCCAAGCGCCGCCTTAGCCTGTAGAACCGCCGCCACATCGAGAGTTGGGGGGACGCCCAACGCCAACCTGCCGATCCGGGCAAGGTGGCGCTTCCGCAAGGAAGGATGTGGCCGGGCCGGCAACCAAGCGGACAGGACCACGGCGTCAATCCCCAGCCAAGGGCCCCGGCTACAGGGCCGGCTGCAGGGAAGGACAGACGCGACCATGCCGATCAAGATTCCCGACGATCTCCCCGCCCGGCGGACGCTCCAGGCGGAGGGCGTCGTCGTCATGCGTGAAGCCGATGCGGTCCGGCAGGACATCAGGCCGCTGCGCATCGGGCTCCTGAACCTGATGCCGAACAAGATCAGCACGGAAACGCAGCTCGCGCGGCTGATCGGCGCGACGCCGCTGCAGGTGGAACTGACGCTGGTGAAGATCTCCAACCATGTCGCCCGGCACACGCCGGCCGGCCACATGGCGTCCTTCTACCGGCCATGGTCGGACGTGCGCAACGAACGCTTCGACGGCTTCATGGTCACCGGCGCCCCGGTGGAGCGCATGCCGTTCGAGGAGGTGACCTACTGGGACGAGCTGCGCCGCATCTTCGACTGGACGCAGAGCCACGTCCACCATTGCCTGACGATCTGCTGGGCGGCCCAGGCGGCGGTCCACCATTTCCACGGCATGCCCAAGCACGACCTGCCGCAAAAGGCGTTCGGCGTCTTCCCGCACCGGACGCTGGTCCCGAACTCGCCCTGGCTGCGCGGCTTCCCCGACAGCTTCCCGGTCCCGGTGTCGCGCTGGACCGAGGTGCGGCGCTCCGACATCCCGTCGGGATCGGAGCTGGCGGTGCTGGCGGAAAGCGAGGAGACCGGCGTCTGCCTGCTCGACGATCCGGCGCACCGGGCACTCCACATGTTCAATCACCTGGAATACGACACCACCTCGCTGTCCGACGAGTATTTCCGGGACGTCGAGGCCGGGATGGACATCGGGGTCCCGGCCGGCTACTTCGCCGGCGACGACCCGAAGCGCCCGCCGGAGAATTCCTGGCGGGGCAGCGCCCACCTGCTGTTCGGCAACTGGATCAACCAGATCTACCAAACCACGCCCTTCGACCTCGCCGAGGTCGGCATCAGCGCCGGAACGCCGGGACGCGTCTGAAGAAGGGCCTGACGGGAGGGCGCCCGGACGGGGGCCGGCTCAGTCCGCGGCCTCCAGCCGGGCGCCGGTGGAGCCGCGCACCACGCAGGTTCCGGCCAGCACCAGGCGGCGGGTCGGACGGTCCGGCTGCTCCAGCCTTTCGAACAGCAGCGCCATGGCGGAGCGGCCGATCTCCTGCACCGGCTGCTCGATCACCGTCAGCCCTGGACCGACCAGTTCGGTCCAGGGCTCGTTGTCGAAGCCGGCGACCGCCAGCCGGCCGGGAATGGACAGGCCCATGCGCCGGGCGGCCTTGACCACCCCCATCAGGAACAGGCTGTTGCTGACGACGAAGGCCTCGGGCCGATCGGCGTCGGCCATCCACCGCTCCACCGCCTCCTCGGCCGCGTCGGCGTAAGGGGCGATGAAGCGGGCGGCAGGCACCAGCCCCTTCGCCGCCATGGCGGCGCGGTAGCCCTCATGCCGTTCGGCACCGGTGGTGCTGGTGTTGCCGAACAGGCCGGCGATGCGGCGGTAACCGCGCGCGTGCAGATGATCCACCAGCATGGCCGCGGCCTGCGGGTTGTCCAGCACCACCGCATCGTGGCGCCCGGCCGGGGCGTTGCGGTCGATCAGCACCACCGGGAATTCCAGGTCGAGCCGGTCGAGCCGGTCGAGCGTGGCGCGGGTCGGGGCGAAGATCAGGCCGGTGATCCGCTCCTCCTGCATCAGGCGCAGGTACAGTTCCTCCCGCTCCGGGTTCTCGTCGCTGTTGCACAGGATGACGCGCATCCCGGCATGATAGGCCGCATCCTCCACCGCCCGGCTGACCGCGGTGAAGAACGGGTTGCGGATGTCGGACACCACCAGCCCGACGGTCTGCGAATGCTGGGAGCGCAGCCGGCGCGCCGACAGGTTGGGACGGTAGCCGGTGGCGCGCACCGCATCCTCCACCCGCTTGCGCAGGGCCTCACTGACCGGCCCGTTGCCGAGCACCCGCGACACGGTTGCGACCGACACGCCGGCCGCCCGGGCGACGTCCTTGATGCTGCTGGCAGTCTTTGCGGGAGCGCTCATGTCCAACCGGGCCGATCCTGAAGGGTGCTGCCCCGAAGGGAGGGGGCGATCTTACCGATGCGGAACCCCATCCGGATAGGGGTGAAGAAAACTGAAAACGTTTCCATTGCCTTGGCGAAAACATCCCCCATTTCCGGGCGGCAGGCAAGCGGTAGTTCGATACGAAAGCCTTATGTTGCAACGCAACAGCCGTTGACAGCCGATCTGTAATCGTTTTCAGTTGCCGATAAGAGATCACACAAAAACTCGCGGAGGAGACGGTCGCCATGGCCCCCGATACGCACACCCTCAGCCTGCCGCCGGACCTGGTCCGCCTGGGAGCCCGCCCCGCGAGCAAGGAGGAGGCGATCCGCGAGGCGGCGCAGTTGCTGATCGCCGCCGGCTGCATCGATCCCGCCTATGCCGACAGCATGCTGAAGCGGGAGGCGGTGGCGAACACCTTCCTCGGCCATGGCGTTGCCATCCCGCACGGCATGGTCGACGACCGCGACATGGTCCGCCGCAACGGCATCGCCATCCTCCAGGTCCCGGACGGCGTCCATTGGAACGAGGGCCAGACGGCCAGGCTGGTGGTGGCGATCGCCGCCCAGTCCGACGCCCACATCGCCGTTCTGCGCCGGCTGACCCGGCTGATGCAGGACGAGACGACGCTGTCCGCCCTCTTCACCACCAGCGATCCCGCCGCCCTGCCGGCCGCTTTGGCCGGCGAGGGCGTTGGTCCGGCCCCGGCCCCGGCGGAGGCTGTCGATCTGGCCGAACGCTTCGACTGGGTGGTGGACTACCCGACCGGCCTGCATGCCCGTCCCGCCACCGCCTGGGTGGAGACGGCACGGGCCGCCGCCGGGCGCGTGCGCGTCCGCCATGGCAGCGAGACCGCCGACGCCAAGACGCTGGTGGCGCTGCTCCAGCTCGGCCTGCGCCCCGGCGACCGCATCACCATCTCGGCCGACGGTCCCGACGCCGCGGCGGTGCTGGGCCGGCTGCGCGCCACCATCACCGGGCTCAGCGCGCGCGAGAAGGCGGATGCCGACGCCGCAGCGCGCAAGGCCAGGGTGCCGGTACAGGGCTGGACCCCGCCGGCCGCCGCCGGCCGCCGGATGCCGGTGGTCGCCGGCCTCGGTGCCAGCCCCGGCCTCGCCATCGGCCCGATCCATGTGATGCCGAAGGCCGAACTGGCGGTTCCCGACCAGCCGGTCGCACTGATCGAGGGCGGCAACCGCCTGCACGAGGCGTTGAACCTGACGCGCCAGCAGTTGAAGGCACTCGCCGACGACACCGCCCGCCGCCTCGGCCCATCGGAGGCCGGCATCTTCAACGCCCAGGCCGAGCTGCTGAACGACACCGACCTGATCACCCTAACCTGCCAGTTGATGGTGGAGGGGCATGGCCCCGCCTGGTCGTGGAACGAGGCGGTCGAGCGCGGCGCCGCCACGCTGGCGGCCAATGCGAACCCAGTGCTCGCCGGCCGGGCCGCCGATCTGCGCGACGTCGGCCGGCGGGTGCTGGCCCGCATCGACCCGGACCTGCGCGGCGGCTCGCTGCGCGACCTGCCCGACACCCCCTGCATCCTGGTCGCCGACGACCTGTCGCCGTCCGATACCGCCGCTCTCGACATGGGTCGGGTGATCGGCCTGGCGACGGCGCAGGGCGGCCCGACCTCCCACACCGCCATCCTGGCGCGGACGCTCGGCCTGCCAGCGGTGGTGGCCGGTGGCGGCGCCCTGACCGGCATCGCCGACGGCACCATCGCCATCCTCGACGGCCAGTCCGGCCGCCTCTATCTCGAACCGGGCGAGGCCGACCTCGCCTCGGCGCTCGGCTGGATCGAGGAGCAGCGCGTCAGGAAGGCCCAGCAGGAGGAGCGGCGCGGACTGCCCGCCCGCACCCGCGACGGCCATGCGGTCGAGATCGGCGCCAACGTCAACCGGCCGGACCAGGTGCCGGTCGCCCTGTCGCAGGGGGCGGAAGGCGTCGGCCTGATGCGGACCGAGTTCCTGTTCCTGGAGCGCGGCGACGCCCCGTCGGAGGAGGAACAGTACGAGACCTACCGCGCCATGCTGGCGGCGCTGGACGGCCGCCCGCTGATCGTCCGCACGCTCGACATCGGCGGCGACAAGCAGGTGCCGCACCTGCAGCTCCCGCACGAGGAGAATCCCTTCCTCGGCGTGCGCGGCGCCCGCCTGCTGCTGCGCCATCCCGAACTGCTGGAGCCGCAGCTCCGCGCCCTCTACCGGGCGGCCAGGGACGCGGCCGCGGGAGCCGGGGAAGGCTCGCTGCTGATCATGTTCCCGATGATCACCAGCCTGCGCGAGATCGAGGCGCTGCGCGCCGCCTGCGACCGGATCCGGGCCGAGCTGGCGGCGCCGGCCGTGCCGCTCGGCATCATGGTCGAGGTGCCGGCCGCCGCCATCCAGGCCGACATCCTCGCCCGCCATGTCGACTTCTTCTCGATCGGCACCAACGACCTGACCCAGTATGCGCTGGCGATCGACCGCCAGCATCCCGAGTTGGCGGCGGAGGCCGACAGCCTGCACCCGTCGGTGCTGCGCCTGATCCGGATGACGGTCGAGGGGGCCGCGAAGCACGGCCGCTGGGTCGGCGTCTGCGGCGGCATCGCCGGCGACCCCTTCGGCGCCGCCCTGCTGGCCGGCCTCGGCGTGCGCGAGCTGTCGATGACGCCGCGCGACATCCCGGCGGTCAAGGACCGCCTGCGCGACAGCGACATCGCCGGCCTGCGGGCGCTGGCGCTGAAGGCCGTCGACTGCGAGACCGCCGACGAGGTGCGTGCGCTGGACGGAGGCGCGTCATGAACGCCAGCCCGGTCGTCACCGTCACCCTGAACCCGGCCATCGACCAGACCATCACGGTCGAGGCATTGAAGCCCGGCACCGTCCACCGTGCCGGGGCGGTGCGCCACAACGCCGGCGGCAAGGGCGTCAACGTCGCGAGCTGCCTCGCCGACTGGGGCACGCCGGTGGTCGCCGCCGGCCTGCTCGGGATCGACAACGCGGTGCCGTTCGAGGCGCTGTTCGCCGCCAAGGGCATCAGCGACGCCTTCCTGCGACTGCCGGGCGAGACGCGGGTCAACATCAAGATCGCCGACTTGGCGGCCGCCGACACCACCGACATCAACCTGCCCGGCCTGAGCGCCGATCCCGCTGCCCTGCGCCGCGTCGCCGAGACGCTGCGCGGGTTGGTGGAGGACGGCATGACGGTGCTGCTGGCCGGCAGTCTGCCCGACGGCCTGCCGGTCGACGCCTATGCGACGCTGACCGCCGACCTGACGGCGGTGGGCGCCCGCGTCGTGCTGGACAGCAGCGGCCCGCCGCTGGCGGCGGCGCTGGCGTCCGGCGTGGTGCTTCCCCACTGCATCAAGCCCAACCGCCACGAGCTGGAGGGCTGGGCCGGCCGGCCGTTGCCCACCGATGCCGACCTGCTGGCGGCGGCGCGCGATCTCCATCGCCGCGGCGTCGGGCTGGTGGTGGTGTCGCTGGGGGTGGACGGAGCGCTGTTCGTCACCGGCGACAGCGCCCTGCACGGCCGCCTGCCGCCGGTCAACGCGCTGAGCACGGTGGGGGCGGGGGACGCCATGGTGGCCGGGCTGATCGCCGGCTTCCAGGCCGGCGGCCTCGACCGCGAGGGCGGTCTGGAGACCGTGGCCCGGCTGTCGGTGGCCTTCGCCGCCGCCAAGCTGGGCTGCTTCGGCCCCAACCTGCCGGACGCCGCCGCCGTGCGGTCGCTGGCGGAGCAAGTCGTGCTCACCGCCGCCTGACGCGAAGATCGCCACCAAGGCTGTCCACCAACACTGAAATGACAGGGGCGGGCCCCGGCCCGCCAGGAGGAAACAATGGCGAACCTGTTGGCCGTGATCGCCGCCGGCGATCTCACCACCCAGGCCGTGCTGGCGGCCGAAGCCCTGCGCAAGGCGGCGGCCACGCTCGGCCATCGCATTGACGTGGAGCTGCGCACCAGCCTCGGCACCCAGTCGCCGCTCGACGCCGCGGCGCTGCCGGCGGCGCGGGGCGTCATCCTGGTCGGCGACGGCGACCTCGGCGAGGAGCGCTTCGCCGGCCTGGCGCGCACCACCGCCGGGCTCGACGCCGTGCTGACCAATGCGCGTGCCGTTCTGGAGACCGCGATCGGTGCCGCGCCCGCCGGGACCCGATCGACGCCGGCACCGGCCACCGCCGGGCCGTCCCGGATAGTCGCCATCACCTCCTGCCCGACCGGCATCGCCCACACCTTCATGGCGGCCGAGGGCATCCAGCAGGCGGGAACCGAGCTCGGCCACACGGTCCGCGTCGAGACCCAGGGCTCGGTCGGCGCCCGCGACACCCTGACCGAGGACGAGATCCGCGACGCCGACGTGGTGCTGATCGCCGCCGACACCCAGGTCGACCTGTCGCGCTTCGCCGGCAAGCGCGTCTTCCAGAGCGGCACCAAGCCGGCGATCAACGACGGGAAGGCGCTGGTCCGGCGCGCGCTGGCGGAGGCGAAGCCGCTCGGTGGCGCCGTGCCGCTGGCCGATGCGGTCAGCGCCGGCAAGGCCGAGCGGGCCGCCCAGCGCAGCGGCCCCTACAAGCACCTGATGACCGGCGTGTCCTTCATGCTGCCCTTCGTGGTGACCGGCGGCCTGCTGATCGCCATCGCCTTCGCGCTCGGCGGCATCTATGTCTATGAGGAGTCCAACGCCGGGACGCTCGGCTACGCGCTGTTCCAGATCGGCGCCAAGGCCGCCTTCGCGCTGATGGTGCCGGCGCTGGCCGGCTACATCGCCTTCTCCATCGCCGACCGTCCCGGCATCGCGCCGGGGATGGTCGGCGGCATGCTGGCATCCAGCATCGGCGCCGGTTTCCTCGGCGGCATCGTCGCCGGTTTCATCGCCGGCTACGGCACCGCCTTCCTCAACAGCCACATCAGGCTGCACCGCAACCTCGAAGGGTTGAAGCCGGTGCTGATCCTGCCGCTGCTGGGGTCGCTTCTGACCGGGCTGCTGATGATCTACGTCGTCGGCACGCCGGTGGCCGAGGCGCTGGCCTGGCTCAGCGCCTGGCTGAAGGGCATGCAGGGCAGCAGCGCCATCCTGCTCGGCCTGCTGATCGGCGCCATGATGGCCTTCGACATGGGCGGCCCGGTCAACAAGGCGGCCTACGCCTTCTCCACCGGCCTTATCGCCAGCCAGGTCTACGCGCCGATGGCCGCCGCCATGGCCGCCGGCATGGTGCCGCCGCTCGGGCTCGCGCTGGCGACCAAGCTGTTCGCCGACCGCTTCACCCATGACGAGCGCGAGGCCGGCAACGCCGCTGCCGTGCTCGGCATCGCCTTCATCACCGAGGGGGCCATCCCCTTCGCCGCCCGCGATCCCCTGCGCGTCATCCCCGCGCTGATGGCCGGCGGCGCGATCACCGGCGCCATCTCCATGGCGGTCGGGGCGGAACTGAAGGTGCCGCACGGCGGCATCTTCGTCCTGCCCATCCCGAATGCCGTGACGCATCTGTTGGGCTATGTGGTGGCGCTGGTCGTCGGCACGGTGGTGACGGCGGTCGCCCTGCGCATCCTGAAGAAGCCGGTCGCCGGCCTGGCGGCAGCAAAGCCGGACGCCGCCGGGGCCGGTGCGCACGCCTGAGTGTCGCGCTCCCCGACCGCGTCCAGATCCCGCTCCATCCCTCTCCGGCCTGCCGGGGAGGGATTTTTTCTGCCTTTCCGCACCGGCGTTCGCCGCCTCATCCGTGTGACTGGTCACGACACCGTCAGGAGTGACCATCCGATGCTCGACGAGAAGCCCGGCGCGATGAGGGGGAACATGGCTGCCCGTGAACCCACTCGCCAAGTCGGGCGAGTGGCGGCGCCTGTTCGGGGTGACGGTGCGCGACCATTTCCGCGCCGCGCCGGTGCTCGACCCGCCTTCGCCGTCGAGGTCGTTGAACTGACGGAGTCAGCCAGCAGCTCGCTCGGTTCTGTGGCGATCCGGGGAATGGGGGGCGTCTCCGATGGGCGGGCCAGCCGCGGCGGCATGGCCATTGCGTGAGCGCCGGTGTGCGGCGGGAAACCGCTTAACAAATCAACAGCAACCCAAGGCTGCAAATCCATCTTATTATTCTGCACGCGCCCGTGGAAAGTCGCCTCTGAGTGGGTCTGCACAGGCAAAGACTGTCTCAGGAGGCGGGGCTACCCCGAACTGATTGCCGCACCACGCCCAAACGGGTTGCCGCTTTGGTGGAAATCCGCATAATGAGAACCAACAGTCGAAAGAAATTCTCGGTATTGCTGTCTTGGAGGGCGCCATGTCCCTAAAAGTTGATGAAATTTCTAAAGGAGGTGGTGGCGTGCAGCTTGCCGCAGGGTTGGACGGATCGCCCGTCGACAACACCACGTTCCGCGGGATCGTTTCCGGCGATGCGGAGTTGAATTTCGCCTGGGCCGCCTTCCTGATCGACTCGCTGGTGGCGGCTGGCTGCACCCATGCGGTGATGTGTCCCGGTGCGCAGATGGCGCCGCTGTCGCTGGCCTGCCGCGCCAACCCGGACCTGTCCGTGGCGGTGGTGATCGACGAACGGTCGGCCGGCTTCTTCGCACTGGGACTGGCCAGCGTCACCCAGCGGCCGACCATCCTGATCTGCACCTCCGGCTCGGCGGTCGCCGAGTTCTATCCCTGCGTGATGGAGGCCAGCAACGGCATGGTGCCGCTGATCATCATCACCGCCGACCGCGCCCCGGAGAACCAGGACCGCAGTTCCGCCCAGGCCATCGACCAGATCCGCGCCTTCGGCCAGCATGTGCGGGCCGCCCACAACCTCCCGCTCCCCGACGCCAGCATCGATACGCTGTCGCCGCTGGCGTCGCGCATCTACGAACAATGCCTGTGGCCGACGCCGGGCCCGGTCCACATCAACCAGCCCTTCCGCGATCCGCTGATCGCCACCGGGCGGAAGAAGCGGCCGGTTCCGACGCCGCCGGTCATCACCAACCCGGTGCTCGGCGTGCCGGATGCGGTCGTCGCCGACATCGCGGAGCGGCTGTCCGGCCGCCCCGGCCTGATCCTGTGCGGTGCCAACGAGAACGCCGACGAGCCCGGCTTCGCGGAGGCGGTCTACGACCTGTCGCGGCGGCTGGGCAGCCCGATCATCGCCGACCCCTTCAGCGGCCTGCGCTTCGGGGCTCCGGCGGATGTGGCGGTGATCGCGCGTGCGGATTCCTTCCTGCGCGCCGACCGCTTCATCGAGACGCACAAGCCCGATTGGGTGCTGAATTTCGGCGGTCCGCCGATTTCCAAGCCGGTGCTGACCTATCTGCAGGGCTGCAACTGCACCGATTATATCGGCGTCGATCCGACCACCAAGTGGCAGGACCCGATCCTGCGGCTGACCCGGCTGGTCCGCGCCAGCCCGGAGGTGCTGTGCCGGTCCCTGGTTGCGACCGGGAGGCTGGAGCCGGCGCCCGACCGCTGGATGAAGTCGTTCATGGCCTGCGACAGCTTCATCGACGGCCTGTCGCACACCGCCTTCGACAAGACGCTGTGGGAGGCGCCGATCCTCCGCCGCCTCGTCCAGGCGACGCCGGAAGGGGCGGTCTTCTTCTGCGGAAACTCGATGGCGGTCCGCGACGCCGACAGCTTCTCCGGCCGCACCGCCCGCCGGCTGCGGATGTTCGCCAACCGCGGCGTCAACGGCATCGACGGGTCGATCGGCACCCTGATCGGGGTCGCCGCCGCCCAGCCGTCCGTCAAGACGCTGGCGGTGGTCGGCGACATGGCCTTCCAGCATGATGTCGGCAGCCTGTCGCTGGCCGGCGGCCGCAACATCGTGCTGGTGGTGCTCAACAATGGCGGCGGCGCCATCTTCGACTATCTGGCGACCGCCAAGGTTCCCGAATATCTCGACTTCGTGTCGCCACCCACCATCGACATCGGGCTTGCCGGCCGGGCCGCCGGTTGGGCGCACCACCGTGTCGACGACCTGCCCGGCTTCATCGACGCGCTGGCGGCGGCGATGGCCGCACCAGGACCGCAACTGATCGAGGCGGTCATCGACAGGCCGGAAAGCGTGCGCCAGCACAAGCTGTTCTGGGGGGCTGCCGACGGCATCAATGCCATCCTGCGGCTGCGCGGGCCGGATGGCATGTCGATCACCTTCGCCATGCCGCAGGACCCCGACCAGATCGAAAGCGTGATCACGGCCGACGACCGGTCGTCCGCCGAGTTCGACCCGAGCCTTCGGGACTGAGCGGCGCCTGACCGGCGCCTGATCCACTGCGTCCCGCACCCGACCGTCGGTCGGGTGCGGGACGGAGCTCCACCACCCGCGTCTTCGCAATCCCGTCCGTCAGGACAGGCGGGAAACGGCGGATCCTGTCCGGATACCGCCCCCTGTCCCGGCCGCGGCATAACTCTGAGATGGAGAGGTCATGACTTTGCCCCTGCTCCCCTGCCTGCCGTTCCCCGGCCCGCGCCCGTTCCGCCTTCGCCGGGCCGCGCTCGCGACCGTCCTGCTCGCCGCAGGCGCCCTGATGCCTCCGGCCGCCGCCACCGCCCAGTCCGGCCAACCGGTCCAGGTCGCCCAGAAGGAGATCACCATCCACCAGCCGGCGGTCGATCCGCATTCCGTGCTGGTCGACCCCGACAGCCGGGCGCCGCGGTCCGTGGTCCTGCTCGAAACCTCCGTGCACTCCGACGGCAAGCCGATCGTCTATCCCAAGGGCACGCCGCAGATCCTGGCGCGCGTCACCGAAATCCCGGTCGGTGCCAAGACCGGCGTGCACAGCCACCCGATCCCGCTGGTCACCTATATCCTGAACGGTGTGCTGACGATCCAGAGCACCAGCGGCGAGACGAAGACCTACAAGCCGGGCGACGCCTTCGTCGAGCGGACCGACTGGCACGAAGGCATCAACCAGGGGATCGAGCCGGTCCGGCTGCTTGCCGTCTATGCCGGTGAGGTCGGGGCGCCGCTGTCGATCAAGCCGTCGAACTGACGCCGCCCTCCGGCGATCGTCCGGCGACCGGCCAAAAAGGAGGGGCCGCGGGGATCAACCCCGCGGCCCCATTTCGCGTGCCGGCGGTATCGAAGCCGCCGTTCATGGCAAAACGGCCTCCGGTCGCGTGCAACCGGAGGCCGTCGTCGGTATTGGAACGTGTCGGTTCCGGAAGGGAGCCGCCCGCGCGATCGGCCCGCGGCGGACGGCGTCACGCCGCCCGGATGCGGTCCGTGAAGGAGTTGACCTCGTCCCGCAGCATCTCGGTCTGGCGGGTGAAGGTATCCGAGCTGGTCAGCATCTGCTCGGCCGAGGTGCCGGCGTCGGTCGCCTGTTGCAGCACGTGCGTGATGGTGCTGGCGACCTCGGTGGTGCCGAGCGACGCCTGGCGCAGGTTGTCGCTGATCTCGGTGGTCGCCTCGAACTGGCGCTGCACCGCGCTGGAGATGCTGATCGCGATGCTGTCCATCCGGCCAATGGTCTCGCCGATGCGCCGGATCGCGTTCACCGCGTCCATCGTGCTGGACTGGATCGCGTCGATCTGCACGCCGATCTCGCCGGTCGCGACCGTCGTCTGGTTGGCGAGGGCCTTGACCTCGCTGGCCACGACGGCGAAGCCCTTGCCGAATTCGCCGGCGCGCGCGGCCTCGATGGTGGCGTTCAGCGCCAGCAGGTTGGTCTGCTTGGCGATGTTCTCGATCATGTGGACGACGTCGCCGATCTTGCCGGCGGCTTCGGCCAGGGCGCCGACGACCGTGTTGGTCGAGCGGGCCTCTTCCACCGCACCGCGGGCGATGTCCGTCGACTCCGACGCCTGCGAACTGATGGCGGCGACCGAGCGCGAAAGCTGCTCCACCGCGTCGGACACCATGCGGACGTTGATGCTCGCCTCCTCGGTCGCCGAGGCGCCCTGGGTCGCCAGTTCCACCGTCTGTTCGGCGACCTCGGCCACCAGCTTGGCGTTGGTCTGCACCAGGCCCGATTCGCGAATGACGTTCTGGACCACGCCCATCACGGTTTCCTCGAAGGCGACAGCCAGGCGGTTCATGGTTTCCCGCTTCTCCTGCTCGTTGCGCAGGCGCTCCTCCTCCTGGGCGCTGCGCATGCGCTCCATGCGAAGCGCGTTCTCCTTGAAGACCTGGACCGCCCGCGCCATGTCGCCGACCTCGTCATGGTTTTCCGTCGCCGGGATCTCGATGCCGGTGTCGCCGTCGGCGAGCGCACTCATGGCGGCGGTCATGCTGCGGATCGGCCGGACGATCGAGGTGGCGATCAGCACCGCGAACAGGATGCCGCCGACGACGGCGACGATCGGCGTGACGACGGCCTGCCGCCAACTCGAGTCCAGCGCTGCGATCGCCCGTTCCTGGGTCTGCGACTGCGACTGCGAGAAGGCGTCGACGATGGTGTGCACGCCCTTTTCCAGTTCGGCCAGAATGCCGCGGATCCGTTCCTGGGTTTCGACCAGCGCCTGGCTGCCGGCGACCGCGTTGTCCAGCCCCTTGGCGAAGGTGGCGATCTGCGGGTCGAGCGAGGCGAGGAACCGTTGCAGGCGCTTGTTGGTGATCGCCGCCTTCGCGTCCTGCAGGGCCTCGTTCAGGCGGGTCATCTCACCCTGGGCGGAGCCGGCGTCGTTGGGATCGAAGGTCGAGAAATAGCGCGCGGCGGAGGAGCGGGTGGACTGCAGTCCCTGCTGCAGGCGCAGTGCCGCCTGCAGCGCCGGCGGCTCCCCGCCGTTGAGGGCGCCGTCGACCACCGCCGTGACCGTGGTGTTGAGCTGGGCGGCGACCAGGAAGGCTTGGCCGACGCCGTCCCGACGGCGGCCGACCGCCTCCACCACCGCGTCGAACGCGGTGCGGTAGTCCTTGGCGGCCTTGCGCAGGGCCACCATGCCGTCCTGCTCGGCCGATCCGGCCTCGGCGTCGGTTTCGGCCACCGCGCGGCCGAACGCCTCGACCTCCTTGCGCGCCGTGCCCAGGTCCACTTCGGACTGGGAGGCGATGTAGGTCAGGACCGTGCGGTCCATGCGCTCGCTCAGTTCCACGAGCCTCGCCGTGCTCATCGCCTCCCGGCCGGCGCCGATGACAAGCTCCAACTCGTGGCGGATGGCGCCGACGTTCTGTACGAACTGAACCCCCAGGAAGACGATCAGGGCGATGGTGGCCATGAAGCCGATGAGGATCTTCTGGGAAATCTTGATGCGCGAGGCGAAGTGATACATGCCGCCACCTGTACTGAGTGTCTGCGGGGACGCGGTTCAGCGGATTGCATGCATCGGTTCTTCGATACGGCAATCGGCCATGCGCAACCTGGGGTTTCGGAAGGCGCTCCCCGGCCGTCACGCCGACCGGGGAGTGCCGGGACCATTTACTTGTAGGCCTTGATTTCCTGGATCTTCTCGGCGGTGAACTGCTTCGCCATCTCGGCGTAGAAGGGCTGCAGCGCCTGCTCGAACGCCGCGCGGTCGAACTGGGCGGTCGGGGTGATCGTGATGCCCGACGCCTGCAGCGCCTTCATCCCTTCCTTGTCGCCGTTGCGGACGAAGGTCCGGGACGCCTTGCCGCCGGCCTTGGCCGCCTCGACGAAGGCGGTCTTGACGTCCGGCGGGAGCTCGTCGAACAGCTCCTTGTTGATCAGGATCGCAGCCGGCGCATAGGTGTGGTAGCTGAGCGTGATGTGGCTCTGCACCTCCTGCAGCTTGGAGGAGACGATCGTCGTGACCGGGTTTTCCTCCGCCTCGGCCTGGCCGCTCTTCAGCGCCGGATAGAGCTGGGCGAAGGCGAGGGTGAAGGGCTGGGCACCCAGCGTCTCGAACGCCTGCTTGTAGAGCTCGCTCTCGGCGATGCGGATCTTCATCCCCTTGATGTCGGCGGGCGTCTTGATGGGCCGCAGCGAATTGGTGAGCTGGCGGAAGCCGTTCTCGCCCCATGCCAGCCCGACGACGCCCTGGTCCTTGAAGGTGTCGAGCAGCGAGGCGCCGATGGGGCCGTCGAGGACGGCGTCGGCATGGGCCTCGTCACGGAACAGCAGGGCGATGTCGAGGATGCCGACCTTGGGGTTGAACTTGGACAGCGCCCCTCCGGCCGACGACATCACCATGTCGATGGTGCCGAGCTTCACGCCGTCGAGCATGGCGGGACCGGAGCCGAGCACGCTGGCCGGATGCTCCTCGATCACGTAGCGGCCATTGGTGCGGCGCTGCAGTTCCTCGTTCATCACACGCACGGCTTCGCTGAACTGGGAGCCCTTCGCCAGGACATGCCCGAGCCGAAGCTTTTCCTGGGCCAGGGCGCTTCCCGCCGTCATCAGCATGGCCGCGCACACCACTGCACCCCAAAACGCCCTCATACCAAACCTCCATGCGTGTCTTTGTCCGCCACCCCGTCTGACGGGCGCGACGTTCGATATATGATACCCCTAACGGTAGAAAATGAATTGAGGTTAGTCAAAAAATATCTCACGACGCGCGACCGATTGCGCTTTTGCGGCTTAATCATTGTTTAACAGTGAACGTTCAAAGTGAGCGTCTGGTGAGACTGTTATCAAACGCGAGAAAGTTGCGGTGCTGCGACAAAAAGGACTGTTGCAGCCGCAAGCATCATGGTGCGTGCCGCGAACGCGGATCGACTGCCACGCGCTGCGGGGGGATGGCCCGCCGACTGTGGTGCACTGGGTATGTTCGGCAAAATGGCGCCGCCGGGAAACGTCGGGTTGCAAGCCGGGCGGGGGTAGGCGGAACGCCCCGGCTTTGCGCCCCCGCTGCTCAGCCGGGAATGGATCCGGCTTCCGCCCACCGCAACAGACGCGGTGACGGCTGCCAGCGCGGGCTACCGGTTCGCCGGGCATGGCGCTCCACCGCTGCGGCGATGCGTCTCAGCCCTTCCTGCCCGGCCCAGAACAGCAGGCCACCGCGCCAGGACGGGAAGCCGTAGCCGTGCAGCCAGATGGCGTCGATGTCGACCGGGCGGGCGGCGACCCCCTCATCGAGGATCTTCGCAGCCTCGTTGACCATCACATAGAGGCAGCGCTCCCGCACGTCCTCGTCGGCGACGATGCGCGGCGTGATGCCGCGGCGGCGGCGATCCTCGGCGATCACGCTGTCGACTTCCGGGTCGGGCAGCGGGACACGGCTGCCGGCCTCGTAGCGGTAGACGCCGGCGCCGGTCTTCTGGCCATGGCGGCCGCGCTCGGCCAGCACGTCGAGCCAGTCAGGCGCCTCTGCCTCCGGATCCCCGGCCTTGCGCCGCTCCTGCCGGATCCGCCAGCCGACGTCGAGTCCGGCGAGGTCGGTCATCGCGAAATGGCCGAGCGGGAAACCGAACTCCGTCAGGACGCGGTCGACCTGCTGCGGGCTGGCGCCTTCCCCGACCAGCGCCATCGCCTCGCATCCGCGCTGGTGCAGGATGCGGTTGCCGACGAAACCATGGCAGTTGCCGACCGCCACCCCGACCTTGCCGATCTTGCGTGCCAGCGCCATGGCAGTGGCGAGCACCGTGTCGGACGTCCCGGCGCCGCGCACCACCTCCAGCAGGCGCATGACCTGTGCCGGGCTGAAGAAGTGCAGGCCCAGAACGTCGTCAGGCCGCGTGGTCGCCTGGGCGATCGCGTCGATGTCCAGCGTCGAGGTGTTCGTGGCGAGGATCGCCCCCGGCTTGCAGATGGCATCCAGGCTGCGGAAGACGGCGCGCTTGACATCCATGCTTTCGAAAGCCGCCTCGACCACGAGGTCGGCGCCGGCGACATCGTCCAGGGACGGCGTCGGCCTGATCAGCGCCATACGGCCTTCCACCTGCTCCATGGTCAGGCGGCCCTTGCGGGCGGTCGTCTCGTAGTTTCTCCGGATGGTCGCCGTCGCACGCGCGAGGGCATCGGTGCTGCTGTCCTGCAGCAGCACCGGCAGGCCGGCGTTCGCGAAGCACATGGCGATGCCGGTACCCATCGTACCGGCGCCGACCACCGCTGTCCGGCCGATGGTGCGCAAGGGTGCTTCGGTGGGCAGTCCGGGAACCTTGGCCACCTCGCGCTCGGCGAAGAAGGCATGGATCAGCCCGGCGCGCTGGGGCGAGGCCATGCACTCCAGGAACAGCGCCCGCTCGCGCGCCGTGCCGTCCGCGAAGGGAAGGGTGACGGCGGCCTCGACCGCATCCACGATGCGGTGCGGCGAGAACAGGTGCGGCGTCTTCGCCGCCAGTTCCGCCCGGCGCCGGGCGAACAGGGCGGGATCGGTGCCGGTGATCCGCCCGCTGCGGGCACTGACCGGGACGAGCACGTCCCTGCCGGCAAGCCGGCGTCGGTCGAGCAGCCGTTCTGCCGCGCGCAACCCCGCCTCCAGCGGCGTGTCCGCATCCTCGACCGCGTCGACGAGGCCGATGGCCAGTGCCTCCTCCGCGCCGACCGGATCGCCGGACAGGATCATGTCCAGCGCCTTTTCCGGTCCGACCAGCCGAGGCAGGCGCTGGGTGCCGCCGGCTCCCGGCAGCAGTCCCAGCTTCACTTCCGGCAGGCCGAGCCTGGCGCCCGGCAGCGCGACGCGGAAATGGCAGGCCAGCGCGATTTCCAGCCCGCCGCCCAGTGCCGTGCCGTGGATGGCCGCGGTCACGGGCTTGCCGGCGGCATCGAGCCACGCCACCACCTCCGGCAGGGTCGGCGGGGCCGGCGCCTTGCCGAATTCGCGGATGTCGGCGCCCGCCATGAAGGTGCGTCCGGCGCAGACCAGGAGCAGCGCCTCCGCGGCCAGGTCGGCCAGTCCCTCATCCAGTGCCGCCACCAGGCCGCCGCGCACGCCCTGGCTGACCGCGTTCACCGGCGGATGGTCGACCGTGATGACGCCGATGCGGCCATGGCGCTCATAAGTTACCGGCAGCCCGCCGGCTGCATCGGTCGGGGCGGGCGATGCCATCGTCACTCTCCGAACATCCGGACTTCCGGGCGCCATGGCCCGGCGGCGGTCAGTCTAGCAGGCGGTCCGCCCGAGGCAAGACGCCGGGATGGCGTTGCCGCCGGCGGAACAGCTATTCCGCCACCCGCAGATCGGTCTTGCGGTGGTGCGTCTGGGACCGCCGCCCCATGGTGATGTTCTTGGGCGCCCGGACGTCCGGGTTGCGCCAGGTCCAGCACTCGCCAGTGTCGTCCTGGAAGCAGACCCAGCACAGATGATGCTCCGGCCCGTAGTCGATCAGGAAATGGGCGAGTGCCGGTCCCTTGGGCGTTTCCAGGGGCAGCGGCGGATTCAGTTGCATCATGGCGGGGCCTCGGCTGTGGGGGCGGCACCGGTCGGTGTGCCTGCCTGTGGAACGGCCGGGACCCGGTGCCGTTCAGCGGTCGCGTGGAGGTGATCCGATTGCGTCATGCCGACTGCGCCATTTGCGAGCAGCCGGCGGGGCCGGCTTCTCAGGCATTCGACCAGCGGGTCAGCCACCCCGCCAGACGGTCGAAACCGGCATCGATCACCACAGCCAGCGCGGCGACGATCAGCGCCCCCTGGATGACGTAGGCCTGGTTCGACCCGTTCAGGCCGACGATGATCGGCAGGCCCAGCGTCTTGGCGCCGACGGTCGAGGCGATGGCGGCGGTGCCGACATTGATGATGACGGCGGTGCGGACCCCCGCCAGGATCACCGGCGCGGCAAGCGGCAGTTCCACCCGGAACAGCACCTCCGCCGGCCCCATGCCGAGACCTCGGGCGGCGTCCAGCACGGCCGGCGCCACGCCTTCCAGCCCGGCGACCGTATTCTCGACCACCGGCAGCAGGGCGTAGAGGGTCAGCGCGATCAGCGCCGGTTCGGGGCCGAAGCCGATCACCGGCACCGCCAGCGCCAGTACCGCCACCGGCGGGAAGGTCTGCCCCATGGTGGCGACCGTTTCCAGCAGGCCGCGGAATTCCCGCCCCCAGGGGCGGGTGACGGCGATGCCGGCACCGGTCCCGATCAGGATGGCGGCAAGGCTGGAGCCCCCCACCAGCGCCATGTGGTCCAGGGTGAGCCGGACGAAGCTGTCGGCCTCGTAGAGCGGCCGGTCCAATCCGGGATAGAGTGCGGCGAACAGCGGCTTCAGCGACGGCATGCCCAGCACCAGCGCCACCAGCGCCACCATGCCCAACATCAGCCGGTCGGTCAGCCAGTCCCGCGGGGACATCCCGGCCATGCCGGTCATGCCCGCCCGCCCGCCTGGCCACCCGCCGCATCGTCCGGCATCGACCGCACGAGGTCGGAAAGGTGGAGCACGCCGGCCGGGCGGCCGTCGCCGTCCACGACCGGAAGCCGCTCCGTGCCGCGGGCCACCATTTCCGACAGGGCGCGGTGCAGCGGAGTTTCGACCGGCAGGGCGATGCCGCCGAGCCTCTCCTGCCGGCGCGCGCGGTCGCCGGCTGTCTCCACCGCCAGCCGCTTCAACCCCCACTCCTCGCGCCCGACGAGGTCACGCACCAGTGGGCTGGCCGGCCGGGTCAGAATCTCCAGCGGGGTGGCGCACTGGATCATCCGGCCATGGTCCATCACCGCGATGCGGTCGGCGAGCCGCAGCGCCTCGTCCATGTCGTGGGTCACGAAGACCACGGTGGTGCCGGTGCGGTGGCGGATCGCCGACAGCTCCGACTGGAGGCTGGCGCGGGTGATGGGGTCGAGCGCGCTGAACGGCTCGTCCATCAGCAGGATGCGCGGCTCCGCCGCCAGGGCGCGGGCGACGCCGACGCGCTGCTGCTGCCCACCGGAGAGCTGATGCGGATAGGCGCCGCGGTAACGCCGGGGGTCGAGGTTCAACATCTCAAGCAGCTCGGTCACGCGGTCACGGATGCGGGGCTTCGGCCAGCCGAGCAGCGCCGGAACGGTGGCGATGTTGCGCTCCACCGTCCAGTGCGGGAAAAGCCCGACGGACTGGATGACGTACCCCATGCGCCGGCGCAGCTCCTCCGGCTTCAGGCTGACGATGTCCTCGCCGTCGATGCGGATGGCGCCCCCGTCGGCGGGGATCAGCCGGTTGATCATCCGCAGTACCGTCGACTTGCCGGACCCGGACGGACCGATCAGGACGCGGAACTCCCCCTCGTCGACGGTGAAGGACACGGTGTCGACCGCAGTCCAGGAGCCGAAGCGCTTGCTGACGCGCTCGAACTGGATCATTGGGCACTCCTTGCCTGGACGTCGCCTGGCTGGTTGGGGGGCTGGCTTGGTGGCTGGTTCGGGGCGTGGTGGGCTGTCCGGCCGCCGGCCCCGCGGGCTGCGGCCGCGATGCCGATGGACAACAGGGCGTCGGCGGCGACGGCGAGCAGGATGACGGGAACGGCGCCGAGCAGCACGAGGTCCAGGGCGTTGGCGAAAAGGCCCTGGAACATGATGGCGCCGAGGCCGCCGGCACCGATCAGCGCCGCCACCGCCGCCAGTCCCACCGCCTGGACCAGGGTGACGCGCAGGCCCGACAGGAAGACCGGCAGGGCGAGCGGCAGGTCGACGCGCAGGAAGATCTGGCCCGGCGTGAGGCCCATGCCGCGCGCCGCCTCGCGCACCCCGGCGGGGACGCCCTCCAGCCCGACCGCGGTGTTGCGGACGATCGGCAGCAGCGAATAGAGCGTCAGCGCGATCACCGCGGGCAGCGGCCCCACCCCGCTGATCCCCGCTCCCGGCAGCAGGGCGCCCAGGGCGGCCAGCGGCGCCATCAGCAGGCCGAAGAGCGCGATGGAGGGGACCGTCTGCACCACGTTCAGCACCGGGAACACCGCCCGCCCGATCGCCGCCCTCCGGTGGGCCGCCACTCCCAGCGGCACGCCGACCAGCAGCGTCGGCACCAGCGCCGCCGCCACCAGCAGGACATGGCGCAGCACGGCGTCGGCGAACACGTCGCGACGGTTGGCGTATTCCTTGAGAAGCGAGAGATGGTCGAGATGCCCGGAGGCGAGCAGCGCCGCCACCAGCGCTGCGACCGACCCGCCGACCGCCAGGCGTCCGGCGGTCCCCAGCCCCATCCGCCGGGCGCCGTCGACCGCGGCCAGCAGCCCGGCCGCCGCCATCACCCAGAAGCCCGAGGCGAAGGAGGTGCGGGCGGCGGGCGACGCGCCGGCCGCCAGCCGCGCCGCCTGCTCGCCGGCCAGCCAGACAAGGGCCGCCGCGAGCAGCGCGCCCGCGACGACGGTCAGCCCCAGTGCGGCGCGCGTCGGCCGCAGGAAGGGGGTGCCCAGCAGGACGAGGCCCGGCAGCAGGGCGCCGATGTCCGCGACCGTCTGCACCGCGGCCCACAGCGGCACCGGCCGGCCGGAAAGCAGGCGGTTGGGCGCGAAGCCGAGGAAGGGCAGGAGGGCGCCCGCCACCGCCGCCACCGCCATCAGCAGGGCGACGCGGTTGTGGACGACGGTGCCGGAAAGGCCGCGATGCAGGGTCACGTCATCGGCTTACTTCAGGAAGCCCTTGGATTTCAGGTACTCGGCGGCGACCTGCTTCTGGTCCTGGCCGTCGACCGAGATCTTGGCGTTCAGCGACCGCAGCGTCTGGGCGTCGAGCGAGGCGAAGACGGGCGTCAGGAGGTCCCGGATCTTCGGGTTCGCCTCCAGCACCGGCGCGCGCACGGTCGGTGCCGGCTCGTAGACCATCTGCGCGCCCTTGGTGTCCTGCATCACCACGAGGTCCAGGGCGGCGATTGCGCCGTCGGTCCCATAGACCATCGCCGTGTTGACGTCGGAGGTTCCCTCCGCCGCCGCGCGGATCGTGGCGGCGGTGTCGCCGCCGGCCAGCACCAGCAGTTGGTCCGGGCGCATGGCGAAGCCGTAGGTCTGCTGGAAGGACGGCAGGGCCGCCGGGCTCTCGACGAACTCGGCGGAGGCGGCGATCTTCGCCTTGCCGCCGCCGGACACCCACTTTGCGAAATCCTCCATCGTCTTCAGCTTGTTGGCGTCGGCGACGTCGCGGCGCACGGCGAGCGCCCAGGTGTTGTTTGCCGGCGCCGGCTTCAGCCAGACGATGTTGTTCTTCTCCTTGTCGAGCGTGCTGACCTTCTCGTAGCCGGCTCCGGCGTTCTTCCAGGCCGGGTCGCTGTCCAGGTTGAGGAAGAAGGCGCCGTTGCCGGTGTATTCGGGGTAGAGGTCGATCTCGCCCGACAGCAGGGCGCCGCGCACGATCTTGGTCGGGCCGAGCTGGACCTTGTTCTCGGTGCGGATGCCGCCGGCTTCCAGCACCTGCAGGATCATGGTGCCGAGCAGGCCGCTTTCGGCGTCGAGCTTGGAGCCGACCCGCACCGTGTCCGCCGCCTGTGCCGACCCGGCGAGAAGGCTGAGCGCCAGCGCCGCGCCCATCATGGCACGGCCCGTGTTGAACAGTTTGAACACCCCTGATCCTCCCCCGAAGCACGTCACGGCCGGCGGTTTGGCGGCCAAGCTTGTGGAAGAGCATGGGGCGGCCATCGGTCCGCGGCAAGCCGAGCTTTCCGATAGTCCGGTCTGGCCTATGCTCTTGCGCCTATGGCGCCGGCGTCCGGCAGGAACCACGGAGGCGACGGGCCTGTTTACCGTGCAACGGCAGTCACAGGAGGACGCGATGTCCCAGGGCGACAAATCGAAATACACCGACAAGCAGAAGCGTCAGGCCGAGCACATCGAGGAAAGCTACGAGAAGCGCGGCCTGTCCGAGCCGGAGGCCGAACGCCGCGCCTGGGCCACCGTCAACAAGCAGGACGGCGGCGGCAAGAAGGGCGGCTCCGGCCACGACTGACCGGCGCCGGTGCCGTCACAGCCGCCCGAGGATGCCGGCGGTGGTGGCGACCTCGCAGAACTCGAAACCCAGCGTGGCGACGTGGACGGCCTGGACCTGTTCGGCGGGGATCGTCCCGCCCCGGCCATCCGGCAGCTCGAAGCAGTCGCAGGCATCGGCCGCCAGCGTGATCTTCCATCCCATGTTGGCGCCGGTGCGGACGGTGGTCGAGACACACATGTCGGTCGAGATGCCGAACACCACCAGCCGCTCGACGCCGAGCCGGCGCAGGCGGAGGTCGAGGTCGGTGCCGATGAAGGCGGCGTTGACGCTCTTGCTCACCACCCCCTCGCCGCCGCATGGCTCGAAGCCGTCACGGAAGCGGTTGCCGTCCTGGCCGGGGCGCAGGCTGGAGTCCGGCTCGGCCGAATCGTGACGCACATGGAGGATCGGCCGGCCGCTGCGCCGCCACCCCTCCAGAAGCCGCAGCCCGTTGCGGTCGGCCTCTCGGTTCCAGCGGCGCGGCCATGACGGCCCGTCGAAGGCGCGCTGCATGTCGACGGCGAGCAGAAGGGTCGCCGGAGGGAACTGGATCATTGGATGCTCCGCTCAAATCGTCCATGGTCCTTCTCGCCCGGACGGGAGCCGGTTGCACCCCGGCATGATGCCGGTGCGGCCGGCGGATCGCCGGTGGCAGGCGGAGGTGCGGGATGGGCGATCGGGATGGACGATAAGGACAGGCTGCTGGTGGCGGCCCTGCGCAAGGATGGCCGCCGCACGCTGGTGGCGCTGGCCCGGGACCTCGGGCTGTCGCGCAGCGCGACCCAGGAGCGGCTCGACCGGCTGCTGCGGACGGGGGTGATCCGCGGCTTCACCACGGTCGAGGAGGATCGGCGGCGCGGTGGCGCCTGCGCGCACTTCCTCTTGCGCCACCGGCCGGGCCGGACCTGCGCCCAACTCGTCCCCAAGCTGCACCGCGTTCCGGGAATCGTCTCGCTCCACTCCGTCGCCGGCGCCATCGACATGGTCATCCAGGCGGAGGGCACCGACACCGCCGCCATCGAGGCCATCCGCGCCGCCATCGTCGAGCTGCCGGAGGTGGCGGAGGTGACCACTCTGATGGTGCTGGAGCGTTTCCTCGACTGAAGCGCGGAATCGGGGTCACATCCCCCGGTAGGTCCACTCCGTGCCCAGCGCCGCGGCGTCGCGGTCGCGCAGCACCGCCACCTCGGCGTGGGCCGGCGACAGTTCGCACACCGGGTCGGTGGCGTCGGCGCTGCCGGCCAGCGCCAGCGCCTGGCAGCGGCAGCCGCCCCAATCCTCCTCCTTGTGGTCGCAGGACCGGCAGGGGTCGGGCATCCAGTCGGTGCCGCGGTAGCGGGCGAAGGCCGGCCCGTCGCGCCAGATTTCCGACAGGCTGCGGTCGTGCACGGTTTCGAACGCCAGCCCCGGGATCGTCTCCGCCGCATGGCAGGGCAGGACGCGACCGCGCGGGGTGACGTTCATGAAGCGGCGCGCCCAGCCGCCCATGCAGCTCTTCGGCCGGCGGGCGTAATAGTCCGGCACCACGTAATCCACCACGATCCGGCCCGCCAGCTCCGGCAGGCGCGCACGCACCGCGGCGTCCATTGCCAGCAACTGCTCGCGCGACGGCATCAATGAGGCCCGGTTGGCCAGCGCCCAGCCGTAATACTGCACGTTGGCGATCTCGATCCGGCCGGCGCCGAGCTCCATCGCCAGGTCGATGACCTCGTTGACCCGCTCGATATTGTGGCGGTGCAGGACGGCATTGATGGTCAGCGCCAGACCCTGCGCCACCACCATGCGGGCAACCTCCAGCTTCTTGCCATGGCCGCCGCGGAAGCCGCCGACGCGGTCGGCGCCGGCCGCTTCGGAGTCCTGCAGGCTGATCTGCACATGCTGGAGGCCGGCCCGCTTCAGCCGGTCCAGCCGCGCCGCGTCCAGCAGCACCGCCGAGGTGATGAGGTTGCTGTAGAGCCCGACCTCGGTCGCATGGGCGACCAGCTCCTCCAGGTCTTTGCGCACGCACGGTTCGCCGCCGGAGAAATGGACCTGCAGCGCCCCGACGTCGGCGGCCTCCTCCAGCACCCGCTTCCAGGTGGCGGTGTCCAGCTCGGCGCTGGCGGGATCGAGCGCCAGCGGGTTGGAGCAGTAGGGGCAGCGCAGCGGGCAGCGGTGGGTCAGCTCCGCCAGTACGGCGAAGGGCGGAGCCGGCTCGCCGTTGCGGGCGGCGAGGGCGGGCAGGGCGCAGCTCATGAGACGACGTAGCCCTTGTTGCGGAGGTCGGTCAGCATCTCCAGCACGTCGGCGGCAACCTCGGCGCGGGGGGCATCATACTCCGTGGTCAGCCGGTCGATGCCGGCGGCGACATCGGCGTCGGCATCGCCACCCGTGCCGACGCAGGCGCGCACCACGGCCAGCGCCATCTCGTCCAGCACCAGCAGACGTTCCGGCGCCATCAGCATCCACTGGCCGCGGCGGCGGTCGTTGCGCAGCATGACACCGGGAGCCAGGCGCAGCCGGTCTGCTTCGGCGATTGCGGGGGTGGGGGCGATGGCGTTCACCGGCTGTACCGCGTTGCGTCCATGTCCGCCGGCACGAAGGCGCCGGGCGGGATCAGGTTGGGGGTGACGTAGGCGTGGTGCAGGGCGTCGAGCTGCGCCCACAGCAGCTCCGTCTTGAAGCGCAGGGCGCGGAGGCAGCGGGTCTGCTCGTCGGCGGTGCGGGCGTTGGTCAGCACATACTCCAGCCCGAACTCCACGTCGCGCGGCGCCTCGTCCAGCCGCTTGCGGAAATAGGAAAGCGTGCTGTCGTTGGCGAAGGCGTAGTTGCGCTCGAAGCCGGCGATCCGCTCGCGGTGGATCGACGGGGCGAACAGCTCGGTCAGCGACGAGGCGATGGCCTCCAGCAGCGAATGGTCGCGCACGAAGTTGACATAGGCGTCGACGGCGAAGCGGGTGGCCGGCAGGATGCCGTCCAGCGACCTCACATAGTCGCGGTCCAGGCCCAGCCCGTCGGTCAGCCGCAGCCACCGCTCGATGCCGCCGGCCTTGGTCTCGTCGATCTCGCCGGTCTGGGTCAGGCCGTCATGGTCGAGCACGCGCTGCATCCATGTCCGCCGCAGCGCCGGATCGTCCATCCGCGACATGATGGTCAGGTCCTTGCGCGGGATCGAGACCTGGTAATAGAAGCGGTTCAGCGCCCAGGCCTGGATCTGTCCCTTCTTCAGCTTGCCGCCATGCAGGAGCTGATGGAAGGGATGGAGGTCGTGGTACTGCCGCTCGCCGATGGCGTAGAGCGCATCACGGAACTCGTCGCGGGTCATCATGTCGCTCATAGCGTCAGCTCCAGCCCGTCATGGGCGATGCGCCAGCCCGCCGCCTCCGCTTCCGCCCGCTCGGGCGAATCCTCCAGCAGGGCGGGGTTGGTGTTGTTGATGTGGATGTAGATCTTGCGCCGGACGCCGAGCGGCGCGAAGGCGGCCATGCTGCCGCCGGGACCCGACATCGCCATGTGGCCCATGCGGGCCGCCGTCTTGACGCCGGTGCCGCTGCGGATCATCTCGTCGTCGGTCCAGGTGGTGCCGTCGAACAGCACCAGCGGCGCCCCCTGCAGCCGGTCGGCCAGCCAGCCCGGCATGGCGGCGCAGCCGGGGATGTAGAAGAAGCCTTCGCTGCTGCCGTCGGCGGGGCGGATGCGCAAGGCCACCGTATCCTCGGCGACGGAGCCGAAGCCCGGTCCGGCCGCCGCATCCTCCAGGTAGAGCGCAACCTTGCCCGGCACGGCGAAGGCCTCGACCTCCAGCCCCAGCGGCTGGCCGCCGGCATCGGCGGGCGCGAAGGGTTCGCCCAGCGCCATCGGCCGGCGGGGCACCAAGTCCGGGTTGAGGACGTTGAAGACGCTGTTGGCGGCCAGCACGCCATGGACGCGCGGCGTCGCGTAGACGGCGAAGGGGTGGGATTCGCGCAGGGTGAGCAGCCCGGCGACATGGTCGATGTCGGCGTTGGTCAGCAGCGCCGCGCTGATCGGGTTGCCGCGCAGCGTTCCCTGCGGATGCAGGGCCGGCGCCGCCAGGAGCTGTGCCCCCAGGTCGGGCGAGGCGTTCAGCAGCAGCCAGCGCTCGCCGTCGGCGGTCACCGCCAGGGACGACTGGGTGCGCGGCCGCGCCGCGGGATCGCCGGAGCGGGCGCGGCGGCAGCCGTCGCAGCCGCAGTTCCATTGCGGAAAGCCCCCGCCGGCCGCCGATCCGAGAACGACAATCTTCATGGCTACGGTCCTGCCGCGGTTCGGGCGCCCTGTTCCCACAAGCCGTTCACGTCATCCGATCCAGTGAGCCGGCCCGTATGCCCATGGGATGGGGGCATGCGTCCGGGCCGCGGATGCCGGCGGATGGGGATCGCCGGCGGTCCGCGGCCCGCCGCGGACCGGATTACAGGCCGGCGCAGGCGTAGGCGTTGATCTCGGTGCCGACGGCGATCTCGGTGGTCTTCGGTTTGCGCCAGGTCTTCATCGCAGGATACTCCCGTTTGCAGACTGTTTGAAGCGAGGATGGTTGACGAATGGAATGATACCGGGTCGGGGGTGGCGGCTGCCATGGTACGATGGTGCAACCCCACCTCTTTTTCGCCGCTTTCCGGCCCCCCTCCATCCTCTGCCGTCAGGGGCCGGGCGGGGGGGCCGGCGGTGGCGGCAGCGGCTGCGCCTCCTCCGTCGGCAGGCCGGCCTCCATCCAGCCGTCGATGCCCGCCGGGTACCAGTGGACGCGGGCATAGCCAAGCAACACCGCGCGCTTGGCCGCGTTCCACGACAGCCAGCAATCGGACAGGCAATAGAACAGAATATCCCGGTTCCGGTCGCTTCCGGTGACGTGGTCGAGCTGGGCCGTGAACCAGGACATCGTCTCCGCGTCCGGCGCGCCCACCCCGACATTCGGAAGCCAGACGCTCCCGGGGATCTGCCGGTAGGGCCTGGACTGCAGCCACGGACCGCCGGGCAGGGTGCTGCGCTCCAGCCTCTGGACGAAGATCGGACGCACGCTCCCGCCGGCGAGCAGCGCCTGCACGCCAGGGGTATCGACGGTCTCGGCGCCGTCGAGCCCGTCGGGCGTCGGCGAGCGGTAGTCGGACTGGCGGAACCCGTCGGGCTGGGGAATGCCGCCAGCGCGGGCGGGGCCGGCGGGAAGGGCCAGGAGAGCGAGCAGGGCAAGGCCGGCGGCGGCGAAGCGCGTGGGCATGGCGGCGGATGCCGTCACCGCCGTCCCGCCAGGACCCGGTTGGCGATCACCACCGCCTGGGTGCGGCTGTAGACCTTCAGCTTCTGCAGGATCGCCGAGACATGCGCCTTCACCGTGGTCTCGGTGATGGCAAGGTCGAACGCGATCTCCTTGTTCAGCTTCCCGGTGCCCAGCAGTTCGAGCACGCGGAGTTGCTGAGCGGTCAGCGTCGCGATGCGCCGGGCGATCTCCGCCGTCTCGGCGTCCTCCTGCTCCTCTTCGGCGTCGCCGTCGGCGGCCTGGGGCGGGATGTAGAGTTCGCCGTTCAGGACCTGGCGCAAGGCGGCGGCGATGGCGTCGCGCGGGGTCGATTTGGGAATGAAGCCGGCGGCGCCGCTTTCCAGCGCCTCGCGCACCATGCGCCGCTCCTCGTGGGCCGACACGACGATGACCGGCGTCGCCGGGAACCGCTGGCGCAGGGTGCGCAGGCCGCCAAGGCCGTTCATCCCCGGCATGTTGACGTCGAGGAGGACGAGGTCGAGGTCGCCGCGCTCCTCCAGCGCCTGCATGACGCTCTCCAGCCGGTCCGCCTCCATCACGTCGGTGGCTTGGCAGGAATAGAGGACCGCGCTGCGCAAGGCGTCGCGCACCATCGGGTGGTCATCGGCAATCAGGATCCGGGTCATGGCCTACGGCTCCCTGCAGGGCGGCGAAGGACGCGGCGGAGCTGCACGTCTCCACCACGAAGTGTGTCAGAGCGGATGGGGGGCGGCAACAACGCGAATGGTGCGGATTGTTTCCTGTGCGAACATGTCGCAGCGTCCCTGGGCCGCCTGTCGTGGTCTCAAGTGCCGCGTGCGCGTGACGGCCGCCGGACGCGGGAGGAAGCGGCTGGCGGACGCAATCGGGAAACGGGCGTGAGCGGGCCGTGCATCATTGGGTGCGTCCTCATCCTGTATCGTTCTTTCGGCCAGCGTCCGCGCCCGCCTGCACGCGGGAAGGACGGCTTGGCACCTGATTGCGGGGAAGGGTAGCAATCTTTGGCCCGTCGCCTTATTCGACCATGGTACAAGATGCGGCGCGCTGCGCCGCCCCCGCACCGCCCCCGCGCCCCCACCCGGCCCAGCCCGGCCCTAGGCCAGCGGCGGCAGCCGCCCGGCATTGATCGCCGCCTTGACGCGGGCGAGCTGCCGCACCGCCGGATCGCCGAGCCGCAGCGCCACCCCGGTCGACAGCACGTCGATCAACGTCAGGTGCACCAGCCGTGACGCCATCGGCGTGTACATTTCGGTGTCCTCCACCGGCTGGCTGGCGACGACCACGCTCGCCATGGCGGCCAGCGGGGATTTTGGCGCGGTGATCGCCACCACCGCCGTGCCTTGCGCCTTTGCCGCCGCGGCCAGCTCGTTGATCGTCCCGCTGCGCCCGGTGTTGGACAGCGCCAGCAGCACGCCGCCGGCCTCCAGGTTGACCAGCAGCATGCGGGCCAGCACCGGGTCGGCGCAGGGTTGGGCGTCCGCGCCGAAACGCAGCAGCTTGTGCGCCGCGTCCTGCGCCAGCGCGCTCGACCCGCCGGTGCCGACGCACAGCACCCGCGGCGCCTCCGCCAGCAACGCGATGGCTCGTTCCAGTGCCTCCTCGTCGAGCGCCGCCGCTGCCGCGGTCAGCGCCGCGGCGCCTGATGAAAAAATTTTTCGCGCCAGCGTGGCGACGTCGTCGTCCGCCGCGACGTCCTGGCTGACATAAGGCGTGCCGCCGCCCGTGCGGTCGCGGAACTCGTCGCGGGCCTGGCATTCGGCCAGCCGCAGCTTGAAGTCGGGAAAGCCTGAACACCCGACGCTGCGGCAGAAGCGGACGACCGTCGCCTCGCTGACGTCGGCCGCCTGGGCCAGCGACGTGACGTTCAGCTCCAGGATCCGCCGCGGTTCGGCGAGGACCAGATCGGCGATGCGCGCTTCGGACGGCTTCAGCCCGCCGTGCAACCGGCGGATCTGGTCCAGAATATCGACCGGCGCGCCATTGACCGGAGGTGTCATCGCGAAAGGTTACTTCCCTAAAAGGCCGAGGCTCAGCGGGACGACGCTATGGGATGAACGCACCGTCCGGCCCGATGGCCGGCCACTATGAAGAGAATCGCCATGTTTGGCGAGAGTTCCGGGTAATGCAGTGGGTATGGTGAAATTTTTTTTCTTCACACCCGATGCGCGTCAGCGTATGGTCCGCTCCGGAAATCATCGCCTCCCACTAACGGTCGAGATGCGATCATGAGCAAGCCCGCCCCCCTGAACGACGTCGTCGCCCGCGTGACCGAGCGCATCGCCGAACGCAGCCGTGACCGCCGCGCCGCCTATCTGGCACGGCTGGAAAGCGCCGGCGGAAAGCCGCGGCGCCATCGCCTCGGCTGCGCCAACCTCGCCCACGCCTTCGCGGCCTGCGGCGCCAACGACAAGGCGGCGCTGCGCGGCGAGACGCAGCCGTCGATCGGCATCGTCACCGCCTACAACGACATGCTGTCGGCCCACCAGCCCTATGAGCGCTACCCGGCGATGATCCGCGAGTCCGTGCGCGCGGCCGGCGGCGTCGCCCAGGTCGCCGGCGGCGTGCCGGCGATGTGCGACGGCGTGACCCAGGGATATGAGGGGATGGAGCTGTCGCTGTTCAGCCGCGACGTCATCGCCTTGGCCACCGGCGTCGCCCTGTCGCACGCCACCTTCGACGGCGTCCTGTGCCTGGGCATCTGCGACAAGATCGTGCCCGGTCTGATGATCGGCGCGCTGGCCTTCGGCCATCTGCCCACCATCTTCGTGCCCGCCGGCCCGATGCCGTCCGGCCTGTCGAACGCCGACAAGGCCAAGGCCCGCCAGCTCTACGCCCAGGGCAAGGTCGGCCGGGAGGAGCTGCTGGACGCCGAATCGAAGTCCTATCACGCGCCCGGCACCTGCACCTTCTACGGCACCGCCAACACCAACCAGATGCTGATGGAGATCATGGGCCTGCACCTGCCGGGCGCCAGCTTCGTCAACCCCAACACCCCGCTGCGCGATACCCTGACCGACGCCGCGGCGAGGCGGGTGGTGGCGATGACCGGCCCGGGGACCGGCACGCCGATCGGCCGCATCGTCGACGAGCGCGCGCTGGTCAACGGCATCGTCGGCCTGCTGGCGACCGGCGGGTCGACCAATCACACTCTGCACATCCCGGCCATCGCCGCCGCCGCCGGCATCGAGCTGAACTGGCAGGATTTCGCCGACCTGTCGGCGGTGGTGCCGCTGCTGGCGCGGGTCTATCCCAACGGCAGCGCCGACGTGAACCGCTTCCACCAGGCGGGCGGCATGCCTTTCGTCATCGGCCAGCTCATCGACGCCGGCCTGGTCCACACCGACATCTCGACCATCCTCGACGAGGGCGGGCTGGAGCCCTACCGTTCGATGCCGGGGCTCGACGCCGAAGGCTCGCTCGCCTGGACCCGCTCGGCCACAGAGCAGAGCGGCGACCCGACCGTGGTCGCCACCACCGCGGCGCCCTTCGCCGCCGAGGGCGGCCTGCGCGTGCTGTCCGGCAATCTCGGCCGCGGCGTCATCAAGATCTCGGCGGTCAAGCCGGAGCATCGCCTGGTCGAGGCGCCGGCCCGCGTCTTCGACAGCCAGGAAGCGGTGCAGGCCGCCTTCAAGGCCGGCGAGCTCGACCGCGACGTGGTGGTGGTCGTCCGCTATCAGGGGCCGGGCGCCAACGGCATGCCGGAACTGCACAAGCTGACGCCGCCGCTCGGCGTGCTGCAGGACAAGGGCTTCAAGGTCGCGCTGGTCACCGACGGCCGCATGTCGGGGGCGTCGGGCAAGGTCCCGGCCGCCATCCACGTCACGCCGGAGGTGAAGGCCGGCGGACCGCTCGGCCGCGTGCGCGACGGCGACGTCCTGCGGCTGGATGCCGAGGCCGGGACGCTGGAGGCGCTGGTCGATGCCGCGGAATGGGAAAGCCGCGGCGCGCCGCCGCCGCCGAGCGAGGATGCCGCCCACGGCTGCGGGCGCGAGTTGTTCGCGCTGTTCCGCGCCTCGGCCGGCGGTGCGGAAAACGGTGCGTCCGTCCTCAACCTGCTCGGCGGCTGACCGGGCCGCGCCTGAGCAACTCCGGGCTGGCAACTCTGGGCTGGCTGTTCAGGCCGGCCCGGATTGTGACAGCATCCCCCCTGTGGCACCATGGCGCACGGGCCGTATCCATTCCGTGCCAACGACGACGAGAGGACCGATGAGCTATCCCCGCCCCACCGTCGCAGCCCCCGCTCTGCCGCCCTTCGACTATACGGTGTTCGGCGGGACCGGCGACCTCGCCCTGCGCAAGCTGCTGCCGGCGCTCTACCTGCGCGACAAGGCGGGGCAGGTGGCCGAGGGCAGCCGCATCATCGGCGTTTCGCGCAGCCCGCTGTCGCGCGGCGATTTCCGGGCCAAGGCGGAGCAGGCGATCCGCGACCACGTTCCCGCGGACGAGCGCGACACCGCGCTTGTCGCCCGCTTCCTGGAGCGGCTGGACTATGTGCCGGTCAACGCCACCACCGACGAGGGATGGAGCGAGCTGGCGGAGCTGCTGAACACCCCGCCGTCCGGACGGGAGCCGGCGGTGCGGATCTTCTATCTCGCCACCTCGCCCAGCCTGTTCGGCCCGACCTGCGACCAGCTCCGTGCCTTCGGGCTCGCCATCCCGGATTCGCGGGTGGTGCTGGAGAAGCCGATCGGCCGCGATCTCGCCTCGGCCCAGGCGATCAACGACCAGGTCGGCGCCGTCTTCTCCGAGCCGCAGATCTACCGCATCGACCATTACCTCGGTAAGGAGACGGTGCAGAACCTGCTGGCGCTGCGCTTCGGCAATTCCCTGTTCGAGCCGCTGTGGAACGCCGACCACATCGACCATGTCCAGATCACCGTCGCCGAGACGGTCGGCGTCGAGGAGCGCGGCGGCTATTACGACCAGTCGGGCGCGCTGCGTGACATGGTACAGAACCACCTGCTGCAGCTCGTCTGCCTGGTCGGCATGGAGTGTCCGATCTCGCTCGCCCAGGAGTCGGTGCGCGACGAGAAGCTGAAGGTGCTGCGTTCGCTGAAGGCGATCGGGGCCGACGAGATCGGGAGCTGCACGGTGCGCGGCCAGTACCGGGCCGGGGCGGTCGCCGGCGGTGCCGTGCCGGGCTATCTCGACGAACCGGGCATTCCCTCCTCCAGCGGCACCGAGACCTTCGTGGCCCTGAAGCTGGAGATCGACAACTGGCGCTGGGCCGGCGTGCCCTTCTACCTGCGCAGCGGCAAGCGCCTGCCGGCCAAGATGTCGGAGATCGTCATCCAGTTCCGGCCCATCCGCCACTCGATCTTCCCGCAGGGAGCGGGCGAACTGCAGGCCAACCGGCTGATCGTCCGCCTCCAGCCCGACGAGAGCATCCGGCTGCACCTGATGACCAAGGAGCCGGGGCCGGGCGGCATGCGCCTGCGGCCGGCCGCCCTCAACCTCAGCTTCGCACAGACTTTCGGCGGGCGCTTCCCCGATGCCTACGAGCGCCTGCTGATGGACGTGGTGCGCGGCAACTCGACCCTGTTCATGCGCCGCGACGAGGTCGAGGCCGCTTGGCAGTGGGCCGAGCCGATCCTCGACGGCTGGGCGGCCCGGCACGAGATGCCGAAGCCCTACATCGCCGGTACCTGGGGGCCGTCTCAATCCATCGCGCTGATCGAGCGTGACGGCCGCACCTGGCACGACGACGAGATCCCGGCCGCCGCCTTCTGAGCGGCTGCGTGCGCCCCCCCCGCCGCGAAAAAATGCGATGGGGTGAAAAAAGTGCTTGCGCGGTGCGGGGGGTGCCGCATATAAAGCGCCTCCCGACGCGAACGACGCCGGCGCCGCCGAAACGGCAGCGACCGGTACGCGAAACGGGAAGCCCGACAAACCGGCGCTCAGCACCCGAACCCCAGATGGTTCGGGCCGACAGCCGGTTCCGCGTCGGGCGGGCTCTTTGACAAGTTTATACCGTGTTGTGAGAAGGGATGCGCAGGCGGCGGCAGTTGGTAGCCGTTGCGGCCTGGGTGGTGCCGGTTCCGGAAGGGGCTTGGCACAATCGAGGATCGTCTGTGCATCTTTTGAGCAGAGAGACTGTGAACAGTATCGACGTATCAGGAGATCGCGAAGGCGGTCCTGTCAGTCGCCTTTTGCCTTGAGCTTCGGCTTTGGGTATGGGCGATTTGAACCTGAGAGTTTGATCCTGGCTCAGAACGAACGCTGGCGGCATGCCTAACACATGCAAGTCGAACGAAGGCTTCGGCCTTAGT